>NZ_JARKMW010000001.1:1090479-2824767 GCF_034650155.1 Microbacterium sp. STF-2
GCGGGCGCCGGTGTGGCGTTGTCAGCGGCGGCATCCGTCGCCGACTGAGCGGCGACCTCTGCGGCCTCGGTGGACGGCACGGCGTCGTTCGACGCGGGTGCCGACTGGTCCTGGGGGTTGTCTTCGTTCATGGTGTGTGCTCCTTCGACGACCATTTCAGAATGACGCCTGTATCTGTGCGTTCCTTATGCCGAAGATGAGTTTCAGCTATGGCCTTAGCCTGTTCTTCATGAGTGTCATTCCCGGCGCATGGCGTCGTACAGCAGCGGGTGCAGGTCTGCTCGCTGCGGACGGAACCGTCGCGCCCACCATCTTCGCAGAGATGTCGGCAGCAGCGGCCCGAACCGGAGCGATCAATCTCGGTCAGGGTTTCCCCGACGAGGACGGTCCCGCAGCGGTGCTGGAGGCGGCGCGACAGGCCATCGCAGATGGAGCGAACCAATATCCTCCCGGACGCGGAACCTCGGATCTCCTCGACGCCATCAGCACTCATCAGCGTCGCTTCTACGGGTTGACCGTCGATCCCACACGCGAGGTGATCGTGACGGCCGGGGCGACCGAAGCGCTGACCGCGACCCTGCTGGCGCTGATCGACGGCCCGGACGACGAGGTGGTCGTGTTCGAGCCGTACTACGACTCCTACGCCGCGGCCGTGGCTCTCGCGGGGGCGCGCCTTCGCACCGTCCCGCTGCGGGCCCCGGACTTCCAGCCCGACCTCGACCGACTCGCGGCAGCGGTGACCGACCGCACCAGGATCATCCTGGTCAACGACCCGCACAACCCCACGGGCGCGGTGTTCGGACGCGAGGTTCTCAGCGAGGTGGTGCGTCTGGCGGAGAGGCACGACGCGATCATCGTCACCGACGAGGTGTACGAGCACCTGGCCTTCCATGCGCCGCACACGCCGATCGCGACCCTCCCCGGAGCGGCCGAGCGCACACTGACCATCTCGTCCGCCGGCAAGACCTTCTCCACGACGGGATGGAAGATCGGCTGGGTGCACGGGCCGGCCGCGCTCATCACGGCCGTGCTGACGGTGAAGCAGTACCTCACGTACGTGAACGGCTCCCCGTTCCAGCCTGCCATCGCTGTGGGGCTGCGGATGGACGACGCGTACTTCGCGGATGCGGCCGCCGCGCTCGCGCGAAAGCACGAGATCCTCGGAGCCGGGTTGAGGGAGGCCGGATTCACCGTGCACGCCCCGCAGGGCGGCTACTTCACCGTCGCCGATGCGACCGCACTGGGCGGCGCGGACGCCGCAGCGTTCTGCCGCACTCTGCCCGAACGCGCGGGCGTCGTCGCGATCCCGCTCACGGCCTTCGTCTCCGAGGCGCACCGGGGCGAGTACTCGGGCCTGGTGCGCTTCGCGGCCTGCAAGCGCGTCGACGTGCTCGAAGAGGCAGCTGCGCGTCTCGCAGGCTTCTCCGCCTGACCGCGGATCAGGAGGGAGCCCCGGGGGCGACCGCTCCGCCGGGGACGGTGTCATGCGGCACGACCGCGTAGCGCCGCACCCGCAGCGACGGGTTGGTCGCCCGCACGCGCGCGATCGTCTCCCCCTCCACCACGGCGACCGCGATCCCGGGAGCAGTGCCCACACCGGCGAGGATCACGCCCTGCGGATCGATGACCTGCGAATGTCCAACGCCGATCGGAGTCGGGTGGTCCGCGGCGATCACATAGACGGTGTTCTCGATCGCACGGGCGGCGAGCAGCGTGGTCCAGTGATGCTCCTTGAGCGGTCCTCTGACCCACTCCGCCGGCACGACGAGGGCGTCGGTCTGCGCATCGACGAGCGAACGGGCCACCTCGGGGAAGCGGAGGTCGTAGCAGGTCATGAGTCCGAAGCGCAGACCGCCGAGGTCGAAGGTGGCCGCTGGGCCCAGCTCACCCGGTTCGACCCAGTCGGACTCCCGCTGCCCGAATGCGTCGTACAGATGCTGCTTGCGGTACACGGCGAGTATGCCGTCGCCGCGCACCGCCACGACGGAGTTCCGCACCCGCTCACCGTCCGCGGCCCGCTCCGCGAGACCGGCGACGATCACGACGGCGTACTCGGCGGCCAGAGCGGCCAAGGTCGCGACGAACTCCCCATCGAGGTCCTCGGCGTTCGCCGCGAGGCTCTCGTCCAGAGGATCGACGAAGTAGCTCGAGTACTCCGGGAACACGACCAGCTTCGCACCACGTGCGGCGGCATCGGCCGTCAATTCGGCGATCCGCTCGCGGTTGTCGGCTCGGGATGCGGTGGGCGCGAACTGGCACACGGCGACGGGGACGGCTGCGATCTCGGACATGACTCCATCCTCTCGCATCGACACGCCCGCGACGTCGCCCCGATGCCCTCTCGATTCGACCGACTCCGGAATCCGTGATAAGTTTCTTCTTGTGCCGCGGGGTGGAGCAGTTCGGTAGCTCGCCGGGCTCATAACCCGGAGGTCGCAGGTTCAAATCCTGTCCCCGCAACAAATGAAAGGCCCTCTGACTCGGAGAAATCCAGGTCAGGGGGCCTTTCGCTTTGCTTCGCGTGCGACGCACTCGATCGGATTCGATCGAGTGCGTCGCACCCGGCTCAGATCAGGTCGGCCACCAGACGTTCGATCCGGGCGCGGATGTCGTCCCTGATCGGTCGCACGGCGTCGATCCCCTGTCCGGCAGGATCGTCGAGCTCCCAGTCCTCGTAGCGCTTTCCCGGGAAGAACGGGCAGGCATCGCCACAGCCCATCGTGATCACGACATCGGAGGCCTGCACGGCTTCGGTGGTCAGCACCTTGGGCGATTCCGCCGTGATGTCGACACCGAGCTCGGCCATGGCTTCCACCGCGACCGGGTTGATCTGATCCGCGGGCAGGGAACCGGCAGAGCGCACGTCGATCCGATCCCCCGCGATGTCACGCAGGAAACCCGCGGCCATCTGCGAGCGGCCGGCGTTGTGCACGCAGACGAAGAGGACGGAGGGCTTGACGGGTACGTCGGTCATCGGATGCTCCTCGCGGGCGTGCTGTCGGAATTCTCTGCGGCGTGATCGGCGGTTGCCGGAATCAACTCCATTCTCGCCCGAACCGTGCCGACCTGGACGAGGGGATTCCCACAGCAGCTGCCGCCTTCGCCATCGAAGTCACCCGATCCCCCGCAGACACCCGTCGCAGGCAGGGTGAGCTGCGTGCTCCGCGCGGCGATCAGGTCGCCCGCGAGCTGTGCGGCGACGCTGCGTGCCTGCTCGAATCCCGTGAGCGCCAGGAATGTGGGCGCACGCCCGTAGCTCTTCGCGCCGATGATGTAGAAATCGTCTTCCGGCTGGGTGAGCTCGGCCGCCCCTGTCGCCCCGACCGACCCGCAGGAGTGGAGGTTCGGGTCGATGTCCGCGGCGATGCCGGCCACCGCCTCCAGAGTGGGGTCCCATGCCACACGCACCTCCGAGAGCATGCCGAGGTCGGGACGGAATCCCGTCAAGGCGAACACGTGCGAGACGCCCCTCACCGCACCTCCGCTGTCCGCAATGATCGTGAGACCCTCTTCGTCCGCGCGGAACTCCGCGACGCGGAACCCCTGGATGACATCGACGAGACCGGACTCGATGACTTTTCGAGCCCGCGCGCCCAACGCCGCGCGCTCGGGAAGCGCATCGCCCGTTGCGCCACCGAGCAGGCGGGACGCCGCCTTTCCCCGGCGCATCAGCCACGAGACCCGTGTACCGGGGTGTCGTCGCGCCAACGCGGTCAGACGCAGCACGGTGTGCGTGGCCGAGTGCCCGGACCCGATGACGACCACGTGCCGCCCGGCCTGGGCCGTGACATCATCCGGAATCCGGTAGGAGATATGCGAGGCGAAGCCTGTCTCGCCGATCGCGGGGAGCCCCTCGGCTCCGGCCGGATTGGGGCGCCCCCAGGTACCGCTCGCATCGACGACGGCACGTGCACCGATCCGGAGTTCTTCGCCATCCGAGCCGATCGCATGAACGACGAAGGGCTGTCCTGCGCGACCGCTCTCGACCACACGGTCCCGCCCCTTGCGCGCGACGCCGGTGACCGTCGTCGAGTAGCGGACCCGCTCCCCCAGCACCTCAGCGAGGGGCGCGAGATACCGCACGATCCACTCCGCGCCGGTCGGATACCCGTCCGTCGGAGCGGTCCATCCCGAGGGTTCCAGCAGGCGACGGGAGGCCGCATCGGTCAGCTCGGGCCAGCGGGAGAACAAGCGCACGTGCCCCCACTCGGAGACCGCGGTGGCGGGGCCCGACCCACGTTCCAACACGATCACATCGCACCCGCGCTCGGTGAGGTGTGCGGCGACGGCCAGCCCCTGGGGGCCTGCGCCGATGACGACGACGGGAAGCTCGGACATCACGTTCCTTACATTGATGAACTTCGATATGACCACAGTGCGTGATCTATCGATGTTTGTCAATACGTGGGTAGCATGGCCCTATGACCATCCCTGCCACGATCGACGCCGGCACCTCCTGCTGCGTACCGCGCATCACCTCGACCATCAGCACCGAGGAGGCCGAGAAGGTGGCGCGCGTGTTCAAGGCGCTGGGAGATCCGACCCGCGTGCGTCTGCTCTCCCTCATCGCCGCCGGTGACGGCGGGGAGGCGTGCATCTGCGATCTCACGGAGCCCGTCGGGCTCTCTCAGGGCACCGTTTCCCACCACATGAAGCTCCTCTCCGACGCGGGACTCGTCAGGCGCGAGCAGCGTGGACGTTGGGCGTACTACTCCCTCGACGTCGAGGCCATCGACGCCGCCTCCGCCGCACTTCGGCCCGCCTGACCGAGGAAGGTCCACCGGAGAGACGCGAATGGGCGCCCCCGGAGGGACGCCCATTCGATGCGGATGTCTCGAATCAGTTGCCTGCGGCGGAGTCGAGCTCGATCAGCTTCTGCACCGCTGCGGTGAGACGCTCGTCCGCCTCGGCGAACTTCGCGAGGTCTCCCGCCTTCAGTGCCGTCTCACGGTCGACCAAGGCAGACTGCGCAGCCGCGAGCGCCTCCGCCTCGGCCCCCGTGGGCTGCGTGGGCTCCGTCGTCGGCACCTCGCCGGTATCGGGCACTTGAGCGTCCGGATCGGGTTCGACCGTGTCATCGCCGCCGGTTGCACCGGAGTCACCGCCGAAGAGGGTATCGAGGGCTTCGGTGAGCGTGTTCTCGAAAGCCACGCGGTCACCGAAGGCGACCAGCACCTTCTGCAGTCGAGGCAGCTGCGTCCCCTCGGACGACTGCACGTACACGGGCTGCACGTAGAGCAGACCACCACCGACGGGCAGTGTCAGCAGGTTGCCGTAGATGACCTCGGACTCCCCCTGCTGCAGCAGGTTGAGCTGAGGCACCACGGACGTGTCCGAGTTGTAGGTGTTCTGCACCTGACCGGGGCCGGGGACGGTCGTGTCGGTGTCGATCTCGAGCATGCGCAGCTGGCCGTAACCCTCTGCCTTCTTGCCCTTCTCCGAGCCGGCGTCCGAATCGACCGCGAGGTAGCCCATCAGCACGTCACGGCTTCCACCCGCGCCCTGCGAGTTCGGGATGAACGTCGAGAACATCGAGAATCTCGGAGTGTCCTGCCCCGGCATCTGCATGGTCAGGTAATACGGCGGCTGCAGCATCGATTCGCTGCGCGGGTCGTTCGGCGTCTGCCACCGGTTGTCCTGCTGTGCGAACGATCCGGCCTTGTCGACGTGGTAGACCCCGAGGATGTCACGCTGCACCTTGAACAGGTCGGTCGGGTAGCGCACGTGGCTCATGAGCTCGCCGGACATCTCGCTGATCGGCTTCACCGTCGACGGGTAGACCTTCTGCCAGGTCTTCAGCACCGGGTCCTCGTCGTCCCACGCGTAGAGCGTCACGGAGCCGTCGTAGGCGTCGACCGTCGCCTTGACCGAGTTGCGGATGTAGTTGATGTCGTCGATGGCGAGCGTCGGCGACGGGATGTTGGAGTCGGCGATCGCATCCGACAGGCTCACGCTCGTCGAGTACGGGTACGTCTGACTCGTGGTGTAGCCGTCGACGATCCAGACGATGCGGCCGTCCACCACGCTCGGGTACGGGTCGCTGTCGAGCTCGAGGTACGGCGCCACCTTCTGGACGCGCGTCTTGGGATCGCGGTCGTAGAGGATCTGCGAGTCCTCGTTCACCAGGTTCGAGAACAGGATCTGCTCGGACTGGAACTTCAGCGCGTAGAGGAGCTTCGTGAACGTGTCACCGATCTTCGGACCACCGTTCCCCTCGAACGTGGTCTTCGTCTCGCTCGAGCCGTCCTTGCCGCGCGGGTAGTCGATCTCCGCAGGCTCCGACCCCTCGGGGGCGCCGACGATCGAGTACTCGGGCGAGTTCTCGCCGAAGTACACGCGCGGCTCGAAGTTCTCGCGGTCCGACAGGAACCCAGAGGTGGGGATGCCGCGCTCGAGGAACACCGGTTCGCCGTCCGTGGTGCGCTGGTTTCCGGCGGCTGCGACGAGGCCGTAGCCGTGGGTGTAGACCGCGACGCGGTTGTTCCAGTTGTCGCCGTCGCCGAGTCCGGACATGTCGAGGTCGCGCACGGAAACCACGGTGTCCTGCATCTTCCCGTCGATCTCGTACCGGTCGACGTCCATCGTCGTCTGGAACTGGTAGTACCCGCGGTACTGCTCGAGCTGGCGTACCGTCGGCGGGATGACCTTCGGGTCCATGATGCGCGTCGAGGCGGTGGTCTCGGCGTCGGCGCGCAGCTGCCCCGCCTCTGCGTCGGTCTTGGCGGCGAAGGGCGTGGTCTCGAGGTCCGCGACCCCGTACGCCTCCTTCGTGCCGTCGATGTTCCGCTGGTAGTACTCGGCCTGGTAGGCGTTCTGGTTCGGCTTCACCTGGAAGGTGGTGACCACCCACGGGTATCCCACGCCGACGACGAGCGACGCCACGATGAGCAGCGCCGTCGCGGCCAGCGGGAAGCGCCAGCGGCCGATGACGGCGGTGACGAAGAAGAGGATCGCGACGACGGCGGCGATGATCGCGAGGATGGCAAGACCCGGGATCGTCGCGTTCACGCCCGTGTACGCCGCGCCCGTGATGCGGTCGTCGGGCTCGACGAGCGTCTTGTACTGATCGAGCCAGAGGCTCGCCGCCTGCACCAGCAGGTAGAGGCCCGCGATGACCGCGAGCTGGATGCGTGCGGGCTTCGAGATGCGCAGCTCACCCTGGCCGATGCGCACCGAGCCGTACAGGTACGACACGAGGGCGGTGACCAGGAGCGAGAGCAGCAGAACGGCCGAGATGAAGGCGAGCAGGATCGTGTAGAACGGCATCGCGAACATGTAGAAGCCGGTGTCGATGCCGAACTGCGGGTCGACGTCGGACGTCGCCACACCGTTGGCCCAGAGCCAGACGGTCTTCCACTGCCCCGCGGCCGCGAAGCCGGCGAACAGTCCGAAGAAGATGGGCATGCCCCACATCGCCAGGCGACGCAGCGGTTCGATGACCTCCTGGTACCGATCCAGCTGCGAGCTGAGTCGCACGTACACCGGACGCAGGCGATACGCGAGTTGGATGACGACGAACAGCGGAACGGCCATCCCGAGGAAGCCGACCACGAACATCACCGCCGTGGCGATCCACTGCGTCGTGAGGACGCCGGTGAAGCCCACCTGGTCGAACCAGAGGAACTCGGTGTACAGGGAGGCGAACACGAAGAACACCGCGATCAAGGCGGCGATGATCACCAGGGAGATGCCGAGAATGCGTCGTGAGGTTCGAGGCGTGGCCGGGTTCGGAGCTGAAGGCGAGGAGGTCACCCCACCATCCTAGGCATCGCTCACTGTGGGCAGGCTGTCATCCCGGTCACGGCGAGGTCACGGCCGCACGTGTGCGCTCAGCTCCCGGCGCGTTCGCAGGTCGGAAGAGCGGCGACGTCTCCGTCGTCCGCGATGACCTCGAGCGCGGCGAGAGACTCGTCGAGCGTCGCGGTGCGGATGACCTGGAGCCCGTCCGGCACATGCCCGACGACCTCATCGCAATTGGCCTCGGGAGCGAGGAAGTACTCGGCACCCGCGTCCCTGGCACCGTAGAGCTTCTGCCGGATGCCGCCGATAGGCCCGACGGTGCCGGCCGCGTCGATCGTGCCGGTACCGGCCACGTCCTTCCCGCCGTTGAGCTCGCCCTCGGTCAGCGTGTCGATGATGCCCAGCGCGAACATCATCCCGGCGCTGGGGCCGCCGACGTTGTCGAGCTGGATCGTGACGTCGATCTCGAAGTCGTAGTCGGTGCGGAGCGTGATGCCGATGAGCCACAGGGTCGCGTCGCCCTCGGTGTGCCTCTCCGGAGTGATCTCAACGGTCTGCTCGGCTCCGGCGCGCAGCACGGTGAGCTGCACGGGGGCTCCCTCGGCGGCCTGGATCGCCTCGCGCAGCTGCGTCGCAGAGGTGACCGGCGTGCCGTCGATCGCGGTGATCACATCGTCGGCTTCGAGGATGCCGGCGGCCGGGGAGTCGGCGACGGCGTCGACGACGACGACCTGAGCACCGGTGTCGTATCCGAGCTCGTTCAGCGCAGCGGCCGTCGCCTCGTGCTGCGAGTCCACCATCAGCGTGGCGTTGCGCTCGTCGCGCTGCTCACTCGTCACCCCCTGCGGGAACACCGTGTCGAGCGGGACGACCGCCTTGGACGAGTCCATCCACGCCAGTGCCAGCTCGAACCAGCTCGGTGTGCGCTCGCGGTTGCCGACGACCTGGACCGTCGTGAGGTCCAGAGTGCCCGCGGTCTCGAAGGTCTCGGCGCCCTCGACGCTGATCAGCGGAACCTGCTCGCCGTCCGCTCCCTCCGCAGTGCCGAGGGTGTCGTACACCGGGCCCGGCCGCTGGATCACGTAGGGCGACGGCAGGAACGTCAGCACGACCAGGGCGATGAGCGCGACGATCAGCGCCCAGACTCCGAGTCCGAGCTTCCCAGACCGCGTTCGATCCACTGCATTCCTCCGTCGTTCGCGAGCGGCGTACACCGATCTGCCCGCATCGGGTTCGCGCGCAGAAACCTGTGACTAGCGTAGAGGCCACGGCAACAGAAGTGCTGAGAGGGCGAGCGACATGGCAGACAACGACCCGACACCCGAGGACTTCCAGGAATTCCTGCGGAAGATGCTCTCGAATCAGGGCGGCGGGGACATCGACCCCGAAGCGCTCCGGGGCGCCTTCGAGGGGATGGACGGCTTCACACTCGATCCCGCGATGATGCAGACGATCATGTCGCAGCTGCAGGGCGCCTTCGGTGGCGATCCCTGGGAGAACGCGCTGCGCCAGGCCCTGTTCATCGCCAACCGCGACGGGCAGGGTGTGACCGACGGTTCACGCACCTCGCTCGCCGATTCCTTCGCGCTGGCGAATCTGTGGCTCGGCGAGGCGACGACGATCTCGGAGCTCTCCGAGACACCGACAGCGATGACCCGCGGCGAGTGGGTCGAGAAGACGCTGCCGGTGTGGAAGGAGATCGCCGACCCGGTGTCGACGAGCATCGCGGACGCGCTGACCTCCGCCCTGGACACGCAGGTGCCGGAGGAGATGCGCGACGTCGTCCAGGGGGCAGGCAAGCTGATGCGAGGCCTGGGCGGCTCGGTGTTCGCCGCGCAGTTCGGTCAGGTGCTCGGCAACCTCTCGCTCGAGGTGGTCTCCGGAGGCGATGTCGGCATCCCCGTGCTCCCCGCGGGGACGGCGGCCGTCATCCCGCAGAACCTCACCGCGTTCGGCGAAGGTCTCGAGATCCCCGAAGACCAGATCGCGCTCTACCTCGCCACCCGCGAGCTCGCGTACGCGCGGCTCTACCGGCACGCGAAGTGGCTCCACCTGCACGTGATGGCGCAGATCACCGACTTCGCGCGCGGAGTCACCGTCGATGTGGACGCGCTGGAAGACGTGGCCAGCCGCCTCGATCCCTCCGACCCCGAGGAACTGCGCGCGGCGATCGAGGGCGGCGCTCTCCTCCCCGTGCAGAGCGAGGCGCAGCGCGAGGCGCTCACCCGACTCGAGAACCTCATCGCGACGATCGACGGCTGGGTGGACGTGGTGACAGCCGAGGCGACCTCGCGGCTGCCCGACGGTGCCCGCATCGCGGAAGCCGCTCGACGCCGACGCGCCGTCGGCGGTCCTGCGGAAGACGCACTCGGCGCACTGGTCGGGCTCAAGCTGCGCCCCCGACGCATACGCGAAGCCTCCGCGATGTGGCAGGCGGTGACCGACGCCGTCGGCATCAGCGGACGCGACTCGCTGTGGGACTACCCCGACCTGATGCCGACGGCCGAGGACATCGACGACCCGAGCGGACTCGTCGCCCGGCTGCAGGCGGCTGAGCGTGGCGAACAGCCGGTGGCCGACGAGTTCGATGAAGCACTGGCCCGCCTGCTCGACGGCGACGACTTCTCGGCCGACGAGCCCGCAGCGGGAACCACGGATGAAGCGGACGGAGACGGCGACGCGGCCCCGGAGGGCGACCGACCGGTCTGAGGCAGGGTGCGGGCGTCCGAGGATGCCCGCACCTCTCCTCCCCCGCTCGACGAACGTCGGCGAGTTGTCCACGGATGCCCGGTTGCGGCCCCGCGATGCCGCCATCCTCTGCACAATCGGAGAGATGCCGCTCACCCCTCCGCTCCTCACACGTCTGCACCCGAGCTCTCCCCTGCTGTGGCGCGACGAGCACACCCTTCAGCTCGGAGATGACGGCGGCCTGCGCATCGATGCGGAGGACCCCTGGGTGGAACCGCTTCTCAGCCGGTTGCGCTCCGGTTTCCGGCGGGGTTCCTTCGACGTGATCGCGCACGCGGCCGGCGCTCCGCGGGAGGCGGCACGCACACTCCTCGCGCGTCTCGACGACGTGCTCCTCGACGATGTCGCTGCGGCACGCCCTGCCTGGGTCGAGAACATCGGCATCGCCGACGGCCGGAGCGAGTACCGGATGCGCGAGGCGCTCTCCGACGAAGGCATCGAACTCGTGGAGATCGGTCACCGGCCCGGCGTGGCCATCGTGCTCGTGAACGGCGTGTCCGCGGCACTGCAGTTCGCCCGCTACCTGCGCGAGGACGTCGCGCACCTACCGGTCGCGTTCGACCCCGGCCGCGTGACCGTCGGGCCGCTCGTGGTCCCCGGTGTGTCCGCCTGTCTCGCGTGTCGCGACGCCCATGCCCGAGACCTCGACCCGGCCTGGCCACTGCTGCACACGCAGATGATCGGTCGTGATCCGGGCCCGATCCGCGCCGCGCAGGTCGCTGAAGCCGGGCGGCTCGCCGCGCTGCTCCTCGCCGACGACGAAGGTGCGTCCGGGAGGATGGTGCGGATCAGCGCGGACGGTTCCCGCGAGTGGCGTCCGGTGTCGTTTCACGAAGAATGCCGGTGCCGCGGCCCGTGGTCCCCATCTCAGCGAGGAACCGCGACGGAGAGCGTTCCCCCCGACCCGCCGATCTCGACCACGACAGCGCCAGCGTACGGGCGGCGCGCGTGACGCCCACGTAGGCCAGTCGCCGCTCCTCGTCGATCGCCTCGAACGTCGTCGCATACGAGATCGGCAGCGATCCCTCCGCCCATCCGGCGAGGTACACGTGCGGCCACTCCAGCCCCTTGGCGGCATGCAGGGTCGACAGCGTGACGGTGCGCATGGTCGGCTCGTGCTGGTCCTTCGCCCGCGCCATCAGCGCGTCGCTGAAGCTTCGCAGATCCGCCTCGGGCCCCGCCTCCTCCGCGAGCCGGAGGATGGCACGTCGCGCCTCCCATCCGCTGCGCTGCGCTCCCCCTGCCGCCGGCGGCTCCTCTGTGAGACCGAGCTCGCGAAGCACCCGCTCCACCCCGGGGAGGAAGCCCTGCTCGCTGGGAGCCACGGCGGCGGCCCGGAGCGCGAGGATCGCCTGACGAACCTCCGGCATGGCGAAGAAGCGTGTGCCGCCCAGCACCGACGTCGCGATGCCCTCGGCCGCGAGCGCCTGCTGCAGAACCGCGGACTGCACGTGCGCCCGGTAGAGGACTGCGATCTCCGAGGGGGAGGCACCCGCCTCGATGCGGGCGGAGATGGCCGCAGCGATCCCCGCGGCCTCCTCACCCTCGGTGTCGTAGGCGGTGATGGTCGGCGCATCCGCGGTGAACTGCTCCCGGGCCGGCACGAGCTCCAACGCGCCGGGGCGGCCGTGCATCAGGGCGTTGGCTGCGGTGAGGATCGGCGGTTGCGAACGGTAGTTCGTCTCCAGCCGCACGACCGTCGCGTCCGGGTGGCGGCGCTCGAACTCGAGCAGGAACCGCTGCTCGGCCCCCGCGAACGAATAGATGGTCTGGCTGGCATCACCGACCACGCAGATGTCGTGGCGATCGCCCAGCCAGAGCTCGAGCAGCCGGTTCTGCAACGGCGAGACGTCTTGGAACTCGTCGACCGTGAAGTGCCGGTACTGCTCGTGGACGGATGCGGCGACCCGGGGCTCCGCCTCCAGCATGCCCGCGCAGGCGAGGAGCACGTCTTCGAAGTCGAGCTGACGACGATCGTCCTTCAGCGCTTCGTAGCCCCGCATCAGTTCGATGAGCTCGCCCGCATCGACACCGCTGATCGGACGCCCGAGTGCCGCGTACTGGTCGATCGACAGCATCGAGACCTTGCGCCACTCGATCTCGGAGGCGATGTCGCGCAGCGTGGCCGTGCTGGGACGGAGGCGTATCGCGTCGGCGGCCTGCCCCAGCATCCGCACCTTGTTGTCGATGATCGAGGGCGCCGGGGAACCGGCCAGCGTGGGCCAGAAGAAGTTCAGCTGAGCGAGTGCTGTCGCGTGGAAGGTGCGGGCAGCCACACCCTCGACTCCGAGAGCACGCAGGCGACCGCGGAGCTCGCCCGCAGCCTTGGCGGTGAACGTGACGGCCATGACACGCGAAGGCGAATAGGCGCCGGTGTCGACGCCGTGCGCGATGCGATGCGTGATCACCCGTGTCTTTCCGGTCCCGGCACCGGCGAGCACGGCGACGGGTCCCCGCAGCACGGATGCCGCTGCCCGCTGCCGCTCATCGAGGGCATCGAGTGCGCTCACGCGTGGTCCTCGTACCATTCGACGATCAGGGCACGGGCGATGGATGCCGGGCCCGGAAGGCCCACAGGCCCGTCTCCGGCGAGTGCGGAGCCGATCTCCGCGCGCGTGAACCAGCGCACCTCGATGATCTCTTCCCCGTCCGGGCGTGCAGCGGACTCGTCGTCGACCACGGCCCGGAAGCCCACCATGAGCGAGCGCGGGAACGGCCAGGCCTGGGACGAGACGTACCGCAGGGCGGACAGCCGCACGCCCGACTCCTCCTCGATCTCGCGATACGCGGTCGATTCGAGGGACTCCCCGGCCTCCGTGAAGCCCGCGAAGCACGAGAACATCCGACCGCCCCAGTTCGCGTTGGCGCCGAGCAGGAGGCGCTCGCCGTCCCGGCTCTCGACGGCGACGATCACCGCTGGGTCCGTGCGCGGGAAATGCTGGCGCCCGCACACGAGGCAGCGCCGCGACCATCCGCCTTGCTGAAGTCGCGTCGCTCCACCGCACGCAGGGCAGAACGGGGCATCGCGCAGCCATCCCGCGAGGGCGATCGCGCCGATCAGGAGCTCGGACTCCTGCCCGTCGAGGCGTCCACCGAGATCACGGAGGCCGAGCCAGATCTCGTCCGGGGCCGTGTCGAGTGCGTCGTTCTCCGGCGGGGCGGCGGCGAGGAGCATCACGGTGCCGTCGACATCGCGGCCGAGGAGAGCCCAGGTCGCCTCGACGACCGCATCCGGTGCGACGCGCAGCAGCGCGGAATCGACGACCCGGACACGTCCCTCACGCACGACGATGACGCGGGTCGCCGGGTCGGCGCGCAGACGATCGAGCACATCCGGCTCCTCGCGGAGTTCGGCTGCACGGTCGAGGGACGGGCGCTGAATGGTCATCGACTCCCTCTTTCACGGGCGTGGCGGAGGCGGGACCGCCCCTGAGCCGACCTACCCTGGGGGCATGGGACGCTCTCCTTTCACTCTAGCCGCGGCAGTGACCGCCGCACTGCCCGGGGCGGAGGTCACGGGTGCCCGCGGTCTGAGCGCGGACGGCGACGGTCGATTCGACTCCGCCATCGCCTCGCTGGCGGACGGCCGTGAACTCGCGATCCGCGTCGCGGACGACGACGAGACGGCGCGCGAACTCGCCGCCGAAGCCCTCGCTCTTCGCGCGCTCACCGACGGCGCCCGCGCCATGCTGCCGTTCCGCGCGCCCGCCTACATCGGGGAGACGCGCATCGGCGAGGGTCGCGCGCTCGTCACCGAGCTCCTCCCCGGCTTCCAGATCGAGGCGGCCCTGGTGCCCGCGGGGCGCGGTGCCGCGCCGTCGATGGGAGCCGCGATCGCCGCCGTGCACGGCCTTCCCACCTCGGTCGTCCGGGGCGCAGGACTCGGAACCCGCACCGCCGAGGAGAGCCGCGCCGAATTGGAGCGCCTGATCGACACCGCGGCGGCCACCGGGCGCGTGCCGGCACGTCTCACGGTGCGGTGGCGCGATGCCGTCGCCGACGACGACCTCTGGCGCTTCGAGTCCACCGTGGTCCTCGGAGGCGTGCAGTCGACCTCGTTCCTGTTCGACGACGATCCGGAGCGCGGGCCCGAAGTGGTCGGCCTCGTCGGTTGGCATGGGCTCGCGGTGGGAGACCCGGCGGTCGACCTCTCCTGGCTCTCCGCAGCTCCCGATGCGTCAGACGACGTCCACGCCGCGTATGCCCGCGCCGTCGACCGTGCCCCCGATCCCGGCCTCGAGGTGCGAGCCCGCCTGCTCGCCGAACTCGAGTTCGCACGCTGGCTCGTGCACGGCGACTCCATGCATCGGCCGGACATCGTCGACGATGCCGCCGCACTGCTCGATGCTCTCGCCGAGGGCCTGCGAACGGACGACCTCAGCATCATCGATGCCCGCGCTGCCGGCGTCGACTCCGCCATGGACGCGCTCGACCGCGTGCCCCGGGATGCCGTCGCCGAGGTCGACACCTCCATGCACACCGATGCCTACAACCCCGAAGAACTGTGGATCGAAGTCCCGGAGGAGGCGGAGTCGTCGCCGCAGGACACGGAGTCACTGGAACCGGTGCGCACCATCGACACCGGACGCACGACCGACCGGGACCAGGACGACAGCGCTCACCGCACCGAGATGCTCAGTGTCGAGACCGAGGATCTCTCCGAGGCTCGGAGCATCTTCGCGGGTACCCGTGGTTCCGAGCCCCGCGAACAGACACGTCCTTCCGCATCGGACGCTGCGGCCGAGTACGACGAGTCCGACTCGGACGAAGCTCAGCGTGCGGCGCGGGCAGCGCTCCAGCGCTGGAAGAGCTCTTCCTCCGAGTAGACACGGTCGCCACGGATGATCAGGTCGTCCGCGACGTAGTACAGCGCGACGTCGATCTCCTCCAGAGGCACGTCGAAGCGCCGATGGTACGCCAGACGGTAGAGCGCCAGCTGCAGCATCCGCTCCTCGCGCTCGTCTGCCGTTCGCGGAGCCTTCCCGGTCTTCCAATCCACGATCTCGATGCGTCCACCACGGTCGGCACGTCGGTAGACGGCATCGAGCTTGCAGATGACGATGTGCGATCCTGCCACCTCCGACGAGGGAAGTCCGGCGCCGAGGGCGAAGTCGATCTCGATCTCGACGGCGATCGGCTGCAGTCCTCCCCATTCGCTGCGCTCGAAGGTCGCCTGCAGAGCGGCGAGATCGGCGGCATCTGCGGTCGCTGCCGCCCCCTCCCGCGTCTCCACCGTCGCCTGCGCGGGTTCCGACGCGATCTCATCCTCGTCGAGCTCCCAGAGGGCCTCATCCGGGCGGCTGCCGACACCGACCAGCTCCGAACGCTGTTCCACCCAGGCGTGGAACAGCGTGCCGAGCCGGGTCTGCCGGTACGGTCGCTCGGGCATGGGTCTGACGATCGAGGAGAGCGTGCCGGAGAAGTCGGTGACGTAGTCCTTGAATCGCGATGCCGGGACGCGCGTCGGGGCGTCCGCGTCGGTTCCGCGCTGCCGCGCCGCACGCTCGGCCAGCAGGCGGGCGAGCTCCACCGACGGTTCCGCCGTCCCGCTGCGGGCGGCGTCATCCACGGCCGCGGCCGCCGCGGACACGACCTCTCGTCGTGCCCCCAACGGGTCGAGGGGCCACCGCAGCGTCGAACCGGGGCCGTCATAGGGGTTGTCGTCGGGGTCGACCGCCTCGACCTCGTCGAGCCCCTGCACCCCGATGGCCTCGACCAGATAGGGGCTCGGGGTGCGCGGAGACTTCTGTCCTGCCCAATGCGCACCGCTGAGAAGCAGATCGGTGCGCGCGCGGGTGACCGCGACGTACGCCAGACGCCGCTCCTCCTGCTGCTGATAGGTCCGGTAGGCATCCTTGAAGCGTTTGATCGCGCCGCCCCGGGGATTCGCCTTCGTCGCACCACCGGACAGTGAGGCCTGCGCGAGCTTCTGGCGCTTGACGGGGTCGGCCTCGTCACCCATCGCCTCGACCGGATCCCACTCGAATCGGGGCAGCGCGTCGCGGTCACCGCGCAGAGCAAACGGAACAACTCCGAAGCCGAACCAGCCGGAGGTGTCGGAGACCCGGCTGGGAAGCTCGTCGACCACGAGCCGCACCACGGCGACCGCGTCCCATTCCAGTCCCTTCGACCCATGGATCGTCAGCAGCTGCACGACTCCGGCCTCCGGCGGCTCGGGCCGGGGCATGAGCTCGTCGGTGCTCTCGGCCTTGTCGAGCCACGCGAGCAGACTGCCGATGCTCCCCCGCTCGTCCGCCGCGAGGAAGGCTCGTACCTCATCGGCGAAGGCCCGCAGCTGGGTCGCGGCGACACGGGCCGGGCCTCTGGTCTCGTTGGCCGCCAACTCGATGTCCAGCCGCAGTTCGAGCTCGACCAGCCGGATCAGCTCGGGGATCGGCTGGGAGGACGCGCGGCGCAGTCGCTCGAGCATCTCCCCCGCCGCACGCACCCTCGCCCTGCCATCGGGCGTGATGGACTCGAGGAGCCGATAGTCGTCGCGCACCGCCCGCACCACGTCGACCGCGTCGATGATCGAGACCGCCTCGTCGGCACCCCGCGAGGAACGCAGCCGCGCGCGCACCTCCTCGGGCAACGGAGCCATGGCGGGGTCGCGCTCGGAGAGTGTGCGCCCGAGGTCGTAGAGCGCCGCCATGTCGGCAACGCCGACACCGAAACGAGGACCCGTGAGAAGGCGGATGAGCGCCGACCCCGCGGTGGGGTCGTGCACCACGCGCAGCGTCGACACGACGTCGACCACCTCGGGCGTCGCCAGCAGACCGCCGAGGCCGAGGATGCGGTGCGGGATGCCACGCGCCGCGAGCGCGGCGGCGAACGTCTGCATGTGGCGTTTCGAACGGAACAGGATAGCTCCGGTGTGCGGCTTCGCGCCCGGGGACTCACCGGCGCTGCGGGCGTCGTGCGCGGCACGGCGCTCGGCGAACCATTCCGCCACGGCGGATGCCTCTTCGTCGACCGTGAACGGGTACTCGATGGTCACGGTGCCTTCCCCGGCGCCGGGGCGCGGTTCGAGCGGCGGCACGTCGAGCCCCGGGCGTTGCAGGGGTTCGAGCACGCGGTTCGCGATCCCGAGGATGCCTCGATCATTGCGCCAGCTGGTCATGAGGCTGTAGGTCTGCGCCGCTGTGGTGCTCGAGAACGTGCGGGAGAAGGCGTAGAGGTTGTCGGCGCTCGCACCTCGCCAACCGTAGATCGACTGATGCGGGTCGCCCACGGCCATCACCGCGGAGTCGCGGAACAGCTCGGCGAGGAAGCGGGTCTGGATGACCGACGTGTCCTGGTACTCGTCGAGCAGCACGACACGGTGCTGCTCGCGCAGTTCGGCCCGTACGTCGGGAGCCGATTCGACGATGTCGTAGGCCCCGCCCACCTGGTCGGCGAAGTCGAGCACGCCTCGGCGCTGTTTCTCGGCGATGTAGTCGCGCACGAGGCGGGTCAGCGTCGGCAGACTGAGCAGGTTCACCGCCGCCTTCTCGACGTCGGCGTTGCCCCGATAGGGCTCGAACGCGAGTGCCTGATCGCGGGCGATGTGCTCGGCACGGTCGAGGTCGACGCGGTGGTCGAGGGCATCGCCGGCGAGCCTCTGCACAGCGTCGATGACCGTGCCGAGCGCGAAATCGATGTTCTCCAGCTCGGGGAGGTCGCTGCGGAGCACCACTTCGCGTGCCAGCATCCAGGAGGCGGCCTGGCTGAGCATCGCCACGTCGGGGTCCCGTCCGATGCGCGCCGCGTGCTCACGGACGATGCCGTCGGCGAAGGCGTTGTAGGTCGAGACGCGCGGCCGGATCATCAGGTCTTCCGCAGCACGAGGGGTCACCGGATCCCATCCCGTTCCGCGGTGCGCAGCGAGTTCGTCGAGCACGTGCGCGCGCACCAGCTCACGCTGTCGGCCCGGCACGGCCTCGTCGACCCTCCGAAGTGACCCGTCCGCCACGATCTCGGGCAGATGCGGGAGGAGCCCCCGGCGTCCGTACTCGTCGATGACCGCGAGCCGATGGGCGATCCGTTCCGCGAGCTCTCCTGCGGCTTTGCGCGTGAAGGTGAGGCCGAGGATCTCGTCGCGGCGGACGTGCCCGTTGGCCACGAGCCAGACCACCCGCCCCGACATCGTCTCGGTCTTACCGCTTCCTGCTCCGGCGACGACCAGGGCAGGCTCCGGCGGCGCTTCGATCACCCTCTGCTGTGCGGGTGTCGGCGACGGTTGCCCCAGCGCAGCCGCGATGTCTGTGGCGGAGATGCCCGCACCGCCGCTCCACCCTGCTCCGCTCCGCTCCGGTCCGCTCACGCCCGTCATGAGCTCACCGCCGGCACCGTGTGGATGCGGCAGGGGTGCACCCGGCGCTGCGTGTCCGCACAGTGCGACTCGACCTGCGCGGTGAAGCTGGATGCCGACATGCCGCGAGCCGCATCCGACACGCGCTTCAGGAACGCCGTTCGCGACTCATCGTCGAGCGTGTGCTGATGGGCGATGCGGTAGTCGCTCCTGGCGAGTGTCTTGGAGACGATCACGAGTCGAGCGCCGGCCAGCGACGACGACGGCGCCCCCTCGATCAGTCCCTGCTGGACCGCCACCTGATAGGCGGCCAGCTGCGCGTGCTCGATCACACCGGAGTCGGATTCGGGATCATTCTTCCCCGTCTTCAGATCGACCACGACCGTCGGGCCGTCAGGACCGCCCGACATCGGCTCCCAGCCGCGGCCTCGAGCTGCCGGATGCTCGCCGGCGCCCGGCGGGTAGGCTTCCACACGGTCGATGTAGCCGTGGATGATCGCCTTGTGCGCCCGGTCCTCCCCCACCGCGTGCACCGTCGGCGCGATCTCCTCGTCGGTCGCGGGAGCCACGTCGACGGCGAAGCGGAACTCGACCTCACTGCCGATGACGCGCCCTCCCTCCCGGCGCACGTCGCCCAGGTAGGTGTGCAGCCGATCGACGAGCAGATCGGCACGACGTCGTTCCTTGCGCCCGATCCACTCGGTCTCGAAATCGAGCTCCGGCCAGTGCTCGGCCACGATCTCCCGCATCCGCTCGAGATCTCCTTCGGGTACCCGCTCCATCGCCTCGTGCACGATCGTGCCGATGCCGGCGGTCGGCGGCATCACGGTGTCGCCGCCGAGCGCCGAGACGACCCAGTTGAGGCCGCATTCCTCGTAGGACTCCATCTTCGAGGGCGATACCCGGGCTCCGGTGACGGCGAGATCGCGCAGCGGCGCCTGCGTCGATGGCGGGGTGATCCCGTACCACTCCGCCGGGTCGGCTCCAGGGACGCCTTCGCGAGCGAGGACGGCGAGCTGTGCCGCGGCGGCACGGCGCACGGGCTCGGAGACCGTCGTCGTGAGCATGCGTCGGTGCCGCGCGACGAGTCCGCGCAGGGTGAGCGGGTGCTCCGCCGAGGCATGCCGCTCGGGTGGTTCCGGCGCAGGCAGGAAGCCGAAGAACGGGCTGGGCGTGAGGTCGTCGTCGTCCACCGCCGTGATCAGGAGACGACCGCGTGCACGCGACACAGCGCGCACGAAGAGCCGGAGCTCATCGTGCAGTGCCGCACGTCGACGGTCGAGGACCCCTGGCGCCTCGATGGAGATCCCCGTGCGGGCGGCCTGGATCGCATCCGGCAGACGCCAGGTCTGCAGCAGACCGCCACGCAGCCGCACGTTCGGCCAGATGCCGTCCTGCACGCCGGCGACCACGACCGCGTCGAACTCCGTGCCGAGGGCGGTGGCGGGGGTCAGCAGCGTGACCTTCCCCGGCCGGTCGGGAGTCGACAGCGAATCCTCCGGAACCTCGCTGTCGAGGATGTCGCGCACGAAGACCTCGGGCCTCTCGTTCGGCGTGCGCTCGACGAAGCGCTTCGCGGCGTCGAACAGAGAGACCAGCGCATCGAGCGAACGAGCCGTCTCCGCTCCCGTCGGCAGCAGCGAGATCTCGCGCCAGGCGACCTGCAGCCGCCGGCCGTCGACGGCCCGAGCCTGATCCCAGACCCGCCACAGCAGGTCGTGGATCGTCTCCCCCGCCGCCGCGCCGCGGGAGAGCGCTTCGATCGTCTCGGCGAACCGTTCGGCCGTGCGCGATTCCGGAGCGTCGATCAGCGTGAGGTGCGCAGGATTCGCCATCGCCCGGCGCAGCAGTTCGCGTGCAGGCGTCGATCCTCCCTGCTCGAGTTCGACGTGTCGGAGGCGCGCACGCAGTCGCCGCAGCCCGATCGCGTCCATCCCTCCGAAGGGGGTGCGCAGCGCCTCCTCGAGTGCGGGCGACGTGCGCTCTTCGACCGGGGTGAGTGCCAGACGCACGATGCCGACGATGTCGCGTACGATCCCCTCGCTGCCGAGCGGGCGCTGCACACCGGCCGCTCGTGTCGGGATCTCCCTGGCGGCGAGTTCGGTCTCGAGTGCGGTGACCTGCCGGGTGTCGTGGGCGATGACCGCCATCCGGTCCCAGCGGATGCCGTCGGAGAGGTGCCACTCGCGCATGACGCCGGCGATGCGATCGAGCTCCTCATAGGGGGAAGGAGCAACGAACGTCGCGACTCCGGCTTCGACCTCTTCGGCGGTCACCGGCACCGGAGCGCGCCGGTGCTCGACCCGTCCGGACACGCCGATCGCCTGCGTCACGGTGCGGGTGAGCGCCGTGAGCGCCGGACGCTGGCGGTGCGGCCCGTCGAGCACGTGCACGTCTCCCAGCACGCCGGCCAGCTGCGCGAACAGCTCGGGGCTGGCTCCACGGAACGACCCGGATGAGATGTCGGGATCGCCGAAGGCGTGCACGGCGATCCCGCGGCTGCGCAAGGCCGTCACGACGGCGATCCCACCGCGGGTGAGCTCCTGCGCGTCATCGATGAGCACCACGCGCAAGGGAGCGAGCGGGCCGAGGGTGTTCGTGTCTGCCGTATGCAGGATGGTGCTCGCCTCGCTGAGCAGATCAGCGGCGTCGCGGTGCGCCGAGCGGAGCGCGTCGAGGACCATGCGGTACTCGACGAGGAACTCCGCCGTCGCCACCCACACCTCGTTTCCCGAGGCCCGGAGTTCCGCGGCGTCGACGCCGATCTCGGTGCACTCGGCGAGGAAGGCACGCAGCTCGGAGCGGAACCCCTTCGAGGCGCGCACGGAAGGGCTCAGCGCGTCGGGCCACCGGATGCGCCCGTCTTCCGCATCTCCGGCGAGCAGTTCGGCGATGATGCGGTCCTGATCGGCACCGGTCAGCAGCGCCGGCGGTTCGGCTCCTTCTCGCACCATCGCTCCACGGACGAGCTGGAAGGCGAAGGAACCGAGCGATCTGGCCAACGGTCCCGGCGTCGCCTGACCGATGCGCACGCCGATCCGATCGCGCAGAGCCGTCGCCGCCTGGCGGTTCGGGGTGAGGGCGAGAACCTGTTCGGGGCGCAGCCCCTCGACGTCGAGCAGGTGCACGACACGCTCGATGAGGGTGCGCGTCTTGCCCGTTCCCGGCGCGCCGATGACGACGCCGGATGCCGACGGCTCTGCGGCGATCACAGCGCGCTGAGCGGTATCGGGTGTCATGACCTCCACGCTATCCGGACGTGCGGACATCGCAGCCCGCACCCGCCAGGCACGTCCGGGGTCGCAGTCGTCCGCGCTGTGCGCTCACGGCGAAACCGGTCCCCGCGGCCGATCCTGCCCGGTGCCCGCGGGGTAGAGTTGGCGCAGTCCCCGAACTTCAAGGAGCACGCGTGGAAATCCGCATCGGCATCATCAACACCGGCCGTGAACTGAGCTTCGACACCGGCGCCAGCGCTGAAGAGGTCCGCACCCAGGTCGCCGCGGCGCTCGAGCAGAGCGCGTCGCACGTGAGCTTCGCCGACGTGAAGGGCAACTCCTACATCGTCCCGACCGCGAACCTCGCCTACATCGAGCTGGGCACCGAAGAATCGCGCCGCGTCGGCTTCGTCGCCTGACCGCGCGATGTACATCCTCCTCGCACTCATCGGCGCGTGCGCTCTGGGAATCGCCGCGCACTTCCTGATCCGCGATCGCGAGCTGCGCGGCGTCGCCCTGACCCCGGCGATCGCCACCGCCGTATCGGCGCTCACCTACACGGGCCTGCAGTGGGCCGGTGTAGGCGAGGACAGTATCTGGCTGTGGCTCGCGAGCGTCCTCGGCGCTCCCGTCGTCGCCGCACTGGCGACCATGGCGATCACCGGGATGCGCAAGCGCTCCGACGCCCAGAGCAGGGCGGCGCTGGGCATCTGACCCGTCGAACTGCGTCGCCTAGGACGCCAGTCCCATCGCGTCCATGCGACGAGCGTGCGCACCCATGAGCTCGGTGTATACCGGTTCGATGCGCTCCTCGTCGATCTCGAGACGCTCGGGCCGCAGCGCAGAGCGGCAGACGAGGATCGTGTCGCCGACCAGGCGGCGCGCCCACATCGACAGCAGCGAACGCCACTCCTCGTCGCTCTCGATCGTCTCCTGGATGATGGCGACGATCTCGTGTCGAGCGTCGTCCTCGCGGAGGATCTCCGCCACGCGCCGCCCGGTGTCTCCGTAGCTGGACGCCAGCGCGAGATAGAAGTCGTCGAGCATTCCGGCGGTGATGTACACGGCGAGAAGCGTCTCCCGTGGGCGCGCGCCGATGGTCTTTCGACGGAACGCGTCGAGGTTCTCCCGGAACGGGAGCATCAGCTGCGTGGGGTCGTCCCCGTGCTCGGCGATGAGCTCCACGATCCCCCGATGCTTGGTCAAGGCGGCCCCTGCCGCACGAGACAGCGACTCCTTCTCGGAGAGCGCGGTCGTGGCGCGGATGAGACGCGTCAGCGTCTCGAAGTAGCCCAGTTGCAGATAGGCGGCCTGCCCGAGGAACCGATTGAGCTCGGGGGCGAGTTCGGCGAAATCGATGCGCGTCGCATCCCCCTGCTCGCCTCTGCCGCGCAGCGCGAGGGTGCGTCGCGGCGCGTCGTCGCGCTGCCAGAACCACTTAACCACGAGGTCGTCCTCCCGAGTCCACCACGACGTTCACAATACTCGTGCCGAACGCTCCTTCCTGGCCGGAGGCGCCCCTCGGGTAGGCTGGGCGTGTCCCCGCCGTCGGAGCGGGGCCCCGCGCCTGTGGCACAAGAGACGGCGTGGATCCGTTAACGTGGCGATCCCGCAGGCTCGCCGGACAGGCAATCTGAATAAAGTGACAACTTTCGCCGATCTCGGCATCGATCAGGACATCGTCGACGCACTCGCCGCCAAGGGCATCGTCGACGCGTTCCCCATCCAGGAGCAGACCATCCCCCTCGGCCTTCCCGGCCAGGACATCATCGGTCAGGCCAAGACGGGAACAGGCAAGACCTTCGGCTTCGGCATCCCCGTCGTCCAGCGCCTCGGCAAGGACCCGGAGCACGGCGTCAAGGCACTCATCGTGGTGCCGACGCGTGAGCTCGCGGTGCAGGTGTACGAAGACATCGACCTGCTCACCAGCAACCGCTCGACCAGCGTCGTCGCCATCTACGGCGGCAAGGCCTACGAGGGTCAGATCGACCAGCTCAAGGCCGGCGCGCAGATCGTGGTCGGCACGCCCGGTCGACTGATCGACCTCGCCGGTCAGCGCCTGCTCGACCTCTCGCACGCCACCGAGGTCGTGCTCGACGAGGCCGACAAGATGCTCGACCTCGGCTTCCTCGCCGACATCGAGAAGATCTTCCAGAAAGTCCCGGCCGTCCGTCACACGCAGCTGTTCTCCGCGACGATGCCCGGCCCGATCGTCGCCCTCGCACGTCGCTTCATGTCGAACCCGATCCACATCCGTGCGAACGACCCCGACGAGGGCCTCACGCAGGCGAACATCAAGCACCTCGTCTACCGTGCGCATTCGATGGACAAGGACGAGGTCATCGCCCGCATCCTGCAGGCCGAGGGTCGCGGAAAGACCGTGATCTTCACCCGCACCAAGCGTGCGGCGCAGCGCCTCGTCGACGAGCTGAGCGACCGCGGCTTCAATGTGGGCGGCGTGCACGGTGACATGGGTCAGGATCAGCGCGAGCGCTCGATGGCCGCCTTCAAGGCGGGCAAGCGCGACGTCCTGGTCGCGACCGACGTGGCCGCCCGAGGCATCGACGTCGATGACGTGACGCACGTCATTAACCACACGATCCCGGATGAGGACAAGACGTACCTGCACCGCGCAGGCCGTACGGGCCGCGCGGGCAAGACCGGCATCGCGGTCACCTTCGTCGACTGGGAAGACCTGCACAAGTGGGCCCTGATCAACCGCGCCCTCGAGTTCGGCCAGCCCGAGCCCATCGAGACCTACTCGTCCAGCCCGCATCTGTACGAGGACCTCAACATCCCCCAGGGCACGAAGGGCCGCCTGGTGTCAGCGCCCAAGACGGAGTCCGTGAAGACCGAGCGCACCCGTCGCCCCGAGCGCGCGGCCGACGCCGCCGCCGAGGGGACCGATGAGAGCGGCACCCGCCGCCGTCGTCGCCGTCGCAACAGCACGACTCCGGTCGGTTCGACCTTCACCGAAGGCGCTGCGGAGTCGACGTCCGGCGAGGGGCAGTCCGCACCGGCCGCCGATCGCGGTGCCGAGGGCGCGGGCACGCATGACGGTGCGGGCAAGGAGCACCACGACGGCAAGCCGGCTCCGGCACGTCGTCGCCGTCGTCGCCGTGGCGGTTCCGGCGCCGGCGCGGCTCCCGTCACCGGGGCCTGAGCACGTCACCGAGAGGGCGCATCCACCGGGTTCACTCCGGCGTATGCGCCCTCTCGCATGTGTGGACGCGGAAGCCGAGAGCCGGTTGCGGCGGGTTCACCGTCGGTCGCCGACATCCGGCTCCTGTGCGCGTGCCTCGTCGGCCGTGCGCAGCACGGCTGCCGGCACCTGCGGCGGATACACCCAGGCGACCAGCACGACCGAGATGATCATCAGCAGGAACCACGAGCTCAGCTTGCTCAACGAGACCGGCTGCCAGCCTCCGGCCTGATCCGGGTAGGCCCATGCGCCCGCCCACGTGCCGATGTTCTCCGCGAGATAGATGAACACCGCGACCCCGCCGAAGACGGCCAGGAGCGGCAGACGGATCGTGCGCCGCCACACCCGCGCGTGCATCACTGTGGGCAGCCAGAGCGCCACGACTCCCGCCAGGAGCACCCAGCGGGCATCCCACCACCAGTGGTGGGTGAAGAAGTTGAGGTAGATCGCCGCTGCGAGGACGGCCGTCATCCATCGCCGCGGATACCGCGTGAACCCGAGGTCGAACAGCCGATAGACGCGCACCATGTACGACCCGACCGCCGCATACATGAAACCGCTGAACAGCGGGACACCGCCGATGCGGAGGATCCCGTCCGCGGCATACGCCCACGACCCCACGTCGGTCTTGAAGAGCTCCATGGCGGTGCCGGTGATGTGGAACAGGACGATGACCCACAGCTCACGCCCGCTCTCCAGGCGGAAGACGAGCATCGCCACCTGGATGAGCACAGCGGCGATGGTGAGTGCGTCGTTGCGGGCGAGCACCGCATCGTCGGGGTACCACAGACGCGCGGCGACGATCAGGACCAGCAGCGCCGCCCCGAAGATGCACGCCCACGCCTGCTTGACGACGAACACCGCGAACTCGATCAGGCCGGCGCGGATGCCGTTCGACGGGGAATCGCGGAGGAGGCGATGAGCCCACGCGTCGACGCGTCGCTCGAGGGAAGTCGCTCGCTGCATGCCTCGGACGGTATCGGTCCCGCTCGACAGGTCGCCGGGAGATGACCGCCAGAATGCCGAGGATCAGGGAAAACGCGGGGCGGTGCCCGTGCCGCGTGCTATGAGCCTGGCCACCATCTCGTCAGAGGTGGTGTTCTCGCCGGGACGGTTGGGCTTGCCGTCGCCGTGATAGTCGCTCGAGCCCGTGATGATGAGGTCGTGCTTCGCGGCGATCTCTCGCAGCAGCCGCTTGCCTGCCTCCGTGTTCTCGCGATGCTCGATCTCGAACCCGCCGAGGCCTGCATCGACAAGGCGCTCGATGAACGCCACGGGCATCATGCGGTCGCGTCCCGCCGTCACGGGGTGGGCGATGATCGCCACTCCGCCCGCCTCGGTGATCAGACGCACAGCGGTCAGCGGATCGGGCGCGTAGTGCGGCTCGTAGTACCCCTCCCGTGGATGCAGGATGCCGTCGAACGCCTCGGTCCGATCCCGCACGATGCCCCGGGCGACGAGGGCGTCGGCGATGTGCGGACGCCCCACCGTCGCGTCGAGTGCCGTCTGCGCCACCACGTCGTCCCACTGCAGGTCGTAGTCTCGCCCGATGTTGCGGACGATCCGCTCGGCACGGCCGATCCGATCACCGCGGATGCGATCGGTCTCGGCCCGCAGCGCGTCATCCTCCGGATCGAAGAGGTAGCCGAGAACATGCACGCTGCGCCACTCGTGCTTCGCGGAGAGCTCCATCCCCGGGATGAAGGTCATCCCCCGTGCGACGGCGGCGTCTCCCGCCTCGCCCCAACCGGTCGAGCGGTCGTGATCGGTCAGCGCGAGCGTGCGCACCCCGTGCGCGTGCGCCTGCCGGACGACCTCGGCCGGCGACTCCGTGCCATCGGAATGGTTGGAGTGCAGGTGCAGGTCGGCGGGACCGGCGAATCCGTGGGACGAAGTGGCCATCCTCCGAGCGTACCGAGCGGCGACCCGCGCGGACGCGGAGGCGCACGGAAGCGGATGTCGAGGCAGGGACTTCACAGGCGACGCTCCTAGGCTGGTGGGGATGTTTCGTCTCCTGGGGATCCTCTTCACCGTGCTGCTCGCGATCGCGACGGCGGTCGTGGTGTGGCCGCAGTTCTTCCGTCTCGAGCAGACCTACCCGTTCGCGCAGCTCGTGTCCGCGCGCGGCATCGTGCTCGGCGGATTCCTCGTCGTCGCGGTGCTCGCGCTCCTGCTCCTGTTCGCCCGTCCGCTCCGCGGATTCGCCGCCTCCGTCCTGATCGTTGCGCTGCTCGGCGCCGGCGCGACCGCGGCGATCGGTGCCGTTCGCGGTTTCGGGGGATCACCACTCCCGGAGAAGACCGAGGACAGTGTCCGCGTGCTCACCTGGAACACGGCGGGAGAAGCGGTGTCTGCCGAGGTGATCGCCCAGCAGATCCTCGATCAGGGGGCCGACATCGTCGCCCTTCCCGAGACGACCGAGGCGGTCGGCGAGCGCATCGCGATCATGCTCCGCGAGCAGGGACACCCGATGTGGGTGCACCACGTGCAGTTCCGCCCGGATGTGCAGGACGGGCCGCAGTCGTGGCAGACGACCGTGCTGGTCGCCCCGGACCTCAGCGAGTACTCCGTGATCGAGTCGGCGAAGGACGGCACCAGCAACACCGGCTCGGTGCCCAGCGTCGTGCTCATGCCGATCGACGGCTCCGGCCCCACCATCGTCGCCGTGCACGCGGTCGCGCCGCGCATGGAGGAGATGCAGCAGTGGCGCAGCGACCTGCAGTGGATCGCGGATCAGTGCCCCCAGGGCGACTTCATCCTGGCCGGTGACTTCAACGCGACGATCGACCACATGGCCCCTCTCGGAGTCGAGGGCGGAGATATCGGCTACTGCCGCGATGTCGCGTCCCGCACCGGCAACGGCCTCACGGGTACCTGGCCGAGCTCTCTCCCTGCCCTCGCCGGCGCCCCGATCGATCATGTGATGGCGTCGCAGAACTGGTCTCCGACGGGGTCGGTCGTGCTGGACGATGCCGGTGGCAGCGACCACCGCGCTCTGGTCGTGCAGCTCGAGCCCGCCGGCTGACTCCCGCACCCGCCCGCCAGGTGACAGACTGGAGGGATGAGCACAGGAGAGCGCGACACGATCGCAGAACCCACCGTCGAAGCGTCTGTCGACAACGGCACCACCAACCGCAAGCAGCCCTTCCCCCAGGGCTTCCTCGACACGATCTCGACCGGTTGGGCCGAACGCCCGGAGACGCTTCCCGCGCCGCGCGCCCAGGCGTCGTACGCGGCCACGCGTCGTGCCGCCGTCTCCGCGGCCTTCCCCGGCAAGCACCTCGTGATCCCTGCCGGCTCTCTCAAGCAGCGCAGCAACGACACCGACTACGTCTTCCGCGCGCATTCCGCCTTCGCACACCTCACCGGGTGGGCATCGGATGCCGAGCCCGACTCGGTCCTCGTCTTCGCACCGACCGAGACCGGCCACGACATCACCCTCTTCTTCCGCGAGCGCGCCGACCGCACGACGACGGAGTTCTACGCCGACGCCACGGTCGGAGAGTTCTGGATCGGTCCGCGACCGTCCCTCGCCGGCGTCGCCGCCGACCTCGACATCGCCACCGCCCATCTGGACGACAGGGAAGCCGTCGAGGGCGAGCTGGTGCTCGACGAGGACGAGACCCTCACCCGCTTCGTCTCGGAGCTGCGGCTCATCAAGGACGAGTTCGAGATCGCCGAGATGCGCCGCGCCGTCGAGATCACGGCGAACGGCTTCGACGACATCATCCGCGAGCTTCCTGCCGCGACGGCTCATGCACGCGGCGAGCGCGTCGTGGAAGGCGTCTTCCACCGCCGCGCACGCGAGGACGGCAACGGCGAGGGCTACGACACGATCGCCGCCTCCGGCCCGCACGCCTGCTACCTGCACTGGACGCGCAACGACGGAACCGTGGTTCCCGGTGACCTGATCCTGGTGGATGCGGGTGTGGAGGCCGACAGCCTCTACACCGCCGACATCACGCGCACGCTGCCCGTCTCCGGCACGTTCACCGACGTGCAGCGGCGCGTCTACGAGACGGTGCGCGAGGCCGCCGACGCGGCATTCGCCGCCGCTCAGGTCGGCGTACGCTTCCGCGACGTGCACGGAGCCGCCATGAAGGTCATCGCCGAGCGGACGGCCGAGTGGGGTCTGCTGCCCGTCACCGCCGAAGAGGCTCTGGATGCCGACAAGGGCGGCCAGCACCGTCGGTACATGGTGCACGGCACCTCGCACCACCTCGGCATCGACGTGCACGACTGCGCCCAGGCCCGTCGCGAGATGTACTACGACGGCATCCTCGCCCCGGGCATGGTGTTCACGATCGAACCCGGACTCTACTTCCAGATCGACGACCTCACCGTGCCGGCCGAGCTCCGTGGCATCGGCGTGCGCATCGAGGACGACATCGTGATGACCGACGACGGCCCCGTGAACCTCTCGGCCGGCATCCCCCGCACGGCCGACGAGGTCGAGGCGTGGATGGCGCGACTGCAGAGCTGACACCGACGGATGCATGAGGGCGAGCTCGCACTCGAGACCGAGGTCGCGGCGCACCTGATCGCGCGCCGCTTCCCCGAGCTCCGTGGCGAGACCCTGCGACCGGTCCCCATGACGGGCACGGTGAACAGGATCATCCGGGTGGGCGACGGACTCGTCGCCCGCTTCCCCCTCCTCGGTGCAGCGGCGCACGAGCTCGTCCGCGAGGCCGCAGCACTCGAGGAGTTCACGGCGTCGAGCCCGTTCCCCGCGCCGCGCTCCTACGGCACCGCCTCCGCGTCGGAGGAGTTCGCCTCGGCCTGGGCTGTGCAGACGTGGATCGAGGGTGACCCGGCGGATCCTGTGCTCTCCTCCACGTCCGAGACGCTCGCGCACGACCTGGTCGCCCTCATCCGGGCGCTGCGCACCGTCGACGTGCGCGACCGTGTGTTCGACGGCAGGGGCCGGGGCGGAGTCCTCAGCGACCACGACGAATGGGTCGCGACGTGCCTGAGGCGGAGTGCGCATCTCTTCGATGCGGCCCGCGCAGGGCGGCTCTGGTCGGTGCTGCGCGAGCTCCCGTCCGCCAGCGCTCCGGTGATGAGCCACCGGGACCTCACGCCGTTCAATCTCCTCGTCGCGGAGCACGAGGGCGATACCCGCCTGGCCGGTGTGCTCGACGGCGGAGACTTCGGTCCCGCGGATCCCGCACTCGACCTGGTCGCCGCCTGGCACCTCTTCGACGCGCCGGGACGACACCTGCTCCGCGAAGGCCTGGCTGTCGACGACCTCGAGTGGCGGCGCGGCGCGGGATGGGCGCTGCAGCAGGCGCTCGGGCTCGGATGGTATTACGCGGAATCGAACCCGCGGATGAGCGCACTGGGAATCTCGACCGTGGGGCGCGTGCTCGCGGACGAGGAGCTGTCGAGGCTCATCGACTGAGGGGGCGTCCGACCGAGGGTCCTCACTCCTCCGCGCCGCCGAGGGCGAACTCCGCCACGATCGGGGCGAGTGCGGCCCCGATCTCCGCGGCGGGGCGCTTGCGGCCCTTCACCTCGAAGGTGTGTCCTCCTCCGTCGATCCAGACGACGCGCGCATCCCGACAGGTCGCGATCGCCTCCTCGAACTGCGAGATCGGCTGGATGAAGGGATCGTTCGTCCCCTCCACGAACAGCTGCGGGACCGTGATCCCCGGCAGATGCTCGACCCGTGGCTTCTCCGGACGTCCGGGCGGATGCAACGGGTACCCGAGGTAGACGAGACCGTCGACACGCATGCCCTCGGCGACCGCCATCGACGCCATGCGTCCGCCGTACGATTTGCCCGTCGCCCACAGGGTCGCCGAGGGATCGGACTCGCGTGCGAAGGCCGCGACGGCGTTCCATGTGGCGATCGCATGCGCGGCGGGTCCCGGCATCCGTCGCCCCTGCTCCACATACGGGAAGTTGAAGCGGAGGGTCGAGAAGCCCGTCGCGCTCAGCGCATCGACGTAGCCGGTGAGGAACGGATGGTCCTTGCCGGTCCCTGCACCGTGGGCCACGATCACCGTCGCCCCGTTGTCACCGGCTGTCCAGTCGGCGGACACGGCGGTGAGTCCCGCCGGGAGCGCGACCTGGATCTCGACCATCAGACGGAGAGCGTGGAGGTCGCCGTCATGCCCGTTCGCCCTGGATGCCGTCAGTGCCGGGAGCAGCGTCCGGCTCGACCGGGGTCACGGTCGACGGAGCGGCGGTCCCCGCCGATGCGGACCCGGGCTCGGGCGTCGTCTCGGGTTCGGGGTCGGCGACCGGCGGTGCGACGGGGTCGGCCGGGCGCGGCGGGATCACGGGATCCCCGGGTGCCGGGGCGGGCTCAGGCGAGGTCGCGCCGGGCGTGATCCGCTCGCCGTAGCGCGGCGGCTCGTCGAGGTTGACCGCCGGTCGCACGGGCGCCACTTTGTTCGCGCCGAGGACCTGCCGGGCCTTGCCCAGCGACGAGGACAGCACGGTGACCTCGTAGTGATCGGCCGCGAACTGCGTGACGCTGGCGAAGTCGCGCCGGCGACGGACGATCGCGTAGGTGACCAGGCTGAGGATCATCCCGACCGCGACACCGATGAGGACGAAGCCGAGGAAGAGCTGGATCGGCACCTCCGGGTTGCCGAGCACGAGGATGGCGGCGAGGAAGAGCCCGATCAACACACCGTTGATCGCCCCGGAGCGCGCGGCGGCGGCGTAGCCGAGCTTGCCGGTCACGCGTTCGACCGTGCGCACGCTCTGACCGACGATGGCGATGTCGCGCGCCGGCACCTCCCCCGCGATCAGCTTCGAGACCGTCTTCTGCGCGCTCTCGTAGTCGCGCATCGACGCGACGATCTCGCCGGTGTCTGTGCCGCTCGCGGGCCGGTTCAGCATGCTCATCCGGCTATTCTTCCACGCGTGCCGTCGGACGGCCCGAGGCACGGCCGACCCGCCGGAGACGCGAGCCGCCGACTACGCTGGAGAAGTGAGCACACAACGGGTTTTCGCCGCGCGCCTTGCCGGGTGCGCCGTCTTCGATCCCGTCGGCGACCGGCTCGGCAAGGTCCGAGATGTCGTCGTCGTGTATCGAAGTACCGCGGCGCCCCGCGTCATCGGCCTGGTCGTGGAGATCCCGGGACGACGCCACGTGTTCCTCTCGATCGGACGCGTCACCTCGATCCGTTCCGGCCAGGTCATCACCACGGGCCTGATCAACGTGCGGCGGTTCTCCCCGCGGGCCGGCGAGGTGCGCGTGCTCGCCGAAATGCTGGGACGACGCGTGAGCTTCGTCGATGGCAGCGGTACCGCGGTCATCGAGGACATCGCGATCGAACCGAACCGCCTCGGCGAATGGGCGATCAGCCAGCTCTTCCTCCGCCGACCGAAGACCAGTGCCTCCCCGTTCGCGAAGGGTCCGACGACGTTCGCGGCATGGAGCGAGGTCGCCGAGCAACGCGCTCCCGGCGAGTCGCAGTCGGCTGAGCAGCTCGTCGCCTCGTACTCCGAGCTGCATGCCGCCGATCTCGCCAACACGCTTCTCGACCTTCCGCAGCAGCGCATGATCGAGGTGGCCGAAGAGCTGTCGGACGACCGCCTCGCCGATGCCCTCGAGGAGATGCCCGAAGACGAACAGGTGCACATCCTCGACCGTCTGGGAGACGAACGCGCCGCCGACATCCTCGACCAGATGGAACCGGACGACGCGGCCGACCTGCTCGCCCAGCTGGCGCCTGACCGCCTGGAGCAGCTCCTGGAGCTCATGGAGCCGGAAGAAGCCGAAGACGTCAGGATGCTGCTGCGCTACGGCCCGGACACCGCCGGCGGTCTGATGACGCCTGAGCCGATCATCCTCTCGGCCGACGCCACAGTCGCCGAGGCGCTCGCGCTGATCCGCCGCCACGAACTGCACCCCGCGCTGGCCGCCGCGGTGTTCGTCACCCTCCCGCCGTTCGAGACTCCGACCGGGCGCCTGCTCGGGCTCGTGCACTTCCAGCGGATGCTGCGCTACCCGCCGCATGAGCGACTCGGCGCGATCCTCGACGACAGCCTCGAGCCCGTGCCCGTGACCGCTTCCGCCGCCGAGGTGGCACGGCTGCTGGCGAGCTACGACCTCGTCTCGCTCCCCGTGATCGATGCGGCGCATCGCCTCGTCGGAGCGATCAGCATCGACGACGTCCTCGACTACCTCCTTCCGGACGACTGGCGTTCGCATGACAGCGAGGACACCTCCCCCGCTGCGAGCACCGTCCCTGGATCCACCCCCGCCGCCCCGACGAAGGAGACGCGCTGATGCCCCGCTCTCCGCGCCTCGATGCGCCGGGCCGCACCACGACACGGCCCCGGGCGACGTCTCGCGACCGCTTCGGGCGCTTCACGGAGTGGGTGGCTCGCGCGATGGGGACCCCCGCGTTCCTGCTGATCCTCAGCCTGTTCTGTGTGGTCTGGATCGTCTGGAACACGCTGATGCCGGACGAGCTGCGCTTCGACGACGCCGCCCTCGGCTTCACGGCACTGACCCTGATGCTCTCCCTGCAGGCCTCATACGCCGCACCGCTCATCCTGCTCGCGCAGAATCGTCAGGACGACCGCGACCGGGTTCAGATCGAGCAGGACCGCCAGCGTGCGGAGCGCAACCTGGCCGACACCGAGTACCTGGCCCGCGAGATCGTGGCTCTGCGCATGTCGCTCGAAGAACGCAATTCGCAGGTCGTCACGCGCGACGTGCTGCGCCAGGAGCTCAAAGCCCTTCTCGCCGAGCTCGAAGACGCGCCGGAGAAGCCCCGATCCGGCGCCGCGTCGTGACCGCGGCGGAGCGTGTCCGCGCGGCTGTCGCCGCGGTGACGGATCCCGAGCTCCGTCGACCCATCGGGGATCTCGACATGGTCCGGGACATCTCCGTCGACGGCGGTCGAGCCCGCGTCGGCATCGTCCTCACGATCGTCGGCTGCCCAGCGGCGGCGCGGATCGAGTCGGACGTCCGCGATGCCGCGGCGTCCGTTCCGGGCATCGCGGAGGTGGACGTCGAGGTCGGCGTGATGACGCCGGCAGAACGCAAGGTTCTCACCGAGAAACTCCGCGCCGGGAGGCCCGCACGCCACATGCCGTTCGGGCCCGATTCCCTCACCCGTGTGATCCTCGTCTCCAGCGGCAAGGGGGGTGTGGGCAAGTCCACCGTCACCGCGAACCTTGCCGTCGCACTCGCCGCGCAGGGTCTGTCCATCGGTCTCGTCGACGCCGACGTGCACGGGTTCTCGATCCCCGGGCTCCTCGGCATCCCTGCGGGCACGCAGCCGACACGCATCGACGACCTGATGCTCCCCCCGGTCGCGCACGGCGTGAAGACGATCTCGATCGGGATGTTCCTCCGCGACGGCGAATCGGTGGTGGCGTGGCGTGGGCCGATGCTGCACCGCACGGTCTCGCAGTTCCTCACCGACGTCTTCTTCGGCGACCTCGACGTCCTGCTCATCGACATGCCGCCGGGGACGGGCGACATCGCGATCTCGATCGGCCAGCTCCTCCCCCATGCGGAAGTTCTCGTCGTGACCACCCCGCAGACCGCTGCCGCCGAGGTGGCGATCCGCAGCGGTCTCGTCGCGCGTCAGACGGGTCAGCGCGTGATCGGCGTCATCGAGAACATGGCGCCGTACACACTGCCCGATGGAACGGTCATCGACATGTTCGGCTCGGGCGGAGGCGCCGCCGTATCGGAGGCTCTCTCCGAACCGGGAGTCCCTGTGCCACTGTTAGCCTCGATCCCCCTGAGCCCCGCTCTGCGCGAGGGCGGAGACGCGGGCGAGCCGATCGTCTCCACCGAGAGCGACGATGTCGCGGCGACGACCATCCGCGACCTCGCGAGTACCCTGGCGCGGCGGGGCAGGGGCCTCTCCGGTCGATCGCTGCCGATGTCGCTCACCTGAACGCGTGGGAAGATGGACCGATGCCTCCCCGCTCTCTGACCGTCGATGAGGGTCTGCTGCGACGAATGGCTCGGGACGCAGCGATCTACTCGCTGACCCGACCCGCAGCCCTCGTCATGTGGGTCGCCCTCGCCGCAGCCCTCGTGCTCAGCATCCTCAACCTCGGCACGCCCGTCCGTCCGGGGGAACAGGGCCCCTTCGGAGCAGGATGGATGCCGGTCATCATCGTCGCGCTCGCGGGTTTCGCCGTCGTGATGTCCGTATCGGGCGCGCGAACCGCCGTCCGGATCGCGATGCCCGTCGGAACCGTCGTGTGGGTATCGCTGGAAGAGGACAGCCTGCAGATGGGCAGCGGCCGTCGTCGCTCCGACATCGCCTACCGCACCTTCCAGAGGATGCGAGTGGGCAAGGACGCCGTGCTGTTGAAGCTGCGAGACACCTCGGCCGCGACCGCGATCCCTCGGGGCCTGCTCACGGACGACGAAATCGCCACCCTCCGCTCGAAGATCTCCTAGGCGCCGAGCGCGCAGAGCCCTGCGCGCTCGATCGGCGAGCGTTCCCGTCAGGTGGCTTCGGCGTCGAAGGGAGGGCGGTTCGACGCACTGAACTCCTGCGGAACGGCTCGGGTCGCGGGAGCCGTTGTCGCCGCGGCCGCAGCTCCGGCGATCGGCTCCGCGATGGTCTGGGCCGCCTGCAGCGGGGTCGCCGGCTGGGGCTCTTCCATGAGCGCATCGCGGATGATCCGGCGCGGGTCGTACTGGCGCGGGTCGAGCTTGCGCCAGTCGACGTCGTCGATCTCCGGCCCCATCTCCTCGCGCACCCTCGACTTGGTCGCGCGCAGATACTCGCCGGCCTTGCGGACCATGCGCGAGAAGCTCTCCGCGGCTCGCGGGAGACGTTCGGGGCCGATGATCAGAACCGCGATGAGGCCGATCAGCAACAGCTTCTCGAAGGTGAGCCCGAACGTCATCTCTACAGGCTACCGCCGCGCCTGCGGTCCCCGCACTCGCCGACCGAATACTCTGGAGAGGATCACAGTCAGGCAGGGAGAAACAGGCCATGAGCGAGCATGACGCGAACGCGCGTTTCCTGCGCGAGTCCATCGTGGAACCCGACGCCATCAGCCGCGCACGCGCGCATGCGGTCGAACTGGGAGCGATGCCGATCAGCGCCGCCGTGGGTTCGCAGATCGCCGTGCTCGCGGCCGCGACCTCGGCACGCTCCATCGTCGAGATCGGCACCGGCGCCGGAGTCTCCGGTCTCTGGCTCCTGCGCGGCGCACCCCAGGCGGTCCTCACCTCGATCGACAACGAACCGGAGCACCTCGCCGCGGCGCGACAGGCCTTCTCCGATGCCAAGGTGCCGTCCACCCGAGCCCGCTTCATCACGGGCCGCGCGATCGACGTTCTCCCCCGCATGAACGAGAACTCCTACGACATCGTGCTGGTCGACGCCGACCCCGAGCATGTCATCGAGTACGTCGAACACGGTCTGCGTCTCGCGCGCACCGGCGGACTCGTGCTCGTGCCCCGCGTGCTCGCCGGCGGTCGCGTCGCCGATCCGGTCCAGCGCGACGAGATCACTTCCGCCTACCGGTCCCTCGTGCAGGAGACGCAGGAATCCTCGGCGGTCCTCGCCACGGTCTCCCCCGCCGGCGAAGGTCTGCTGCAGCTGATCAGTCTCGCCGAACGCGGCTGACCGCGCGGCTCGAGACCGTGCGAAAAGGGCGATGGATCCGAGGATCCATCGCCCTTTCGGATCCGCCGACGCGGACCCCAGGTCGATCAGGCCGGTGCCACGACGGCGGCAAGCACGTCGTGAAGCTCCTTGGCCTCGGCGTCGTTCACGGAGACGACCAGGCGGCCGCCGCCTTCGAGTGGAACGCGCACGATGATGAGTCGTCCTTCTTTCACGGCTTCCATAGGTCCGTCTCCGGTCCTCGGCTTCATCGCTGCCATCGTGGCTCCCTTTCCTCCGGTGGTATGGGATGAGTTTATCGGGTGTCACCGGGACCTGGAGGTCACGGAGCAACAATTGGGTCGAGCTTCACCCTCACGGCACCTGCCAGAACGTGCTTCCGAGCGCATACACGTGGTAGATCCAGAACCATTGCCCGAGGAGACATGCGGCCAGCACGCCGACACGCCAGAGCCGTGATCGCGGCACCGCGACCGCTCCCCAGAGCGGGCTCAGGGGGAGAAGCAGGCGGAACGTGCTCGATTGCGGGAAGAACACCGCGAGCAGATACAGCAGGTAGCTCGCACTCCACAGACGGATGTCGGCGCCCAGAGCGCGCACCTGCGAAGAGAAGAGGAGTGCGGCAGCAGCGCCGACGACCGACAGCACCAGCACGATCGGCCCCCACCACTGCGGCATCCCCCAGAGGGCGAACCAGAACTGCGATGCCTGGATCCACCCTTCGAACGGGATGAAACCGTCGACTCCGCCGGTGATCCAGTGCTGGCGCCACGCGAGCTCGGTCGCGAGATACGCACCGGGATCCCCCGTCGCGATGCCGGCGATCACCTGCCAGGCGAAACCGGACAGAGTCGCGAGCGCGCCGAGCGCGAGGATGTGTGCGATCTCGCGCCCGGTGAGCGGATCCTGCCGACGTCGGATCCACCGCAGCAGTCCGTGCAGCCCGAGGAACAGGGCGAAGGCCAGGACACCGGGTCGTGTGAACGCCATCACGGGGATCAGGATGTACAGCCAGGCATAGGTGCGCCGCGTCGTCGCATCGAGGGCGAGGAACAGCAGCAGCAGGAACAGCGTCTCGGCGTACCCCACCTGGAACATCGCCGCGATCGGTCCCGCCGCGAAGAACACGACGGCCCACGTCGCCGCGGAGTTGCCGATGCGATCACGAAGCAGGCGGTGAAGCGCGAGACAGGCCAGGTAGCCGGCGACGAGCGAGAGCAGGAGCGCACCGGCACCCCAGGACCCGAGCAGTATGCCGATCCCCTTGGCCGCATATGCGAACACCGGCATGAACGCCCAGGCGTTCTCGGCGACGTCACCCGAGTCGGTGAGGGGCAGATCCGTCGGGTAGCCGTTCTCGGCGACCAACCAGTACCATTGCGCGTCCCAGCCGAGGACGAAATCGATGATCCCCGCCTCCGCGCCGAACCGCGAGGACGAGGTCGACAGTGAGGCGGCGATGACCAGGAACACCGTCGTGACGACCCGGGCTCCGAGGTAGACGACTGCCACGCGCACGGCGACCGGCGCCTTCGCCCAGCGGCGCGTTGCGCTCAGTGCGAGGTGAGCCATGCGCGCAGGCCCCGCTCCACGGCGTCGATCTGCGCGAGGGGTACACGCTCCTCATCGTGGTGGGCGAGGTGCGGGTCGCCGGGCCCGTAGTTCACAGCCGGGATCCCGAGCGCGGAGAATCGCGCGACGTCGGTCCACCCGTACTTCGGGCGCGGCTCGGCGCCGACCGCCGCCACGAACTGCTTCGCGATCTCGGCGTCGAGGCCGGGACGCGCCCCCTCGGCGGCATCCGTGATCTCGACGTCGAAGCCGGCGAGGACTGCGCGGAGGTGAGCCTCGGCATCGGCCGCAGACTTGCTCGGCGCGAACCGGTAGTTGACCTCCACCTCGCAGGCGTCGGGGATGACGTTCCCCGCGACGCCGCCCGCGATGCGCACGGCGCTCAAGCTCTCGCGGTACAGCAGCCCCTCGACCAGCACCTCCTTGGCGCGGTACTCCGCCAGACGCGTGAGGACGGGCGCCGCGCGGTGGATCGCGTTCTCGCCGATCCAGGCACGCGCGCTGTGAGCACGCACGCCGGTGGTGCGCACGATCGCACGGAGCGTTCCGTTGCAACCGCCTTCCACCTCACCGTTGGACGGCTCGCCGAGGATCGCGAAGTCCGCCTCGAACAGGTCGGGACGCACGGCGGCGAGCAGACCGAGACCGTTCTTCGACGCCTCGATCTCCTCGTTGTCGTACCACATCCACGTGATGTCGATCGCGGGGTCGGTCAGCTCGGCCGCGAGCTTCAGCTGCACGGCGGTGCCCGCCTTCATGTCGACCGTGCCGCGGCCCCAGAGATAGGGGACTCCGTCGATCTCGATGTCGCGCGTGGGCAGGTTCGCATTGATCGGCACGGTGTCGATGTGACCGGCGATGGCGACGCGCTGTGCCCGGCCACGGTCGGTACGAGCGACGATCGTGTTCCCGTGGCGGAAGACCTCCAGATGGTCGAGCGGGGACACTGCGGCCTCGATCGCATCGGCGAGTGTCTTCTCGTCGCCGGAGACGCTCGGGATGTCGCAGATCGCACGGGTGAGGTCGACGGAGGACGCGGTCAGATCGAGCACCATGGGTCCAGCCTACTTACCCCGTCATGAGTGCGGTCGTCGCCCCGGGAGCGCGATAGCGTGGAGGGATGAGCGACGCACGCACCGTATGGGGTATCGGCCTGACCACCATCGCCGGGGACGGCACGGTTCTCGACGCCTGGTACCCCGAGGTGCACACCGGTGCGGTCACGACCGACGAGGTGGCTGTCGCTGCGCTCGAACCCCTCGCGGGGAGCGACGAACGACGCGACGTCACGATCGAGGTGGTGCAGCTGCAGATCGACCTCGACACGGCACCGGCCTCCACCGCCGACGCCTATCTGCGCCTGCATGCCCTGTCGCATCTCGTCGTGCGCCCGAACGAGCTGAACCTCGACGGCATCTTCGGACACCTTCCGAATGTCGCCTGGACCAACGCCGGGCCCGTCCTCCCCGTTGACGCCGCCCGCCTGCGCCCGCAGCTCCAGCGCGCGGGCATCCAGGTGCAGGGGCTCGACAAGTTCCCCCGCCTGACCGACTATGTGCAGCCGGCGGGCGTCCGCATCGCCGATGCCTCCCGCGTGCGCCTGGGGGCGTACCTCTCCCCCGGCACGACCGTCATGCACGAGGGATTCGTCAACTTCAATGCCGGCACACTCGGCGCATCGATGGTCGAGGGCCGCATCTCGCAGGGTGTGGTCGTCGGAGACGGCAGCGACATCGGCGGAGGGTCCTCCATCATGGGCACCCTCTCGGGTGGCGGAACGCATCGGGTGTCGATCGGTGCCCGCACCCTGCTCGGCGCGAATGCGGGCATCGGCATCTCGCTCGGTGACGACTGTGTCGTCGAAGCGGGGCTCTACGTCACCGCAGGCACCAAGATCGTCCTCGTCGACGGACCCGTGACCGCCGACGGCGGGCGCAAGACCGTCAAGGGTGCGGAGCTCTCCGGTCAGGACGGCCTGCTCTTCCGCCGCAACTCGCTCAGCGGTGCGGTGGAAGCCGTCCGTCGCGCCGGTGTCGGAGTGACCCTGAACGAGGCTCTGCACGCCTGAGAGCAGCCTTCCGGCCCGTCTCCGCGGAGCCGACGACCCGCGCGGGAGGCGACATGCAGCCGACGGCATGCGTGCACTGGTAGACTGACATCGTTGCGCGTACCGCCGGTCCCGCAACATCGTCGTCGTCACGGGGTCTCCGAGGACCGAAGCGAGCGGAACTGCTCCCACCACCAGCATGAGCTGGCCTTTCGAACGGCGAACCGATGCGCAATTCCTGCGCCGTCGCCCACCTCACCCCCTATCTCGCGCCGTTCACTCGTGCGCTGACGGAGTTTCTGCATGTCTACTTTCCTTGAACTCGGCGTTCCTGCCGAGCTCGCCGCCGTTCTCGCCGATTCCGGCAAGACCGAGGCATTCGCCATCCAGCGCGACACCCTTCCCGACTCCCTCGCCGGACGCGACCTCCTGGGCCGCGGACGCACGGGCAGCGGCAAGACCATCGCCTTCGCCCTGCCGCTCGTCGCACGCCTTGCCGCCTCGGGCGGTCAGCGTCGCGCCGGCCTTCCGCGCGGACTCGTCCTCGCGCCCACCCGTGAACTCGCGACCCAGATCGCCGCGACCATCGCGCCTCTCGCGGAGGCCGCAGGCCTGCGCGTCACGACCGTCTTCGGCGGGGTCAGCCAGCGCCCGCAGGAGCAGGCGCTTCGCGGCGGCGTCGACATCGTCGTGGCCTGCCCCGGTCGACTCGAAGACCTCATGAAGCAGCAGGTCGTGCGCCTGAGTGCGATCGAGGTCACCGTGCTCGACGAGGCCGACCACATGGCCGACCTCGGCTTCCTCCCCGGCGTCACCCGCATCCTCACGGCCACGCCGGCCGGTGGGCAGCGCCTGCTGTTCAGCGCCACGCTGGACCGCGGCATCGACACCCTCGCCCGCCGCTTCCTCTCGAACGCCGTCAGCCATGAGGTCGACGAGGAGAGCGTGCCCGTCGGCGAGATGACGCACCGCGTCCTGGTCGTCGACTCGGCCGACAACAAGACGGCCCTCGTGCGTGAGCTCGCCTCGGGCACCGGTCGTCGCATCCTCTTCACCCGCACCAAGCACCAGGCGAAGAAGCTCGCGAAGCAGCTCACCGCCGCGGGGATCCCCGCGGTCGACCTGCACGGCAACCTCTCGCAGAACGCCCGCGAGCGCAACCTCGGTGCGTTCTCCGCGGCCCCGGAAGACGGCGGTGTGCGCGTGCTCGTCGCGACCGATGTCGCCGCCCGTGGCGTGCACGTCGACAACGTCGATCTCGTCGTCCACGTCGACCCGCCCGTCGAGCACAAGGCGTACCTGCACCGTTCCGGCCGCACCGCCCGCGCCGGGGCTGCCGGCACCGTGGTGACGGTCGTGCTCCCCGAGCAGCGTCGTGATGTCAAGGATCTGCTGCGCAAGGCAGCCATCTCGGCCCCGCTGGAGGATGTCACGGCCGCTGCCGTCACCGCGCTGGTTCCCGAGCGCGCACCTCACGTGCGTCCGGCGCCCGTCCAGGCTCCGCAGCAGCAGCGCCAGTCGTCGAAGCAGCGCCCCGCGGGCGGCGAGAGGAACGGTGCGGCGAACCCGCCGTCGCGTCGCCGTCGTCGTCCCCGCTCCGGCGCATCCGGCAATGGTCAGGGCGGCGGGTACTCCACGCAGAGCAACCAGTCCCGCCAGGGCGGCCGCAGTTCACAGGGCCGCTGATACCGACCGGCAGCACTCACGCAGAAAAGCGCCCCCTCCGTCTCGACGGAGGGGGCGCTTTCTCGTCACGCGCTCAGCGCGTGGGGAACTGACGTTCCGGCGATCCTGTGTACAGCTGCTGGGGGCGGCCGATCTTGGTCTGGGGGTCGAGCTGCAGCTCACGCCACTGCGCGAGCCAACCGGGCAGGCGCCCGATGGCGAACAGCACCGTGAACATACGGGTCGGGAAGCCCATGGCCTTGTAGATGACACCGGTGTAGAAGTCGACGTTCGGGTACAGGCGACGCTCGCGGAAGTAGTCGTCGGCCAGCGCGAGCTCTTCGAGCTCCTTCGCGAGATCGAGCAGCGGGTCGGTCACTCCGAGCGACGAGAGCACCTCGTCGGCCGCGTCCTTGACGAGCTTGGCGCGCGGGTCGTAGTTCTTGTACACCCGGTGCCCGAAGCCCATCAGCTTCACGCCTTCTTCCTTGTTCTTCACCCGCTCGACGAAGCGCGAGACACTCTGGCCGGAGTCGCGGATCTGACCGAGCATCGTCAGCACGGCCTCGTTCGCGCCGCCGTGCAGCGGGCCGGAGAGCGCCTGGATGCCGGCGGAGACCGAGGCGAACTGGTTCGCACCGGTGGATCCGACCAGGCGGACGGTCGACGTCGAGGCATTCTGCTCGTGGTCTTCGTGCAGGATGAGGAGCAGCTCGAGAGCCTTCGACATCACCGGGTTGACCTCGTACTCCTCGCTGTGCACGCCGAAGTTCAGCTTCAGGAAGTTGTCGACGAAGCTCAGCGAGTTGTCCGGGTAGAGGAAGGCCTGGCCCACGCTCTTCTTGTGCGCGTACGCCGCGATCACGGGGAGCTTGGCGAGCATGCGCACCATGTTCAGCTCGACGTGCTCCGGGTTGTGCGGGTCGGTCTGACCTTCGTAGTACGTCGACAGCGCGGCGACCGCCGAAGACAGCACGGACATCGGGTGCGCCGTGTGCGGCAGCGCCGAGAAGAAGCGCTTGAGGTCTTCGTGCAGCAGAGTGTGGCGACGGATCTTCTCGTCGAACTCCGCGAGTTCGGAGGCGGACGGCAGCTCGCCGTAGATGAGCAGCCAGGCCACCTCGAGGTAGCTGGTGGAGCCCGCGAGCTGCTCGATCGGATACCCGCGATACCGCAGGATGCCCTTGTCGCCGTCGATGAACGTGATCTCGGACTTCGTGGAGGCCGTGTTCACGAACCCGTAGTCCAGGCCCGTGTACCCCGTCTGCCGCGTCAGCGTGGAGAAATCGATGCTGTCGTGCCCCGCCGTGCCGCGCAGCACCGGGAATTCGGCGGTCGTGTCGCCGATCGTCAGCTTCGCCGTCTGGTCTGCCGCTGCACTCACGCGGACCTCCTCGTAGTGTCCGAGCCCGCTCGTCGCGGTGCTGTCGGACAAGATCTTGATCAAGCCTGAACTGGCGATCTCACGGCGCTGAAGCGCCAGGTCGGGTCACGACCGAATCGCCTTTACAGCCTAGTAGTCGCGCAGGCCTACTGTGACATCCGCCAAAGGGAAGCCCATTTCAGGGAGAGAACCTATATATCGCCGTCAGAGAGTCGGCGCGCCGCCTCTCTGACGTGCGCGGTCGGCGCCGTGAGCGCCAGCCGGACGTGCTCCCCGGAGTCGGCGCCGTAGAAGGGCCCGGGACCGGCGAGGATGCCGAGAGCGGCGAGTCGCTCCATCGACTCCCAGGCATCGCGCCCCTCCGTCACCCAGAGATAGAGTCCTGCTTCGGAGCCGTCGATGCGGAAGCCCGCCGCCTCCAGAGCAGGACGCAGGGCGTCGCGCCTGACGCGGTAGAGCTCCTTCTGCTCCGCCACGTGTTCGTCGTCGCCGAGGGCGACCGCCATCGCGTGCTGCACCGGCGCCGGCGGCATGAGACCGAGGTGCTTGCGCGCTGTGAGAAGCTCGCCGACGATGCGTGCGCATCCGGCCACGAAGGCTGCGCGGTACCCGGCGAGGTTCGATTGCTTGCTCAAGGAGTACACGCTGAGCAGGTTCGCTCGACTCCCGTCCGTCACCCGCGGGTCGAGGATGGAGGGGATCGGCTCGGTCGCCCACTCGCCGTCCCAGCCGAGTTCCGCGTAGCATTCATCGCTCGCGAGCACGGCACCGAGTTCACGGGCACGACGCACGGCGGCGGCGAGTTCGCTCACGGTCCAGGTGCGCCCGTCCGGATTGCCCGGGGTGTTGATCCAGATGAGCTTCGTACCCTCCGGCCACTCCTCCGGATCATCCGCGGGCAGCGGCGTCGCCCCCACGACGCGGGCGCCCACCTCATAGGTCGGGTAGGCCACGCGGGGGTGGACGACGATGTCGCCGTCGCCGAGACCGAGCAGGGTCGGCAGCAGTGCGACGAGCTCCTTCGAGCCGATCGTGGGAAGAACGTTGTCGACACGGAGGTCGGGCACCCCCCGGCGTCGCGCGTACCACTCGACGATGGCTTCGCGCAGGCTCGGCGTTCCGACCGTCTGCGGGTAGGCATGGGCGTCCGTGGCTTCCGCCAGTGCGCGCCGGATGATCTCGGGAGTCGGGTCGACGGGAGAACCGACCGAGAGGTCGATCAGACCGTCCGGATGCCGCGCGGCACGCTCACGGAACGGGATGACGGCATCCCACGGGTAGTCGGCGAGGTCGCGGACGCTCACGGAATGCGCCTACTCGCCCTGCGGCGGGAGAGCGGCGATGATCGGGTGGTCGAACGCGTACACGCCGACCTTGGCTGCACCTCCGGGCGACCCGATCTCGTCGAAGAACTCGACGTTGGCCTTGTAGTAGTCCTGCCACTCGTCGGGAAGGTCGTCTTCGTAGTAGATGGCTTCGACCGGGCACACCGGCTCGCAGGCACCGCAGTCGACGCACTCGTCAGGGTGGATGTAGAGCGAGCGTTCGCCCTCGTAGATGCAGTCAACGGGGCACTCGTCGATGCAGGCGCGATCCTTGACATCGACGCACGGGAGGGCGATCACATACGTCACCCCCTCAGTCTACGACTCGCGGGGCTCGGGTTCCTGCGCGGCTGGCCCCTCGGTGCGAACGGGAAGACGCCGAACGGACGGCCACGCGACGACCAGCAGCACGATTCCGGCGACCAGATAGGTCCAGATCTGTCCGGCGAACGAGGCCGGGACCACGACGGACCCTCCGGGCCCTTCGCCGGAGATCAGCACCAGCATGCCGATCATCCCGAGACCGGCGGCCACGGCCGCGCCCCTGTCGTGGGTCAGAGCGCGGACGGCGATGAGGATGGCCGCGCAGGCGATGGCGGCCACGATCATGCCGATCGGGATCGGGCCCCACATCACACTGTGGCTGATGGCGCCGGCGATGCCGTAGACACCGCCCACGAGGGCGGCAGCGATCCATGACAACACTCTCGACATCCAGCTCACGCGCACCTGTCGATCTTACCGACGAGGCCCCGCCGAACAGGCGGAGGGGCGCAGCATCAGCCGGCGAGGCCGAACAGGCGCAGCAGGGCGGCGACCAGCGCGGCCGCCACGACGACCACGAGGAACGACTGCCGCAACCACAGGAGCCCACCGGCGACCAGCAGTGCGGGCACACGTGCATCCACGATGATCGCCTGCCCATCGCCGAGGGTCTGGACGGCCACGAGGGCGGCCAGCAGCGCGACCGTCAGAAGATCCGAGATGCGGGCCGTGCGTGGCGCCTCGAGCACCCGGGGAGGAACGAGGTAGCCGGCGGCCTTCAGCGCCAGACAGATCAACGCTGCGAGGAGGATCGCGCTCCACAGGCTCATGAGCTCACCTCCGACCCCGCACCCGACGATGGGCGGCCCGGCGCGGTCGGACGCCCCATCCAGTTGAACCAGCCGACCGCGATAGCGACGACCGCGGCGACGAGCACGGGCAGGCCGGGCATCAGGAACGGAGTGAGGGCCGCGGCGACGACCGCCGCGGCGATGCCGACCGCGATGGCCTGGCGCTGCTGGAGACGAGGCCAGAGCAGGGCCAGAAAGGCGGCGGCTGCCGCCGCATCCAGCCCCCATGTCCGAGGATCTCCGAGCACATCCCCCACCAGCGCTCCGATGAGGGTGGTGATGTTCCAGCCGACGAAGATGCCGATCCCGGTCACCCAGAAGCCGACCTGTCGCAGCCGTGGGTCGCCCTGCGATATCGCCACCGCCGTCGACTCGTCGATCGTGAAATGGGCGGCCGCCGCCTTACGGACGGGACCTCCCCCGACGATCGGTGACATCCGCATGCCGTAGGCGACGTTGCGGACGCCGAGGAGTGCCGCCGAAGCGACCGCCGATGGCAGGGCCGCAAGCCCCCCGGCCGTGAAGACGCCCACGAAGGCGAACTGCGATCCGCCCGTGAACATCAGCAGACTCAGCACACAGGTCTGCCAGACGTCGAGGCCCGATGCCACGGCGAGCGCACCGAACGAGACACCGTACGCACTGGTCGCGATGACGACCCCGAGCGCTTCGCGCCAGACCTCACGCTCCGCGGTCATCAGGCATCCCGCGCATTGTCGTTCGCTTCGCTGAACACATGATCATAATTCTGAACAGTCGAGATCGGATAGTCAAGCGAACGAACGTTTGACATGATGAACACATGGAGGAACTTCGCACACGTATCGCCCGCACCCTGCGCCGGGAGCGAGAGACCGCAGGCCTGTCGGTCTCCGAGCTCGCTCGACGCGCCGGCATCTCCAAGGCGACCGTCTCCCAGCTCGAGAGCGGCGCCGGCAACCCCAGCGTCGAGACGCTGTGGGCTCTCGGCGTCGCGCTGGGCGTGCCCTTCGCCGTGCTGGTCGATCAGCAGGCGAACGCACCGACGCTCATCCGCGCCGACGATCTCGCCGGCGTCCCCTCCTCCGCCGCGGCGTACAGTGCGACACTGCTGTCGGCGAGCCCGCCGGGAGCCCGCCGTGACGTCTACCTGATCCAGGCCGAGCCCGGCGATGCCCGCCGTTCCGATCCTCATCACCCCGGGACGATCGAGCACGTGATCCTGATGGCCGGGCAGGCGCGGATCGGCCCGGCGGGTGAACCGGTGCTGCTGAACCCCGGCGACTATCTCACGTACCCCGGCGATGCCCCGCACATCTTCGAGGCGACCGCATCGGGAACCAGCGCCGTGCTCGTATCCGAGCTCCGCTGACCGTCATTCCGGACCGGCGGCCGGAGACGGGTCGGGGATCTCGTGCGGCCGGTATTGCGGCAGCCGCGAGGCCGGGAGGATCGCCAGCGCGCTGACCCCCGCCAGCAGCAGCAGGCCGAGCTTGAGCGTGCCGAGACGCGATTCCTCGTTCACTACGACCGCCGCGTCGATCTGCGCGGGCGTCGCGTCGGTCGCTTCGAGCGCGACGCGCAGGTCGTCGTTGCTGATGAAGTTGAGATTGTCCATGTCGACCTGGGCGACGAGCGACGGGGGCAGCTCGGGGTGCTCGACCACGGCACGACCGACACTGAGTCCGAGGAGCGACACCAGAAGTGCGCCCGCCAGCGCGGTGCCGACCGCCGATGCGAGGTTCTGGGTGGTGCCGCGCAGCGACCCGACGTCACCGGCGAGCTCGGCGGGGGCCGCGGTCACGAGCACGTTGAACACCAGCGTGACGAGCGCGCCCTGACCGATGCCGAACACGATGAGCCCGACGATGGTCGGGATCGTCTCCCAGTTGTTGTTCACGACGAACGACAACCACACCAGGGCGACCGTGGTGAGGATGAACCCCACGACACCGATCGTGCGTGGAGGGAAGCGCCGGTACAGTCGCACCACCAGGGTGGCCGTCACGAAGACGGTGAGGTTGAACGGCATCATCGCCATGGAGGTGTCGAACGGCGTACGGCCCTGCACGATCTGGATGTAGAGCGGGATCGTGAAGTTCACGCACGCCTCCAGCGCGACCACGATGAACATGGCGTACACGGCGGCCCGCTCCCGCGAAGAGCCGAGGACGCTCAGGTCGATCAGGGGCACCTTCCCCTCCGCCATCCGCTTCCTCGTCCACAGGAAGAACGCCTGGCCGAGCACGAGGCCGACGACGATGAACACGGGAGCGGGCGAGAGGCCGAGGATGTTGAAGGGAGCGTCGGTCGTCGCCGCCACGGCACCCCAGGAGTTCAGGTTGTTGAAACCCAGCGTCAGCAGCACGATCGCCGCTCCGATCAGCAGCGACGCCACGAGGTCGATGCGGATCGAGGCGTCACCGCGATCACCGCGCAGGGTGAAGCTCAGCGCGAAGACCACCACGGCGATCCCCAGAACGATGAAGAACATCGGGCGCCAGCCGACCAGCGTTCCCAGGGTGCCGCCGATGAGGAAGGCACTCACCCCCGAGATCGCGCGGGCCGAACCGATCGCGCCGATGGCGGTCGCCTGCTGCGGTCCGCGGTAGTTCTCGGCGATGAGTGCGACGATCGACGGCACGATGATCGCCGCGGCTGCTCCCGCGACCGCCTGGCCGGCGATCGCCCACCACACGGTGGGAGCGAAGATCATCATGACCGAGGAGCCTGCGAACAGCGCGATCACGATCCGGAAGATGACGACCCAGCCGATCCGCTGGCCGAGTTTCGCTCCGGTCATCACGAGGGCGGCCACCGCGAGGCCGTACATGACGATGGTGGTGCTCGCGACCGTGGGCGGAACACCGAATTCGCTCACCATGCCGCCGAGCGAGATCGGCAGCGCCGCCACGTTGAACGACATCAGCACCTGAGCGAGGAACAGGCTGACCATCGGCAGCCACGAGGTCTTGGTCGGGCTCTGCACCGGCTGGATCATGAGTGCTCCTGCGGTGCGGCCGAGGGTGCGGGTGGATCTCTGCGCGCCGGGGCGGAGGCGAACAGGTTCAACCCCAGGACGCGCGACAGATAGCCGATCGCCATCTGCGATCGGATCGAGTTTCCGGCCTCGTCGAGCCGTGGCGAGAAGCCGGCCACCGCGCCCTTCCCGGGGGCGACCGCGACGACGCCTCCGGAGACGCCGGACTTCGCCGGGAGCCCGATCTCGAACAGCCAGTCGCCGGAGCGTTCGTACAGCCCTGTCGACGCGACCACGGCCAGGGTGTCTCGGCACACCTCTTCCGAGACGACCCGCTCACCGCTGACGGGGTTGACTCCCCCGTCGGCGAGCGTCGCCCCCATCACCGCCAGATCGTGAGCCGTCACGGCCAGAGCACACTGACGCGTATATACGTCGACCACCTCATCGGGATCCCCCTCGAGCCGACCGTAGCTGCGCAGCAGACGCCCCAGCGCGCGATTGCGATCGTTCGTCTGCGCTTCCGAGGCGTACACGACGCCGTCCAGGCTCAGCGGTCGCCCGGCGAAGGCGGAGAGCCCTTCCCGCACGCGCTCCCACTGCTCGACGGCTGTCCGACCCGGCATGAGCGCGGTCGTCGCGATGGCACCCGCGTTGACCATCGGATTCATCGGGTGCCCATCGTTGAGCTCGACCGCCATCACGGAGTTGAACGCGAGTCCGGTGTTGTTCACGCCGACGATGTCGCGCACACGTTCGTGGCCGTGCTCCTGGATCGCCAGTGCGTAGACGAACATCTTCGAGATCGACTGGATGGAGAACGGGTGCAGGGCATCGCCGGCGTCGTGCCGCCCGCCGCCGACATCGATCACCACCAGCCCGAACAGTTCCGGATCCACCTCCGCGAGCACGGGGATGTAGTCGGCGACGCCGCCCGAGTGCTCGCCCGCGTAGCGGGAGTGCGCCTCGCGTAGGAGCTCCTCGACGCGATCCCATCCCGGCAGGATGCCGGTGGACACCTCCTGCGGAACGCCGCGCCACGCCGTCGGGTCGAGCACTTCTCCTCCTCGGATCCGTGACGCCCCCAGCCGTCAGAGTCACCGTAGCGCTCGACGGCCGCCTTCGGCTAGAGAATCCTCGGCGGGATGACCCGGGATCAGTACCAGTTCATGGCCTGGGAATGCGACCACGCACTGCACGGCGTTCCGTACACCGACGAGATGTATCCGAGACCCCAGGCGACCTGGGTGGCGGCGTTCGTCTGCCAGTCGGAGCCCGCGGACGACATCTTGCTGCCGGGAAGGGCCTGCGGGATGCCGGTGGCGCCGCTCGGGTTGTACGCCTGGTAGTTCCAACGGGACTCCTTGTTCCACAGCGAGTTCAGGCAGGAGAACTGATCGCCGCCCCATCCGTAGGTGCTCGACATGATCTGCTGCGCGGCTGCCTTGGCGCCTTCCGGAGTGTTGGCTGCGGCCAGAGCAGCTGCGGCCTGCTGTTCCGCCGCGGCCTGCGCAGCGGCCTGCTCCGCCGCGACCCTGGCTGCCTCCTCCTCGGCCTGCTTCTGCTGCGCAGCGGTGAGCGCGCTCCGAAGCTCGTCGGTATCGGAGACGACGTTCGCCGTCTCCTCTTCGACCTCGTCGGCGAGGACCCCCACCAGGAGCACCGGCGTCACGTCGATGTCGTCGAGTTTGTCGATGTCCTTCTGCAGGTCGGTGGTGTCGACGGACGTCACCGCGCCGACGTCGAGCCCGGACGCGACGACCTCGGATTCCAGCGTGGATGCCGCCGTCGCGGCATCCTTCGCCTTCGCCAGCGTGGCGGCCGCATCCTCGGTGATCTGCGCGAGGGGTTCTGCACCGGCCAGCGCGGGGGCGGTGACGGCCACCGCGGGGTTGATGGCTCCGACCGCCGGCGCGGACGCGAGGCCGACGCTGAGGGTGATGCCGACCAGGGTGGCGGAGGCGAGGCCGAGGAGGGTCATGGGGCGGTGGGCGGCGGAACGGGCGGACGCCGCCGCAGAGGCGCGCCGAAGCGCACGGGTCTTCTGAAGCATGGGTTCGACTTTCGGGTGGTCGTACGCCCTTGCAGGAGACTCATCGGGAGCTCGTCCCAGGCGCAAGTCATCCACTCTGAACCACGAACCTGAGCGAAAACCATCCCTCACCTGGGATTTACATGAGAAGAGGGCCTCGTGCACGCCTTTCGGCGGCACGAGGCCCTCTCACTCGGAGCTTCGCCGAGTGTGGTCTCAGACGTTCGCGTCCTGACGCTTCAGACGAGCGGTCTCCCGCGCGCGGGTGTTCGCGTCGAGGTTCACCTTGCGGATGCGGACGACCTCGGGGGTCACCTCGACGCACTCGTCGTCGCGGGCGAACTCGAGGCTCTCCTCCAGCGTCAGCTGGCGCGGAGGCGTCATCGACTCGAAGGTGTCGGAGCTCGCCGCACGCATGTTGGTGAGCTTCTTCTCCTTGGTGATGTTCACGTCCATGTCGTCGGCGCGGGAGTTCTCGCCGATGACCATTCCCTCGTAGACCTCCTGCGTGGGCTGCACGAAGAACGACATGCGCTCCTGCAGGGCGATCATCGCGAACGGGGTGACGACGCCCTGGCGGTCGGCGACGATGGAGCCGTTCTGACGCGTCGTGATGGAACCGGCCCACGGCTCGTACCCGTGCGAGATCGCGTTCGCGATTCCGGTACCACGCGTGGTGGTGAGGAACTCGCTACGGAAGCCGATGAGGCCGCGCGACGGGACGATGAACTCCATGCGCACCCAGCCGGTGCCGTGGTTGGTCATGTTCTCCATGCGACCCTTGCGGTTCGCGAGCAGCTGGGTGATCGCCCCGAGGTGCTCCTCCGGAGTGTCGATCGTGAGGTGCTCGAACGGCTCGTAGGTCTTGCCGTCGATCTTCTTTGTGACCACCTGCGGCTTGCCGACGGTGAGCTCGAAACCTTCGCGACGCATGTTCTCGACGAGGATGGCGAGGGCCAGCTCTCCACGGCCCTGCACCTCCCACGCATCCGGACGCCCGATGTCGACGACCTTGAGCGAGACGTTTCCGATGAGCTCCTTGTCGAGACGGTCCTTGACCATGCGAGCAGTGAGCTTGTGCCCCTTGACCTTGCCCATGAGGGGCGAGGTGTTGGTGCCGATCGTCATCGAGATGGCGGGGTCGTCGACCGTGATGGCCGGCAGCGGGCGCACGTCCTCGGGGTCGGCGATGGTCTCGCCGATCGTGATGTTCTCGAAGCCGGCGATGGCGACGATGTCGCCGGGACCGGCGGAATCGGCGGGGTAGCGCTCGAGCGCGCGGGTCTTCAGGAGCTCGGTGATACGCGCGTTCTGGTGCGTGCCGTCGGAACGGACCCAGGCCACGGTCTGGCCCTTCTTCAGCGTGCCGTTGAAGACGCGCAGCAGCGCCAGACGGCCGAGGAAGGGGCTGGAGTCGAGGTTCGTGACCCAGGCCTGCAGCGGGTGCTCGTCGTCGTACTCCGGAGCGGGAACGTGCTCGAGGATCGCCTCGAACAGCGGCTCGAGGTCGTCGTTGTCCGGCAGCGAGCCGTCGGCGGGACGGTTCTGCGATGCCGCACCGGCACGACCGGAGGCGTAGACCACCGGCACGTCGAGGAGCGCGTCGACATCGAGGTCGGGCACATCGTCGACCAGGTCGGAGGCGAGACCCAGCAGCAGGTCGTGCGCCTCTTCCTCGACCTCCGCGATGCGGGCGTCCGGACGGTCGGTCTTGTTGACCAGCAGGATGACGGGGAGCTTCGCCTCGAGCGCCTTGCGCAGCACGAAGCGGGTCTGCGGCAGCGGACCCTCGCTCGCGTCGACCAGCAGCACGACACCGTCGACCATGGACAGGCCGCGCTCGACCTCGCCACCGAAGTCGGCGTGACCGGGGGTGTCGATCACGTTGATCGTGATCTCCTTGCCCTGGGCGTGCTTGCCCTTGTATGTGATCGCCGTGTTCTTGGCGAGGATCGTGATGCCCTTCTCACGTTCCAGGTCGTTCGAATCCATGGCGCGCTCATCGACGTGGGCGTGTTCGCCGAAGGAGCCCGTCTGACGCAGCATGGCGTCGACGAGAGTGGTCTTGCCGTGGTCGACGTGCGCGACGATCGCGACGTTGCGGAGGTCAGAACGGAGGGCGTGCGCCATGCAGGTGTCCTAAAAGATGTGGGGTTTCGCCGGGAAGCCGACGTTCCAGGATAACGCAAGCTCAGGGCTTGTTCCTGAAAAGCAGGTCGTAGCATCGAGATCGTGACCCGACCGCAGGCTCCGTGGGACCTCCCCGACCTCTCCCCCGCACCCTCCCGCGCGCGACTGTGGTGGGAGATCGCCATCGTCCTGGCGCTGGGCCTCGGCCAGTCCGCGGTCTACGCGATCGTTCAGCTCGCGTACCGCCTCACGGACGATGTGCCGATCGCCGATCAGGTGGCGAAGCTCAATCCCTCGCGGAGCGACAGGGAGATCTTCGACCTGATCTACCAGGTGCTCGCCATCGGATTCTCGCTCGTCCCCGTGCTGCTGGTGTGCTTCCTGCTGTGGCAGTCCCGCCGCCCGCATCTGGCGCGACTGGGTCTGGACGGCACCGGGATCGCGAAGGATGTCGGACGTGGGGTGCTCCTCGTCCTGGCCATCGGAGTCCCCGGACTCGGCCTCTACCTCGCCGGCCGCGCCCTCGGGCTCACGGTCGCGATCGACCCCGCAGGGGTGGGCGCTTTCTGGTGGACCGTTCCCGTCTTGCTGCTGGCCGCCGCCCGAGCCTCCCTACAGGAGGAGTTCGTCGTGCTCGGCTATCTCTTCACCCGGCTCCGGCAGCTCGGGTGGAGTCCGTGGGCGATCATCATCTCCACGTCGATCCTCCGCGCGAGCTATCACCTCTACCAGGGATACCCCGCCTTCATCGGGAATCTGGTGATGGGGCTGCTCTTCGGCTGGCTGTACCAGCGCACGGGCCGACTGATGCCGTTCCTCGTGGCGCACTTCGTGATCGACGCCGCCGCGTTCGTCGGGTATCCGTGGGCGGCGTCGATGTGGCCGGAGTTGTTCGGGTTGCCGGGCTGAGTGTTGGACCGGTGGGATGCCGCTCTCGGCATCCCACCGGTTGACGGCGGCCCTCTCCGGGTGCCATCCGGTCAGTTCAGATCCAGGATCAGCGATACCACGCAGCGATGGTCTCGATTGTGGTTCCGATTCGCGAAACCACGCGGACGACCTCGCCGTCTGACTGCTTGTAGTACACCTTGTTCGCCGTCCACGTCTGACACTTTCCCTTCGCGACGACGAGCCACGGAGTGGTATCGCCGGCCGCATTGCCACCCGAATTCCTGGTGTAGGGCGCGACAGTAATACTCGTCGCGGGGCCACTCGTATAGCAGATCCTGTAAGTGGTGATCTTCACACTATTGGCAGCGTGGTTGGAGAAGTTCGCCGTCACGGTGATCTTGGAGTTGTCCGGAAGCGCGGGCGTAGACGCGAAAGTGTTCGTCAAAGTCGATGAAGTCTTCGTCCCGATGGTCGTCGTGGCCAAGGCGGCCGCACTGGCAGAACTGGCGCCGCCCAATGCCAACGCCAACGCGGATGCGCCTGCGACAAGACCGAGTACGAACTTTCTTTGCTTCATTGCAAAATCCCCCTTTTGATCGATGTCTCTCAGGGGTATCAATTCTGTCGAAGCGAGTCAACGGAATCGGGCGCCGATGGACTTGTTACCGATTGAACCCACCCATATCGCCGACTACCTGTGAACGGTTCGCACGAAAGGGAAGTCCACGATGGCGGAAAGGCACCCTCGAACGGCAGGCGCGTATGCCCTTCAGCCGACGTTGACGACGACGATCGCCCCGACCGCCCAGACCACGATGACGGCGAATGCGATGATCGCCGGGACGTCCCAGGTGCGACGGATCGACGTGTGCGCGGGCGGTGCCGCATCCCAGAGATCACGAATGTCCGTGAGAGCGCGGAGGCCAGCCGGAGCCTTGGGTTCGACCTCATCGCCTCGTGCCGGACGCGGCGGCCGTGCACGAGCAGGGCCGCCGTAGCACGTCAGCTCGCGTCCGTCGTCGAGCGAGAACTGGAGCTGCCAGCGAAGATCGATGTCGCGCACATTGGCCCAACCGAAGCAGGTCCGCCGCAGCATGTTCTGCACCACGACCCCCTCGGATTCCACCCGGACCGAGGAGACGTAGCTCAACTCGTACACGATCCACAGTGCGAGCAGCACCCAAGGCGCGAGGAGCAGCATCTGCGCCCAACTCCCCCGGACGACGGCGTCGCCGAGAAGGAAGAGCGCGAGTAGCGTGCTCGGGATCAGGATGACCAGTCCCGAGGACGCGCGATATGTGCGCGCGCCCTCGGGATGCAGCGGTTCGGTCACCGTCAGCGACCGCCGAGAGGGATCGACGCCCCGGGGATCGCCTTGAGCAGGCGGTCGGTGTACTCCTGCTGCGGGTTGGCAAAGATCTCGTCGACGGTCCCCTGCTCGACGATCTTTCCGCTCTCCATCACACAGACGAGGTCGCTCGACACGCGGACGACGGCGAGGTCGTGCGTGATGAACAAGTACGTCAGGTCGAGCTCCGATTGGAGATCGGCCAGGAGCTTCAGCACCTGATCCTGAACGAGCACGTCGAGAGCGGAGACGGCCTCGTCGAGTACGACGATGTCCGGCTTCAACGCGAGCGCCCGTGCGATCGCGACACGCTGCCGCTGACCGCCCGAGAGCTCGTTCGGATACCGCGTCGCGAGCGCGCGCGGAAGCGCCACCTGATCGAGGAGCTCCTCGACGCGTTCACGGTGGGACGCCCGGTCTCCCACACCGTGGATCTGCAGCGGTTCCGCGATCGTGTTGCCGATGTTGCGCAGTGGGTCGAGCGAACCATACGGATCCTGGAAGACCGGCTGCATCCGGCGGCGCAGGCCGAAGGACTGGGCGGTCGACAGACCGGAGACGTCCTGCCCATCGATCTCGATGGTGCCGCTCGTCGGATCCTCGAGCTTCAAGACCATCTTCGCGACCGTGGATTTCCCCGAGCCCGACTCACCGACCAGAGCGAGCGTCTTGCCCTTCGGGATCTCGAACGACACATCGTCCACCGCGCGGAACGCTTCGCTGCGGAAGTTCCCCTGGCGGATCTTGTAGTCCTTCGTGAGACCCGCGACACGGACCGCCGGCGGAATGTCGGCGAGGTCCTCGAGGGTTTCGATGCCCCGGTCCTCGACAACCGCCTGAATCCGCTGCGAGGCCACGCTGGGAGCCGCAGCGACGAGCCGCTTCGTGTACGGATGCTGCGGATTCTCGAGGATCTGCCTGCTCGGGCCAGCCTCGACGATGCTCCCGCCGCTCATGACGATGATCTTCTCCGCACGTTCGGCCGCAAGACCGAGGTCGTGGGTGATCAGCAGCACGGAGGTGCCCTTGTCGCGGGTGAGCGAGGCCATGTGATCGAGGATCACGCGCTGCACCGTCACGTCGAGAGCCGAGGTAGGCTCGTCGGCGATCAGCAGCTTGGGGTCGGCCGCGAGTCCGATACCGATGAGAGCACGCTGGCGCATGCCTCCCGAGAACTGATGCGGGTACTGGTGGAGACGGCGCTCTGCATCTGCGAGACCGGCCTGCTTCAAGACCTCCACCGTGCGATCGTTGGCCGCCTGGCGCCCCTTCGCGATGCCGTTCGCACGGACCGCCTCCTTCACCTGGAAGCCGATGCTCCAGACGGGGTTGAGGTTCGACATCGGATCCTGCGGAACGAAGCCGACGTCACGTCCACGGACCTGCTCCATCTCACGACGGCTGAGCTTGGTGAGCTCGCGACCTTCGAGAGTGATCGACCCGTGGGTGATCGTGCCGGTCCCGGGGAGCAGATCGACGATGGCAGTCGCCGTCGTCGACTTGCCCGAGCCGGATTCCCCGACGATCGCCACGGTCTCGCCGGGGAAGATATCGAAGCTGACGCCGTGGAGCACTTCGCGCAGACCCTCTTGAGTACGGAACGCGACCTTGAGGTCGCGAACGCTCAGAAGAGGAACCAGATCGGAGATCACGTCTCTCATCGACGGGCCCTCGCCTTCGGGTCGAGGGCGTCTCGAGTGAGTTCGCCCAGAGTCACGAACGCGAGCACGGCGAGCGTGAGCGCGATCGACGGATAGATGAGTGCCATCGGCGCGACGCGAAGCGCAGCTTGCGCCTGGCTGATGTCGTTGCCCCAGGACATGACGCTGCTGCCGAGGCCGACACCGAGGAAGGACAGTGTGGCCTCTGCGACGATGGCAGCAGCAAGTCCGAGAGTCGAGACGACGAGCAGCGGGGCGATCGCGTTCGGGATGACGTGATTGAGCAGCGTGCGGAACTTGGACTGGCCCAGCGATCGCGAGGCCATCACGAAGTCTGCCTGACGCACGCGGAGGATCTCCGCGCGGACGACACGTGCGGTCGACGCCCAGGCGAAACCACCGATCGCGAACGCGAGCGTCCACACCGAGCGGGAGTCCGAGAACACCGTCATCACCACGACAGCCGCGAGAATGTACGGGATAGCGAAGAAGATGTCGCCGATACGGGAGAGCAGCGCGTCCAACCAACCACCGTAGAAGCCGGCGAGAGCGCCCATGACGAGGCCGACAAACGACGCGATGATCGTCGCGATGAGACCCACCGCGAGGGAGGTCTGCGCACCCCAGATGATGCGCGAATAGATGTCGCATCCCTGGAAGGTGTAACCGAGCGGATGCCCCGGGGCAGGACCCTCGTTGCTGTACATGAGGTCGCAACTACGGGGGTCGACGTTCGTAAAGAGCGACGGCCATGCGGCGACGACGATGAACAGTGTGGCGAGGACGACCGAGAACCAGAACAACGGTCGACGACGCAGATCCCGCCAGGCGTCGCGCCACAGGTTGCTGGGCTTCTCCGCGATGCGGACGGCATCGACGGTGATCGACTCGGTCTCGACCGGAGCGACGTAGTGCTGTGGAGTCGTGGGGTCAGACATAGCGGATCCTCGGGTCGAGCAGACCATAGAGCAGGTCGACGAGCAGGTTCACCAGGACGTAGAGGATGACGAAAACCGTCACGAACGAGACCACGGTGGGCCCCTCTCCCCTCTGCACAGCCTGGAAGAGAGTGTTACCGACGCCAGGCACGTTGAAGATGCCTTCGGTGACGGTCGCGCCGACGAGCAGCACGCCGAAATTGGTAGCGGAGTTCGTGATCACGGGGATGAGCGAGTTGCGCAGCACGTGCACGGGGATAACTCGACCGCGCGACAGACCCTTGCTGTAGGCCGTGCGCACCCAGTCCTGGTTCAGCGTCTCGATCACGGAACCGCGCATGAGGCGCATACTCACCGCGAAGAGGCTGAATCCGAGAACGAGGGCAGGCAGCCAGAGTCCGCCCCAGTCGTTGTCCGCACCGACGGTCGGTTTGAACCATCCCCACTGAATCGCGAGGAAGTACTGAGCGAGGAAGCAGAGGACGAAGATCGGGATGGCGATCGCGACCAGAGCGACGACAAGGGCGATGTTGTCGAAAGCCTTGCCCTTGCGCAATCCGGAGATCGTTCCGACGATGATCGCGAGCGTGAACTCGATTCCGATCGCCATGATCGCCAGGCGGCCGGTCACGGGAAGGGTGTCGGCGAGCACATCGGCGACCGAACGTCCGGAGAACGTCGTGCCAAGGTCTCCGGTCAGAACACCGGTGATGTAGTACCAGTACTGCACGATGAACGGGTCGTTCAGGTGGTACTGCTCACGGAGCGCCTCGACGAGGGCAGGGTTCGGCGTGCGATCACCGAACAGGGCGAGGATGGGGTCTCCCGGCATCGCGAAGACCAGGAAGTAGATGAGCAGGGTGGCCCCGAAGAACACGGGGATCACCTGCAGGAGACGTCTGAGGATGTAGCTGAGCATCCGCGGTTCCTTCTTGAGAACGGCAAACAGGCAGAACGAGAACAGCCCTGTGAGGCGGTGACGTTGCCGTCACCGCCTCACAGGGATCAGTTCAGTCCGACCTACTTGGCGGCCTTCGTGATCTCGTAGTACAGCGGCACCGAGTTCCAGCCGAACGTGACGTTGTCGACGTTCTCGCTGAATCCACCGGTGACGTTCGAGTACCACAGCGGGATCGCGGGAAGGTCGTTGAACAGAACCTCCTGCGCCTTGGTGAAGTCCTCGATCTGCGCTGCCGAGTCGGGGTTGCTGATGCCGGCGGCGATCAGCTTGTCGAACTCGGGGTTCGAGTAGTCGCCGTCGTTGGATCCGGCGTTCGTGGCGTAGAGCGGGCCCAGGAAGTTGTACAGACCCGGGTAGTCCGCCTGCCAACCCGAACGGGCTGCCGTCTTGATCGAGCGGTTGTTGACCTCTTCACGGATGACCGCGAACGTCGGGTACGGAGCGCCAGAGGCGTCGATGCCGAGGGTGTTCTTGATCTGGTTGGTCACCGCGTCGACCCACTCCTGGTGTCCACCGTCGGAGTTGTAGGCGATCTGGAAGGTGCCCTCCCACGGCGAGATCTTGTCGGCCTCGGCCCACAGTTCCTTCGCCTTCTCGGCGTTGAACTTGAGGACCTCGTTGCCGGGAACGCTGTCGGACCAGCCGTCGATGACCGGCGACGTGAAGTCGACAGCCGGGGTACGGGTTCCGGAGAAGATCTTCTCGGTGACCTGCTCGCGGTCGATCGCCATGGAGATCGCCTGACGACGCAGAATGCCCTCTTCACCGGAGAAGTGCGGGAGGAACTGGCCGATCGTGAACGACTGGAACACAGCCGACGGCTGGTTCACCGCGCGGTCACCCAGCTCATCCTGGAAGGTCGGCAGGGATGCTGCCGGGATCGCGTCGATGACGTCGACCTCTCCGCCGAGCAGATCGGCGTATGCAGCCTCCTGCGTCGCGTAGAAGTTGATGGTGAGGCCGCCGTTGGCAGCCTTGCGTCCACCGTCGTAGTCGTCGTTGCGGACGAGGTCGATCTGCACGTCGTGCTGCCAGGCGTTGTCGCCGTCGAGCTTGTAGGGTCCGTTGCCGATCGGGTTCTCACCGAAGGCGGCCATGTCCTCGAAAGCGACGTCGGGCAGCGGGTAGAAAGCCGAGTAGCCCAGGCGCAGAGCAAAGTCAGACGCAGGCTTGTTCAGCGCGATGGTGAAGGTGTAGTCATCCACCTGCTGCAGGCCGGTGAGCTCGGAGTCCTCGTCGTAGCTGAAGCCCTCGATGTCCTCGAAGAAATAGCTGGAGAGGTGCTTGTTCGAGGCCTTCGCACCCTCGTTCCACGCCTTGATGAAGTTGTCTGCAGTGACCTCTTCACCGTCGGTGAAGGTCTCGCCCTTCTTGAGCTTGACGGTGAGGTGCTGGGGGTCCTCGGTGGTGATCTCCTCAGCCACGTCGTTGACCGGCTTGCCGTCGGCGTCGTAGTAGATGAGCCCAGCGAAGATCTCGTCGAGGATCTTTCCGCCACCGACCTCGTTGGTGTTGGTCGGGATGAGCGGGTTCTCCGGCTCGGATCCGTTCGTCGTGATGATAGCGTCCGCGTCGACGTTGCCGCCGGCGTCGCCCTTCGAGTCGTTTCCGCCACCGCTGGCGCAGCCCGCCAGCGCCAGCGCGCCGATCACGAACAACGCGGTGCCCGCAAGGGCGATCTTGTTGCGCTTCACTTTGTGTCCTCCTGTGGACATTCGGGGTTCTGCGTGCGCATCGTCGAGCACGCAGGGATACCTGAGAGTAACCCGCGCCTCTGTCGCAGCCGCCCTCAGCTAACGAACTGTTACTGAGTGGTGACCATCTGTAACACCGGGGAAACACCACGAAACAGAAGACGGTGCCGCGCTCCACACGGAAGCGCGACACCGTCTGCTCGGATGAGCACGAGGCTCAGGCGAAGGCCTCCACGGGCGGGCAGGCGCACACCAGGTTGCGGTCGCCGTAGGCCTGGTCGATGCGGCGCACGGGCGGCCAGTACTTTCCGGTGACCAGCGCATGCACCGGGTAGGCGGCGTCCTCGCGCGAGTACGCGTGGTTCCACTCCCCCGCGATGAGCGAGACCGCGGTGTGCGGCGCGTGCACCAGCGGGTTGTCATCGGCCGGCCAGCGACCGGCAGCGACGGCCTCCGCTTCGGCCTTGATCATGATCATCGCTTCGATGAAGCGCTCGATCTCGTCGAGGTCCTCCGACTCCGTCGGCTCGACCATCAGGGTTCCCGCGACGGGGAACGACATGGTCGGCGCGTGGAAGCCGTAGTCGATGAGGCGCTTGGCGACGTCGTCGACCGTGATGCCGGTCGCTTCCTTGAGCGGACGCAGATCGAGGATGCACTCGTGCGCCACCCGACCGTTCTCGCCGGTGTACAGCACCGGGAAGTGGCTGCCGAGGCGCTCCGCGATGTAGTTCGCCGAGAGCACGGCCGCTGCCGTGGCGCGACGCAGCCCGTCGGCGCCCATCATGCGCACGTACGCCCACGAGATCGGCAGGATACCCGCGGACCCGTAGGGAGCTGCGGAGATCACACCGCCCTCGAACGTGAACCCGCCGAAGTGCTCCGCGCTCTGCGCGAGGGGGTGCGAAGGCAGGAACGGTGCGAGGTGCGACTTCGCCGCGACCGGCCCGATGCCGGGGCCGCCGCCGCCGTGCGGGATCGCGAACGTCTTGTGCAGGTTGAGATGCGAGACGTCGCCGCCCAGGTCACCGAAGCGCGCATAGCCGAGCAGGGCGTTGAGGTTGGCGCCGTCGACGTACACCTGCCCACCGGCGTCGTGCACGGCGGCCGTGATCTCCACGACCTGCTCCTCGTACACACCGTGCGTGGAGGGGTAGGTGATCATCAGGGCCGACAACTCGTCGGCGTGCTGGGCGATCTTCGCGCGCAGGTCGTCGAGATCGACGTTGCCGAGTTCGTCCGTCGCGACGACGACGACCTTCATGCCGGCGAGCACGGCCGAAGCCGCATTCGTGCCGTGTGCCGACGACGGGATGAGGCAGACCGTGCGATGCGTGTCGCCGTTCGCGTGGTGGTACCCGCGGATGGCGAGGAGACCAGCCAGCTCGCCCTGCGAGCCGGCGTTCGGCTGCAACGAGACCGCGTCGTAGCCGGTGACCTCGGCGAGCCAGCCCTCGAGCTGACCGATGAGCTCGAGGTAGCCCTGCACATCGGCGGCCGGAGCGAACGGGTGGATGCCCGCGAACTCGGGCCACGTGATGGCGGCCATCTCGGTCGCGGCGTTGAGCTTCATGGTGCACGACCCCAAGGGGATCATGCCGCGATCGAGCGCGTAGTCGCGGTCGGAGAGGCTCTTCAGATACCGCATCATGGCGGTCTCCGAGCGATGCGAGTGGAAGACCGGGTGCGTGAGGTACTCGTCCTGACGCCGCAAGTCGTTCGGGAGCGCCCGCAGCTTGTCGTTGCCGAAGAGACCGAACGCCCGCTCGTTCTTGCCGCCGAAGACCATGGCGACCTGGTGCAGCTCGCCGAGAGTCGTGGTCTCGTCGACCGCGATGCCGACCGTGTCGGCGTCGGCGACGTGCAGCAGGATGCCGTAGCCGTCGTGCGCCTGCGCGGCGTACTCGGCCGCCCGACCGGGAACACGCACCTGCACGGTGTCGAAGAACTCCGCGTGCACGACTTCGGCACCGGAATCGACCAGCCAGTCACGCAACAGGGCGGCCTTCGCGGTCGTCTGGGTCGCGATCTCGCGCAGCCCGTCTGGGCCGTGGTACACCGCGTACATCGATGCCATGACGGCCAGCAGCACCTGGGCGGTGCAGATGTTCGACGTCGCCTTCTCGCGACGGATGTGCTGTTCGCGCGTCTGCAGCGAGAGCCGGTACGCGGGCTTGCCGTCGGCATCCACCGACACTCCCACGAGTCGACCGGGCAGCTGACGCTCGAGGCCGGAGCGGACCGCCATGTAGCCGGCGTGCGGCCCGCCGAAGCCCATCGGCACGCCGAAGCGCTGGGTCGTGCCGACCGCCACGTCGGCGCCGAGGGATCCGGGCGAGGCGATCAGGGTGAGTGCGAGCAGATCCGCCGCCGCGACGGCGAGAGCACCGGAGAGGTGCGCGGCGTCGAAGACGGCGGACGGGTCCCAGACCCGTCCGGATGCCCCGGGGTACTGGACGAACACACCGAACAGGTCGGCCGGCAGCTCCTCGCCAGCGGCGAAATCGACCGTGACGATCTCGATGCCCAGGGCCTCAGCACGCGTGTCGAGCATCGCCCTCGTCTGCGGGAGGGCATCGGCGTCGACCGCGAACACGGTCGACGCCGACTTCGAGGCACGACGGGCGAGCAGCATCGCCTCGACGACCGCGGTCGACTCGTCGAGCATCGACGCGTTGGCCGTGGTCAGCCCGGTGAGCTCGGCGACCATCGTCTGGAAGTTGATGAGCGCCTCCAGACGCCCCTGGGAGATCTCCGGCTGGTACGGCGTGTACGCCGTGTACCAGGAGGGGTTCTCCAGCACGTTGCGCTGGATCACCTGCGGCGTGATGGTGCCGTAGTATCCCAAGCCGATCATCGGGCGGTTCACGGTGTTGCGCGACGCGAGCGTCCGGAGCTCGGCGAGAGCCTCGGTCTCGCTCGCCGCGGACGGGATGAGCGAGGGCGCATCCGTGGCCTCGGCAGACGGACCGGTGTAGATCGACGCCGGCACGGCCTGGCGCATGAGCGCCTCTACCGGACTCAGCGCAGAGTCGGCTGCGGTGGTGTCGAGACCGAGGGCGGCGAGCATCGTGCGCTGCGCGGCATCCGTGGGTCCGATGTGACGATCGGCGAAAGTGACCACTGGAGAATCAGCCCTCCGTGAGAGCGACATAGGCGTCGCGGTCGAGCAGACCGTCGAGAGCACCGGCGGCGACGGTGACCTTGAGCAGCCATCCGCCCTCGAACGGCGCCGCGTTGACGAGCGACGGGTCATCCACCGCTGCGTCGTTGATCTCGACGACCGTGCCCGAGACGGGAGCATAGAGCTCGCCGACCGACTTCGTCGATTCGATCTCGCCGACGACCGCTCCTGCGGTGACCTCGGTGCCGACTGCGGGGAGCTCGACGAACACGACGTCGCCCAGCTTCTCGGCGGCGTAGTCGGTGATCCCGATGGTCACGGTGTCGCCGTCAGCGGCGATCCACTCGTGCTCTTCGGTGTAGTGGAGTGCGGCGAGATCGGTCATTTGGTCCTCCGGTAGAAAGGCAGGGCGGTCACGGTCGCGGGGATTCTGGTTCCCCGCACATCAAGGAATACTGCGGTTCCCTCTTCCGCGGAAGACGGGGTCACGTAGGCCATCGCGATCGGATGACCGAGCGTGGGGCTGAGCGCGCCGCTCGTGATCTCACCGAGCACCGACCGGTGTTCGTCGACCACGGCGTAGCCGGCGCGACCGGCGCGCTTGCCCTCGGCGACGAGTCCGACCAGGACCGGCGCTTCCGATGCGTCGGCCGACTCCGCAGCGGCGGAGAGAGCGGCCTTGCCGACGAACTGCTTCTTCGCGCTCACGACGACCCGACCAAGGCCCGCCTGCGCCGGCCGGGTGTCGAGGCTCAGCTCGTGGCCGTACAGGGGCATACCCGCCTCGAGCCGCAGGGTGTCGCGCGCGGCGAGTCCGGCGGGGACGAGGCCGTGCGGTGCGCCCGCGGCGAGGAGCGCATCCCAGAGCGACGCGGCGCGGTCGGCGGCGACCAGAAGCTCGAAGCCGTCCTCGCCGGTGTAACCGGTGCGCGCGAGGAGGACGGGCACGCCGTCGTAGTTCGCGGACGCCCAGGCGTAGTACTTCTGCTCGGTCCAGGGAATGCTGACGTCGGTGATGCCCGGGGTCTCGGCGAGGATGGCCTCGGCGTTCGGTCCCTGCACGGCGATGAGTGCATAGTCGTCGGAGACGTCCTGCACCACGACGTCGAAGCCGTCGGTGCGATCGCGAAGAGCAGCGGAGACGGCGTCGCGGTTGCCCGCGTTGGAGATGATGAGGAAGTCGTCGCCCTCGAGGCGATAGACGATCACGTCGTCGATGATCCCGCCGGACTCGGCGAGCAGGAGCGAGTACTTCGCCTTCCCGACGGCCAGCGCCGAGAGGCGGCCGGCCAGGGCGTTGTCGAGGAAATCGGCGGACCCGCTGCCCTGGACCGTGAACTCGGCCATGTGCGAGATGTCGAAGATGCCCGCGCTCTGGCGCACGGCGTGGTGTTCGGCGAGGTCGGAGGTGTACCGCACCGGCATCTGCCAGCCGCCGAAGTCGGTGAACGATGCGCCGAGCGCCTCATGGCGTGCGCGCAGCGGGGTGTAGCGGGGGTCGGACATGGAGTTCTCCCGGGCTGTGTCGGGCGGAACGGCGGCATCGTCGTTCCTCGGAACTCCCCCTCTGTCATGGGCCTGAGAGCTTCACCCGTGCACGGAGGCGGGGCTTTCACCGTCGGCGGATCCGCAGAGTCGCCGGATCGCTTTTCAGAGTGGCCGGAACCGCGCGGTACGCGTACCTGAGAGATTGGCGGGGAGGCTTGCTCCTTCGGTGCCCGGCTGCGTTCGCCGGGGCTCTCCCGCGTGGTTCATTCGGCCTGTCTTCAATTGTGGGTCCAGTCTAGCCGGTCGGATCCTCGGTGCCGGATTCTCCGGAAGCGCGTTCGAATCGCGCGATTGGTCCGTTCGGGGGTCGGACGCGACCATTCACGCGATTCGAAGGCGGAGCGCCGGCCGTCAGCGGGTGATGCCGAGTTCGGCCCGCACCTCGTCGCGCAGGCGGCCGAGGTTGTCGGGTTCTGGTGCGGCACCGAGGAGCGTCCTGGTGTATTCGTGCTGCGGGTTGAGGATGACCTCGTCCGCGGGGCCGCGCTCGACGACGTCACCCTTGTAGAGCACCATGATCTCATCCGAGAAGTGCCTCGCCGTGGCCAGGTCGTGTGTGATGTACAGCACACCCAGGTTCTCCTCGCGCTGCAGATCTGCGAGAAGGTTCAACACCCCCAGCCGGATCGACACGTCCAGCATCGAGACCGGCTCGTCGGCGACGATGAACCGGGCGCCCGGGGCGAGAGCCCGCGCGATCGCGACACGCTGTCGCTGCCCGCCCGAGAGCTCGTGCGGGCGCCGCTCCGCGAAACTCTCCCCTGGGGTCAGACGCACCCGCTCCAGCAACTCCACCGCGCGCTCCCGCACCTGCGCCCGCGACAGCTCCGGGTGGTGCAGACGGATCGGCCGCTCCAGATGATGAACGATCGTGTGGAACGGGTTCAACGACGCGAACGGGTCCTGGAACACCATCTGCACGTCCGCGCGGTACCGCTCCAACGCGCGCCCCCGAGCCCCGGACGCCTTCCCGTCCAACAGGATCTCGCCGCTGGTGGGCGTCTCCAGCTTCATCAGCATCCGGGCGATCGTCGACTTCCCCGACCCCGACTCCCCCACCAGGGCGACCGTCTTGCCCGCCTCGATGGTGAACGACACGTCCTTCACCGCATGGAGGATGCTGGTCTTGAATCCCGACCGCAGGTGGAAATCCTTCACCAGATTCCGCGCCTCCAACGTCGCCACCTGCGGCACGGCCGCGGTGGAGCTCGTGATGCTCGTGGTCATCGGACGCCCTCCTGGCTCACACCGGTGCGGACGAAGTCGCCCCGCTCGCCCTTGAGCGACGGGAAGCTCGACAGCAACCGCTTCGTGTACTCGTGCTGCGGAGTCCGGTAGATCTCCTCCGCCGTTCCCTCCTCGACGATCTGCCCCTGCAACATGATCGCGATCCGATCACTGATCTCGATCAGCATCGGCAGATCATGCGTGATGAAGATCACCGCGAATCCGAGCTTCTCCCGCAGCCGCATGATCTCCCGGATGATGCCCCGCTGCACGACCACGTCCAGCGCCGTGGTCGGCTCGTCCATGATCATCACCTGCGGATCGAGAGCCAGAGCCATCGCGATCATCATGCGCTGCCGCATGCCACCCGACAGCTCATGCGGGAAACTCGACAGGCGGTTGGGGTCCACGCCGACGAGCGTCAGCAGTTCCTCCGCCCGCGCGGTCTTCGCCTTCTTGCTCATCCCGGGCCGGTGCGTGTCGAAGATGTCGAAGATCTGTGCCTTGACACTGATCACCGGGTTCAACGAGTTCATCGCCCCCTGGAACACCATCGAGATCTTGTCCCACCGGAACGCGCGCAGACCCTCGCCGTCCAGTCCCACGATGTCGATGTCATGACCATCCCGGTCATGGAACACGATCTCCCCGCCCGTCATCAGAGCCGGAGCCTTGAGCAGACGGTTCATGCCGTAGGCCAGGGTCGTCTTCCCGCAGCCCGACTCCCCTGCCAACCCCAGGATCTCGCCCCGGTTCAACGTCAGCGACACATCCCGCACGGCCTTCACCGGCGGATCCACCTCATACTCGATCGACACGTTCCGCGCCGTCAGGACCGGCTCGCTCATGCGGTGACTCCCTTGGTCTTGGCGGCCTTGCGCACACGCCGCGCGGCTTCGGGCGCATTGCGCAGCTTCGGATTGATGACCTCGTCGATCGCGAAGTTGATGAGCGACAGGCCGGCGCCGAGAATCGCGATCATGAGCCCCGGAGGGACGAACCACCACCAGGCTCCGCGTCCGAGGGCCTGCCCCGACTGCGCGTCGTTGAGGATCGATCCCCACGTGATCGAGGAGTTGGGGCCGAGACCGAGGTAGGACAGGCCGGCCTCTCCGAGGATCGCGAAGATGATCGCGAAGAGGAACTGGGCCGTGAGCAGCGGCAGGAGATTGGGCATGATCTCGACCAGGATCACGCGGAACGACCGCTCCCCTGCGACCTTCGACGCATAGACGTAGTCACGCGTACGGAGCGATCGTGTCTGGAGCCGGAGCACATATGCCGCCCCGGCCCAGGAGGTGATGCCGAGCACGAACGCGACGAGCTGCCAACTGCGCTGCGGCACGAACGAGGCTATGACCATCACCAGCGGAAGCCCGGGGATCACGATCATCACGTTCGTGAGGAGTGCGAGACCGTCTTCGCGCCAGCCGCCCAGATATCCGGCCAGAACGCCGAAGAACAACGACAGCACGATCGCGATGCCGCCGGCGGTCACACCGATGAGCAGGGACCCCTGAGCGCCGATCGCCAGTTGCGCGAACATGTCGTTGCCGAGCTTGGTGGTGCCGAGCCAGTGTTCCGCGGAGGGCGGCTGGAGCGCAGGGTTCGCCGTGCTGCGCGGGTCCTGCGAGAAGATCGGCGCGATGATCGCGAACAGCACGATGGCCGCGACCAGGATCACGCCGACGATGAACTTCGGCGAAGTGCTGGGAAGGATGCGACGACGCTTGCGCCCCTGCTGCGTGGCGAGCGAGACCGTGCTGGCCGGGGCGGTGACGGGTGGCTCCTGCGTCAGGAGCGGGTTCTTCGTGTCAGACATTCTGGCGAGCCCTCGGGTCGATGAAGCCATAGACGAGGTCCATGATGAAGTTGGCGGCGAGCACCGTCAGGGTGATGACGAGGAACAGTCCCTGCATCAGCGCGTAGTCGTTGTTGGTCACGGCCTGGAACATCAGCTTGCCGATTCCGGGGTAGGTGAACACCTGCTCCATCACGATCGAGCCGGCGACCACGAAACCGAGCGTGATCGAGAAGCCCGCGATCGAGGGGATCGCCGCATTGCGGGCCGCGTAGGTGGTGAGCACGCGACGGGGCCGGAGACCCTTCGCCTCCGCCGTCAGCACGTAGTCCTCGGCGAGCGTGGAGACCATCATGTTGCGCATGCCGAACATCCACCCGCCGACCGAGCTGATCACGATCGTGATAGCGGGCAGGATCGCGTGCGCGACGGCGTCGGTGAAGAACGCCCAGGTCGGCTCGGGGCCGTCCGGGTAGTCGAAGACGTCGTACCCGCCGAAGATCGGGAACCAGCCGAGACCGACCGCGAACACCGAGACGAGGATCAGCGCCAACCAGAAGTACGGGATCGACTGGAGCACAGTCGTGACGGGGATCAGGTGGTCGACCCAGGTGCCTCGCTTCCATCCGGCCCAGGCGCCGAGCACGACGCCGAGGACGAAGGAGATGACGGTCGCGGTGCCGACCAGGACGAGCGTCCAGGGAAGCGCACCGGCGATGAGCTCCGTCACCGGAGTGGGGAACTTGGTGACCGATACTCCGAGATCGCCCTGGAACATGCGTCCCCAGTAGGACAGATACTGCTCCCAGAGAGAGGAATCGTCGCCGCCGAGCAGGAGCTTGATGTTGCGGATGGCGGTCTCGGAGACCTCACCGCCTGCTCGCTGCATCTTGGCGATCATGATGTCGGCCGGGTTCCCCGGCATGAGCCGGGGAAGAAGGAAGTTGATGGAGATCGCGGCCCAGAGCGTGAACGCGTAGAACCCGATTCTTCGTGCATAGAACTTCATGTCACTGTTTTCCTGACTTCCCTCTTCCCCGACTCCTTTACTACTTGACCGGCTGCAGCTGCGTCAGCACGTAGCCTGCCGCGATCGCACCCCAGGACGGCGGGAAGGCGTAGAGGTCTTCCTCGGTCGGCCAGCCCGTGTAGTCCTTCGTGTTGTAGAAGGTCTGCGTCGCGTTGATCACGAGCGGGATGTAGGGCAGGTCACGGACGATCTCGGTCTGAATCGTCGCGTACAGCTCCTTCTTCGTCGCCTCGTCGTTCGTGCTGATCGCCGACTGGATCGCGGTGTCGACGACCGGGTTGCTGTAACGGCTGAAGTTCCAACGGCCTGCCGGGACCTCCGTGCCGACGGGGCTCGTCGACTCGACGGCGGTGCCGCCGAACCAGTCGCGGTAGATCTGGAACGGGTCGGCGACGGACGTGCCGATCACACCACCCATGATCAGCTGGAAGTCGCCACCCTGACGGGAGTCGGAGAACTCCTGCCACTGCACGGTCGATGCCGTGATCTTGATGCCGGCCGCCTCTGCCTGCTCGGCGATCAGCTTCGCGGCGTCGTTGTAGTCGGTCCACCCGTCGACCGAGGTGAGCGTGAGCTCGAGCGGCACGCCACCCTTCTCGTAGATGCCGCTGGAGCCCTTGGTGTAGCCGGCGGCCTCGAGGATCGAACCAGCCTCGGCGGCGTTCGCCTCCTGCGGGCTGACCTCGTTGGCCGGATCGGCGAGCCACTTCTCGTCGCGCGGCAGCAGAGTGAACGCGGGAGAGATGTCGCCCGTCAGCCCGACGAACGCCTTGTCCTTGATGGTGGAGCGGTCGATCGCGACGTTGAGCGCCTGACGCACGGCGACGTCGGTCTGCGGACCGGTGCAGCCGAGGTCGGCGTTCGAGCAGGTGTAGAGAACCGTCGGGTCCTGGGGCGTGTTGATCCAGTCGATCTTGCCGTTGCCGGTCACGTCGTCCGGGTTCGGGATGAACATGCCGGTCCAGTCGAGCTTGCCGGCGGCGAGCAGATCCTGAGCGGTCTGGTTGTTGTCGACCGCGATGTACTGGACCTTCTTGATGCCGAGCTTGTCGGCATCACGGTAGTTCTCGTTGGCCACCAGCGTGTAGGACTCGCTCGTGGTCTTGTCGACGACGTAGGGGCCGGATCCGACGGGGTCCTCGTTCGTGAAGTTGGCGAAGTCCTTGACGTCTTTCCACACGTGCTCGGGGAGGATGTAGCTCGACCCCATCCGCTGGAATTCCGTGGTGTACTGCGCGGACGAGTAGGTCAGGACGGCGGTCGTGTCGTCGGTGGCCTCGGCGGAGACCAGACCGTTGCCTTCGGGGTTGTTGGCCTCGTAGTTGAACGAGAACGCCACGTCCTTGGCCGTGAGCGGCTCGCCGTCGCTCCACTTGAGGTCGGGCTTGATGGTCACGGTGATGACCGTGCCGTCCTCGTTGTACTCGAACGAGTCGCCGATCAGACCGACCGGCTCGGAGTCCGCGGTCTTGTTGTAGAAGAACAGCGGTTCGTAGATCGGTCCGAGCGCGCCATGAAGCACTGTCGGTGCGAACGGGTTGTAGTTCGCGGCGATCGGGGTCTGACTGCCGGCCCAGACACGCAGGGCCCGGTCGCCATCCGCGTTGCCGCTGTCGCTGCCGCCACCACAGGCCGTGAGGCCCAGGGCGAGGACGGATGCTCCGGCAATCGCGGTGAGCGCAATCTTGCGCCTTCCGTTACGGATCATTTCTCTTGTTTCCTCTCGGTGCTGCACTGCAGGAGGGATCGCTCCGGATGGAGCAGAACCCCGGAGGTGGGGTTCCTGGGCCCTGGGAGGCAGCCGGTCGGCTCCTCCCGAAGGGGTTTGTTAGGACAGTAACCTAACAAACCCCGCCCCGCCGAACAAGCTTCCCTGCGCCCGCGAGATAACGTTTCGGACTCAACGCGGACCGCCGTCATCTGCGCCCACTAAGTGTCCGAATGACACTAAGATCGATCTCGGAGGTTAAGGTGTCTATGACTCAAACTAGCGAAATCCGGGTCGCCGTCTCGACGGTCATCCTGACGTTGCGTCGCACGGACGACGGACGCGCGGTCCTCGCGCTGCCCCTCGTGCGGCGCACCCGCGAGCCGTACGCCGATCGATGGGCTCTCCCCGGCGGCTGGCTCACCCCGACCGAATCGCCCGTCGACGCCTCGGCACGCACCCTGGCCGAGACCACAGGACTCTCCCCCAGCTACCTCGAGCAGCTCTACGCCTTCGGCGCCGTCGACCGCTCCCCCACCCGGGTCGTGTCGATCGTCTACTGGGCGCTGCTGCGACAGGACGATGTGACAGCGCAGAGCGCGGCGCATCGCGCGTCCGGTCACGCGCCCGAGAACGTGGAGTGGTTCGACATCGACGAGCTGCCGCAGCTGGCCTTCGACCACGCGAAGATCATCGAGTACGCGCTGTGGCGTCTGCGCAACAAGGTCGGCTACAGCCGCGTCGCCCAGGGATTCCTTCCTGCGGAGTTCACCCTCGCCGAGCTGCGCGAAGCCTACGAGGCGATTCTCGGCCGCACCCTCGACCCCGCCAATTTCCGGCGTCAGGTGGAGGCCGCGGGCAACCTGCTCCCCACCGACCGGTTCCGCACCGGAAGCCACCGACCTGCACGTCTGTACCGCGACAACACCGACGTCGAGCTGGCCGATCGCGGCCCGCTCGGTCCCGAAGAAACGAGCACCCGATGAGTATCACCTTCGTCCCCGCGCCGGCCGTCCCGCCGCTGGACGCCTCGGTCGACCATGCGATCCAGGCCATCGTCAGCGGCGCGTCGACCGACGCCACATGCACCACCGACCTCGCCGCCGGTCCGTGGGACTTCGACGCGCGACCGGGCTACGGACCCGGCTCTTCCATGGGCGACGTGATCCCGACGGGGGCGCCGCGTCAGGGAGAGCTGCCCACCGAGTACCGCGAGGCGACGGAGGAGGAGCTCGACAGACGGATCCGCGCCGCGAAGGCCACCCTCGGCGACCGCGTCGTGATCCTGGGCCATTTCTACCAGCGCGAGGAGGTCGTGCAGCATGCGGACTACGTCGGCGACTCGTTCCAGCTCGCGACCGCGGCCAAGGGACGGACGGATGCCGAAGCCATCGTGTTCTGCGGCGTGCACTTCATGGCCGAGACCGCTGATCTGCTCTCGCAGCCCGACCAGGCGGTGATCCTGCCCAACCTCGCCGCCGGATGCTCGATGGCGGACATGGCCGACATCGACCAGGTCGAGGACTGCTGGGAACAGCTCGAAGACGTGCTCGGCGACCTCGACGCCGTCGACGCCGACGGCCGCGTGCCGGTGATCCCGGTGACGTACATGAACTCCTCGGCGGCGATCAAGGGCTTCGTCGGACGGCACGGCGGGATCGTCTGCACCTCGTCCAACGCTGAGACCGTGCTCGAGTGGGCTTTCGAGCGTGGGCGCCGCGTGCTGTTCTTCCCCGACCAGCACCTGGGTCGGAACACCGCGAAGGCGATGGGGGTGCCGCTCGAACACATGCCGATGTGGAACCCACGGCGAGCGCTCGGCGGATCCTCGGCCGCAGACCTGCTCGACTCGCGCGTGATCCTGTGGCACGGCTTCTGCTCGGTGCACCGGCGTTTCACCGTCGGCCAGATCGACCAGGCCCGTGCCGAGCACCCCGGCGTGCGCGTGATCGTGCACCCCGAGTGCCCGATGGAGGTCGTCGACGCCGCGGATGAGGCCGGTTCGACCGAGTACATCCGCCGGGCGATCGACACGGCCACCGAGCCAACCACATTCGCGATCGGCACGGAGATCAACCTCGTCCGCCGGCTCGCCGCCCAGTACCCGCAGCACGAGATCTTCTGCCTCGACCCGGTGGTGTGCCCCTGCTCGACGATGTACCGCATCCACCCCGGATACCTGGCCTGGGTTCTGGAGGAGCTGGTGGCCGGCCGCACGCCGAACCGGATCACCGTCTCCGACGATGTGGCCGACCCCGCGCGTGTGGCGCTGGAGCGGATGCTCGCGGCGAGGCCTCCGGTGGTCGCGGGCGCACGATGAACGTCATCGTCGTCGGGTCGGGCATTGCGGGACTCACCGCGGCGCTTCATGCGCACGAGGCCGGACACGACGTGACGATCGTCACCAAGCGCGACCTCGGAGACGGCTGCACCGGGCTCGCTCAGGGTGGCGTCGCCGGGATCTACGGTCCGGACGACTCCGCCGCACTGCACGCCGCCGACACCCGAGACGCCGGTGCCGGGCTGTCGGACCGGGACGCCGTGCAGGTGCTGGTCACGGACGGAGCGGCACGGATCGCCGAGCTGATCGCACGCGGTGTCGGCTTCGATCGTGCGGTGGACGGCACTCTGCTGCTCGGGCGTGAGGCGGCCCACCGCCACGCCCGCATCGTGCACGCGGGAGGTGACGCCACGGGCGCGGCGATCTCCGCGGCGCTCGTCGCGTCCGTGCGGCGGACGGACATCCCCCTCGTCGAACATGCCTTCCTGGTCGACCTGCTGAGGCAGGAAGGCGCCGTGCGCGGAATCCGGATCCTCCTCGACGGTGAGGTCTCCGAGATCCCCGCCGATGCCGTCATCCTCGCCACCGGCGGCGCCGGCCACCTCTACGCGCACACGACGAACGCGGCGGGGACGACCGGAGACGGCATCGCCGCCGCGATACGGGCGGGCGCTGCGGTCGCCGACCTGGAGTTCGTCCAGTTCCATCCGACGATCCTGGCGAAGGGCCCCGCGTTCCTCATCTCCGAGGCGGTGCGCGGCGAGGGCGCGACACTGATCGACGACGACGCCCGTCGGTTCGTGTTCGACAGCCACCCCGACGGCGAGCTCGCACCGCGCGACGTGGTGGCGCGAGCGATCGCACGCCGCGCCACGGCTCAGGCCGCCCCGGTCAGGCTCGACGCCACGATGCTCGGTGCCGAGACCCTCGCGCGGAGGTTCCCCACGATCGATCGGGTGACCAGAGAACGCGGCTTCGACTGGGCCCGCGAACCGATCCCCGTGACGCCGGCCGCGCACTACCTGATGGGTGGCGTGGTCACCGACCTCGACGGCCGCACCACCGTGCCCGGCCTCTTCGCCGCGGGAGAGGTGGCACGCACCGGGGTGCACGGGGCAAATCGTCTGGCGTCGAACTCGCTGCTCGAAGGCGCGGTGTTCGGGGCCCGTGCGGCGGCGGCGTTGACGAGACCCTGGGCGGATGTCGCGCACGGCTCCCCTCAGGCCCGCCGCCGTGCGGAAGGGAGCCGCGGTGCGATCGCCCCCGCGTTCAGCCGCGCCTCGCTGCAGCGGCTGATGTGGGAGGACGTCGGACTGCTGCGGAACAGAGACGGTCTCTCCCGCGCGCTCGACGTCCTGCAGACCTGGACCGCGGAGAGCTCGGCGCCGACGACCGTGTCGGCGCACGAAGACGCGAATCTGCTGCTGCTCGCGCAGGCGACGGCCACCGCAGCGCTCGCCCGCACGATATCCGTCGGCGCCCACCATCGTGTCGATGCGGCCGGAACCGCCGCCGATGCCTCTTCTCGCCTCCCCTCATCGATCCTGGAGCCCGTCTGATGCTGACCACCGCCACCATGAACCGCGTCGTCGGCGCGGCCCTCGAAGAAGACGCGCCCTGGGGGGACGTCACCAGTACCACGCTGCTGCCAGCGGATGCCACCGCGACCGCCGATCTCGTCGCCCGGGAACCCGGAGTCTTCAGTGGTGGAGAGGTCTTCGCCGCCGCGTTCCGGCTCACCGACGCGACTCTCGACATCGACCTGCACGTCGGTGACGGCGACGAGTTCGCCGCGGGCGACGTGCTCGCCTCGGTCTCGGGGTCGGCCCGCAGTGTGCTCACCGCAGAGCGCGTCGGCCTGAACTTCACGCAGCGGATGAGCGGTATCGCCACCCTCACCGCCGCGTACGTCGCCGCGATCGAGGGCACTGGTGCTCGCATCGCCGACACCCGCAAGACCACGCCGGGACTGCGGGCGTTCGAACGGCATGCGGTCGAATCGGGCGGCGGACACAACCACCGGTACTCGCTGTCGGATGCCGTGATGGCGAAGGACAACCACCTGGCCGTGCTCACGCGTTCGGGGCTCGACCTCGCGACGGCGCTCCGCGAGGCGCTGTCCCGCCTCCCGCACACGACCCACGTCGTCGTCGAGGTCGACCGGCTCGACCAGATCCCGGCCGTCCTCGACGGCGGTGCCCACACCGTGCTGCTCGACAACTTCTCGCTCGACGACCTGCGCGCGGGGGTGGCCCTCATCTCCGGCCGTGCCACGGTCGAGGCCTCGGGAGGCGTGAACCTCGACACGGTCGGCGACATCGCCCGCACCGGAGTCGACGTGATCTCGGTGGGGGCGCTGACACACTCCGCGCGCGCCCTCGATCTGGGCCTGGATCTGCGGATCGACTGACCGCGATGTCGCCCTCGGACCTGCCCCGCACCGGCATGCTCTACCTCGATCACGCCGCGACCTCCCCGGTACGACCGGAGGTGCTCGAAGCGATGCGGCCGTTCCTCTCCGGCGTGTTCGGAAACCCATCGAGCCATCACACGGCCGGCGAGGCCGCGGCGGGCGCGCTCGACGATGCCCGTGCACGGGTGGCGCGCGTGCTGGGGATGCGGACGGGCGACGTCGTGTTCACCGCCGGCGGCACCGAAGCGAACAACCTCGCGGTGAAGGGCATCATGCTCGCGGCTCTCGAGACGGGGCGGCGGCATCTGGTGACCTCGCCGATCGAGCACGAGTCGATCCTCGGATCCGCCGACTATCTACGACGCTTCCACGCCATCGAGGTCTCCCTCCTGCCCGTGGACTCGCGCGGACGGATCGACCCGGATGACCTGGCTGCGGCGATCAGGGACGACTCCGCTCTGATCTCGATCGGCCACGCCAACAACGAGATCGGCACCGTCCAGGATGTGTCGGCGCTCGCCGCCGTCGCCCGTGCCGCCCGCGTCCCCCTGCATCTGGATGCCGTGCAGTCGGCGGGATGGCTCCCTCTGGGTGATCTCGGCGCAGACGCGGTGTCGATCGCCGGCCACAAGCTCGGGGCTCCGAAAGGCATCGGTGCCCTGGCCGTCCGTGGGCGCGTGCCGGTGGAGCCGCTGCTGCACGGCGGCGGCCAGGAGCGCGGGAGACGCTCAGGCACCGAGAACGTCGCGGGCGCCGTCGCACTCGCGACGGCGCTGGAACTCGCCGAGACGGAACGCGTAACGGTTGCGGCGCAGGTCGGATCGGCGACCGCGCGGTTCATCACCCGGGTGCTCACGAGCATCCCCGATGCCACGCTCACCGGGGATTCCCGAGGCCGTCTGCCCGGAACGGCGAGCTTCACGTTCGCCGGCACCAGCGGGGAGTCGATTCTGCTCGAGCTGGAGCGCCGCGGGGTCATCTCGTCGAGCGGATCGGCATGCGCGGCGGGCAGCGACGAGCCGTCGCACGTGCTGCTCGCCTGCGGTGTGGCCCCCGAAGTGGCGCAGACCGCCGTACGTTTCACGTTCGATCGCGCGGCTCTGGCCCCGGATGCTCCCGAACGGCTGGCTGTGCTCGTCGCCGAGTCGGTGCGCGCGGCCCGCGGCTGAGCCACGGTCATAGACTCAGCAGGTGACTGCCTCCGCCCCGATCGTGACGCTGATCGTCCCCGGACGCGACATCGCGGCCTTCGCCCCCGCCGCTCTCGACTCGCTGCGCGCGCAGACCGAGTCACGATGGCGGGCGATCCTCATCGACGACGGCTCGACGGATGACACAGGAGCGATCTTCGACGCCGCCGCAGCCGAAGACCCCCGCTTCACGACGATCCGCCACGGGGCCTCCCGCGGTCTCGGCGCCGCGCGCAATGTCGGTCTGGAGCTCGTCGACACCCCGTACCTCGGTTTCCTCGACGGCGACGACGAACTGCTGCCGAACGCCCTCGCCCGCATGACGGAGACACTGGGCCGGACCGGAAGCGACTTCGTCGCCGGCGCCTACGTACGCTCGCGGGTCCGCGGTGACGGCTACGTCGCCGGCCGCGTGCAGCCCTGGGTCGCTGCGGCCACGTCTCCGGAGCGACTCGGCACGACCCTCGCCGCGCACCCCCTGGCGGTCTCGAACATCGTCGCCTGGTCGAAGGTGAGCCGCACCTCGTTCTGGCACGACCTGCGCTTCCCCGAGGGGGTCGCCTACGAAGACCAGGTGGTCGCGCAGCTCATGTACACCCGGGCACGCGCATTCGATGTGATCCCCGATGTGGTCGTGCGCTGGCGGCTCCGCGCCGATGGCACCTCGATCACTCAGGGCAAGGCACAGCTGCCGGTGCTGCGCGACTACCTCGCGGCCCTCCGCGGCGGCCTCCACGTGCTGCACGAGGCCGGTGCCCACGCCTCGGTGATCGCTCGCATCGAACTCATCCTCGCGATGGACGTCGCCTCGCTCCTCGAGATCGCCGAGAGCCATGCCGACCCGACCTACGCCGCCGAGGTCGACGCCTTCATCTCGGAGCTGCGGGCCCTCCCCGAGTTCGCCGACGCCGCGCCCGACCCCGCCATCGCCGCCGCGCTCGCGTGGTGATCCCCGCCCTCCGAACCCCTGACGGTGAACACATGAACGACTACCTTTCCTCCCTGTTCTCACTCGACGGTCGCACCGCCGTCGTCACCGGCGGCAGCTCCGGGATCGGCCGGGGGATCGCCACTGCACTCGCTCGCGCCGGAGCGTCGACGGTCATCGTCGCGCGCGGTGAGGATCGCGTCCGCGAGACGGTCGACGAGCTGCGCGCGCTCGGATGCCGCGCCCACGGCGTGATCGGCGACCTCAGCACGAGGGACGGGATCCACGCCGTCGGCGAAGCAGCGGCCGCACCGTTCGGCGCGCCCGACATCCTCGTCAACTCCGCCGGCATCAACATCCGCCCGCCGTTCGCGGAGATCACCGAAGACGACTGGGACGCGACGATGACAGTCAACGCCCTCGCGCCGTTCCTGCTCGGTCAGCGCTATGCGCAGGGCATGGCCGCACGCGGATACGGTCGACTCATTCACATCAGTTCCCAGCAGGCCCACCGCGCCTTCGTGGGCAGCGGCATCTACGGCGCGTCGAAAGGCGCGGTGGAATCGCTCATGCGCTCCGAGGCCGAGGCCTGGGGTGGCACCGGCGTCACCAGCAACACGCTCGTCCCCGGCTTCGTGCTCACCCCGTTGAACGCGCGGCTGCAGCAGGACCCGGAGAAGGTCGCGGAGCTCGCCGCGCGCACGATGATCGGGCGCAACGGTCTGCCGAGCGACTTCGCGGGAGCCGCGGTGTTCCTTGCCGGAGCCGGCTCGGCCTACGTCACCGGCCAGTCGCTGTTCGTCGACGGCGGCCTCTCGGTGCACTGACGCTCGCCGCCACGACGCCGCCTCAGGGTGCAGTACTCAGGGCTCAGGGCTCAGTACTCAGTGCTCAGGCGGGTAGACCCGTTCGTCCGGTCGAGGCTCGGCGAGCAGCGGCACCGCAGCGGTGATGGTCGCGACCGCATCCGCCCCCGCGGAATCGGCGGGCGCCTTGTCCGCGCGGCGATCGGCGAGGGGTGCCACGGCGCCCCCGGTCACTTCCTCCTCGACGGCGGCCTCGGTCTCGAGCACGCGCGACGCCGCTACCTGCTCGGCCGCGAGCTCGGCATACAGACCGCCGCGGGCGAGCAGTTCGACGTGCGAACCCGACTCGACGATGCGCCCGGCCTCCAGAACGTGGATCACGTCCGCGCCCATCACCGTCGAGAGCCGGTGGGCGATGGAGAGGGTCGTGCGCCCCTTCGCGGCCTCGTCGAGCGCCTCCTGCACCACGCGCTCCGAGACCGTGTCGAGTGCCGAGGTCGCCTCGTCGAGGAGCAGCACCGGAGGGTCTTTCAGCAGCACCCTGGCGATCGCGATGCGCTGTTTCTCGCCACCGGAGAGCCGGTAGCCGCGCTCCCCCACCACGGTGTCGTAGCCCTGCTCGAAGCCGGCGATGATGTGGTGGATGTTCGCGGCGGTGCAGGCGGCGATCAGTTCTTCCTCGGTCGCATCGGGCTTGGCGTAGCGCAGGTTCTCACGGATCGTGGCATGGAAGAGGTACGTCTCCTGCGACACGATGCCGACGTTGTCGATGATCGACTCCTGCGTGAGCGCGCGCACGTCGGCACCGGCGAACATCACGGCTCCTCCCTTCGCCTCGTACAGGCGAGGAGCCAGATACAGGATCGTGGTCTTGCCGGCGCCCGAGGGGCCCACGAACGCGACGTGCTGGCCGGGTTCCGCCACGAAGGACACTCCGTCGAGCGTCGGACGGGCGTCGGAGGACGCGTCCGGGTAGCGGAACACCACCCCGGCGAACTCCAGGCGTCCTCGCGGCCCGGGTGCGTCATCGACCGTGATCGCGTCGGGCGCATCCTGGATCTCGGGGACGAGGTCGAGGTATTCGAAGATGCGCGCGAACAGCGCCGACGACGTCTGCAGATCGAGCGACACCCGCATCAGACCCATCAACGGCATGAGCAGCCGCGCCTGCACCGTGGTGAACGCGACGACGGTTCCTGCGGTGATCGCCCCGGTGCCGCCGGCGATCAGGTATCCGGAGACGAGATAGATCACGGCAGGAACGCTGGCCATCAGCACCTGCACGACGGCGAAGAAACCCTGGCCGCTCATCGCCCGGCGCACCTGGAGGACCACCTGGTTGCGGTTCTCCGCCTGGTAGCGCTCCGACTCGGTGCGCTGGCGGTTGAAGGCCTTCGACAGCAGCATGCCCGAGACGCTCAGCGTCTCCTGCGTGATCGAGGTGAGCTCGGACAGCGATTCCTGCGTCTCTCCCGCGATACGTGCCCGCACCTGGCCCACCTTGCGCTGGACGAAGATCAGGAACGGCATCATGATCACGGCGATGAGCGTGAGACGCCAGTCGATCAGGATCATCGCGACGAGCGAGGCGATCACCGTGACGACGTTGCCCAGGATGCTGGTGACGGTGTTCGTCAGCACCCCGGAGACGCCACCCACGTCGTTCTGCAGGCGTGACTGGATGACGCCCGTCTTGGTGCGGGTGAAGAAGCCGAGTTCCATCGCCTGCAGGTGCTCGAACAGCTTCACACGCAGGTCGCCGGTGACGCTGTTGCCGACCGTTGCCGTGAGCCAGGTCTGGGCCACTCCGAGAGCGGCGGAGAGCAGGAAGAGACCGATCATGGCGGCGACGAGCCAGGCCAGCAGTTCGAGGTGCGGCCCTCCCCCGGCGACGGGGAACAGCGCATCGTCGAAGATCCGCTGCACGATCAGCGGCGGCACGACGGCTATCGCGGCGCCGATCACCACCAGGATGCCGGTGGAGAAGATACGCCAGCGATACGCGCGGAACAGCGAGACGACCCGCGCACCGAGGCCGTTGATCCGGGGGGCCTCGGCATTCAGCTTCCGCTGCGCGCTCTCGTCGACCCCGCGGAAGCCACCACCCCGCGGGCCACCGCCCATGCCGCCGCCCATGCTCATGGCGCCAGCGTACTCACGTGCGGGGACACCGAGGCCCGCGCCTCCGCCGTCGGCGGATATCTGTGAATTCGGAATGAAATGTCCGCGGCTGCCGTTACGCTGAGTGACTCTTGCGAACTCTCGCGATACTCCGTTTCTTCTTCGCCCTGGAGGCCGCCCATGTCTGCCGTCGATACCGGCTCCATCTCGACGACCCCCGCAGCGGCAGGGGGCGAGATCTCCCGCAAGGACATGCGGGTGATCTGGCTGCTACTGGTCGCCGCCTTCGTCGCCATCCTCAACGAGACCACGATGGGGATCGCGATCCCTCATCTGAACACCGACCTGGGCATTCCGCCCGAGCTCGGCCAGTGGCTCACGAGCGCCTTCATGCTCACCATGGCCGTGGTCATCCCGACCACCGGGTTCATCCTGCAGCGGTTCACGACGCGTCAGGTCTTCATCGCCGCGATGATCGCGTTCTCGCTCGGCACGCTCGTGGCGCTCGTCGCCCCCGGCTTCGCCGTGCTGCTCGTCGGCCGTGTGATCCAGGCGGCCGGTACCGGCATCATGATGCCGCTGCTCATGACGACGATCATGAACGTCGTGCCGCCGCAGTCCCGCGGTCGCATGATGGGCCGTGTCGGCCTCGTGATCTCGCTCGCTCCCGCCATCGGCCCGACCCTCGCGGGTGCGGTGCTCGAACTCGCCAGCTGGCGCGCGCTCTTCGGAATCATCCTCCCGATCTCCCTCATCGCCCTGTTCATGGGCGTCAAGTGGATGACGAACCTGGGTGAGACCCGCGCCGTGCCGCTCGACGTGCTGTCGATCCCGCTCGCGGCGCTCGGCTTCGGCGGCATCGTGTTCGGACTCAGCCAGTTCGGCGGCGAGGGCGGATCGGGCGAGACCGCCGGCATCATCTCGCTGGTGGTCGGCGCGGTGTCGCTCGGCCTGTTCGTCTGGCGTCAGCTCGTGTTGCAGCGCGTCGACGACGCGTTGCTCGATCTGCGCGTGTTCCGCTCCAGCAACTTCACGCTGTCGGTGATCATCATGTCGATCCTGGCGCTGTCGATGTTCGGCACGCTGACGCTGCTTCCGCAGTACCTGCAGAACGTCGCCGGTCTCAACCCGCTGCAGTCTGGCCTGATCCTGCTTCCGGGCTCGCTGCTCATGGGGCTGCTCGGGCCCGTCATGGGCCGTGTCTACGATGCGCGCGGCACGCGTCCGCTGCTCATCCCCGGCACGATCCTGGTCTCGGCGTCGCTCTTCTTCTACTCGACGGTGGGCGAGCACACCGTATGGTGGGTTCTCATCATCGTGCAGGCGGCGATGTCGGTCGGCCTGGCGATGTCGTTCACGCCGCTGTTCTCCGCCTCGCTCGGGTCGCTCCAGCGATCGCTGTACTCGCACGGTTCTGCGGTGCTGAACACGCTGCAGCAGGTCGGCGGCGCGGCCGGTGTCGCGCTGCTGCTGGTGACGTACTCTTCGATCCTGCACGCGGGCGAGCAGGAGGGGCTGTCGACCGCGGTCGCCGGCGCTCCCGGCGCCCGCATGGCGTTCCTCATCGCGGCGATCATCTCGCTCGCGGCAGTGGCGCTCAGCCCGTTCGTCCGCAAGCCCGCCGACGATGCCGGCGAGGGTTTCCACGGCGGTCACTGACCCTCCGTAGACGGCCTGCGATGGCGTCTGCCGCTTACTCGCTCTTCGGGGCGGGGAACTGGCAGACGCCATTGCTGCAATAGCCGGCAGCATCGCCCTCGAGCAGATTCAGAGAGTCCAGGAGCGGCTGCAGCCCGACGGGCGCTTCCTGCTGCACGGAGTCCTGCTGCGTTTTCTTCATCCCTCGATCGTACGCCCGCCCGGAGGCGGTGGCGCCGAACCTGCCCGGTGGGCGTCGACAGCGGGCGAACAGCTGTTCTCCCCTACGGTTGATCCATGCTCACACGACTCCTCGCCCGCATCTTCTGGGCGTTCAGCAGATGGACGCTCGTGAGCGAGGCCGCGCCGACGCGCCCGACCGTGCTCGTGGGCGCGCCCCACACGTCGAACTGGGATTTCGTCCTGATGCTCGCCATCGCCTGGAAGCTCGATATCGACGTGCACTGGCTGGGGAAGAAGAGCCTCTTCCACGGCTGGCGACGGCCGATCATGCGTCGCCTCGGCGGCATCCCCGTCGACCGCGCCGATCCGGCACGCGTGGTGAAAGACGTCGTGAGCCAGGTCCACGACGGCACGGTCTTCGGCCTGGTGGTCACCCCGGATGGCACCCGCGGCGGCAACGAGTACTGGAAATCGGGCTTCTACCGGATCGCGCGAGAGACGGGCATGCCGGTGACGCTCGGGTTCGTCGATCGGACGACCATGACCACGGGACTCGGGCCGACGATCGACCTGACCGGCGATGTCGCGTCGGACATGGACCGGATCCGCGCGTTCTACGCCGACAAGGCCGGCGTGCGCCCGGAACGACGCACCGAACCGCGGCTACGTGAAGAGGATGCGGCTACGACCGAGACCGACGACGCGTAAGCAGCCGAGCCGTGCACGCAGGAGGTCATTCCTCGTGCTCGGCGTGCGAGCGGGCGTACTCGAGGTCGTCGTCGCTCAGCGACTCCACCATCCCGACCACGGCGCCGGTGATGACGCGGATCTCCTCGCGCACCTCCTCTTCCAGGTGCGGGGTCTTGCTGTCGAGCACCGCCCGGCGCCCGTCTTCCGAGAGTTCGGACCACCAGTCGCGAATCGGCGGGAGCGTCATCGTGCCTTCTTTCGTTCTGCGGGTGCACGCGTCTGGACAGCACCGGAGTGCGGAATCCACACTGAGACCATGACATCAGAACCATCTGGTCGTGGGGACGGTCTCGACGACCGTGCCGACGGACGCGACGAGACCGCGAATGAACGCGCGGATCGCAACTGGGACGAGCTGTTGCAGGAGTTGCGCGTCATGCAGACCGGTACGCAGATCCTCACCGGATTCCTCCTCGCCGTCGCCTTCCAGCCGCGTTTCACCGACATGGACGAGCTCCAGCGAGATCTGTACGTCGTCCTCGTCGCTCTCGCTGCGGTGGCGACCATCCTCGCACTCGCGCCGGTGGGGATGCATCGTGCATTGTTCGGCCGCCGTCGCAAGCCCGACCTCGTCCGCATCGCCGCCCGGATCGTCCGTATCGACCTGGTCGTCATCGGTGCCCTGACCATCGGCGTGACGACCCTGATCGTCGATTTCACGGTGGACCGTACGGCGGGGATCATCGCTCTCGTCGCAGCGGTCGTCCTGGTGGTATCCCTGTGGGTGGCGCTGCCCCGCGTCATGCGGGGCCGTCCTCTCGTCCGCGGAGCCGCCGACGAGTGACGGCGACTCCGCGGACGCGAGAGGGCTCAGCGACCCGCCGGACTCCGGTTCTCCGCACTGACCATCCACGCGAACTGCTCGAGCCGCTCGATGATGGCGTGCAGGAGGTCGGCCGAGGTCGGGTCCTCTTCGTCGACGGCGTCGTGCACGTCGCGCACCGTTCCCACCGCGGCCTCGAGGCGCTCGGTGATCAGGTCGATGGTCTCCGTCGTCGACACCTCCCCCGCAGGGAACTCGGGAAGCGACGTCGTCTTCGCGATGGTCGCGCTGCGCCCGTCGGGCACGGCGTGCAGTGCGCGCATGCGCTCCGCGATCGTGTCGCTGAAGGCCCGTGCATCGTCGATGATCTCGTCGAGCTGACGATGCGTGTCGCGGAAGTTGCGTCCGACGACGTTCCAGTGCGCCTGCTTTCCTTGGATCGCGAGATCAAGCAGGTCGACGAGCACCGCCTGCAGGTTGTTCGCGAGCGTCGTCGAGGCGGTGAACCCCTTCTCCGCGTTCTGCTGCCTGGTCGTCTTCGCCGCGCCCTTCGTCGAGCCGCCGGTCTTCGTGGTCTTGCTTTCAGCCATGGTGTGACCTCCTACCGGTGACGCTAGCCGGGGCGGCGACGCGCGGCGAGGGGGTTGACACCGTGGGGAGGCGACCCGGAATGTGGCTCGGGTGAATGACGCAGACAACGTGAAAGCAGACTCCGTGAACGAAGACGCCGTGAACGAAGATCCGAGCAGAAACCGGCCGGAGATCGTGATCTCCCCGATCGGCGACGAGGATGCCGGCGAGGTGCTGACCGTGCAGCGCGCCGCCTTCGTCTCGGAGGCTGCGATCTACGGGAGCGTCGACATGCCGCCTCTGACGCAGACGCTCTCCGAGCTGGAGGCGGAGCTGCGGTCGGAGTCCGGGCTGACGGCGCGCATCGACGGGCGCCTCGTCGGTGCCATCCGCTACGTCGAGAAGGACGGTCTGCTCCTGATCGGCAGGATCGCGATCGCCCCCGATATGCAGGGCGAGGGAATCGGGAGGCTGCTGCTCGAGAGCGCCGAGAAGGCGTCGGGCGCAGACGTCGCCGAGCTGTTCACCGGAAGCCTGAGCGAGGCGAACATCCGCCTGTACGAGTCGTGCGGCTATGAGGAGCATGAGCGGGTGCCCGACGGCGACGGCACCGCGCAGGTGTTTCTGCGCAAGAACCTGCGAGCAGGGTAAGAGCCTCCTCCGAATCCGCGCAAGGGGGTTGAGACGATCTCCGAGGTCCGGCATCGTGGCCCGGACATGCCGCGACCGTGGCATGCCCCAACCGGAAGGAGAGTCTCGTGCTCACCCTCACCGACAACGCCTCCGCCATCGTGACGACCCTTGTCAGCCGTCAGACCGACGCACCGGATGCCGGGCTCCGCATCCACTCCACCGAGGCCCAGGGACCCGAGGGCGGTGCACGCCTCGCCGTGCTCGTCGCCGCGGACCCTGAGCCGCAGGACCAGGTGGTGGAGGTCGCCGGCACCCGGCTGTTCCTCGATGAGTCGGCGGCCGCTGCACTCGACGACAAGATCCTCGATGCCGGCGTCGACGACGAAGGCTCCGTGTCCTTCGCCGTCACCCCTCAGGTCGCCTGACCGAAGGATTCCGGATGCCGCGGCCGATCGGGTCGCGGCATCCGTCTGTCTGCACCGCGTAACCTGGAAGAAGCTCGCACACCCGTGCGAACACTGGAAAGGCCACCGTGAAGATCTCTCTGCTCCGCCGCTTCGTCGTCCTCGCGGAGGAACTGCATTTCCCGCGTGCGGCGGAGAAGCTCGGCATCCCGCTGGCTTCCCTCTACACTTCGATCGACAAGCTCGAAGCCGAGGTCGGTCATCCGATCGTCCATCGCGAAGGCCCGACCCGGCTCACCCCTGTCGGCGAACTCCTCCTCGTCGAAGCGAAGGCAGAGGTCGCCGCGGCTCCGGAGCCGGTGCGCAATGCACCCGCCCCGGCCGGAGGAAAGGCCAAAGCATCGAAGGGCAAGGGCCGCACGCCCGCCGTGAAGGGGCAGCCGAAGCCGTACAAGAAGCGTCAGGGTCGATAGCGGGTCACGTCGCTCGGCGAGGGCCTCTGGGCGAGGTGCTCAGTCCCAGTCGAGGTACTCCTCGATGACCACGGCGGTCTCGATCGGGTGCGTCATCGGGAACATGTGATCGGCCCCGTCGATGCTCTTCACGCTCGCACGCTCCGGCGCCGTCGACTGCAGCTGCTCACCGTTGGCGAACGGAGCGTCGATGTCCTTCGTGCCCTGGATGATCAGGATCGGCATCACCGGCGCGAGCGGAATGTCATTCTCTTCGACAGCAAGCAGGGCCAGGCCGTTCACGCGATCGGCGTGGGCCAGGGCGAAGGCCCGTGCGACGGTACCGCCGAAGCCATGGCCGCCGATCCACGTGTCGCCCAGACCGACGTGATCGATCACGGCGAGTACGTCTTCGACCCGATCCTCCAGCGAGACCTCTTCGTGCTTGACCTCGGCGCGATGACCGATGCGCAGCACGTGGAAGCCCGCCTCCTCGGCGAGGTAGTGCGCGACGACGCCGAGAACATCAGCAGCCAGATCGCGCTCCTGGATCAGGACGAGCTTGACGGGACCGTCGCCCTCGTCGACGAAGGGGATCGCGCGGCCGTCGGGCTCGAAGATCTGGGTGTCGGTCATCGGCGTCAATCTCCTCGTGCCGTCAGGGTCAGGAACTCCGGCGGAACGTCCACGGTGGACGCCAGCGACCGAACCGCGGCCGAAGCCGCCATGTTCCAGCGTATCCCGACCCGGCGGTCAGCAAGACGTTCCGGCAGCGGCGTCGTCGAGACGCGACTCCGAGACTTCGACTCCCGAATCTCGCGGAGAGCGGCGGCGCCCCGCGAGAAAGGCGAGTCCACCAGCTAGGAGGCACAGCCCGTTCAGCAGGCATGCGGTGATCACCAGAGGCGCCAACGTTCCCTCGTAGCGAGCCCACAGCACGAGAGGCGAGATGATCGAGACGCCGGCGAGCGCGAGCGCCGCCCGGCGAGAGAAAGGGAGGATACCGCGCTTCACGAATAGGCGGATACTGAGCACGAACATCACCAGGACGATGACTGCTGCGCACCCGATCACCGCGATGGCCGATATCTCTCGGGGAACCGGTCCGCGCTTCGCTATTCCGAAGCTCGCAATGAGCATGATGACGGAGGCGACCGGCAGAGACCACTCCGCGAACTCGATGACTGGATCGCCGCGCCGGATGGGCGGTCGGTGGATGGCCCGCCACCGTCGCCGGGACATTGCCGCTTCGACGTCTGCACCGTCTACCGAGGCCGGACGGTCCTCAGACCCGCGATGTCGTGGCATGGCTCAGCGCGAAGTCAGATGCTCGGGCCGCGGCTTCTCCCCCGCGACGACCGAGAGTGCCGAGTAGTAACGCCTGCCGACCTCCACCGCCGTGATCGCACGCAATTTGTAGCCGAGGGGTGCGGGGTGCCACGTGCCGTCGGGGCGAACCTCGTGGAGATACACGTACCGACCGGTGATCGTGTCCAGGGTCCCGATCCACGTCGCGCGACGTTCCGTCTCCTTCTGGATGCCCAGTAGATTGTCGCTGCCACCCAGTTCTCTGATCAGACCCGCTGTCGTCTCGAGGTCGACCTCAGGCGTGTACGTAGGTGGCCACTCGGGGAGCGTCTTGGCGAACGCCGCTGCCACGGACTCGTCGTCGGTGATCCGCTGCGCATCCTGCACCCGGAAGGCGATCAGGCCGTCGAAGTATCCGCCGTCGACCGTCTGCGCCATCAACGCCCACTTCGCTCCCACGCGCAGCACGAAGCCTTCGAGATGGTCGGCATACTTCGGCTTCCGCTCCACTCTCACGAGCGTCGTGGCAGTCATCGCCCGGAGCAGACGTGCCCGTGCCTTCTTGGGCTTCATGATCGGCCTCTGATCAGCGACCGATGGGCTGGCCGCTCAGAGCCGAGAAGAACAGCGTGGCCCAGAGGATGAAGAACAACACGAAGAACACGGTGCCGATCGCTCCGATCACCAGCGCCCACCGGGCGAGACCGGCTCCGGACTCGGTGTTGCCCGGGGTCCGCAGCTGCCGCAGAGCGAAAACTCCGAGGATGACGCCCGCGACAGGCATGACGAATGCGGCGATGAAGCCGATGAGCGCCAGCATGTTCGTGCGCGGCGCTGTGGTGGGCGAGGTCATGAAGGCCTTCTGATCGTAGACGTCACCCCGAGCGCTGGTGGCTCATGGCGAGGAGCTCCACGACGTCGCCGTCCGGCATCCTGAGCGATATTCTGGCGGGTTCCCACGGTCATCCGCAACATCGGGCGTCCACACCGTCATACCTCGACGACCTGCCCCGCCTCCACCCGCCACTGCCGGTCGGTCTGCACGGTCGCGAGCATCCGACGGTCGTGGGTGACCAGCAGCAGGGTGCCCTCGTAGGACTCGAGCGCCTGCTCGAGCTGCTCGATCGCGGGCAGGTCGAGGTGGTTCGTCGGCTCGTCGAGCACGAGCAGGTTGACGCCGCGCGCCTGCAGCAGGGCCAGTCCTGCGCGCGTGCGCTCCCCCGGTGACAGTTCGTCGACAGCGCGCATCACGTGATCGGCCTTGAGCCCGAACTTCGCGAGGAGGGTACGGACTTCGCCGGATGCCATCTCCGGCACGAGCTGCTCGAAGGCGACGGCGAGGGGCTGCGTGCCGACGAGCAGTGCGCGGGCCTGGTCGATCTCGCCGATCTGCACACTCGCACCGAGACTCGCCGTGCCCTCGTCCGGAAGCTGCCGCCCGAGCAGCCCGCGCAGCAGCGTCGACTTCCCCGCGCCGTTGGGGCCGGTGATGCCGATCCGCTCCCCCGCGTTCACCTGGAGCGACACGGGCCCCAGCTGGAAGCTCCCCTGCCGGAACACGGCCGAGCTCAGCGTCGACACGACCGAGCTGGAACGCGGCGCCGAGCCGATGGTGAACTCGAGCTGCCACTCCTTGCGCGGCTCTTCGACCTCTTCGAGCCGGGCGATCCTGCTCTCCATCTGACGCACCTTCTGCGCCTGCTTCTCACTCGACTCGGCCGACGCCTTGCGTTTGATCTTGTCGTTGTCCGGAGCCTTCTTCATCGCGTTGCGCACACCCTGGCTCGACCACTCGCGCTGGGTCCGGGCGCGAGCGACGAGGTCGGCCTTCTTGTCGGCGAACTCGTCGTACTTCTCGCGCTGGTGTCGACGCACCGTGGCCCGCTCCTCCAGGTACGCGTCATAACCACCGCCGAACACCCGGTTGCTGTTCTGCGCGAGATCGAGCTCCAGCACCCGGGTCACGCAGCGGGCGAGGAACTCGCGGTCGTGGCTGACCACGACGACACCGCCGCGGAGTCCGCGCACGAAGGCCTCCAGCCGCTCGATCCCGTCGAGGTCGAGGTCGTTGGTCGGTTCGTCCAGCAGGGCGATGTCGAAACGCGAGAGCAGGAGTGCGGCGAGACCGACGCGGGCGGCCTGTCCGCCGGAAAGCGACGTCATCATCGCTGAGGCCGGGTCGGCGCCGAGGTCGAGTCCGAGGTCGGCGAGCACCACCGGAAGTCGCTCGTCGAGGTCGGCGGCACCGCTCGCCAGCCAGCGGTCCAGCGCGACGGAGTAGATGTCGGCCGGGTCTGTGCCGGGAGCGGCGAGGCTGGGGTCACCGAGCGCAGCGGCGGCGGCATCCATCTCTCTGGTCGCAGCCGTGCAGCCCGTGCGACGGCCGATGTAGTCGGCGACACTCTCTCCGACGATGCGCTCGTGCTCCTGCGGCAGCCAGCCGACGAAGGCATCCGCCGGTGAGAGCCGGATCGTGCCGGCCTGGGGCTCGTCGACACCGGCCAGCAGCTTCAGGAGGGTCGACTTCCCCGCCCCGTTCGCCCCGACGAGGCCGACGACGTCACCCGCCGTGACGGTCAGGTCGAGGGAATCGAACAGGGTGCGGTGGCCGTACCCGCCGGCCAGCCCTTGGGCCACGAGTGTTGCGGTCATCCGTCAATCCTGTCACCCGTGCGGGTCGTGCGCAGACGCGGGCCGTCAGTGGGCGCCGATGCGTTGTCTCTCGAGTCGGCGTGTCAGCACGAGCGCGATGGTGAGCGGCACGGCAGCGACGACACCGAATGAGATGTCGATGAGCTGCCAGCCGAACGGAAGCCCCCTGATCGCTCCGGCGATGAGTGCCAGTGGAAGGATGCCTGCGCACATGATGAGGCCCCAGATGGTCACCCAGACGTTGCGCACCGGATCGATGAGCGGTCCGACGAAAGCGACCGCGATCGCCAGGTGGGCAAACGCCAGCCAGTCCGTGCCGTAGGCGAGGAACGGGTACTCGGTGCCGGTGACCTCGAGCCCCTCAGCGACCCGATGGACCCAGGACGCGAGGTCGGCGAAGACCGTGCTGAGTCCCGTGTTGTTCAGGATGTCGCGTCCGAGCATGAGCTCTTCGCGCAAAGGGAACGCGGTGACCCCGCTTACGACGAGCCCGACGATGACGATGATCAGGCAGATGCGGATGAGGAACATGCGTCGCACGCGAGACGGCCCAGCCACGCTTGGCGAATCCTCACCCATCCGCAGCTCCTGACATTGGACGCACTACCTGAGTGTTTTGTTTCGGCCTGATCAATGCCCATCAACCTGTTGGCGGTGATGTGCGGCTTGACCGTCAGCGACGACGACATCCCCGCGCGCGATCCGTAGATCAACGGGGCGGGCCCGATCCAGTAGCTGAAGCATCAGTTGCTCGGACGCCTCTCGGTTCAGGTTCGACGCGACCCAGATCGCCGCGTCGCCGTCCAGTGCGATCTTCTTCGCCCGGGCACCCGGCGGAAGGTTCGGCTTAGAGGCGATCAGTCCTGGCGTGAGAACTGTATCGACCCCACGCGCGTGCGCCAGTAGTCGTGCAACTTCGCGAAGCGCACCAACCGCAGTGTAGGGCCCTGCCTCAAGTTCGGTCGGGCGTGCTTCTCCGAGCAGCAAGTATGTCCTGTACCGAGTCTTTCCTCGCAATCGGTCATAGCGCCACTCAAGCTGCAGTGCTCGGTGTTTGCCGTACCCCGTGTGCTGGGTCTTGTTGATGTACTCCTGCCCGAAGTGCGCGAGAAGTTCGTCGTCCAGGCGCCGTACCCGAGTGACAGACACACCTGACTCCATTAGGGCGCGCACCTGGTCGCTATCTACATCTTCCAACGCCGCTTCCAAGGCCTCGACGGTATCTATGCCTGTTGCTCGCACTAGTTCGATTCCGAAATCAACTCCCCTATCGCTCCCGTCGGCGTCGTTCGGGAACCGCGTCTTCATGAATTGCGAGAGCGTGACCGCATCCAGGGCGGTTGATGCAACCTCCCCCGGCGCGGGGTCCGGCTCGACGCGCGTCTCGATGTGCGCGCTTTCGATATCTACGGTCGGTCGAGCAAGAATCCGATCGATTGCCACGAAGGTCTCGTCGAGCGCGCGGCGAGCGTCGGACGCCGCGCCGAACAGCTGATCTATCGTCCCCTGGTCTTGCTGGCTGATCGCGTTGTACTGAGCGCCCTTGTACCGCCTTGCGTGCTCGAATTCCGCCCATGCGTGGCCGGCCACTGTGCGGATTTGGATCTCGAGCCCTCCAAACGTCGTGAAGTACCGCTCGAGATCACCCCCGGAGACTACCCAATCAGAGTCGTAGTCGTCTGTTTCCCCCGAGACGACGATGTGCAGGCAGTCGTATCCGCGCAGGTGCGGCGGCTTTTCCTCGCCTGGGTTCCGATCCTCTCCCGGCAGGACAGCGAATCGGGAACGGATTAGTTCTCGGGCTCGATCCCGGTCGGTGTTCGAGTAGGTGATGATCCGGATCGCGACGATGTCAGTGATCTGTCCGATGGGGTCGGGGTATTGTTTCGCGACTTGTTTCCGCTGGAACGACGCGATCGACTTCGCTCGCGCGGACACGTCGTGCGGCTCGACGCCGGACTCGGCTAGCAATCGCAGAACGTAGCTCTCGACCTCATTGGCCGCCCGCGGCAGCCAATCCCAGTTCGTGTAGTCCACGTTCTCGATGCTGCTCATGTCGTCCCCCGGGGCTCCCGACGCCAGCAATCTTCTGGCGCTCTCACCGTACAGGACCCGTGTGTTCAGCCGTTACTGATGAATCGGCGGTACGCCTCGTCCGCTAAACGGCCAACGCCCGCGGGCGCCAAGTCGCTTCTCCGCAGCCTCGAAATCGATAACACCCGGGGCGACTCGATGGTCCGTGCTGACGGGACGTATGCAGCGACATTGCCGTTCAGCCCGACCTACCACGCGACGACAGCTCTCGTCGTTGAAGCGGACCTCCACCACGTTGCGTAGTCGTGAGACCCTCGGCTGCTCTGCGTTCTTTCGATACGCCGAGCACCAACTTCGAAGCTTCCGATCCGAGCGCGGGCGCTGCCGGTCGCGAACACACAGTTGCGCAAAACCGGCATACTTCAGCCATGAGGACATCTGCAGGAGACGGGCGGTCAGCCGAAGCAGATCCGGCAGTGAAGATGGCCGATCTCGAGCGAGCGCTTCTGAGAAAGCTCTCGCAGAGAATCGCGGGGAGTATCACCTCCTACAGTCGTCGAACTCCGAACGCTGACCCGCGCGAAAAGGCTCGTGACTTTCTTGAGAATCTGGACTGGCATCTTCCAGAGGACCTCGCGGAGCTTGGATCGGCGGCACGTGCGTTTCCAGAACTGGTAAGCGACTCGGTCGCTGAGCTTCTAGACGAATCATTGGACTTCGTCTCGGCCTATCTATCAATCTGCGGCCATGTACTGGCGTCCGCGGGCTCTCGCTGGCTCCAGCAGGGGCGCCCACGTCGGAAAGCAGAGGTTTTGGCAGGACTACTCCAACGGGCCATGACCGCAACCAACGAAACCTTTGCATTGCTCGAACGCGGGTTTCCGGACGGCGCTGAAGCCCGCATGCGGACCGTAGTCGAGCTCGGCGTCATTGCGACGTTCATCGAGCGGAGCAGCACCGAGATCGCAAAAAGATTCGAGGCAAGTCACCATGTGGAAATGTGGCGACGGAAAGAGGACGACCATATTCGAGGCCTCACTGCTGAGACGATCCAAATAATAGATAAGCAGTATCAGCGCGTCATACAGCGACATGGAGTCTCCATGGCCAGACCATACGGCTGGGCATCGCCGGCCTTCGACAACCGTCGGGTAACATACGCGGACATAAGCAGAGCATACGGAAATGTCGTATCAAGCTCCCGCTTTTCGAACGCCAGTCACCACGTTCACGCATCGCATAGCGGATCGATGAAGTCAGCCGCCGCGGACTCCTTGGGCGTCTTCCTCCATGGCCCACGACCTGTGGGCTTTTACATGCCAGCGTATGAATGTATGGACAGCTTGCATCAAAGCGCCACGGCCTTCTTGAGGGCCGTCAGGAGTTCGAGACGAAACGTAGAACTTGTCTACTGGACGGAGCTGCTCCATTACACAATGAAAGAAGCCCAACTTCAGATCACACACGCTCAAGCTGTGATCGACCCGGAATGGGCACGACGATCCATAGCCAACTTGCCTGAGCTGGACATAGATGGCATCTTCCTCAAGATTTGACCTCAGGCGTCTGCCTTCGATCACGCTGTCGTGCTCAGTTGTTGAAGCGGAACTCCACCACGTCGCCATCCTGCATGACGTAGTCCTTGCCCTCGAGGCGGGCCTTGCCCTTGGCGCGGGCCTCGACGACGGAACCGGTCTCGACCAGATCCTCGAACGAGACGATCTCGGCCTTGATGAAGCCCTTCTCGAAGTCGGTGTGGATCACACCGGCTGCCTGAGGGGCCTTCGAGCCCTTGGGGATCGTCCAGGCGCGGGCTTCCTTCGGACCAGCGGTCAGATACGTCTGCAGGCCGAGGGTGTCGAAGCCGATACGGGCGAGCTGGTCGAGGCCCGACTCGTCCTGGCCGGTCGAAGCCAGCAGCTCCGCCGCATCCTCCGGGTCGAGGTCGATCAGTTCCGATTCGATCTTCGCGTCGAGGAAGATGGCCTTCGCCGGGGCGACGAGGGCGGCGAGCTCCGCCTTGCGCGCGTCGTCGGTCAGCACGGCCTCGTCGACGTTGAAGACGAAGATGACGGGCTTCGCGGTGAGCAGACCCAGCTCGCGGATGGGCGTCAGGTCGATGCCGGCGACCGAGAGCAGCACGCCGCGCTCCAGCGCATCCTTCGCCGCATTCGCGGTCTCGAGCACGACGGGCTCGATCTTCTTGCCGCGAACTTCCTTCTCGTACCGGGCGATCGCCTTGTCGACGGTCTCCAGGTCGGCGAGCATGAGCTCGGCGTTGATCGTCTCCATGTCGGATGCCGGGTTGACCGTGCCGTCGACGTGCACGACGTCGTCGTCAGCGAAGCCGCGAACGACCTGCGCGATGGCATCGGCCTCACGGATGTTGGCCAGGAACTTGTTGCCCAGGCCCTCCCCCTCGCTCGCACCGCGCACGATGCCGGCGATGTCGACGAACGACACGGCGGCGGGGAGGATCCGCTCGCTGCCGAAGATCTCCGCGAGCTTCTCCAGACGCGGATCGGGCAGGTTCACCACACCGACGTTGGGCTCGATCGTCGCGAACGGATAGTTCGCCGCGAGCACGTCGTTCTTGGTGAGTGCGTTGAAGAGGGTGGACTTGCCGACGTTGGGCAGGCCGACGATGCCGATAGTGAGAGCCACGGGGCACGAGTCTACCTGGCCGGTGCCCGGCGATCCTGCGGGAGCTGTGCGTCAGTCGCGGACGGCGCGGTACGCGCGGGTCACGTACGGAAGGTCGATGGTCGCATCGCCATGCAGGTCGAGCTCATCGAAGAGGGCGTCGAGCTCCCGGCGGATGTGTTCCTTCTCCTCGTCAGGGGCGGTGATGATGTAGCTGCGCGACGCCGCCATCCGGTGCAGCACTTCACGGGTGACGGGGCGGACCCATTCCCACCGCTCCTGCTCGATCGGGCCGAAAGGTGCGGCGACGACAGGATCGCCCTCGGCGAGCATGATCTCGGCGTGACTGCCGTGCATGATCTCGGTGAGCCTGCGGACCCACTCGACACGATCGTCGCGGATGTTCCAGATGAGGCCGAGCACTCCCCCGCTGCGTACGGTGCGCCCGATCTCCGCGGAGCCGGCGACCGGATCCACCCAGTGCCAGGCTTGCCCCAGCACGACGGCGTCGACGCTCGCGTCCGGAAGCGGCAGCTGCTCCGCGGACCCGACGAAGGTGGGCACCCCCGGAACCGCAGCGCGGAGCGTCGCAAGCATCTCCGGGTCGGGGTCGACCGCGACGACCTCGGCGTCGGGAGCCTGCGAGAGGACGCGCGTGAGCTTGCCCGTTCCCGCGCCGACATCGGCGACGCGACGGGAATCCGCGGGCATCCGCTCGAGCATCCACGCCACCGCCTCGAACGGATAGTCGGGCCGTCCGGCCTCGTAATCCCCGGCCTGCGCTCCGAACGACGTCGCCATGTCCTCAGCCATGTCGCCAGCATACGGCGAGTCTCCGACCCCTCTGCGAGCCGCCGGGGGAAAGTGGGGATGTGCCACTGGATTTCACTGCGATCGACTTCGAAACCGCGAACTCCAGTCCGGCCTCTGCCTGCTCCGTCGGTCTCGTCCGCGTGCGCGGCGGTGAAGTCGTCGCGACCACGGGATGGCTGATCCAGCCACCGCCAGGGCACGACGAGTTCCAGGAGTGGAACGTCCGCATCCACGGCATCCAGCCCGAGGACGTGCTGTCGGCCGCCACGTGGGTCGATCAATTCGATCGCCTGTGCGCGTTCGCCGGGGCCGACGTGCTCGTGGCGCACAATGCGGGCTTCGACCTCAACGTCCTGCGTCGCGCCTCCGAGGCGACCGGGCAGCTCTGCCCGCCCTACCGCTCGCTGTGCAGCCTGCAGGTCGCCCGCAAGACGTACACACTCGATTCGTATCGCCTGCCGATCGCCGCCGCCGCTGCCGGATTCGAGGAGTTCGCGCACCACGACGCCCTCGCCGATGCCCGCGCCTGCGCGCAGATCGTCATCGATGCGGCCGCGAGGGCCGGCGCGGCCGACGTGTACGCACTCGCCGATGCCCTGAGCCTGCGCGTGACCGCCCCCGTCGCACCTGTCGCGCCCGTTCTGGAGCGCGCCGTCGCCTAAACCGCCGGGCCTGAACCGCAGAGCCTGAACCGCCGCACCGCCGCACCGCGGCCGGCGCGTCACACGGCATCCGTGCGCGGCGACCCGGGAATGTCGGATGCCGGCCGCATCATGAACACATGGATGCTCTGGCTGTCGTTCTCCTCCTCGTCGCCCTCGCGGCGGGTGTCGCCGTGGGCTGGTTCCTCCGTGCCGGTCGCGGGGCAGCCGACCTCGCGCGTGCCCAGGCCGAGCTGGCGGCCGCGCGTGACGATCGCGACCGGCAGTACGACCTGTACCGCGACGCCGTCGAGCATGCGCGGAACGAGCAGCGTGCGGAAGCGCAGCGGGTGCAGCAGCAGAACGCCGTGCTGACGGCCCTGGCTCCGGTCCGCGAGAGTCTGCAGCAGATGCAGACCAAGGTCACGGCCATCGAGCGGGAGAGGCACGCCCAGTTCGGCACTCTCGAAGAGCAGCTGCGTCGTGCCCAGGAGTCCGACGAGGCGCTGCGGGCGACGACGGAATCGCTGGCCGGCGCTCTGCGTTCCACCGCCACGCGCGGTGTCTGGGGAGAGACCCAGCTGCGCCGCGTGGTGGAGGCTGCCGGGCTCACCCGTCACATCGACTTCGACCTGCAGGCGACGATCTCCTCCGACCGCGGTCAGGGGCGACCCGACATGGTCATCCGCCTCGCCGGCGGCAGCTCGATCGCGGTCGACGCCAAGGTCCCTCTCGACGCCTACCTCGAGGCCTCCGCTCTCCCCGGGGGCGACGCGCGAGAGCCGCAACGCCGCACGCTGATGCAGAAGCACGTCAAGGCGGTCCGTGCGCACATCGACGCCCTGGCGAAGAAGGCCTACTGGGCGGGACTCGATGCCAGTCCCGAGTTCGTGATCTGCTTCCTGCCGAGCGAGTCCCTGCTGGCCGCCGCCATCGATGAGGACCCGACCCTGCTCGACTATGCGTTCAGCCGCCGGGTGGCGCTCGCCTCCCCCGTCAACCTCTGGGCGGTGCTGAAGACCGTCGCCTTCACCTGGACGCAGCAGGAGGTGTCGACCGAGGCGCGCACGCTGCTCGCCCTCGGCACACAGCTGTACGACCGGCTGGGTACGCTCGCCGGGCATGCCGACGACCTGCGTCGGGCGCTGGAGCGCACCGTCGACAGCTACAACCGATTCGCCGGCTCACTCGAGACGCGCGTGCTCGTCACCGCCCGCCAGTTCCCAGGCGTCGATGCCTCTGCGCTCGCGACCGCATCTGCCACCACGGTGGGCGCAGCGAGAAGATTCACAGCCCCTGAGCTCATCACGACGGATGACACCGCCTCAGGTGCGTCGCAGACCGGCGGGATCGATGCTCTCGAGGCCACGCGTGGCGAGACGGTCCGTGCGGACGTCGGCGACGTGCGGCATCGACTCGACGAGGGATGACGCGGGCGGATCAGCGACCGGGGACGGCCCTCAGGCGATGCCGGGAACGCCGCTGAGCAGCAGGATGACGAGACCGCTGGTCGCGAGGAACGCGCCGATCATCCACCAGGCGCTGATCTCGTGTCCCTCGTCTCGACGCACACGGAAGAGCACGTCGGCCCGGCGAGCCGGATCGACCACCGAAGCGGCCGGTGTGGCGACGGGCGGTGCCGGAACGGATTCCGCATCGGCGCTCACCCGCAGGATGCGACCCGTGTTGGTCGTGATGATCTTCGTCGGGGCGGCCTTCGAGCCGCTCGTGTGCTGCGTTGTCATCTGTTCGCCCTCCTGTGCCTGCGGTGCCTGGCGGCTCCGTCGACGGCGACAAACCCAGTGACAATTGTGACACGGCGCCCCGGAGAACCGTGGATCGCGCCCCTGCCGGGCGATACCGGCTCGATAACGATGCCGCCGGCTCCCCGGCCGACGATCACGGGACGGTAGGCTCCCGAACGATCAGAGCCACTTCGAGACGAGGTGCTCCGATGCGATGCGCCGAAGGGTTCCGGATGCCCCGCGGAGCACGACGCTCTCGGTGTAGACGTAGCCGCGCTCGCGACGGACGCCGGCGACGAGCTGCCCGTCGGTGACACCGGTCGCGACGAAGATCGTGTTGTTCCCCTGCACCAGGTCGTCCGCCTCGTAGACCTTGTCCATGTCGAGTCCGGCGTCGATGCCGCGCTGACGCTCGTCATCGTCGCGGGGCCAGAGGCGACCCTGGATGTGCCCGCCGAGAGCCTTGATCGCACACGCCGTGACGATGCCCTCCGGACTGCCGCCGACCCCGACGCACATGTCGGTGCGCGCATCGTGACGGGCGGCGTTGATGCCACCGGCGACATCACCGTCGCTCATCAGACGGGTGCCGGCGCCGGCGTCGCGGATCTCCTGGATCAGCTGCTCGTGACGCGGGCGGTTCAGCACCGAGACGACGATCTCGTCGACCGGCTTGTCGAGCGCACCCGCGAGCTTGCGGATGTTCTCACCGATCGGCAGACGGATATCGACGACCCCGACACCTGCCGGGCCCGTGACGAGCTTGTCCATGTAGAAGACGGTCGAGGCGTCGAGCATCGTGCCACGATCCGAGACGGCGATCACGGAGAGGGCGTTCTGCCGACCAGCGGCCGTGAGAGAGGTTCCGTCGATGGGGTCGACCGCGATGTCGCACAGAGGTCCGCGGCCCGTGCCCACCACCTCGCCGTTGAAGAGCATCGGGGCGTTGTCCTTCTCCCCCTCGCCGATGACGACGCGGCCCTGGAAGTCGACCGTGCCGAGGAAGGCGCGCATGGCATCGACAGCCGCACCGTCCGCCGCCTCCTTGGCACCGCGGCCGATGAACGGCACCGCGCGGATCGCCGCGGCCTCCGTCGCACGCACCAGCTCCATCGCGAGGTTACGGTCGGGACGAAGAGGGCTCAGATCCGCTGTCAGACTCACCATGCGGTCAGCCTAGCCACCGACGGGTCCGAATCCGGCCCCTTTCGGCCCGTATCCCGCGAAGGATTCGCGATTCTTAACAAGGAAGCAGAAGCGGTCTCGCGCACTGGAGGTCATGACTGCGGTAGAGGCCCACACGCCCCGATAGAGTGGCAGCTGTCCCGGCTTCCCCTATCGCAGGAGTTCTCATGCCCGTCGCCACCCCGGATCAGTACGCCGAAATGCTCGACCGCGCGAAGGCCGGCGGCTTCGCGTACCCCGCATTCAACGTCTCCAGCTCGCAGACGATCAACTCCGTCCTCCAGGGGCTGACCGAAGCCGGCTCCGACGGCATCATCCAGGTCACCACGGGTGGAGCCGACTACTTCGCCGGCCACACGGTGAAGGCCCGCGCCACGGGCGCCCTCGCGTTCGCCCGCTTCGCCACCGAGGTCGCGAAGAACTACCCGATCACCGTCGCACTGCACACGGATCACTGCCCGAAGGATGCGCTCGCGGGCTTCGTCGAGCCGCTCATCGCCGCGTCCGAAGAAGAGGTCAAGGCCGGTCGCAACCCGATCTTCCAGTCCCACATGTGGGACGGCTCGGCAGTTCCCCTCGCGGAGAACATCGAGATCGCGAAGGACCTGCTCCCCCGCATGAAGAACATCAACGCCATCCTCGAGGTCGAGATCGGCGTCGTCGGCGGCGAAGAGGACGGCGTGCAGCACGAAGGCTCGAACGAAGCCCTCTACACGACCTTCGCCGATGTCGACCAGGCCGTCCAGGCACTGGGCCTCGGCGAGCAGGGCCGCTACATCGCCGCCCTCACCTTCGGCAACGTGCACGGCGTGTACAAGCCCGGTGGAGTGAAGCTGCGCCCGGAGCTCCTCGGTGAGATCCAGGCCGAGGTCGCCGCCAAGTACAACACCGGCGCCAAGCCGCTCGACCTGGTGTTCCACGGCGGATCGGGTTCCACCGATGAGGAGATCGCCCTCGCGGTCGCCAACGGCGTGATCAAGATGAACATCGACACCGACACGCAGTACGCCTACACGCGTGCGATCGCCGACTACATGTTCAAGAACTACGACGGCGTCCTCAAGGTCGACGGCGAGGTCGGGAACAAGAAGCAGTACGACCCGCGCGCCTGGGGAAAGATCGCCGAATCGGCGATGGCTGCCCGCGTGGTCGAGTCGACCCGTCAGCTCGGCTCGTACGGCCAGTCCCAGAGCTGATCGGTCGCGAGACGACAGAAGGGGCCCGGCATTCCTGCCGGGCCCCTTCTTCGTAGCCGAAGGGCGTCGTGCGTCGACGCCGACGGGATGAGGTCAGGGAGCCGTCATCTGCTCGAGGTGGGCGACGAACGCCGGATCGCTCATCATCGGCACCGCGATGCAGATCGACACCACGCCCGTCGTGATGATCGCGCCGATGATCGGGAGCCACCAGGTGATCCGTCCTCGACGCAGGCGACGGATCGAGAGCGCGGCGGTGACAGACCATCCGACCGCGAGCACGATCGCGGCGATCGTCCCCCAGGTCTTCCCCTGCGCGAAGTTCGTGAACTCCCCTTCGATGCCGAGGACCTTCATCGTCTGGTTCATGACCGTGGGCAGGTCGAGGTAGGACAGACCGGTGACGACGATGTTGATCAGCCCGTAGGCGAGCATCGCGATCGTCGCGAAACGATCGAGAGGGTGCGATCGCTTCGTCGCGGGATCACTCGTCGAAGGACCTGCCTGTGGAGCAGGCGGCAGGGGCGTCGTGGGCGGTGCGATCACCACGTCTTCGAGCGGCGGCAGACCCGCCGCTCGTCGCTGCTCCTCGGGAGTCGCGATTTCGCCGTACCGGGGCCGTTGTTCACTCATCTCGCCATGCTAACGGCCCCACCTCTGGCCGGTTCACAGCCGATCGCCGCGGGACCGCGCGCCCGAAACGATAGCGGCCCCGGAGAAGTGGGGACTTCTCGGGGCCGCGGACGTGGAGCACTGGGGACGCTCCTCATCCAGATTGATCGCCAGCGCTGGGGACGCTGAAGGCGATCAGTAGCGTTCATGTATGCCGCTACTCTACCCATAGTAGGAAAACGCATGCCGCAATACCAGGGGTCGTACTTCAGATAGTGAACTCGGCTCCGGAGATCCCCTCATCCAGCGCATCCGCCCCCAACTGCAGCGAGAGCTTCCGCGCGGTCTGCTGCAGCGCCGAGACGAGCGCGCGATCCACGACGGCCCGATCCGCCGGCAGTGATATCGCCAGGGACGCGGTGATCCCCGGCGCGATGACCGGCACGGCGACGCAGGTGGCGCCGATGGCGTATTCCTCCCGATCGATCGCCCAGCCCGGCGATCGGTCCAGCTGTGTGAGCAGCGCCCTGCGGTCGGTGATCGTCCGCGGGGTGAGCTCCGGCAGCCGGTGCCTCGAGAGGTAGTCCAGGCGATCGGCTTCCGGCAGGGCTGCGAGGATCTGCTTCCCCAACGCCGTCGCGTGGGCGCTCGACTGCAGCCCCACCCATAGTTCGATGCGGGGGTTGCGGACCGCGTCGACGATATCGACCAGGTGCATCTCCCCGTCGTCGAAGCGTGAGAGATAGGCCGTGGCACCCACGTCTTCCGTCACCTCGCGGAGCGCAGCGCGCACGCGGGCGAGGAACACGCCCCGCGAGCTGATCTGCTCCTGGAAGGACGGAAACCGGGCGCCGAGCACGACCCCGTCGGGTTCCGACGCGAGATACCCCTCGTGCACGAGCGTGCGCACCAGGTTGTAGGTGGTGCCCGGGGTCAGACCGGTGATCGCCGCGAGCATCTTGGGCGGAAGAGGACGAGGAGAGTTGGCGACGATGTCGACCAGCCGCAGAGCGCGTTGCACCGACCCGATGAGGGTGGGCTCCGCCTCCGCGGCGTTCACCGCTACGCGCCTCCTCCTGATGCACGACCGCCGAGTGCCCGCGCGTCGCGCTGTCCCGCAGCGTCCTGACGCAGTTCCTTGGGCAAGGAGAACATGAGGTCCTCCTCTGCCGTCTTCACCTCGTCGACGTCGCGGTAACCGGCGTCGCCGATCGCGTCGAGCACCTCGCGCACCAGGACCTCGGGCACCGAGGCGCCGCTGGTCACGCCGACGGTCTCGACGCCGTCGAGCCACTCCTGCTGGATCTCCTCGGCGTAGTCGACGCGATAAGCGGCCTTCGCCCCGTACTCGAGCGCGACCTCGACGAGGCGCACACTGTTGGACGAGTTCGACGAGCCCACGACGATCACGAGATCCGCACCGGCGGCGACCTTCTTGATCGCCACCTGGCGGTTCTGCGTGGCGTAGCAGATGTCGTCGGACGGCGGGTTCTGCAACTCGGGGAAACGAGTGCGCAGGCGGTTGACGGTCTCCATCGTCTCGTCGACCGAGAGCGTGGTCTGCGAGAGCCAGACGACCTTGTTCGGATCCTTCACGACGACCGTGTCGGCCTCTTCCGGAGAGTTCACGACCGTCACATGCTCGGGAGCCTCACCGGCCGTTCCCTCGACCTCTTCGTGGCCGTCGTGGCCGATGAGCAGGATCTCGAAGTCGTCCCGGGCGAAACGCACGGCCTCGCGATGCACCTTCGTGACAAGCGGGCACGTCGCGTCGATCGCGTGGAGTCCGCGATCGGCGGCTGCGTTCACGACCGCCGGCGAGACGCCGTGAGCGCTGAAGACCACGTGAGCGCCCTCGGGGACCTCGTCGACCTCTTCGACGAAGATCGCGCCCTTCTCCTCGAGCTCCGTCACGACATGGATGTTGTGCACGATCTGCTTGCGCACGTAGACCGGAGCGCCATAGCGCTCGAGGGCCTTCTCGACGGCGACCACGGCACGGTCGACGCCGGCGCAATAGCCGCGCGGTGCGGCGAGCAGAACGCGCTTGTGTCCGGCCACCGGGTTATCCTGAAGCCGCCCGGCCGCCGCACGCACTCGTGGAAGGCGGGGCACGGGGAGATGAACGGCAGTCGAAGTCACCCTTGAATTCTACCGTCGCACAGCTGTGCGCGGCCGGGGAGGTTCAGGGGCACGGAACGGGAGCGGATGACAGTCTTCGAAGCGACGACGGGCCAGGGCGAGACCCCTCCGGCCGATTCCGTCGCACCCCGCGACTCGACCGCTGACGCCCCCACCTCGGTCACGCGTCTGAATGCGACTATCCGCGACTTCATCGCCCGGTGGAACACCGTCTGGGTCGAGGGCGAGATCACCTCCTGGAACGTCCGCGCCGGCAACGTGTTCGCGCGATTGAAGGACACCCGCTCCGATGCGCAGATCTCCATCCGGGTGTGGTCGAGCGTGCGCGGACGCATCCCGTCCGACATCGGCGTCGGTGATCACGTCGTCGCCGCAGTGAAGGCCGACTACTTCGTCAAGGCCGGCGACTTCAGCTTCGCGGTCTCCGCGATGAAGCACGTCGGGCTCGGCGACCAGCTCGAGCGGCTCGAGAAGCTCCGCGTGAAGCTGCGGCAGGAGGGGCTGTTCGACCCGGCCAGGAAGAGGCGCCTGCCCTTCCTCCCGCACGTGATCGGTCTGATCACCGGTGAGCGGTCCGACGCCGAGAAGGATGTCCATCGCAATGCCGAGCTGCGCTGGCCGCAGGTGCGCTTCCGCACCGAGTACGCCGCTGTGCAGGGCGACCGCTGCGTTCCCGACACGCTCGCGGCCCTCGCTCGACTCGACGCCGACCCCGAGGTCGACGTGATCATCATCGCCCGCGGCGGCGGCGACCCGCAGACGCTGCTCGGCTTCAGCGACGAGAAGCTGGTGCGAGCGGTCGCCGCGGTCTCCACCCCGGTGGTGAGTGCGATCGGGCACGAGAACGACCACCCGCTGCTCGACGACGTGGCCGATCTGCGCGCCTCGACCCCGACCGACGCCGCGAAACGCGTCGTGCCCGACGTCGGCGAACAGCGTGCGCTCATCGCCCAGCTGCGTTCCCGCGCCACCACGCGGCTGACGCAGCGACTCACCCACGACATCTCGCAGCTGGAGCAATTGCGCTCGCGCCCCGTGCTGCGCTCGCCCGCGCCGATCATCGACGCCCGCGCCCAGGAGATCTGGCTGCTGCTCGGACGTGGACGAGACGCCGTGAACCGACAGCTCGACGACGCCGGCCGCCGCACCGGCGAGCTCCGCGCGTCGCTGCGCGCGCTCTCCCCCGCGGCGACGCTGGCCCGGGGCTATGCCATCGCCCATCTCGACGGCGGCGTGATCCTGCGTGACGCCGCCGACGCGCCGGCCGGGAGCGCGCTCACGATCACCCTCGATCGGGGCTCGTTGAGCGCCCGCTCGGAGGGTGAGATCGCGGAAGACGCCTGAGCCGAGCACCCGCGGCGCACGACGTAAGATGGAGGAGTGAGCGCCCTGAACGACACCCCTGTGGACACGCTGTCGTTCGAGGCGGCCCGTGACGAGCTGGTCAAGGTCGTGGCCGAACTCGAGCAGGGTTCCCCGACGCTCGAGCACTCCCTCGCCCTCTGGGAACGCGGTGAGGCTCTCGCCGCCCGCTGCGAGGAGTGGCTGCTGGGGGCCAAGCGCCGCCTGGATGCCGCCCGCGCCGCGGCTTCGGACGCCGAGACCCCGGCGGGAGATTCATGAGCAAGCAGCCCCCGATCATCGCCGAACTCGGCCGCCCCGAGACTCCGGACGAGACCGCCGCACGCAAGGCCGCATCCAGCAAGGCCTACCGATCGAGCCAGACGGTGCGCAACCTCGTCGCCGCGCTGCTGGTCACTCTCGCCGTGGTCGCCGTCATCATCTTCGCCGTGCCTCGCGGCGCCCCCGTCGAGCAGAAGCCCCTCGACGTCGCCGCGGTCGCCGAAGGTGTGGAGTCCTCGATGGACCGCCCTGTCCTCATCCCCGAGCTCGGCGACTTCTGGCGTGCGAACGGTGCAGAGATGCAGGGTGGAGCCACCGTGGTGTGGGAGGTCACCCTCGCTCCCAAGTCCGACAAGGAACGTGGTTTCATCAAGGTCGCGCAGGCGTTCGACGCCGATTCCGCCTGGGCACCGCAGCGCCTGAACGGCATCGCCCCCACCGACACGGTGCGCATCGGCGGACTCGACTGGGACGTCTACAAGCCGGGCAGCGCCGAATCCAACGCGAACGTCACCTACGCCATCGGCACCCAGGCCGGCGACGACTACATCCTGTTCTACGGATCGCGGTCGGCGGATTCGACCGCTGAGCTCGCCGAGTCGCTCATTCCGCAGATCCGCACCATCTCGGAGGCTTCATGACGCACCCGCTGACCCCCACCGCCGCCTGGAAGCAGATGCAGGACGGCAACCGCCGTTTCGTGCAGGACGAGCCTCGGCACCCGAACCAGGACGTCGCCCGCCGCAAGGATCTGACAGCGGCCCAGCACCCGGTCGCGACGCTCTTCGGCTGCTCGGACTCGCGTCTCGCCGCCGAGATCATCTTCGACCTCGGCCTCGGCGACCTGTTCGTGGTGCGCAACGCCGGACAGGTGATCGGCGAGTCGATCGTCGCGAGCCTCGAATACGCCGTCGCGGTGCTCGAAGTGCCCCTGATCGTCGTTCTCGCCCACGACTCCTGCGGCGCCGTGCGCGCAGCGATCGACGGCACCGCGATCGACGCCGCTCCCCTGCCGCCGCACATCTGGAAGCTGATCGCCCCGATCGTCCCCGCGGCGCGGAAGGTGCTGGCCGAGAACGGCGGAACCACCGTCGCCGAGATCGACTCGGAGCTCGTCGGCATCGAACACCTGCGCAACACGGTGAGCGACCTGCTGCAGTCGTCCGAGATCATCAGCGACGCCGTCTCCGCGGGCCGCCTGGGCATCGTCGGCGCCAACTACCGTCTGGCCGAGGGCACCGCGGTGCCCGTGATCACGGTCGGAATCGACGCCGACGGCGTCACCACCGAGGGAACTGACCCCGCAACCGAGGAGGGTTCGGAATGACCGAGCAGGACTACCGCATCGAGCACGACACCATGGGTGAGGTGCGGGTGCCCATGAACGCGCTGTACGGAGCGCAGACCCAGCGCGCCGTGGAGAACTTCCCGATCTCGGGCAAGGGTCTGGAGTCGACGCAGATCGCCGCCCTGGCCCGCATCAAGAAGGCCGCGGCGCTCGCCAACAAGGAGCTCGGCACCCTCGACGGCGCCATCGCCGACGCCATCGCCCAGGCCGCCGATCAGGTGGCGTCCGGCGCCCATGACGGAGAGTTCCCGGTCGACACGTACCAGACCGGATCCGGCACCTCGTCGAACATGAACATGAACGAGGTGCTGGCCACGCTCGCGACGCGCATCCTCGGCGCGACGGTGCACCCCAACGACCACGTGAACGCCTCGCAGTCGTCCAACGACGTGTTCCCGACCTCGGTGCACATCGCGGTCACCCAGGCTCTCATCGATACTCTCATCCCCGCGCTCGACCACCTTGCCGTCGCCCTCGAGGCAAAGGCAGAGCTGTGGAAGGACGCGGTCAAGTCCGGTCGCACGCACCTCATGGACGCGACGCCCGTCACGCTCGGCCAGGAGTTCGGCGGTTACGCCCGCCAGATCCGCCTCGGCATCGAGCGCGTGCAGTCGGCCCTCCCCCGCGTCGCCGAGGTCCCGCTCGGCGGCACCGCAGTCGGCACCGGCATCAACACCCCGCTCGGCTTCCCGCAGAAGGTCATCGCGCTGCTGGCAGCCGAGACCGAGCTGCCGATCACCGAGGCCAAGGACCACTTCGAGGCGCAGGCCAACCGCGACGGTCTCGTCGAGGCCTCCGGCGCCCTGCGCACGATCGCAGTCTCGCTGACCAAGATCAACAACGACCTGCGCTGGATGGGCTCCGGCCCCAACACGGGTCTCGGAGAGCTGCACATCCCCGACCTGCAGCCCGGATCCTCGATCATGCCCGGCAAGGTCAACCCGGTCGTGCCCGAAGCCGTGCTGATGGTGTGCGCGCGTGTGATCGGCAACGACGCGACCGTCGCCTGGGCCGGCGCATCCGGATCCTTCGAGCTCAACGTCGCCATCCCCGTCATGGGCACGGCCGTGCTCGAGTCGATCCGTCTGCTGTCGAACGCCTCGCGCGTTCTCGCGGACAAGACGATCGACGGCCTGCAGGCCAACGTCGAGCGTGCCGCTGCCTTCGCGGGCATGAGCCCGTCGATCGTGACCCCGCTGAACAAGCTCATCGGCTACGAAGCTGCAGCGAAGATCGCCAAGCACTCGGTCGCCAAGGGCATCACGGTGCGCGATGCCGTGATCGACCTCGGCTACGTGGAGCGCGGCGACCTCACCCTGGAGCAGCTCGACGAGAAACTCGACCTGCTGTCGATGACGCACCCGGGCTGACCCAAAGCGCGAGACAGCGGATGCCGCGAGGGCTCTTCCTCGCGGCATCCGCTGTTTCCAGGCCCGGCGTCCCCGCTCTCGGTGCACACGCATGACCAATCGACGATTGCATGACCATTCGGCGGGACGGCACGTGCATCCGGCATCACCTCATGCAGGTGCGCCACTTTCACGCACGAGCCCGTGCGAGCGCGGCCAGAATCGCAGCCTCGACCACGTCCCACGAGTACACGATCATCGAATAGTCGAAGCGGAGCGTCTCGAAGCCGAGGTCGGATGCGCGCGCGTCTCGCATGAGATCACGATGCCGTTTCGCGGCACCGTCGTGGTTCTCGCGACCGTCGGCCTCGAGGATGACACGATCTTCGATCACGAAGTCGACCCGCCCGACCCCGTCGACGGCCACCTGGGTGCGCACAGCGACTCCGATGAGATGGAGCCTCAGCCGCACCAGGGACTCCAGGCCGCTCTCGGCGTCCGGACGCGCGAAATCGACGAGCCAGCGCGCCGTCGCAGGAAGGGCAGAGCGGACGTGCGCACGCGCCGCAGCCGTCAGCATCCGCTTGTTCCAAGCCGACTCGTATGCGGCGAAGAAGAACTCCTCCCCGTAACAGGCGTATGCGTGGGTCAACGCGATCTCGATCGGCGCGATGCCGACCTCCATGCGACCGCGGGTGAAGTGGCCGACGCAGCCGCAGTGCTCCGGGTGATGTCGCCGCCCGCCGAGCCCCATCCAGACATGCACTTCCGTCGGAACCTCCAGCGTCCACACCTCCCTGATCCTCAAGGCACTCGCGCACGTGAGGGCGCCCCCGTGAGCCGCTGCAGCGACCACATCGGTCGCTGCGCGTCGAGACGCGAACACGCCCGGACGCACGCGGACGATACGACCCGCTCTGCACTCCGCGCCCAGCCGCGATCGCGAGCATCCGAAGGCCTGCAGCCGGGTTCCCCGTGCGACGCCTCCCAGGCGTTCGAGGAACACGTTGACGTCGATCATCGTCCGATTCTGGGGGCGTGCGCCCACTCGGACAGTGCTCCTTCACGTGAACGGTGAGCACGAGTGCGGAACGCGCCGCCGTGCAGTCCGATTGATTCGCTTCCACGTCTCAGGCGCATGACCACCCGACGAATGCATGACCGAGCACGACAAAGCATCATGCGATCGGGCGGGGTCCATGCGAACGGACGAAACGGCACCGAGCCGAAACCGGGGATGCCGCGAGGAGCGAGTCCCCGCGGCATCCGCTGTTTCCGTCGTCAGCTGAGCTCTCCACCCTCCAAGAGCTCGGTGACGAGGGCGGCGATGGCCGAACGCTCGGAGCGCGTCAGAGTCACGTGCCCGAAGAGGTCGTGCCCCTTCAGCGTCTCGATCACGCTGGCGATTCCGTCGTGACGTCCGACCCGGAGGTTGTCGCGCTGACCGACGTCGTGGGTGAGGATCACCCGGGAATTCTGGCCCATCCGACTCAGCACCGTCAGCAGCACGTTGCGCTCGAGCGACTGGGCTTCGTCGACGATCACGAACGCGTCGTGGAGGGAGCGTCCGCGGATGTGGGTCAGCGGGAGCACTTCGAGCAGTCCGCGCTCGATGACCTCCTCGATCACGTTTCCCGACACCACCGAGCCCAGCGTGTCGAACACCGCCTGACCCCAGGGCCCCATCTTCTCGCCCTGGTCGCCGGGAAGGTAGCCGAGCTCCTGCCCGCCGACGGCGAACAACGGCCGGAACACGATGATCTTCTTCTGCTGCTGCCGCTCCAGCACTGCTTCGAGTCCGGCGCAGAGCGCGAGCGCCGATTTGCCGGTACCGGCGCGTCCGCCGAGGGAGACGATGCCGACCTCCTGATCGAGCAGCAGGTCGATCGCGATGCGCTGCTCGGCCGAACGGCCGTGCATACCGAAGATGTCGCGGTCTCCTCGTACGAGTCGGTACTCGCCGTCGCCCGTCACCCGGCCGAGCGCGGAACCGCGCTCGGAGTGGATGATCAGTCCGGTGTTCACCGGGAGACCGCGTGCCTGCTCGCTGATGCCGACCTCGCTCTCGTAGAGGTCGCTGATGTCGTCACCGGAGAGGTCGAGCGTCGAGATGCCGGTCCACCCAGAGTCCACCGCCTGCTCGGCCAGATACTCCTCGGCGCGCAGGCCGAGAGAGGCGGCCTTGACGCGCATCGGCAGGTCCTTCGAGACGATCGTGACGTCCTGCCCGTCCTGCGCGAGGTGCATGGCGACCGAGAGGATGCGCGTGTCGTTGTCACTGAGGCGGATGCCGGCGGGAAGCACGGAGGAGTCGGTGTTCGCCAGCTCGACGCGGAGCGTGCCACCCTCGCCGACCTCCACCGGGAAGTCGAGCCGTCCATGCTCGATGCGCAGGTCGTCGAGGTGGCGCAGGGCCTGCCGTGCGAAGTAGCCGATCTCCGGGTCGTGGCGTTTGCCCTCGAGTTCCGTGATCACGACGACGGGAAGGACGACCGAGTGCTCCGCGAAACGGAAGAACGCCTGCGGATCGCTCAGCAGGACAGAGGTGTCGAGGACATACGTGCGCAGATCCTGATCCGGATCGGCGGACGATGCCCGGCTCGACGTCTTACGGGTGGACTGCTGCGCGGTGCTGGTGGCCTGCTGCGCTGTACGTGTGGTCACGACCCACTCCCGACCCGGGGAATCCCGGCTATTCGAACGAGTCGACCAGGGGGTCACGAGTCGTCAACCTGAGGCCGACTCGAACGGGCGCCTTGCCCGATGCCTAGAACGTACGACCGTGCGGGCGATTAACCCGAATTCGACACGCCAGTGATTCGTTACGCGCTGATGAACGTCTCGTTGCCGAACGCCCGCAGCGCATCGTCGAGGAGCTCGAATGTCGCGGCGTCGGTGCCCGCGTGCGGCGCGATCCGCACCGAGGCGCCCCGTGCCGTGACGACCACTCCGGCGTTGGCGAGTGCCGCGGCGAGTCGCGCGGGCTCCTCCGGAGCGAGCGCGACGATGCCCGCACGCCGGCTGCGCTCGCGCGGGGAGCTCACCTCGATGCCGTGGCGGTCGGCGATCTCGATCACGGTGTCGACGTTCTGGGCGAGCCGCTCCTCGATCGAGTCGACGCCGGCATCGCGCACGTCGCGCACGCCGATCGCGAGTCGGCCGGCCGCGAGCGTGTCGGGCTGGCTCACGGTGAAGGCGCGGGCCGACGGCGCAGGTGCAGGCAGTTCGTCGACGAACAGCCCCGCAGCCGTCGTGCCGGTGATACCGGACAACACGGGGGTGATGCGCTCTCGTGCACGGGGCGAGAACCACGCGAAGGCGCTGCCACGACCCGCGCGCAACCACTTGTAGCCGTGTCCGACCACCACGTCGGCAGCGGAGTAGTCGGCGTCGATCACACCGAACGACTGGACGGCGTCGACGATGAGCAGGCGATCGGGCCCGATCGACTCGCGAAGCGCCGCGAGATCGACGCGGAATCCGGTGCGGAAATCGACGTGGCTCACCGCCAGCGCGACCACCTCGTCATCGAGGGCCTCGATCACGGTGTCGGGTGTCACCCGCCCGTCGTCGGGTGTGATCCAGCGCGGTGCGACCGTTCGATCCGATGCCGTGGATGCGCGCTCCAGGGTCAGACTGACGCTCGGGAATTCGGCGGTGCTCGCGATCACGTCGCCGGAGAGCCCGAACAGCGCGTGCATGAGCCCGTGGGTCGACGACGGCTGCAACGTGACGTCGTCGGCCTCCGCGTCCAGCAGCTCGGCGACGAGCTCCTGGGCCTGACCGATGCGCTCGGCGACCAGGGAGAGCGATGACGGCCGCCCGCTGCCGAGCAGATCGGCGTCGGCGAAGACCTCTTCACGGACGGACGGCGACAGCGGACCGAAGGCCGCCCAGTTCAGATAGCCGGACTCGGTGTCGAACGTGTCGACATAGTCCCGGAAAGTGCTCACTGCGTCATTGTGGCACGGCTCACAGGTCCCTGGTCCCCGGCCTCCCGACACCCGTTCAGCGCCCGAAGCGTCGGTCCCGATCGGCGTAGTCGCGGATCGCACGGAGGAAGTCCACCTGTCGGAGATCAGGACCCAGCGCCTCGACGAAGTAGAACTCGCTGTGCGCGCTCTGCCACAACAGGAAGTCGCTCAGCCGCTGCTCCCCACTCGTGCGGATCACCAGGTCGGGATCGGGCTGACCGCCGGTGTAGAGGTGCTCGCCGATCATCTCGGGCGTGAGATGGGCGGCGAGGTCTTCCAGCGTGCCGCCGGATGCCTCGTGCTTCGTGATGATGCTCCGCACCGCGTCGACGATCTCATTGCGTCCGCCGTAGCCGACGGCGAGATTCACGTGCAATCCGGTGTGATCCTTCGTGCGCTTCTCGGCGTCGGAGAGGACGCGCGCGAGTTCCGCCGGGAGGATGTCGGATCGGCCGACGTGCTTGACCCGCCAGTTGCCTTCACGCGACAGAGCCTCGGCGAGTTCGGCGATGATCTCTATGAGGTCGGCGAGCTCCGCGGAATCGCGCTTTCGCAGGTTGTCGCTCGAGAGCAGATACAGCGACACCACGCGCACACCGAGCTCGTCGCACCAGCCGAGGAACTCGCGCATCTTGGCGGCGCCCGCCCGGTGGCCCTCTGCGGGCGTGTCCAGTCCGAGCTGACGCGCCCAGCGACGGTTGCCGTCGATCATCATCGCAACATGATGCGGCACCCTGCTCGGATCGAGGTGGCGACGCAGCCGGCTGGTGTAGAGCCGATACAGCGGCCCTCGCCCCGGGCTCTCGCGTGACATCACCTCCCTACGCTACCGTGCCGAGGCGTGCGGCATCGTGTGTGCACGCTGGGGATATGTGCCCTGTGGGGTATGCGCGTCGGCTTAGAGTGAGCACGTGAGCACTCCCGAGCCCTCCGGCCCCGACGTCCCCCAGCTGCCCCTGCTCGAAGCGGCCGCCGTGGATGCGGCGACCGAGGTCAAACCGACCTGGCGCGGATGGATCCACGCCGGCACGTTCCCGGTGGCTCTGATCGCGGGCATCGTCCTCATCGTCGTGGCCGACGGCGCCCCGGCGAAGTGTGCCTCCGCCGTGTTCATGCTCACCTCGCTGCTGCTCTTCGGCAACTCGGCGCTCTACCACCGCATCGACTGGCGGCCGAAGGTGAAGGTGCTGCTCAAGCGCATCGACCACGCCAACATCCTGCTGCTGATCGCCGGTACCTACACTCCCCTGGCGGTTCTGGCGCTCCCGCCCTCGAAGGGCGTACTGCTCCTCTGCCTGGTGTGGGGCGGAACCCTCGTCGGCATCCTTTTCCGGGTCTTCTGGATCCACGCGCCCCGCTGGCTCTATGTCGCCCTGTACCTGCTGCTCGGCTGGGCGGCCGTGATGTACATCGTCGACCTCATGAACGCGAACTTCGCGATGATGGTGCTGGTGATCGTGGGAGGCCTTCTCTACACGGGGGGCGCCGTCGTCTACGCGCTCAAGAAGCCCAACCCCTGGCCGGGGCACTTCGGGTTCCACGAGATCTTCCACGTGTGCACGGTGCTCGCGTTCCTGTGCCACTGGACCGCGTGCCTGCTCATCGCGCTGTCACCGCTGTCGCCCTCGCTGGGCGCACCGTAGCGGTCGGTCAGCGAGCGGGCGTGTCGCCTTCGCCCTCCGCTGAGGTCGTGCCGTCGGCTGTCGATTCGTTCGCTCCGGGTGCAGCGGCACCGCCCTCGGCCCGCGCCGCTTCTTCGGCGTCCAGCTCGTCACGCACCTCTTCGCGGTACCGGACTCGGCGGATGCGACGGTTCATGTCCCAGATCAGCAGGATCACCGCGATCACGACCACGACGATCGCGGCGAAGCCGACGAACCCCGGGGTGACCGACACCGGATCGACGGTCATGCTCGGCGTCGGCATCGGGGTCTCGGACAGAGAGAACATGAATCGGCCTTTCGTACGCAGGTCGCATAACCTGGTAACACCAGCCTAACGACCGGAAGACCCACCTGTGACGACCGCACAAGAGCTCGACGAACGCTATGGCCGAACCCGACGACGCCGGACGCCGTGGATCATCGGTGGCGTGATCGCGCTGTTGATCGTGGGCGCGTTCAGCTGGATGACCGTCGCCCAGTCGATGGCGTCCGTCGACGCGGACGACCTGGGCTTCGAACTCGTCGACGAGCACTCCGTGAACATCAGCTTCCAGGTGACCGGCGTGCAGGGCAAGGATGTCGTGTGCGCCGTCGAGGCCCTCGACGAGGAGTTCGGCGTGGTGGGTTGGAAGATCGTCGAGATCGAGGCCGGAGACAGCCACTCCCAGGCCCGCTCCGTCACCATTCCGACCGTCTCGGCGGCCACCACAGGTTTGGTGAACGCCTGCTGGGTCGCTTAGACTCGTGCCAGACAAGACGACGCCCCGGCACCGTGCCGGGGCGTCTTGGCATATCCCCCGCAGCATGCCGGAGGGATCCCGAAAGAAGGAGCTTCGTCATGTCCACCGATGCTCAGGTTCCCTTCCTCACGCAGGAAGCGTATGACCGGCTCGTCGCCGAGCTGGAGCACCTGTCCACCTTCGGCCGCGACGAGATCGCCAAGCGCATCGAGGCGGCCCGCGAAGAGGGCGATCTCAAGGAGAACGGCGGATACCACGCCGCCAAGGACGAGCAGGGCAAGCAGGAGGCGCGCATCCGCACTCTCGAAGGCCTGCTGAAGACCGCCAAGGTCGGCGAGGCTCCTGCCAGCCGCGGGATCGTCGAGCCCGGCACCGTGGTCACCGCCCTCGTCGCGGGCGGTGAAGAGGTCTTCCTCCTCGGCAGCCGTGAGATCGCGGCCGGCAGCGACCTCGACGTGTACAGCGAAGCCAGCCCGCTCGGTCAGGCCATCCTCGGCCTGAAGGTCGGCGAGAAGTCCTCCTACGAGGCTCCCAACGGGCGCTCGATCAGCGTCGAGATCGTGAACGTCGAGACCTACACGGGCTGAGCATCCTGTCAGACGCGCCCCCGCATCCTGTCGGACGCGGGGGCGCTTCTGCGTGATCGATCGGTGTGCTCAATCGGGGACGAGGATGGGCTCGAAGCCGGCGCGGCGCAGCGTGTCGAGCGTGTGCTCCGAGTGCTCGGGTCCACGCGTCTCGACGCTGAGCTCGAGGATGACCTCGCTGATCTGGAGGCCGTGGCCGTGGCGGGTATGCATCGCCTCGATCACGTTCGCACCGGCCTCGGCGATGAGCTCCGACACGCGGGCCAGCTGGCCGGGACGGTCGGGCAGAGGGATGCGGATCGTGAGGTAGCGACCGGAGGCGGCGAGTCCGTGGGAGACCACGCGCTGCAGCAGGAGCGGATCGATGTTCCCGCCCGACAACACGGCCATCGTGGTCCCCGTGGCCGACACCTTGCCGGCCAGGATCGCCGCCACACCGGCCGCACCGGCGGGCTCCACCACGACCTTCGACTGCTCGAGCAGGATGAGAATGGCCCTCGCCAGGTCGTCGTCGGAGACGGTGACGACTTCGTCGACGAGCTCTTTGATGATGTCGAAGGGGACGGCGCCCGGGCGAGCGACCAGGATGCCGTCGGCGATGGTCGGTCGCGTCACGATGTCGACGGGCTCTCCGGCCTCGAGCGAGGGCGGGACCGCTGCCGCGTTCTCGGCCTGCACGCCGATGATGCGGACCGTGCGCCCGAGCTCGGCGGCGCGTGCCTTCACCGCCGCGGCGACGCCGGCGATGAGACCTCCCCCGCCGATGCCGAGCACGACGGTGTCGACGTCGGGTGCATCTTCGAGAAGCTCGAGACCGAGCGTTCCCTGCCCGACCACCACGTCGCGGTGGTCGAACGGGTGGATCAGCACCGCCCCCGTGCGCTCCGAGAACTCGGCGGCGAGACGCAGCGATGTCGCCACCGTCTCGCCCTCCAGCACGACCTCCGCTCCGTAGCCACGCGTGGCGAGCAGCTTCGGCACGGGAACGCCCAACGGCATGAAGATGGTGGCGGGGATGCCGAGCTCCTGCGCGGCGAGCGCCACTCCCTGCGCATGGTTTCCCGCGGACGCCGCGACCACGCCGCGCGAGCGCTCCTCGGCGCTCAGCTTCGACAGCCGGTACGCCGCCCCGCGGATCTTGAACGACCCGGTGCGCTGGAGATTCTCCATCTTCAGCAGGACGGGGGCTCCGAGGATGTCGGAGAGGGCTCGCGAGGGCAGCGTCGGCGTGTGCGAGATCACCTCAGCCAGACTCTGAGCGGCGTGCTCGAACTCGGTCAGGCTGGGGACTGCGCTCATCGATTCCTCCGTCTCCGCTCGCGCGGAACTGTGCTCCAGATAAGGTCTCCGCTCGGCCCGACGCCGGTGCGCCAGGAGCCCGAGCTGATGGTCACCGCGGCGACGTTGACGAAGGCCGCCAGCGGCACAGCGAAGAGGGCGCCGGGGATGCCGGCGATCATCGCGCCACCCGCCACCACGAGGACGACGGCGAGCGGGTGCACCTTGACCGCAGAACCCATCATGATCGGCTGCAGGATATGCCCCTCGATCTGCTGGACGGCGAGGACCACCACGAGCATCCAGAGCGCGATCCACGGACCGTTGTACACGAGCGCGAGGAACACGGCGACGGCGCCGGTCACCACCGCACCCACGATCGGGATGAACGAGCCGAGGAAGACGAGCACGGCGACCGGGAGCGCGAGGGGCACCTGGAGGAGGAACGCCCCGAGGCCGATGCCGATCGCGTCGATGGTGGCCACGAAGAGCTGGGTGCGCGCGTAGTTCACGATCGTGGTCCAGCCGTTGCGCGCGGCACCATCGACGGCCGGGCGGGCGCGACGCGGGAAGATCTTGAGGGTCCAGCGCCAGATCCCCGCACCATCGGCCAGCAGGCAGATGAGGATGAACAGCGCGAGCAGGGCGCCCGTGGCGACGTGACCGACCGTCGTGCCGATGGCGAGCGCGCCCGTCCAGAGGACCTGCGCCTGCTCGCTGATGAGATCCAGACCCTGCTGGAGGTAGTCGGCGATCTGCGTGTCCGAGAGGTTCAGCGGACCGTCGTGCAGCCACACCTGGAACTGATCGAACGCTTCGGTCGAGCGCGCCTGCACGTCGGGAAGCTGAGCCCGCACCTGCCAGACGACGAGCCACATCAATCCGGTGACGATGGCGGCCGTGCCGATCAGCGAGAGCGCGATCGCCAGCCAGCGCGGAAGACCACGTCGCAGCATCCACGAGAACGCCGGCCACAGCAACGCCGTGATGAGGATGCCGACCATCAGCGGGATGACGAGGAGCTTGAGCAGCATCACCAGCCAGATGAAGACGCCGATCGCGGCGGCGATCAGGAGCAGCCGCCAGGCATATCCCGCCGTTATCCGCAGGGGCAGGGGCACCGCCTCGTCGGCCTCGGTCGTCACGGTGCGGTCGGTGGAGACCGGGCGCGGACGGAACAGATCTCGCAGCCGGGGTCGCTGGTCCTCGCTCATCGCCCAAGTCTACGGTCATGCCGTATGCCGTCGGACGCATCTTTCCTCCGAGGGTGGCATGTCGGCGGTCGGAGATAGCCTGGCCGTGTGACCGACACCCTCAGCTCCACCCAGGCACGCCGCATCGCTCTGGCTGCTCAGGGCTTCACACGCACCCGCCCCGCATCGGTCACGGGCCGGCACGTGCACCGGGTCATGGACCGGCTCGGGGTGCTCCAGATCGATTCGGTCAACGTGTTCGCCCGGTCCCACTACCTGCCGCTGTTCTCGCGGCTCGGCGCATATGAACCCGCTCTCCTCGACCGCGTCTTCCTCTCCCGCACGACCCACTACGTGGAGTACCTCGCGCACGAGGCGACCTTCATCCCGATCCAGGACTGGCCGCTGTGGCGGTTCCGCATGGAGGACTTCCGTCGGCGGTGGGCTGGCGACGACTCATGGATGAGCAGCAACGCGCGCACAGTGCAGTGGGTGCAGGACGAGTTGCGCGCGCGTGGACCGCTGCGGCCGGCCGACCTCCGCGCCGATGCACCCCGAGAGCGGGGAACGTGGTGGGACTGGGACGATGTGAAGCTCGCCCTCGAGCACCTGTGGCGTGTCGGCGACGTCGCGATCAGCGGGCGCCGCGGTTTCGAGCGCACGTATGCGCTGGCCGAGCATGTGATCCCCGACGGCATCCGCTCGGAGGAGGTCTCCCGCGCCGATGCGATTCTCGAGCTGACGCGCCGCGCGGCCCGTGCGAGCGGTGTGGCGACGCAGTCCGACCTCGCAGACTACTACCGGATCCGCGACCGGGCGGCCGTCGCCCGCTCGATCGCCGACCTCGCCGATGCGGGTGAGTTGCAGCCGGTGCAGGTGCGCGGCTGGGAACGTGGCGGGCGTCCGCTCGCGGCCTGGCGGCATCGTGACGCGGTGCTTCCCCGGGGAATCGATGCGGCCGCGATCCTGACCCCGTTCGACCCCGTCGTGTGGTTCCGCGATCGAGCACTCCGCGCGTTCGAACTCGACTACCGCATCGAGATCTATGTGCCGGCGGAGAAGCGTCGGTACGGCTATTACTCCTTGCCCGTCCTCGTCGGCGACCGCATCGTGGCGCGGGTCGACCTCAAGGCCGACCGCGCGACGTCGACGCTGCAGGTCCAGTCCGCCTGGTGGGAACCGCAGGCGCGCCCCGGCGATGCGGAACCGATCGCGGCAGAGCTCACCCTCGCGGCGGAGTGGCAGGGTCTGGAGAACGTCTCGGTCTCCGGCTGGGGCGACGCCACCGATGCCCTGCATGCAGCGCTGGCGAACAGCCGTGCCGTGGGCCGTCATCTGCATGCGCGGGAGAACCGGACGTGAGAAGGGCGCACTGGTGGCTCATCGGCGGTGCCGCGGGACTCGTCCTGGCCGCCGCGGGCCTGTGGATCTGGCAGTCGACAGCCCCTTCGTCCACTCCCGAGGAGGCGGCACTCGACTACCTGCACGCCCTGGAATCCGGCAACCCCGATGCTGTGGCAGCCACCGGGATGAAGGTCTCGAGGACCGCCCTTGACGCGTTCGACGCCGCGACCTCACTGATCGAGGATGCCAAGGTCACGCGCGTCCGTGAAGACGCCGACGGAGCATCCGCCGTCGTCGACATCTCCTTCCGCCTCGACGGCGCGTCGCAGGAGGCGCAACTGAGCCTCGGCGTCGTGGAGGACCGTTGGATCGTCGACTCCGCGGGTCTGGGCAGCCTGACCATCGAATCGAGCATCGGCTCCGACGTGGCGATCGGCGACGCGACCATTCCGGCAGGGAAGGGTATTCCGCTGCTGCCTGCGACCTACACCGTGGCTGCCGCGCCGACGACGCTGCTCGACGGCGAGAGATCGGTGTCGGTGCTGCCCGGCACGAAGACCTCGGCGACGGTCGATGTCGCCGTGCGCCCGGAAGCGACTGCTGCCGCACAGGACAGTCTCGACGAGCTCCTCGAGACCTGTACCGCCCCAGCCACCACGGAGGCGGAGGGCTGCGGAATCCGAATCCCCTGGGGGACGGAGTTCCGCGATGTGACCGGCATCCGCTATCGGATCGACGAGTCACCGACCATCGCGCTGTCCCCAGCCGGTTTCACAGCGGAGGGTGGAGTTCTCGTGGCCACCGTCACCGGGACCGGCCAGAACGGCGAACCTCGCACCACCACGTATCGCACCGTCTCCTGGAGCCTGCGCGGCGATGTCTCATTCACCGCCGACGGTCTCGTGCTCTCACCGTGGTGAGAGGGGTCTGGTCAGGCGGAGGTCATCAGAACTGCACGCGCGGTGGCTCGGAGATGGCGCTGCTGTCGGCGACCTCGAAGAACTCCCGCTCGGAGAAGCCCAAGCCCTTCGCGAACAGGTTGTTCGGGAACACCTTGATCTTGGTGTTGAGCTCGCGCACACCGCCGTTGTAGAAACGGCGTGCGGCCTGGATCTTGTCCTCGGTGTCGACCAGTGCCTGCTGCACCTGGAGGAAGTTCGTGCTCGCCTGCAGCTGCGGGTACGCCTCGGCGACCGCGAACAGGCTGCGCAGAGCCTGTTGCAGGTGTCCCTCGGCGATGCCCGCTTCCCCGGGGCCTCCCGCCGACAGGGTCTCGGCACGCGCGCGAGTCACGTTCTCGAAGACGGCCTTCTCATGGGAGGCATATCCCTTGACCGTCTCGATCAGGTTGGGGATGAGGTCGGCTCGTCGCTTCAGCTGCACCGTGATTCCGCTCCACGCCTCATCGACGCGGACGTTCAGCTGCACCAGCGAGTTGTACGTGGCCCACAGATAGATGCCGACGAGCAGGATCACTCCGACAACGATCAGTACCGGCACGAGCCATTCCATCAGAGGCCCACCCTTCCTCGTGTTTCTCTCATCCTAGACGCGCAGCCTGCACGTGGACTGGGCATGCCCGGCGACGACCGCAGACCGATCAGCTGCCGAGGACCCGTTCGAGATAGCGGTTGGCGAATCGACGTTCGGGGTCGAGGCGATCGCGCAGCGTGACGAAATCGTCGAACCGCGGGTACCGCTCCCGGAGCGTCTCCGCGGTCAGCGTGTGGAGCTTGCCCCAGTGCGGGCGTCCCCCGTATTCGTGCATGATCTCTTCGACGGCACCGAAGTACTCCGTGGGGTCGGCTCGCCAGTACCGGTGCACGGCGATGTAGGCGCTGGCACGCCCATGGGCCGTCGACAGCCAGCGGTCGTCGGCGGCCGCGAACCGCACCTCGATCGGGAACTCGATCCGCCACCCTCGTCGGTCGATGAGCGCCCGGACCGCCTGGAAGGCGGCCACTGCGTTCTCGGCGGGGATCGCGTACTCCATCTCGCGGAATCTCACGGTCCTGCTCTGGATGAGCACCCGGTGGGACAGCTCGGTGTATTCGCGATCGCCCGTGAGCTTGACGGCGAGCCGGCTGAAGGGTGGAGTGATCGCGGGGATGACCTGGCCCGCCGCGCACACCACGCGATACACGCCGTTCGAGAGCAGCGTCTCATCGATCCATCGCCCGACCGCCGGGAGCGGCTTGCGGACCGTCGCCTCCGGCATGCGCGTCTGGCGCTTGGTCAGGGCCACATCGGTGTGGGGGAACCAGTAGAACTCGAAGTGATCGGCGGCAGCGACGCGCTCGTCGAGGCTGGCCAGCACCTCGTCCAGGGCCACCGGCTCGTCGATCGCGTGCATGACGAACGCGGGCACGCACTGGAGAGTCACCTCGACGACGATGCCGAGCGCGCCGAGGCCCAACGCCACGGCGGGCAGGAGCTCATTCTCGTGCTCCTCGTCGATGCGGAGGAACTCGCCGGCCGCCGTGACCATCGTGACACCGACCACCTGGGTCGCGAGGCCGCCGTATCCGGCTCCCGTTCCGTGCGTGCCCGTCGATATCGCACCGGCGATCGACTGCCGATCGATGTCGCCGAGGTTCTCCATCGCGAGCCCATAGGGCGCGAGCAGAGCCGGGATGCGGTGCAGCCGAGTGCCGGCGAGCAACGTCACGCGCCCGGTGGCGGCGTCCGCGGAGACGAGGCCCTGCAGGTCGTCGAGCTCGAGCAGGACGCCCGGGGCCACCGCGATGCCCGTGAAGCTGTGACCGGCGCCGACGGCCTTCACCGGCAACCCGTGCTTGACTGCGGCGATCACCGCGCGCTGCACGCCCTCCGGGCTGCGCGGACGCTCCACACGCACGGGTCTGACCGAGGCCGAGCGGCCCCAGTTCTGCCAAGTGCCGCCGATTCTCGTCACAGGAAGGCCTTTCCCTCGCCGCGGTAGGTCGGCAGCTCGTCGATGATCTCGTCGCCCGAGACCAGGTGGTAACTCTCGATGCGCTCGGCCGGCTCGCCGCTCTTGGCATGACGGAACCAGACCCGGTCCCCCACACCCAGCGACGTGGCCGTCGGACCCTGGAGCGGTGTCTGCACTTCTCCGGCCGCTTCCCGGGAGAGCGTGTGGAGCCCTTCCGGCCATACGGGACGCGGCTGACGGGACGCGACTGCGGGGCCGGAGGCGATCCAGCCTCCGCCGAGCACGGTGGCGATGTCGACGGCCGGGCGCCGCACCACGTCGAACGCGAACGCCGAGGCTGGGGCCGGTCGGAACGAACGGTACCCGTCGAACAGATGGCCGCCCAGGAGCCCGCTCCCCGCACTCGCCTCGGTGAGGGACTCATCGCTTCCGGTGAACTCGAGCGATCCGGTGCCACCGCCGTTGAGGATCTCCAGCGGAGCGATCGCGCCGACGGCGGAGACGATGGCTGCCCGGCGTTCCCGCAGCTCATTGCGCGAGCGGGCCTGCACCATCCGGATCAACGGCGCATCGGGGCCGGCGTCGTCGCCCTGGCCCGCGATCTGCGCGTCGTACATCTGCAGTCCGACGAGTCGGAATCCTGGCCGCGCGACAACCTTGCGAGCGAATGCCGCCACCTCTCCGGCGCTGAAGAGCGCCGAACGACGCACGCCGATGTGGCCGAGGAGCGACGAGCGCCAGGAGGCGTCGACGTCGATCGCGACGCGGAGTTCGGGGCGCGACCCCGGGCCGGCGACGCTGTCGATCAGATCGAGATGCACGAGGTCGTCGACCATCAGGGTGATGCGCTGCGCGGCCTGCTCGTCGGCGAACAGCCGTTCCAGTCCTCCGCGATCCACGGTCGGGTAGCCGAGCATGATGTCGTCGTGCGTCTCGGCGAGCCAGAGCGCTTCCTCCAGCGTGAAGGCGAGGATGCCGTGGAACCCGGGCAGCGCGAGCACGGCATCGAGCACGGATCGCACGCGCACCGACTTCGAGGCGACACGGATCGGCAGCCCGCCGGCGCGCACCAGAAGGTCCATGGCGTTGTAGCGGAGCGCCTCCCGGTCGATCACCGCGACCGGGGCGGGGAGATGCCCGGTCACGGCGGACAGGCGCGGCCAGTAGCGGGCCGGGTCCTCCCACTCGGGGGCGACCGCGGGCGCACCATGGACGGGGCTCAGTTCGTCGATGAGGTCGAGCACTCCCCCACCCTAAGGCCTCATCGGACTCGGGATCACCCCCTGCGGCACCGCGTCGCATGCGGGCACGGCGATAGGCTGGCGGCGAGGCCCCCGTAGCCCAATGGCAGAGGCAGGCGACTTAAAATCGCTTCAGTCTGGGTTCGAGTCCCAGCGGGGGCACACCGGGGTTCGGCCCCCGCCCTCTCAGTCTTCGATGTCGATGGCTCGCTTCTTCTCGCCCGAGGCCTCACGGATCCTCCGCACGATCAGGACGACGAGTGCGATCGCGATCGCCGAGTACACGACGTAGTCGAGATAGCCGAGATACTGCTCCAACTGCTCGTGCTGCGTGCCCAGCGCGGCGCCGACGCCCAGCAGGAGTGTGTTCCAGAGGCCGCTGCCGATGACCGTGTAGATGCTGAACGTCACGAGGTTCATGCGGGATGCGCCCGCCGGGATCGAGATGAGGCTGCGGACGCCGGGGACCATCCGCCCGACCAGCACGGTCCAACCGCCGCTGCGCACGAACCAGTCCCCTCCCCGCTCGAGGTCGGACCGGCTCACCAGCCGAGTGGCCGCCAGCATGCGCACGGCCCGATCCATGCCGATCGCGGCACCGAGTCCGTACAGCAGCAAAGCGCCCAGCAGGGACGCGAGAGTGCTCCAGAAGATCAACCACCCCAGGTTCAGGGCGCCGCTCTGGCTGAGGTACCCCGCGAACGGCAGGATGACCTCGCTCGGGATGGGGGGCACCAGGACTTCGAGGAAGACCAGCACGCCCACCCCGACATCCCCGAGTGCGGTGAGGACGTCGGCCGCGAATCCGGTGAGCCCGGTGAAGCCATGATCGGCGGCAGCAGTGAGGACCATCCGCGATCAGCGCCCGAAGATGTCGCCGATACCGGGGATGCCGAGATTGCCGAGTTGCTCGCCCCACCCGCTCGCCGCATCGCCCAGACCCGACACGGTCTCGCCGGCCGAGCCCAGGAGCTCACCGGCACCTCCCGTGAGCGACTCGACGTCGATGCCGGCGGCCAGGGACTCGATGTCGATGCCCTCCGCCATCGCGCCGAAGTCGACGCCGATGTTCGCGGCCTGCTCCAACAGGGGCCCCGCCACGGTGCTGAGGACGGCCCCGCCCGCCACCACGCCGAGCAATCCGACGGCCGCGCCACCAGCCGCGACCGCCGCACCACCGGCAGCGCCACCGATACCGGCTCCACGTGCTCGCGACAGCAGTCCGCGCATCCGGCCCGGCTTCATGGCCTCAGCACGTCCGGCGGCGCGGGCGAGGTCGTCCGCCGACGAGGACCGCGGCCGCTCACCGGGTTCGAGCTCCTGCCTCATCCGGGCCTCGACCTGCGCGCGCTGGTCAGGTGTGAGGCGGGCGAACGCCTCGCGGTGGATCTGTTCGACGCGCTGCGGATCCGCCGTCTGGAGGAGGTAGTCGTAGCGGGCGATGGCCGCTCGGTCGGCGTCGGTCACGGCGTGTGAGCCCCGCGCGGTTCCGGGAGGAGGCGGCGCGTACGGGTCTGCAGCAGATGGTGCCGTGTGCGCGGGACGCGGTCGTCCACCGGACGCGGCCGGCGGCGCGTACGGGTCGGCAGACGAAGGCCTGTCCTGGCCTGACGACCGTGCGGGGTCGGCAGGACCGCGGACCGCGTCGACTGCTCCACGGAGCATGCCTCCCCAGTCCGTCGACCGGGACCCGTCCTGCGAGCGCGATCGGTCGCCCGCGTGAGGGTCGCGCCCCGTGCCGGCGTTCTTCTCGAGTGCTTCGGATGCCATTCCGATCAGTCGGGAGAGCTTTCCCATGAGTGGTCCCTTTCGTGGTGCGGACCACCGCGGATCCACGACGCCGGGACGACGGCAGGGTTCTCTCGGCAGCCCGCGATGCGGGTGCCAAGGTCTCCTCCACCCTCACGGGCCGGCGGGCCGGAGCACGATCTCGTGCTCGTAATGACGACGTCGCCGCATTCGGGAGTACTCCCCTTGCTCGCGTGACGATACCGGCCGTACCTATGCATGGCCTCGGAGCCGCCCCGCAGAGACGAACATCGGCCCCGACGCGGAGCGCGTGGGGCCGATGTTCGTGTGCGAGCTGTGTCTGCTACTTGGCGGCAGCCTCGGCCGGCTCGGGAGCCTTCTCGGCGGCGGGCTTCTTCGCGGCGGGCTTCTTCGCCGCCGGCTTCTTCGCGACCGGCTTCTCCGTCACCTCGGCCGATGCGGCCGGAGCGGCCTTGGCCGCCGACTTCTTCGCAGCCGGAGCAGCCTTCGCAGCCGGAGCAGCATCTGCCACGGGCGCGGCCGGAGCAGCCGGGCGCGGGCGCGCCGCGAACTCCTCGAAGACGTAGCGCGGGTTCTGCACGGTCTCGAGGTTCACCAGGTCGCGGCCGAGCCACAGGTTGTTCCACCAGCCCCAGATGACGCGGAACTTGCGCTCCCACGTGGGCATCGCGAGACCGTGGTAGCCGCGGTGCGCGACCCAGGCCACGAAACCCTTGAGGGCGATCTTGCCGGACTGGAAGACACCGTTGTACAGGCCGAGGCCGGCGACGGCACCGAGGTTCTTGTGGAAGTACTCCTTGGGCTTCTCTCCCCGGAGGACCGCGACGAGGTTCTTCGCGAGCAGCTTGGCCTGGCGGACCGCGTGCTGGGCATTCGGCACGCAGAAGCCGCCGACCCCACCACCGGAGAGGTCGGGAACCGCCGAGACGTCACCGGCCGCCCACGCTCCCTCGACGAACGCCTCCGGCGTTCCGACGCGCAGGTCGGCGCGGGTCTGGATGCGACCGCGCTCCTCGACCGGCAGGTCTCCGCCGCGGACGACGGTCGGGTTGGCCATGACACCCGCGGTCCACACGATGACGTCGGTCGGGATGACCTCACCGGTGGAAAGCTCGACGTTGCCGTCGACGGCGCTCGTCAGCTGCGTGTCGAGGTGCACGTTGGCTCCGCGCTTGGCCAGGTCCTTGAGCACCCACTCGCTGGTCTGCAGCGAGACCTCGGGCATGATGCGGCCCATCGCCTCGATGAGGTGGAAGTGCGTGTCGTCGAAGCTGATCTGCGGGTACTTGGCCACCAGCGCGGACGCCAGCGAACGCAGCTCGGCGAACACCTCGATGCCGGCGAAGCCACCACCGACGACCACGACGGTCAGCAGACGGTCGCGCTCAGGCCCGGCCGGGAGGGAGGCGGCCTTGTCGAAGTTCGACATGACCTTGTCGCGGATCGCGACGGCCTCTTCGATCGTCTTCAGACCGATCGCGTTGTCGGCGATGCCGGGGATCGGGAAGGTACGCGACACGGCACCGGCGGTGACGACGATCTGGTCGTACGCGAACTCGTACGGCTCACCCACGGGCGGTGTGATGGTCGCGACCTTCTGCGCGTGGTTGATGTTCGTCACCTTGGCGGTGAGGACGTTCGTGCGCTTGAGGTGACGACGGTGCGCGACCACCGAGTGTCGCGCCTCGATGGAGCCGGCGGCGACCTCGGGCAGGAACGGCTGGTACGTCATGTACGGCAGCGGGTCGACCATGGTCACGTCGGCTTCGCCCTTGCGCAGGTGCTTCTCGAGCTTCCACGCGGTGTAGAAACCCGCGTACCCTCCGCCGACGATCAGGATCTTGGGCACAGTGCTGTTCTGAGGCACAGAAGAACTACTCCTCGGAGTCGGGGGTGTGGCGTACGGAAATGCGCGCCGATCGGATGCGCCGGGCAGCTGCGGTGACGCCAAGCGCTACCAGGATACCAGGGACGGTGAGCGCAATGAGCGGCAGGGTACCGTGGCGCAGTGAATCCGCGCTGGGAAGCAACGGTGAACCCGCCTCGGTCGGAGCGTCTGCGGCCGGAAGAGGGGGAACGGCGACCGGAGTCCTCGTCTCCACCGGCTGCGGTTCCGACTGCGCACGGCGGAACACGCGGATCCACTCCGCCAGGTCTCCCATGGGGTTCTCGCTCACTGCGGGGATGTTCGCAGAGATCGCCGCCGCCGCATCCACCAGCCCGTACCCGTACAGCGGATCCTGGGGCTTGATCGCGTCGTCGACCGGAATCGCGGTCTTGATGATGCGGTTGATGACGTCGATCGCCTTGATGTCGGGGTGCGCCGAGCGGATCAGCGCCGCGACTCCGGCGACGATGGGCGCCGCACCGCTCGTGCCGCGCCAGGGGACGACCGAGCCATCGGCCGAGACACCGATCAGGCCTTCGCTGGGCGCCGAGATCCCGATCGTGATGCCCTGCGTCGACGCCTCGATGCTGGCCGTGCCCGTCTGGTCGACGCCGCCGACGGTGAGCACGCCGGGAATGGTCGCCGGGGCGCCGATGATGTTCGTCCCGCTCCCCCGGTTGCCGGCGGCGACGACCACCACCACGTCGTGCTCGAAGGCGTACAGGAACGCCTCGTCCCAGCTCTCGTCCCAATCGAGCGTGTTCGTGGTGAACGACAGGTTGATGACGTCGGCCCCGTTGTCGACGGCCCACTTCATGCCCTTCGCCACCTGTTCCGTGAACGGCACCGCCGCGGCCGCACCGAAACCCACGGAGATCGAGAGCAGGTTGGCCTCCGGAGCCACGCCGATCATGCCCGTTCCGTCCGGTGCACCGCGTCCGGCAGCCAGCGAAGCCACCCAGGATCCATGGTTGCCGTCGACGGCGCCCAGAGGGGTGCGTCCGTCCGGAGTACCGGCCCCCGACACGTCCGTGCCCCCGACGACCGCGTCGCCGAAGACCGACGGCACCTTGCCGATGCCCGTGTCGATCACCGCGATCGTCACGCCCTTGCCGCGGGTCGTCTGCCAGGCCTCGCGGATGCGTGCGCCGTCGAGCCAGTACTCCGAGGCGCGGACCGGATCCGCGGGGTCATCGGGGATCGGCGGCGGCGTGGCGGAGGCGCCGATGAGCAGCACGGTCGCCGCGACCACCACGATGGCGGCAGCGCTGCGCAGCTTCCGGCGCGCGGTCATGCCGAGGGGGCCGCCCCGTCGCGCACGGCGGCACCGGGGTCTTCGCAGCGGCAGACCGAGGGCGACCATGAAGAGCGTGCGAGTGCGGCGTCGCCGATCGGGTTGACCCCGGGGCCCGCAGCCAGGGCATGCCCGGCCAGGGCGTGCAGGCACTTGACACGCGTGGGCATGCCTCCGGCGGAGATGCCGTCGATCTCGGCGACCTCTCCGAACTGCCCACGGTCGGCGAGATAGGCCTCATGGGCTGCGAGGTAGGCCGCGGCCACGTCTTCGTCGTCGGCGAGGAGGGCGGCGAGCTCCGGCATCACCTGGGTGGCCTCGAGCGTCGACATCGCCGCGGTCGCCGCCGGGTGCGTCAGGTAGTAGAACGTGGGGAACGGCGTGCCGTCCGGCAGACGCGGGGTGGTCGCGACGACCGTCGGGTTGCCGCACACGCAGCGGGCCGCGATGCCCACCACGCCTCGGGCGGGACGACCGAGCTGAGCCGATACGACGGCGAGTTCGGCGGGCGTGGGGGCGGGGAACGGCGGTGTGGTCACCCCACCAGCGTAGGGGAGCCGCCAGGGAGGATGCTCGGAGCGAATGCTCAGGGAGCGACGGCGGCCGTTTCGCTGAGCCCGGTCGAGACCACGGTGCGCAGCAACTGCGGCATCCAGTCCGTCGGCGTCTCGACGAGCGACTCGCTCACGGGGTCCTGCTCACGCGGAAGTGCTGCGGGGTCGAGGTCGTTGTCGACCAGGTAGACGACCTCGCCGGGCTTGACGTAGTAGAGGCGTTCGCGGGCCTGGGTGGCGATGTACGCGGGGTCGTTCCAACGCTCGCGTTCCGCGACGAGCGCCTCGATCTGGTCTTCGCTCACCTTCACCGATGCCTCGAGAGCAGCGATCTTCTGACGCTGATCGATGAAGGTCCCGAGCGTGGGCACGAGCACCCAGGCTCCCAGCACCACGAGAGAGAGCATGATGACGGAGAACGCCGAGAGCCGGATGCCGGATGCCCACTCGCGGACGTCGACGCGAGGCGCCGCGCCTCGGGACGCGCTCGACGCACGCCGAGACGACGTCGTCGCTGCCTGCGCCCGGGGCTTGGCGCCCTTCTTCGTGGGCGAGGGCGTCGGCTGCGCGCGCGGAGACGACGAAGGAGGAGCCGGTCGTCGTGCCACGGCTCCTCCTTCGTCGTGCCGGGTCAGCGGCGGTGTTCACCGCCGTGTCGGCGGCTTCTTCGATGTGTCGTGCGTTCAGGCCTGGTAGCGCGGGAACGCCGAGCGGCCGGCGAAGACCGCGGCGTCGCCGAGCTCTTCCTCGATGCGCAGCAGCTGGTTGTACTTCGCGACACGCTCGCTGCGGGCAGGGGCGCCCGCCTTGATCTGGCCCGCGTTGGTCGCGACGACCAGGTCGGCGATCGTGGTGTCCTCGGTCTCGCCCGAGCGGTGCGAGAGCATCGCCGTGTACCCGGAGCGCTGCGCCAGGCTGACGGCGTCGAACGTCTCGGTGAGCGTGCCGATCTGGTTGACCTTGACGAGCAGCGAGTTGGCGACGCCACGCTTGATGCCGTCGGCGAGACGCTGCGGGTTGGTGACGAACAGGTCGTCGCCGACCAGCTGGACCTTGGAGCCCAGGACGTCGGTGAGGTGCTTCCAGTTGTCCCAGTCGTCCTCAGCGAGAGCGTCTTCGATCGTGACGATCGGGAAGTCGTTCACGAGTCCGACGTAGTACTCGGTGAGCGCGGCGGCGTCCCAGTCCTTGTTGTCGAGACGGTAGACGCCGTCCTTGAAGAACTCGGTCGCGGCGACGTCGAGCCCGAGGGCGATGTCGGTTCCGGGCGTGAACCCGGCCTTCTCGATCGCCTTCACCAGGAAGTCGAGGCCCTCACGGTTGCTGGGCAGGTCGGGAGCGAAGCCGCCCTCGTCGCCCAGACCGGTCGCGTAGCCGGCGGCCTTCAGCTCGGCACGCAGCACGTGGTAGGTCTCGACACCCCACCGGAGTGCCTCGGAGTAGGTCTCGGCGCCGATCGGCGCGAGGAAGAACTCCTGCATGTCGATGCCGTTGTCGGCGTGCTCGCCACCGTTGATGACGTTGAACAGCGGAACGGGCAGCACGTGCGCGTTCGGGCCGCCGAGGTAGCGGAACAGCGGGAGGTCGGCCGAGTCCGCGGCGGCCTTGGCCACGGCCAGGCTCACGCCGAGGATGGCGTTGGCGCCGACGCGCTTCTTGTTCTCGGTACCGTCGACATCGATCAGGATCTCGTCGACGATGCGCTGCTCGCTCGCCTCGACACCCTCGATCGCCGGTCCGAGCTCATCGATGATGGCCTCGACGGCCTTCAGCACGCCCTTGCCGCCGTAGCGGCTCTTGTCTCCGTCGCGGAGCTCGTACGCCTCGAACGCGCCCGTGGATGCGCCGGACGGAACGGCCGCCCGCTGCACGATGCCGTCGTCGAGGAGGACCTCCACCTCGACGGTCGGGTTTCCGCGCGAGTCGAGAATCTCGCGTGCGCCTACAGCCTCGATCAGTGCCACTGATGTGCTCCTTGCTCAGGGGGAAAACGTTGTGTGGAGCGTCGTCGATCCGCGCCCAGTCTAGCCCGGCCTCCCGACGGACTCCGGGACTCGCCCGGACGCGAATCGCCCGCGGCGGGAAGCCCCGGAAGGTCAGACGACCACGGCGATCGCGAAGCCGTCCCATCCCTTCACGCCCACGGTCTGCAGGGCCGTGGCATCGAAGCGCGGATCCTCCCCCAGCATCCGCAGTCCGTCGCGGGTGCCCACGACCTTGGGATCGGTGCTGTCGTCGCGGACGATCTCGCCCTCGCGCCCGATGTTGTCGAGCACGATCACCGTGCCGGGGTGCCCGAGCTTCGCCGCCCAATCGAGGTAGATCGTGTTCGACTCCTTGTCGGCATCGATGAACACCAGATCGAATCCGCCGACCAGGGTCGGCAGCACGTCCGCTCCCCGCCCCACCCGGATGTCGACGCGATCACCGACCCCCGCGGCGTCGATGCTGGCACGGGCGACCGCCGCGTTGTCCGATTCCGCCTCGATCGTCACGACCCGTCCTTCGGCGCCGACGGCGCGGGCGAGCCAGATCGTCGAGTAGCCGCCGAGCGTGCCGATCTCGAGCACGCGGCGCGCGCCGCTGATGCGGACCAGCAGGTTCAGCAGTTTGCCGGCGACGGGCGCGACCTCGATCTCCGGGAGGCCGGCGGCCCGCTGCGCAGTGAGGGCCGACTCCAGCGCCGGATCGGGACCGACGAGCAGATCGGAGAGGAAGCTGTCGGCGTCGGACCAGGCGGCGGGAGTGGATTCCATGGCCTCAGCCAACCCCCGGCGCCGCCCTCCGTCAAGGCCGCGGTGCCGAGAGCAGCCGCCCCGACGCGTCGGCGAGCTCGGGCTGGGCACGGAACTGTCCCGTCAGCTGCAGCACCACCGCGACGAGCGCGAGGACGACCCAGGTCGCGACGCCGAGTGGTCCCGCCAACGCCAGATCGGGCTGCGTCGCGGCGACGATGAGGATGAGGCCCGCCGCGGCGTTCAGAGATCCGTGCGCAATGACCGCCGGCCACACCGATGCGGACCGCAGCCGCAGCCAGCCGAGCAGGACGCCCCAGGCCACGCATCCACCGATCATGAACAGGATGCCCGTGATGTCGGTGCGCCCGAAGTTGTAGCCGAGCAGGATGATCGGGCTGTGCCACACGCCCCAGATCACGCCGCTGAGGATCAGGGCCGGCCAGGTGCCGAGCGGGCGCAGCGCCGGAAGCAGCCACCCCCGCCAGCCGAGCTCCTCGCCGAACGCGAAGAGGCTGTTGAACAGCGCGCCGACGGGGATCATCGCGAGCTGCGCGAACACGACGACCTGGACAGGAGGCAGTGGTGTTCCGGCCGGCGCTGCCTTCTCGAGCTCGGCTGCGAGAGCCGAGAACGTCAGGTCGAGCTGCACGAAACCGAGCGCGGCGGAGAGCAGGACGCCCAGGCCCACCAGCAGCGGCGGAACGAGCCACCCCGCGACCATGAGCCAGATCACGCGCTTCGCGGGGCGCAGCGGCCACAGTCCGAGGAAGCGGGCGCGCTGCCCGGGTGCGGGGACGCGCATCGCGAAAGTGACGATGAGAGCCGCCACCGCAGGCGTGAACATCATCACCGGCAGCAGGAACACCGAGCTCGGCTCGGCGAGCCCGTCGCCCAGCCACAGGGGCAGGGCGACCAGCCAGGAGAGGACGAAGGAGACCGCCACGAAGACGATCACCGCGGTCCACGGCACACGGCGCGGGTTCAGGGTCTGGTCGTTCATGAGGTCTCCTTTCCGGAGTCCGTCGATCGATCGGTCGAGGGGATGGCCACGGTCCGCGCGCGGTCGACATAGGCCTGGAGCAGCGCCGCGGCTTCTTCCGCGCCGTCGATGGTGACGATGAAGGGTCGCCGGCCCCGTCGGGAGACCTCGATCGCAGATCCGCGGCGCATGACGATCCCGGTGCGCCCGTCGACGGCGATGCGCCATCCCCAGCCGCCGAACTCGCCGAACGGGGAGATGTCGACAGCGCGCGCCGCCTCGACCTCGTCGAGCGGGACACGGATGCGCGGCCAGCCCAGCAGGGCACGAGCGGAGAAGCCCTCCGGTGTGACCGTGACGCGGAACGAGGCGGTCGCCGCGAGGGCGAAGCCCACGACGACCACGACCAGCGCGACGATCCAGCCACCCTCGACGCCGGTGCCGAGCATGTACGCGGCGAGCGCGACGAGACCGAGGAGCACGAACAGCAGGAAGGCGAGCGCGCCGCGCGGCATCGTCGTCGTGGCGACCCACACGACGCGTTCGCCCTTCGCGACGTGCACCGAGTAGCGGGGTTCGAGCGTGCGCCCCTGCTCCGGCCGCACGCGCGGCTGCACGGCCCAGGCGATGCCGCCGACCAGAAGGAGTGCGGCGAACGCGAGTGCCATGGTGCCCCCGATGCCGGGCGATTCCGCGGGGTCGGCGAGCTCACGCTGGATCGCGAGGGATCCGAGGCTCATCACGGCCGCGAAGGCGGACATCCCCGCGGAGAGTGCGCCCATCAGCCGGGCTGCCCCGCCCCAGTGCGCACCGACGGACGCGAGGGTGACGATCGCCATCAGCGCCGGCAAGCCGAGCCCGACCCCGACGAGGATCCAGAGATACACGGACGGCGGGCCGAACCGGTCGGCGCCGCTCACACCCCAATGTGTCGCCACCTGTGGCGGCAGCGTGGGCAGCCAGGCGAGCAGGATCACGACGGCGACGGCGGTGATCACGATCGGCAGGATCACCGCGACGACGAAGAAGGTCAGCCGAGCGCGTCGCAGCAGCGCAGGCGGTGTGCGGGTGAGGTCGTGGATGGTCATGGCGAGTCCTCCTCGCGGCTGTCGGGGCGGTCGGGATCGGAACGGGGGAGATCAGAACGGTCGAGATCGGATCGGGCGTCACGGTGCGCATGAACGATGCCGGCGAGCGTGTCGGCGGAGACGCCGAGGGCTGCGGCACGGCGCACCAGCTCGTCAATGTCGTGAGCGAGTTCGGCGAGGGGTGCCGCCGAGGCCGCGATGACCGCTCCCCTCCCGCGACGCAGATCGACCAACCCCTCATCGCGCAGCCGCTGGTAGGCGTGCAGGACGGTGTGCTGGTTGATGTCGAGCGCTTCGGCGACGTCGCGGGCCGCGGGAAGGCGATCGCCGGGCGCGAGGACCCCGGTGAGGATGTCGGAGCGGATGGAGGCCGCCACCTGGTCGTAGAGCGCGCGGGGGCTGTCGGGATCGACGCGGATGAGCATCCGACCCTCCTCTCCTATCATCGCTACTTATTCTATGCGAACTATAACAACTGTGCCAACCCTCCAGACGTCTTCGTCGCTCCGCCCTGGTGCCCCACACTGGCCTTCATGCGCATCACTCCCCCGCCGTCTCGCGATCGGCATGAGCCTGTGGATCCCCAACCTCTTCAGCGGCATCCGCATCCGCCGCTTCAGCGAGGACTGGACGCACGCGACCGTCGAGCTGCACGTCAACGTCTTCACCCGCAACTACGTCAAGACCGCGTTCGGCGGCTCGATGTCGGCGATGACCGACCCGTACTTCTTCATGCTGGTCATGCACCAGCTCGGACGCGACCACGTCGTGTGGGACACCCGCGGCGAGATCGAGTTCCTCAAGCCCGGCCGAGGCGTGCTCACCGCCGAGTTCGAGGTGTCGAAGGAGAAGGCGGAGGACATCCGCGAGCGTGCACGCGGCGGAGCCAAGGTGCTCGAGTGGTTCGAGACCGTCATCACCGACCGTGAGGGCGACGTCGTCGCGAAGGTGCGCCGCGAGGTCTACATCCGGGAGAAGAAGCGCGTCACCGCTTCGCGGGGCTGATCCCGCCCGCGAGCGTCGACGCCCTCGCGATCAGGGTGGGGGCGAGGCGCACGGTGTCGTGCGCGGTCGATGCGCCCGACACCAGTCCGAGGACGAGCTCCAGAGCCGTGCGACCGCTCTCCTCGAACGGCTGCCGCACGGTCGTGAGGTCGAGCGCCGCAGCGACCTCGCCGTCGTCGTAGCCGACGACAGCGAGCGGAGCGGTGTCGGGGTCCGCGCGCAACGCCGACAGCACCGCGGCGGCGAACTGGTCGTGGTTCGCGACGATCGCCGTCGCACCCGCGGCGCGGGCCGCAGCGATCACCCGGCCGTCGACCGCGGAGGGATCGGGGACCGCCAGGTCGGTCATCGCCAGGTGCTGCGTGAGCCCTTCGATACGGAGCATCCCGGCCGACACGTAGGCCGGCGAGCGCTGCGGCTCATGCACGAACAGGACACGACGATGTCCGAGGCCGGCGAGGTGGCGGCCGATCTGCGCACCGCCGTCACGGTCGTCGACGAGGACGACCGGACCTCCCACGTCCGACCGCGTCGGCACCACGTCGACGTGGACCACCGGGATGCGCGCGGCCCTGCTCGCCCGTCGTGCCGCGCCGCCGAGCGGAACCCCCATCACCACGAGGCCGGTGGCGTCCGTGCGCGTGGGCAGCACGTCGAGCAGCGGCTCATCGGCGGCCGCCGCCGAATCGAGGTCGTAGGGGATGATGTCTACCGCCGCATCCCTGGCCCTGCGGAGCATCCCGGACAGGCGACGCAGGTACGAGGGGTAGGTCGTGAACGGTGCAGCGACCGCGATGCGCGCGGCCCCCACGCGCCGCCCCTGCGTCATCCGATATCCGAGCGCGGTGGCCGCGGCGACGATGCGTTCGCGGGTCTCGGGTCGCACCCTGTGCGGCGCACTCACCGCCAGCGACACGGTGGAGATGCTCACTTCCGCGCGCTCCGCGACGTCGTAGATGGTGACCCGTCCCGGTCGTGCGCGCATGCTCGGACTTCCCTTCTTCATCGAAGTTCTTCGATTGCTCAGACTAGGTCGGAACCCGCCCCGGTCGGAACCCACCGGTGCGGAACCGTCGAAGGAGATGCCCGATGCCGACACCGCGGTCCCGTTTCCGGCGCCCGACCCTCGACAGCGCCGTGGCGGCGTGGGAGGAGCGGGTCGCGCCTCTGCTCGAGGAGGAACCCGCAGACCCCGCAGGACGACGCCGGGTCGCTGCCAGGAACGACGACACCGTGAGCGCCGCGCTCGGGATCACGCCGCTCCCCACCGCCGCCGAGGAGCACATCGTTCCGGTCGACGGGCACCCCGACGTACGCGTGCGCGTCTACTGGCCCGGCGAGGAGCGCACGCCACCCGACTCGGGCCTCCCCGCGCTGGTGTACTTCTACGGCGGCGGATTCACGATCGCCGGGATCGACTGGGTCTCGTGGGACGCGCGGTTCCGAGCCCGAGCACGCGATGCGGGGATCGTGATCGTCGCCGCCGACTACGCCCACGCCCCGGAGCAGCAGTTCCCGACCCAACCGGAGCAGTGCTGGGCGGCTTTCGAGTGGACGCACACCCACGCGACGGAGCTGGGGGCATCGCCGGACCGCCTCGCCGTGGGCGGGGCCTCATCGGGAGGCGACCTCGCCGCAGCCGTGACGCTGATGAACCGCGATCGCTCGGCGCATCCGATCGCCCTGCAGCTGCTGGAGAACCCCGCACTCGATCTGACCATGGGTCATGCCGACATGGCCGGCATCGATGCGCGGATGCCGGGAGTCATCGTGCGCGCGGTCGGCCGCACCCTGGTCCGGCAGTATGTCGGCGAGGATGCCGCGGCCGCTCGCCTCCCGTATGCGTCCCCGTTGCGGGCCGCATCGCACGAGGGGCTTCCGCCCGCCGTGATCCTCACCTCCGAGCTCGACCCCCTGCGCGGCGACGGAGAAGCCTATGCCCGAGCGCTCTCCACCTCCGGGGTCCCGGTGACCGCGATGCGCTTCATCGGGCAGACGCACGGCTCGCTCGGTTCGACCGGATTCGTGCCCGCAGCGGATGCCGCGCATCGCCTGGTCGTCTCCGAGCTGCGCACCCTCCATGGAAGGACGCCGTCATGAGCGAGCAGGAGCAGCACGAGTCGCCGCTGAGTCCGGCGATCCTGGAGTGGATCCAGCGCATCCGCGAGCTCTCCGCGACCCTCCCCGAGCTGGAGTCGCCCGCCATGGGTGCGCGTCGCCGGGCGCAGCGGGAGCTGAGCGACCTCCTGGCCTCCGAGTTCACCGCGCCGGTCCCCTCGGGCGTGGAGATCGACGATCTGACGGTGGCGGGAGGGGAAGGTCCGCTGCGCGCCCGACGGTTCCGCACCGCAGCCGCGCCGGGCGCCCTCCCCACGATGCTGTGGCTGCACGGCGGCGGTTGGACCGGCGGCACGATCGACGAGTCGCTCAACGATCGGCTCTGTGCGGATCGCGCACTGCGCTCCGGCGTCCAGATCATGTCGCTCGAGTACCGGCTGGCACCCGAGCACCCGTTCCCCGCTCCGGTCGACGACGCCGTCGCGGCCCTTGCGGATCTGCGCGAACGTGCCGACGAGCTCGCGATCGATGCGGATCGGCTGGGCGTGGGCGGCAACTCCGCCGGCGCGACCATCGCGGCCTCCGCCGCGCTGCGCGAGCGCGACGCCGGAACATCTCTGCACCACCAGGCGCTCGAAGTGCTTCCGGCCGCGCTGCGCCTCGTCGGCGCATCGATGCCCCGCCGCCTCGCCGCCGCGGACTGGGAGGCGGCCATGCACCTCGCCGAGGTCTATCGCGCCGGCGCTCCCCTCGCCGACGCTTCTCCGCTGGACGCGCCGGACCACCGCGACCTCGCTCCCGCCCTGATCCTCGCGGCCGAATTCGATCCCCTCCTGGACGGCGCGACGGCGTACGCCGACGCGCTACACGAGGCCGGAGTCCCCGTGGTCCTGCGCATCGGCGCCGGCCACGACCATGCCTCCCCCGGCCTGACCGGTCGGTGGGAGGGGGCACGCCAGTGGCGCGACGTCTTCGTCCGGGAACTCGCCGATGCCTACCGCTCCGCCGGCCACTCCCCCGCGGATGCAGTGACGACCACGGGAGCGCACCTGTGACCCTTCCCCACCCCGACCGAGATCCGGAGACGATGATGTCCACCCACGCAGTCGATCCTGTCTTCCCCGCAGACCCCGCTCCGCCACTCACCACCGACGCGATCCCCGGTCAGCGCCAGACACGCTGGTTCTGGATCGCCTTCGTGCTCGCGTGGCTCGGGTCCGGCATCGCCCAGGGCGTCGCCAGCGTTGCGATCCCCCAGCTCCTCAAGGAGTGGGACCCCGACCAGGCGACGGGCGACCTCAGCATCATCCTCACGCTCGGCGGCGCCGCCATCCTCATCACGACGCCGATCTTCGGTCGTCTGAGCGATCGATCGATGTCCCGCCTCGGCATCCGCCGCCCCTGGATCCTCTCCGGCTCGCTGATCGCCCTGTCCGGATACGTCGTGCAGGCGACCGCCCCCTCCCTCCTCGCGCTCGGGGCCGGCACCATCCTGGTCCTGGTCGGCTGGGGCGCCGTGTCGATGACGGTCCACACGCTGTTCGCCGACCAGATCCGCCGCAGCATCCGCGCCATCATGTCGGCCGTCACGGGGGCCGCCACCGCGATCGGGATCCTCGGCGGAGTGTCGCTCGCCGGAGTGGTCGCCCCGATCGGCCAGGTCGGCATGTTCCTGATCCCCGGCGGGTTCTCCGTGCTCCTGGCACTGATGCTGTTCTTCACGCTGAAGGACATCCGTCGCCGGCAGCCCGCCGACCCGATGGACTGGAGCGCCGTTCTGGCGACGTTCTGGCTGAGCCCCCGCCGCTACCCCGACTTCGCCTGGGCCTGGCTGTGCCGCTTCTTCATGACCGCATCGATCGTGTCGGTCACGAGCTACCTCTACCTGACGATCTCGGGCCGCTTCGGCATCGACGACCCGACGGAGATCGCCGCGGTGCAGACGCAGGCCACGGCGGCCTTCACGCTCATGAACCTGGTGATGGCATTCGTGTTCGGGGTGATCTCCGACCGCACGGGCCGCCGCAAGCCGAGCGTCGTCATCGGCGCACTCGCCAGCGCGGGAGGCCTGATACTGGCGATCTCCTTCGGTGACATCGCGTTCTTCCTCGTCGGGATCGCGGTCGTCGGGGCCGGTCAAGGCGCCTACATCGCGGCCGATGTCGCCCTGATGACGGAGTGCCTCCCCTCCGTCGATGACGCCGGCAAGGATCTCGGCATCGTGGCCCTCGCCTATCTGCTGCCGGGCATCCTCGTGCCCGTTTTCGGATTCTTCGCCACCCGCATAGGCTCGCCGACAGGTGAGAACTTCGCGGCCCTCTACATCGGCGCGGTCGTGATGGCCGTGATCGCCGCATTCGCGGTCACCAGAGTGAAGGGCGTGCGATGACCGATGCTCCCCGTCTCGGCGGCACAGCCCGCCGGGAGTACCGACGCCTCTCCCGATCCGTCGACATGCCCCCGCAGACGCACCGGAAGGTCACGCGCGCGGCCGACATCCCGGTCTCGGCGGACGACGGAGCCGCACTCCTCACCGACCACTGGCATGCGGAGGGATCCGACGGGCACACGGTGCTGATCCGCACCCCGTACGGGCGTGACGGCATCGCCGGGGTGGCCCTGTTCCTCGCCGAACGCGGGCACCATGTCGTGGTGCAGAGCTGCCGGGGCACGTTCGGGTCGGGAGGAGTGTTCGACCCGCTGCACGACGAGGTCTCCGACGGACAGGCGACGATGCGGTGGTTGCGCGCGCAGCCGTGGGCGACAGGACGCGTGCACTCCTGGGGCGGAAGCTACTTCGGCGTGACCCAGTGGGCCTACTGCGACGGCGACGTGCGTCCGGACGCCCTGGGCATCGCGATCTCGGCGCGGCGGTTCGACGACGCGATCCTCTACCCGGGCGGCGGATTCTCGATCGACACGCCGCTCACGTGGGCGTACGCGCTGGACATCCAGGAGCGGTCGCTGCCGTCGAAGGCGTGGGCACTGCTGCGCGCCCGCCACGCCTTCCGTCGGGGTGCGCTCGCGATCCCGCCTGCAGACGCGGTGCGCGTGGCACGTGGCGCGGACCCGCAGTTCTTCCGCGACTGGGTCGAGCACAGCGACGAAGGCGACCCCTGGTGGGAGCCGATGCACTTCGCACAGGACGTCGAGAGCATCCCGCCGGTCACTCTCGTGGCTGGATGGCAGGACCTGTTCCTGGTCGGTCAGCTGGCGGACTACGCCGCACTCCGCGATGCGGGGCGCCCGGTGCGCCTCATCATCGGCGACTGGGTGCACGGCGCCCCCGAGATCACGGTGATCGGCGCCCGCGAGGTACTGCGCTCCTTCCGCGCGGACGCCGCCGCGGAGGGCGTACGCCTCGACGTGACCGGAGGCGGTGGCCCGCGGGAGCTGGAGAGCTGGCCCCCGCCGCATTCGGCGATGTCGATGGCCCTCACCGCCGACGGACGACTCGACCGAAGCGGTGTCGAGCGCCCCACCACCGAGCTGACATACCGCTACGACCCTGCGGACCCGACGCCGGACGGAGGCGGACGCACGCTCAATCCCTTCTCCGCCGGGCGACGCAGACAGAGCGTCCGCGAACGCCGGGACGATGTCCTCGTGTTCACCGGTGATCCACTTCCGGAAGACCTGATCGTCATCGGAGTGCCCGAGATCGCCCTGCGTCTCGCATCGTCGAATCCTCGAGCCGACCTGTTCGTGCGTCTCTGCGAGGTCGACTCCAAGGGCGTCTCCCGAGCGGTCACCGACGGGTATCGACGTCTCTCGCCCGAGGACACCGGCACCGACGACACCGGCACCGACGAGACCGGCACCGACGGGACCGGCCGTATCCGGCTCGAACTCGCGCCCCTTGCCCACCGCTTCGCCGCAGGGTCGCGTCTGCGCGTGCAGGTGTCGTCCGGCGCCCACCCGCTGCATCTGCGCAACCCCGGCACCGATGATCCGGTGCGCGATCACTCGCGCCTGATCGCCAGCGAGCAGACCGTGCGTGTGGGAGGCTCCGATCCCGCCACCCTCACCCTGCCCGCCGCGGTGACGGCCGGGGCGCACGCGGCGGCGGCGTCACCCGCCGTTCACCGCCGCGTGCCACGATGACGGGATGCCCCTCGCCCGTCGCCTGACACTCGCGGATGCCGTCGCCATCGGCCTCGGATCGATGATCGGCGCCGGCGTCTTCGCGGTGTGGGCACCCGCGATCGGGGTCGCCGGGAGCGGGATCCTCATCGCCCTCGCGATCGCCGCCGTCGTCGCGTACTGCAACGCCACCTCGTCGGCGCAGCTCGCCGCCGCCCACCCCGTCGCCGGCGGCACGTATGCCTATGCCCGCGCCGAGATCGGCCCCTGGTGGGGCTTCATCGCGGGGTGGAGCTTCGTGATCGGCAAGATCGCGAGCTGCGCAGCCATGGCCATGACGTTCGCCGCCTATGCAGCCCCCGCCGGCTGGCAGGTGCCCGTCGCCGTCTCGGCCGTCGTGCTTCTCGCCGTCGTGAACTGCTTCGGTGTGACCCGCACAGCACTGGTCACCCGCATCCTCGTGGTGTGCTCGCTGCTCGGGCTCGCGGTCGCAGTCGGATTCGGTATCGCGGCCGCCCCGACGGCCGCTCCTCCTCCGCTGCCCGAGGCGACGGTCTACGGGGTACTCCAGGGAGCCGGGCTGCTGTTCTTCGCGTTCGCCGGATACGCGCGCATCGCGACGATGGGCGAAGAGGTCGTCGACCCCGCCCGCACGATCCCCCGTGCGATCGTGTTCGCCCTGGGCGGCGCCGTCGTCGTGTACGCACTGGTCGGGTCGGTCGTCGTGCTCGTGCTCGGCGCCGACGCGATCGGGGCGACGGCACCGCTGGTCGATCTGCTCGCCGCAGCCGGTGCGTCGGTGTGGATTCCGGTGCTCCGCGTGGCCGCGGCTGCCGCCTCGCTCGGCGCGCTCCTGGCGCTGCTGACCGGAATCGGCCGCACGACCCTGGCGATGGCCCGCGAGGGCGATGTTCCGCGGTTCCTCGCGAAGATCGACCGGAACCACCAGGTTCCGCAGCGTGCCGAGATCGCCATCGCCCTCATCGTGATCGCCATCGTGCTCGTCGCCGACCTGCGCGGCGCCATCGGCTTCTCCTCCTTCGGTGTCCTCATCTACTACCTCATCGCGAACGCCGCGGCCTTCCGGCAGCGCGGGCGCGCGCGACGCTACCCGCGAGCGCTGCAGGTTCTCGGTGCCCTCGGATGCCTGTTCCTGGTGAACACCCTGCCCGTGTTCGCGTCGATCATCGGCACCGCCGTCGTGCTGCTCGGCATCGGATACCGCCTGCTGCGTCTGCGGCTCACACGGGCCTGAACTCCTGGGGCGCTGAGCTCCTCGGGGTTGAGCCCTTGGGGGTTGAGCCCTCGGGGTTGAGCTCTCACGACTCCGGGGCTCCGCCTGTCCGATCTCAGCCGCGCGTCTCGGAGCGGTACACCCGCGGCGCGATGCCGAGCACAGCCTGGAAGTCCCGCGTGAGATGCGCATGATCGGCGTACCCGAGTTCTGCGGCGATCGAAGCCAGGTCGACTCCCGGCTCGTCGCGTACCCGCTGCGCCGCCTCCTGCAGGCGCCGACGCCGGATCATCGCGGCCGGCGAGAGCCCGACGTGGCGGTGCGTCATGCGCTGCAGGGTCCGCACCGAGACCGCCAGGCGTGTGGCGGCCTCCTCTGTGGTGAGGGCGGCCCCGTCTCCCATCAGCACCTCCATGGCGGCATCGGCCTGGCGTGCAGGTTCGCCAACCGGTCCCACACGCTTCTCGAGCCACCGGGAGACAGCCTGGACCGCCCGTTCCCGGCGCCCTTCACCCGCCTCCATCGCGTCGGCCACGGCACGGCGGAGGTCGGCGACGTCCTCTCCCGCGTCGAGCACTCGCTCCGCGTCGACCAGGGATGACGGATCGTCGATCAGCGCGACGACTGCTGCCGGTCGCAGAAGGGCACCGACAGCCCATCCGCTCCCCTGCAGATCGCGGTGGGACAGGCGGGTGGTCGCGCCCGACAGCGTCACGGCATCCGCATCGACGACGAGGTTGAGCGCCGGATAGGCGACCACCTCCTGCCGCGACGAGCGCCCGGGCTCGATGTCCCACTCCGGAATCCAGAACCACGCGACCAGATCCGCCACCGACGACGGTGCCGGCAACCGATGGAACTGCGGCAGACGTGCGGGATACAGCACACCGCGCCTCGGGTTCACCATAGCCCCAGCGTAGGCTCCGGACCCGACATCCGGATGCTGTCGCAGATCTTCAAGCCACCGCCATCCCGACCCGCCTAACGTGGCGGCATGAGCACTGACGACACCACGAACGACACCACCGCGAAGACCCCCGCGAACGCCCCGACGACCGGGACGAACGGGACATACACGACGAACGGCCGCCCGAACAGCGCCACCTCCCTCACGCCCTTCCTGGCGATCCCCGACGCGAAGCAGGCGATCGAGTTCTACCGCGACGTCTTCGGCGCCCGCGTCATCGACGTCACGGAGTTCGGCGGGGTGGTCGCGCACGCCGACCTCGACTTCGGTCTCGGGCTGCTCCAGCTCGGAGAGCCGAACCCCGACTACCACCTCGTGCGCTCCCCCGACGGCGACGACGACTGCTACTCCATGGGTCTGTACGTCTCGGACGTCGATGCGGTCGTCGAGAAGGCCGTCGCCGCGGGAGCGGCCGTGCGTGAAGCGCCCGCGCCCTTCGTCTCGGGCGACCGGTTCGCCAGCATCCGCGATCCGTTCGGTGTGCGCTGGTCGGTCATGACCCGTGTCGAGGACATCTCCGACGAGGAGAGCAGCCGCCGGGTGGCCGAATGGGCAGCGTCGTTCAGCGCGGAGCCGACGGACGGCGCGAGCTGAGCGACCTCTCCGCCGCGCGATACACCGCCGGCAGCAGCGCCTCGGCTGTGCGGCGATACCCGAGCGCGCTCGGATGGAAGCGGTCGAGGCTGAACATCGCTTCGGGCTCGTCGAAGAACATCGATCCCACCGCGTGGCGCAGATCCACCGGCTCGGCGCCCGCCTGTCGGGCCGTCTCGTCCTGGATCTCAGCGAGACGGCGCGACAGGCTCGACGCGATCCGCCGGAGGGGCTGCGGCACGGCGCGCAACGCACCGAGGTCGGGGCAGGTGCCCACGACGACCTCGGCACCCATCTCGCGCAGCCGGCGGATCGTCTCGTGCAGATGCTGCGCGGACAGCCCCACCGGCAGCCGGTGGGTCACGTCGTTCCCTCCGACGACGATCACGGCCACGTGTGGGCGGTACTCGGCGGGCAGGGCGTCGAGCTGAGCGGGGAGATCGGGCGACTCCGCACCGATCACTGCCGCCGTGCGCAGCCTCACGGGGCGGTGCATCCGGCGTCCTGTCGACTTCGCCAGACGCCCGCCGAGCGTCTCCTTGCGGTGCTCGGCTCCGAGACCCGCGGCGATCGAGTCGCCGAGCACCAGCAGGTCGAGGGGCGCTCCGTCGAGACCTCGACGCCAGAGGCGATCCGCATCGAGTGCTTCCTCCCCCAGCGGCTTCCCGATCCGCCGTCGCGCGAGCGCCGCCTGTCGGCCGAGCACGAGCCGGAAGCCGATGAGGAGCGCGACGAGTGTCGCCCCGGCCAGAACGGGGATGCGGAAGCGGCTCACGCCCTGATTCCATCCCGACACCGTGAACGCGGCGTGAACGGGATCCGGCGACGACCCCGGCTCGTCAGGAGAGCGGCTTGAGCTCCAGCTCGCCGGCACCGGCGGAGACGGTCGCGAAGGCGGTGTAGCCGTCGGCAGCCGATCGCTCCAGCAGCGCCTTGACGTTCTTGGTGCGTCGCTCGAGCCGCACCCTGGCCCCGCCGGCGATCAGTGCCGCCTTGTGCCGGACCAGCTCGTGCACCGGAACTTCGGCATCGTGGATGAGCACGACCGCCTGCGCCCCGGCATCGGCCTCATCGGCGATCAAGTCGACCAGGCGTTCGAATCCGAGCGAGAAGCCCACCGCCGGTACCTGCTGCCCGAGGAAGCGCCCGATCATGCCGTCGTACCGGCCGCCGCCACCGAGCGAGTACCCGACGGAGGGGTGCGCGAGCTCGAAGATCGTGCCCGTGTAGTACCCCATGCCACGCACGAGGAACGGATCGAAGACGAGCGGGATGTCGGACTGCCCGCGCCCCGCGGCCACGGCCTCGCCGATGCCGACCAGGTGCTCGATCAGCTCGGCCGGTGCCCCCTCGGGCAGCGCCTTGCGGATCTGCCGCTCGCCGAACGGGTGATACTCCATGGTCTGCGGACGTCGCAGGAAGGCGTCGAACGCGTCGGCGGCCGCAGTCGAGGCACTGCGCTCCCGCAGCTCGGTCGCCACCCCCTCGGGGCCGATCTTGTCGAGCTTGTCGATCGTGATGAGCACCCCTGGGCGCTCCTCCGCCGTGAACCCGAAGCTGTCGAGCATCCAATCCAGCACCCGGCGGTCGTTGATGCGCACGGTCGCGCCCTCGAGGCCCAGCGCGTCGACGGCGTCGAGCGAGGCGACCATCAGCTCGGCCTCGGCGCGCGAGGAGTCATCGCCCATGATGTCGATGTCGCACTGCACGAACTGACGGTAGCGGCCCTTCTGCGGACGCTCGGCGCGCCAGACCGGACCGATCTGGATCGAGCGGAACACGGTGGGGAGCTGACCACGGTTGCTCGCGTAGAAGCGCGCGAGCGGCACGGTCAGGTCGTACCGGAGGCCGAGATCGGAGAGCGCGGCCGGGTCGTCGGCGGCGGCGCGGATCGCATCGGCATCGAGACCACGGCGCAGGATGTTGTACGAGAGCTTCTCGTTGTCGCCGCCGATACCGGCATGCAGTCGCTCGTAGTCCTCGACGACGGGCGTCTCGATCTCGTCGAATCCGTGTGCGAGGTAGCGCTCGCGGATGACGGAGAGCACACGCTCACGGCGGGCCTTGTCGGCGGGGAGGATGTCGCGCATGCCGCGCGGCGGATTCACGGTAGCCACGGTTCCATCTTCCCAGGTCTGTCGGCGTCGTCGCGCCGAGCGTCAGGAGGCGGCTTCGGCCGCGCGCACGTCGTCCTCGAGCACCCGCAGCCGCTCGCGCAGCGCCCGCTCGGCATCCCAGCCCTCGGCGCGCGCCGTCGCGACGAGGGCGAGGAGCGCTTCGCCGAGCTCCGCTTCCGAGTCCGGCGAGACGGCGGCCGGTGTCGGGTCGATCGTCACGCCCGCACCGGCGGCGCGGCCCGCGAGCTTCTGCGCGAGCGCGAGCGCCGGCATCCCCCGCGGCACACCGTCGAGCACGCTGCGTCGCGTGCGCTTCTCGGCCGCCTTCGCCGCGTTCCAGTGCACCAGTACCTGTTCGGGGGTGTCGGCGACCTCCCCGGCGAACACGTGAGGATGGCGACGCACCATCTTCTCGGTGAGCGTGCGCGCCACATCGTCGATGTCGAACGGATCATCCGGGTCCTGAGCCGCGATGGCGGAGTGGAACAGCACCTGCCACAGCAGATCGCCCAGCTCCTCGCGAAGGTCGTCGCGACTGCCGGCCTCGACCGCGTCGATCACCTCGTGCGACTCCTCGATGAGGTACGGCACGAGGTCGCGGTGCGTGATCTGCTGCGACCACACGCAGCGGTCCCTGACCGCGTGCATGGTGTCGGCGGCCTGACGGAGCGGATCCTGTGCGTCGTCGACGCCGGCATCGGTCTCGGGCTGAGCGCTCACGCTTCCTCCTCGAATCGGTCGGGCGCGGAGAGGCCCCGAGTCGGACTTCCCGTCATGATGCCTCTCAGGATGCTGCGGATGCGACCCGACGGTACCAGCGGGCCCGCAGCGACACGATGATCCCGGAGAGCACGAGAGCGATCAGCGACCCCACGAGCACGCCGAGGATCGCCTGGTCCCTGATGCCGCCGTCGTCGGCGAAGGCGAGATTCGCCAGCAGCAGAGAGACCGTGAAGCCGATGCCGCCGAGGGCTCCCGCGGCGAGGATGTCGGCGAACGGCAGCGCCGGATCGGCGCCCTTGGGGCGGATGCGCATCGCCAGCCAGCCGAACAGCGAGATGCCGATGATCTTACCCACGGGCAGGGCCACCACGATGGCCCAGAACGCCGGCGACAGCTGCGTGATCGACACGGCGGGGATCACGACGAACGCCGCGACGAACGCGAACAGCGGCAGGATCGCACCGTTCACGGTCGGTTCGAGCGCATGCCGGGTGCGACCGGCGGGAACGGGCGACATCACGAGGCCCAGCAGCACACCGGCGATCGTGGCATGGATGCCGGAGGAAGCGACCAGGCCCCAGGTGAGCACGCCGACCAGGACCATCGCCACCGCGATCAGCGGGTGCCCCTTGGCGTGCAGGAGCCGGCTCAGCGCCCAGAACACCGCGACGCCGACGATCGCGAGGCCGAACAGCAGCCACTGCACGTCTTCGGCGAACAGCACCGCGATGAAGATGATGCCGATGATGTCGTCGAGGATGGCCAGCGCGAGCAGGAAGACGCGCACCCGCGACGGCAGCCCCTTGCCGAACATCGCCAGCACCCCGAGGGCGAAGGCGATGTCGGTCGCCGTGGGGATGGGCCAGCCCGGCGCCGTGGTGCCGTCGCCGCCGGCGATCAGGAGGTAGACCGCGATCGGGACGAGCACGCCTCCGGTTGCCGCGATCGCGGGCTGCACGGCCTTGCGTGGGGAGTCGAGCTCGCCGTGGGTCAGTTCGTGACGCAGCTCGATGGCCACGACGAGGAAGAAGACGGCGAGAAGACCATCGGACACCCAGTGCGCGATGGACAGGTCGAGAGCGGTGCCGGGGATCGCGATGTGGAAGTCGAGGAAGGCGGCGAGCGCGTCGTGCGTCGGGAGGTTCGCGAGGAGCAGCCCGAGCCCGGCCGCGACGAGGAGGAGGACGGCAGGGAACTGCTGTCCGCGGAGGGGATTCGCTGAGATGCGCATTCCCCCCATCGTAGGTCGCCGGGAAGCCCCGGTGCTTCTCTCGATCGCGTGCCCGGACGCAGTCCGTCATGCGTGCAGGACACCCCTTCCCCGAGGGATACTCTCGAAGGGTGACCCCCGCACACTCCTTCTCCGAGCCCACGAACACCGAGGCCATCCGCGTGATCGGCCGCTTCGAAGCCGGCCGCGGCATCCCGGATGCGATGCGCACAGACGTCAGGATGCTCGGGCAGCTGCTCGGGCAGGTGCTGCGCGAAGCCGGCGGCGACGGCCTCTTCGAAGACGTCGAACGGCTGCGACTCGCGACGATCCAGGCCTACGACGAGGAGACCCCCGACGCGTTCGAGCGCGCGGCGGCGATCGCCGAGTCGTTCACGGTCGAGCGGGCCGACGAGGTCGCCCGCGCCTTCACCTGCTACTTCCACCTGGTCAACCTCGCCGAGGAGCACCAGCGTGTGCGCGTGCTGCGCGAGCGTGCCGGACAGCCGGGACGTGAGGACGCCGCCGACACCGTCGCGACCGCGTACGCCCGACTGCGCACCGAGGTCGGCGACGACGAGGCGCGCCGCCGCCTGGAGGGCCTTCGCTTCCACCCGGTCTTCACCGCGCACCCGACCGAGGCCCGCCGCCGTGCGGTCTCGTCGAGCATCCGCCGCCTGTCGGAGCTGCTCACGCAGCACGACGCCGCGAGCGAGGGCGGATCGGAAGAGCACCGTGCCCGCCGACGGATGCTGGAGGAGATCGACACGCTCTGGCGCACCGCTCCGCTGCGTTCCCAGAAGCCGTCTCCGACAGACGAGGTCCGCACCGTGATGGGCGTTTTCGACGAAACGCTCTTCACGACGGTGCCTCATGTGTACCGTCGCATCGACGACGCGCTCCGGGGAGAGGACTCGGGTGCCAGCGCCCCCGTCGTCCCCGCCTTCGTGCGGATCGGCTCGTGGGTCGGCGGCGACCGCGACGGCAATCCCTTCGTCACGGCGTCCGTCACGCGCGAGGCCTCGCAGATCGCGGCGGACCACGTGTTGCGCGGGCTCGAGCGTGCGCTGGAGCGCATCGGCCGGACGCTCACGCTCGCCTCAGACGACACGCCGCCCAGCGCCGAGGTCACCGCACTCTGGGAGAGCTTCGCCGCTGCAGAGCCCGCGCTGGCAGCCGAGCTCGCCACCCGCTCTCCCGACGAGCCGCACCGCCGCGTGCTGCTGATCCTGGCGCGTCGCGTCGCCGCCACGCGCCGGGGTGACGACAGCGCCCAGGCGTACGCACGTCCCGAGGAGCTGCTGGCAGATCTGCGCGCCGTGCAGGCGTCGCTCGCCGATGCCGGCGCGAAGCGCCATGCGTTCGGCGGCGTGCAGCACCTGATCTGGCAGGTCGAGACCTACGGCTTCCACCTCACCGAGCTGGAGGTGCGTCAGCACTCCCAGGTGCACGCGAAGGCGCTGGCAGAACTCGATGCGGGAGAGGCCGTCAGCGCGCAGACCGAGGAGGTGCTGGAGGTGTTCCGCGCGATCGCGGATATCCAGCGCGACCGCGGGCTGCGCGCCGCCGGGCGCTACGTCGTCTCGTTCACCCAGGCCGCCTCTGACCTCGCCAATGTGCACCGCCTCGCCCGCTACGCCCTCGGCGACGACGCTCCGGTGCTCGACGTGGTGCCGCTGTTCGAGACGTTCGCCGACCTGCAGGCGGCTCCCGGCATCCTCGAGGAAGCCGTGACGTTCCCGGAGTTCCGCGAGCGCATGGCCGCCACCGGCAACCGGCTCGAAGTCATGCTCGGCTACTCCGACTCGTCGAAGGACGTCGGCCCGGTGGCCGCGAACCTCGCCCTGTACGAGGCGCAGGAGAAGATCGCGCGGTGGGCCCGGGAGTCCGGCATCGAGCTGACCCTCTTCCACGGTCGTGGGGGTGCCCTCGGACGCGGCGGCGGCCCCGCCAACTCCGCGATCCTCGCGCAGCCGCCGCACTCGGTCGACGGCCGCTTCAAGCTCACCGAGCAGGGCGAGGTGATCTTCGCGCGCTACGGTGAGCCCGCGATCGCGATGCGTCACATCGACCAGGTCGCCGCGGCGACGCTGCTCGCCTCCTCCCCCACCGAGGAGGAGCGCACGAGCCGGGCGGCCGCGCGGTACGCCGAGGTCGCGTCGATCATGGACGCCGCCTCCCGCGAGCGCTTCTTCTCCCTCGTGAAGGCGGAGGGTTTCGCTCCCTGGTTCGCCACCGTGACCCCGATGGAGGAGATCGGTCTGCTCGCGCTCGGCTCGCGGCCGGCCCGCCGCGGACTGTCGGTGGAGTCGCTGGAAGACCTGCGGGCGATCCCGTGGGTGTTCGCGTGGACGCAGGCGCGCATCAACCTGGCCGGATGGTTCGGCCTCGGCACCGCTCTGGACGCCGTCGGCGATGAGGCGCTGCTCGTCGAGGCGTACCGGGAGTGGCCACTGCTGCGCACCATGATCGACAACGTCGCGATGAGCCTCGCGAAGACCGACGAGCGCATCGCCCGCCAGTACCTGGCCCTCGGCGATCGCGACGACCTGGCACAGCTCGTGCTCGATGAGCTCGCGACGACGCGGCGCTGGGTGATCCGTCTCACCGGGGGCGAAGGCCTCCTCGAGAACAAGCCCGTGCTGCAGCGCGCCGTGCAGCTGCGCAGCCCGTACGTCGATGCGCTCTCCCTCCTGCAGCTGCGTGCGCTGCGGGCCCTCCGCTCGGCCGCGGAGGATCCCACGGGCTCCGGCGCCGACGCGGAGCAGCAGCGACTGCTGCTCCTCTCCGTCAGCGGTGTGGCCGCCGGCCTGCAGAACACCGGGTGACCGACGTCGCCACCGAACCGGCGGGAACCCCCGCTTTCGGTGCCCACTAGAGTGAAATCTCTGCCGGATCCGGCACAGCCTCACGCGACACGATCGCCTGCACCACCATCCCCCACCAGAAAGCTCTTCCGCGTGACCGCTTCGTCTCCCGCCGACTTCCATCCGCTCGCCGCATCGGTGCAGCCCGTGTTCGACACGGTGCTCTCCCGCAGCCCGCACGAGCCGGAGTTCCACCAGGCCGTCCACGAGGTGCTGCACTCGATCGCCCCGGTCCTGGAACGCCACCCGGAGTACGTCGACGGCGGCATCCTCGAACGGCTCGTCGAGCCCGAGCGTCAGATCCTCTTCCGCGTGCCGTGGATCGACGACTCCGGAAAGCTGCAGGTCAACCGCGGCTACCGCATCCAGTTCTCCTCGGTGCTCGGCCCGTACAAGGGCGGACTGCGCTTCCACCCCTCGGTGAACCTGTCGATCATCAAGTTCCTCGGCTTCGAGCAGATCTTCAAGAACGCGCTCACCGGTCAGGGCATCGGCGGCGGCAAGGGCGGCTCCGACTTCGACCCGCACGGCAAGTCCGACGCCGAGGTCATGCGCTTCTGCCAGTCGTTCATGAACGAGCTGTACCGCCACCTCGGCGAGCACACCGATGTTCCCGCGGGCGACATCGGCGTCGGCGGCCGCGAGATCGGCTACCTGTTCGGCCAGTACCGCAAGGTCACCAACCGCCACGAGTCCGGCATGTTCACCGGCAAGGGCACGGGGTGGGGTGGTGCCGAAGTGCGCACCGAGGCCACCGGCTACGGCGCGGTCTTCTTCGCGCAGGAGATGCTCGCCGTGCACGACGACTCCCTGAGCGGCAAGCGTGTGGGCATCTCGGGATCCGGCAACGTCGCGATCTACGCGATCCAGAAGGCCACCCAGCTCGGCGCCACCGCGGTGACGGCTTCCGATTCCTCCGGCTACGTCGTCGACGATGCCGGCATCGACGTCGACCTGCTGCGCCAGATCAAGGAGGTCGAGCGCGCCCGCATCGTCGAGTACGCCCACCGCCGCCCGAGCGCCCGCTTCGTCGAGGGCGGCAGCGTGTGGGAGGTGCCGGTCGACATCGCCGTGCCGTCCGCCACGCAGAACGAGGTCTCCCTCGCCGACGCGGAGGCACTGATCGCCAACGGCGTGCGCGCCGTGTCGGAGGGCGCGAACATGCCCTGCGTGCCGGATGCCGTCGACGCCTTCCAGAAGGCCGGGGTGCTGTTCGCCCCCGGCAAGGCCGCGAACGCCGGTGGTGTCGCGACCTCGGCGCTCGAGATGAGCCAGAACGCCTCCCGTCAGCGCTGGAGCTTCGGCGACAGCGAGAACAAGCTGCGCGAGATCATGGGCGACATCCACGATGCCGCCTTCGACGCCGCGGAGCGTCACGGCGTCGCGGGCGACTACGTCGCCGGTGCCAACATCGCGGGCTTCGAGCGCGTCGCCGCGGCGATGCTCGCCCAGGGCGTCATCTGATCCGTCCCTTCCTGCGACGAAAGAGCCGCCTTCCTCTTCGGAAGGCGGCTCTTCTGCGTCACGGAGCCGTCGTCAGCTCTCGTCGACCGGCACCTTGACGACCTTGTTGTACCCGGTCACCGCCTGGTTCTCGTCGAACGCGACGACCTTCTTGCGGAAGCCCTTGGTGATGATCGCGAGGTAGACGACTCCGATCGCGGTCCACACGAGGCCCCCGCGCAGAGCGTCTTCATGCAGGTTCGCCCAGAGCAGGCCGGTGAGGACCATGCCGATGCCGGGCATCACGATGAAGTTGAAGATGTCGCCGGGCGTCTTGCGACGGCCCTTGCGGATCGCGAACCAGGCGATCACCGAGATGTTGACGAACGTGAAGGCGATCAGCGCGCCGAAGTTGATCCACGCCGCGATCAGCTCCAGGGTGAACGGGATCGCCAGCAGGGAGATGGCGCCGACCAGCACGATGTTGAACGTCGGCGTGTGGGTGCGCGGGTTGATGTAGCCGAACGCCTTCTGCGGCAGCACGTTGTTGCGCCCCATCACCAACAGCATGCGCGACACCGAGGCGTGCGAGGCGAGGCCCGAGGCGAGGGTCGCGCAGAAACCGGCCGCGGTGAGCACCGCCATGAGCACGGGTCCGCCGACCAGGTTGCCGATGATCGGGAGGGTGGAGTCCTCGACGAACTGCATGTCGCCGCCGGGCGCGAACTCGTTCCAGTCGGGGAAGCGCAACTGCGTGAGGTAACCCGAGATCAGGAAGATCGCCCCGCCCAGCAGCACCGTCAACAGGATGGCCTTCGGCATGATCTTCGGATCCTTCGCCTCCTCCGCGTACATCGTGACGGCGTCGAAGCCGATGAACGAGAAGCAGACGATCGTGGCGCCCATCAGCACCGCGCCCATCGTGGCGCCGTCGTGGAAGAACGGGGTCATCGACGCGACCGTTCCCGCCCCCTCGCCGCGCATCAGCTGGGCGATCACCATCACCACGAACACGGCCATGACGACGATCGAGAACACCAGGAGGATCATGTTCATGTTCGAGGTGCCGCGCATCGTGAGGTAGATGATGGTGGTGACGAGGATGCAGTACAGCACGACCCAGATCCAGCCCGGGATCTCGGGGAACAGCGCTTCGAGGTAGCTGCGGATGATGAGGCAGTTGACCATCGGCAGCAGCACGTAGTCGATCAGCGAGGTCCACCCGACCATGAACCCCAGATTCGGGTGGATCGACTCGCGCACGTATGTGTACGCCGAACCGGCACTCGGGATCGCGCTCGAGATCTTGCCGTAGCTGATCGCCGTGAAGACCATCACGACCAAGGCGACCAGGTAGGCGGCCGGTACGACGTCGTCGGTGTCACGGGCGACCATGCCGAACGTGTCGAACACGACCGTCGGCGTCATGTATCCGAGCCCGAGCCCGACGATCGCCCACAGTCCGAGATTTCGTTTGAGCGTTCCTCCGCCGTGCGCGAGCGGCTTCGTCTTCGTGGCCATGGGTACTCCTCGGGGGACAGCGCATGGGTCGGACTTCGGGTCGTCCGACGCTGAGCAACAGTATGGACCGGAGGGAATCGTCAGCGCTACGGTGAATTCGGTTCGAAATGCGCTTTTAACATTCCGAACGACGGCGGGATTCGAAGGAGACGCCCGACCTCACCATCCCTCGGTGAGCACGCGATCCAGCATCGCGACGACGTGGTCGGCGCTCTCGGCGCTGAGGCACAGGGGCGGTTTGATCTTCAGCACGTTCGAGCGTTCCGAGGTCGTCAGCACGATGACCCCCAGTTCGCGCATCCGCTCGCAGATCGCCGCAGCCTCGGCGGCGGCAGGCTCCATGGTCTCGCGATCGCGCACGAGTTCGACGCCCAGGTACAACCCCTCGCCGTGGACGACGGCGACGAGCGGATGCCGGTCCGCGAGGCCGCGCAGGCCCTCGGCGAGGCGGGCACCGATCACTGCGGCGTTGTGCTGCAGGTCGTCCTCGGCCATCGCGTCCAGCACCGCGATGCCGACCCGGCAGCTGAGCGTGCTTCCCCCCGCAGACGAGAAGAACTGGCCCTGCGTCGACAGCGCGTCCGCGATGCGCTTCGTCGTGATCACCCCGCCGATCGGATAACCGTTGCCCATCGGCTTCGCGATCGTGACGATGTCGGGCACCACATCCGCGAGCTCGAATCCCCAGAAGGTCGATCCCATCCGCCCGAATCCGACCTGCACCTCGTCGGCGATGCACAGTCCACCCGCCGCCCTGATCTGTGCGTAGGCCCCGGCCAGATAGCCGTCGGGGAGCACCACGCCTCCCGCGTTGCCGAGGATCGACTCGCACAGGAACGCGGCGACCTCTCGTCCCTCGTCCTGCAGCCGGTCGAGATCGGCAGCGAGATCGGCGAGGTAGTCGCCCGCCACGTCGGAGCCTCGATAGGTGCCGCGGAAGCGATTGGGGACATCGGCCACGTGCACCCAGTCCGGGCGCGTCGCGAGGGCGGAGGGATTGTCGTAGGCGCTGGTGGTGACCGCATCGCTCGCCATGGTCCAGCCGTGGTACGCCTCGCGCAGTGCGACGACCGTCCGCCGTCCGGTCGCGGCCTGCGCCAGACGGATCGCGAGGTCGACCGCCTCCGAGCCGCTGTTGACCAACAGGACGGTGTCGAGGTCGCTGCCCTCCGGCATCAGTTCGAGCAGCCGCTCGCTGTACTCCGCGAGATCGCGGAACAGGAACCGGGAGTTCGTGGCGAGGGTGCGCAGCTGGCGGTCCGCCGCATCCGCGACCTTCGGATGCGCGTGGCCGAGACCGGCGACGTTGTTCACCATGTCGATGTAGGTGCGCGCGGTGGTGTCGACCAGGTGGTGCCGCCAGCCGCGCTCGATCTGCGGCGGGTGCGCGTAGTAGCGCTCCTGCGCCGCCGCGAAGATGCGCTCACGGCGCGCCTGCTCCGCCGCCGATTCATCCCGCTGGGCGAAGGAGGGCAGCCCGAGCAGCGGCGCAGGATCTGCGGTGAGGCGGCGCCAGGCCGCGACCCGATCGGGGGCGATCAGTGCCGCTCCGTCCGCCTGGCGCTCCGGAGCATCGTCGCGGTGGATTCCGACGGTCAGGCGCCGCGGCTCGAACGACGCGGCGAGCCACGCCACGGTCTCCCCGGTACCGACGGGGCGCTCGCGCCGCTCCTCCGCATCGAGACCCGAGACCTCCAGCACCCATTCGTGGGCGTCGTCCGGACCGGTGAGGTCGAGGGCGAAGCGGGCGATCTCGCCCCGCTGCGTCACCCGTGCCTCTGTCGGCGCCACCACCCGCACCCGCGGGCCAGGAGGCAGATGCAGTTCGGTCGCGGTCGCCCAGGTGTGCCCCGGGTCCGCCTCGTCGACGGTCGCGCGGGTCAGGCGGAACGCCCCGTACGGCATGACCGCCACAGCGGCGCCGAGGTCGAATGCATCGGCGACCAGAGCGTGCTCGACCGATTCCTCGAGCCAGCGCCCGTTGTCGAGGGCGGCGGACTCGACACCCGGATCGATCACGGCCACGCGACCGGTGAGATCCGGCAGCAGTGCGCGCAGCGGAGCCTCGTCGTCGTCCCCTGCGAGTTCGGGCGCGGAGAATCCCGGGGCGTCGATCCCGACCGCGGCGAGCACGTGCTCGGTCATCTCGACGAGCGGCAGCAGCGTCGCGGCGTCGAAGATCGCCTGCTCGCCCGCGACCCTCTCACGCGCGTAGTCGTTGTCCCCGTCGATCTCGAGCTGACGCCACCCGCTCGCCACCAGCAGGGCAGCGCGCAGCACCACGAGCGGCCAGGCCGCCCTCGCCTCCGCATCGCTCAGCGGTACCTGGCGATGGAAGGCCGCGATCGTCTCGATCACCCGCAGCGGCCGCTCCGGCTCGTGGTGCAGCATCGATGCCGCGCACACCGCCAGTTCGGCGACGCGCCAACCGAGCCCGAGGTCGCCGAGGTCGAGCACCGTGCGCGGGTGCAGCCGTGCGTCGTCGCCCCGCTCGCCCATCACGTTGTCGTCCGTGAGGTCGCCGTGGATCGTCTGCACGGGGAGCCGGTCGGCGAGAGGTTCGACGGCGGCGTGCGCCTTGGTCGCGGCGCGCAGCACCCGTCCCCGAAGTGCGGCATCGGCGATCGACGGCGCGAGCGCATCGATCTGTTCGTACGCGACGCGCATGTCCCACATCTGCCGACGATCCAGCCCGGGGTGTCGGAGCGGTTCCAGCGCGCGCACGGAGGCGGCGGCGAGCGCGCCGAACTCCGCGAGCACGACGGGTGCGAGATATCCGGAACCCACCATCGGCTCGCCCGGCGCGAACTCACTGCGCCGCGCGGCGAAGCCGTTCCAGCGCTGGGTCAGCGCACCGTCGAGGCCGGGGAGCACTGCCGGTACGCGAACGCCGGCAGCGCGGTAGGCCTCGAGAGCGACATGCTGGGCGTCGCGTTCGTCGTCGCCGGACACCGGGTTGTCGATCCGCAGCACGCTCCTCGTGCCGTCTTCTGCCGTGAGCAGGAAGTTCCGGTCCTGGTTGCTGCCGAGCTCTTCCGCCGTCGCCGTCATCCCCCAGCACTCGAGCGCGATGCGCGCGGCATCGGCCGTATCGACGTCGGGACGGACCAGGCCCACGCCCGCCGTCATGCGCGGTGCTGCCCGCGGTGCGCGTCGTCGAGGCTCACGTCGTGGGCATGCCGCGCGAGCGAGCTGCCGTAGCGCTCGGTCAGCTGCACCATCAGGTCGGGGGTGTCCCGATCGACGCCGAAGACGTGCCCCGGGAAGTCGAGATCGGGCTGTGCCGCCGCGATCTCCTCCTCACGGTCCGGCGAGAACAGCTGTGCGGGGTCGCCCACCGCCACCCAGCCGATCGGCACGACCGTGCCCTCCGGCAGCACGGCGCGACGGAGCACGATGGCGTTCACGCGCACCTCACAGCGCGGCCCGATCAGCGAGCCGTTGAACAGCCGCGACCCCGAGGCGAGGAACGTCTCGTCTCCCACCGTCGCACCGGCGATGCTCGACAGCGTGCCGATCAGGGTGTGCGACCCGATGTGCACCGCATTCGCCGCCGTCGCCCGGATGAGCGCATTCTCCATCACGATGACGTGCTCGCCGAGCGTGATCGCCCCACCCTCGGCGGTGATGACGGCGCCGTGCAGCACCTGGCAGCCCGGCCCGATCTCCACATCTCCGGAGACGACGGCGGTGGGGGCGATGACGGCGGTGTCATGGACGCGGGGCCGAGCCCCGAGGTGCTCGTACAACATGCGGCCAGACTAGTACCGCGGCCCCCCGTCGCGCGCTACTCGGTCTTGGCCGGCTCGGGGAAGATCGCGGTGAACAGCTGCCCGACCCACTCGAGCAGCTGTGCGTCGGGGAGCGGCTCGAGACCCACCCCGACCGCCGCGGGGACGGTGGGCATCGGCACGACCAGCGCCTCTCCCCCGGCCACGAGCTTCGCCTTCGGGTAGAGCCGCTGCAGCCGCACCTTGATCGAGTCTTCGAGCCGCGCGGGCGCGATGCGCAGGTTCGAGCCCATCACGACGACGTCGGTCAGCCCGACCCGGGCAGCGCGACGGCGCAGACGCGAGATCGCCAACAGGCCTTCGACCTCTTCGGGCGGCGTGCCGTAGCGGTCGACGAGCTCTTCGACGACCAGATCGATCGCCTCATCCTTGGCGGTCGCCGCCGAGGCGGCGGAGAGCTTCTGGTAGGCCTCGAGCCGCAGCCGCTCGCTGTCGATGTAGTACTCGGGGATGCGCGCGTCCAGGGGCAGTTCCAGGCGCAGCTCCTGCCCGGTCTCGACCTCGTCCCCGCGGAACGTCGCCACGGCCTCGCCGATCATGCGCAGGTACAGGTCGAATCCGACGCCCGCGATGTGTCCGGCCTGTTCGGCGCCGAGCAGGTTGCCCGCCCCGCGCAGTTCGAGGTCCTTCAGCGCGACCTGCATGCCGGAGCCCAGGTCGTTGTTGACCGCGATGGTCTGCAGACGGTCGGCCGCGGTCTCGCTCAGCGGCTTCATCTCGTCGTACAGGAAGTACGCGTAGGCGCGCTCGCGCCCTCGTCCGACGCGGCCACGCAGCTGGTGCAGCTGACTGAGTCCGTACTTGTCGGCGCGGTCGATGATGATCGTGTTCGCGTTCGCGATGTCGAGACCCGTCTCGATGATGGTCGTCGAGACGAGCACGTCGAACTTGCGCTCCCAGAAGTCGTCGACGACCTGCTCGAGCTGGTGCTCGCCCATCTGTCCGTGCGCGACCGCGATCCGGGCCTCGGGGACGAGTTCGGCGAGCTCGCTCGCGACGCGCTGGATCGACTGCACCCGGTTGTGCACGAAGAAGATCTGCCCTTCGCGCAGGATCTCGCGACGGATCGCCGCGGCCATCTGCTTGTCGCTGCGCGGGCCGACGAACGAGAGGATCGGGTGCCGGTCCTCCGGCGGGGTCGCCAGCGTGGACATCTCCCGGATGCCGGTGACCGCCATCTCGAGCGTGCGCGGAATCGGCGTGGCACTCATGGCGAGGATGTCGACGTTGGTCTTCATCTTCTTGAGCGCGTCCTTGTGCTCGACGCCGAACCGCTGCTCCTCGTCGATGATCATCAGGCCGAGGTCCTTGAACATCACCTGGTCGGTGAGGATGCGGTGGGTGCCGATCACCATGTCGACCGAGCCCTCGAGCAGGCCTTGCAGAGTGAGACGCGCCTCCTTGTCGGTCTGGAAGCGCGACAAGGGCCGCACCTTGACAGGGAAGCCGGCGAAGCGCTCGGTGAACGTCTCGAGGTGCTGCTTCACCAGCAGCGTCGTCGGCACGAGCATCGCGACCTGCTTGCCGTCCTGGATCGCCTTGAACGCCGCACGGACCGCGACCTCGGTCTTGCCGAAGCCGACGTCGCCCGAGAGCAGCCGGTCCATCGGGATGGGCCGTTCCATGTCGGCCTTGATCTCGTCGATCGTCTGCAGCTGGTCCTGTGTCTCCGCGAACGGGAACGCCTCTTCCAACTCGCGCTGCCACGGGGTGTCCGGGCCGAACGCGTGGCCCTTCGCGCTCATGCGCGCGGAGTAGAGCTTCACGAGCTCGACCGCGATGTCGCGCACGGCCTTGCGCGCCTTGCCCTTGGCCTGCGACCAGTCGCTGCCGCCCATCTTCGAGAGCGTCGGGGCCTCGCCGCCGACGTACTTCGAGAGCAGATCGAGCTGATCCGTCGGCACGAACAGCTTGTCGCCCGGGTAGCCGCGCTTGGACGGCGCGTACTCGAGAACGAGGTAGTCGCGGATCGACTTGGTGGCGTTGCGCCCGCCGGTGGACACCTCGCGCTGGGTCATCTCGACGAAGCGGCCGATGCCGTGGGTGGCGTGCACCACGAAGTCGCCCTGCTTGAGCTGCAGCGGGTCGACCACGTTCTTGCGCCGCGAGGCGAGCTTCTTGACGACACGCTGATCGCCGCCGATGGTCCGGCCGTAGAACTCGTTGTCGGTGAGGACGGCGAGCTTCGCCTCGGCCACCTGGAAGCCGGCTTCGACGGATCCGGTGACGAGGGTCGCGACACCGCCCTCCGGTGCGTCGGTGAGCGTCTCGACCACCCGGGCGGCCAGGCCGCGGTCGGCGAGCACGTCGCGTGCGCGATCGACCAGACCGTGACCGGCGGCGATCACGACCACCCGCCAGCCGTCGGTCACCTTCGCCTCGACGAACGAGATCGCGCCGTCGACGTTGCCGTGGAAGGAGGGGATGACGGCGGCGCCGAGGTTGGTGGCCTCCGCATCGCCCTCACCGAGCCCGGCACCGAACGGGCTGAGCCGCCACCACACCCCGCCCCGGTCGCGCACGACCTCGCGCAGCTCGGCGATGGTCAGGAAGTCACCGGCCCCCAGATCGATGGGCGCGGAGGCGCCGGAGGTGGCGGCGCTCCAGGCGGCGTCGAGGAACTCGCGGTTGGTGTCGCCCAGGGTGATGGCGCGCGCACTCGATCGCTCGGGATCGATGACCGCCGTGGCGCTTCCCGCCGGCAGGTACTCGGCCAGCGACTTCAAGGGTCCGGCGACCGCGGGGAGCAGCGACTCCATGCCTTCGACCGGGATGCCCTCGGCCATCTTCTCGAGCATGCCCGAGATCGCGGGGAAGCCGCCGACGAGTGCGCGGGCCCGATCGCGGACCTCGGCGGTGAGCAGCAGCTCGCGGGTGGGCGGCAGGTCGACGCCCGTGACATCGCCCGGAAGGGAGCGCTGGTCCGCGACGGAGAACGCACGGATCTGGTCGATCTCGTCGCCGAAGAACTCGACGCGATAGGGGTGCTCCGACGTGGGAGGGAAGACGTCGAGGATGCCGCCGCGCACCGCGAACTCGCCGCGCCGCGACACCATGTCGACGCGGGAGTACGCCCGTTCGACCAGCTGCTCGACCACGCGGTCGAGTTCGTGCCCCCGGCTGCCGACGCCGAGTTCGAGCGGGGCGATCTCGCCCAGGTTGCCGGCGATCGGCTGGAGCGCGGCCCGCACGGACGCGACGACGACGAGCGGGTGGTCGCCCGACCACTCCGCGATCCGGCGCAGCGTCTGCAGACGCTGACCGACCGTGTCCGGGCTCGGGCTGAGCCGCTCGTGCGGCAGCGTCTCCCAGGCGGGGAACGTGAGGATGTCGGCGTCGGGCAGGTAGGCGTGCATCGCCAGCGCGAGGCTCTCCGCCCGCCTCCCGGTGGGGACGACGGCGAGGAGGGCGGCCGGGTGTCCCGCCGCCGCCCTCTTCTCGAGCAGGCCGGCGAGCGCCGGGGCGTCGAGCCCGTCGACCAGGCCGAGGTCGGCGTCGGTGCGCGCCCAGCTGAGGGCGTCACGGTACAGAGACGCCTCTTCCAAGGCGCGCAGAATCCCCGGAACAGTCACCGGACAAGACTAGTCGCGCCCACGGACACTCCGGCCGCCACGCCCGTCGAGGAACGCCAGCCTGCCTAGGCTGTCGGGATGGAATCCGTCGCCCTCACCACGCCCCGACTCGTCCTGCACGCCCCGACGGAGGCGGACATCGACGCGATCACCGAAGCGTGCCAGGATCCGGAGATCCCGCGCTGGACCACCGTGCCGAGTCCGTACACCCGCGAGGACGCCGCGCAGTTCGTGCGTCTGTCGACCGCGCAGTGGGACGCCGGTTCCGAGGTCGTCTGGGGCATGTATGCAGACGGCGAGCTCGTGGGCATGATCGGTCTTCACAACATGACCGATCACTTCACGGGCGCGACCGCAGAGCTGGGCTACTGGGTGACGGCCCGCGCACGGGGCCGCGGATATCTCACCGAAGCAGCAGCGGCCGTGATCGATTGGGGCTTCGTCGGACTCCGGCTCGTCCGCATCCGCTGGCAGGCCGTCGCGGGGAACATCCCCTCGGCCCGCGCCGCCCGGGCCCTCGGCTTCCGCTACGAGGGCCTGCAGCGGCAGGCGCTGACGAGCCCGCGCGGGCGCGACGACGGCTGGATGGCCGGCCTCCTCCCCGGGGACGACCGCACGCCGGTCGACTGGCCGATCCTCTGAGGGACGCGCCCACCGGGTGACAGTGTCGGCGCCCGATGACAGGATGAACACATGCCGGAGATGCCGGAAGTCCAGGGCCTGACCACCTTTCTCGCCGAACGCGCCGTCGGGCGCACCATCACGCGCGCGACCGTCTCGGCGATCGCCGCGTTGAAGACCTACGATCCTCCGATCAACGCCCTCCAGGGAGCCACGATCACCGCATCCGCGCGTCTGGGCAAGTTCGTCGTGCTCTCCTGCGGCGACGAGCTGCACCTGGTGTTCCACCTCGCGAAGGCCGGGTGGCTGCGCTGGTACGAGACGCTCCCGACCACGCTCATCAAACCGGGCAAGTCCCCCATCGCCCTGCGGATCGCCCTCGACGACGGCAGCGGTTTCGACCTCACGGAAGCGGGGACCAAGAAGTCGCTCGCCGTGTACGTGGTGCGCGATCCGCAGGAGGTGCCCGGCATCGCCCGGCTCGGCCCCGCCCCCCTCGACCCCGCGTTCACGCGCGAGGCGTTCGCCGCCCTGCTCGAGGATCGGCGTATGCAGATCAAGGGGCTGCTGCGTGATCAGGCGGTGATCGCGGGCATCGGCAACGCGTACTCGGACGAGATCCTGCATGCCGCGCGCATGTCACCGTATGCGATCGCCGGAAAGCTCGACGACGCCGAGATCGACCGCCTGTTCGGGGCCATGCGCGAGACGCTGACAGAGGCGGTCGCCCAAGCCTCCGGCAAACCGCCGGCGGACCTGAAGGATGCCAAGCGCCGCGGCATGCGGGTGCACGCGCGTCGAGGAGAGGCCTGCCCGGTGTGCGGAGACACGGTCCGCAGCGTGTTCTTCGCCGACCGCTCGCTCGAGTACTGCCCCACCTGCCAGACCGGTGGCAAGGTACTCGCCGACCGCCGCCTCTCCCGACTGCTGAAGTGACGGCGGACGCGCCGCACGGTGAAGTCGTCTGTCGCGGAATGATCTGTCGCGGAATGAAATGCGCCCGAACGCGTTGAGTACACTCAGAACAACAACGTGCTCCGGGGTCGGTGGGAATCCGAACCGGCGGTGACAGTCCGCGAGCGTCTCGAGAGATCGGGATGCCGATCCGGTGGAATTCCGGGACCGACGGTGATGCGAGGGCGACCTCGCTAGTCCGGAAGGGAGGCAGCACGAGACGCATTCGTGCGTCCGTTCCGCCACCCCTGTCTGAACCCGGAGCCTCAGAGGAGGACGACGGATGGCAGTGAACGCGGCAGAGCGCCACGCGATGGATCGCGCGCTCCACCTCGCCGCCCGTGGACCGCGCGGGGCGAACCCGCAGGTCGGCGCGGTCCTCCTCTCCCCCGACGGCAGGGTCATCGCCGAGGGCTGGCACCACGGCGCCGGCACCCCCCACGCAGAGGTCGACGCGCTCTCGAAGCTCGCCCCCGGCGAGGCGCGAGGAGCGACGGCCGTCGTGACCCTCGAACCCTGCAACCACACCGGCCGCACGGGCCCCTGCGCCGTCGCTCTCATCGACGCGGGCGTCGCACGCGTGGTGTACGCGCTCGACGATCCCGGCGTCGCATCAGGCGGCGGGGCGGAACGCCTGCGGTCCGCAGGCGTCGACGTCGAGTCGGGTGAGCAGGCGGACGCCGCACACGCGCTCATCGCCGGATGGCTGACCGCCCAGCGACTCGGTCGCCCCCATGTCACTGTCAAGTGGGCGCAGAGCCTGGACGGCCGCGCGGCCGCCGCCGACGGATCGAGCCAGTGGATCACGGGGCCCGCCGCACGCGCCGACGTGCACCGCCGACGTGCGGAGGCCGACGCGATCGCGGTCGGTACCGGAACGGTGCTGGCCGACGACCCCGCCCTCACCGCCCGTGACGGCGACGCCCTGCTGCCGCACCAGCCGATCCCGGTCGTCATCGGCTCCCGGCCCACCCCGTCCGACGCCGCTGTGCACCGGCATCCCCACACCCCGCTGTTCTTCGACACCCGCGATCTGCGTGCGGTGGTGGCCGACCTGCACACCCGCGGCGTGCAGAGCCTGTTCGTGGAGGGCGGCCCGACGCTCGCCAGCGCCTTCATCGAGGCGGGGCTCGCCGATCGCGTGCTCGCCTACATCGCCCCGGTGCTGCTCGGCGGCAGCCGACTCGCCCTGACCGACATCGGTGTCGGTTCCATCGACGAGGCCCGACGTCTGACCGTCGACGAGTGGCTTCCCCTCGGAGACGACCTGCTCGCGATCGCGCACCCCGCGCACGCCACCGATCCCGCGGAAGACCCGCAGAACGAAGGAGCTGCCTGATGTTCACCGGAATCATCGAGGAGATGGGCGAGATCACCGCGATCGCCCCCGCGGGTGACGGCTGGCGCCTGACCGTCCGCGCGCCCCGGGCCGCAGCGGACGCCGTGCACGGCGAGTCCATCGCTGTCTCGGGTGTGTGCCTCACCGTGGTGGGGTCGACCGCCGACACCTTCGACACCGACGTGATGAAGCAGACGCTCGACGTCGCCGCGATCGGGTCGGCGACGGTCGGAACCCGCGTGAACATCGAGAAGGCGATGCCGGTCGGCGCCCGTCTCGGCGGTCACATCGTGCAGGGCCACGTCGACGGCACCGGCGACGTGCTCGAGGTGCGCCCCGGCGCGCAGTGGAGCGTGCTGCGGATCAGCCTGCCCCTCGACCTCGCCCCGCTCGTGGTCGACAAGGGGTCGATCTCGGTCGACGGCACCTCGTTGACCGTGAGCGCCGTCAGCGCCCCTGCAGACCCCTCCCCCTGGTTCGAGGTCTCGCTGATCCCCGAGACCCTCGCCGCGACCACGCTCGGCGTCCGCGCCGTCGGCGACCGCGTGAACCTGGAGACCGACATCCTCGCCCGGCACGTCGAGCGCCTGCTCGCGTTCCGCGCCGCACCGGAAGGAGGCTCGCGATGAGCCTTTCCACCATCGCCGAAGCCCTGGAGGCGCTGCGCGCCGGGCGCCCCGTCCTCGTCGCCGACGACGAGAACCGCGAGAACGAAGGCGATGTCATCCTGTCGGCAGAGCTCGCGACGCCCGAGTGGGTGGCGTGGACCGTGCGCTGGTCGTCGGGCTTCATCTGCGCCCCGATGCCCGCCGATCTCGCCGATCACCTGAACCTGCCGCCGATGGTCGCCGCCAGCGAAGACGCCCGCTCGACCGCATACACGGTGAGTGTCGACGCCGCGCAGGGGGTCACGACCGGCATCAGTGCCCACGACCGCGCCCACACGCTGAACGTGCTGTCGAACCCGGAGTCCACGTCGACCAGCATCATCCGGCCCGGCCATGTGCTGCCGCTGCGGGCGGTCGACGGCGGAGTGCGCGAGCGCAGTGGCCACACCGAGGCCGCGGTCGAACTCATGAAGCTCGCCGGTCTCCGCCCCGTCGGCGCGATCGCCGAGGTCGTGGCGGAGGACGGCAGCATGATGCGGCTGCCCGGCCTGATCGAGCTCGGTGCGCGCGACGGCGTGCCGGTCATCACGATCGAGCAGCTGATCGCCCACCTCAACGAGATCGATCCCGAGGGCGCCACCCCGAATGCGCATCGCGGCCGTCGCGTGAGCCTGCGCGCCGACGCCACCGTGCCCACCACGCACGGCACCTTCCGCTTCCTCGCCTACAAGGACCGCATCACCGGCACCGACCACATCGCCGTCGTCTCGGGCGAACTCGGCGAGACCGCGCTCGTGCGGGTGCACTCGGAGTGCCTGACCGGCGAGGCGTTCGGCTCGCTCAAATGCGAGTGCGGCCCGCAGCTCGACTCCGCCCTCGACGCGATCGAGAAGGAAGGCGGGATCGTCATCTACATGCGCGGTCACGAGGGTCGAGGGATCGGCCTCATCAACAAGCTGCGCGCCTACAGCCTGCAGGAGGAGGGGCTCGACACGGTCGACGCCAACCTCGCGCTGGGGCTGCCGGCCGATGCCCGCGACTACGCAGCGGCGGCCGGCATCCTCTCCGACCTGGGCGTGTCGAAGGTGCGCCTGCTGACGAACAACACCGACAAGGTCGCGCAGCTGCGCGAGCTCGGCCTCGACGTCGTCGAGCAGGTGCCGCTGATCGTCGGTGTGGGACCCAACAACCATCAGTACCTGGAGACCAAGCGTGACCGGATGGGTCACATCATCGGCGAAGCGGAACTCGCAGAGGCGCTCGCCCACGGAGAGGACGACAAATGAGCGGCGCAGGAGCACCCGAGATCGGCACCATCGACGGACGCGGTCTGAACGTCGTCATCGTGGCCGGAACGTGGCACGAGACGATCTCGAACGGCTTGATCGCCGGTGCGGAGCGCGTGCTGGACGCGGCCCGGGCCACGCACCGACTGGTGCGCGTGCCCGGCTCGTTCGAACTCGCGATCGCCGCCCAGGCGGCCTTCGCCGGCGGGGCGGATGCCGTCGTCGCACTCGGCGTGATCATCCGCGGGGGCACACCGCACTTCGAGTACGTGTCGGCAGCGACCACCGATGGCCTCACCCGCGTCGCCCTCGACGCCGGCAAGCCCGTCGGCTTCGGCGTGCTCACCCTCGACGACGAGCAGCAGGGTCTCGACCGTGCGGGCCTGGAGGGCTCCAAGGAGGACAAGGGCGCCGAAGCAGCTGACGCCGCCCTGCGCACAGCCCTCGTGACACGGGAGCTGCGCGGCTGAGGTCAGCCTGCCCTTGCTAGCGCTGGACCTCGCCTCACTCGTACGGTGAGGGCATGGAGACCCTCCGTCATATCGTGCTGTTCGTCCACCTCATCGGATTCGCCGTGCTCTTCGGCTCCTGGGCCGCGCAGGCGTTCGGCGGAAAGCGTGAGTTCACGCGCCTGATGAACATCGGCATGGCGATCGCCGCGGTCGCGGGCCTCGCGCTCGCGGCGCCGTGGGGCATCTCCTACGAGCTCAACTACGTCAAGATCGGCGTCAAGCTCGTGATCCTGCTCATCATCGGCGCCCTGCTCGGCATCGGCCTGGGTCGTCAGCGCCGCGGTGCGGCCATCCCGCCGGCGGTGTTCTGGCTCGTCGGCATCCTCACCGCCGTAAACGCCGCGATCGCCGCGATCTGGCGCTGAGCCGTCAGCGCGTCCGCGGCGCCGCCGTGCTCGCCCGCACGATGAGTTCGGTACCGACGAGCGGGGTCTGCTGACGCTCGACACCGTCGAGCTCGGCGAGCAGCGCGTCCACCGCGAGCGCGCCCACGCGCTCCGGGTGCTGCTGCACGGTCGTCAGCGGCGGCCAGAGCTGTGCCGCATCGGGCAGTCCGTCGAACCCGACGATGCTCACGTCTCGCGGCACGTCGAGCCCGATCTCTCGGAACGCACGCAGCACGCCGATCGCCATCTGGTCGTTCGCCACGAACACCGCGGTGACACCGTCGATCGCACGCAGTTCGAGACCGGCTGCGTAGCCGGACGACGCGGTCCAGTCCCCCGCCAGCGGCTCCGGGACCGTACGCCCGTGCGTCTCGAGCGTCTCCCGCCACGCTTCACGGCGGCGCTCGGCGGAGTAGGAGCGCGCGGGGCCGGTGACGTGCCACACGGTGTCGTGACCGAGTTCGAGCAGGTGCTCGGTCGCGAGCCGAGCGCCCTGCGCCTGATCGGTATCGACGAACGGATGCGTCGCCGTGCGGTTCGAGTCGACGAACACGACGGGAAGCGCCTCGGGGATCTCGATGTCGGCCTCGTCGAGCTGATGCGCCTCGATCACGATGATGATGCCGTCGACCGCGTGCTCCTCCAGCCGACGGAACGCACCGGCCACGGTCTCGCCCGCGCTCGACTCGACGGGGATGAGAGTGAGCGCGTAGCCGAGCTGGGCGGCGCGCACGGCGATCGCATCGAGCGTGCGCTGGTTCCCGTAAGAGCTGAACGAGAACATCACGACGCCGATCGTGCGGAATCGCCCTGACCGGAGTGCGCGGGCGGCGCTGTTCGGCCGGTACCCCAGACTGTGCATGGCGGCCTCGACACGCTCGCGCGTGGCGGCACCGACGTAACCCCTGGCATTGACGACGCGCGACACGGTCTGGCCGGAGACGCCGGCCTCGCGGGCCACGTCTTCCATCGAGGGCTCACGTCGACGCGTCGACGTCTCTGTCGGATGCTCCGGGGTCACGATCACCCATCCCCTCATATGTTGACGTTGACACACTACCAGTCGGTCCAATATGTTGACGTTGACACACGGCGCACGGTGCGCCCGAAACGTAAGAAGGACTCGTCGATGACGACTGAAATCCCCGCAGCCCCGGGTGCCCCCGGCATCCGGCGCCGCGACAAGCGCGACTGGAGGGGATGGGCCTTCGTCGGCCCGTTCATGGTCGTGTTCGCCCTGGTGTTCCTGACGCCGCTCGCCTATGCGCTGTACCTGAGCTTCTTCCAGGAGAAGCTCATCGGCGGCACCGCGTTCGTGGGGCTCGACAACTACGTCCGCGCCCTGAGCGACCCGCAGTTCTGGGAGGCGTTCGGCCGCGTACTGGTCTTCCTCGTCGTGCAGGTGCCGATCATGCTGATCCTGGCCCTCGGCGCCGCCCTCGCCCTCGACAGCGCCCGCCTGCGCGGAGCGTCGTTCTTCCGCATCCTGATCTTCCTGCCCTACGCGGTGCCGGCCGTGGTGGCGGTGCTGATGTGGGGCTACATCTACGGCGACCAGTTCGGCCTCACGAGCAACATCAACGACATCCTCGGCGTCGATGCGATCACGCCGTTCGCCAAGGAGTGGATGCTGGTCTCGATCGGCAACATCGTCACCTGGGAGTTCGTCGGCTACAACATGCTGATCTTCTACTCGTCGCTCAAGACCATCCCGACCGATATGTACGAGGCGGCCTCCCTCGACGGCGCCGGGGCGTGGCGCACGATCTTCTCGATCAAGATCCCGTCCGTGCGCGGAGCGCTCGTGATCGCCACGATCTTCTCGATCATCGGCAGCTTCCAGCTCTTCAACGAGCCCAACATCCTGCGCCCCCTGGCCCCGAACGTGATCACGACGTTCTTCACGCCGAACATGTACGCGTACAACCTGTCGTTCGCGGGGCAGCAGTTCAACTACGCCGCGACGATCGCCATCATCATGGGCGTCATCACCGCGGTCATCGCCTACGTCGTGCAGCTGCGCGGCTCGAAGTCGGAGGTGCGCTGACATGGCACTCCCCCTCGCCCGCCCCGCGCACCGGCGCCACGATCCGCTGAAGCCGCGCACGTCGAACACCCTGCTGATCGTCATGATCCTCTATGCGCTGTATACGCTCGTGCCCCTGGTGTGGCTGCTGTTCAGTTCGACCAAGACGCAGGCGGGACTCTTCAGCTCGTTCGGACTGTGGTTCGCCGACGACTTCGCATTCTTCGACAACCTGGTCGCCACGTTCTCGTATCGCGACGGCATCTTCCTGCGCTGGCTCGGGAACACCCTCCTGTACGTCGTGGTCGGCGCCGGGGGCGCGGCGCTGCTCGCCACCATGGCCGGCTACGGACTCGCGAAGTTCCGCTTCCCCGGACGCCGTGCGGTGTTCGCCGTGGTCCTGGGCGCCGTGGCGGTGCCCGGCACCGCCCTCGCGGTCCCGACCTTCCTGCTGTTCAGCGAGCTCGGACTGACGAACACGCCGTGGGCGGTGATCATCCCGTCCCTCATCAGTCCCTTCGGTCTGTACCTGATCTGGGTGTTCGCGTCGGAGTCGGTGCCGACCGAGCTGCTCGAGGCGGCCCGCATCGACGGCGCAGGAGAGTTCCGCACGTTCTTCACGATCTCGATGCGGCTGCTCGCGCCCGGCATCGTGACGGTCGCGCTGTTCACGGTGGTCGCCACCTGGAACAACTACTTCCTGCCCCTGATCATGCTCTCGGACCCCGCCTGGTATCCGCTCACGGTCGGCTTGAACCAGTGGAGCGCCCAGGCCATCGGCGCGGGGTCCCAGCCCATCTACAACCTCGTGATCATGGGCTCGCTGCTCACGATCATCCCGATCGTCATCGCCTTCCTGCTGCTGCAGCGCTTCTGGCAGTCAGGTCTCACCGCGGGAAGCGTCAAGCAATAGCTCCCCGTACCCCCTGCATCACCTCTGCGATCCGACGCTGGACCGCACCTCCCGAAAGGACACAGCAATGAAGCACCTTCCCTCCCCGACGCGGCGCACCCTCGCGGTGCTCGCCGCAGGAACCGTGGCAGCGCTGGCGCTGGCCGGATGCAGCACCGGCGGCGACGCCGGCTCCGGCAACACGGGTTCCGGCTCGTTCGACTCCGTCGAGGCGGCGCTCGAGAAGGGCGGTGAGATCACGTACTGGTCGTGGACACCGTCGGCCGAGGCCCAGGTCGAGGCCTTCCAGGAGGAGTACCCGAACGTCAAGGTCAAGCTGGTGAACGCCGGCACCAACAACGAGGAGTACACCAAGCTGCAGAACGCCATCAAGGCGGGCTCCGGCGCTCCGGACGTCGTGCAGATCGAGTACTACGCGTTCCCGCAGTTCGCGCTGACGGACGCCTTCACCGACTTGTCGCAGTACGGGTTCGCCGACTTCGAGGACGACTACACCGCCTCCACCTGGAACTCCGTCACCGACGGCGACGCGATCTACGGTCTGCCGCAGGATTCCGGCCCCATGGCCCTGTTCTACAACAAGACCGTGTTCGATGCGGCCGGTGTCGCCGTCCCCACCACCTGGGACGAGTACTACGAGGCCGCCAAGGCGATCCACGCGGCGAACCCCGACGCGTACATCACCAACGACACGGGAGATGCGGGCTTCGCGACCTCGATGATCTGGCAGGCCGGGGGAAAGCCGTTCGAGACCTCCGGCACCGACGTCACGATCGACCTGCAGGACACCGGCTCGAAGAAGTGGACCGAGAACTGGAACCGCCTCGTCGAGGAAGACCTGCTGGCCCCGTACGGCAGCTGGAGCGACGAATGGTTCCGCGCCCTCGGCGACGGCAGCCTGGCGAGCCTCGTGATCGGCGCGTGGATGCCCGCGAACCTCATCTCCGGTGCCCCCGACGGCGCCGGAGACTGGCGCGTCGCGCCGATGCCGACGTACGACGGTTCCCCGGCGAGCGCGGAGAACGGCGGGGGCGGGCAGGCCGTCACGAAGCAGAGCAAGAACCCGGAGCTGGCGGCGGGCTTCCTGTGGTGGCTGAACAACTCCGAGGAGAGCATCTCGATCGCCCTCGAGTCCGGCGGATTCCCGTCGACGACCGCGGAGCTGTCCAGCACGGAGTTCCTCGCCGAGGCGCCGGAGTACTTCGGCGGCCAGAAGATCAACGAGGTCCTCGCGGCCGCGGCCGATGACGTGGTCGAGGGCTGGAGCTACCTGCCCTACCAGGTGTACGGGAACAGCATCTTCGGCGACACCGTCGGCCAGTCGTACCAGAACGGCACCGACCTGAACGAGGGCCTCACCGCCTGGCAGGACGCGCTGGTCGAGTACGGCAACTCCCAGGGCTTCAGCGTCAACAAGTGAACCCGCGGCTGAGCCGGCCCGGTCCCCGCCGGGCCGGCTCCGCCCGCCTCATCGAAAGCACCACGACACGTGACCTCCTTCTCCCTCGGCGACACCGACTTCCTCCGCGACGGACAGCCGCACCAGGTGATCTCCGGCGCCATCCACTACTTCCGCGTGCACCCCGACCAGTGGCGCGACCGCATCCGCAAAGCCCGACTGATGGGACTGAACACGATCGAGACCTACGTCGCCTGGAACGCGCACGAACCTCGGCGGGGTGAGTGGGACGCGAGCGGAGGGAACGACCTCGGACGATTCCTCGACCTGGTGCAGGCGGAGGGCATGGATGCGATCGTGCGCCCCGGCCCCTACATCTGCGCCGAGTGGCACAACGGCGGGCTGCCGGTGTGGCTCACGGGCAGCGTCGAAGGACTGCGCTCCTCCGCTCCGGCCTTCCTCGCCGAGGTGACCGCCTACCTGCGCCGCGTGTACGACATCGTCGCACCGCGGCAGATCGACCACGGTGGGCCGGTGATCCTGGTGCAGATCGAGAACGAGTACGGCGCCTACGGCGCCGACCGCGCCTATCTCGAGTCACTGGTGACCACGACTCGCGATGCCGGGATCACCGTTCCGCTGACGACCGTCGATCAGCCCGTCGATCGGATGCTGAGCGACGGAAGCCTCCCCGGGCTGCACAAGACCGGATCCTTCGGCTCCCGGAGCACCGAACGGCTCGCCACCCTGCGCCGCCACCAGCCCACGGGTCCGCTGATGTGCGCGGAGTTCTGGGACGGATGGTTCGACTGGTGGGGCGGCGTGCATCACACGACCGATGTCGCCGCGGCCGCCGCCGACCTCGACGAGCTGCTGGCGGCCGGCGCCTCGGTCAACATCTACATGTTCCACGGCGGCACCAACTTCGGGCTGACCAACGGCGCGAACGACAAGGGGCGCTACCTGCCCCTGGTGACCTCCTACGACTACGACGCCCCGCTCGATGAGACGGGGAACCCGACAGAGAAGTTCTTCGCCTTCCGCGAGGTGATCGCCCGCTACGCGCCGGTGCCCGACGAGGTGCCCGCGGCGGCCGAGGCCTCCCCCGCGTTCGAGGTTCCGCTTCGAGCGGCGGGACCGTGGACCGATGTCGCAGCGGCCGCGCCGACCACCGCCCTGCCGCAGACCTTCGACGAGCTCGGACATCTGAGCGCCCTCGTACGTTACGACACCGAGCTGCCGGCGGGAGCGGGAGGGCTCCTCGTCGTCAACGACGTGCGCGACCTGGCTTGGGTGAGCGTCGACGGTCACCCCGTCGGCACACTCGCCCGCACTCGGCACGACCGCGCGATCCGGATCCCGGATGGCCGTAGCCTCCGCATCCTCGTCGAGGATCAGGGGCGCGTGAACTACGACCGTCGCCTGGGCGAGGAGAAGGGGCTGATCGGCGAGATCACCCTCGACGGTGCGCCCGTGACGGGCTGGCGAGCGACGACCCTGGATGTCGCCGAGATCGCCGCGGAGATCGATGCGGACGGCGGCCGCGAGCGCGGCCGGGAGGTCGGTCCCACCGCGTGGACGGCCGAGTTCTCCCTGGATGCCCCTGCGGATCTCTTCGTCGACACCGCATCATGGAGCAAGGGCTACGCGTTCGTGAACGGATTCTTCCTCGGTCGATATTGGCGCAACGGCCCGCAGCGCACGCTCGCCGTGCCCGCACCCGTCACCCGAGCGGGCGCCAATCACCTCGTCGTGCTGGAGCTCGAAGACGTGCTGCAGCCGCGCGCCGTCTTCGTCGGAGCCCCCGCGCTCGGCGACACGGAGGAATAGTCCGAGATGACACGCGAAACACGCGCACAGCAAACACTCAGGAAGGCGTAAACTCGCCCGGGTCCCCCGGTATACCGGGGACTCGATCGGAGGAGCTTCATGAGTACTGCCACTGCGCCCGCGAATCCTCGCTCGCGCGTCATCACCGCGAGCCTGGTCGGCACCACGATCGAGTTCTACGACTTCTACGCGTACGCGACGGCGGCCGTGCTCGTGTTCCCGGTGCTGTTCTTCCCCACCGGCGACGACACCACCTCGCTCCTCTCCTCGTTCGCGGTGTTCGGTGCGGCGATGGTCGCCCGTCCGATCGGCGCGGTGGTCTTCGGCCACTTCGGCGACAAGTTCGGGCGCAAGGCCACACTCGTGGCATCACTGCTGACGATGGGCATCGCGACCTTCGTGATCGGCCTGTTGCCGACCTACCAGGACATCGGGTGGTGGGCCGCCCTGCTGCTGCTGATCCTGCGACTCGCTCAGGGCTTCGCGCTCGGCGGCGAGTGGTCGGGCGCGGCACTGGTCGCCACCGAGAATGCGCCGAAGGGCAAGCGCGCCTGGTACGGCACCTTCCCGCAGCTGGGCGCGCCGCTGGGCTTCATCATCGCCAACTTCCTCTTCCTCGCGATCAACTGGCTGCTGCCGCACGCCGAGAACCCGGTCCTGAAGTCCGAGGCGTTCCTCTCCTGGGGCTGGCGCATCCCCTTCCTGTTCTCCGCAGTGATGGTCATCATCGGCCTGTGGGTGCGGCTCAAGCTCGTCGAGTCCGACACCTTCAAGAAGGCGGAGACGAAGGGCGTGATCCGCAAGCTCCCGCTCGCGACCGTGTTCCGTCACCACTGGAAGCAGCTCATCCTCGGCACGTTCATCATGCTGGCGACGTACGTGCTGTTCTACCTGATGACGAACTTCACCCTCGCCTACGGAACCAAGGCCGCCTCGCTCGAGACCGCCACCGCCGCCGCGAAGGCCGCTGCCGAGGCGACCGGCGCCCCGTTCGACCCGATCAAGTTCGCGGCCCAGTTCTATCCCGGTCTCGGCTTCGGCTACACCGACTTCGTGCTGATGCAGATCATCGGCGTGGTGTTCTTCGGCATCTTCACGCTGCTCTCCGGGCCCATCGCCGATGCGGTCGGCCGACGGAAGCTGCTGCTGTGGGTCACCGGAACCATCATCGTGTTCGGTCTCACGTTCAACGCCTTCCTCCTGCCGGCCGTCGACCCGAAGTTCACGGGTGCGCTCACCCAGGCGTTCCTCGTGTTCGGGTTCATGCTGATGGGAGCGACGTTCGGCCCGATGGGCGCTCTGCTTCCCGAGCTGTTCCCGACCAACGTGCGCTACACGGGGTCGGCGATCGCCTACAACGTCTCGTCGATCCTCGGCGCGGCAGTGGCCCCGCTCATCGCGCTGAAGCTGTGGGAGGTGGCCGGCGGCGCTCCGTGGCTGGTGGGTCTGTACCTGTCCGCGATGGGTGTGCTCACGTTCATCGCGCTGATCCTCTCCCCCGAGACCAAGGACCACGACTACGACGACGACCTCGGCGTCGCGGCGGCCGTCGAGCTGTGATGCTGCGGCCGTGACGATTCACGTCACGGCCGCAGGAACTCCTCGATCGCGGCGATGGTGGTCGCGTTGTCGAGGTGTCGCACGGCGCAGATCCCCACTGCCTCGGCACCGTCGACCGATACCTGATGGTCGTCGATGAACAGCACGTCGCCCGGGTCGGCGCCCATGCGCTGCAGTGCTCGTCGGTAGGCCTCGGGATCCGGCTTGTTCACGCCCTGCTCGTGGCTGTAGCAGATCGGGTCGAAGACCTCGGAGAAGCCGAAGCGGCGCTCCTCCTCCTCGCGCGCGCCATCGGCGGAGTTGGAGAGGATCGCTGTTCCCGCCCGCGCCGAGAGCGTGCGCGCGTACGCGATCAGGTCGTGGTTGCCGGTGCCGCAGTAGGCATCCCAGAAGTCCTCGCGCATCGCGCCGCGCTGGACCTCGTCGAGACCGAGTGCCGTGCCCACCGCCGCCCAGAAAGCGGGTTCGGTGCCGACGGTGACATCGATCGGCGGAAGATCGGCCTCTGCGATGCGCGCCTCGAAGGCGGACGGCTCGAGACCGACCACGGCACGCCAGCGCTCCCACCACTGCTGCTGCCAGGCATCGTCGTCGACGACCTCCAGCACTCCCCCGATGTCGAACAGGATCCACTTCTTCGTCGGCATCCCCCCACACTGCCACGTCAACATGTATTGACACTCGCGGGCACGTCAACGATGATTGACGCAGGAGGTCCATCATGACAATGCCGACCGCGATCGCACAGGACGACGGCAGCGAGCCCCTGGCCGCGCTGCACCGGCTCGCCGAGGTGCGCAAGGAGGTGGCCCGTGCCGAGGAGGTGAACGTGCGTCGCGCGCGGAACCTCGGGTACTCCTGGCAGGCGATAGCCAGCGCCCTCGGCGTGAGCAAGCAGGCGGCTCATCGGCGATTCGGCCGGTCCTGAGCCCGCGATGTGCCGCATACAGCCGCTCCATAGGATTCGACCGCGAACGAAGTACGGTCGAAGTACCATCTCCAGATAGAGGTCCCGCATGTCCGGTTCGGCGACAGCACGCCGCCGCGGACGTGGCGCACAGCCTGAAGGCCCCCGCGCCACCTTCCGCCAGCTCCTCCCCTTCCTCTTTGAACACAAGCGCACCCTCATCGTGGTCGCGGTGCTCAGCGTCATCGGCGCCGCGACCTCGCTCGTGCAGCCGTTGCTCGTGGGCCAGGTCATCGAGGCCGTGCAGTCCGACACCGGTATCGGGATCCTGGTGTGGCTGCTCGTCGGCTTCGTGATCGTGTCGTCGGTCATCTCCGGCTTCCAGCACTACCTGCTCCAGCGCACCGGCACCGCGGTCGTGTACTCGAGCCGCCGCAAGCTGATCGCCCGCATCCTGCACCTGCCGACCTCGGAGTTCGATGCCCGCCGCACCGGCGACCTCGTCTCCCGCGTCGGCACCGATACGACGCTGCTCTACGCCGTGCTCACCCAGGGCCTCGCCGATGCCGTCGGCAGCGCCGTGCTCTTCCTCGGCGCGCTCATCGCGATGCTCGTGATCGACCCCATCCTGCTGCTGCTCATCGTCGTGGTGATCGGCATCTCGGTCGCCGTCGTCGTGCTGCTGAGCGGACGCATCCGCACCGCGTCGACCGCGCAGCAGGAGAAGGTCGGCGAGCTGGCTTCCGGCGTGGAGCGCGCGGTCGGCTCGATCCGCACCATCCGCGCCTCGGGAGCCACCGAACGGGAGACCACCGCCGTGTCGGGCCTCGCCTCCGACGCCTACGGCATCGGCGTGCGCATCGCCAAGATCTCCTCGATGGTCGTTCCCGTCTCCGGCATCGCCCTGCAGCTGTCGCTGCTCGTGGTGCTCGGGGTGGGCGGATTCCGGGTGGCCGCGGGAGCGATCACGATCGCCTCGCTGATCTCGTTCATCATGTTCCTGTTCCTGCTCGTGATGCCGCTGGCCACGACGTTCGGCGCGATCACCTCGGTCAACCAGGCTCTCGGTGCGCTCGGCCGCATCCAGGAGGTTCTCGACCTGCCCACCGAGTCGCAGGACGACGAGAAGATCGCGGCCTCGCTGCCGCGCGAGACCGCTGCGGCGGACGCACCGGCCATCGAGTTCCGCGACGTGCGCTTCCACTACCCTGCGAACGTCGTCGCCGCCCGTCAGGCCGCGGCCAAGGAGGCGCGCACGCTGCTCGCCGATGCGCACCTGGAATCCGCGGAGGACGCCGCCCCCGCCGTGCAGGACCACGAGGTGCTCCGCGGCGTGTCGTTCGCCGTGCCGCAGGGCTCCCGCGTCGCCCTGGTGGGCCCCAGCGGCGCGGGGAAGAGCACGATCCTCTCGCTGATCGAGCGCTTCTACGACCCGACCGGCGGCTCGATCCGCCTGCACGGCCACGACGCGCGCACCTACCCGCGCGACGAGCTGCGCGCCCACTTCGGTTACGTCGAGCAGGATGCGCCGACGCTGGCCGGCACGCTCGCCGAGAACCTGCGGCTCGCCTCTCCCGAAGCGACGGACACCGACTGCGAACGGGTGCTGCGCGCCGTGAACCTCGGCGACGTGCTCGAGCGCGATCCGCTCGGCATCGATGCCCCCGTCGGTGAAGACGGCGTGATGCTGTCGGGCGGTGAGCGTCAGCGTCTCGCGATCGCGCGCGCCCTGCTCACGGACGCCCCGATCCTGCTGCTCGACGAGTCGACGTCATCGCTCGACGGCGTGAACGAGCAGCGCATGCGGGAAGCCATCGATGCCGTGTCGACCGACCGCACGCTCATCGTGATCGCGCACCGCCTCTCGACGGTCGTCGACAGCGATCTCATCGTGGTGCTGCAGGACGGCGTCGTCGTCGGCCAGGGCACGCACGCCGAGCTCGTGGAGTCGACGCCGCTGTACCGCGACCTCGCGCGACACCAGCTGCTCACCTGACGCACGACAACACGAAGGCGGGACGTCGGAGACCACTCAGCCATGGGTTCGTCTCTGATGTCCCGCCTTCGCGGGTTTGCGGGGCACGAAGCCCCGAGGGTGCCGGCTCCCCCGAACCGGCACCGGTCTGGGGGAACTACGCCTTGTCGAGGCGGTAGCGCAGCGACGCCAGCTCGGCGCGCAGCGCTGCGGGGACCTTGTCGCCGAAGGTGTCGTAGAACTCCTCGGTCAGGTCGGCCTCGGTCTTCCATGCCTCGGCATCGACCGAGAACAACTCGTCGAGGTCGGCAGCGGGAATGTCGAGACCGTCGAGGTTCAGGTCCTCCACGCGCGGCAGGCGACCGATCGGGCTGTCGACCGCAGGAACGTCACCCGCGATGCGGCGGATGATCCAGTCGACCACACGCGAGTTGTCACCGAAGCCCGGCCACAGGAACCGGCCGTCGTCGCCACGTCGGAACCAGTTCACCTGGAAGATGCGCGGCGCCCTGTCGAAGCGCAGACCGCGCCCGACCTTGAGCCAGTGCCCGAAGTAGTCGGCCATGTTGTAGCCGCAGAACGGCAGCATCGCGAACGGGTCGCGGCGCAGCTCCCCGACCGTGCCCTCGGCGGCAGCCGTGCGCTCTGACGAGATGTTCGAGCCCAGGAAGACGCCGTGCGTCCAGTCGGTGGCCTCGACCACGAGCGGGACATTGCTGGCGCGGCGTCCACCGAACAGGATGACGTCGAGCGGAACGGCCTCTTCCCAGTCCTCGGAGATCTGCGGGCACTGCGCCGCCGACACCGTGAAGCGGGAGTTGGGGTGCGCTGCCGGCCGTCCCGACTCGGGAGTCCAGTCGTTGCCCTCCCAGTCGATCAGGTTCGCGGGCGCCTCATCGGTCAGACCCTCCCACCACACGTCGCCGTCCGGACGGAGAGCGACGTTCGTGAAGATGGTGTTGCCCCACAGCGTCTCGACCGCCGTGACGTTGGTCGATTCGCCGGTTCCGGGTGCGACGCCGAAGAAGCCCGCCTCCGGGTTGATCGCCCACATGCGGCCGTCTTCGCCGGGACGGATCCAGGCGATGTCGTCGCCGAGGGTCTCCACCCGCCATCCGGGGATGGTCGGACGCAGCATCGCGAGGTTCGTCTTGCCGCAGGCAGAGGGGAACGCCGCGGCCACGTGGTACGCCTTGCCCTGCGGGTCGATCACGCGGATGAGCAGCATGTGCTCGGCGAGCCACCCCTCATCGCGGGCGATCACCGAGGCGATGCGCAGCGCGAAGCACTTCTTGGCGAGGATCGCGTTGCCGCCGTAGCCCGAACCGTACGAGTAGACCTCGAGCGTCTCGGGGAAGTGCACGATGTACTTGTCGTCGTTGCAGGGCCACTCGACGTCCTGCTCCCCCGGGGCGAGCGGGGCGCCGACCGTGTGCACGGTCTTGACCCACGGCGCACCCTCGGCGATCTGCCGTGTGACGGCATCGCCGACACGGGTCATGATGCCGATCGAGGCGACCGCGTAGGCGCTGTCGGTGATCTGCACGCCGATGTGCGAGAGCGGACCGCCGACCCGGCCCATCGAGAACGGCACGACGTACATCGTGCGGCCGCGCATCGAGCCCTCGAAGATCTCGTCCATCTTGGCGTGCATGTCGGCAGGCGCCGCCCAGTTGTTCGTGGGGCCGGCGTCCTCCTCGCGCTCGGAGGCGATGAACGTGCGCCCCTCGGTGCGGGCGACGTCGCTGGGGTGCGAGCGTGCGAGGTACGAACCGGGACGCCATTCGGGGTTGAGCTTGATGAGCTTGCCCTCATCGACGAGTCCGCGCAGCAGCCAGTCGTTCTCGGCGCGCGAGCCGTCGACCCAGTGCACGGCGTCGGGCTGGGTGAGAGCGCGGATCTCCTCGACCCACGCGGCCAGCTCCGCCATGGCGGGGGTGTCATACGTCGGAGCCGCGCCGAACGTACGCGTCGGTGCGACGGGAGACGTGCGGGGGGTGAAGACTTCGGCGATAGCCATGACGTGTGCTCCTTTGAAGTGTGGGGCGTTGCACCTATCTTCTTCCGGTTCGAGCGCGACTTTCGGACGATTCGAGCGATAAGAACTTCAATTCTTTCGCTAGACTCAAGGAATGGCGTCCTCCGGCATCCACCTCACGACTCTCGGCCACCGCATCCGTCACCACCGATTGGAGAACGGGTTCACGCTCGACGAGCTCGGTGCCCTGGTCGGCGTGGCCGGCTCTCAGCTGAGCCTGATCGAGAACGGCAAGCGCGAGCCCAAGCTCTCGCTGCTGCAGGCGATCGCTCAGGCGACGAAGACCGAGGTGACCGACCTGATCTCCGGTGAACCGCCGAACCGTCGGGCCGCCCTCGAGATCGCCCTGGAGCGCGCGCAGGAGAGCCCGGTCTTCCGGCAGCTCGGCGTCGCGCCCGTGCGCGTGACCAAGGGCATGAGCGACGAGACGATCGAGTCGGTCCTGGGGCTGCACCGCGAGCTGGAGCGGCGTGAACGCGAAGCCATCGCGACGCCGGAGGAGGCACGGCGCGCGAACACCGAGCTGCGGCTGCGGATGCGCGCGCAGAACAACTACCTCCCCGAGATCGAGAAGCTCGCCGAGAAGCACCTCAAGGCCGCGGGGCACGTACAGGGGGCGCTCACCCACCGCACGGTGAGCATCATGGCGGAGAAGCTCGGCTTCGAGCTGATCTACGTCAACGACCTTCCCCACTCGACCCGCTCGGTCACCGACCTCGAGAACGGACGCATCTACCTGCCGCCGGCGTCGATCCCGGGTGGCCACGGTCTGCGCTCGATGGCGCTGCAGGCGATGGCGCACCGACTGCTCGGGCACACACCGCCGACCGATTACGCCGACTTCCTGCAGCAGCGCCTGGAGATCAACTACTTCGCCGCGTGCTGCCTGATGCCGGAGACCGCATCGGTCGCGTTCCTGCAGCAGGCGAAGAAGGACCGCAACCTCGCGGTCGAGGACTTCCGCGACGGCTTCGGCGTGACGCACGAAGCCGCCGGCATGCGCATGACGAACCTGTTGACGCAGCACCTCGGCATGGCGCTGCACTTCCTGCGCGTGGATTCCACCGGCGCGATCACCCGCGTGTACGAGAACGACGACCTGCCGCTGCCGATGGACGTGACCGGCGCGGTCGAGGGACAGCGGGTGTGCCGCAAGTTCCAGGCACGCGCGGCGTTCACGCAGCAGAACCGCACGGTGGAGCACCACCAGTACACGGACACCCCCTCTGGCACGTTCTGGTGCTCGACCCAGACCGGATCGTCGAGCGACGGCGAGTTCTCGGTGACGGTCGGCGTGCCGTTCGACGATGCCCGCTGGTGGCGCGGACGCGAGACCAACGACAGAGCGGTGTCGACCTGCCCCGACGAGTCGTGCTGCCGTCGCCCCTCCGCCGAGCTGAGCGATCGCTGGAGCGGACGGGCGTGGCCGAGCGCCCGCGTGCACACGCACATGTTCTCGCCGCTCCCCCGCGGCGCGTTCCCCGGCGTCGACGACAACGAGGTCTACAACTTCCTCGCGCGTCACGCGAGCGAGTAGTCGCGGCGGGGTCGGTGATCCCTGCGGCTCAGTCGTCGGCGAACCGGGCGAACCGGGCGAGGGCCGCAGCCACGGCGGCGGGATCCTCCGGCTCCTCGAACAGCTCAGGCGGCGTACCCCTGGTCGCGGTCGCGTGGGACCAGGTCCCGATCACGCGCCCCTGCTCGACGAGGGTCGGACGCACCATGCCGTTCTTTCCGGGGCCGACGGCCGCGAGATGCTCCGGGGCGCAGACGGTCGTGCGATCGGCGTAGGAGATGTAGTACTCGTCGAACGCGCCGAGGGCGTGGACGGAGGCCGCACCCGATGCTCTTCGCGGACGTCGGCGCGCGGCGAAGAGACCCTCGTCGATCTCGTCGAGCCTGCCACCGTCCGTTCCCGCTCCCGCCCGCTCGGCCGCCTCGCGCGCCTGACCGAGGGTGAGGCCCGCCCACCAGGCGAAATCGGCGATACCGGCGGGGCCGTGTCCGTCGATGTAGCGGACGAACAGCTCGGCGAGCGGGTCATCGGGCGTGACGTGCTCGCGGATGTGATCTTCCACGAGCACGAAGCGCTGCTCGCGGGCGAAGCCGGCCCTGGCGACGACCGGCCCCTGGCAGATCAGACCGTCGATCGTGAGGGTGAACAGCAGATGGATGCCGCGCTGGCCCGAGGGGTCGATGTCGATGCCCTGGAGGATGTCGAACACCTCGGCGCGGGTGCACCCTCCGTCGCGGAGCGCCGGCGTCAGCGCCCGGACGCTCGCGGCGACCATGTCGTCATCGATGCCGAGATCGCGGTGGCGCGAGGCCGCCTGCTGTCGCTGCCGCCCCGCGGTGACCTGCAGCATCCAGCCGAGGTCGCGCGCCGGGACGGTGTGCAGGGTGCCGCGCATGGTCCACCCGCGCACGATGTCACCGCGGTCGAAGGCGCGGTCGACGTCGCGCACCGTGGTCTCCCCTCGGGTGCGGACGGCCAGAGCCCAGCGACCCGCGGTGAAGTCCTGGCTCTGCACCGCGAGCATGTGGCGCGCCGCATCCGTCACCGTGGGAGCCGGCGAGATGAGGCGGTGCGATTGGAGGCGCTGCGATCGGAGGCGGTGCGATCGGAGGCGCTCGGCACGCAGGGTCGCGGTCTTCATGACCTCATCATGCCGGGTGCCGCCGACGCGGCGCACGAGGAACCTCAGCTCTGCAGCGTCACCTCTCGGCGCTCGGGGAGCACGATCGGGTGCGAGCCCGCCATGACCTCGAGCACGCGGATCACCTGGCACGAGTAGCCGAACTCGTTGTCGTACCAGACGTACAGGATGAGGGTGTCCTCATCGGCGATCGTGGCGAGACCGTCGACGATGCCGGCACGGTGCGACCCGACGAAGTCGGTGGAGACGACGTCCGGGCTCTCCACGTAGTCGATCTGCTGGCGCAGCTTCGAGTGCAGCGAGACCCGGCGCAGGTAGTCGTTGACCTGATCCTTCGTCGCGGGCCGCTCGATCGTCAGGTGCAGCACCGCGAGCGAGACGTCGGGGGTGGGCACACGGATCGAGCTGCCCGTGAGCTTGCCCTCCAACTGCGGCAGCGCCTTGGCGACGGCCTTGGCGGCACCGGTCTCGGTGATGACCATGTTGAGCACCGCCGAGCGTCCGCGTCGATCGCCCTTGTGGAAGTTGTCGATCAGGTTCTGGTCGTTCGTGAACGAGTGCACGGTCTCGACGTGTCCCTCGACGACGCCGTAGGCCTCGTCGATCGCCGCGAGCACGGGCGTGATGGCGTTGGTCGTGCAGGAGGCGGCCGAGAGGATGCGGTCGGTCTCGACGATCGTGTCGTCGTTGATGCCGTGGACGATGTTCTTGAGCGGACTCTTCCCCGGCGCGGTCAGCAGCACCCGGGCGACGCCGGTCGAGCGCAGGTGCTGCGACAGACCGGCCTCGTCGCGCCAGCGCCCGGTGTTGTCGACGACGATCGCGTCGTGGATGCTGTAGGCGGTGTAGTCGATGGTCGCCGGGTCGTCGGAGTAGATCACCTGGATGCGGGTGCCGTTGGCGATGATCTGCTCGGCGTCTTCGTCGACGGTGACCGAGCCGGCGAAGCGGCCGTGCACGGAGTCGCGCAGGAGCAGGGATGCGCGCTTGACGAGGTCGTTCTCGGCGCCGCGGCGGACGACGATGGCGCGCAGGCGCAGTCCGCTTCCTCCCCCGGTGTGGGCGATGAGGATGCGGGCGAGCAGGCGGCCGATGCGCCCGAAGCCGTAGAGCACGACGTCGGTGGGTTCGGCGGCGACGGCTCCCATCGCAGGGGCGAGCACGTCTGCGAGGTACGTCTCCAGCGGCTGACCGCTCTCGGCATGGCCGGCGACGAGGCGTGCGACATCGAGGGAGGATGCACCGGGGGCGAGCGCATGGATCGCCTCCAGCACGGCCAGGCTGTCCTCGATGGGGAGCCTCTCGTGCCCGAGCTGCGCGACGCGCTCGTGCACCTCGACGAGGCCGGTCGCCGACAGACCGAGCAGGCGGTGCCCGTGGAGCGAGGTGACGACGTCGTGTTCGCGTCGGAGCGCCCCGATGAGCGGGATCATCCGCTCCGCCAGCTCTTCGCTCTCAGTCCAGTCGTCGCGGTGTGCCGCGGAATCGTTCATCTGCGTCCTTGCATGTGTGAGCGCGCGCCGAGGTCGCCGGCGCGCGAGTTGCCGGGTGAATCGGGGGATGTCTCCAGCGTACAAGCCGCAGAACCGCGCGCCGAATCGGTGCGTCCCCGCCCCGCATTCGGCCGGGTTTTACGTCTACACTGGTGGAATAATGAGCCAGACATTTCCCGGCGACGACGCCGACCTGATCATCCGCGGCGGCCGTATCCACACCTTCGACGGGACGGGCGATATCGCTCACGCCCTCGCCGTGCGCGACGGCGTGATCGTCGCCACCGATGCCGCCGCCACCCGACTCCACGCACGGAACGTCCTCGAACTCGACGGACGCACCGCGGTCCCCGGCATCAACGATTCACACCTGCATGCCGCATGGCTCGGTGCGCGCTGGCCGCACCTGTTCTTCTCGGACACTCCCCCGGAGGAGCAGCCGCCCGGAAGACTCGTGTCGACCGCGAGCGAGCGACGATCCGCCCTGCGCCGCGCGTGGCGCCTCCTCGCCGAACACGGCATCACGAGCTACACCGAACCGGGCATCGGTCCGGGAGAGGACGCCGGGGAGACCGGATGCTTCGGCGCCGACATGCTCGACACCTACGGCGAACTGCACCGCGAAGGCGCCCAGACATCGCGGGTGACTCTGCTGCGGCTCTTCGGCACGATCGACGGCGAGAGCACGCTCGAGGACTTCGCGCACGGCATCCGCACCCCGCCACCCACCCACGACCCGCGATGGCTTGCGATCCCCGGAGTGAAGATCTTCGCCGACGGCATCCCCCCGATGGCGACCGCCTGGGTCGAGGAGCCGTATGCGGACGGCACTACCGGAGCACTGCTCACCCGAGGAGGGAGCGACCCGCTCTCCGCATTCCAGCAGATGGTCGAACTGGCCGCATCCCGCGGGATGCAGATCGCCGTGCATGCGACCGGCGACCGGTCGATCGCCGAGTTCCTCGCGGTCCTGGAGCGCCTCTCCGATGCGCCCGCACCGGCCGCTCCGCACTACGTCGTCCACGGAGACCTGGCCACGCCCGAGCAGATCGCGCGCATGCGACGGGTCGATGCCGGATTCGCCGTGCAGCCCCTGATCGCTGCGCACACCCATTCCTGGGCGGCGGCGCAGCTCGGCGAGGCGCGCATCGCCACGGCCTGGCCGCTGGCCGCGATGCTCGCCTCCGGCGCCCTCACGACCGTGACCAGCGACGCGCCGATCGCGAGTCCGGATTGGCGGCTCGGGCTCGACGCCGCGCTCGCCCTGCTCACCGACGCGGGCTTCATCGACGACGCAGCGACCCGCCACCTGCTCCTGCGATCGATGACCGTGGATGCCGCGCGACAGGACGGCGCATCGGACTGGAAGGGGTCGCTCGAGGTCGGGCACGTCGCCGACCTGACGATCCTCGACGAGGACCCGCTGACGCCCATCCGCCCGTTCTCCTCGCTCGAGGTGGTGCGCACGATCGTCGACGGCCGTACGGTCTTCTCCCGCGACTGAGCCCGCCCGCGCACGAAAACGGCGGGCGGCATGTTCACGCATGCCGCCCGCCTCTGATCCCCCTCGGACCAGTCCGCGCCCCCGGCGTCGGGCACCCGACGCCGGGGAAGTCTCACACCGCCGTCGCGACCAGCACCCGCGGGCTTCCGGGCAGGGCGACCTTATCCCGCACCTCCCAGCCCGCATCGTTCAGCCAGCCGCGCACCTGAGATTCCGGATACACGACGGTCCCGTCGATGACGAGGTACTCCCCGGCGTGCCGGGCGTCGATCCCGCGCTGCTCCGCGTCGTCGTCGAGGAAGAAGTCGAGCACGGTCAGGGTCGCTCCCGGAGTCGCTGCCGCCCGCAGGTTTCGGAAGATCCGGGCGTTCTCCTCGGCGGTGAAGCGATGGATGACGTGATTGGCGAAGACGGCGTCGTATGCCCCCTCGGGTGCGGCAGTCGCGGTGTCGGCGATCTCGACGACGACACGGTCGGCGACGCCCGCCGCCGCCACGGCTTCGGCGATGCCGTCCTCGAAGCCGGGAGCGTATACGAACGTGGTGTGCAACGCCGGGTTCTGCGCCATGACCGACAGCGCGAAATCCGCCGAGAGCCCGCCGAAATCGAGGGCTTTCGTGGCACCGGCGAGGTCGATGTGTCGGCCGAACTCCTGGGCGTGCAGGCGGTTGTACGTCATGACGCCGGCCATGAAGGTCGCCCAGCGGGCGTCGTCCATCTGCAGGTCACCCGGTTCGGTGGTGTCGACCGTATGGGCGAACTGCAGCCAGTGCGGGTAGCTGATCTCGTCGAGGAACGTGAGGAACGGGCCGAGGTCGATCGCCGCATCGGCACCGGTGAGGTAGGCGGCCGCATCCGGGGCCACGACGTAGTGGCCGTCCGTGCGGACCAGCAGCCCCTGGGCCGCCATCGCGTCGGCGAGCAGGTGCGCGATGCGCTCACTCACCCCGCATCTCTCGGCGATCGCCGACACCGTGTCGGCTCCGCCGTCGACGGCAGCGAAGAGGCCGATGCGACGGGCGTGGAAGAGCTGCTTCGATGCCATGTATCCGGTGGCGATGTCGAGGATCCGGGCCGCGTCCGCGGTGGGAGTGTCGGTCATGAGTGGCCTTTCGATGTTTATCTACGAATGTTGGAATTAAAGGGCATGAGGAGACCGATGGACGGCCAACCGGGTCAGTCCGCCAGGAAGTCCTGCACAGCGGTGCGGAACTCCGCCGTGTGCAACGCGGAGAGGTGATCACCGGGGACGCGGTGGGCGCGCGCCGCCGGGAGCAGCTGTGCGAGCTCGTCGATCCCGGCAGCCATCGCATCGTCCGTGCCGCCGATCAGCAGTACGGGCAGCGTGAGCCCATCGGGCCGCGGGGCGAACGGCTCCGCGGCCAGGCCCTCGATGAGGTCGATCACGTCGCCCGGTCTGTTGCCGGGCAGTGAGGCCATGTGCACGATCATTCCCGTGAGTGGATCCGCCGGGGCGGCGCCGCCGGAGACGGCCGCGCGCGCGGCCGGGAGGTCGACCAGGGTGAAGGGCTCCCCCGCGCTGAGTCCGCCGAGCACTGCCCGGCGCACCGCGACCGCGGGATGCCGCACCAGGTCCCAGGCGAGCCGGGCCCCCAGCGAGTACCCCACCAGGTCGATCTCATCCGCACCGACGGCGTCCGCGAGCGCGTCGAGCACCGCCGAGGTCGGGGCCGTGCCGAGCGTCGGACTCGCTCCGTGTGCCGGGAGATCGACCACGACGCGGGGACGGTCGCCGAAGGATCCGCCCCACTCGGCTTCCGGCCAGTCCTGCGCGCCCTGCGAGGCGAGGCCGTGCAGGAACACCACCGGACGCCCGGTACCCGGGTGCCGCTCGACGAAAAGGGGTGAGGTCATGACGCGCCGTCCTCTCGGATCAGGCGCGTCGCCGTCAGCGGAGCCGCGCCAGGAACTGGTCGATATAGGTCTCGTAGTCGGCGATCCGCTCGCCATCGGGATACATGAGGTTGATCACCGTCGCGCCGACCGCCGCCGAGATGTACTCGTTCGCGAGGGGCCCGTAGTCCTGGTCGCGGATCGACCCCTCGTCGCGCGCCGCCTCCATCCGCTCGATGAGCGAGGTGCGCCAGGACGCCAGGTGCCCGCGATACAGCTCGGCGAGGGCCTCGTTGGCCATCGCGTACTCCCACAGCGCGAGCAGCACCCGCCCCGCCGCGATCTGCTCCTGGTCGCGAGGAATCGTCGCCCGCAGGAACCCCCGCAACGCGGCGTCCGCCGACGCCGGCTCCTCGCCCGCGGCCTGCACCCCTTCGGACATCTGCTGCAGGATCGTCTCGAACGTCGCCGCGACGATGCTCTCCTTGCCGGGGAAGTAGTGCTTCAGTGCGCCGTTCGCGAAGCCGGCCTCCGCCGCGATGCTGCGCATCGTCGCCGCCTCGAAGCCCCCCTTCAGGATGATGCTCTTGGCCACCTCGACGATGTCCCGTCGACGCTGGTCGTGATCGATGATCTTCGGCATGAGGTCCTTCCGGCCGATTCCGGTGCGTGGAGTGATCGGGCCTGGAGCTACCGTACCGCCGCATCGCGCACCTCCCGCAGAGCGAGCCACTGTGCACGCCGCTCCCGCTGCGCGACGGGGTCGGCGACGGGCGAGGCCAGGCGCAGCCGCTCGGAGTACGGATGCTCCGGGGCTCGGGTGACCTGCTCACCCTCGCCGACCTCGACGAGTTCGCCGCGGTACATGACGGCGACGCGGTGGCAGACGCGGCGGACGACGCCCAGGTCGTGCGAGACGAAGAGGTACGCCACCCCGGTGTCTCGCTGCAGCTCGATGAACAGATCGAGGATCGTCGCCTGCGTGGTCAGGTCGAGGGCGCTGACGGGCTCGTCGCACACGATGAGCCGCGGTCCGCGCACGAGGGCACGGGCGATCGCGATGCGCTGACGCTGCCCTCCGGAGAACTCGCTCGGGTAGCGGTCCATGGCCGATTCGGGCAGACGGACGCGGTCGAGCATCTCGCGCACCTTCGTCTCGGCAGACCTCGTCCCGATGCCGCTGGTGAGCAGCGGTTCGGCGAGGATGTCGCCGATCGTCATGGCCGGGTTCAGCGAGCCGTACGGGTCCTGGAAGACGACCTGGACGTCATCCGCGAGAGCGCGTCGGGCACGGCCGCCGAGTCTGCTGATCTCCTTCCCGTCGAAGCGGATGCTCCCGTCGGTCACGGGCGCGAGGCCGAGGATCGCCTTGCCGAGCGTCGACTTGCCCGAGCCGGATTCGCCGACCAGGCCGAGACATTCGCCCGGCGCGATGTCGAGGGAGACACCGTGCAGGGCACGGAAGGAGGTCCGCCCTCGGCCGTATTCCACGACCAGATCGCTCACTTCGAGCAACGCACTCATGCGTTCGCCTCGATCCTGGTGCGGTCGAGCGCGGCGCGACCTTCGGCGTCGTCGAGCGAGGCGGCGATCAGTTGGCGCGTGTACTCCTCGGTCGGCGCGGCGAACAGCGAATCGACCGGTCCCGATTCCACGATGTCGCCGCCGCGCATCACTATCACGCGGTCGCAGATGTCGGCGACGACGCCGAAGTTGTGGGTGACGATGAGCAGCGCCATGCCGTACTCGGCCTGGAGTTCGCGCAGGAGCTCGAGCACCTCGGCCTGCACGGTCACGTCGAGCGCCGTGGTGGGCTCGTCGGCCACGAGCAGCGACGGCTTGCCCGCGATCGCGCCGGCGATGAGCACCCGCTGCGCCATGCCGCCCGACACCTGGTGCGGGTAGCTGCGCATCACCCGATCGGGGTCGGTGAGGCCGACACGCACGAGCATCGCCCGTGCCTGCGCCTCGGCCTCCGACCTGCGGAGACCGTGGGTGCGCCGCAGCGGCTCGACGAGCTGGCTGCCGATCGTGTACGAGGGGTCGAGATTGCTCATCGGCTCCTGAGGCACGTAGCCGATCTCGCGGCCGAGCAGCGCCTGTCGCTGCTTCGGCGTCGCCTTCGTCACGTCGGTTCCGCGCACCCAGATGGCATCGGCGACCGCCCGCCCGGTGGCGGGCAGCAGGTCGAGCACCGAGAACACGGTCTGCGATTTGCCGGAGCCCGACTCTCCCACGATGCCGACGACCTCGCCGGGGGCCACGTCGAGGGTGACGCCGTGCACGACCTCGGTCTCACCGGTCGGCGTGGCGTGCACGACCCGGAGGTTCTCGACCCGCAGCACCGAATCCTCTGGCGCGTGCTGTGCGTGACCGGTGGCGGCGCGCCGCGGTGCCGTCGGGGTGGCCTCGGCGTCGGCACGCCGTCGGGAGACCCGCGGCGTGCGCACCTGCACGAGTTCGGCGAGCGTGGATCCCATGATCGCGAGCACCGCGATCGTGAGCCCGAGGGCCGCCGAAGGCCACAGCAGCATGAGCGGATAGGTGAGCATGAGACGGAAGCCCTCGAGCATCATCGCCCCCCAGCTGGGAACGTTGGAGTCGCCGATGCCGAGGAACTGGAGTCCGGCCTGCATGCCCATCGCGATGCCCGCAGTGAGCGCCGTCTGGATGATGACCGGCGGGTAGACGGCCCTGATGACGTGCCGGAAGATGATGCGCCCGTCCGACAGCCCGGAGACACGGGCCGCGTCGATGTAGGGCTCGTTGCGGACGGCGAGCGTCTGCGACCGCGCGATGCGGAAGTAGCCGGGCACCATGAACACGCCGACCGTCGCCATCAGCAGCTCGAAGTTGTTGCGGCTGCCCGCGGCCACCACGAGCAGGATGATCATGCCGGGGATCGACTGGAGTGCGTCGCTGATCCAGGTGGCGACCCGGTCGAACGTGCCCCCGAAGTAGCCGGCCGCGACGCCGGACGGCACGCCGATCACGAGCGCGGTGACGATCGTGATGAGCGCGCCCCACAGGGTCGTGCGGGTGCCGTAGATGAGACGACTCAGGATGTCACGGCCGGTCGAGTCGCCGCCGAGGAGGTGTTCGGGCCCCGGAGGCGCCTTGGCTGCGGCGAGGTCGACGAAGTTGGGGTCCATCGGCGCGAGCAGCGGCGCGAAAACCCCCACGAGCACGATGAGGACGAAGATCGCCAGCGGGATGTACCCGCCGGGGTGCCGGAGGAAGCGACGGAACAGGCTGGAACGTCGCTTCTGCGCCGCCCGGTCGAAGGCGACCCGGATGTCTGTGGTGGTCATGCGACGCGCACCTTCGGGTTGATCCAGCCGAGCACGAGATCGAGCAGGAGGTTGATGAGGACGACGAAGACGATGGAGACGACCGTGATGCCGAGGAGCATCGGGATGTCGCCGTTCTGCGAGGACTGGTTGGTGAGCTGTCCGAGGCCGGGGAGGCTGAAGATCTGCTCGACCACGATGGCTCCGGAGAGCAACCCCACGAACATCAGGGCGATGACGGTGAGGGCGGCCGGTGAGGCGTTGCGGAGGATGTGCAGGTTGACCCTGGTCGCCGAGAGACCGCGGCTGCGGAGAGTGCGCACCCAGTCCTGGCGGCTCTGGGTGATCACGGCATTGCGCAACTGCTCGGAGACGGCGACGATGCCGCCGAGGGCGAGCGAGATCGCCGGGAGGGTGATGGAACGCAGCCATCCGTCCACCGACTGCGTGGGCGGCACGTAGCCGACGGCGGGGAACCACTTCAGCTGCACCGCGAGCCACATGACGAGCACGAGGCTCACCCAGAAGCCGGGGAGCGCGAACAGGACGACGGAGATGCCCTTGATGATCCGGTCGAACCAGGTTCCCGGCCGCAACCCCGTGATCATCCCGAAGGCGATGCCGATGACAGCGGTGATCAGCGTCGCAAACGTCACGACCGACAGCGTCACGGGCACCTTGATCGCGAGCTGTGCGCTGACAGGCTGGAAGTTGCGCCAGGAGACGCCGAAGTCGAGCAGCGCGGCATGCGAGAGCCAGTCCCAGAACTGCACCAGGAGCGGACGGTCCAGACCGATCTTCTCGGCCAGGGCCGCTTGCTGGGCGGGACTCGCCGTGGTCCCCAGGAGCGAAGCGGTCGGGTCGCTGATGGCGAGGTGCGCCAGGAAGAAGGTGCCGATCGAGACCGCGACGAGCAGAAGGATGCCGGACAGCAACCGCTTCGCCGTGAACAGGAGCATGGGGACCTCTCGGAAGGTGGGGGTCGGAGGGGGAAGGGTGTCGGGGCGGCCGGCGTCGCGGCCGCCCCGACGGGCGTCAGCCCTGAGTGATGTAGCGCAGCGTCGGGAACATCATCCCCACCACCGGCTGCAGCTGGATGCCGGGCGCCGTGTAGTAGATGTTGTTCGCCTGGTACCAGACCGACCACCACGCCTGGTCGACGAGGGCCTTGTTGAGCTCCTTGACGGCGTCGGTCTGCGCGTCGCCGCGCTCTGTCTGCACCTTCTCGACGAGCGGAGCGATGACCTCGTTCTGCGCGTAGTCGGGCTCGGGGTTGAACCACTGCACGCTGGTCACCTGACGGGAGACGGTGGCCACGTCGTTGCCGTCCATCGCGAGGAACGAGATGAACATCGGGTAGTTCGGCGCGTTCAACTGGTAGTCCGGCATCTGCATGTTGTCCCACGTGACCTTCACGCCGAGCTCGTTGAGCGCCTGCTCGGCCGACGGCTTCCACATCTCGAAGATGGGCGACATCGGCATCGAGATCGCGAACCCGTCCGGGTAGCCGGCGTCGGCCAGCAGCTCCTTGGCCTTGGTCATGTCGTAGGCGTACGTCTCGTTCAGCGACGGGTCGTTGATCGGCCCGCCGTCGGGGAACACCTGGTTCGTGGCGACCCCGGCTCCGCTGCCGACGGCAGCGAGGACGGCGGCTCCGTCGAAGGCGTAGTTGAGCGCCTGCCGCACCTCGAGCTTGCCGAGAGGCTCGCTCTTGGCGCCGGTGTGGTCGGTGATCACGAGCCCCGCCCAGCCGGAGACGCGCTCGGCAGTGTTCCAGCCCTGCTGCTTCGCCTGCTCGAGGTTCGCGACGTCGCCGTACTGCACGTTGATCTGACCGCTGAGCATGGCGTTGTGGCGTGCGGTGGCGTCGGTGATCGGGAAGATCGCCAGCTCGGAGAACGGATAGGTCTCGGCATCCCAGTGATCGGCGGCCTTGGTGAAGTGATATTCGGCGCCGGCCACGCTCGTCGCGCTGTCGAGGACGTAGGGCCCGGAGCCGATCGGCTCACTGCCGAGCGTGCCCGCTTCGATCGACGCCGGGGAGGCGATGTAGCTGCGGCCGAGACCCATGAGGTACAGGATCGTGTCGTCGCGCTGGGTGAGGGCGATACGGACGGTGTCGTCGTCGACCTTCTCGAAGGAGGCGGCATTGACGTAGGCCTCCCCCGAACGAGCGCCGGCCTTGAGGTATTCGAGGCTCGTGATCACGGCGTCGGCATCGACCGGGGTGCCGTCGCTGAACACGGCGTCGGTGCGGATGTCGAGGTCGATGCTGAGGTCGTCGTCGGCGACCTTCCACTCGGTGGCGAGCGACGGGATCGGGTTGCCGTCGGCGTCGAGGGCGATCAGGGCGTCGTAGACCGCGGAGAGGTACGGGCCGTCGAAGCCGATGTCGGCGAGCGAGGGATCCCAGGACGTGATGTCGAGGAAGTTCCCGATGTTGAGAGCATCGGGACTCTCGACATCGCTGCCGCCGGACGGCGAGGGTGTCGAGCCGCTGCAGCTGGTGAGCGCGAGAGTCGCGGCGACGGCCGCGACGAGCGCGAGGGGCATTCGTTTCATGGTTCCTTCTCTCGGGTGCAGGGGTGGTGAAGAAGGGGTGAGGTGCCGCTGACCGGAGGCCGGATCCGACGTCACTTCGATGTGTCGTGCTGGTTAGTCTACATGCGTGGAAAAAGAGCGCAAGAGCGTTTCCCGCTCCCGAGGCACCGACTCATGCCTCGGGGCGCACCGGCCTTGTCCGTGCGCGCAGGCATGGCCGGGCGTGGCGCATCCTGCCCTCGGATCGCAGCGCTCAGGCGGCGATGTCGAAGCGCGCTCTGCCACCCGGACGAGGTGTGCGGGCGGGGTCGACCGAGGCCGGCGGGAGGAACCACACCCTCGCGCACCCGACGCCACCGTCGATGCGGACATCCCATCCGTTGTCATGGATGCGGTGGTGACAGGTCTCGCACAGCAGCACGCCGTTCGAGAGATCCGTCGGTCCGTGGTCGCGTCTCCACCACCGGATGTGATGCGCCTTCGTCATCTCGGGCGGCAGCCCGCACATGGCGCAGCCGCCATCCCGTTCCGCCAACGCCAACCGCTGTGCCCGTGTGAACAGGCGCTTCTCGCGCCCCCAGTCGAGCACTTCACTCGCGGCTCCGAGCACGCACGGGATCACTCCGCCGCCGGCGGCCATGCGCCTCGCAGCTCCGATGCTCACCGGCTGCTCGATCCCGTCGATCTCGGCGGAGCCGGTGCCGGCCTCGAGGTCGTCGAGGCCCACCCTCACGACGATCGTGGCACCCGCCAGCGGCACCCTGGCCTCACATCCGAGCACGTGCGCGGCGAACACGGCGAGCGCATCAGCCTGAATCATCGGCACCGTGCGGCGGTCGGCGTCCGGCGCATCGGCGTCCGTCGCATCCTTCCGAGCGGCGAATGCGGCGGTCACGTACCCGCGGATCGCCGTGACGACGGGGGCTGCGGTCTCGGCGTCGAGGATCGCGTTCAGATGCAGCATCCCGTCGCGCTCATGAATGGTGAGCGATCGGCGGGAACGCTGCTCCTCGAGCCGCGGCTCCACACCATCCGGATCGAGCCACGCTTCTGCGCGAACCACCAGCTTGCGCACGTCGTCGAGAGCGAGCCCCGCCGCCTTCTCCACGAGCACCCGCTCCGCCTCGGCGACACGCACCGCTCCCGCCGGCAGTCGGCACCGATCCAACAGCGCGATGATCACCGCCGCCGCCTGGGCACTCAACACCCCCGCACCGAGCGCCTCGCGCACCACCGGATACTTCGCAGGCAGGGGCACACCCAAGAGGTCTGCGCGGGGCGCCACGGCTTCCCCGACCTTCACGAGCCGCGTCGCGTCACTCCGCGACACACCCACGGTCGCCGCGATCAACGTCGCCGGGTTCCGGAAGCCCTGCTGCTTCGCGAGGCTCTCCGCGCCCAACTCCGGACGGGACTCGCGGGAGATGCACGCGGCCACCTCGACGTGCACCGCATCCAACCGTCTCTGCAGCTCCCCGAGGGATGCACTCACCGCGATCAGCTGCTCGCGCGACAACTCGCCCGACTCGTCGGCGCCAGCCCACGCCGCGTCGAGGCGGGACATCGCCTCGTGCAGTACGGCCAACTTCGACATGACTCGATTCTACCGAAGCAGGTCGCGAGTTTCGAACATATCTTCGAATGGATGCCGGTATTCTGACGGTCGTTCCCGGTCGAGCGCTGCGCGCGGAAACCCCTTCCCTCCCGTGCGGTCCACGAAAGGCACTCGACGACAGACCGCCCGCGGCCGTCGGCCTGGCCACCTCTTCTGATCGCGATCGCCCTGGAGGTCAGCGCGACCCCTCTGCGGCCGAGGGCTTCACGCATCCGCTCTGGCTCATCGTCGTCGTGATCGGCTACACCGGCTCACTGGGGCTGCTGTCGGTCGCGCTCGATCGCGGGATGGCGATCGGCGTCGTGCTCATCGCGGCCGGTGTGGCGATGATCGAGTTCGGCGGCGCGCACTGACGCGAGCACGCAGACCGCAGCCACTCCGTGGTTCACTGGATCCGATCGCAACGGCCGAGAGGAAGAGGGCGCCGTGGGCACGTGGGGACCGGGGAACTTCGACGACGACACCGTCGCCGACGGACTGAGCGAGATCACGGACGATCTCATCGCGAAGATCGCCGAGGTGTTCGCCGACGAGGACGATGACACCGAGCTGCAGCCGGACGAGTGGGGCGGATCGATGGCGCCCGCCTGGCTGGAGATCCTCACCGACATCGGATCCGCCGGCCGCGTGGGGGCGACGTTCCCGCCGAGCAGCACGCTCGAAGCCTGGCGGGATCGCTACGTCCGCGTGTGGGACGAGTACATCGATGAGCTCGAACCCGATGAGGACTACCGCGTCGACCGGCGGCAGGTCATCGTCTCGACGTTCGAGCGCGCTCTGACCGTCGCCCGCGAGCGCGAGGCGTAGGCCCCCCTTCACCACGCGCCGTCGGCCCGCACCTCGCGGTCGACCCGGCATCCGGCGAGCGCGGCACGCACCTCGGCTCCGTGATCCCGGGCGAGCGCGAGCGCCGCGTGGTTCTCCTCCAGCTGCGCGAGACGAGAGGCGCCGAACAGCACATTCGCGGTGGCGGGGTTCGACAGGCAGAAGGCGATGCCGAGTGCGGCCGGTGTGACCCCGAACCCGGCGGCGACGCGCGCGACCTCGGGATACACGGCGACGATCTGCTCACGGACGCCTCCGACGTCGGCGCCGATCTTCCGCTCGGGCACACGCCCCGTGGCCAGGATGCCGCCCTCGAACACATCGGACGCCTGCAGGGCGAGCGTGCCGTCGGCGAACAGCGGGCCGTAGGCATCGCCCTCCGCCATCGCCCTCCGAGCGATGCCGTACTTCAACTGCGCGAACACCGGACCTGCCACGCTCTGCTCCGCGGCCTCGGCGAGCGCCTCCCGTGTGTGCTCGATCCGCCAGTTGTTGATGCCCCAGGAGTCGACGAGCCCTTCGGCGATGAGCTCGTTCACGTCGGCGACGAGGCGCGGCATATCGGGGGCGTCGAGGTAGTCGCCCACCACGAGGGTGTCGAAGCGGTCGAGTCCCGCTCGCTCCAGCGACTCCTCGAGCTGCGCGCGGAATCCCTGGTTCGGCCAGTCCCACAGCCAGAGCTTGCCGCACAGCACGATGTCGGCACGATCGACGCCACTGGCTCGCAGCGCCTGCCCGAACAGGACGTCGGTCTTCGAGTTCTCGGCGTGCGGGCCCATGTTGTAGTACGCGACGTCGAAGAACCCGGCGTCCAGCTCCACCGCCCGGCGGATCATGGCGACCGCCTCGTCGGGCCCCATCCGGTCCCAGGTGTTCCACGATCCGAGCGCCAGCGGAGGCACGGGCACGCCTACGGGGTCCAGGCGTTTCCGGGGATATGTCGTTTCGGGCATGGAGGCTCCTTCGCCTTCTCGAGACACGGGGTTGTGTTTTTCTATGTTTGTAGAATATAACGGAGACATCCCGTCAGAACAGCCGTCAGTGAGGACGAACATGACCGCATCTCCCCGCCGGATCCTGGTCACCGGAGGCGCATCCGGGCTCGGCCGCGGCATCGCCGCCGCCTTCCGGGACGCCGGAGACGAGGTCTTCATCGGCGACGTGAACGCGGATGCCGCGGCCGCCGTCGCTGCTGAGATCGACGCGACGGCCCTCACGCTCGATATCAGCGACGAGACCTCCGTGCGCGCCGCGGCCGAGCGGGTCGTCGCCGACGGCGGACTCGACGTCCTGGTCAACAACGCCGGCATCGTCGCCGGCGGCGGCACCCTCCAGGAGGTCCCGGTCGACGTCGTCGATGCGGCCCTGCGGGTCAACGTGCGCGGCACCTTCCTCATGCTCCGCGTCTTCGGCGGTCTGCTCGCCGAGGCGGGACGCGGGTCGATCGTCAACATCTCCTCGATCGGCGCCCGCCAGCCCACCCCCGGCCTCGGCCACTACGAGGCGACCAAGGCCGCGGTCGACGCCCTCACCCGCACGTCCGCGATCGAGCTCGCCGCGGCGGGCGTGCGCGTGAACGCGGTCGCCCCCGGGCCTGTGCTCACGCCCCTGACCGCCGACTTCGCGTCGAACCCGCAGGCGCGCGCGGCCTGGGAGTCGCGCATCCCCCTCGGCTCGATCGCCGAGGTCTCCCAGATCACGCCGCTCGTGCTGTTCCTCGCGAGCGACGCCGCCAGCCACATCACCGGAGTCTCCGTCGCCGTCGACGGCGGACAGCTCCTGGTCTGACCGACACCGCCGTCTGGAGAACCATGTCCCTCCCCACGCTCGACCTGCCGCCCGCCCCCGGGCTTCCGACTTCGACCCGCGCCGCCGTGCTCACCGCGCACGGCGAACCGCTCACCCTGCAGAACCTTCCCCTCCCCGCCGAGATCGAGCCCGGCGCCGCCCTCGTGCGCATCTCGTGCACCACGCTGTGCGGCACCGACATCGAGATCTGGGAGGGCCGGATGAGCTTCCCCGGCATGCTCCCGATGGTGCTCGGACACGAGATGGTCGGCGAGATCGTCGCTACGGGGCCCGACACGAAGGACGCCCTGGGACGCCCGCTCTCCCCCGGCGACCGCATCGGCTGGTCCGAGTCGACCTGCGGCGAGTGCCACGGATGCGTGGTGCTGCGCGAACCCGTCGCGTGCTCCCGCCGCGGCTACGGGTTCCTGCAGCGGGCCGACGTGCATCCCTTCGCCACCGCTGGACTCTCGGAGTATGCCTACGTGACCCCGGGGGCGGCGAAACTGCTGCTCCCGGCGTCGGTGAAGGACACCTGGGCGTCGATGGCCGGGTGCGCGGCCAAGACCGTGCTGCGAGCCTTCGAACGGGCCGGGCGCATCCGGCCCGGCTCACGCGTGGTCGTGCAGGGCGCCGGCGCGCTCGGCATCTTCGCCACGGCCGTCGCGAAGATCTCGGGAGCCGGCCAGGTCATCACGATCGGCGCCCCCGCGTCGCGCCTGGAACTCGCCGGACGCTTCGGCGCCGACGCGGTCGTCGACTTCCGCGACGGCCCGGTCGTCGAACAGGTCATGGCGCTCACCGGAGGCCGCGGAGCCGACCACGTGTTCGATTTCGCCGGCGCGCCGAGCGTCGGACCCGACGCGATCGCGATGGCGGCACAGCGCGGCACGGTCGCCATCGTCGGGTCCACCGGTCCCGCAGGCGACGGCTTCCCGCTCAGCACGATCATGGGCAAGGAGCTCACCGTGGTCGGCTCGCTCAACGGCGACATCTCGGACTACTCCCGCGCGATCGACTTCTTCACCGCGTTCGCCGACCGCTTCCCCTGGGACGACCTGTTCAGCGCCCCGGTCGGCCTGGCCGACGCCTCCGCGAAGATCGCCCACATGCACCAGCTCGATGAGGTCAAGGCCGTCATCGACCCGAGACGGTGAGGACCCCGTGACCACTCCCCTCCTGCCCCGCCGCGAGATCGGCCGCAGCGGCATCGACGCCTCGCTGTTCTCCCTCGGCTCCTGGCACACCTATGACCGGATGGACTTCGGCGACGCGGTCACGATGCTCCGGGAGGCCGTCGACCGCGGCGTGAACCTGTTCGACGTCGGCGTGTACTCCGCACCGGGAGCGCCGCCCGTCTTCACCGACGTGATCTTCTCGGCGATGGTGCGCGCCGCAGGGATCCAGCGCGACGAATGGCTGCTCTCGTCGAAGCTGTGGCTCGAGGCGTTCGGCGATGACGGGTTCCGCCCGCAGCTCGAGAACGCGCTGATGCGGGTCGGCGTCGAGCACGCCGACCTGGTGATCCTCGGCGACCTGCGCCGCGACGACCTCGCGCTGCGCGACCTCGTCCTCGACCTCGCCCGCCTCGAGGGGGCCGGACTCATCCGTGCCTGGGGTGTGAACAACTGGTCGGCGTCGAGCATCCAGACCCTGATCGACATCGCCGCCGCGGAGGGCGTCTCCGGGCCGCAGATCGCGCAGCTCAAATACAGCGTCTCCCGGCGCTCGATCCCCGACGGCGCGCCCTTCGCACGCCTGTGGGATCAGGGGCTGACGCTCCAGGCCTCCGACTGCCTGGAGGGCGGTGTGCTCGCGGGCAAGATCAACGGGGACAGGCAGATCGGCCGCGATCCCGGCGATATCCGGGAACGGATCATCGCGGATGTACCCGCCTTCTCCGACCTGGCCTCGTCGCTCGACGTCTCACCCGCGCAGCTCGGGATCGCGTTCACGCTCACCCATCCGGCACTCACGACCACGCTGTTCGGCGCATCGAGCATCGACCAGCTGCGCGCGAATCTCGACGCCGCAGCCCTGGTCGACCGCATCGGCATCGAGGAGCTGCGCCGCCTCGTCGAGCCGTTCTGGGCTGACCGCGGGGTCGTCGACCCCGAAGGCCCCTGACCCGCCGCCCCCATCGCTTCCAGGAGAACCATGACCGCCACCGCCGCCGGACACCCGACCGTCGCCCCCGTGCCCTTCGACCCCGAGGTGCAGGCCGTGCTCGACGAGCTCGCCAAGAATCCGCAGCCGCCCCTCACTCGCGACACCCTTCCGCGCGACGGTGTCGACCGGATGTTCCCGGACAACGACTCGGTCATCGCCGGGCGCGACATCGAGTGGGAGGACCGCGTCATCCCCGGTCCTCCCGGAGCGCCCGAGATCGAGATCACGGTGTTCCGTCCGGCCGACACCCGCGACGAGGTGCTTCCCGCCTTCGTGAACATCCACGGCGGGGGCATGATCGTCGGTCACCGCTCGTGGGAGACGGGGCGCGTGGTCGACATCGTCGACGAACACCGCGTGGTCGCGGTCAACGTCGAGTACCGCCTCGCTCCCGAGAACCCCTACCCCGCCGGAGTCGAGGACTGCTATGCCGCCTTCGTCTGGGTGCACGCGAACGCTGCCGGGCTCGGCATCGATCCGGAGCGCATCGTCGTCGGCGGCGGCAGCGCGGGCGGAGGTCTCACGGCGGCCGTGGCTCTCCTGGCCCGCGACCGGCAGGGTCCGGTCATGGCCGGACAGCTGCTGCTGTGCCCGATGATCGACAACACCAACACCACGGTCGCCAGTCTTCAGTACGACGGCATCGGAACCTGGCAGCGCGAGATGAATCTGCTCGCGTGGTCGTGCGTGCTGGGCGACGACCTCGCCTTCCATCCGGATGCTCCCGCCTACGCCGCCCCCAGCCGCGCCGTCGATGTGGCGGGACTCCCACCCGCCTTCATCGAGGTCGGCGAGGCCGAGGCGTTCCGCGATGAGGACACCGAGTACGCGCTGCGCATCTGGGCGACCGGCGGTCAGGCCGAGCTGCATGTGTGGGGAGGTGGCGCGCACGGCTTCGACATGTACATGCCCGACGCCGAGATCTCGCGCGCCGCTCTCGCGGCCCGCGCATCGTGGCTGCGTCGCATCTGGCGGGCCGCGCGATGACCGCGCCGCTGCCTGTCCCCTACGACTCGGAGCTCGTCGCCGGACTCGATGCGTTCGTCGAGATGGTCGAGATCATCCCGCTGCGTGCCGACACGATCCACGCGAACCGCGACCACTTCGCGACGATCATCCCGTCCATGGCCATGCAGTCCGATGGCCGCGCGATCACGTGGGAGGACCGGACCATCCCCGGGCCCATCGGGGCTCCCGCCATCGAGATCACGATCGTACGGCCCGCCCGGCCGGCGCCCGCCCCCGCCCCCGCCGTGCTGTCGATCCACGGTGGTGGCATGGTGCTGGGCACCCGGTTCTTCGGCACGGCGGAGCTCATCGACCTCGCCGAGCGGCACGGCGTCGTCGGGGTGGCCGTCGAGTATCGCCTGGCGCCCGAGCACCCCGGCCCCGCCCAGGCGGAGGACTGCTACGCCGCGCTCGAGTGGATGGCCGCGCACGCCGAGGAACTCGGCATCGACCCCGACCGCATCATCGCCTCGGGGATGTCCGCCGGTGGCGGCCTCTCGGCCGCGGTCGCTCTGATCACTCGGGATCGGGGCGGGCCACGCCTGGCCGGTCAGCTGCTCGGGTGTCCGATGCTCGACGATCGCAACGAGACCGCATCCAGCCGTCAGTACGACGGTTTCGGCGCGTGGGATCGGAACAACAACGACACCGCGTGGGACGCCATCGCCGGAGAGGACCGCTTCACCGACCGCGTCTCGCCGTACACCGCGCCCGCGCGCGCCGCTGACCTCTCAGGACTCGCCCCCGCGTTCATCGAGGTGGGCGCCGCGGAGACGTTCCGCGACGAGGCCGTCGACTACGCTCTCCGCATCTGGGCGACCGGGGGACGAGCCGAACTGCACGTATGGGCCGGCGGATATCACGGGTTCGCCGGGTTCTCCCCCGATGCCGAGGTCTCGAAGGCCGCCGTCGCCGCCCGCGAGAGCTGGCTGCGCCGCATCCTGCGCCTCGGCGGATGAGCCTCCCCGCCTCTGAGGAGCCCGCCCGCCCGCGCATGAGCACCCTGCGGGCGATGCTGGTGCTGGGGATGCTGGAGGCCTTCGGGCCCCTGTCGATGGACCTGTACCTTCCGCAGCTGCCGCAGCTCGCCGCGTCGCTCGGCACGACGGAGGCTCTCGCGCAGGTGACGATGTCGGCGTGCATGATCGGCCTCGGACTCGGCCAGCTCGTGGCAGGGCCGCTGAGCGATCGACTCGGCCGACGACTGCCGTTGATGGTCGGAGTAGCGGCTTTCGCGGTGCTCTCCCTCGTGTGCGCCGTCGCTCCGAACATCGAGCTCCTGCTGATCTCCCGTTTCCTGCAGGGGCTCGCGGGCGCGGCCGGCATCGTGATCTGCCTGGCCATCGCCCGCGACCAGTTCGAGGGTGCCGAGCTGTCGCGGATGCTGTCACTGCTGTTCCTCGTGTCCGGCACGGCGCCGATCATCGCGCCGGTCGTCGGCGGCCAGCTGGCCCGGATCATGGACTGGCGCGGCATCTTCGGCGTGCTCAGCGCGGTCGGGGTCGTCCTGCTCCTCGTCGTGGTGTTCGCCCTGCCCGAGACGCTGCCTCCGTCGAGGCGGCACGGCGCCGGCCCCGTGGCGCTCCGGTCGCACGCCGCAGCCGTCGTGCGCGATCGCCTCTTCGTGGCGGTGCTGTGCGCCGCGGCGGGAGGCGGTGTCGCGTTCTTCACCTACCTGTCGATGTCGTCGTTCGTGCTGCAGGATCAGTTCGGCCTCAGCCCGCAGGCCTTCAGCCTCGCGTTCGCGGCGGGGGCGCTGGCCAGCATCGTCGGCAGCCAGACCAGCCGGCTCGTGGTGCGCCGCTGGGGACCCCTGCGCGTGTATCTCGGCGGTATCACGGCGACGCTGCTCGCCACCGTCCTGCTGCTCGTGCTGACCTCGACCGGCACCGGGGTCTCCGGAGTCATCGGGGCGCTCATCGGATTCATGCTGTGCTCCGGGCTGGGTGGCCCCAACGGCCAGACGCTCGCACTCGCCCACCACGGCGCACGCGCCGGCACGGCCTCGGCCCTGCTCGGCATGGCGACGTTCCTGTTCGGTCCGGTGCTCGCGCCCCTCGCCGCGGGCCTCGGCGGCACGAATGCCCTCACCATGGCCGTCACCATGACGATCGCCGCCGCCGTGGCAGCCGTCGCGGCCTGGGTGTTCGTGCGCCCCGCCGCAGAGCCTCGGTAGCAGCCCGTCGGCCACCGGCCAGCGGAGACGGGCCTCGCCGATCAGAACCCGAGCCACATCGCAGCGACACCGACGGCCATGGCCCACGACTCGGTCGTGAGCAGTCGTGCGGTCCTGCCGTGATGCACCGGCGCCACGAACCACTCGGCGACGACGGTCCACACCACGACCCCCACCACCCCGACCAGCACCAGAACCGACAGGACGCCGTCCAGTGCATGACCGCCGTGCCCCGCATCCGCCGCCTGCATCGACGCGCCGGTCGCTCCCGTGGCGTTCGTCGACGCGCTCTCGAAGGCGCACGCGGCCATCACGAGCGACACGAGGGCGCGGTGGCAGCACGTGGCCGCCGACGGCGTGCCCCGCACCCCCATGGTGCCGAGCATCGCCGAAAGCAGGAGGACGGCGCCGAGGATCAGCCCCGTGAGGGTGTCGCCGTCCGTGAATGCGAGGAACAGCATCACCGCGGCCATCACGAGGGCCGCCTGCCGTCCCTGCCACGGCACGACGCGCCACGCCGCGATGCAGGCGACAGCCGAGACGATCGCCGCTGCGGCCATCAGCCACGGTGCTGCGGGAAGGAGGTGATCCACCCGGGAAGTATATTGAGCAACCGCTCAATATAGCTAGACCTCGTCATGATGCGAGAGGATGGGCATGTGCCCCGCATCGTCGACCACGATGAGCGCCGCCGGCAGATCGCCGAGGCGCTGCTCGCCGTGGCTGCCCGCGACGGGCACGAGAGCGTCTCCTCACGCGCCGTCGCCAAGGAGCTCGGCGTCGCCACCGGATCGCTCTGGCACTACTTCGAGGGCTTCGACGAGGTCGTGCGCGCCGCGGCCGCCGAGGTCACCCGCCGCACCGACGCCCGCATCGCCGCAGCCACCGAGGGGCTGCGGGGACTGGCGAGACTCCAGGCGCTGATGCGTGAAGTGCTGCCGATCGATGAGACCACCCGCACCGAGGCGCACGTGGTCGTCGGCTTCTGGGGACGACTGGCGACCCTCGCCCCCACCCCTGACGCCGGAGCCCCCACACTCGCGACCTGGCAGAGCAGCATCCGACTCGCTCTCGACGAGGCCGTCCACGACCGCGAGCTGCGCACCGGCACCCCCACGGACGCCGTGCTGTCGCTCCTGCGCTCGATCACCTACGGGCAGCAGATCGTCGAGGTCACCGAGCCCCAGCCCGCGGCCGCGCACCTCGCCGTGCTCGACAGCATCCTCGCGCCCTGGCGCGCCTGAACCCGCGCCAGCCCCGCTCTCGACGCCCCGGGAATCGGTGGTTGTGGACCGCCGACGACCCGTCGTATCATCATCGCAACCCGTTTATTGAGCAGTTGCTCGAAAATAGTGAGGTCGATGATGTCCCACCACGCACCGCAGCCCGTCTCGATCGAGAAGATCGCCGCAGCGCACCCGCATGATCCGCTGACGGGCGACGAGATCGCCGCCGCTCGCGCGGTCCTCGACGCGGCAGGACTCCTGACGGAGAGCACCCGCGTGCCGATGCTGCTTCCCGACGAGATCACGAAGGAGGAGCTCGCCGCCTGGCAGCCCGGCGCCCCGATCGATCGCCGCGTCGATGTGACCCTGCTCGACACCGCGACCGGCGTCGCGACCGAGGCCATCGTGTCGATCACACGAGGCGAGGTCCTGCGCACCGCGCGCGTGCCGAACGACGCCCCGCCATACGGCCAGCCGCAGTACCTGTTCGAGGAGTACGAGCGCGCCGAAGCGATCGCGAAGGCCTCCCCCGAATGGCAGGCGGCGATGACGCGCCGCGGCCTCGCCGCGCACATGGACCTCGCGTTCTGCGGGCCGCTCGCCCCTGGTTACACCGGACGCGCCGATGAGGTCGGGCGTCGGGTGATCCGCTCCCTCACGTTCCTCCGCTACGACGAACACGACTCGCCGTGGGCACACCCGGTCGAGGGACTCATCGTGCACATCGACCTCACGGCGAACAGCGTCATCCGCGTCGAAGACCATGGCGACGTGCCCGTCCCCGCCGGCCATGGAAACTACTACCCCGAGGCGCAGGGCGACGCCCGCACCTCGCTCAAGCCCATCGAGATCAGCCAGCCGGAGGGTCCGAGCTTCACGGTCTCCGGCTCGCTCGTCGAGTGGGAAGGCTGGTCGATGCGCGTCGACTTCAACGCCCGCGAAGGCCTCGTGCTGCACGACGTCTGCTTCCAGGGTCGCTCGGTGCTCCGTCGGGCCAGCGTTCCGGAGATGGTCGTGCCCTACGGCGACACCGCCCCCGGCCGCTTCTGGATCAGCTACTTCGATGCCGGTGAGTACCTGCTCGGAAAGAACGCCAACCACCTCGAGCTCGGCTGCGACTGCCTCGGCGTCATCCGCTACCTCGACGGCTACGTCGCCGACGACCACGGTCACCCTGTGCGCATCCCGAATGTGATCTGCATGCATGAGGAGGACTACGGCATCCTCTGGAAGCACACCGATCTCGCCGGCCGCGCCGACGTGCGTCGCTCGCGCCGCTTCGTGGTGTCGTACTTCTCCACGATCGGCAACTACGACTACGGCTTCTACTGGAACTTCTCCCTGGACGGATCGATCGAGGTGGTCGCGAAGGCGACCGGCATCGTGTTCGCCGCGGCCGGCGAGCCGGGCGTCCGCCAGAAGCACGCGACCGAACTCGCCCCCGGCGTCTTCGCCCCGGTGCACCAGCACCTCTTCTGCGCACGCCTCGACGTGGCGATCGATGGCGAGGACAACCGCCTGGTCGAGGTCGACGCTCAACGGGTGCCGATGGGCCAGGAGAACCCCTTCGGCAACGCGTTCAGCTGGACCGAGACGACCCTCGCGACCGAAGCGGAGGCACAGCGCGAGGCGGACAGCTCGGTCGCCCGCGTCTGGGAGGTGCAGAGCGCCTCCCGCACGAACCGCGTCGGGCGCCCGACCGCCTACCACCTGGTGCCGGAGCCGACCGCTCTGCTCATGGCCGATCCCGCATCCTCCGTCGCCGCGCGCGCCGCATTCGCCACGAAGCACCTCTGGGCCACCCGGCACGAACAGGGGCAGATCTGGCCGGCCGGTCGCTATCCCAACGCCCACCAGGGCGGCGCCGGCCTGCCGGAGTACACCGCGGGCGATCGATCGATCGACGGAGAGGACATCGTGCTGTGGCACACGTTCGGGCTGACGCATTTCCCGCGCCCGGAGGACTGGCCCATCATGCCCGTCGACTACGCCGGCTTCTGGTTCAAGCCCTACGGCTTCCTCGACCAGAACCCCGCGATGGATGTGCCCGAGTCGACGCAGGCGCACGCGGTCGCGTCCACCGGCTGCTGCGGCGCAGGCGCATGCACCTGCGAGCACTGATCTGCGAGACGTCGTCCCGCACGGCCGATCCCGGTGATAGCATCACGGAACGGATCGTATACAACGTCGTCGTTCCACCACCCGAGGTGATCAGTCATGAACGGTGCACCCGCCGCCCCCGCCGAATTGGTTTCCACGCTCGTCGCGCGCAACATCAGCGACTTCCGTGCCGCCGTCTCGGAGTCCTTCGTGCCCCTGCAGGTCACGACCGCCGGACCCGACCACTTCCGAGGGATCATCCGCGGAGCCTCCGTCGACGAGGTGCATGTGAACGACGTGCGCGCCACGTCGCATGTCGTCGAGCGCACCCCCGAGCTCATCGCCCGCGGCGACCGTTCGTATTTCAAGGTCAGCCTGATGATCGCCGGCACCGGCCTGCTGATCCAGGACGATCGCGAGGCCGTGCTCCAGGCGGGCGACCTCGCGGTCTACGACACCGACCGCCCGTACTCCCTCGTGTTCGACGACGACTTCCGCACGATGGTCGTGATGTTCCCGAAGCACCTCATCAGCCTCCCGGCCGAGATGGTCGGGCAGCTCACCGCCGTGCGCATCTCCGGTCACGAAGGCCTCGGCAGCATGGTCGTGCCGTATCTGACGCAGCTCGCCGGTAATCTCGATCAGCTGGCCGGCACGACGGGGGCCCGGCTCGCGCACAGCGCGCTCGACCTCGTGACGACGGTCTTCACACGCGAGCTCGGACTCGATCAGGTGTCCGCCGACCCGCACCGTGCGCTGGTGCAGCGCATCCGCTCGTACATCGACCGCAACCTCGCGTCGACCGATCTCGGACCCGCGTCGATCGCCGCCGCGCACTTCATCTCGACCAGGCACCTGCACGGGCTCTTCCAGGAGCAGGGCGTGACCGTGTCGACCTGGATCCGCACACGGCGCCTCGAGAAGTGCCGTCGCGACCTGCTCGACCCGATGCTCGCCGACCGCCCGGTCGCGGCCATCGCGGCACGCTGGGGCTTCGTCGACGCCGCGCATTTCAGCCGCGCGTTCAAGTCGACCTTCGGCGTCTCACCCAGTGAGTATCGCGCCGCGCACTGACGCTCCGTCTGCCGCGCACTGACGCTCCGTCTGCCAGGAAAACTGACGCTCCGTCTGCCGCGCACCGGCACGTTGCTTGCCCGGGAGGGCACGCCGGTTGACTCTCGGCGCGCGATGACCGCCGCCCCCTTGAGGGGATGAGGAACACCCCACCAGCATGAGGCAAGCGCACCGCGACGACGCGGTGCCCGGGGCGATGCGGCCCCGCCGCGTGCGACGTCAGGACCCTCATGACCGACACCTCCACCGACCCGGCGCTGGACGAATGGCGCACGTACGACGAGTTCGCCGCGGGCATCGACACCTTCCGCCTGCCGAACACGCCCCTCGCCGGCACCGCCCTCACCCTCACCCTCGACGACGACTCGACCCTGACCCTGGAGTTCTCCGAGGACGCCCTCGTCTGGAGCGGACTCGGAGCCTCCGGCACCGACCCGTACGACGCGGTGCGAGTGCGGGACGACGTCGTGTTCGTCAACATCCCGATGCGGAGCCGTCCGCGCGAGGCCGTCACCGTGGTGTTCTCCACGACGACGAACCGGGCGACCGTCATCCGTTCGCGCATCGCCCCCGAAGCCGTCGACGGCACCCCTCAGGTCGGCCAGGACTTCTGGGCGGCGACGACCGATGCGGGGCCCGTCAGCGGCGACGCCCCCGGCCCGAGCCGCGACCTCATCGGCAAACGCAACCTCTACCGGTACAGCCCGCACCACCTCTACGAGCACGTGTACATCTCCAGCCGGCGCTATGCCTGGCAGTGCCTCGAGGGCGTGCAGCGCGGCCACGGCGACATGGACCTGTCGACCGTGTGGAAGTTCGCCGACGGCCTGTACCTGTTCTGCTTCCGCGAGTTCCGTATCGCGGTGGCCAGCGTCTGGCTGCACGACCTCGGCTACCAGTTGATGACCACGGGGATCTTCCTCGGACTCACCGGAGAGGGCGACGCCGAGCACTCGCGGGCCGGCGGCCACATCTACCCGCTGGGCGCCGTCTCCTACCCCGACGCCCAGCCCGTCTGACCGTTCGCCGCACCCCCACTCCGAGGAGAGCCCATGAGCAACGCCGACCTGATCCGCCAGCACTACGCCGCCAACGACCGCGGCGACCTCGACGGGATGCTCGCGCCGTTCGCCACCGACATCCGCTGGACCGAGGCTGCCGGCTTCCCGTACGCCGGAACGTACATCGGCCCGGATGCCGTCGCCCGGAACGTGTTCCGCCGTATCCAGGAGGAATGGGACGACTACACCGTCGCGATCGACGAGATCGTCGACGGCGGCGACGTCGTGGTGGCCATCGGCACCTACTCGGGCACCTACACGCAGACCGGGCGCTTCTTCGCCGCCCGCGTCGCCCATGTGTGGCGGGTCGTCGGCGGCGAGGTCGTCGCCTTCGAGCAGATCACCGACACGGAGCTCGTCAACCGCGCCATGCGCGCCTGAACACCGCACACCCCGCACAGCACCAGACGAACACAGCACCACCCGAACACAGCACCACCCGAACACGAGAGGCAGGAAGCACATGAACACACGAGCATCCGGCACCGCGGCGCTCCTCGCCGTGGCAGCCCTCACCCTCGCCGGCTGCGCCGGTGGAGACGGCGGAACCGGCGGTGGGAGCGGCGACCCGATCGTCGTCGGCTCCGTCAACACCATCAGCGGTCCCGCGACCTTCCCCGAGGCCTCGCAGGCCGCCGCCGCCGTGTTCGAGGCCTTCAACGAGGCGGGCGGGCTCGACGGCCGCACGATCGACTACAAGATGCTGGACGACAAGGGCGACCCGGCCACGGCCACCGCCTCCGCACGCGAGCTTGTCGGCAGCGACGGCGCGGTCGCACTCGTCGGCTCCGCCAGCCTCATCGAGTGCGAGATCAACGCCAAGTACTACGAGCAGGAGGGCATCCTCTCGATGCCGGGCATCGGAGTCGACACCGGCTGCTTCGACAGCGAGAACATCTCCCCCGCGAACGTCGGACCGTTCAACGACATGACGCTCACGCTGCAGTACGGATCCGAGGTGCTCGGCCTCGACGACATCTGCATCCTGCTCGAGATCGCCGGTTCCACGCGTCCCACCTACCAGGCCGCGATCGACGAGTGGACCGAGATCACCGGCAAGAAGCCGAAGTACGTCGACGACACCGTCCCGTACGGCGCCTCCGACTACACCCCCTACATCGTCAAGGCACGCGACCAGGGCTGCAAGGCCCTGGCGATCAATCCCGTGGAGCCCGACGCGATCGGACAGGTCAAGGCCGCGAACGCCCAGGGCTGGGACGACGTGACCTGGCTCTACCTGACGAGCGTCTACAGCGAGAACTTCGCCGAGGCGATCGACGACGCGGGTGCGGGCATCTACGTGCCGGCGGAGTTCTACCCGTTCACCGACGACAGCGAGATCAACGCCGACTGGCGAGAGCTGATGGAGGCCAACGACATCCCGCTCACCTCGTTCAGCCAGGGCGGGTACCTCGCCGCGACGTACTTCATCGAGGTGCTCGAAGGGATGGACGGCGACATCACCCGCGAGACCGTCTCGGAAGCGCTGAAGGGCATGGAGCCGATCGAGAACCCGATGGTCGGAACGCCCTACGCGTTCGGCACCCAGAACACCGCGGGCTGGCCGATCATCCTCGAGTCCGGCACGAACGCCTGGGAGAAGGTCGCCGACGACTGGCTCCGCATCGGCGAGTAGTCACCCCTCGCCTGCCGCCGGGCGCATTACCGGCGGCAGGTCCCCCCTCGGAACAGAAAGGACGCCTCATGCTGCAAGGCGCCATCGCCGGTCTCGCCGCCGGCGGCCTCTATGCCGTCCTCGGCGTGTGCCTGACGCTGATGTCCCGACTCGTGCGCGTGGTGAACTTCGCCCAGGCCGCGACCGGGATGTTCGGGGCCTTCACCGCGGTGTGGCTCGTGCGCGAGCTCGACCTGCCGATCTGGCTCGGCTCGGTGCTCGGCGTCCTGGTGGCCGGGCTGCTCTCGGCAGCGATCGGGTTCATCGCCGCGACCTGGCTGTCCGAGGCCTCCACCACCACCCGTTCGGCGATGACCGTCGGCCCCCTCCTGCTGCTCATCTCCCTGTCGTTCATCCTCTTCGGCAACAAGCCGCAGCCGTTCACGCCGATCATCGCCGGACCGGCGTTCTCGTTCGGCGGCGTGGTGATCAGCCAGGTCACGGTCGCGACCGTCGCGATGGCGATCATCACCGCCGTCGTGGTCCGCCTCGTGCTGCGCCGCACCAGGGTCGGCACGCAGCTGCGCGCGCTCTCGGAGCGCCCGACCACGGCGGAACTCCTCGGCATCCGCTCGCGCCCGCTGTCGATCGCCGTCTGGTTCGTCACGGGTGTGATCAGCGCGATGGCCATCATCATCGTGGCCCCCTCGCAGTCGAACGACGCGACCAGCCTCGCGATGCTCATCGTCCCGGCCGCGGCGGCAGCCCTGCTCGGCGGCTTCCGACGACTCGACCTCGCCGTCGTCGGCGGGATCGTCCTGGGTGTGCTCGGTGGTCTCGTCGCCCAGATCGACGAAGTGGCGCTGGTGCGCAACTTCCTCCCGTTCCTGTTCATCGTCGTCCTGTTGCTCTGGACGCAGCGCAAGGAGGTGTGGGATGCCGCTCGCTGACCGTCCCTGGTTCCGGATCACCTGGCCGTTCGCCGTTGCTCTCGCCGGTATCGGAGCGGGTGCGATCCTCAGCGCCTCCCTGCCGGGGTACTTCGTCTTCCTCGCGATCAGCGCCGTCACGGCCGCGATCGCCATCCTCGGTCTCGGCATCGTCACCGGCTCCGCAGGGATGATCGCGCTCTGCCAACTCACCTTCGCCGCCGTGGGGGCCTGGATCGTCTCCCTGCTGAACGTGATGCAGGCGCCGGGCGGATTCATCGTCTGGCTGGTCCTCGGCGGGGTGGCGGCGGGCCTCGTCGGCATTCTCGTCGGCCTCCCCGCTCTGCGGCTGCGCGGTGTGAACCTCGCCGTCGTGACCCTAGGCTTCGCGGCAGCCGCCGACGTGACGCTCGTGCAGATCCAGTTCCCCGGTTCGGCTCAGGGCACGGCGATCGAGCGTCCCGAGATGTTCTCGAACGACCGGCAGTTCTTCTTCCTCTCCATCGTCGTGCTCGCCGTCTGCTCGCTCGGCGCGTTCTTCCTGCAGCGCGGCCGGTGGGGATCGAGCTGGAAGGCCGTCGCGTTCTCCGAGCGCGGCACAGCCGCCGCCGGACAGAGCGTGCAGACCGCGAAGCTCACCGCATTCGCGGTCTCGGCCGCCCTCGGCGGCATCTCCGGCGGGCTGCTCGCCGGTCAGGTGCAACTCCCGTTCGCGTCGAGCTTCACACCCCTGCAGTCGCTGGCCCTCTACGTGCTCGCGATCATGTCGGGCGCGCACCTGATCGACATGGCGATCTTCGGGGGCCTGCTGTGGGTGCTGGTCCCCGAGCTCCTCAAACGCTGGGGCATCCCGCAGGACTGGGGCTTCGTCGTCTTCGGCGTGCTCGGTGTGCAGGCGCTCACCAGCGGCACGAACCTCGGCCAGGGCATCCGCAACCTGATCTGGCGCCGCGCGGATCGCCAGGCCGCCACCGTCGCGCTGACGGCGCTTCCCCCTGACGCCGGAGCGGATGCCGCGGTGATCACCACCACGACCACGGCCACGGTCGACGAGGCGGCGCTCGCCGGGACGCCGGTGCTCACCGTTGACGGCCTGACGGTGCAGTTCGGCACCCTGAAGGCCCTCGACGACGTCTCGTTCCAGGTTCCCGCCGCGTCGATCATGGGACTCATCGGTCCGAACGGAGCCGGGAAGTCGACGTTCGTCGATGCGATCAGCGGGTTCCTCCCGAAGCACACGGGGCGCGTGCTCCTGGGAGACCGCGACCTCGTCGGCCTCTCCCCCACGCGGCGCGCGCGTCTCGGTCTGCGCCGGACCTTCCAGCAGGACCGGGTGCCGCCGTCGCTCACCGTCGGCGCATACGTGCGGTTCGTGGCCCGGCGCCGGCTCGCCGCATCCGACATCGACGAGGTGCTCGAGTTCTTCGGCTGCCCGCCCGCGCGTGCACGCCTGTCGAGCGTCGACGTCGGCACACGCCGGCTCGTGGAGGTCGCCGCGAACGTCGTCTCCCGTCCCCGTCTGCTGATCCTCGACGAACCCGCCGCCGGGCTCTCGCATGACGAGCATCTCGCCCTCGCTGCGAGGCTGCGGGAGCTGCCTGCGCGCTACGGCGTCGCCCTCATCATCATCGAGCACGACCTCGATCTCGTCCGCTCCGTGTGCCCGACCCTCACGGTGCTGGACTTCGGCCGCGTGCTGGCCAGCGGACCACAGGCCGAGGTCCTCGCGAACCCCGACGTCGTCAAGGCGTACATGGGAGAGACGGAGCTGTTGAAGTGAGCGAACTCGTCCTGGACGGTGTCACCGTCAGTCGTGGCGCCGGTCCCGTGATCTCCGACGTCTCGCTGCGGGTCACCGGAGGCGAGGTGCTGGCGCTGGTGGGCCCGAACGGCGCGGGCAAGACGAGCCTGATCGAATCGGTCTCCGGCGTCACCCCGCATTCCGCCGGCGGCATGACCCTCGACGGCGAGCCGATCGATCGGCTGTCCCGCGTCGCGAGAGCCCGCCGCGGGATCGTGCACATCGAGCAGGGACGCGCCGTCTTCCCCTCGCTGACCGTGCGCGAGAACATCTCCCTCACCGCACGCACCCCCGGAGAACTGGACGCCGCCCTCGCGCAGTTCCCCGAGCTCGAGAAGCGCATCGATGCGCCGACAGCCCTGCTGTCGGGCGGCGAGCAGCAGATGGTGGTGCTCGCGCGCGCGTTCGCCGCGAAGCCGCGCATCCTGCTCATCGACGAGATGTCGCTGGGCCTCGCCCCCGTCGTGTTCCTGCGCCTGATGCCGATCGTGAAGTCGATCGCCGATTCCGGGGTGGGCGTGCTGCTCGTCGAGCAGTTCACGCAGCTCGCCCTCGATCTCGCCCAGGAAGCCGTGGTCGTGGCGGGAGGCCGGGTGTCGTTCCAAGGGGCATCCGATGCCCTGCGAGCCGACCCCGGCCTCCTGCACCGCGCCTATCTCGGCGGATGAGCGCGGACCGCGCGCCGGATCACATCCCGGCGTGATCGAAGGCGATGGTCGGCACGTCGACCACGTGCGAGCCGCCGTCGGCGACGATCACCGCCCCCGTGATGTACGACGACTCCCCCGAGCCGAGGAACCGCACGACCGAGGCGATCTCGGCCGGTCGGGCGGGACGGCGCAGCGGCACGTCAGCGGTGACCTTCTCGTAGGCCTCCTCGCGGGAGCCGAGACCGGCGTGCGTGGCGAACTCGTCCATCTCCTCGTCGGCCATCGGCGTCTGCACCCACCCGGGGCAGACGGCGTTCACGCGCACGCCGTGCCGGCCGTAGTCCCGCGCGAGAGTGCGCGTGAGCCCGACCAGGGCGTGCTTGCCGACCGTGTACCCGGCGACGGAGGGTCCGGCGAAGAGCCCCGCGAGCGACGACACGATCACGATCTGCCCCTTCGCCTCGATCAGCGCGGGCAGTGCCTCCCTCGCCATCGTGAAAGCCGTGGTGAGATTCGCGCGGATCGCCGCATCCCAGCTCTCGTCGTCGGTCTCCCCCACCGGCGAGAATCCGTGGCCGCCCGCGTTCGCGACCAGCACGTCGATGCGCCCGAACCGCGCGAGCACGTCGGCGACGGCAGCCTTCGCGGAGGCGGTATCGGCCGCATCCGCGATGATCGGCAGGGCCCCGACCGCGCGTTCGACCTCATGCAGAGGCTCCGGGCGACGCCCGACGACCACGACATGCGCACCTTCGGCCGCGTATCGTTCGGCGATGGCGGCTCCGATGCCCGTTCCTCCTCCGGTGATGACGACGACGCGTCCCGAGACGGTCGATCCGACGACAGCTCCCATGTGTGCTCCTGTGTGTTCTGGCGCGCGTGCGCTGTTGCTGCCCGACGCGGTCGCGTCAGGCGGGGAATCCCGAACGGGCGGTGTACCCGAAGTCGCTGAGGATGCTGGTGCCGTTGACGGCCCTGGTGCGAGGCGACACGAGGTACGCGACGTGGGCAGCGACCTCCGCTGCGCTCTGCACCGGGAACGGCGGATCGTCGAAGGCCGCAGCGCCGAGGTCGCTCCGACTCATCGGAGTGTCGACGATCGACGGGGCCACCGTGTTCACCCGGACACGGGTGTCGGCGAGGTCGACGGACAGCGCGCGAGCGAACTGGACCAGAGCCGCCTTCGACGTGCAGTACGGCACCATGCCGGGCGACGCGACGAGGGCCGAGTCACTGGCGAGCAGCACCACGGAGGCGGCCTCCGCTTCGCGCAGCGCCGCCAGGGCGTGCTTCAGGACCAGGAACGACCCCGTCACGTTGACGGCGAGCACCCGATTCCAGATGTCGAGAGTGGTCTCCTCGATCGGCGTCCCCACCGGGCCGGACACACCGGCGCAGCAGACGACCGCGTCGAGCCTCCCCAGCGCCGCCACCCCGGCGTGCACGGCGGCCTGCACCTGGCCCTCGTCCGTGACATCGGCCACCAGGACCACCGCATCCGGGCAGTCGCGGGCCACGTCGTGCAGCGCCGCACCGTCCCTGTCGAGCAGAGCGACACGGACGCCCTCCGCAGCGAGCCCGTGGGCGGTGGCGCGGCCGATGCCGCCGGCCGCTCCCGTGATGAGGGCCGTCGTCCCCTGCAGCTGCAGATCCATCTCGTCCTCCGCACGCCGTCTGGCACCGGGCGGTGCGATCTGAGCACGGCGGTGTCGTCCCGGTCATCCTCCACCCCCTCACCGGCACCGCGAACGCTCGCCGAGCGGCTGTGCACGGTGACACCACCGTCCTTCGCTCAGGGTCAAGCGCCGCTGCGGCGGCGCGAGCAGACTCGCTCTATCGACGATTCCCCTCGTCGTCGATGCCGTGTCCGCACGGCCGTCACCAGCAAAGGAGCCGACGTGGCAGACCCGACATCTGCGTCCACGACGCAGAACCACACCTCCCTCCGTCCTGGCGCCCTCGGCGTCGCCGGAATCGTCTTCCTCGTCCTCGCCGCGGTCGCACCGTTGACCGGCATCGTGGTCGTGGCCTCGCTGGCCATCGCCCTCGGCAACGGCGGCGGCACACCCATGTCGTTCTTCCTGGTGGCAGGGATCCTGCTGCTCTTCGCGATCGGCTACGCGCAGATGTCGAAGCAGCTGGTCAATGCCGGCGGCTTCTACGCCTTCGTGGTGAAGGGCCTCGGGCGCACCGGTGGCCTGATCGCGGGTCTGATCGCCACGCTGGGCTACAACTTCTTCGTGGTCGGCACGATCGGCACGAGCGGCTTCTTCATGCAGACGATCATCCGCGACCTCACCGGTCTCGACGTGAACTGGCTGGTGTGGGGACTGCTGTCGATCGTGGTGTGCTTCGTCCTCGCTCGGATCGGCGTCGACTTCAGCTCGAAGGTTCTGGGCGTCTGCCTGGTGCTCGAGGTGCTCATGCTGGTCGTCTTCGACATCTCCGTGCTCGTGCAGACCGGCTACGACCTGGCGGCCTTCAGCCCCGAGGCCGTGTTCTCCGGGTCGCTGCCCATCGGCCTGCTGCTGGCGGCGACCGGCTTCCTCGGCTTCGAGGCGACCGCGCTGTTCAGCGAGGAGGCGAAGCAGCCGCTGCGCACGATCCCGCGCGCCACCTACACCTCGATCATCGCGATCGGCGTGATCCTCGGTGTCACCACGTGGGCCGTCGTCAGCGCGACGGGTGTCGCCCAGGCGCAGGCCACCGCCCTCGAACATCTGCCGACCGGTGACCTGATCTTCTCGATCTCGCAGCAGTACCTGGGTGGTCCGCTGACGACCCTGATGATGATCCTGCTCCTGGTGAGCCTGTTCGCGGCGATGCTGGCGTTCCACAACTCGGCGACCCGCTACCTCTACTCGCTGGGGCGCGCGAAGATCCTCCCGCAGGCACTCGCTCGCACCCGCGCGAACGGCGCCCCGCAGCTCGCCGGCATCGTGCAGGCCGGGTTCGCGGGCATCGTCGCGATCATCTTCGCGATCGCCGGCGCCGATCCGATCCTCACCCTCGTGCCGGCGATGCTCGGCTTCGGCACCCTGAGCGTGCTGATCCTGCAGGGGCTCGCGGCCATCTCGATCGTCGTGTACTTCCGCCGCCGCCAGGATCCGCGGTGGTGGAGCACCTTCATCGCCCCCGGCATCGGGTTCCTCGGTATCGCCGCGATCTCGGTCCTCGCGATCGTGAACTTCAACATCGTGGCGGGGTCCGAAGAGCTCGCGATCCGGCTGATGCCGCTGCTGCTGGTGCTCGCCCTCATCGGCGGCATCGTCTACGGCGCCTATCTCCGCCGCTCCAGGCCCGCCGTGTACGAGGGCCTCGCCACCGACCTCGAGAAGTTCAGCGACCGCTGACCTCCCCGCCCCCACCGACAGAAGGAACCACGAAGACCATGACGACGCTGAACCCCGCCGACACCTCCACCTGGCTGCCGCTGGAGGGCCTCGCCCCCGGTTTCGACGCCAACAAGGCTCCGCACAGCACCGCCCTCAGCGGCCGCGAGATCACGGTCGTCGACGCCCGCGGCACCCGTATCGTCCACCGGTTCACCGACGCCGCCGTGACCTGGGAGTACCAGCCGGGTGCAGAGGACGCGACCGAGGCGGCATCCGACACCGACGACTACGAGGCGTTCGAAGTCGATGCGGACCTGTATTTCGTGCAGTTCCACCACCGGTACCTGCCGAACGAGGCCGTCTCGCTGATCCTCGACCTCCGTCACGGTCGTGCCCTCGCGGTGATCTCCGAGATCCTCGCCGCGCCCGAGAAGGGGCGCACCCGGGTGCAGCACCACTTCGCCCCCGGCGTGATCGAGGGCGCCGAGGTCTCGGGTGCCGAGGCTGCACCGACGACGACGCTCATCGGGCGCCGCGTCGAATGGGTCTACAGCACCGAGCACGCCTACGAGCACGTGTACCTCTCGCCGCGCTGGTACTCGTGGCAGTGCCTCGCCGGCCCCGAGCGCGGCCTCGCCGACACCGACGAGAACAGCGTCTGGGAGGTGCGACCGGGTATCTACGTGTTCGCCTGGCGCGAGAAGGTCATCCCCTGCGCCTCGGTGACGATCGCCGATCATCGCGACGTCAACGCGATCCGCTCGCACGGCGTGCTGTTCGGCCTCGACGAGAGCGGTGAGGTGCCCACGCACTTCACCTTCGGTGCACACGGTCGACTGCTCTCCACCACGCTGCACACGCCGGAGCTCGAACCCGCGACCTTCGGAGACCGCTGACATGAGCGACGTCGCCGACCTCATCGTCACCGGATCGGTGATCCGCACCGCCGACCGGGCGAACCCGATCGTCGAGGCCTTCGCGGTCCGCGACGGCAGGATCCTCGCGGTCGGGTCGCGCGCTGACCTCGAGTCGTTCCGCGGACGCCGGACGCAGCTGCTCGACGTCGGCGACGCCGCGGTGTACCCCGGTTTCGTCGATGTGCACAATCACCATGCCCTCGCCGGGCGCACCGAACTGTTCGAGCTGTCGCTGGCACCCTCGCTCACGCGCGACGAGATCCTCGACCGGGTGCGCGAGAAAGCGGCCACCCTGCCGACGGATGCGTGGATCGTGGGCGGAGCGGTCGCCACGACGTTGCTGCCGTCGCTCGCGAACACCGCGAGCCGACGGCTGCTCGATGACGCGGCCGGGGGCCGTCCGGTGGTCCTCATGGAGGACTCACGACACAACCGGTGGGCGAACAGCCGGGCGCTGGAGCTCGCGGGGATCACTGCGGACAGCATCCCCGAGGCGGGCGTCACGCTGCTCGATCCCGACGACGGCACCCCCACCGGAGTGCTGCTGGAGGCTGCGGGTATCCCGGTGCAGGAGGCATACGACCGCAGCGGCGGCCTCACTGCCGCACAGCACGCGGCCGCGTCGCGCCGCGGCGTCGAGATCCTCAACTCGTTCGGGATCACGACGTTCCAGGATGCGGGCGTGTCCGTCGAGATCCTCGAAGCCCTGGCTGCGCTCGACCGTGCCGACGAGCTCGATGCCTGGGTCGTGTCGTCGTTGCTGATCAACGACGAGATCTTCGGTTTCGACCCGATCGGCGAGCCGCTGCTCGACCGCGGCGAGGAGTTCCGCACCGCGCACCACCGCCCGGACTTCGTGAAGATCTTCCTCGACGGTGTCCCGCCCGCCCGCACGGCGTCGTTCCTCGAGCCGTATCTCGCGGACGCCGCGCACGGCGCGCACTTCCACGGCGAGACCACCATGACCCTGGACGAGCTCATCGGGTGGCTCCGCTCCGTGGCGCAGCGAGGTCTCGGCGCGAAGGTGCACTGCACGGGCGACGGCTCGGCACGCCTCGTGCTCGACGCGGCCGCGCAGCTGCGCGACGAGGGCTTCACCACCCCCATCCAGATCGCGCACGGGCAGTTCCTGGCCGAGTCGGACATCCCGCGACTGCAGGCTCTGGACGTCTCGGCCGACATCTCGCCGTTCATCTGGTATCCGGGTGTGATCCCGCAGGCGCTGGCCGAGGTTCTCGGCGAGCGCGCGGAGCATTCCCAGCCGAACCGGGCACTGATCGACGCGGGAGCCCGCGTCGCCGGCGGCTCGGACTGGCCCGTGAGCGATTCTCCGAACACCCTCGAAGGTCTGCAGGGTCTCGTGACGAGAGCCGATCCGCTCGGCCGCGCACCCGGCACCCTGTGGCCCGAGCAGGCCATCACCGCCGAGGAGGCGTTGGAGGTCTTCACGATCAACGCCGCGACCGCGATGGGACTCGGCGACGAGACCGGCTCGCTGACCCCCGGGAAGTCGGCGGACTTCGTCGTGCTGGCCCGTGACGCGATCGCCGGCCCCGCCGAGGACATCGTGCGCACCGAGGTCATCTCGACCTGGTTCGCCGGACGTCGGGTGCACGGCGACTGAGAGGACGAGGCGTCGACACCGGATCTGTCCGGGGTCAGCCCTCGTCCCTCAGCCCTCTTACCTCAGCCCTTTTACCTCAGCCCTCGAGCACGAAGCGGGCTCCACGTTCGCCGATCATCGCGGCGGGGGCGTTGGTGTTGCCGGTGGGCACGGTCGGCATGACCGAAGCATCGATCACTCGCAGCCCTGCGATGCCGCGCACGCGCAGTTGCGGATCGACCACGGCCTGCGCATCCGTGCCCATGCGGCAGGTGCCGACCTGGTGGTGGTAGGTGATCGCGGTGCGGCGCACCCAGTCCTCCACTCCGGAGTCTGAGACCTCGGGGCCCGGGTACACCTCGACGGCGCCCCACTCCTCACCGAGGGCGGGGCGTGCTCCGATCCGACGGCACTGCCGCACGGATGCGGCCAGTGAGGCCACGTCACGGTCGTCCTCCAGCGCCGCCAGGTCGATGGCCGGCAGGTCCGCGAGCCTCGCGCCGGTGAGTCGGAGAGTGCCGCGGCTGTGCGGCGTCACGAGGCCGGCCATGAGGGTGAACCCGTCGTCGCCACGGGGCTCGAGCTCGCCCCACATGGGCACCGAGAAGTTGATCGGCTGCGTGTCGGGCTCGGCGAGGTCGTCGCGGCTGCGCCAGAAGAGGTGCGTCTGCGTCACGGAGACTCCCGGTTGCGGAGGCCCGACCGGGCGCCGCGTGGTGAAGATCACCGGCGACAGGAGGTGGTCGTGGAGGTTCTGCCCGACACCGGGCGAGTCCTGCACGACCGGGATGCCGAGCGCGGTGAGGTCGGCTGCCGGACCGATGCCGGAGCGCAGCAGGATCACGGGCGACCCGATGGCACCGGCCGAGAGGATGACCTCGTCCGCGAGGACCTCTTCGGACTCCTCCCCCTCCCCCAGTCGCACACCGACGGCGCGGCCGTCGCGCACGATGACCGAATGGACTTCGCGTCCGGTGACGATCGTCAGCTTCTCCGCGACGGGCTGCGCGTACGCCGTCCAGGTGTTGACCCGGCGGCCGTCGCGCATGGTGACCTGCTCCTGCGAGACTCCGTCGAGTGTGCCCGCGTTGTAGTCCGGGTTGTGCGTCAGTCCTTCCTGCACCGCGGCGTCGATGATCGAGGCCTGGATCGGCGAGAGCGGGTAGTCGTCGGTGACCGGCACCAGGTCGTTCTCGATGGCCTCGTAGACGGGCTCGACCTCGGCCCAGCCCCAGCCCTGGGCGCCGGCGCGCTCCCACGCGTCGTAGTCGGAAGCGGCTCCGCGCACCCAGATCATGGCGTTGAGGGCGTGGGATCCCCCGGTGACCTTGCCGCGCGGCAGATGCAGCCGACGGCCGCCCGCGTGCGTCTGGGGGACGGTGAAGTAATCCCAGTCCTCTGCGGAGTGCCAGAGTTCGCCCGCGCGGGAGGGGTCGTGGATGGCCGGGTTGGTGTCGTACCCGCCGGCTTCGATGAGGGTCACTGCGACGCCCACGTCCGCGAGACGACGCGCCACGATGGCTCCCGAGGTCCCGGCTCCGACGACGATGGCAGAGCGCACGGGTCAGGCCTTCCGGCCGGGGCCCGAGACGACCTGGGTGACGGCGACGGACTTGAGTCCCTCGACGCCGAACTCCAGCCCGTAGCCCGAACTCTTCACGCCGCCGAACGGCACCATCGGATGCAGTCCGCCGTGCGAGTTGATCCACACGGTGCCGGACTGCATCCGGGAGGCCGCATCACGCGCCGCCTCCGGGTCGCTCGACCAGACCGAGGCGCCCAGCCCCACGTCGAGGGAGTTCGCCAGCGCGAAGGCCTCGTCGACATCGCTGTATCGGATCACCGGCAGTGCGGGACCGAACTGCTCTTCCTGCACGAGCGCCGCGTCGTTGTCGATGTCGGCGACGATGGTGGGGCGGTAGAAGAGCTCCCCGAGTTCGGGGGCCGACTCTCCGCCGGTGACGATGCGCGCACCGCGACTCCTGGCATCGTCGACCAGGCGGCTGACGATGTCGAACTGTGCACGGTTCTGCAGCGGCCCCAGCACGTTGTTCTCGTCGAGTCCGTTGCCCATCGGCATGGAGCCGGCGATCGATGCCAGTGCGTCGACGACCTCGTCGTACACCGAGTCGTGCACGTACAGGCGCTTCATCGCGGCGCAGGTCTGCCCGGTGTTGATGAAGGCACCCCAGAAGAGGTCTTCGGCGATCGCCGCGACGTCGGTGCCGGGCAGCACGATGCCGGCGTCGTTGCCGCCGAGCTCGAGCGTCAGACGAGCGAGGTTGCCGGCCGAGCTCTCGATGATGCGGCGTCCGGTGGCGGTCGAACCGGTGAACATGATCTTCGCGATGTCCGGGTGAGAGGCGAGCCGCGCGCCGACCTCGCGGTCGCCGGAGACTCCGATCAAGACGTCGGCCGGGAGTACCTCGTTCATCACGGCGATCATCGCGAGCACGCTCAGGGGTGTGTACTCGCTCGGCTTCGCGACGACGGTGTTGCCCATCCGCAGGGAGGGGCCGATCTGCCAGATGCTGATCATGAGCGGCCAGTTCCACGGGCCGATGGCACCGACGACTCCGGCCGCCTTGTAGACGAGCTCGGCGTGCAGGGTCTCGTCGTCTACGAGGACCTGCGGCTCGATCGCCGTGGTGGCGTTGGTGCGCAGCCAGGCGGAACACGCGCCGAGCTCGAAGCGGGCGTTGGGACCGTTGAGCGGCTTCCCCTGCTCCCGGGAGAGCAGGTGGGCGAGGCCTTCGGCGTTGGCGTCGATGGCATCGGCAGCTGCGAGGAGAAGTGCGCTCCGCTTCTCGTGGCCGAGCGCCTCCCAGGCCGGTTGGGCGGCCTTCGCGTGAGCGATCGCATCGTCGAGGTCGTCGACCGACGCCACGGGGGCGCGCCCGATAACCTCACGGGTCGCGGCATCCGGGATGTCCCGGCCTGCGCCTTCCGGCGCCTGGATGCGGTCGAGCAGCGCAGCGGCTGCGGAAGCGGCGGAATCGGACATCGGGGACTCTCCTTCGAGCGTGGCGCGGGCCAGCGACAGTCGAGAAGCTGGTCGTCTTCTCATTGTCGACGGGCGTTCCTCACGGCGCTTGTCGCGGAGCGCGCCGCAGATGTCCGAGTGCGAAGGATGACACGATCGGGCTGACGCCGAGCCGCCGGCCTGATGCCGAGCCGCCGTGATGGTGCAGCGACACCGTCACGCGGCGATGTCGAAGCGTGCGCGCCCGCCGAGCCTCGGGGTTCGCGCAGGGTCGACGTATCGCGGCGGAATGAACCACACCCGCGCTCCACTCCCACTCCCGGCTCCGGTCCCGGTCCCACTCCCGGTTCCGGTCCCGGTCCCACTCCCGGTTCTGGTTCCGGTTCCGGTTCCGGGAGCGTCGATGCGGATCTCCCACCCGTTGTCGTGGATGCGATGGTGACACGTCTCACACAGCAGCACCCCGTTGGAGAGATCGGTCGGCCCGCGATCGCGTGTCCACCAGCGGATGTGATGCGCCCTCGTCATCTCCGGCGGCAATCCGCACATCGCGCATCCCCCGTCACGCTCCACCAACGCCAGCCGTTGCGCCCGGGTGAACAACCGTTTCTCCCGCCCCCAATCGAGCACCTCACTGTCCCCACCGAGGACACAGGGGATCACGCCGCCCCCGGCCGCCATCCGCCGCGCCGCCCCGACACTGACCGGCTGATCCACACCATCCACGGTCGCCGACCCGGTCCCGGCCTCCAGATCATCGAGACCCACCCGCACGATCACCGTCGCACCCGCCACCGGAACCCGCCGCTCACACCCGAGCACATGCGCGCAGAACACCGAAAGAGCATCTGCCTGGATCATCGGCACCGTCCGCCGATCCCCATCAGGAGCGCCCGCATCGGGAGCATCCTTCCGCGCGGCGAACACCGCCGTCACGAACCCCCGGATCGCCGTCACCACCGGCGCCGCGGTCTCCACATCGAGAACCGCGTTCAGATGCACCATCCCGTCCCGCTCGAACAGCGACAACGCCCGCCTGCCACGGCGCTCTTCCTCACGCGGCTCCACCCCATCCGGGTCAAGCCACGCCTCCACCCGCACCACGAGCGTGCGCACACCATCGAGCGCGAGCCCTGCCGCCTTCTCCACCAGCATCCGCTCCCCCTCAGCGACGCGCTCCACCCCCGCCACAACCCGGCACCGATCCAGCGCCGCGATGATCACCGCCGCCGCCGGAGCCCCCAGCACCCCCGCATCCAACGCCGCACTCACCAACGGATACCTCGCCGGCAGACGCACCCCCAGAAGATCACTCCGCGGCGCCGTCGCCTCACCCACCCTGACAAGACGCGACGCCTCACCCCTCGACACCCCCGTCGCGGCCGCGATCAACGTCGCCGGACTACGAAAACCCTGCTGCTTCGCCAGACTCTCCGCACCCAACTCCGCACGCGACTCCCGAGAGATACACGCCGCCACCGACACATGCACCGCATCCAACCGACGCCGCAACACCCCGATCGACGCACTCACCGCAATCAACTGCTCCCGCGACAACTCCCCCGAATCCCCCACACCCGCCCACACCTCATCCAAGCGAGACATCGCCTCGTGCAACGCGGTCAAATTCGACATACTCGATTTTACCGCGACCACCACCGACATTCGAAGCTATATTCGAATCCATGCCGGCATATCAGCGGTGACACGATCCCTCTCCTGTCCGACGTCGACAGCTCGCTCCCGTCCCGCTCTCGACCGCCATCGATTCCACACGCGCCGGGAATCCTGCACGCCGCCCTCGCGTTCTCCCCCTCGGACCCTCCACGAAAGGCCCCCGATGACAGATCGCCCTCGCCGTTCGGCATGGCCGCCCCTGCTGCTCGCGATCGCGCTGGAGGTCACCGCGACCCTCTCGCTTCGTGCGGCAGAGGGATTCACGCATCCGCTCTGGCTGATCGTCGTGGTTCTGGGCTACTCCGGCTCACTGTGGCTGCTGTCGGTGGTGCTCGATCGCGGCATGGCCGTCGGGGTCGCGTACGGCATCTGGTCGGCGATCGGAGTCGTGCTGACCGCTGTGCTCGGCACCGTGCTGTTCGGCGAACTGCTGGGGCCGGTGCAGATCATCGGCGTCGGCGTGATCGTGGTCGGCGTGCTGCTCGTCGAACTCGGTTCTCACACGCGCGAGACGACGGAGATCACCCCATGACCTGGCTGCTCCTCTCCCTCGCGATCGCCAGCGAGGTCACCGCGACGTTGAGTCTGCGCGCATCCGAGGGGCTGCGACGTCGCCGTTGGATCCCCGTGATCGTCGTCGGCTACCTCGCGGCATTCACACTGCTCGGCACGATCCTGGCGATGGGAATGCCGGTGGGCGTCGCCTACGGAATCTGGGCCGCCGCCGGCGTCGCACTGACCGCCGTGCTGGGACGGGTGATCTTCAAAGACCATTTCTCGAGCATGATGGCCGTCGGCGTCGCGCTCATCGCCGTCGGTGTGGGGATGATCGAGTTCGGCGGCGGGCACTGACGATCGCCAGCGCCGCCGACTGATCGAGCGCCCCGAACGGATTCAGTACTGCGCCGAGAACGCGCCGTCGGACTTCAGCAGTTGCCCGGAGATCCAGCGCCCCTCGTCCGACACGAGGAACTCCACCACCGCAGCCACGTCCGCCGGCTGCCCGAGGCGCCCGAGGGGCGTCATCCCGGCCAGACCCGTGCGCGTCTCGTCGTCCATCCAGCCGGTGTCGATGGGGCCGGGGTTCAGCACGTTCGCCGAGATCCCGCGCGGACCGAGCTCGCGCGCCGCAGAGATCACGAGGCGGTCGAGGGCGCCCTTGGATGCGCCGTACGGGAGGTTGCCGGTGACGTGGTCGCTGGTGAGCGCGAGGATCACTCCCCCATCGTCGCCGATCTGCCGCGCGAACGCGGCGATCAGCAGCAGAGTCGCCCGCGCGTTCACGGCGACGTGCAGGTCGAAGCTCTCGGCGGTCGTGTCGAGGATGCCCGACTCCACGTCGTGCGCGTGGCTCAGGATGAGGGCGGTGATCGGTCCGTGCGCGGCGGTGACCTCGGCGATCAGCGCCTCCGGTCCCTCGTGCGTCGAGAGGTCGGCCGGGTGGTCGGCATCGTGCAGGTCGCTGGTGACGACGGTCCATCCGGCGGCGCGCAGTCGAGGGACGATGCCGGCGGCGATGCTGTCGGCACGGGCGGCACCGGTGATCAGAGCGAGAGGCATGTCGCCACGCTATCGGAACCCGGAACTCCCCTCACGTCGCCAGGCACATCAGGGCGACCCCGGCGGCCAGCGCCCACGATTCGGTCGCGACCATTCGCGCGGTGCGCCCGTGATGGACGGGCTCGACGAACCAGTCCGCCACGACGGTCCACAGCACCACGCCGATCACTCCGGCGACGATCACGACCGACAGCAGCCCCGAGAGACCTCCGTGACCTCCGTGCGCCCCCGCACCGGCCTCTGGAGCCTCGCCTGTCACCGCACTCTCGAACGCGCAGACGGCGAGGAGCAGGGCGATGAGCGCACGGCGGAAGCACTCGCCGGCAGCCGAGGTTCCGCGCACCCCCACCGTGCCGAGCATGGCGGAGAGCAGCAGCACGACCCCCAGCCCCAGACCGACCATCGGGGCATCTCCGGCGAGCGCGGTCACGAGCATCGCGACCGCCATGACCAGCACGGCCTGCCGGCCCTGCCACGGCACGGCGCGCCCCGCGATCAGCGAGGCCACCGCCGCGACGACGGCCGCACCGACGAGCAACCAGGGCGCCGCCGGAACGAGATCATCCACACCCGAATCCTATTGACGTCGGAGCGCCCCGGGGCCGCGCCCGGCGTCCGGAATCAACGCCGCACGCGGCAGCCTGAATCAACGCCGCACGCGGCAGCCGGAATCAATGCCGCACGCGGCGTCCGGAATCAGCACCGCGCCCAGCGCCCGAGACGCAGGTGCGTGCCGAGATCAGGTGCGTATGAAGATCAGGCGAGTGCCGCGATCGCGTCGCGAAGGATGCCGTCGGCCTCGTCGAGGGCGGATGCCGCATCCTCGGGCGTCGCGTCGGCGGCGAGCATGAGGAGTGCGAGCTTGACCGAGCCGTCCGCCGCCTGCAGCGCCCCAGCCGCCTGATCGGTGTCGACGCCGGCGAGCTGCGACACCGTGCGGATGGAGCGGGCGTGGAGCTTCTCGTTCGTGGCCAGCAGGTCGACCATCACCCCTCGATACGTCTTGCCGAGGTTGATCATCGACAGCGTGGTGAGCATGTTGACGACGAGCTTCTGCGCGGTGCCCGACTTGAGCCGAGTGCTTCCGGAGATGAACTCGGGACCGGTGACGACCTCGATCGCGATCTCGGCGGCCGCACCGATCTCGGAATCGGCGTTCGAGGCGATCGCGACCGTGAAGGCGCCGACGCTGCGCGCGTAGGTCAGCCCTCCCACGACATAGGGGGTGCGGCCGGATGCCGAGATGCCGACCACCGTGTCGCTCTCCGAGAGTGCGAGCCTCCGCAGCGAAGCCTCCGCGGCGGTGTCGTCGTCTTCGGCGTTCTCCACGGCCGAGCGGATCGCGGTCTCGCCGCCGGCGATCAGACCGACCACCATCGAGGGATCGGTGCCGAAGGTCGGCGGGCACTCGCTCGCGTCGAGCACGCCGATACGGCCTGCCGTGCCGGCGCCGATGTAGATGAGGCGCCCCCCGCGCCGGAACCGCGCGGTGATGCCGTCGACGGCGGCCGCGATCTCCTCGGCGTGCTCGGCGACAGCCTCGGGCACCCGCCGGTCCTCGGCGTTCATGCGCCGGACGAGCTCAGCGGTGCCGAGCAGGTCGAGGTCGCCGCGCTCGGTCGTCGAGGCCTCGGTGTCGAGACGGTCGAGCACGGAGAGGAGGGCGGCGAGGCGGGAATCGTCATTCGGCACGGTGGACGAACCTTTCGTGGGGGAGGTCGGTGCGGCGTGCGAGCAGCAGCGCACCGTCGAGGGCGTCACCGCGCGCGGGGACGACCCGACGCCCGGCAGCCTGCAGGGAGGAGGTGAGGCACTCGCGGAACCACGAATGCGCGGCGAGTCCGCCATGGAGCACGACGTCGGCCGTGAGCGCGGACGCGGCGGACGCCGTCGCCGTGAGCAGTCGGATCCCCTCGGTGACGATCGCGCCGGCGACGACGTCGCCCGACTGCGCGGCGTCGAGGACGAGCGGGGCGAGCGTCGCGAGGCGCCGAGGGAGCGGACCGCCGCCCGCGAGCCAGGACTGGATGTCGGTGACCGCGCCGACGGGCTCGGCGATGGCCTCGGTGAGCACTGTGCCCGGCGCCAACCCGTCGTCGGCGCGCAGCACCGCACGCAGCGCTTCGCGCCCGAGCCACGAACCGCTGCCGAAGTCGCCGAGTTCCGGCCCCCAGCCGTCGATGAGCCGTGCGTCGTCGGCGTCGATGCCGAGCGCCGCCGCTCCGGTGCCCGCGATGAGGAGCACTCCCCCGGCCCCGTCGAGCGCACCTGCGTGGGCCGTGACCACGTCGGAGGCGACGGCCACCGCCGCACCGCTCGCGGCCGCGAGCCGGAAAGACAGTTCCTGCGCAGCCTCCGGCGCCATCCACGCCCCCGCGGCACCGACGCCGATCACGTCGAGCCGATCATCCTCGAGGAGCGGGAGGATGGCGTCGAACGCGCTGGCCACCCCGCCTGCTGCGGCCAGGCCGGGAGCGCCGACACCGTCACGTTCGATCCGGCCCTCGGCGTCGGAGACCAGGACACGACACCGCGACTTGCCGAGATCGACGGAGGCGCTCTTCTGCACGCTCATCGGCTCTCCTCGGATCGGCGGAAAAAGGCTATGAAAAGAGACTACATGCGAAGTAGACTCTGCAAAAAGAATTTTCACCGCACCGGCGGCACCGCACGATGGAGGACCGATGAGCATCCAGTCGACGATCGAAGCCGCGGCTTCCACGCTCACGCCGTCGCTCGCCCGCATCGCGCTGGTCGTCCGGGAGAACCCCTCGGTCGTCATCGACAACACGATCAACGAGCTGGCCGCGGAATGCGAGACCTCGGTCGCGTCGGTCGTGCGCTTCTGCCGCGCCATCGGCTTCAGCGGCTACGCGCCGCTGCGCATGGCCCTGGCCGCCGAGCTCGGCAAGGAGGCGGCGCAGTTCTCGGCACGCGGAGCCTACGGGTCGGAGATCTCCGACGACGACACCCTGCAGGAGGCGGTGTCGAAGGTCGCGGCTCTCGAACTGCTGGCGATCGAGGAGACCGTCGCCCGTCTCGACTTCGCCGTGCTCGAAGCCGCGGTCGATGCGCTCGACCGCGCCGACCGCATCCTCCTCTACGGGCTCGGCGCCAGTCGGTTCGTGGCCGAAGACCTCACCCACAAACTCCTGCGCGTCGGTCGGAACGCGCACATGCCGGCAGACCCGCACGAAGCCGTGGCCGTCTCGGTGCTCCCCACCGCCCTGACCGTCGCGATCGGCTTCTCGCACTCGGGCTCGACACTCGAGACGGTGCGCTTCCTGGAGACCGCACGCGCCAGCGGTGCCGCCACGATTGCTGTCACCTCGGCCAAGGATTCTGCCCTCGCGCGTGCGGCCGATCACCCGCTCTTCACCGAGGTGCGCGAATCGACCTTCCGCGCCGGTGCCATGGTGAGCCGCATCGCCCAACTCACGCTCGTGGACTGCCTGTTCATCGGCGTCGCGAAGCGTCGATACGCCGAGACCGTCGATGCTCTGCAGCGCACGGGCCAGGCCACCCGCGCCCTTCGCGGCTGAGGAAGGCGGCGGACGGACCACGCCGGTGCCGAACGCGAGCGAGCCGCCCCGACCCGAAGGTCAGGACGGCTCGCCGTTCCACGACGGTGAGCGTCGTGAAGAGGGTGCGTGTTACTGGTACGACTTCACGATCTCGAGGAGGCTCGGGACGTTGGCGTAGGCCTCAGCCGCGTTCTCCTTCGTGACGATGATCGGGTCGAGCAGGTAAGCCGGAACGACCTTCACGCCGTTGTCGTACTGCTCGGTGTCGTTGACGTCGACCTTCTCACCCTTCTGCAGCTGGCCGACCATCTTGATCGACTGCTCGACGAGGAGCGTGGTGTCCTTGTTGATCGTGGAGTACTGCACACCCTCCATGATCGACTTGACCGACTCGACCTCGGAGTCCTGACCCGTGACCACCGGGACCGGCTTGCCCGCACCCTGCACCGAGGTGATGATGGCGCGAGCGAGGGTGTCGTTCGGGGACAGGACGCCGTCCAGCGTCTCGGAGCTGTACGTCGACGTCAGGATCGAGTCCATGCGGCGCTGAGCGTTCTCCGCCTTCCAGCCCTCGGTCGCCGTCTGGGCGATCTCGGTCTGACCGGACACGACCTTCAGCGTGCCGTCGTCGATCTTCGGCTGCAGCACGTCCATCGCACCGTTGAAGAACACGGCCGAGTTCGCGTCATCGGGCGAGCCCGAGAACAGCTCGATGTTGTACGGAGCTTCATGACCCGCGCGCTCGGCGAGCCCGTCGAGCAGAGCCTGACCCTGCAGCTGACCGACCTTGAAGTTGTCGAACGCGACGTAGTAGTCGACGGCTTCGGTGTTCTCGATCAGACGGTCGTAGGCGATGACGGTGACGCCGGCGTCACGGGCGGCCTCGACCTGCGTCGCGAGCTGCTTGCCGTCCTTCGCACCGATGATGATGACCTTGGCGCCACCGGTGACCATCGCCTGGATCTGGTTCTGCTGCTCGGCGACCGTGTTGCTGGCCGGCGCGTACTGCACGTCAGCCTTGAACCCGGCCTTCTCCAGGCCGTCCGTGAACAGCTGACCGGCGAGGACCCAGTTCTCCGAGGTCTTGTCCGGAAGGGCGACGCCGATCGTGGCATCGGCGGCGAAGCCCTTGGCCTCGTCCCCCGATCCGGAACCGGTGTCACCGCCGCGCTCCGAGGAGCAGCCGGTGAGGGCGAAGGCGCCCGCGACGACAAGCGCTGTCGCCGACAGAAGAATCTTCTTCATGTGATCTCTTTCTCTGGTGTGTGAAGGTCCAGGTGCGCGTGCGGTACGCGCCTGGGCCCCTACTATCCGCGCGTCTCTTCGACGGCGGGGGCTTCGTACTTCTGGCTCGTGGGGTAGTTCGTCTTGGTCGGATCGAACGTGTCGGTCGCCGGGTCCTGCTTGCGGCCGAAGCGACGCGTGAGAAATCCGATGATCGACGGGCGGCCCTGCTGCTTGTTCCAGACGTCGACCCCGACGGCGAACAGGAGCACGAGGCCCTTGATCATGGAGACCACGTCGGCTCCGGCGCCCAGGAGGGCGAGGCCGTTGTTGAGGAACGCCATCACGAGACCACCGATGATCGACCCGATCACGGTTCCGATTCCACCGGAGACGGCTGCGCCACCGATGAAGACAGCGGCGATGGCATCCAGCTCCCAGCCGTTGCCGTCCTGCGGGCCGGAGGCCGTCGCCCTGGCGACGTAGATCATGCCGGCCAACGAGGCGAGCACGGACATGTTCATCATCACGAAGAAGTCGACCCAGCGGTCCTTCACACCCGACAGTCGCGCGGCCTGCCGGTTGCCGCCGACCGCGTAGATGTGGCGACCGAAGACGGTGTTGTTCGTGATGAACGAGTAGAGGATGACGAGGGCCAGCAGGATGATGCCCGAGATCGGGAAGCTGGTGCCCTCGCGCCCGGTGGCGAACAGCCAACCGGCGACGAGGATCACGACCGAGATGAGCACGACCTTGGTGACGCTCACCCAGAGCGGCGCCATGTCGGCGCCCATCTTGTGCTGGATGCGACGGGTGCGGATCTCCCAGAACACGATCCACGCGACGCCGGCGAGAGCGAGGAGCATGGTGAAGACGTTGAAGGGCACCGGGATGAACGACAGCTCGGGAAGGTATCCCGCGCCGATGACCTTGAAGCCCTGCGGCACCGGAATCGACAGCGAGTCGCCCACCGCCTGGTTCGCCCCTCGGAAGAACAGCATGCCGGCCAGCGTCACGATGAACGCCGGCACCCCGACGTAGGCGACCCAGAATCCCTGCCAGGCACCGACCAGCACGCCGACACCGAGACCGAGGAGGATGCCCAACGGCCAGGGGAGGTTCCAGTCCTGCATGGCCTTGGCCACGACGATGCCCGTGAACGCGGCGACGGATCCGACGGAGAGGTCGATGTGACCCATGATGATGACCATCACCATGCCGATGGCCAGGATCAGGATGTACGAGTACTGGTTGACGACGTTGATCAGGTTGCCGGAGGACAGCGTCAGTCCGGTGCCCTTGAAGATCCACGTCAGCACCTGGAAGACGACCAGGATCACGACCAGGCTGCCGAGGATGCCGAACTGACGGAGGGTCGACTGCCCTCCCCCGAACATCTTCGTGATGTCCTTGAAGTGGAAGCCGCGCTTCGTTGCGGTGGTGTCGGTGGTCATGCGGATGCTTTCTGGGTCGCGGAGGTCATGCTGCGCATGAGGTCCTCAGGTGTCGCCTGGTCGGCCGGGATGCAGTCGGTGACCCGACCTTCGAAGACGGTGTAGATGCGGTCGGAGATGCCGAGGAGTTCGGGGAGCTCGCTGGAGATGACGATGACGCCCTTGCCCTGAGCCGCGAGTTCGTTGATGATCGCGTAGATCTCGTACTTCGCACCGACGTCGATGCCACGCGTGGGCTCGTCGAGGATGAGCAGGTCGGGGTCGGTGAACATCCACTTCGCCAGCACGACCTTCTGCTGGTTCCCACCGGACAGCTTGCCGACACCCTCTTCGACGGAGGGCGTCTTGATGCGAAGCGCCTTGCGATAGCGCTCAGCCACCGAGAACTCCTCACGGGAGTCGACGACGCCGTTGTGCGCGATCTTCGAGAGCTTCGCCGCGACGATGGACCGCTTGATCGTGTCGAGCAGGTTGAGTCCGAGCACCTTGCGGTCCTCGCTCACGTACGCCAGCCCGTGCTTGATCGCCGAGGCGACGTCGTGCAGGGCGACCTCCTGGCCGTCCTTGATCAGGGTGCCGGAGAGGAAGGTGCCGTAGGAGCGCCCGAAGATGCTCATCGCGAACTCGGTGCGCCCCGCACCCATGAGACCGGCGATGCCGACGACCTCGCCGCGGCGCACGTTGATGTTCGAGCCCTTCACGACCATGCGCTCCGGCACGGTCGGGTGCTGCACCCACCAGTCCTTGACCTCGAAGAACACCTCGCCGATCTCGGGCGTGCGATCCGGGTACCGGCTCTCGAGCGAGCGGCCGACCATGCCGCGGATGATGCGGTCCTCGTTGATCTCGCCGCGGGAGATGTCGAGCGTCTCGACCGTGCGGCCGTCTCGGATGATCGTGATCTCGTCGGCGATCTGCTCGATCTCGTTGAGCTTGTGGCTGATCATGATCGACGCGATGCCCTTGGCCTTCAGCCCCAGGATCAGGTCGAGCAGGTGCTGCGAGTCGTTCTCGTTGAGGGCAGCGGTCGGCTCGTCGAGGATGAGCAGCTTGACGTCCTTGTTCAGCGCCTTGGCGATCTCGATGAGCTGCTGCTTGCCGACGCCGAGGGTCTTGATCGGCACGTCGGGGTCTTCGCTCAGCCCGACGCGGGCGAGGAGCTCGATGGCCCGCTCCTTCTGAGCCGTCCAGTCGATGCGTCCGCCGCGCTGGATCTCGTTGCCGAGGAAGATGTTCTCGGTGACCGAGAGTTCGGGGATGAGCGCGAGCTCCTGGTGGATGATCGCGATACCCGCCTGCTCGCTGGCCGCGATGTCCCTGAACCGCTGCTCCTCACCGTAGAGCAGGATCTCGCCGTCGTAGGTTCCGTAGGGGTAGACCCCGGACAGAACCTTCATCAGGGTCGACTTCCCGGCGCCGTTCTCCCCGCAGATCGCGTGGATCTCGCCGGCGCGGACGGTGATGGAGACGTCGGCCAACGCCTTGACCCCAGGGAACTCCTTGGTGATGCTGCGCATCTCCAGGATGGGGCCTGACACGGTAGGCAACGTTGCTGTGGTGCTCACGGATCTTCCTCGCGACGTGCGGTCACCTTCGATGTGACCGTTCACATCGGTATATCGTCGTCTTCCGTGGGACCGGTGTCAAGTCGGCACCGGCAATTCGAATCCGGACCGTGACACTGTTGCTGCCGGCGCTATCTCGATCCACCACGCGACGGCACGGATCGAAAGGATTCGATGAATTCGAGCGGCGCGCCAGCGCTGCACGGAACGCGTCAGCGGATCGCGGCGGACTCGCGCGCGCGCAGGATCGTCTGCAGCGGCCCGAACGTCGGCGGCTGCTCCCCCCGGATCTGCGCGAGCAGGATGCGCACTGCTCGACGACCGAGCTCGGGGAAGTCCTGGTGCACGGTGCTGAGCGTGGGAGCAACGTGCGCCGCGACCGGGATGTCGTCGAAGCCGATGACGCTCACATCGTGCGGCACCCGCACACCGGAATCACGGAAACCGTGCATCAGCCCGATCGCCATCAGATCGTTCGCGGCGAACACCGCAGTGAAGTCACGCCGGAGCGACAGCTCCTTGCCGGCGAAGTAACCGAAGTCGGCCGTCCAGTCGCCGCGGATCGGCGGGAACGTCGGCAGATCGGCCTCGCGCAGACCGTCGAGATAGCCGCGCATCCGCGACTCCGCCTCGATCCAGTCCTGGGGGCCGGCCAGGTGCAGGATGTCGCTGTGACCGAGCGAGATCAGGTGCTCGGTCGCCGCTTTGGCACCCGCGACCTGATCGGCGGACAGGCTCACGCCATCGGAACCCGAAGCCGTCTGCAGGGTCACGAACGGCATGTCGACCGACATGCCTCGCAGGACATGGAAGACCCGCACCTGCGGGGCGAGCACCACGATGCCGTCGGCCTGCTCACGCGACAGCTGCCGCACCGCGTGGCCGATCGCCTCCGGCGTCGTGTCGGCGAGGTTCAGGGTCGAGACCGAATAGCCCTCCTCCCGCGCCGCATCCTCGATGCCGGCGATGGACGAGGTGGGTCCGAACTCGCCGATCGTCGCGGACAGGATCCCCAGCATGTTCGACTTGCTGGTGACCAGGGCGCGCGCGGCGAGGTTCGGCCGGTAGTCGAGGACCGAGATGGCATCGAGCACCTTGGCCTTCGTCTCGGGCCGGATGCTCGGATGATCGTTGAGCACCCGGGAGACCGTCTGATGCGAGACCCCGGCCAGTCGCGCGACGTCGCGGATACTCGGCAGGCGGGCGCGCTCGGAGGCGGTGGACATCACTTGCCTCCTTGCGTGTGCACGGTCACATCCCCACTACATTATGTCGGTCGACGCCGGCGCGTGCACCTCTCGACGGCGGGACCATCGCCGAACGGCTTGTGCCCGGGCACCGGAACGACCCCCCGGTTTCGTCGGGCGGCACCGGATCCGCTCCGGCCCGCATGGCATGGTGACGACGTGGACACTCTGCTGCGCGGCGGGCGCGTGATCGACCCGAAGACGGAGACCGACCGGATCACCGATCTGCTGATCGCGGGCGGGCGGGTGGCGGCGGTCGGCGACGGGCTCACGGCGCCACCCGATGGCGAGGTCGTCGATGCCGCCGGCCTCATCATCGGGCCGGGTTTCGTCGACCTGCACAGCCACGTGCACTCGATCGCGGGGCACCGGCTGCAGGCGATGGACGGTGTCACCACTGCCCTCGACCTCGAAGCAGGGCTCATGCCGATCGCCGAGGCTCTCGCGCGCGCCGCGGCCGACGGGCGCCCCCTGAACTACGGGTTCTCGGCCTCCTGGTCGCAGGCACGGGCATACGCGCACCTCGACCGGGTGCCCGTCGCCGACTTCACCGCGTCGATGGATCTGCTCGGCACGCCCGAGTGGCAGCGCTCCTCCTCCCCCGCGGAACGCCGCCGCTGGCTCGGTCTGCTCGAAGACGAGCTGGGGGCGGGGGCTCTCGGCATCGGCGTTCTCATGGGATACGCGCCACGGTCCGATCCCGACGAATATCTCGACCTCGCACGTCTGGCCGCCGCAGCGCACGCTCCGACCTTCACGCACGTGCGGGAGCTGATCGAAGCCGACCCCCGCACGCCGATCGACGGCTCGGAAGAGCTCGTGCGCGCCGCTGCCGAGACCGGGGCCGCGATGCACCACTGCCATGTGAACAGCACCTCGCTGCGCCACGTCGACCGCGTGCTGGGCCTGCTCGACCGCAGCCGCGCCGCCGGATCCCGCGTCACCGTCGAGGCGTACCCCTACGGGGCCGGCAGCACGGCGATCGGCGCCTTCTTCCTGGCGCCGGAGAAGCTCCCAGGCCTCGGCATCACTCCACGGTCTCTCGTGCTCGTCGACACCGGCGAGCGCATCGCCGATGAGGCCCGCCTGCGCGAGGTACGCGCGACGGACCCCGGTGCCACCTGCATCGTCACGTTCCTCGACGAGGGCGACCCGTTCGACCGCGCACACCTGCACCGTGCCCTGGCCTACCCGGATTCGATCGTGGCGAGCGATGCGATGCCGATCTCGTGGAACGCGAGCGGCGGACGCACCGTGTACGAACAGCGCGACTGGCCGCTCCCCGCGGGCGGCCACACTCATCCGCGCACCGCGGGCACCTTCGCGAAGTCGTTGCGGCTCATGGTTCTCGAGAGCGGCACGTGGAGCTGGCTCGAAGCCTTCCGCCGCTGCTCGTTCCTCCCCGCGCGGGTCCTGGACGAGGTCTCGTCCGGCATGCGGGGCAAGGGACATCTGGCGGTCGGGGCGGATGCCGACATCGTGGTGATCGACCCGACGACGTTGACCGACAGGGCGAGCTACGCCGACCCGATCCGACCGTCGCGGGGCGTTCGGGAGCTCTACGTCCACGGCACTCGCGTCGTGCACGAAGGAGAGATCGTGACCGCAGCCCTACCGGGCCGCGCCGTACGAGGGGATGCCGCATGAACGACGACCTGCAGGAGTTCTTGGACGCCACCGCCGCAGACCTGGGCGTCCCCGGCGCGGTCGTCGGTGTGATCGACGGGGATCGGGAGCTCATCGCGACGACCGGCGTCGCCGCGGTCGATACCGGCGCCGCGGTGACGGAGAGCACCCTGTTCCAGGTCGGCTCGACCTCGAAGACCTTCACGGGAACCGTCGCGATGCACCTGGTCGAGAACGGCGCGCTCGACCTGGACACACGCGTGGTCGACGTGCTCCCCGACTTTCGTCTCGCCGACGGGGAGGCCCTCGCGGCGCTGCGCATCCGGCACCTCCTCACGCATTCCGGAGGGTTCCTGGGTGACGCGGATGATCGGCCAGGGTGGGATGACGACGCCCTCGCCCGCAACGTGGCCACCTTCTCCGATCTTCCGCAGTTCTTCGCGCCCGGTACCATCGCCTCGTACAGCAACGCCGGCATCCGGCTGCTGGGTCGCGTGATCGAGACGATCACGGATGAGACGTTCGAGCAGGCGGTGCAGCGCGTCGTCCTCGATCCGCTGGGCATGACGGAGACGTTCTTCTTCCCGTGGGACGTGATCGCTCGCCCCCATGCCGTGGGGCACGTCCCCGGCGAGAACGGAGCGATGGCGACCTTCCCGCACTGGCCCCTGACTCGCGACATCGCGGCCGAGGGCGGCATCGTGTCGTCGGTGCGCGATCAGCTCGCCTACGCCCGTTTCCAGATGCGCGGCGAGTCCGAGGGCACGCCACCCGTGGGCGACGCGACCCGGCTCCTGATGCAGCAGCCCCACCTCGCCGCCGGTCCGCCCATCGACGCGATCGGTCTGCCCTGGCTGCTCAGCCGACACGGTTCGGCTCGCGTCGTGATGCATGGGGGGAACATCTCCGACACGCAGCTGAGCGAGTTCGTGATGGCTCCGGAGGAAGACCTGGCCGTCACCGTGCTGACCAACAGCGGCAGCGGCAAGGCACTCGGGGCGCAGCTCGTCGACTGGTGCTTCGCACGGCTTCGCGGCATCGAGAAGCCCCCCGAGACGGCGGAGCTGCACGCGGTGGAGCTGCTCGAGGAGATGGTCGGCACCTACGACGCCGGGCAGTGGCGCTACGACGTCACCCGTGTCGGCGATGCGCTCGAGTTCGCGATGGTGCTGCGTGAGGACATCGCCGCCCTCGGCATCCCGGCCCGCCCGCCGCTGCGGCTGCGCGTGCGCGCCGACGGCGCCCTCATCACCGACGCCGATCAGCCCGTCGGGCGCGTGCTCGACGCGGCTGAGGGCGGTCCCGAGCTGCTCCACGTGGGCATGCGCGCCGTGCGACGCCGCTGACCGCCGATCCTTCGTCCGGGCGCACCAAGGTCTGGGGAAGTCTCGTCGCCGGGCACCAACGAGGCGATGGAGCACGCGAATAGTCTCGGCCCCATCGCCGTCGCCCGAAGACGACGGCCCCACTCGACGAAGAGGAGCGCACGTGTCCGACCTGAACGAAATCGGCAGCTGGGTGCGGGAGAACCTTCCCACGATGCTGGCCGACGCGCACATCCCCGCGGCATCCGTCGCGATCCTGGCCGGTGGCGAGATCTTCACCACCGCAGCCGGGATCCTCAACCGCAACACCGGCGTCGAAGCCGACGAGGACTCGGTCTTCCAGATCGGCTCGATCACGAAGACGTGGACCGCGACGCTCATCATGCAGCTCGTCGACGAGGGTCTGCTCGACCTCGATGCCCCGGTGCGCGACACCGTGCCCGCGTTCGCGATCGGCGATGACGCGGCGGCGAGCGCGATCACCCCCCGCCAGCTGCTGAGCCACGTGAGCGGGTTCGAGGGCGACCTCTTCAACGACACGGGTGTCGGCGATGACGCGGTCGAGAAGTATCTCGCGACGATCGCCGACGCTCCGCAGCTCTTCGCCCCCGGCGAGCGCTTCTCGTACAACAACGCCGCATTCGTGGTGCTCGGCCGCATCGTCGAGGTGCTGCGCGGCACGTCGTACGACCAGGCGCTGCGCACGCATCTCGCCGCCCCGCTGGGCCTCACGCACGTGGCCACGACGGCCGCCGAGGCGATCATGTTCCGTGCAGCGCTCGGGCACATCCCCGCCGAGAGCGGCGATGAGCCGGTCCCCGCGCCGGTGTGGAGCCTGGTGCGCTCGAACGCCCCGGCCGGATCGATGCTCGCCATGACGGCACGCGACCTCGTGACCTACGCCCGCATGCACCTCGACGGCGGGGTCTCCGCCGACGGCACGCGGGTGCTCTCGGAGCAGAGCGTGCGAGCGATGCAGGAGCGGCAGGTCGATCTGCCGGAGCTCGGCCTGATGGGCGATGCCTGGGGCCTCGGCTGGGAGATCTTCGACTGGGACGGCGGACCCGTGATCGGGCACGACGGCGGCACGATCGGACAGAACGCGTTCCTGCGGATGGTCCCTGGCGCGGGGGTCGCGGTGGCCGTGCTCACGAACGGCGGGCGCACGGTCGACGCCTATCACGCGATCACATCGAAGGTGCTGGCGGCTCTCGCCGGGGTCACCGTACCCGCGCTCCCCTCGGTTCCGGAGTCACCGGTGCCGATCGACCTCGAACGGGTGCTGGGCACCTACTCGTCGTCGGTCTCCGACTCGACGGTGCGCGTCGACGACCAGGGTCGCATCTGGCTGGAGCGCACCATGAAGGGCATCTTCGCCGAGCTGGGTCCGGCTCCCGAACCGGTGGAGCTCGTCGGCTGGGCCGGCGACACCCTGCTCCCTCGCGAACCGCAGAACGGCATGCACATGCCGCATGCGTTCGTCGGCGACGACGGCAGCGGCCGCGCGCTGTACCTGCACACCGGACGCGCCGATCGCCGGGTGGACGCGTGACCATCACGACGACCCCGGCATCCGAGACGTCGGCGCAGATCGCCGAGATCTTCGCCGGCGCGGGAGCCATGGGCTTCCTGCACGCGCGGGAGATCGGCGTGGCCGACGGTCCCGAGGTGACCGTCGGCGCCGACGATCCGGTGGTGCTCGCCTCGGTCTTCAAGATCCTGGTGCTCACCGCCTACGTGCGGGCGGTCGCCGCGGGCGAGCTCGACCCGACGGCCCGCACGACCGTGACGGCGCGCTACCGGATCGGCGGTGTGGGCACCGCCGGCTTCGCGGACGACGTCGAGGCCAGTTGGCGCGACCTGGCGCTGAACATGATGTCGATGAGCGACAACGCGGCCACCGACGTGATCTACCACCGCCTCGGAACCGAGGCGGTGGACCGGGTCATCGCCGACCTGGGGTTGGCGGACACCCGACTCATCGGATGCTGCGAGGACCTGTTCGCCTCGGTGATCGCCGACCTCGGCGGTACCACGGACAGCCACCTGGACGAGCTGTTCACCGGCGCGACCGCAGAGCAGATCCTCGCGCTCGACGCGGTGCAGCCGCTGCGGACCTCGCACTCCACGCCGCGGGATGTCACCACACTGCTGAATGCCCTGTGGACCGACACCGCAGCCCCGGCCGAGGCCTGCCGTCAGGCGCGCGACATCATGGCGCTGCAGATCTGGCCGCATCGGCTGACCGCCGGATTCCCCGGCGAGGTGCGCATCGCCGCGAAGACCGGCACGCTGCCCACCTGGCGCAACGAGGCCGGCGTCGTGACCTATCCCGACGGCCGTCGGTACGCGGTGGCCGTGTTCACCCGGGCCGCCTCGCTCGCCGACCGGCAGCCGCTCGTCGACGCCTCGATCGGCCGTGCCGCCTTCGCCGCCGTCGAGGCCCTGCGCACACAGACCGTCTGATCCGCACTCCCCCTGCACCACCGCACTCCCCCTGCACGACCCACCTGCACCATCCCGAACACTGCTGGAGGCTTCTGATGCGTTCTCGTACCCCGCTGATCGCGCTGCTCGGCGCTGCGGCGCTGGCCCTGACATCCTGCGCCGCGGGCGCCCCACCGAGCGGAGGCGACGGCGCCGACGGCGTGCTCGCCGACGGCAAGACCTTCACCTCGGTGATCTCCACCGATCCGGGCAGTCTCGATCCGTTCGTCACCGTGATGTCGGTGGCGCGATCCATCGACCGTTTCCTCTACGCACGGCTCGTGGAAGTGCTGGAGGACGGCAGCATCGCCTCAGGCCTCGCCGACTCCTGGGAGGCGGACACGACCACGGCGACCTTCACGCTGCGCGACGGCATCACCTGTGAAGACGGCACCCCGCTGACGGCGACCGATGTGGCGGCGAACATCACCCACATCGGCGACCCCGCCAACGGCTCTCCTCTGGTCGGGCTGCAGGTGCAGCCGGGCACCAGTGCCGTGGGTGACGACGCCACCGGCACCGTGACGGTCACCAGCGGACGACCGGACTCGTTCCTGATCGAGAACATCGGGAGCATCTCCATCGTCTGCGGCTCGGTGATCGACGACCCGGATGCGCTCGCGAAGGGCGCCGGCGCGACCGGGATGTTCACCATGACCGAGGTCGTGCCGAACAGCCAGTACACGCTGACCCGCCGCGACGACTTCACCTGGGGACCCGACGACTGGGACCCGAAGCAGAAGGGTCTCCCCGACGCGGTGGTGTTCCGGGTGGTCCCGAACGAGACGACCGCCACCAACCTGCTGCTCTCCGGTGAGGTCAACGCCGCTCTCGTGATCGGCCCCGACAACCAGCGCCTGAAGGACGCGGGCCTGTTCCACACCGAGATCCCGACCCCGGCGGGGCAGTTCATCTTCAATCAGGCAGAGGGACGCCCCACGGCCGATCAGGCCGTGCGCGAAGCGCTGATCGAAGCCCTCGACCTCGACCAGATGCGCCAGGTGCTCGGCAGCGGCGCCGGCACCGTTCCGACGGGTCTCGTGACCGTGTCGCCGAACCCCTGCCGCGCCGACGTGCTCACGGGCTTCATGCCGGAGTTCGATGCGAAGGCCGCCGCCGCCGCCCTCGACAGCGCCGGTTGGAAGGCCGGCAGCGACGGGGTGCGCACCAAGGACGGCGAGACGCTGACGCTGCGCATGATCTACTCCTCGCAGCTCGGCGACGCCGGCAACGCGTCGGCGGAGCTCGCCCAGGCCGCGTGGAAGGATCTCGGAGTCGACATCACCGTCGCCGCCGTGGACTCCCCGACGCTGAGCGAGACCCTGTTCTCCACCGGCGACTGGGACATCTCGGCCGCACCGCTCACGGTCTCGCTGCCCAGCATGCTCGTGCCGTTCTACTCCGGTCCGACACCGCCCAACGGCACCAACTTCGCCTCCATCGACAACCCGGAGTACACCGACGCCGTCACCGCGGCATCCGCCAAGGCCGGCAGCGAAGGATGCGACGACTGGGGCGCTGCGGAACAGGCCCTGTACGCGACGACCAGCGTCGTGCCGTACGCGAACATCAACCGCTCGACCTTCGCGACCAAATCGACGTTCACCGAGGGCGACGGCATCGACCCCACGTCGATCCGCATGTACGAGTAGACCGAAGACCGGAGACAGCCGATGGCCAGCACCACCGCCACGCAGGCGATACTGATCAGATCCGCACGGTCGGACAACCCGTGGGTGTCCTTCCTGGTCCGGCGCGGAGGGCAGTTCGTGCTCTCGGTGTGGGTGCTGGTCACGGCTGCCTTCCTCATGATCCACCTCGTGCCGGGCGACCCGGTGCGCGCTGCCCTCGGGCTGAACGCCCCGGCCGAGCTGGTCGAGGCCCGACGCGCGGCGCTCGGCCTCGACCAGCCGCTCATCGTGCAGTACTTCCGCTACATCGGGGGCCTGTTCACGGGCGACATGGGCTCCTCGATGATCACCAGTCAGCCGGTCTCCGAGATCATCGCCACCCGGCTCCCCGCCACGCTGCAGCTCGCCGTGCTCGCTGTCGTGCTCGTGCTCCTGGTCTCGGTCCCCCTCGGGGTGACGATGGCCGTCGCCACCCGCGGCGGGCGGCGACGTGGCCTCGAACTCGCCTTCGCGACCGGATCGGTCATCCTGGCCGCGATTCCCGAGTTCCTGCTCGCCGTCGGTCTCGTCTACGTCTTCGCGGTGTCGCTGGGTTGGTTCCCGGTGGCGGGCAACACCGCGCCGTTCTCGCTCGTGCTGCCCGTGGTGGCGCTCGCGGTCGGACCGATCGCCGTGTTCTCCCGCATCATCCGGGTCGAGGTGCTCTCGGTGCTCGGTCAAGACTTCATCCGCACCGCACGGGCGAAACGTCTGGCCCCGCACCGCATCTACTCGCGCCACGCGCTGCCGAACGCCATGACCGCGACCCTCACCCTCACCGGCCTGCTCCTGACCGGCATGGTCGCCGGCACCGTGCTCGTGGAGAACGTCTTCGCCTGGCCGGGCCTGGGCACCATGATCGTGCAATCGATCCTCAGCAAGGATTACTCCGTCGTGCAGGGCATCGTGCTCGTCTACGGGGTCGGGGTGCTCATCGTGAACCTCGTGATCGACGTGATCCTCGCGCTCCTCGATCCTCGCTCCACCATCAGGGAGGCATGATGTCGGCACGCACCGCCTGGTCGGGCATCGTCCGTTCACCCCTCGGGATCACGGCTCTCAGCCTGATGCTCCTCGTCACCCTCGGCGCGATCTTCGCCCCGATCATCTGGGGTGCGCAGGCCGAGCAGGTGAATCCGGCCGCCATCACCCAGGGCCCCAGCGCCGAGCACCTGCTGGGCACCGACACCCTCGGACGCGACGTGCTCGCCCGTGTCCTGGTCGCGACCCGGCTCTCCGTGGTGCTCGCGGTGATCGCCGTGATCATCGGGGTGGTCGCCGGCACCCTCCTCGGCACGGCGCCGTCGGTGCTCCCCCGGTGGCTCGGACGCCCGATCGTCGGGTTCGTCAACATCGCGGTCGCCTTTCCCGGCCTCCTGCTCGCCCTGTTCTTCGCGGTCATCTTCGGCGTCGGCTCCACGGGCGCCGTGCTTGCGATCGGATTCGCAATGGCTCCGCAGTTCGCCCGACTCACGCAGACCCTGTCGGCCGCGATCGCGGGCCGCGACTTCATCTCCGCCGCCCAGGTCGCCGGCGTCTCGCGCTTCCGCATCCTGATCCGCCACGTTCTGCCGAACATCGGCGAACCGCTCATCGTGAACGCGACAGTGGCGGCCGGCTCGGCGCTGCTCGCCTTCGCCGGGCTGTCGTTCCTCGGCCTCGGCGTGCAGGTGCCCGAATACGACTGGGGCCGACTGCTCGGCGAGGGCCTGAACCGCATCTACCTGAACCCGGCGGCCGCCCTCGGCCCCGCCGTGGCGGTCATCATCGCGGGACTCGCGTTCAATCTCCTGGGCGAGACCGCGGCCGCAGCCCTCGGCGGACGATCCGCCAGGCGCCGGCACCGTCTCCCCGCCGTCGCGCTCCCCGGCGCGAGCACGCCCGGCGCCGCCCAGCCCGCGCAGGTCGACGGTGAAGAAGTGGTGCTCCTCGTCGACGACCTGCGCGTCTCCTTCCCGACACCGGCCGGCTGGGTCACCCCGGTGCGCGGCGTCTCGTTCACGATCTCGCGCGGTGAGGCGATCGGTGTCGTCGGCGAATCCGGCTCGGGCAAGAGCCTCACCGCGCTCGCGGCCGCCCGCCTCATCGAACGCCCGGGTCATGTCGCCGCCGCCCGCCTCGACTTCTGCGGCACGCCGTTGATGACCACATCGGACCGCGCGGTGCGGAGCCTGCTCGGCACCTCGCTCTCGATGGTGTTCCAGGACCCGATGACCTCGTTCAATCCGACCAGGCGCATCGGATCGCAGCTCGCCGAGGCCGCCTCCGAGCACCAGGACATCACCCGGAAGCAGGCCATGGATCGGGCGATCGAACGCCTGCAGTCGGTCCGGGTGCCCGCGGCCACCCGACGCGCCCACCAGTACCCCCACGAGTTCTCCGGCGGCATGCGACAGCGCGCCATGATCGCCATGGGACTCATGAACCACCCGCGTCTGATCATCGCGGACGAGCCGACGACAGCGCTCGACGTGACCGTGCAGCGGCAGGTGCTCCAGCTGTTGGCGGGCGTGCGCCGCGACACCGATGCGGCCATCCTGCTGATCAGCCACGACATCGCCGTGGTCGCCCAGACCTGCGACCGCGTGCTGGTCATGTACGCGGGCCGCATCGTCGAGGACCTGCCTGCGGCCACGCTGCACACCGACGCCCGGCACCCGTACACGCGAGCCCTGCTCGAGGTCGTTCCCGAGCTCGACGCCGACCGCAGCGAGCCGCTCAAGATGATCCCCGGCCGTCCCCCGGCTCCCGGGGCATTCCCGGTCGGCTGCGCGTTCGCCGCCCGCTGTCCTCTCGCGACCGATCTCTGCCGCGAGAGCGATCCCGAGCTGGTGGCGGATGCCGATGGACACCGCGTCGCGTGCTGGCACCCGGTGGACGGCGAGGCCCCGGTCCCGGTGGCGATCGCCACGGTCGCCGACGAGACGACCGCAGAAGAGGAAGAGACGGTCCTGCGATGAGCGAGCTGCGTTTCGATCAGGTCAGCGTGCGCTACGGCACGCATCGTTCCGGCCTCACCGCCGTCGACGACGTCTCGCTCGTGGTCCCATCCGGATCCGTCGTCGGACTCGTCGGCGAGTCGGGATCCGGAAAGTCGACCCTGGCCCGCGCGGCGATCGGGCTGGCCCCGATCAGCGAGGGGACCATCACGCTCGACGGCGTGGACGTGCGGACCTTCCGTCGTCGTCGCCCGATCCAGATGGTGTTCCAGGATCCGTTCTCCTCACTCGATCCGCGCATGACGATCGGCGAGTCGATCGCCGAGGCGCTGCCGCGTGACATCCGCGGTGCGAACGCCCGGCGCACCGAGGTCGCCCGTCTGCTCGACCTCGTGAGCCTCGACGCCGACCGCGCGCAGTCGCTCCCGGCCGCGCTCTCGGGCGGACAGCGTCAGCGCATCGCCCTGGCCAGGGCGCTCGCCGCCCGGCCCGAGGTCGTGATCGCCGACGAGATCACCTCAGCACTCGACGTGTCGGTGCAGGGCTCCGTGCTCAACCTCGTGCGGGAGCTGCGTGGCGAGCTCGACCTCACGATGCTGTTCATCTCGCACAATCTGTCTGTCGTGCGCTACCTGAGCGACCACATCGCGGTGATGTACCTCGGGCGCATCGTCGAGTTCGGGCCCACCGAGCAGGTGCTCGCCGACCCGCAGCACCCGTACACGCGGGATCTGCTGCAGGCGGCGCCCACCCGGCACGGGAACCTGCTCGCGGTCGATCCGCTCGCACCGATCGATGTCGAGCCGGCCGATCCGCACGCGCCGCCCAGCGGATGCCGCTTCCACCCGCGGTGTCCGATCGGCCCGGCCGCACGACCCGACCGTCAGATCTGCGTCATCGCGGAGCCTCCGCTGCCCACGGGCACGGCGGGCGCTGCCTGTCATTTCGCGGGGACGCCTGCCGACGCCGCGCTCGGGACTGTGCCCACCTCCCAAAGCATCCCCCTGGTTTCGGCCGCGACCACAACACGGTCCCCGCTCTCAGCGGACACAGTGGACTGACCATCGATTGGAGCTCTCATGAACCGCGTCACCGTCGACGACCTGCTCTCCGTCCGCACGCCCGAGCAGCCCGCGCTGTCTCCGGACGGCACCCGCATCGCCTTCGTGCTGCGGACCACCGACCGCGACGGCGACCGCGACGCACGGGCGCTGTGGCAGGTTCCGGCCGCGGGCGGAACCCCCTCCGCGCTGACCTACGCGACGGCGGACTCGACGCCGGTATGGAGCCCGGACGGCTCGCAGCTGGCGTTCCTGCGCGCGCAGGACGGCCCCGCGCAGATCTGGCTCCTCCCTGCAGGCGGCGGCGAGGCCCGCAGCCTGACCGCTCTCCCTCTCGGCGCCGGCGCCGCGGCCTGGAGTCCGGATGGTGCACGCATCGCCTTCACCGCCCCGGTCGACAGCGCGGCCCTCCCCGGAGAGGGCAAGGACACCATCCTGGCCCGTCGTTCGGCTCCCACCGGCACCGACCGTCTCGGCTACAAGGCGGATGGCGCCGGAACCCTCGGCACGCTCGTGCAGCAGCTGCACGTGCTCGACGTCGCCTCCGGGAAGATCACCGTGCTCACGCGTGGACGCTCGCACGCCTCCGAGCCCTTCTGGTCGCCGGACGGCACCCGCATCGCCTACTCCGCGAGCGTCGAGGACGATGCGGACCTGACGATGCGGATCCCCGTGCTCGTGTGCTCATCCACCGACCCGAACAGCCCCCCGGTGCAGGTCAGCGCCGCCGACGTGCAGGCGACGGCGGTGGGCTGGACCCCCGACGGTCGCCACGTGCTCGCGGCCGGACGCACCGACACCGAGGTCGGCAACGCGGACCTGCTGCTGTTCCCCGTCGACGGCGGAGACCCGCGGAACCTCACCGCCGGCCTCGACCGCAACGTGATGCCCGGTGGTCCGGGCTACCCCGGCGGCATGCCGCAGTTCACGGAGGACGGCGACATCGTGTTCTGCCTTCGCGACAACGGCTACTCGCACGTGTACCGGGTCGCGCAGGACGGCTCCGGTGCCGCGCCTCTCGTGAACGGCACCGCGAACGTCTCGGGGCTGTCGGTCGCAGGATCGTCCGCCGCGATCGTGCTCGCCACACCGGAGTCGTTCGGCGATGTCGCGCTCCTGGACCTCTCCGACGGCACGGCGCGCACCCTCACCGACTACGGCACTCCCGAGTTCGAGCTCGTGCCCGCGGAGGAGCGCCGCTTCACGATCTCCGACGGTACGGTCGTCACCGGCTGGCTGCGCCGCGACCCCGACGCCGCTGGCCCGCTCCCGCTCCTGCTCGACATCCACGGCGGGCCGCACAACGCCTGGAACGGGGCAGCGGACATCGCCCACCCTTATCACCAGGTGCTCACGCGACGCGGCTGGGCGGTCCTGACCCTCAACCCCCGAGGAAGCGACGGCTACGGCGACGCGTTCTTCTCGGCGGTATCCGGCGGCTGGGGAGTCAACGACGCGAACGACTTCCTGGAGCCGATCGACGCTCTCGTGGCGGAAGGCGTCGCGGATCCGGCGCGCCTCGCCGTCACGGGCTACAGCTACGGCGGCTTCATGACGTGCTTCCTCACCTCGCGCGATGACCGCTTCGCCGCCGCTGTCGCCGGTGGCGTCGTCACCGACCTGTTCTCGATGGGCGGCACGTCGGACTTCGGCCACTACCTCTCCTCCAAGGAGAACGGCGGTCTGCCGTGGCGCGACGAGGAGCGCATCTCCGCGCAGTCGCCGTTCACGCGGGTCGATCAGGTGAAGACGCCGACGCTGATCCTGCACGGCGCAGCCGACGACCGCTGCCCGGTGGGTCAGGCGGAGCAGTGGTTCACGGCGCTGCGCGAGCGCGGGGTGCCGACCCGTCTCGTGCTCTACCCCGGTGGCTCGCACCTCTTCGTGCTCTCCGGGCCGCCGTCGCACCGCGCCGACTTCTCGCAGCGGGTGATCGATTGGGTGGAGCAGTACGCCCCGCCAGCGGGGAAGCCGGTGCGCGCACGACTCGACGCCCGGCATTGGCAGCAGCGACTGAGCGCCCTGGCCGAGGCGCACAAGGTTCCCGGGGCGACCCTCGGCATCCTCCGTCTCGGGGAAGAGCCCGTGTATGCGCACCACGGCATACTCAACGTGCGCACGGGGATCGAGACCACCGACGACTCGGTGTTCCAGATCGGCTCGATGAGCAAGGTGTGGACCACCTCGGTGGTGATGAAGCTCGTCGACGAGGGCAGGCTCGACCTCGACACCCCGATCGTGGAGTACGTCCCGGAGTTCGCCTCGTCGGATCCCGAGGTCACCCGCACCGTGACGATGCGTCACCTGCTCAACCACACGAGCGGGATCGACGGCGACGTGTTCACCGATACCGGCCGCGGAGACGACACCCTGGAGAAGTACGTCGCGCTGCTCGACGGCATCGCGCAGAACCACCCGCTCGGTGCCACGATGTCGTACTGCAACTCCGGATTCGTGCTGGCCGGTCGGGTGATCGAGAAGATCACGGGTACCAGCTGGGACCAGGCGATGCGCGACCTGTTGATGACGCCCCTCGGTCTCACGCACTCCTGCACGCTCCCCGAAGAGGCCATCATGTTCCGTGCCGCCAGCGGCCACACCGAGACCGGCGACGACGGTCCCGTGCTCGCCCCGGCGTGGATGCTCCCCCGCGCGATGGGACCCGCGGGACTGGTGAACTCCACGACCGCCGACGTGCTCGCGTTCGCGCGCATGCACCTCACGGGAGGACTCGCCGCCGACGGCACGCGGGTGCTGTCGGAGGAGAGCGTGCGACGGATGCAGCAGCGGGAGGTCGACATGCCCGATCCGTACTCGCTCGGCGATGCCTGGGGCGTGGGGTGGATCCTGTTCGACTGGGACGGGCGCCGACTCTACGGACACGACGGGAACACCATCGGCCAAGCCGCGTTCCTGCGCATCCTGCCGGACGAGCAGCTCGCGGTGACGATGCTCACCAACGGCGGCAACACGCATGACCTGTATGCCGAGCTGTTCGACGAGATCTTCTCCGAGCTCGCGGATGTGCACGTGCCGGCGGGCCTCACCCCTCCGGAGGAGCCGTTCGCCGACGACTTCTCCGAGTTCGAGGGCATCTACGACCGCTCCGGGGTCCGCACCGAGATCTTCCGCGGCGACGAAGGTCTCCGCATGCGCACCACGCTCAACGGCCCCCTCGCCGCGCTGCTCCCCGACCCGGTGCAGGAGCACCCGCTGGTCCCGGTGCGTCACGGCGAGTTCGTGATGCGGCCGGCGGGCGAGCAGGGGTGGCATGCCGTGGTCTTCTACTCCCTGCCCACCGGCGAGCGCTACCTGCACCACGGCGTCCGCGCGGCGCCGAAGGTGTCGTGATGAGCGTGCAGGCGGACGTGGACCTCGACCGGGTCCTGGCCGACATCGAGACCCTCGTCTCCTGCGAGTCCCCCTCCGACGACCTCGACGCCGTCTCCCGCAGCGCCGATGTCGTCGCATCCCTCGGCGAGCGGCTGCTGGGCGTGGCCCCCGAGCGCATCGTGATCGAAGGGCGCACGCATCTGCGGTGGCGGTTCGGCGAACCGGCGGTGCTGGTCCTCGGTCATCACGACACGGTCTGGCCGCTCGGCTCGCTGCGGAGACTTCCGTTCCGCCTCGACGACGGCGTGCTGCGGGGGCCGGGATGCTTCGACATGAAGACCGGCGTGGTGATGGCATTGCACGCCGTGGCGGCGCTGCCCGACCGCACCGGCGTCAGCATCCTGATCACGGGTGACGAGGAACTCGGTTCGCCGAGCTCACGCGCACTGATCGAGCAGGAGGCGCTCGGCTGTGCCGCGGCCCTCGTGCTGGAGGCCGCGGCCGAGGGCGGCGCCGTGAAGATCGCGCGCAAGGGCGTCTCGCTCTACCGGGTGCACGTCACCGGCCGGGCGGCTCACGCCGGGCTGGAACCGGAGCGCGGGGTGAACGCCGCCGTCGAGGCCGCGCATCTGCTGCTCGCGATCGCCGACCTGGGCGACCGCGCGGCGGGGACCAGTGTGACCCCTACGCTCGTGCGCGCCGGCAGCACCACGAACACGGTGCCGGCCGCGGCGGAGTTCGCGGTCGACGTACGGGTGCGCACAGTGGCGGAGCAGGACAGGGTGGATGCGGCGCTCCGCGACCTCCCTCCGACGATTCCGGGTGCGTCCGTCCGTATCGAGGGCGGTGCGAACCGACGTCCGCTGGAGCCGGAGTCGTCGGCGCACCTGTTCGCGCAGGCGGTCGCGATCGCCGCGCGCACCGGACTCACTCCGTTCCAGGGCGTCGCGGTCGGCGGGGCCTCGGACGGCAACTTCACCGCAGCGCTCGGCGTGCCGACGCTCGACGGCCTCGGTGCCGTCGGCGGTGGCGCGCACGCCGATGACGAGCACGTGGTGATCGAGATGATCCCCGAACGCACCCTGCTGCTGCAGGAGCTGATCGCCACCGTCCTGGCCGAGCGGGAGACACCGCTCGATCGGGATGCACGGGCCGGAGGAAGGGCATGAGCATGACGGATGCCGCCGCGTTCCGCGCTTCGCCGGAGGAGGCGGCCGATGCCGCGAGCGCCGCAGCCAGGAGAGCGGGAGTGGATATCCGCCTGCTTTCGGAGGTGGACGACTTCGCCCGGGTCGCCGAGCTGTTCCAGAGCATCTGGACGAAGCAGGGCGAGGCCTCTCCCGTCAACGTCGAGACCCTGCGGGCGCTGTCGAAGGCCGGCAGCTACGTGGGCGGCGCCTTCGAGCACGACGAGCTGGTGGGAGCGTGCTTCGGGTTCTTCGCCGCCCCCGGCCAGCGCGCCCTGCACAGCCACATCGCCGGTGTCTCTTCGCGCATGCGGGGCCGCAGCGTCGGCTTCGCCCTCAAGGTGCATCAGCGGGCGTGGGCGCTCGACGAGGGGCTGGACGAGATCTCCTGGACGTTCGATCCGCTCATCAGCCGGAACGCGCATTTCAACCTCGTGAAGCTCGCGGCGAGCCCGACGTCGTATCACCGCAATTTCTACGGACACATGGCCGACGCCCTCAACGGCGCGGACGACACCGATCGGATGCTGGTGACCTGGTATGTGCGCGACCCCCGGGTCGTGGCCGCCTGCCACGGCGATCCCACCGGCTCCGCCGACCGACCCGCCGAGGGATTGACCGACGGATTCGCCGACGGATCCGCGCACGTCGAGCCCCTGCTCAGCGTGGGCGAGGACCTCGGGCCGCTCCGTCATCGCACCGACGCGCGCCTGGTGCGCGTGGCGTTGCCGCGCGACATCGAGACCCTGCGTCTGACCGAACCCGCCCGCGCGACCGCGTGGCGTCTGGCGCTGCGGGAGACGCTCGGATCATCGCTGGAAGGTGGAGGGCGCGTGCTCGCGTTCGACCGCTCCGGCGCCTACACCATCGACAGAGGAGAACAGGGATGAAGCTCACCGGATTCGAGCTGCGCGTGATCGAGATGCCCCTGGTGTCGCCGTTCCGGACATCGTTCGGGGTGCAGACCGTGCGCGAGGCGCTGCTGGTCCGCGCGGTCACCGACGAGGCGGAGGGCTGGGGCGAGGGGGTCGCGATGAACGACCCGTTGTACTCCTCCGAGTACGTGGAGGCGAGCGTGGATGTGATCACGCGATTCCTGCTTCCGGCGCTCGCGCAGGTGAAGGATCTGGACGCGGGTGGCGTCGCGCCGACGCTGGCGAAGTTCAAGGGGCACCGCATGTCGAAGGCCGCGGTCGAGCTGGCGATCCTCGATGCGCAGCTGCGCGCGGCCGGAGTGCCGCTCTCCCGCGAGCTCGGTGCCGTGCGCGACCGGGTCGACTGCGGTGTCTCGGTCGGCATCATGGACTCCATTCCCGAGTTGCTCGACGCCGTCGGCGGATACCTCGACGAGGGGTACGTGCGCATCAAGCTGAAGATCGAACCGGGATGGGACATCGACCCCGTGCGCGCGGTGCGGGAGCGCTTCGGCGACGACGTGCTGCTGCAGGTCGACGCGAACACCGCATACCACCGCGGCGACGCCCGGCATCTTGCCAAGCTCGACCCGTTCGACCTGCTCCTGATCGAACAGCCCCTCGACGAGGAGGATCTGCTCGGCCACGCGCAGCTCGCCCGGGCCATCACGACTCCGGTGTGCCTCGACGAGTCGATCGTGTCGGCCCGCGCGGCGGCGGATGCGATCGCCCTCGGCGCGTGCTCGATCGTGAACATCAAGCCCGGCCGCGTCGGCGGATACCTCGAAGCGCGTCGCATCCACGACGTGTGCGTGGCCAACGACATCCCGGTGTGGTGCGGCGGGATGCTCGAGACCGGGATCGGCCGTGCGGCGAACGTCGCTCTCGCGGCTCTGCCCGGCTTCACGCTCCCCGGCGACACCTCGGGTTCGGGCCGCTACTACTCCCGCGACATCACCGAGCCGTTCGTCGTCGAAGACGGCACGCTCACGGTTCCGACGGGCCCGGGGATCGGGGTCACCCCGGATCAGGCTGCTCTGGACGCCGTGACGGTCCGCACCGAGTGGATCGCCGTCTGAGCACAGGATGACCGCCCGAGCGGGGCACGACGATCCTGTCGAGATCGACCAAGAGTCGATACGATTTCGTCGTGCCCCACAGCTCCGCGACCGGCGGTCTCTCCCTACCCTGGGCCCTGTGCTCATGTCCGTGACGACCAGGCCCCGCGCCAGCCTCGGCCGGGTCATCGAAGACCTCGGCAACACCCTGCTCGAGGTCGTGAGCGGTGCGGCCGACGACGACGCCGAGATCGAGACGGTCGTCATCCACGACGTCCTCGACGACGCCATGCCGATGCGCGGTGCCCTCGTCCTCGGCGTCGGGCTGAGCGACCCCGAGGAGATCGCCGCACTGCTGCAGACCCTCGCCGCCCAGCACGCCTCCGCCCTCGTGCTACGCGCCCCGGTGCGCGCCGAGCAGCCGGTGCGCGATGCGTCCGAGGCCACCGGCATCCCTGTCCTCGCCCTCACCCGCGGGGCGTCGTGGGCACAGTTGGCCGCGATGCTGCGCTCGCTCATCGCCGAGGGCGACGTCGGCGATCAGGGAGCCACCACGCTCGGCGGGATGCCTTCCGGCGATCTCTTCGCCCTCGCCAACGCGATCGCCACCCTGTTGAACGCACCGGTCACGATCGAGGACCGCAACTCCCGGGTCGTCGCGTTCTCGGGGCGCCAGCACGAAGCCGATCCGGCACGCATCGAGACGGTTCTCGGACGACAGGTCCCCGAGCGGTTCGCACGCCAGCTCGAAGAGCGCGGGGTCTTCCAGGAGCTGTATCGCAGCGAGGATCCGATCGACGTCGGTCCGGTGCTCAACACCGAGGGCCTTCCGTCCTTCCCCCGCGTGGCGCTGGCGGTACGCGCGGGCGACGAGATCCTCGGATCGATCTGGGCCGCGGTGCAGGAACCGCTCTCCCCCGACCGTGTGCGTGCGCTGAAGGACTCCGCCGGCTTGGTGGCCCTGCACATGCTGCGCCTGCGGGCCGGTGCCGATGTCGAGCGCCGGCTGCGCGCCGACCTGCTCGCCACCATCCTCGAAGGGGGTCCGGGGGCGGCGGATGCCACGGCGCGGCTGCGGCTGAACGACCACCGATGCGTGGTCCTCGCGCTGTCCGCCGCGGAAGAGGCCGACGACGAACCATCGGCCGGCGCCCGGGGCGTCGCGGAGAGACAGCACATCGCCGACGCCTTCGCCGTGCACCTGGGCGCGGTCTACCTCCGTTCCGCCGTCGCCGTGATCGGCGATGTCGTGTACGCCGTGGTCGGCACCCGCCCGGAGCAGGGCGATGCCGAATCCGGAGCCGAGCGCAGCGACGCTGACAACCGCGCTGCGCGTGTGGCCACCGACTTCCTCGGTCGGCTCGGAGCGACCAGCGAGATCCGCATCGGCGTCGGTACCGTGGCGGACGAGACCACCGGCATCCCCTCATCCCGCGCGAACGCCGACCGCGCCCTCCGCGTGGTCCGACAGGCCCCGTCGCATGAACCGGTGGCACGCTTCACCGCTGTGCAGATGGAGGCACTGCTGGTCGAGCTCGGCGACCTCGTGCGTGCACGGGGTGACCAGCCCACCGGCCCCGTCGCCCAGCTCCTCGCCCAGGATCGGGAGAAGGGCACGCACCTGGTCGAGACGCTGCGGGCCTGGCTCGATGCCTTCGGCGATGTCGCGGTGGCCGCGGCCCGGGTCTACACGCACCCGAACACCTTCCGGTATCGGCTGCGCCGACTGTCGGAGATCAGCGGACTCGATCTGACCGATCCGGAAGCCCGGTTCTCGGCCATGGTGCAGCTGCGTCTGCTCGTTCCCCGCGACTGACGCACCCCTCGCACCATCAGGGGACAGCGCCACCTCAGGGACAGGGCCGCATCAGCGGACAGCGCCACCTCAGGGACAGCGCCTGCCCCGCCCCTCCCGGGGACGGGGCCGGCAGAGGCTCGTGGCCCGTCGCCGTCGACACCCGGCAGGGGCGGCTCGTGGCCTCTCCGTCGAGTGCGCGTGATGCCCGCTCGTGGCCGACATCCTGCGTATCTGACACTCATTTCAACACGTATAGGGCATTCAGACCATAGAGTGAGTTTCGATTGATCGATCCGATCAGTCCACACGACCCGAAGAAGGTGACGGTGATCGAAATGGCCAACCTCGACGAGACCGACCGACGGATCCACACGGTGCTCGACACCGACCCACGGCGCCCGGTGGCCCTGATCGCCCAGGACCTCGGCCTCGCACGCGGCACCGTGCACGCACGTCTCGACCGTCTCGAGTCGGGTGGCTATCTGCGTGCGCACAGCTCGCGCATCCTCCCGCAGGCACTGGGCCGCGGCGTCGCCGCCTCGATCCTCGTCGAGCTCGACCAGCACAAGATCACCGCCGCGATCGAGGCGCTCAGCCGTGTTCCCGAGGTGCTGGAGTGCTTCGCGCCGGCCGGTGACACCGACCTGCTGCTGCGCGTCGTCGCCCGGGACCCGGACGACCTCTACCGCGTCGCCGAGGTGGTGCGGCTGTGCCCCGGCATCCTCCGCACCTCGACGAGCCTGTTCCTGCGCGAGGTCATCCCCTACCGGGTGAGCGCACTGCTGCAGGCGGAGTGAGCGTCTCGCCCGTCAGCCGATGATGCGCGCGCCCGGAACGGGACCGTGCACATGCAGGGGGTCGAGCCCTCCCTCCCGCAGCGAGGACTGCACGTCCTGTGCGGTCTCGGGATCGGGGCACAGCAGTGCCACGGTGGGTCCGGAACCGGAGACGATGCCCTGCAACGCGCCGGCAGCGACCCCCTGACGGATCGTGTCAGCGAGGTCGGGTCGCTCGTAGAGGGCCGCAGCCTGCAGATCGTTGAACAGCGTCTCGGCGAGCCTCACCGGGTCGCCCGACCGGAGCGCCTGCAGCACCGGGATGGGCACGTCGAGCGACAGCGGCGGATCGTCGGCGAGAGCCCCCTCCTCCTCGCGCAGCAGGTCGAGGCGCTCGTAGACCACGGGCGTCGAGAGCCCCTGCTCGCTGGGCACCAGGATCCAGTCGAAGCGTCCGCGCGCGAGTGCCGGGTTGAGCTGATCGCCGCGACCGGTGCCGACCGCCGTGCCGCCGTGCAGCGCGAAGGGCACATCCGCGCCGAGACGCGCGGCGAGGTCGTGCAGGCGCGTCTGCGACAGCCCGGTGCCCCACAGCGCATCGCAGGCGACCAGGGCGGCCGCAGCATCCGCAGATCCTCCCCCCATGCCCCCCGCGACGGGCACACTCTTGCGGATCTCCAGGGCGACTCCGCCGCGATGATCCACGGCCGCGGCGAGCAGCTTGGCCGCACGCATCGCGAGGTTGCGGTCGTCGAGAGGAACCGAGCCGATGTCTTCCACACCCGAGACCGTGACCGAGAAGTCGTCGGCCGGGCGCGCGATCACGTCTTCGTAGAGGGAGACCGCCTGGAACACCGTCGCCAGCGCGTGGTAGCCGTCGTCATGCCGCCCGCCGACCCCGAGAAAGACGTTGATCTTCCCCGGGGCGCGCACGTGCACGGAATCGGTGAACGCGGCATGGCTCATGATCGGGTCACAGCTCCGAGGACTTCGCCCACAGGTTGACGTCGATGGCGCCGGCGAGCTCGTCGATGCGGGCGAGCTCCTCCGTCGTGAAGGCGGGTCCGTTCACCGCCGCGATGTTCTCGTCCAGCTGTTCGGGACGGGAAGCGCCGATCAGTGCGGAGGCCACGACGGGGGTGCGCAGCGTCCACTGCAGGGCGAGCTGCGCGAGCGACTGGCCGCGTCCCTGCGCGACCTCGTTGAGTGAACGCAGCGTCTGCACCGCGTCGTCGGTGAGCCGCCCCTCCGGCAGCGAGCCGCGCTTCTGCGCGCGCTCGGCCGTACCGTCGCCGAGGTACTTGTCGGTGAGCAGCCCCTGCGCCAGCGGCGTGAAGGCGATCGCCCCCAGGCCCGACTGCTCGAGGGTGGCGGTCAGGCCGTCCTCGACCCAGCGGTTGAGGATCGAATACGCGGGCTGATGGATGACCAGCGGCGTGCCGAGGTCCTTCGCGACCGCGACGGCCTCGGCCGTGCGCTCGGCGCTGTAGGACGAGATCCCGACGTACAGGGCCTTGCCCTGACGCACGAGCGTGTCGAGCGCGCCGACCGTCTCGGCGATCGGGGTGACCGGGTCGACGCGGTGCGAGTAGAAGATGTCGACGTAGTCGAGACCCATGCGGGTCAAGGACTGCTCTGCACTGGCGAGGATGTACTTGCGGCTCGCGAAGTCGCCGTAGGGGCCGGGCCACATGTCCCACCCGGCCTTCGACGAGATGATCAGCTCGTCGCGGTACGGGCGGAGGTCTTCGGCGAAGATGCGCCCGAAGTTCTTCTCGGCCGAGCCGTAGGGCGGGCCGTAGTTGTTCGCCAGATCGAAGTGCGTGATGCCGCGGTCGAACGCGTGGCGCAGCAGTGCGCGCTGGTTGTCGAGCGGGATGTTGTCGCCGAAGTTCCACCACAGCCCGAGCGAGATCGGGGGCAGGTAGAGGCCGGACGTGCCGACCTGGCGGTAGGCGAACTGCTGGTAGCGGTTCTCGTCCGCCGCATACGGACGGTGCAGCTCGGGGACATCGGGGCGGAAGCGGGGGGAGTCGGTCACGGTGCCAGATTACTGGGTGGGAGCGACGTCGTCGGTGACGATCTCCGCAGCGGCGTCCGCCGCCGGGGCATGCTGCGCGATGCGCTGGTAGTCCTCGACCGTGAGGTCTTCTCCGCGTGCGGTCGGGGCGACGCCGGCGGCGATCAGCACCTCCGACGCCGCGGCCGAGCTGCCGAAGATCCCGGAGAGGGCCTGGCGGAGCATCTTGCGGCGCTGGTTGAACGCCGCGTCCACGATCTGGAACGTGCGGCGACGCTCCTCCTCGGTGCCGCGCTCGCCCTCGGAGCGGTCGAAGCCGACCAGCAGGCTGTCGACGTTCGGCACCGGCCAGAACACCTGGCGGGAGACGTTTCCGGACAGCTTCCACTCCCCGTACCAGGCGGCCTTGACGCTGGGCGAGCCGTAGATCTTCGAGCCGGGCTTCGCGGCCAGGCGCTCGGCGACCTCGGCCTGGACCATCACGACGCCGCGCTGGAGGTAGGCGAAGTTCTCGAGGAAGTGCAGCAGCACCGGCACCGAGACGTTGTAGGGCAGGTTGGCCACCAGCACGGTGGGCTCCCCCGGCAGCGCGGTGATGCGCAGCGCATCCGCATCGACGACCGTGAGCCGATCGGCCTCGACGCCGTGCTCGGCCGCGGTCTGCGCGAGGCGGGCGGCCAGTCGGTGATCGATCTCGACGGCTGTGACGGAGGCGCCGGTCTCGAGGATCGCGAGCGTCAGGGAGCCGAGCCCCGGTCCGACCTCGACCACACGCTCGTGCGGCTGCACGCGGGCCGCCTGCACGATCTTGCGGACGGTGTTCGCATCGGTGACGAAGTTCTGGCCGAGCTTCTTCGTCGGGGTGACGTCGAGCTCGGCGGCGAGGCGGCGGATCTCGGTGGCGCCGAGCAGGGTGACGGTCATCCCCCCATTCTCCCCCACTCCTTCGATGTCCCCCGCCGTCAGTAGTCTTCTCTGGTGCCTTCTCTCGGTGAACTCGTCGCGCCCCGCCGCATGGGCCGAGACTTCCGCTGGCTGCTCGCGTCGTCGTGGACGAGCAACGTCGGCGACGGCGTCGCGCTCGCGGCCGCTCCGCTGCTCATCGCGTCGATGACCTCGTCGCCGATCCTGGTGGCGGCCGGCGCGATCCTGCAGTTCCTCCCCTGGCTGCTCTTCGGCCTGCACGCCGGCGCGATCGCCGACCGCTTCGACCGTCGTCGCCTGGTCATGTTCGCCAACGCCGCCAGAGCCCTCGTACTCGCAGCTCTCTGCGTGTTCCTCCTCACCGGGATCGCGAACATCTGGATCGTGCTCGCGGTCGCGTTCCTCTACGGCACCGCCGAGGTCTTCGTCGACACGGCGGGAAGCACGCTGCTGCCCATGCTCGTGAAACCCGCAGACCTCGGCGTCGGCAACGCGCGCCTGCAGGCCGGATACCTGGTCGCGAACCAGTTCGCCGGTCCCCCGCTGGGAGCATTCCTGTTCGCGGCCGGCACGGCGTGGCCCTTCCTGCTCGAGGTCGTGTGCGTGAGCTTCGCCGTGGTGCTCATCTCGCGCATGGCGAAGACGCCCGTCCCGCCCCGGGAGACCGACACCCACCCGCCCGTGCACACCGACATCGCCGAAGGCCTGCGGTGGCTGTGGCGCAACCCGCCGGTGCGGATGCTGGTGCTCATCATCCTGGTCTTCAACATCACCTGGGCGGCACCCTGGGGCGTCCTCGTGCTGTACGCCACCGAGCACCTGCACATGGGCGCGGTCGGCTACGGTGCCCTCACGACCGCGTCCGCGGCGGGTGGCATCCTCGCGACCCTCAGCTTCGGGTGGCTGGAGCGGCATGTCTCCTTCGCGACGCTGATGCGCGTCGTGCTCTCGCTCGAGGTGCTCATGCACCTGTCTTTCGCACTCACCACCACCGGGTGGGTCGCCCTGGTCATCATGTTCTTCTTCGGCGCCTACGCGTTCGTGTGGGGCACGATCTCCACGACCGTCCGACAGCGACTGGTCCCCGCCGAGCTCCAGGGACGGGTGGCGTCGGTGAACATGGTCGGAGTGTTCGGCGGCATGGTCGTCGGGCAGGCGCTCGGCGGCGTGATCGCCCAGGTGTGGGGGCTCACCGCACCGTGGTGGTTCGCGTTCGTCGGCGCAGCCCTCACCCTGCTGCTGGTGTGGAAGCCCATCTCGCAGATCGTGTCGGCGAAGCCCATCGCCGACACCGCGCCCGACGACGCGGAACCCGCGAGTCGGTCGGCGAACGAGCCTCAGGAGTCGAAGGAGCCGTAGACCCGCAGCGTGTTCTCGGCGAGCTGGGCGCACAGCTCATCCACGTCGAGACCGAGCTCTGCGGCCATGAAGCGCACCGTGATCGGCACCAGGTAGGGCGCGTTCGGGCGTCCGCGCAGCGGCACCGGGGTGAGGAACGGCGCATCCGTCTCGACCAGGAGGCGATCGAGCGGGGTGACCTTCAACGCATCGCGCAGATTCTGGGCGTTCTTGAACGTGACGTTGCCGGCGAACGACAGGTGGTACCCGGCGTCGGCGCAGATGCGCGCCATCGCGTCGTCGCCCGAGAAGCAGTGGAACACCGTGCGCTCCGGGGCACCGAGGCGGGCGAGCGTCTCCAGCACCGCGTCGTGTGCGTCGCGGTCGTGGATCTGCATCGCGATGCCGTGCTTCTTCGCGAGCGCGATGTGCGCCTCGAACGACTCGAACTGCGGCGCCAGCCGTTCGGGCTCCGTGCGGAAGAAGTCCAGCCCCGTCTCGCCGATCGCCCGGGTGCGCGGGTGCGCGGCGAGCTCGTCGATCACCGCGATCGCCTCATCCAGATGTCCCTCCTCTGCGTACGTCGGCGCATCGTTCGGGTGGATCGCGACGGCGGCCAGCACACGAGGGTCGGATGCCGCGGCCTCGACCGCCCACCGCGACGACTCGATGTCGCCCGAAGCCTGCACGACCCCGGCGATGCCCACGGCCGCCGCCCGGTCGAGCTGCTCGGTCAGCGACAGCGGCTGATCACCGTCGACGATCTCCAGGTGCGCATGGTTGTCGTACACCGGAACCGTCAGCGGTTCGGGGGCGGACGGATACTTCAGATCCTTGCGTCCGTCCCCCGAACGCTCACGCACGTAGGTCTCGGCCATCTCTTCGCGCTCTGTGTTCCGGGCCGCGGCTCAGCCCGCTGACTCCACCCGCGGGAACAGCGGCGAGAGGCCGTTGACACTGGTACCGGGGCGCAGCACGCCCCAGGCGCCCGCCTCGCGGATCGGCTGGTCCTGCAGGCGACCCAGGGTCTCGGCGGCGCCGAGGGCGACCCAGAGCTTCTCGGTCGATTCCGGCATCACCGGCGACAGCAGCACCGCGAGCGCGCGCAGCCCCTCGGCGCAGGTGTACAGCACGGTGCCGAGGCGCGCGCGCTGGCCCTCGTCTCCGCTGTTCGCCTGCTTGGCCAGTGCCCACGGCTCGTTCGCGGTGATGTAGCCGTTGAGCGCATCGACGATCGTCCAGATCGCCGAGATCGCCTCATCGATGCGGAACTGCGCGATGGACGCATCCGCATTCGTCGCCGCATCCGCCACGATCTTCTGGATCGCGAGGTCCTTCTCGGTGTACTCGGCCGCGGGCGGCACGACGCCCTCGAAGTACTTCTCGATCATCGCGGTGGTGCGCGAGGCGAGGTTGCCGAAGCCGTTCGCGAGCTCGGCCTGGTAGCGGGCCGACAGGTCTTCCCACGAGAAGGATCCGTCCTGACCGAACGCGATCGCCGAGAGGAAGTAGAAGCGGTATGCGTCGGAACCGAAGACGTCGGTGATCTCGGTCGGCGCGATGCCGGTGAGCTTCGACTTCGACATCTTCTCGCCGCCCACGAGCAGCCAGCCGTGCGCGAACACGCCCTTCGGCACGTCGAGGCCGGCCGCCATCAGCAGCGCGGGCCAGATCACCGCGTGGAAGCGCAGGATGTCCTTGCCGACCACATGGTAGGCGGGCCAGCGCCGCTCGAAGGTCTCCTCATCGGAGCCGTAGCCCACGCCCGTGGCGTAGTTCAGCAGGGCGTCGACCCACACGTAGATGACATGCGATTCGTCCCAGGGCAGCGGGATGCCCCAGTCGAAGGTCGAACGCGAGATCGACAGGTCCTTCAGACCCTGGCTCACGAAGGAGACAACCTCGTTGCGCGCGGAGTCGGGGCGCACGAAATCGGGCTGGGTCTTGTAGAGCTCGAGCAGGCGGTCCTGGAACTCGCTGAGCTTGAAGAAGTAGTTCTTCTCCTGCAGCAGTTCGAGAGGCTTGGAGTGGATCGCGCAGACCTTGAGTCCCTCGAAAGGACCGGTGCCGTCGACGATCTCCGACTCGGGCTTGAACTCCTCGCAGCCCACACAGTAGAGCGCCTCGTACTCGCCCGCGTAGATGTACCCGCGGTCGTACAGGCGTTGGAAGAACGTCTGCACGTTCGTCTCGTGCCGCTCCTGCGTCGTGCGGATGAAGTCGTCGTTGGCGACGTCGAGAGTCGTCAGCAGCGGGAACCAGCTCTCGCTGACGAGCTTGTCGACCCATTCCTGCGGGGTGACGTTGTTCGCCGCCGCCGCGCGCAGCATCTTCTGACCGTGCTCGTCGGTGCCCGTGAGCATCCAGGTGTCATCCCCCGCCTGGCGGTGCCACCGTGCGAGCGTGTCGACGGCCACCGTCGTGTACCCGTGACCGATGTGAGGCACGTCGGACGGGTAGTAGATGGGCGTGGTGATGTAGAAGGATTCGCCTGCGGGCATGGAGCAATTCTAGGTGCGATGCCGCGGGTGGTTACGCGCTCAGCCGACGGAGACGTCGATGCGGTGCCATCCCTGCGCGCCGTCGGGTGCCGGGGCAGCCGGATCCGAGGTCTGCGTCTCGCCGTCGGCGCTCAGCGCCCGGCATTCGATGGTGTGCGCACCGCTCTCGGCGGTCCAGTCGAGACTCCACTGCACCCATGTGTCGGCGGAGATCGCGGTCGCGAGCTCGGCGGCGCGCCACGGGCCGTCGTCGATGCGCACCTCCACCCCGGCGATGCCGACGTGCTGCTGCCAGGCCATCCCGGCGATCACCGCGGCCCCCGCCGGGACCGACTGCCCACGGCGCGGGACGTCGATGCGGGACTGCAGCTTGATGGGCCCGCGATCCGACCACCCTCGCGTCGTCCAGTAGGCCGTGGCACGGTCGAACCGCGTCACCTCCAGCTGTGTGACCCACTTCGTGGCCGACACATAGCCGTAGAGACCCGGCACCACCATCCGCACCGGGAATCCGTGCTCGATCGGCAGCGGCTCTCCGTTCATGCCGATCGCGAGCAGAGCGTCGCGGTCATCCGTGAGCGCCTCGATCGGGGTCGATGCCGTGAAGCCGTCGGCCGAGGTCGAGAGCACCATGTCGGCGTCGGGATCCACACCCGCGCGCGCGAGCAGCTCCCGCACCGGAAGACCCAGCCAGCGGGCGTTGCCGATCAGTGATCCCCCGACCTCGTTCGACACGCAGGCGAGCGTCACGTCGGACTCCTGCATCGGCATGGCCAGCAGCTCGTCCCAGGTGATCTCGATCTCGCGGTCGACCATCCCGTGGATGCGCAACGACCAGTCGGCCGGGTCGACCTGCGGCACGATGAGCGCGGTGTCGATCCGGTAGAACTCCGCGTTCGGCGTCACGACGGGAGCCAGACCGCGGATCCCCAGCTCCGCGCCGGCAGGAACCGCGGCTGCTGCGCGTGCCGCGGTCGGCAGCCGCAGAGCCTCGCGGACGGCTTCGATCGAACGGCTCGCGCCGCGCGCGACGTTCCCGACGATGAGAGCCACGGCACCGGCCGCGGCGACCCCGACGGTCCACAGCAGGAACCGTCTCCGGTCCTCGTCGTCGGGCTGCAGGCCCGCGACCGGTCGCAGGCGTGCCACGAGGAGACGCAGAGTGATCACCGCCACGAACCCGGCGATGAGACCGGGGAGCCAGGCGAAGGGTCCCGCGCCGGGTCGGATCATCGCCGCGACGACGGCGAGAACGCCGAGGGCTCCCAGGATCACCGCCCCGAGACCGGATCGTCTGCGCTCCAGGATCCCGGCGACGGCGGCGACGACGACGAGCACGACGGCGATCCCCGTGATCAGGGCCGCCTTGTCCCCGGTGCCGAACAGCGCGATGGCGGTGTCCTTCGCCCAGCTCGGTGCGAGATCGATGAGCCCGCTCCCGATCACGGCGAACGGGCTCGCGCTCGGCTCCACCACCGCGGCGACGAGCTCCGCCAGGCCGACGGCGAGGAACGACGCGCTCAGGCCGGCGGCGGCTGCCCGGAGGGCGTCCCGCCGCGTCTCTTCCCCCCGCGTCGCGTGCATCGCGTTCGTCATGACCCGAGGGTAACCCCGCCGCGGATGCCGGGGGCGCATCCGCGGCGGGGTCGGCGGCGCCTCTCAGAGGCCGTTGCGGCGCGCGACCTCTCCGAGCCAGGCGAGCGACGGCTTCGGCGAGCGCTCGAACGTCTCGTGGTCGAAGCCGATCAGGCCGAACGTGGGCCGGAAGCCACTGGCCCATTCGTAGTTGTCGAGGGCGCTCCAGTGCTGGTAGGCGCGCACGTCGATGCCGTCGGAGATGGCGCGGTGCAGTCCTTCGAGCGCACCCTGCGTGTAGGCGATGCGCCGCGTGTCGTCAGCGGTCGCGATGCCGTTCTCGGTCACGAGCACGGGCACTCCCCCGCTGCGCTCCCAGGCGCTGCGCACTCCCATCTCGAGCGCCTCGGGGAAGAACTCCCAGCCGGTCAGCGTGGTCTCCACATCGTCCGCCACCGGGCGCGGGCCCTCGGGACCGATGAAGGTGCGGGTGTAGGCCTGCACGCCGACGAAGTCGTCGCCGGCCGACTGGTCGAGGTACCAGTGGTCGCGGGGGTCGCCGTACGCGGCGAGCATCTCGTCGGCTCCCGGCTCTCCCGTGGAGTGGAACGCCTGCGTGGCGATGGTCCATCCGGCCTTGACACCGGGCACCGAATGCAGGATCTCCGATGCGCGGTGGTGCGCCTCGAGCAGCGTGTCGGCGACGGCGAGGTCGGGGTTCGGGAGGCCGTAGGCGACGAGGTTCGCCGCGTCCTCTCCCCCGGCCAGCATCGCCGCGATGTTCGGCTCGTTGATCGTGCACACGTAGTCGATGCCGTCGAGGATCGGCAGCACGGTCTCGACGTAGCGGGCGAACAGATCCACCGCGTCGTCGGCACGCCAGAAGCCGTCCTTCTGGAACCACTGCGGCACCGTGAAGTGCATGAGCGTGACCGTGGGGTCGAGCCCGTTCTCGCGGGCGGTGTCGATCATGCGACGGTAGTGGTCGAGCATCGCCCGGGAGACGAAGCCGCGCTCGGGCTCGATCCGCGCCCACTCCACCGAGAACCGGTAGGAGTTCAGCCCGGCGGCGGCGAGCAGCCGCATGTCCTCCGGGTAGCGGTGGAAGTGGTCGGCGGCGTCACCGGAGGGCTCCACCATGGGCGAGCCGGGCGCGTGTTCCATCGCCCACCAGTTGCTCGTGGTGTTGTTGCCCTCCACCTGGTGGGCCGCTGTCGCGGCACCCCACAGGAAGCCGTCGGGGAATGCGAGCACGAGTGCTCTCCTCTCTCTTGTGTTGAAGTCGTGACGGTCAGCGCAGGCGCGCGGGGTTGGGCACGGCGTCGAGCAACTGGATCGTGTACGGATCCTCCGGATGCTGCAGCACCTCCGCGGTCTCGCCGCGTTCGACCACCCGACCGCCGTTGAGCACCAGGATGTTCTGGGTCACCAGGCGCGCGCTCAGCAGGTCGTGCGTGATGTAGAGCATGCTGATGCCCCATCTCTCGCGCAGATCCTCCAGCAGCGCCAGCACTCCGGCGCGCAGGGATACGTCGAGCATCGACACGGGCTCGTCGGCGATCAGCACCTGCGGGTCACTCGCGAGCGCCCTGGCGATCACGACGCGCTGCCGCTGCCCGCCGGAGAGCTGGTGCGGCAGCTTGGCGGCGAACTGCTCGACGGGCGTGAGGCCCACCGTCTCGAGCAGTTCGAGCACTCGCGCCCTCGCCTCGGGCCCCCTCAGCGTCGTGTAGTTCATGACCGGACGGGTGAGGGCGTACTCGACCGTGTGCAGCGGGTTGAGCGCCGCATACGGATCCTGGAACACCATCTGCACGTCCTTGCGCAGGTCGCGCAGTCCACGGCGTTTGAGCGTCGCGACGTCGACATCGCCGAAGTGCACCGTACCGGAGGTCGGCTTCTCGACCCCCGTCAGCATCTTGGCGATGGTCGACTTGCCCGAGCCCGAGGCGCCCACGAGTGCCAGGGCCTCCCCCGGTTCGAGACGAAACGACACGTCGTCGACCGCGGTCACGGCGTCCTGCCCACGTCGAGGGGCCGGGTAGTGCTTCGAGACGCCCTCCACCACGATCGCCGCATCCGCACGACGGGTGTCGCGCGACGACACGGTCGGCAGCGTCTCGGTGACGTCGGTCCGCGCACGTCCTTCACGACGGCGGGTACCGGCGTCGAGGAAGCCGGGGATCTCGATCTTCTCCGCGCGGGGGTCCGCGTAGTGGCTGAGGAGCATCCGGGTGTACTCGTCCTGCGGGCGCTCGAGGATGTCGATGCTCCTCGCGTCTTCGACGATGTGCCCTTCGTGCATCACCATCACCCGGTCCGTCGCCTCGAGCACGATGCCGAGGTCGTGACTGATGAGGATGGCGGTGAAGTGCTCGGCCCGCTGCAGCTCCTTGATCGTGTCCATCACCGCGTGCTGCACGAGCACGTCGAGCGCCGTGGTGGGCTCGTCGAACACCATCAGCTGTGGTTCGAGAGACAGTGCGAGCGCGATCGAGGCACGCTGGCGCATACCGCCGGAGAGCTCACCCGGGTAACGAGCGAGCACCGACGCGTCGAGGCCAACCTTGCCGATGAGCTCACGGGCACGCGCATCGCGGGCGTCCTTGGGCACGTGTCCGTGCGCCGCGAAGATGTCGCGGAAGTGGTTGCCGATCGTGCGCACGGGGTTGAGGGCGTTCATGCCCGACTGCAGCACCATGGCGAATCCGCCCTGACGCTGACGACGCAGCTCCTCGGCATCCAGCTCGCGGATGTCGCGCCCGCCGAAGAGGATGCGCCCAGCGCTGATGCGCGCCGGGGGCTTCTGCAGTCGCGTGAGGGCGAAGCCGAGGGTCGACTTGCCCGACCCCGACTCGCCGACCAGACCGACGAACTCGCCGCGGCGGAGCGAGAACGACACGTTCTCGACCGCGGTGACGGGCTTCGTGCCCGGCGACGCGTATTCGACGGACAGCCCCTGCACCTCGAGCAGGATGTCGTTCTCCGTGGTGGTGGTCGCGGGTGCCATGGCGGTCATCGACCCTTCCCCTCTCGCAGGCGCGGATTGGAGATGCCGTCCACGCCGAAGTTGATCAGTGTCAGGCTCAGCGCCAGCAGTGCGATGCACAGACCGGGGGCGAACAGCAGCAGCCACTGTCCGGTGAGCAGGGAGTTGGAGTTCTGCGCCCAGTAGAGCATGGTGCCCCAGCTGACGATGCTGGAGTCGCCGAGGCCGAGGAACTCCAGGCCCGCCTCCGCCAGGATCGCGGCCGTCGCCGCCCCGAAGAGCGTGCCGGCGATGATCGACGTCATGTTGGGCAGGATCTCGCGGAAGATGATGCGCGTCCTGCTGTCACCCGAGAACTGCGCCGAGGTGACAAAGTCGTTGCCGCGCAGCGACTGCGTCTGGCTGCGGAGCACACGGGCGCCCCAGGCCCAGCCGGTCACCACGATGACCGCGATGATCATCAGGATGCCGCCGTTCTGCAGGTACGCGGCGATCACGATCATGAGCGGGAGTCCGGGGATCACCAGGAAGAGGTTGACGATGAAGCCGACCACCTCGCCGGCGAAACCGCGCATGTAGCCCCAGCTGAGACCGATGAGCACCGCCACGATGGTCGACAGGATGCCGGCGGCGAAGCCGACGAGCAGGCTGACCTGTGCGCCGTAGATGAGCTGGCTGAGCACGTCCTCCCCCGCGGCCGTCGTGCCGAGCCAGTGCGCCCACGACGCATCGGCGTTGCGCTCGAAGGTGTTGTCCTTCGCGCCGTAGGGGGCGAGGACGGGGGCGAACACCGCCACGAGCACGAAGAAGGCGAGGATGCACAACCCGAGCCGTGCCTTGCCATTGCTCCAGAGGGTGGCGACCATGCGCCCGAAGGCGCGCCATGGGCTGGGCGCAGCGATGCGCTCGGCGGGGATCTTGACGTTCATGGTGGAAGTCATCGGCGGGTCCTTGGGTCGAGTACCCCGTACAGGATGTCAACGAGGAAGTTGGCGATGAGCACGCTCACGGTGATCATCAGGAAGAGCGCCTGCATGAGCGGGTAGTCCTGCCCGATCACGGCGTTGAAGAGCAGATAGCCGATGCCCGGATACCCGAACACCTGTTCCACCAGGATCGATCCGCCGACCACACCGCCGAGCGTGAGCCCGAAGCCGGTGAGGTTCGGCAGGATCGCGTTGCGCGCGGCGTAGCGGAGGGCGATCGTGCGGCCGTGCAGCCCGTTCGCCTCGCCGAACGTGATGTAGTCCTCGCCGAGCGTGTTGATCATGGCGTTGCGCATGCCGATGATCCATCCGCCCAGGGAGGTGAGCAGGATCGTCAGGGCCGGCAGGAACGCGTGGCTGAGCAGGTCTCCGAGGAACTCCCAGGTGAACCCGGGTGTCGTGGTCGCCGAATAGGCGCCGGTGGTCGGGAACCAGTGCAGCACGTAGCCGAAGAAGAACAGCAGCAGCAGCGCGGTCCAGAAGTACGGGAACGTGCTGAGGAACGAACCGGTCAGCGTCGGGAGCGTGTCGAGCCAGGTGCCGCGACGCCAGGCGGCGGCGACGCCGATGAGCGTGCCGATCACGAACGCGAGGATCGTGACGATGCCGACGAGCCCGATCGTGTACGGCAGCGCCGTGGACACCATGCTCGACACCGACTGCGGATAGAACGTGTACGAGACGCCGAAGTCGAGCCGGACGACCTGGCCGAGATAGGCGATGTACTGGTCCCACAGCGATCCGGTCGGAACACCCAACTGCGCCTCGATGGCGGCGCGCGTGGCGTCCGACACCGGCCCGTTCTGGGACAGCTTGGCGATGGCGGCATCCGCCGGGGAACCGGGCATCATGCGCGGGAGGAAGAAGTTCAGGGTGACCGCGGCCCACAGGGTGAGCACGAACAGGCCGAACTTCTGGAGCACGTACTTCACTTGTCGTCCTCCTTCACGCGCTCGAGCCGGGTGAAGATGCCCAGCGGCGCGGAGTCGTAGTTCTGCGGGATCATGTACGGGTCTTCCTCACTCGGCCAGCCGGTGAACTTGGCGTCGCTGAACAGGCCCCAGATGCCGCCGTAGTAGAGGCCGATCACAGGCATCTCGTCGTAGACGACGCCCTGCAGCTCCTTCACGATCTCGGCCTGGCGGGCGGCGTCGACGGTCTCGCGATACTCGGCGAGCAGTGCGTCGACCTTGTCCGACTTGTAGCGCTCGAAGTTGTTCGCGGTCGGCTTTCCCGACGGCACGTAGAACTCGCTGGAGAGCAGGTTGTTGTAGGCCTGGTACACGTCGCCGTTGCCCATGCCGCCGATCGCCATCTCGAAGTCGCCGTTGCTGATCGCGCTCTGATATCCCGCGGGCTGCGGAAGCTTGAGGGTGACCTTCACGCCGACGTCGGCGAGCTGGCTGCGCACGGTCTGCGCCGCCCTGGTCCAGTCGGAATACCCGTTCGCCGTGGTCAGCGCGAACTCGAGCTGCTCGCCGTTCGCGTCGACGAGACGGTCGCCGTCGAGGGTGTAGCCCGCGTCGGCGAAGGCGGCGAGAGCGGCATCCTCGTCCTGCGTGATCATGCCCTGATCGGGGATGCTCGGATCCAGGTACTGCTCCTGGTTCGGAAGGATGAGACCCGTCTGACCCGCCGGCTTCATGTATCCCTCGGAGGCGGTCTCTGCGATCTCCTCACGATCGAGGGAGAGCGCGATGCCGCGTCGCACGTTCACGTCGTCGAAGGGCGCGACCTCGAGGTTCGGCATCAACGCGATCACGCCGCCGGGCGGGAACCACCACGCGTTGTGCTCGCTCGCCGCGCCCCAGGTGCCCTCGACGTCGGAGATGAAGGAGTAGGCCCAGTCGTAACCGCGGGTGACGGTGTCGAGCTGCGAGTTCGTGGCGGGAAGGATGATGTGCTCGATCTCGATCGAGTCGGCCTGCCAGTAGTCGGGGTTCTTGTCCATCGAGTACTGCTGGTCGTTGTAGTTGCCGAGCACGAACGGCCCGGTTCCGACCGGATCCTCGTTGCGATACGTGCCGGGGTCCTTCACGTCGGACCAGAGGTGCTCGGGCACGATCATGGTCTGACCGAGGATCGCCAGCGATGGCGCGTCCTCGGTCTTGAGGTGCAGGATCACGTCGCTGCCCTCGGTCTCGACGCTGTCGAGGTGCTGCCATGCGCCCTTGATGTCGAGCGACGGGTTGTCCTTGAGCAGCTGGAACGTGAAGGCCACGTCCTCGGGTGTCAGGTCTTCGCCGTCGCTCCACTTCACGTCGTCGCGGATCGTCATGACGATCGTGCGCGCGTCGGGCTGACTCCATTCGGAGGCGAGCCACGGGTTCTGCGTGCCGTCGAGCGGATTGATCAGGATCAGCGGCTCGTAGATCCACCGCGACGCGGTGCGCGTGTTGGTGAGGTACGGGTTGAAGTTCTTCGTGAAGAACGGGTTGCCCTTGTCGGCATTGATCAGCATCGTGTCGGCGCCGATCGACGGATCGGGTTGGGATGTGATCTGGATGCTGCAGCCGCTGAGGGCGACCGCCACGGCCGCGAGGCCCACGATCGTCGCTCGGCGCCAGCGCTGCATCATGCGCCGTCCCGGTGTTCTGCCACCTGACATCTGCCACCTCATGTCGTCTCTGTCATGAAGGGCGCCCCTGCCGGACCACCGGAACTTCGGAACACCCGCACGGCCTGCGCCGTCTCAGGGCGGTGTGCACCGCCTCAGCGATTGTAAGCGCATACATTTTGCGATCGCAACCCCTTGACACGGGCGCGCCGACCATGGCCGCGCCGTTCAGACGGGGCGCTGAGAGCTCTCGCGCAGCAGGATCTGGAGGGGCAGCCGGGCGACCACCGGGTCGGCTTCCGCGTTCTCCAGCCGCCGGGCGAGCACCTGAACGGCCGCCCGGCCGAGGTCGATCATCGGCTGACGGATCGTGGTCAGCGGAGGCTGCGAAAGCGCGGCGGCCTCGATCCCGTCGAAGCCCGTCACCAGGACGTCGTCCGGCACGCGGATACCGGCGCCTCGGAGCACGTCGAGCGCTCCGAGCGCCATCTGATCGTTCGCGGCGATCAGCGCGGCCGGCACCCCCGCGGCGAGAAGCTCCTCGGCCGCGCGGCGCCCCGATGCGCGGGTGAAGTCGCCGCGCAGCACGGTCACGTCGTCGAGCCCACCACCGGCAGCCGTCACGGCGGCCGCGAACCCCTCCCAGCGCTGCAGGCCGTCCGGCGAATCCGCGGGCCCCGCGAGGAACGCGAGCCGCCCGTCTCCCACCTGCGCCAGCACGTGCCTGGTCAGCTCACCCATCGCCTCGGCGTTGCTCACCGTGACGTGGTCGTAGTGATCGCCGCGGGGAGGACCCGAGAGCACCACCACGGGGATGCGCCGCGCCAGCCGGGCCAGCACGTCGTCCGGCACGCTGCTCGCGAGGACCATGAGCCCGTCCACACGGCCCGCCATGTCGCGCACGGTGGAGCGGTCAGGGTCGTCCCGCCCGACGCCGACCATCAGCACGAAACCCTGCTTCCAGGCTTCCAGCTCCGCACCGCGCAGCACCTCGTCGAGGAACAGCATCGAGGTGTGCCGGCCGTCGGATTCCGCCTCGTCGCGGACGATCGCGAACGGCGGTGCGTCGGCGTCGGCGGCGGAGAGCGCGTCGAGGGGCGGGGCATCCTCGGCGGCGTCGAACCCCGGGAAGTACAGCCCGAGCACCCCGGTTCGACGCTCGGCGAGTCCGCGGGCGCTGCCGCTGGGCACGTACCCCAGCGCGGCGACGGCGTCGAGCACGCGCTCACGGGTGACCGGGCGCACCGCATCCGGCGAGCGCAGCACACGCGAGACCGTGGCGATCGAGACGCCGGCCCGATCGGCCACGTCGTACACGGTCGCCGCCTTGCTCACGGTCACGCTCCTCCGGAGCGGGCGGCGAGGGCGGCCTGATAGAGGTCGCGGGAGGAGAGACCGGTGAGGCCGGCGACCTCGGAAGCGGCGTCCTTCAACCGGATGCCGTCGGCGACGAGCTTCTGCACCTGCGCGAGAGCGTCTTCCGGGGAGGCATCGCGGTGCGCCGCCCCTTCGACCACGACGACGATCTCGCCCTTCACGCCGTCCTCGGCCCAGGAGACGAGTTCCGATGCTGTGCCGCGGCGCACCTCCTCGTACAGTTTCGTCAGCTCTCGGCACACCGCGATCCGCCGGTCGTCGCCGAATGCCGCCCCCATGTCGGCGAGGGAGCTCGCGAGGCGGGCGGGCGATTCGAAGAAGACCATGGTGCGGGGTTCGGCCGCCAGCGCGCGCAGAGTCGAACGCCGCTCCCCCGGCTTGCGCGGCAGGAACCCCTCGAACGTGAAGCGGTCGGTGGGCAGGCCCGAGATCGCGAGTGCCATCAGCACCGCGCTCGGCCCGGGGATCGCGGTCACCGTGACGCCCTGAGCGACCGCTTCGGCGACCAGCCCGTAGCCGGGGTCGCTCACGGTGGGCATCCCGGCATCGCTCATCACCACGATGTCGGTCTCGGCCGCGAGAGCCGCCAGCTCGGCGGCCTTCTGCTTCTCGTTGTGGTCGTGCAGGGCGATCAGGCGCGGGCGGTTCTCGATCTGCAGGGCCTTCAGCAGACGTTGCGTGGTGCGGGTGTCTTCGGCCACGACGACCTCGGCGTTCTCCAAGACCTCCACGAGACGGCGCGACGCGTCGCCGAGATTTCCGATCGGAGTGGCGGCGAGGATGATCACCCGCCCAGCTTAGGCGGGCCGGATGCAGCCGGCCGAGAAGGCCGGTTGTCTAGGCTGGAGCGGTGACCGCGCCCGTGCCCCTGCTTCCCGCTCCCGATGAGCGGTTGACGCGCTACGGGCGACTGCGTGACCGCCTGCTCAACGCCCCAGACTGGGGACGCGCGATCCGGTGGCTCGCCCCCCTCGTCCTCACCGCGATCGCTGCCCTCCTCCGGCTGATCAACGTCGCCCATCCGCATCAGCTCGCTTTCGACGAGACGTACTACGTCAAAGACGCCTGGTCGCTGTGGACGCTCGGCTACGAGGGCACCTGGGGCGAGAACGCCAACGACGCCTTCGTCACGCTGCAGCAGCTGCCGCTGTCCGAACAGGGCGCGTTCATCGTGCATCCGCCGCTCGGCAAGTGGCTCATCGCGCTCGGCATGGCGATCGGCGGGCCGGACAACAGCGCCGGCTGGCGACTCGCGACCGCGGTGCTCGGCAGCGCCTCGGTGCTCCTGGTCTACCTGATCGCGCGACGGCTCAGCGGTTCCGTGATCGTCGCGAGCGTGGCCGGGACGCTGGTCGCGATCGACGGTCTCAGCATCGTGATGAGTCGCATCGCCCTGCTCGACGGCATCCTGACGTTCTTCGTCCTGCTGGGTGTGCTCTTCGTGATCATCGACCGGCAGCGGACGATCCCCGTGCTCGAGAAGCGCGATCCCGACACCCCGGATCCGTTCTGGGGTCCGGTGCTCTGGCGTCGTCCGTGGCTGATCGCCGCGGGAGCCGCCCTCGGCGCGGCGTCGGCCGTGAAGTGGTCGGGGCTGTACGTGCTGGCGGGCTTCGGCCTGTACGTCGTCGTCACGGATGCGCTCGCCCGCCGTCGCGCGGGAGTGGTGCTGTGGCCGACTGCGGCCGCGTTCCGACAGGGGCCGGTCTCGTTCGTGCTGCTCGTCTTCCCCGCCCTGGCGGTGTACCTGATCAGCTGGACCGGCTGGCTGGTGACGGCAGGGGGCTATGACCGCCAGAGCGACCCGAACCCGCTGATCGCGCTGTGGAAGTACCACGAGTCGATGCTCGGCTTCCACGTCGGCCTCACTCGCGGCCACCCCTACGCGAGTCCCGCCTGGGAGTGGCCGTTCCTGCTGCGCCCCACGGCGGTCTGGGTCGACTCCGACCCCGCGGGCTGCGGGACGGACCACTGCATCGGCGTGATCTCGGCGATCCCGAATCCGCTCATCTGGTACGCGGGCGTGGCCGCAGCGATCTACCTGCTCTACCGCCTGGTGCGCGGCTGGATCACCCGGCAGCCCGTCGGCCCGGAACTGAGCATCCCCCTGGTCGGCCTCGCCGTCACCTACGTGCCGTGGCTGATGTTCCCCGACCGCACGATCTTCCAGTTCTACACCGTCGTGATGATGCCGTTCCTCGTGCTCGCGCTGGCGATGACGCTGCGGATCATCGCCGGGCGACGTGAGGATCCGCTGCACCGGCGGCAGTCCGGCGAGCGCACCGTGATGATCTTCCTCGCGTTCGTGGTGCTCGTGTCGGCGTTCTTCCTTCCCCTGTGGACGGGGATGAGCGTGCCGTACGAGTTCTGGCTGGTGCACAACTGGCTGCCCGGCTGGGTGTGAGCCCGCCCGACGCACCACGGCGTCCCTCAGACCGCGAGTGACCCCACGATCTCGTCGAGCGTGCGCCCGAACGCGAAGCGGTACCAGTCCAGGGCGTCTTCGCCGGAGAGCTGAGCGACGTGACCGTCCTCGCGGGTGAACGACCATCGCGAGGTGCCTGGGGGCCAGGACGCCATCGTCTCCGGCTGCGGAACCTCCGTCGACGCGGATGGCGGCAACGGAGGAAGGCCGCGCGCCTGCCGTCCACGCGCCCCCACAGCCGTCGCGAGCCAGAGCTCGGCGAAGGCGCGGGGACGCAGCGACGCGATCGGTGCGGGGGTCTCCGCCCGGTAGACGACCGTCATGGAGTCGGAACGCCCGACGACCCATCGCTCGCCCGCGGCGAAGAACCGACAGCGCACGTCGGAGTGCAGGTCGATCGTCGCGCCGAGCCGCACGAGCGCGCCGACGGCCGCTGCGGAGAGCAGCTTCTCCGGCACCTCCCGTTCGCGGCGGCGCTGTTCCGCCTCCAGGCGCTCGGCCGCGAGCGGCGCGTACTCCACGCTCAGGGCATCCCGATTCGCCGCAGCGCCCGCCGCCAGTCGCCCGTGCAGCCACTGCGGATCGAGCTGCAGGAAGTAGCGGAAGACGACCGGGATCGGCGACGCCGACCCTCGCAGTCGGCGGTTCCTGACCAGCAGACGCACACCGTGGTCCACCGACCACACCGCCGACTCGGTGCCGTCGACGACCGCGACCCACGACCATCCGCGGTTCTCGATCTCCGGATGCGTCGCCTCGAGCAGATCTGCCAGGCGCGTGCCGTCCGGAAACGACAGGCGGCGCGCATGGGACGACATGTCGTCGCCCATCGCGACGCTGTCACGGTCGAGGTCCACGAGCACAGGAGCAGCGACCATGACGACGATGCTAGCGGGATCGCCGTCGCCCTAGAGCACCTCGTCCGCGGCGACGTGCTCGACCAGCGGGAGCACACGGCCCGAGAGATGCGTGCGCATCGCGATCGACGAGGCGGTGCGCGCGACTCCCGGCACCAGGGCGACCCGATCGAGCACCTCCTGCAGCCGCGTGGCATCGCGCGCCACCAGCCGCAGCTGCATGTCGCTGGCCCCCGTGACGGTGTGCATGTCGACGATCTCGGGGACCGCATCCGCAAGAGCCGTGGCGACGTCGTCGTGCCCCACCTTCTGATCGATCTCGACCAGGCAGAACGCGACGACGCCGTAGCCGAAACCCGCCGGATCGATCCGCGGCACGATCGCCTCGATCACCCCGCCCTCGTGCAGGCGCGCGAGCCGGCTCGTCGCGGTGCCGCGCGCGATCCCGAGTCGCCGTGCGCACTCCAGGATCGGTAGCTGCGGCGACTCCGTGAGCAGGCGGATGAGCTGGGCGTCGAGGCGATCGATGCGCATCGCTACTCCCGCGGGACGCCGGGCCGGGCCACGCTCCTGGTCGCCCGGGCGACGAGGAGGAGGACGGCGGTGAGACCCAGCGTGAGCAGCAGCTGGATGCGCGCGGCCTCATCGATCATCGCGAGGGCGATCACTGCGGCGAGCAGCACCAGGCACAGCCACGACAGCCAGGGGAAGCCCCACATACGCATCGGCATCGCCTCGCCGGCACGATCCGCGCGACGGCGGAGGATGATCTGCGCCACCGCGGTGGCGGTCCAGATCACGAGCAGCGTCGAGCCGACCACGTTGAGCAGGGCGGGCAGCACCACGTCAGGGAAGGCCCAGTTGAGCCCGACCGTGACGAACCCGAACGCCACGGAGGCCAGCACGGCGACGAACGGCACGCCCTTAAGGCTCGTGCGGGTCGCGGCCAGCGGGGCGAGCCCGCGCTCCCCCAGCGAATACGCCATGCGCGAGGCGCCGTAGATGTTGGCGTTCATGGCCGACAGCAGCGCGATGATCACGATCAGGTCCATCACCAGACCGACGCCGGGCACGTTCAGCGTCTCGAGCACCGCCGAGAAGGGCCCCGCCTTCACGGCGGGGTCGTTCCAGGGCAGCACAGCCACGATCACGAAGATCGATCCGACGTAGAAGACGAGGATGCGCACGAGCACCTCCCGCACGATGCGGCGGATGTTGTGCGCGGGATCGTTCGACTCCGCGGCGGCGATCGCGACGACCTCGGTACCTCCGAACGCGAAGACGACGATCAGCAGGGCGCCGGCGATCCCGGCGATGCCGTTCGGTGCGAAGCCGCCGTTGTCGACCAGGTTCGCGATGCCGGTCGCCGGCACACCGGGGATCAGCCCGACGATCGCGCACACCCCCACCACGAGGAAGGCGATGATCGCCGCGACCTTGATCGCCGCGAACCAGAACTCGAAGCGGCCGTAGTTGCGCACCCCGAACAGATTCACCGCGGTGAGCGCGACGACGAAGATCAGCACCCACACCCAGGCCGGGATGCCCGGTGTCCAGTTGGCCACGATCGCACCGGCACCGGTCGCCTCGGCGGCGATCACCACGACCAGCTGGATCCAGTAGAGCCAGCCGACCGCGCTGCCGGCGCTGCGTCCCATCGCCTTCTGGGCGTATGAGCTGAAAGCACCCGAGCTGGGCCGGGCGGCGACCATCTCGGCCAGCATGGCCATCACGAGCACGACGATGCCGCCCGCAACCAGGTACGACACCAGCACGGCGGGCCCCGCGATGCTGATCGCCTGACCTGATCCGACGAACAGCCCGGCGCCGATCGCACCGCCCAGCCCCATCATCGAGATCTGGCGGCGGGTCAGGCCCGGGTGCAGACCCTTGGTGGTCGTGGTGGTCGGGGGGATCTCGGTCATGCGGTCATCGGTCATGCGCCCACCTCCACACGCTCAGCGGCACCGCGTTCCCGGGCGGCGCCTGCGAGCGCGGCCTCCACCCGGTCGATGTCCTCCACAGAGCCCGAGGAGATGCGGATGCCCTCCCCGGCGAAGGCGCGCGCGATCACGCCGCCCGCCTGCAGCAGGTGCTCGAGCTCCGCGGTGCGGTCGGCGGACGGCACCCACACGAAGTTCGCCTGGGACCGGACGGCGGGCCATCCGGCCGCCACGAGCACGGCATGGAGCCGGTCGCGCTGCACGACGACCTCGTCGATGCGTGTCGCGAGCTCGTCCTCGGCGTCCAGCGAGGCGAGCGCCGCGGTCTGCGCGAGGTCGGTCACGCCGAACGGCACGGCGACCTTGCGCTGGTTCTCGGCGACGGCGGCCGGGGCGATCGCATAGCCGATGCGCAGGCCCGCGAGCCCGTAGGCCTTGGAGAACGTGTGCAGCACCGCCACATGCGGGTGCCGCCGGAACAGCTCGATGCCGGCACCTCGACTCTCGGTGCGATCGAAGTGCACATAGGCCTCGTCGATCACCACGAGCACGTCGTGCGGTACCGCGGCGACGAAGCGCTCGAGCTCGTCGGCGCCGACCACGGTGCCCGTCGGGTTGTTCGGGTTGCACACGAAGATCAGGCGGGTGCGCGGGGTGATCGCCGCGAGCATCGCGTCGAGGTCGTGTCCGTGGTCTGCGTCGAGCGGGACCGGGACGGGCGTGGCACCCGCGATGCGAACCAGGGACGGGTACGCCTCGAACGACCGCCACGCGAAGACCACCTCGTCACCATCGCCGGCGACCGCGTGGATGAGCTGAGCGGCGATCTCGACCGACCCCGCACCGACCGTGACCTCCGACGGATCGACGCCGTAGCGGTCGGCCAGCCGTTCGCGCAGGGCGGCGGCGCTCATGTCCGGGTAGCGGTGGATGCCGTCGAGGCGATCGCGCACGGCCGCGACGACCGAGGGCAGCGGCGGATGCGGGGACTCGTTCGAGGAGAGCTTCGAAGCACCGGCCGGGGCGGAGCGCCCCTGACGGTACGCGGGAACGGCGTCGAGTCCGGCGCGGGTGGGGAGGGGCATCGTCAGAGCGTCCTTGCTGTGATCCATGGGCGGCCCCCGAGCGGCACCGCCTGCTGTCGCGCAACAGTAGAACGGATCGCATCCACTGGGCAATCGGCGCACCGGAAGCTGCGCATCTCGCGCAACCGACCGCCACTCCTGGGGCGACGGTTAGTCAGATTGCACAGTCACGCTGTCGCGATCGCGGGCGCCGCGAGTCGGAAGCCGATGCCCACAGCGACGAGGTCCGCCTCGTACGCCCCGTGCCGTCGGGCGCAGCGGGCAAGATCCACGTCGTGGCGGAACGCTCCGCCGCGTGTGACGTGCGGGTCGGCCGCCCAGTCCTCGACGGCAGGGACGTCATCGGGCGCCCCCGGATACGGCGCGTACAGGGTCGAGGTCCACTCGTCGACGTTGCCGGCCATGTCGAGCACCCCGAACGGACTGGCGCCTTCGGGAAACGAACCGACGGGTGTCGTGGTGCCGAGTCCCAGGTCGAACAGGTTCGCCCGGCCCGTGACGTACTCGTCACCCCACGGGAACTCGCGGGTGTCGTCGCCGCGCGCCGCCCGCTCCCACTCGTCTTCGGTCGGCAGGCGGGCGTCCACGCCGAGCTGCGAGCCGATCCTTGCGGCGTAGGCGGTGGCCTCGTCCCACGAGACCCCGACCACCGGATGCTCGTCGATCCCGGAGATGGCGCGGGCGCCGGTCGCCTCCGCGTACGCCGCCCACTGCGCCATCGTCACCGGGGTGCGGGCGAGTCGGAACGCCGGGACGGCGACGGGCGTGCGCGGCGCCTCCTTCCGATACCAGGCGGGCGGAACACCGGTGGCGGCATACCGGACGGTGAGGGCATCGATCTGATCGAGCGGCGTTCCCCGCTGCAGTGTCCCCGCCGGGATGTCGACCCACTCGATGTGCTGCACGGTCATGCCCGTTCCTCCCTCGAAACCGGTTCGTTCCCAGCGTAGGAGCCCCCGGCGGGAGCGCGGGCCGACCGTCAGCGCCCGACCGACACCTCGGCGGGATCGCTCACCGGCAGTCGGCACACGAACGCCCGGCAGTCGTAGGCGCGTTCCGTCGTCGCATCCTTGCCCTGGAACAGGGCGAATCCCGCATCCGCGAACGATCGCGCCTGCTCGGCGCTGACCACGGCGACCACCTCGGCGTCCGCACCCCTCCCCGCCACGGCCAGGGCGCTGCCACGTGCCTCGGTGACCACGACGAGCTGGCGAGGTGGAACGGCGAGTCCTGCGGCCACCCGCAGCAGCGTGCCGTGGGCGAACGGCTGCTCCCGAGAGCGCTCGGCGAGCGCGCTCACCGTCGAGACGGCCGCTTCGCGATATCGCTCCCCCGCCCCCAGCCACCAGGCCGTCAGGGCGGCACCGGCGACGGCCGCCGCGTCTGAGGGCAGGTCGCCATCGGTCTGATCGGGCGACGTCGCGATGCCCTGGGCCGACAGGAGCGGGTCGTCACCGGCCGCCCCCTCGAGAGCCTCGTCGAGGACGACGCGCGCCTCCACCGCCCACCCCGCGTCGCCCGTCGCCAGGGCGAGCGCGAACAGACCGTCGGCGAGCAGCCCGAGGTCGGCGGCGGTCGCGACCGCGGCGGATGCCCGCCCGTCGAGGGAAGCACGTACCAGGGCACCGTCGGCATCCCGGTTGATCCGGAGCACCTGTTCCGCAGCGGAGACGGCCGCGTCGATCCAGCCCTGCTCCCCGAAGGCCGCCCCCGCCCGGGCGAGGGCGGCGATCGCGAGTCCGTTCCAACCGGTGATCACCTTCCCGTCGACGGCCGGCACCTCCAGACCCGCGCGGTCGGCGAGGGCGCGAAGGTAGTAGCCACCCTCGTTGCGCACGCCGTCGATCGTCGACTCCGAGTCCTGCGCCGCACCGAATCCCCCGCCGTCGCGCTGGAGCACGTCGATCAGGAAGGAGGCGATGCCCCGCACGGTCTGCTCGTCTCCCGCGTCGCGCGCGATCTCGAGCAGCTGCGCGTTGTCGGTCAGCATCCGCTCGTAGTGCGGCACGGTCCAGTCACGCTGTGTCGCATAACGGAAGAATCCTCCATCGGCGTCGCGCAGGTCCGAACCCGCCATCGCCGCGAGCGCGCGTGCCGTCGCGGCCGCCGCCTCGGGAGCGCCTTCTCTCACGAGCGGATGCTGCAGGAATCGCAGTGTCGTGGCGACGGGGAACTTAGGCGCACCTCCGAAGCCGCCGAACTGCCGATCCTCGCGCTGCGCGATGGACGCAGCCGCCGCGGCGATCGCCACCATGTCCGGCAGGTCCGATGGTGCGGATTCCGCCGCCCGGGCGAGCGCGTCGGTCACGGCATCCGCCGACTCCTCCGCCTGCGCACGACGCAGAGTCCACGCCTCCCGCACCGCCGCGAGCACGTCGCGGAATGCGGGCATCGGCGGCCGGGATTCCGGTGGCCAGTATGTGCCGGCATAGAAGGTGCGCCCACGCGGTGTGGCGAACACGGTGAGCGGCCAGCCGAGGTTCTGCGTGAAGGCGGAGGCCGCGGCCATGTAGGCGCCGTCCACCTGCGGGTGCTCCTCACGGTCGACTTTGACGGCCACGAACCCGTCGTTGATGAGCGCGGCGGTGGCCGGGTCGGCGAACGACTCCCGAGCCATCACATGGCACCAGTGGCAGGTCGAGTAGCCGATCGAGATCAGGAGCGGCACATCCCGCCGCCGCGCCTCGTCGAATGCCTCCTCGCCCCACGGGTACCAGTCGACGGGGTTGTCGGCGTGCGCGCGGAGATACGGGCTGAGAGTGTCGGCGAGCCGATTGGTCATGCCTTCACGCTACGCCGCGCGGAGGGGGTGCGGTCAGCCGACGAGCAGCTCGATCGGACGCGATGCCGCATACCCCACCAGCGGAAGGGCGCGCTCGGCAGCCAACGCGATGCGGGCCTCGAGCACCTCGGAGGCGATCTCGTAGCCGTCGAAGTCGGTGTTGCTCGCGTAGACGCCGAGCGGAAGGGTGAGCGCCTGGAAGAACGCGAACAGCGGACGCAGCTGGTGCTCGATGATCAACGCGTGCTTCTCGCCGCCACCGGTCGCGGCGAGCAGCACCGGCTTGCCCACCAGGTCGTACTGGCCGACGAAATCGAACAGGTGCTTGAAGAGCCCCGTGAACGACGCCCGGTAGACGGGGCTGCCCACGATCAGCAGGTCGGCCGATTCGATCGCCTGCAGCTGCGCCTCGACCTCCGGCGGCAGCTGATCGCGCTGCAGCGCGCCGGCCAGTCCGGGACCGATCTGCGTCAGCTCGATGAGCTGCGACTCGACCTCGGCGCGCTCGGCGATGGCGGCGGTGATCGCGCGGACGAGGGCGGTCGTCTTGCTGGGCTCGTGCAGGGATCCCGACACGGCGACGACGCGGAACGGAGCTGTCATGCCTCGACGGTACTCACGACGGCGCCCCGTGTCGCGCGATGCGACACGGGGCGTCATGTGAGCCCGAGGCTCCGTCCCACGGGAGCGGGGTCAGTTGACCTCGTCCGGGTGCGAGCCGACGCGGCCGGAGCCGTCGAGCGGGTCGAGGGCGTCGATCGCCGCGATCTCGGCGTCGGTCAGTTCGAAGCCGAAGACGTCGAGGTTCTCACGCAGCCGCTCGGCGCGCACCGACTTCGGGAACACGATGATGCCCTTCTGCAGGTGCCAGCGGAGCACCGCCTGTGCCGGGGTGACGCCGTGCGCTGCGGCGGCATCTGCCACCGCCGGGATGCCGAAGAGGTCGTACTTGCCCTGGCCGAGAGGACCCCACGCCTCGATGCGGACGCCGTTCGCGTCGGCCCAGGCGACCTCTTCGCGGCGCTGGTACGCCGGGTGCAGCTCGATCTGGTTCACGGCCGGGACGACGCCGGTCTCCTTGACCGTGCGCTCCAGGTGCGGGACCAGGAAGTTCGAGACGCCGATGCTGCGGGTGAGACCCGCCTCGCGGAGCTCGATGAGCTTCGCGAACGCGTGCACATAGTCGTCCTTGGCCGGGGTCGGCCAGTGCACGAGGTAGAGGTCGACCTCGTCGAGTCCGAGCTTCTCGAGGCTCTCGCCGATGGCGGCGCGCGGTTCGTCGTCGTGGTGACGGTCGTTCCAGAGCTTCGTCGTGATGAACAGCTCGTCGCGCGGGATGCCGGAGGCGGCGATGGCGGCGCCGACGCCCTCTTCGTTGCCGTAGATGGCGGCGGTGTCGATGTGGCGGTAGCCGATCTCGAGCGCCTCGCTCACCGCCCGCTCGGTCTCTGCCGGCGGCACCTTGAAGACGCCGTAGCCGAGCTGCGGGATGGAGTTGCCGTCGTTCAGTTCGAGTGCAGGAATCGTCATGCCTCCAGCCTATGACCTGTGATGACAGGTCGGACCGGCCGGTGACGAAAGAAGTCAGTCGAGCCCGTCGAGCCCCTGCGACATGGCCTGGAAGGCCTCGACAGCGCGCTCCGCGGGACGAGCACCGTCGGGATCCGCCGCCCACTGCTCGAGACCGACGCGGATGGAGGCCGTCGCGACAGCGGCGAGCAGAGCCGCATCCCACACCGCGATCCCCCGCTCCCGGAGGATCGCTCGCAGTCGACGCTCGGAGTCGTCGTTCACGCGCAGCCAGACATCGCGCATCGCCGTGTCGTCGTCGAGGCCCCGGAGCACGCCGAGCATCGTGTCGAGTTCGAGCCCCTCGGATGACCGCTCCCCTGACCCGTCCTCGGCGAGCTGGGCGTGGATCACGGCGGGGATCCGCTCCCGCAGCGAAAGCTCCCCCACCTGCGCGAATGCCTCCTGCCAGCGCTGGGCGCCGACGCTGAGGATGGGCGTGATCGCGTCTTCCTTCCGGGCGAAGTACCGGTAGAACGTACGCACCGAGACACCCGCGCGCGCCGCGATCTGCTCGGCGGTGACCCCCGCCACGCTCTGCTCGGCGAACAGCGCGGCGGCGGCGTCCGCGATGTCCCGCTCGGTCGCGGCCCGGCGGCGTTCGGTGAGGGTCGAGGTCTCCACCGTCACAGCGTACGGGAATAGGCGAACGCCGCGGCAGGTTGGGTCTATATGGCACGTTCTGCCATACAGGCATAGTCTGCCTACAACGGAACGTCGCCTCGCGACACCATCACCGCATCCACCACGACATTCACCACGAAAGGGAAGATCATGAACCGCTACGAAGGACGTCGGGCGCTCGTCACCGGCGGAGGGTCGGGCATCGGTCAGGCCACCGTGCTGCGCATGCTCCGCGAAGGCGGCAGCGTCGTCGCCGCCGACGTCAGCACCGCGGGTCTCGAAGACACGGTCGCCCAGGCTGGCGCACTCGCCGAACGCCTCACGACCGTCACGATGAACATCGCCGACGAAGCCTCCGTGGCTGCCGGCGTCGCCGAGGCCGTCGCTGCTCTGGGCGGACTCGACGTGCTCGTGAACGCCGCCGGAATCCTGCGCTCCTCGCACACCCACGAGACGACGCTCGACCAGTTCGAGCAGGTCATCCGGATCAACCTGGTCGGCACGTTCCTCGTGATCCGCGCGGCGATCCCCGCACTGCTCGACGGCTCGTCGTCCGCCGTGGTGAACTTCAGCTCGACCTCAGCCGGCTTCGCGCACCCCTACATGGCTGCCTACGCGGCCAGCAAGGGCGGCGTGCAGTCGATGACCCACGCGCTCGCCGCCGAATACGCGAAGAGCGGGATCCGCTTCACCGCGGTGCAGCCCGGGTCGATCTCGTCCGGCATGACCGACGGATCCGGCCAGAGCAACCAGAGCAACGGTCCGGGCCTGCCCGCCGACGCCGACATGAGCCTGTTCATGAAGCTCGCGCCCGCGATCGGTCAGGGTTTCGCCGGACCGGAGTCGGTCGCCGGCGTCGTGGCGATGCTCGCGAGCGAGGACGGTGCCTTCATCACGGGCACCGAGGTGCGCATCGACGGCGGCACGCACTTCTGAGAGACACCGGTGGGGGCACCCGATCCGGTGCCCCCACCCGCGCACTCGTTCCTGAGCTCACTCGCCCGAGCGGATGGCCTTGACCTCGTGCACCCGCACGATGTTCGTGCCGGTCGCGCTGCCGGCCCGATACGAGAACACCGACGGCGATCCCTCGCCCTGGAGCGTCGACGTCGTATCCGTCGCGGACACCTGCCACGCCGCCGGCTCGGGCTGGCCGTCGGCCCACACCTTGGCGCGGATGGTCGTCGACGGTGAACCCGACGTCTCCGTCGACAGGTGGAACATCGTCCCGGCACTCCAGGTCAGACCGGGGACCGCCGCGCTGGCGATCGCCGTCCCGTTGCGCTGGATCACCACCCAGACCGCCCCATCGGCGCGATGCCAGGCCAGGGCTCGGAACCCGCTGTCGCCGGCGCGACGAGAACCCGCACCGACGTACGCCGTGCCGGACTCCGGACCGGCCGAGAGCGTGTAGGACATCGTCGTGGCGGAATCCCGCACCGATGCATCGTCCAGCAGCATCTCGCGCGTCTGCCCTGCGGCGAGGTCGATCACCCCGGCACCCTCTGCCACGGAGAGCGCGGTCGACTTGCCCTGCATCGGCGTCCACAGACCACCGACATCAGCGGTGCCCCAGCCGGAATCGACCGCACGATCGAACCCGTCCGATGCCACGACGACATCGGCGACGACGGGGGCCGTGACCACGACCTGCTTCTCGCTCGATGCCGACAGTCCACGACTGTCCGTCACCGTCACGCGCACCGTGTAGGTCCCCGCTGCAGCGTATTCGTGCGTCGCGGTCGCGCCCGTGGCCGTCGAACCGTCGCCGAAGTCCCAGGCGAAAGCACTGATCGATGCTCCGCCGTCCGCGGACGAGCCCGACGCGTCGACCGCCACGCTCAGATCGGTCGACTGCGCCGTGAATGCCGCCGTCGGAGCCTTCATGCCCTTCCCCAGCTGGAAGTGCGACCGCACCTGATCCGCGTTCAACGCGAACGGGTACACCGCGGCCTCGTCCAGCGCACCCTTGAAGTAGTTCGACGAGGGAGCCGACGGCCAGCCCGCGAGGGCATCGCCGCCGATGCGGAGGTAGGCGGAGTCGGTCCTGGACGTCGTCACCGCGGGATCCGAGGCGACGAGCTCACCGTCGACGTAGAGTTTCATCCCCTCCGCGTTCTGCGAGACGACCGCGTGATGCCACGTTCCGTCGTTCAGCGCCTTGTCCCCTGCCACCGTGGCGCGCGTCTGACCGGCGAAGACGCCGAAGGTCAGAGTGCCGCTGTTCGTCATGTAGAGCTGTCGGTCGACGGTCGCGGAGCTTCCCGTCTTGGCGGCTCCGGAGCCGATGAGCATGCCGCCGGTCTTCGTGGTCGTCTGGAACCAGATCTCCGAGGAGAAATCCTTCGACACCGCCGCCTTGGCGTCGGACGACACCCGGCCGGTCGTGGTGCCGTTGAAGGCGGTCGACCCCGTGCCGCTGTTCTTGATGCCGGCCGACGAGACCGTGGCGCCCGACCCGTTCACCGGGGTGTTAGCGCCCGCCCAATCCTTCGAGATGTTTCCCATCGGGTAGTACAGCGAGGGACCGTCCGCGAGGACCTTGGCCGTGTATGCCGAGACGGTCCCCGCGTTCGCCTTCGCGTTCACGCTCGCACTGGTCGCGGTGTTCCCGGCGGCGTCCTTCGCGACCACGGTGTAGCTCTGCGTCGCGCCCGGCGTCGCCGTCGGGTCATCGAGCGTGACCGTCGCGCGCTTCCACCAGGTGCCGTCCGCAGTCGTGCTCGCCACAGGTTCAGCGGTTCCGGCTCGGTACAGCTCGTAGGTGAGGGTCAGGTCATCCCGATCCCAGTTCGTCTGGATCGTCACGCGAGCGCGCCCGGGGACGGGCGATGTGCCCGCCGTGGGCTTCCAGTCCGCAGCGGCGACACGGGGACCGTCCTTGGCGCCGCCAGGCGGGTTCGTGGAGAACCGGACCAGTCCCTCGAACTGACCGCCGTTGACGGATCGGAACTCGCCGCCGATCGAGATCATGTCGCCCGCGCCGGTGATGGACAGGCCCGCCTGGCCGAGTCCGGTGGTGGTGCCCACCGACCAGTCCGGTGCCCACTGGTAGGGCGACGGCGCAGGGGTTCCCGCCCAGTTGGCGTACCCCGAGTAGGTGTTCGCGGAGAGGGTGCCGCGCGCATCGGCCGTGTACGCCTCGGCGTACTGGTAGACCGCCGGGTTCTTCTGCGGCTGCAGGCCCATCGTGTTGCAGGAGTGCATGTGGCTCGTCGTGTAGACGACCTTGCCGGTCGAGTACACGCCGTAGTGATCGCCGTGGCAATCCGCGATCCAGCGCACCGCTCCTGTTCCCGCCTCTGCGGCGAACGTGCCCTCGAGGTTGCCCCCGCCGGCCCAGCTCCACCCGGTGCCGTAGACAGAGTTCGCGTCGGTGGCGAGGGCGAAGATACCGGAGTTGCTGCTGCTCCCGCTGTTCTTCACGACCTGGGAGATGCCCCAGGAGGTGTCCGCTGCACCGGTGGATTTGTCCACAGCGGCCGAGCCACGGAGACTGCTGCCGTTGACCGTCGAGAAGCGACCTCCGACGATGACGTTCGTGCCGGCCGGATCCATCACCAGGGCATCGACCTGGCGGTCGGCCTGGGGAGCCCAGCTCAGCAGCGCACCGTTCTTCTGGTCGAAGGCGGCGAGGTTCTTCCGGGCGACGCCGTTGGCCTGAGTGAACAGACCCCCGAGGTAGATGTTCGATCCGTCGGTGGTGATCGCGTACACGCCACTGCCACCGATCGACGGCGCGAACTGCGGGACCAGCTCGCCGGTCTTCGCATCGAGCGCCGCGAAGTTCCACCGGTCCTTGCCGTTCACACTGTTGAAGGATCCGCCGATGTAGATGCGCGTGCCGTCGGGCGATGCCGCGACGGCCTTGATCACGCCGTTGACCTTCGGGGCGAACGACGACAGCGCGCCGGAGACGATGTCGTACGCCAGCACATTCGAGCGTGCGGTGAGGGCCGTGCCGGGCGCGGCCTTCGGCTCACGCGCGTTGTCGAACTTGCCGACCGCGTACACGGTGGTGCCGATCGTGGTCTGCGCCCACACGTATCCGTTGTCGATCTGGACGGTCGGAATCGGATCCGACGTCACCACGTTCTCATCGCGCTGCAGCTGCGGAGGCGTCGTCGGCGGCACGTCGGCTGCAGCAGCCGCCGTCGCTCCCACACCGGACAGACCCGCGATCAGCAGGCCGGCCGTCAGAATTGATGCGACGGCACCGCGTGCCCGTCGCCCGAAACTCGTGTTCCCCACCGTGACTCCCCAGTCGATGCCGTTCCGAACGCGCAGGCGTCATCCCCCGCGCACTCGACGACATCGAGACGGCGAATGGATCGCCGCAACGCGGTGGTGTGAACTCCCCAGTTCGAAACTCCCCAGTCCGACCCGAGATCGGGGTCGGTCGCGAACGCCAGAAAGCGTCGCCGTTCCACGCTAGCACATCGTCTTCTCGGCCCTCGTCGTGGTCGGCGACGTGGTCGGCCCTATGGTCGGCGACGTGGTCGGCATCGACGGAGTCAGCTCCGGGGCACCGACGCCATCGCCGTCGCTCCCCGACCGACCAGGCGTTCGAGCGGTCCGCGGCCGAAGAACATCGACCAGAGCGTGGTCAGCAGGAGCAGAGCGATCGCAGTCGCGGCCCAGAACGTGTTGCTGGTGAAGAACGACCCCGGTCCACCGACCAGCATGATCGAGAGCACATGCGCGCTGTATGCCGAGAGCGGCATGGAACCGAGCGCACCCAGCGGGAGCAGCGCCCAGCGCAGAGGTGTGCTCAGCAGCAGGCACAGGGCGATGACGACGAGGGCGAACCCGCCGGACCCGAGGATCTCGGCCGTACCTCCGCTGTGCGGATCGACGGCGAAGACCGCCGTGAGCACGGCACGGAGCGGGTCGGTCTCGGCGACCGCCTGCGGGTAGGCCTCCCACCCGGTGGGAGCCGTGCCCATGTCGACGAAGCCGGGGTCGATGATCGAACTGCCCGACGAGATCTCCGTCCCCGAAGAGCCGTTCCCGATGCCACCGGTGAGGCCCGCAGCATGTCCGATGCCGCCCAGGCCGTACCCGACCACCACGAGCGCGAATCCGACGCCGAGCGCGACCGCCGCGGTGCGCATCCGCTCGACGCGCAGGCGTCCGAGGGCCATGCCAGCCAGCACCAGTGACATCCAGACCGTGATGGGGTACGTGCCGTACAGCACGAACCCGATGCCGGAACCGTAGGGGTTCAGCATCACCGCGTTCAGGAACGCGAGCAGCGCCGGACCGAGGAGTGCGAGCACCGCCGCCCCCGTCAGCAGCTGCCAGGGCCTCCAGCGCAGGAACGGGATGACCGCGACGTAGAGCAGACCGTAGAGCGTGAGGATCACTGCGATCGGGGTGTTCAACATCTCGAGGGCCAGGCCGATCACGAAGATCACCGCGCCGCGGCCGATGAGGTTCAGGCGGATGCCGGGGATGCGCTCACGTTCGGGCAGCGCGCTGCGTCCCGTCATGAGGGCGATCGAGATGCCCGCGAGCACCGCGAACAGGATCGACGAGCGTCCATGCACCAGGTCGGTCCACGTCGACGGGTCGAACCAGTCGAACGGCTCGGTCTCGCCGATGTGCGCTCCGGCCATGCCGAGGATCGCCAGTCCTCGGGCGACGTCGAGCCCGAGGATGCGCGGAGGTCGTCCGAACTCGTGGAACCACCGGACGGGGGCGAGAGCAGTGATCACCCCCCTGATCGTAGAGGCCGGCATCGGTGCGTGGATGACCGATCCCGGCATACGATGGAGGGCTATGTCTTCCCCCGTGATCTCCTTTCCCCCGGAGCTGCCGGTCAGTGCCGCCAGGGCTGAGATCGCCGACGCCATCCGCGACCACCAGGTCGTGATCGTCGCCGGTGCGACCGGATCGGGAAAGACCACCCAGCTGCCGAAGATCGCCCTGGAACTCGGTCGGGAGCGCATCGCCCACACGCAACCGCGACGCCTCGCCGCCCGCACGATCGCTGAGCGCGTCGCCGAAGAGCTCCACGTCGAGCTGGGCACGCTCGTCGGATACAAGGTGCGGTTCACCGACAAGGTGTCGGACGCCACGCGCATCGCCTTGATGACCGACGGCATCCTGCTCAACGAGATCCACCGCGACCGGTTGCTCACCCGCTACGACACGATCATCATCGACGAGGCGCACGAGCGCTCCCTCAATGTCGACTTCCTGCTCGGCTACCTGTCCCGCATCCTCCCGGAGCGACCCGACCTCAAGGTGATCATCACCTCGGCGACGATCGATCCGGAGAGCTTCGCCACGCACTTCGCCGCACCGGACGGCACCCCGGCACCGATCATCGAGGTCTCCGGCCGCACCTATCCGGTGGAGATCCGCTACCGCGGGCCGGTCGAGGATGCAGACGAAGAGGATGCGCCGCCCGAGCCGGAGGACGAGGTCTCGGCGATCGTCGCGGCCCTGCGCGAGCTCGACCGGGAAGCACCGGGCGATGTGCTCGTCTTCCTCCCCGGCGAGGCCGAGATCCGCGATGCCGCCGATGCCGTGCGCGGCGCCTACGCGAGCGACCGCGCCCCCACCGAGGTGCTGCCGCTGTTCGGACGGCTCTCCGCCGCCGACCAGCATCGGGTGTTCGAGCGCAGCCGGGTGGCCGGCGTGCGCCGCCGGGTGATCCTCGCCACGAACGTCGCCGAGACCAGCCTCACGGTGCCCGGCATCAAGTACGTGATCGACACCGGCACCGCGCGTATCTCCCGGTACAGCAACCGGTCCAAGGTGCAGCGCCTGCCGATCGAGGCCGTCTCCCAGGCCTCGGCCAATCAGCGTTCCGGCCGTGCGGGCCGCACCAGCGACGGCATCGCGATCCGTCTCTACTCGGAAGAGGACTACGACAAGCGACCGGAGTACACCGAGCCCGAGATCCTGCGCACCTCGCTGGCCTCGGTCATCCTGCAGATGCTGTCGCTCGGATTCGGCGACATCACCGCGTTCCCCTTCCTCACCCCGCCCGACTCGCGGGGCGTGAAGGCCGCGTTCGACCTGCTCACCGAGCTCGGCGCCGTCGAGGCATCGCGCCGCGACGGTACCCCGCACCTCACCCGCACGGGTCGCGACATCTCCCGCATGCCGATCGATCCGCGGTTCGCACGCATGCTGATCGAAGCAGGGAAGGCGGACTCCGGCGGCACCGTGACGCGTGACGTGCTCGCGATCGTCTCGGGCATGACCATCCAGGACGTGCGGGAGCGGCCGGAGGAGCGCCGGGACGAAGCCGACCGGATGCACGCGCGTTTCGTCGACCCGACCAGTGACTTCCTCACCCTGCTGAACCTCTGGAACCACCTGCGCGAGCAGCAGCGCGAGCTCGGCTCGAGCGCGTTCCGCCGCCTGTGCCGTTCCGAGCACCTCAACTACGTGCGAGTGCGCGAGTGGTTCGACGTGCATCGCCAGCTGCGCACGCTCGTGAAGACGCCCGACCGCCCCCGCGACGACCGGAGAGCGGGCGACGACGGCGGCACCAGCGATCCTGATGCCATCCACCGCGCACTGCTGTCGGGCCTGCTCTCGCAGATCGGCATCCTCGACGAGCGCACCGCCCCCGCAGGCAAGGCGCACTCCCCTGCGAAGGAACCGAAAGGCCGTCGCATCGCCGAGTACCGCGGGGCGCGCGGCATCCGCTTCTCGATCTTCCCCGGCTCCGGTCTGCGCAAGAAGAGTCCGCGGGCGGTGATCGCCGCCGAGATCGTCGAGACCTCCCGCACGTTCGCCCGCACGGTCGCCGCGATCGACCCCGCCTGGGCCGAGCCCCTCGCCGGCGACCTCGCCAAGCGTCAGGTCACCGAGCCGCACTGGTCGAAGGATGCCGGTGCTGCGGTCGCCTTCGAGAAGGTGACCCTGTTCGGCCTCGAGATCATCCCGCGTCGGCGCGTGCAGTTCGCCCGCATCGACCGCGCTGCCTCACGCGAGCTGTTCGTGCGGCACGCTCTCGTCGAGGGCGAGTGGGATCCGACACGGCTCGACAAGCGGGTGAGCGCGTTCTGGCGCAGCAACGCCGAACTGCGCAAGCGCCTCGAGAAGCTCGAGGAGCGCGAGCGTCGCCGCGACATCCTCGCCGGCGACGAGGCCGTGTTCCGCTTCTACGACGAGCGCATCCCCGCCGAGGTGTTCGACGTGCGGTCGTTCGAGAGCTGGTGGCGAGAGGCCATGGCGACGACGCCGAAGCTGCTCGTGATGCGCGAGAGCGACCTGATCGACGACGAGGAGCGTGCGGATCAGCGCGAGTTCCCGACCCGGTGGACCCAGGGCGACCAGGTGCTCGGCCTCGCGTATCGGTTCGAGCCGGGGGCCGACGACGACGGCGTGAGCGTGGTCGTGCCGCTGCCGCTCCTCGCGCAGATCGAGGACCGCGGCTTCGACTGGCAGGTTCCCGGCCTGCGTGCCGAGCTGGTGACGGGCCTGCTGCGCGCCCTCCCCAAGGCGATCCGTCGCCACGTGGTCCCCGCCGCCGACTGGGCCGAGAAGTTCGGTGCCGAGCTCGTCGAGGAGGGGCCGGAGTCGCACGGCGGCCTGCCTCCGCGCACGCTCAAGGAGGCGCTCGCCCGCCGCATCCAGCCGCTCGCGAACCAGCTGGTCTCCGCCGCCGACTTCGACGACGAGCGCGTGCCCCCGCACCTGCGCATGAACTTCCGCGCCGTCGACGAACGCGGCAGGATCGTCGGCTCCGGACGCGACCTGCGGGCGCTGCAGACCCAGCTCTCGGACCGCGCCCGCAGCAGCGTCGCCCGCTCGATCGCAGCTCCTCCCCGCTCCGGGGGGACGGGAGCGAGACGCGGCGCCGAACGCGGGGGGATCGAACGCATCGCCTCGGCACCGATCGAGCAGACCGGCCTCACGGCGTGGACGTTCGGCGAACTGCCCGAGGTGCTCGACACCCGCGTCGCCGGCGGGGTCGTGCGCGGGTACCCGGCCATCGTCGACCAGGGCAAGAGCGTATCGGTGCGCGTCGAATCGACCCCGGATGCCGCGGCGGCCGCCACCCGCGACGGCGTGCTGCGTCTCGTACTGCTGGGTGTGCCGTCGCCCTCCTCGTACGTGCAGGAGCACCTGACCAGCCAGGAGAAGCTCGCACTCGCCGCCTCGCCCTATCCGTCGGCCGCCGCCCTCATCGAGGACGCGCGTGCGGCGGTCGCCCGCAACGTCATCGAAGGCATCGTGCCGGATGGCATCGTGCGCGACGAGGCGGGCTTCGCCCGCGTGCGCGACGCGGTCTCCGCCGTCCTCGTCGATGAGCTGTTCGCCTGCGTCTCCCTGGTCGCACGCATCCTCACGAAGTCACGCGACGTGGAGCGCGGCATCAAGTCGCAGAACTCGCTCGCCCTGCTCGGCCCGCTGAACGACATCCGCACCCAGCTGAGCGGACTGCTGCATCCGGGGTTCGTCTCCACCGCCGGTGCCGACCGCCTCACGCACTTCCCCCGGTACCTGGAGGGGATGCTCGACCGGTTGAAGACCCTGTCCAGCGAGCCCGGCAAGGACCGCGCGCGCATGACCGAGTACGAGCGGATGGCGAAGGCCTTCGAAGACGCCGGTGGCACGATCCCGCTCTCGGCCGACGCGTCTCCCGCGCTCGTCGAGGTGCGCTGGCTGCTGGAGGAGTACCGCGTGAGCGTGTTCGCGCAGCGTCTGGGCACCGCACAGCCGGTGTCGCCGCAGCGCATCATGAAGGTGCTGTCCGGGCGCTGATCCGCGACTGCCCGTGTCGGCGCGGGTAGCCTGAATGCATGGCTCGCGCGATCGTGTACACCGAAATCGGCTCCCCCGCTGTCCTCCATCTGATCGAGATCCCCGACCCCGTCGCGGCACGCGGCGAGGTGGTCGTGCGGATCGAAGCCGCAGGGGCGAACCCGATCGACGCGAAGCTGCGTGGCGGCAAGCGCCCGTCGCCTCCGATCACCGAACCGCGTCCCGTCGGCTTCGACGGCGCAGGTGTCATCGAGGCGCTCGGCGACGGCGTCGACGACTTCGCGGTCGGCGACCGGGTGGCGATCCGCGATGGACACGGCACCTACGCGTCGGCGCTCGCCGTCCCGGCCGAGAACCTCGCGAAGCTCCCCGACTCGGTCACCACCGCAGAGGGCGCCGGCATCGGGATCCCCGCTGGAACCGCCTACCAGGCGCTGCGCTCGCTCGGGGTGGCCGAGGGCGACGTGCTGCTCGTGCACGGCGGCTCCGGAGCCGTCGGACAGGCAGCCGTGCAGTTCGCCGTCGCCTGGGGCGCGACCGTGATCGCGACCGGGAGCCCCGCCCGCCACGACCAGCTGCGCGAGCTGGGGGCGATCCCGGTGGCATACGGCGACGGCCTGCTCGACCGGGTCCGCGAGGCGGCTCCCTCCGCCGTCACAGTGGCACTCGACTGCGCGGGAACCGACGAGGCGATCGAGACCTCGCTCGCGCTGGTGTCCGACCGCGACCGCATCGCGACGATCGTGCGGGGGCCGGATGCCGCATCCTTCGGCATCCGTGCCTTCTCCGGTGGATCGCCGGTGCCGCTGACCGACCAGGAACTCGCCTGGCGTGCCGAGGCCCTCGCCGAGACGATCGCCCTCCTGGACACCGGCGACTTCACGATCGAGCTCGGACCGCAGCTGCCGCTCGCCGAAGCGGCGCAGGCCCATGAGCTCATGGAATCCGGCGCCGCCTCGGGCAAGATCATCCTGCTCCCGTAGTCGCAGGGCTCCGGGTCAGGCCGGAGCCACCGGCCGTCCGATCGACAGCATCAGCCGGTTCGCCCAGTTGAAGAACGCGGCACCGTGGATCACGTCGGCGACCTCCAGATCGTCGAGCCCTGCCGCGCGCAGCCGCCCGATCTCCTCCTCGCCGAATGCGCTGGGGGTATCGGTGAGCGCGACGGATGCCGCGACGATCGCGTTCCACCGCTCGCCCAGGTCGGCATCGACGCCCTCGTCGAGCAGCAGGTCGACGTCGTCGACGCGCTTGCTGTGGTGTGCGGCGAACCGCGAGTGCACCGAGGCGCAGAACACGCAGCCGTTGCGGCGGGATGCCGCCGTGGCCGCCAGCTCGCGGTCGGCACGCGGGAGCCCCTCGGCCGCGTTGTAGAAGATGTCCTTGTCGACGAGGGTCCGCGCCCTGAGCACCTCGGGGTCGCGGGCGAGCAGTCGGAAGTAGTCGTTCTTCGCCCGTGAGGCGTCGACGAGACCGTCGTAGTGCCGCGCGGTCAGCTCGTCTTCCGCGAGGGGGTCCAGGTGCGGGACCCAGCCGACCTCCCCGCGGGTGAAGGCGTGCGGGTGCGGGGCGTCGTCGTGCCGGAGCACGGTCTGTTCGATGGTCATGCGGCTTCCTCTTCCTCGGAGACGGCGGTATCGGGAGCGGCCGCCAGCCCCGCGGCCCCGAGCACGCGGAGTCCGGTGACGACACGCTGCTGGAAGGCGAGGAACGACACCAGCTGCGACAGCGTCACGATCCCGTCGGTCGACCACCCGGCGTCGAGCAGCCGCCCGAGGTCGGCTCCCGAGGCCTCGCGGGGCCGGAACACGAGCAGGTGCGTGTGTGCGAGGGCGGCGGCGAGGCGCTCACCGATGACCGCGGTGACCGCGTCGGAGGGCACGTACCGCTCCCCCTCCGTGTTCTCCTCCTGCAGCCCCAGCTCGGTGTACGCGCCGAAGGGTCCGCTGACGGCCGCGCCGGCGGCCTCGGTGAGCACGACGCTCGCGGTCTCCGGATCCGCGTCCTGTGCGCGGTCGGCATAGAACACCGCGGTCGCGTCATCCGCTCCGGCGAGCCCCGTCGCGAAGGCGGCGACGAGCTCGCGCTCCGCCTGCGAGACGTGTTCGACCGTGACCGGTCGGAAGAGTGCGTCGAAGCTCGCCTGCAACTGCTCTCGGGTGACCGGCCGACGACGGCGCAGCGCATCCAGCTCCGGCGTCACCTCCACGATGCGGTCCACGATGTCGTCGGTCATGCGTTCTCCTTGATGGTGAGGGTGTCTGGGGCGGAAGGGCTGAGTGCGTAGCCGAGGGCCGGCGCGACCTCATCGGCGAAGAGGGCGATGGATCGCAGCACGTGCTCGTGCGGGGCGTCGACCGAGTGCACCTGGAAGGCCACCTCGGTCGCGCGGGCGAGGGTGGTGTCGGCGGCGAGCGACTCCGCCACCTCCTCGGGCGTGCCCAGGTGCGTGTCGAGAGCGGCGATCAACTCGTCGATGCTGTCTCCGGGGATGGTCTGCCCCTGTCGGCGGAAGCCCTCCGCCGCCCGGCGCAGCCCGACCTCGGCGAACCGCAGTGCATCGGCGCGGTCGTCCGCGACGAACACCGTCCGCGACGCGGTGATCCTCGGCTCCACCCCGGCCGGAAGCGCCTCGAGGTACGCGTCGATGATCGGATCCTGCAGTTCGGAGAGCGGTGCGTGCAGCCGGTCGGCGCGGCGAGGCTGCGTGCGCGAGAGCAGCAGTCCGTGCCCGTGCACCCCGGCGCGGTGCCCACCGGGCGCCGAGAAGGTGGCCTGCCAGATGCGGTCGGCGAGATCTCCGGCATCCGGGTAGAGCGTGTTGCCCGCCCCGATGTCGCGACCCGCCAGCCCGTCGAGCAGCGTGCGCAGCTTGCGGTCGTAGGTCGGTGCCTTGTCGCGCACGTCCTCCCCGAAGGGCACGAACGACGACGGTGTCCCCCCGCTGCCGAGTCCCAGATCCACGCGCCCCCCGGAGAGCAGATCAGCGACCACGGCATCTTCGGCCACCCGCACCGGATCCTCCAGCGGCAGGGTGATGACCCCGGTTCCGAGCCGGATGCCGCGGGTCACGGCGGCCACGTGGGCGAGGAACACCAGAGGGGACGGCAGCCCGCCCTCGGCCGCGTGGAAGTGGTGTTGGGCGACCCAGGCCCTCCCGATCCCGTGCCGCTCGGCCTGCTGGATCTGCGCGGTCGCGAGCGCATACCTTTCGACAGGTGCAGAGTCGTCGAGCAGGCGGGTGAAGAAGGCGACGGTGGGTGCGGTGGTCATACGACGGTCTCCGTTCGTCCGGGGACAGCGGCGAGCAGCTCCCGGGTGTAGTCGTGCTGCGGGTCGCGGAAGAGTTCCTCCGTCTGCCCTTCCTCGACGATCCGGCCACGACGCATCACCGAGACCGTGTGGCTGATCCTGCGCACCACCGCGAGGTCGTGCGAGATGAACAGGTACGTGAGCCCGAGCTCGGACTGCAGCGAGGTGAGCAGCTCGAGGATGCGCGCCTGCACGGTCACGTCCAGTGCCGACACCGCCTCGTCGAGCACCACGACCTCCGGATCGATCGCGAGCGCCCTGGCGATCGCGACGCGCTGTCGCTGGCCACCCGAGAGCTCGCGCGGAGTGCGCCTCGCGACGTCGGCCGGGAGCGAGACCCGGTCGAGGAGGGCCAGCGCCCGCTCTCGGCGCTCGGCGCTCGATCCGACGCGGAAGTTCTGCAGCGGCTCCGCCACGATGTCGATGATGTGCTGACGAGGATCCAACGAGGCGAACGGGTTCTGGTAGACGAGTTGCACGCGTCGGCGCAGCGCGCGCAGCTGTTCGCGCTTCGCGTGGGTCACGTCTTCGCCGTCGACCTCGATCGTGCCGGCGTCGGGCTGATGGAAGCGCGTGACCAGCCGCGCCGTGGTCGTCTTGCCTGACCCGGACTCCCCGACGAGAGCGTGAGTGGTGCCCCGACGCACACGGAACGAGACGTCGTCGACCGCGCGGAAGCGCTCGCGCCCCGCGACGCGGAACTCCTTCACGAGCCCCTCGGCCGCGATCGCATAGGGGTTCTCCGCGGCGACGGCCGCCGCGTCCCGCAGGAACGGCGGCGCCTCCGGGCGGCGGAATCCGGTCGTGAATGCAGGAGCATCGGCGAGCAGCTGCCGCGTGTACGGGTCGGACGGCGCAGCGAGCACCGCTGCGCTCGGGCCCTGCTCCACGATCCGGCCGTCTTTGAGCACGACCAGCCTTTCCGCGCGATCGGCGGCCACACCGAGGTCGTGGGTCACGAGCAGGATGCTGGTGCCCTCCTCACGTTGCAGCTCGTCGAGCAGGTCGAGCACCTTGCGCTGCACCGTGGCATCGAGGGCGCTGGTCGGTTCGTCCGCGATCAGCAGGCGCGGCTGCAGGGCGATCGCGGTCGCGATCAGCACGCGCTGCCGCATACCGCCGGAGAGCTCGTGCGGGTACTGGCGCGCCCGCAGGTCCGGATCGTCGATGCCGACGCGGTCGAGCAGCTCGATCGCACGCGCGCGACGCGAACGCCGGTCCCGGTGTCCGTGCAGGCGCAGGATCTCCTCGACCTGCGCGCCGATCGGACGCACCGGATCGAGCGAGGTCGTGGGGTCCTGCGGCACGAGGCCGATCTCCGCGCCGCGGATGCCCCGCAGCGCGCGATCGGTCCATCCGGAGATGTCGAGGTCTCCGAGTGCCACGGTCCCGCCATCGACCTTCCCGCCGGCCGGAAGCAGACCGAGGAGCGCATGAGCGGTCGTGGACTTGCCCGATCCCGACTCGCCGACGAGCGCGAGGGTCTCGCCCTCCTCGATCTCGAACGAGATGCCGTGCACGACTTCGCGACCCCCGTAGGAGATCCGCAGATCCGTCGCAGCCAGAACGCTCATCGCGTCCCCCTTCCGATGCGGTGGCTGATGCGGTTGGCGCTGAGCACGACCGCGACGACGACGAGACCGGGAAGTGCCGTGAGCCACCAGGCGGTCCCCACGTAGTTGCGTCCTTCGGCGATCAGCAGCCCCCATTCCGGGGTGGGCGGCGGGGCGCCGTAGCCGAGGAAGCCGAGAGTCGAGATCGCCAGGATCGCGGTGCCGAACTGCAGCGCAGCGAGCGCCACGATGGGTGTGAGCGAATTGGGCAGCACATGCCGACGCAGCACCGCGAAGAAGGTGGCGCCGCTGCCGAAGGCCGCCTCGACGTACTCGGTGCGCCGCACGCGGGCGACCTCGGCGCGCATCAGCCGGGCGAAGGCGGCGACGCTGCCGAGACCGACCGCGATGGCGGCATTGACGGTGCCGAATCCGAGCAGGATGATGACCGACAGCGACAGCAGGAGCCCGGGGATCGCGAGGAGCACGTCGACGACGCGCATGAGCACGTCATCGACCACACCGCCCACGGCCCCGGCGATCGCGCCCAGCACCGTGCCGAGCGCGAGGCCGACCGTGACCGCGATCAGCGCGCCGGAGAGCGAATGCACCGCGCCATGGACGACGCGTCCGAACAGGTCGCGTCCGAGGGTGTCGGTTCCGAACCAGTGGGCGGCGCTCGGCGGCAGCAGCTTGTCGGCCGGTACGCCGGTGAGCGGGTCGCCGGGGGCGAACACCCCGGGGATGACTGCCCAGAGCACGGCGAGCGCCACGACGGCGAGCGCCAGATACAGGCCCCAGGCGCGGCCGCGCAGACGACCACGCCGCCGAGGTGCCGGCGCTTGCTCCTGAGGGATCGGTGCCGGCACGGCTCCGGGCTCGACGCTCGTCTCGGCGATCACGGGAGCGGTCATGCAGACACCTCCTGAGGTGCGGGCTTCGAGGCGGCGAACGCGGCGGATGGGCGGGAGCGCGTGAGCGTCCGCTGGCGCGGGTCGATGAGCGGGGTGACGAGGTCGACCGCGAAGCTGATGACCACGAAACCGAGAGCCGAGAGCAGCACGACGCCCTGCAGCACCGGGATGTCCTGGTTCGCGACGGCCTGCTCCGTGAGCCTGCCCACTCCCGTGCGACCGAACACGGTCTCGGTCACGACCGCTCCCCCGACGAGCTCGCCGAACAGCACGCCGGCGATGGTCAACGTCGGCACCGCGGCGTTGCGGGCGACCGAACGCGTGAGCACCCAGAGCGGCGGCGCGCCCTTCGCGCGCACCATCGTGACGAACGGCTGCGCCTGCACCTGATCGATCGCCCGGACCAGCACCTGCGCCAAGGGCGCCGAGATCGGCACCGCGAGGGTCAGCACGGGGAGGATGAGCCCGCTCGCCGGGTCGGCCCCGACGATCGGCACCCAGCCGAGTCCGAAAGAGAACACCTGGATGAGCAGGATGCCCAGCCAGAACACCGGCACGGCGACGAAGAGTCCGGGGATCTGGCGCAGACCATCACGCAGCCAGGCGAACGGCGCGAGGGACGAGAGCCCCGCGATCAGGACCGCCAGCAGCAGCGCGACGAGGAGTCCGAGCGACGCGAGCAGCAGTGTCGCCGGCAGCGCCTCGGCGAGCATCGCCAACACCGGCGTGCCGAACTGCGTCGAGAATCCGAAGTCCTCGGCGAGGAAGCCGAGCCCTGCGTGCACGTACTGCTGCCACCAGGGCAGGTCGGCACCGTACGTGGCGCGGATGCTGTCGAGCTGATCCGGCGACAGCCCGAGGCTGGGGTCGGAGAACTTGATCAGGATCGCATCGCCCGGCAACAGCTGCAGCAGGAAGAAGGTGGCCGTGAAGGCCGCGATCAGAACGATCGCGGCCTGCCCGGCTCGTCGGAGGACGAAATTCATCGACGCACCATGCCGATCAGTGCTCGGAGAGCCAGACGCCGGAGAACGTCGGGCGCCCCACCGACTCGAACGCGACGCCGTGCACATATGTCGCCGTGCCGTACACCTGCGGCTCCTCGAACAGCGGGATGACGTAGGCCTGCTCGGCGATGTAATCCTGCACGGCCTGCGACGCGGCGACGCGCTTGTCGGCGTCGGGCTCGGAGGCCACCGCGAGGAGCAGCTCGTCGAGCTTCGCATCCTTCGAGATGAGCACGTCGCGGTTCTTCGTGAAGTACTGGCTCTTGATCACGTCGAGATCCGCCCGGCCGACCATCGAGTGGTAGAAGCCGGTCTTCAGCGGGTCACGGGTGTCTTCGGCGTAGCTGCCGGCGTCGCCGGGCTTGACGGAGAGCTCGACACCCACCTTCGCCAGCTGCTGCGCGACGAGTTCGAGGGTCTGCTTCGACAGGGGCTGGGGCTTCGCCTCGTAGACCGTGATCGCGAGACGCTCGCCGTCCTTCTCGCGGATGCCGTCGGCACCGGGCTTCCATCCGGCCTCGTCGAGCAGCTTCTCGGCCTTCTTCGGGTCGTACTCGTAGTGCTCCGACTCGTCCTTGTAGCCGAGGGCCTGAGAGGACAGCACCGAGGTCGCCACCGGGTAGTTCTCGGTGAAGAGCGTGTCCACGACCTCCTGCGCATCCACGGCGGAGATGATCGCCTGCCGGACGCGGATGTCGGAGAGCAGCGGGTTCTCGGGGCGGAGGGCGATCGAGTTGTTCACGCCGCGGGTCTGCGGGGCGTAGAGCGTGAAGCCGGCCCCCTCGACGCGGTCCTCGTCGAACGCCTGCACGTAGCGGACGTAGTCGGCCTGGCCTGCGAGCAGCGAGCCGATGCGCACCGAGTCCTCCGGCGTGATCAGCACGTGCACGGCATCCAGGTAGGGGCGACCGTCGTTGTCGACGCTGTCGGGGCCCCAGTCGTAGTCGTCGCGGGCGGTGAGCGTGTACTCGGTGCCGAGCTTCTCTCCCGTGACGGTGAACGGCCCCGAGCCGATGATCTCGGCCGCGTTGCCCGCACCGAAGTCCTCGATCGTGCCGTCAAGGGTCGCAGGCGACAGGAGGCCCGAGTTGATCGTCGAGGTCGCCTGCAGGAACCCGGGCGACGGCGCCGAGAAATGGAACGTGACGGTGTCCTCGTCGACCACCACACTGCTGGCGTAGTTGTTGATCGCCTCGGAGACAGTGAGTCCCCGCTCGGCATCGCCCAGCCCGTAGGTGTCGAAGTTCTTCTTCACGGCCGCGGCGTCGAGCACCGTGCCGTCCGAGAACGTGACGTCGGGGTTCAGGTTGAACGTGTACTCGGTGGCGTCGTCGTTCACGGTCCAGTCGGAGGCGATCCAGGGCTCGATCTCGAGCGTTTCCGGATTCTGCCAGGTGAGACGGGCCGCGATGTTGTTCACGATGCCGCCGTTCGGGTAGAAGCCGGCCTGCGGCGGGTAGAGGTTCGTGTACGCCTGGTGCTCGAGGTAGGTGAGCGTTCCTCCCGTGACGGGGTCGCCGCCTTCGGCAGGCGAGTTCGCCGGTGCGGGCGTCGACGCGCAGGCGGCGAGGCTGCCCGCGAGGACGAGCGGCAGCGCGATGGCCGCGGCGCGGATGAGACGACGGTTCATGGGTGGGCCTCCAGGATTCGGGTGCGGTGCTTCGGGTGCTGTGCGGTGCTTCGGGTGCTGTGGTGTGCTTCTGGTGCTGTGGTGAGGTGACTTCACCGTAGGAATCGCGGTTCCTCCGGCGCGAGGTGGCCGACTCCGGATGTCGCGTGGCGACACGCGTGGTCACGCGTCGACATACGAGGAAATGCGCAGACGGTCGCGGAGGGTCGCTCGGGTGCTCTCCTGCGCGTCTCGCAGCAGGCCGCGACGACGCAGCTCGGGAGCCGCCTGTCGCGTGAAAGCCTCGAACTGCGCGGGCTGGAACGCCGACAGCACGTTGAACCCGTCCGCGGCGCCCTCCTCACGCCAGGTCTCGAAATGGTCGGCGATCGTCGCCGCGTCTCCCACGACGAACGCCGCCGGCACCGCATGCGCGGCGACCAGGTGCCGCCATGTGAGCGGATCGCCGTTCCCGATGCCCGATCCCGAGACGTTCGATGCGGAGACGCGCAGCCCGGCGATGATGCCGAGGCGCTCGATCAGCGCGGCGCCGCGCTCTCCCAGCCGCAGGGCCTCCGCAGAGGTCACGGGCGCGTCGAAGGTCGAGGTGCGCAGCGGGTCGTCGAGCGGGACGTCGAATGCATCGGCGAGCGCGGCGACGGTGCGATTCGACGGGAACGCCGTTCTGGCCGCCTGGTGCCCCTCGGCCAGCGGCACCAGGGCGAGCAGCCGCTCCACGATGCGTCGCGCGTCGGCATCCGTGTCCGCGACGACGGGAAGCACCGGGGCGATCACCTTCAGCGCATCCGGCGATCGTCCGGATTCCGCCGCGATGTCACGCAGCAGTCGACGGGTCGCGATCGCATCGGCCAGCGTGGGCGCGGCCGTCAGCGCGAGATCGGCTTCGGTGGCCGCGAGCGCCCTGGAGCGCGGCGACGTCCCCGCGTGCACGATCGGGATCTGTCCCTGCGGCGGGCGGGCGACGTTGAGCGGTCCCGTGACGCGCACCTGCGTTCCCCGCAGGTCGGCGGCGCGGAGTGCCTCCGGGTCGATCAGCACCCCGCGGTCGGCGTCGGCGATCCAGGCGTCCTCGCCCCACGAGTCCCACAGTCGGCGCAGTGCCTCGACGAACTCCTCCGCCCGGTCGTAGCGGGACTCGTTGTCGGCGTGCGCCTCGCGGCCGTGGTTGCCCGCTGCACGCGGCTCGGCGCCGGTGACGAGGTTGATCCCGGCACGGCCTCGGGTGAGCACGTCGAGGGACGCCAGCGAGCGTGCCGTCGTGTACGGGTCGGCGTACGTGGTGTTGACCGTGGCGATCAGGCCGATCCGCGAGGTCACCCCCGCGAGGAAGAGCACGGCGCTCACGGGATCGATGCGGGCCAGCAGGTACGGGTCGCGGAACTCCAGATCCGGGCCGGTGGCGAGCCAGTCCCCGAAGAAGAGGTAGTCGAGGCCGGCGTCCTCCCCCTCCCGCGCGATGTGCCGCAGGATGTCGGCGTCGGACGCGGGATCACGATGCGCGCCGGGCTGCCGCCAGCCCGAGGGGTACGCGCCCAGGGTGCGCACCATGGCGCCGATGATGAGGGGTTCGGTCATGGCGTCACGGTAGGAGCCGTCGAGCCTCCGCTGCCAGGGCGCCGATGCCGGGCGTCACGGGATGTAACAGTCCGTCACAGCCGGCACACCCCCTACGCTGAGACCATGACAGGTCTTCGGTGGGGAATCCTCGCGACCGGCGGTATCGCCGGCGCATTCGCGTCCGATCTGAGAACCGCGGGGCTCGACCTCGTGGCCGTCGGGTCCCGCTCGCAGGAGTCGGCGGACGCGTTCGCCGCCCGCTTCGACATCCCCCGCGCGCACCCCTCGTACGAGGCGCTGGTGTCCGATCCCGACGTCGACATCATCTACGTGTCGACGCCGCACCCCATGCATCACGAGAACGCCCGGCTCGCGCTCGAGAACGGCAAGCACGTGCTCGCCGAGAAGGCGTTCACGCTGAACCGCGCGGAGGCGGAGGATCTGCAGGCGCTTGCGGCCGAACGCGGCCTGCTCGTCATGGAGGCGATGTGGACCCGTTACCTGCCGCACATGGTCCGCATCCGCGAGCTCATCGCCGACGGCGTCCTCGGCGAGATCCGCGCGGTGAGCGCCGACCACACGCAGCTGCTGCCCTCCGACCCCACCCACCGCCTCAATGCCCTCGAGCTCGGCGGCGGCGCGCTCCTCGACCTCGGGATCTACCCGATCTCCTTCATCTGGGACATCCTCGGTGCACCGACCACGCTCCACGCCGTCGGCCGGCTCGTGGAGACCGGAGCCGACTCCGAGGTCGCGACCGTCATGACGCACGAGGGCGGAGCGATCTCGACCAGTCTGTCGTCGTCGCGCGCCGCCGGACCCAACGTCGCGAGCATCATCGGCACGGCCGCCCGCATCGACATCGATACGGTCTGGTACAGCCCGACCACGTTCCGGGTCGTCCTCGCCGACGGCACCGTTCACGAGACCTACACGTCCGAGGTCGAGGGCCGCGGGATGCAGTACCAGGCACTCGCCGCCGAGCGGCTCGTCCGCGACGGCATCCTCGAGGGCGACATCCTGCCCATCGCCGAGAGCGTCGCCATCATGGGCACTCTCGACGAGATCAGAGCGCAGATCGGCGTCCGCTATCCCCGTGAGGAGGTCTGATCATGGCCGAGACCACCGATGCCCGCGTGGCCGTCTACCTCGACTTCGACAACATCGTCATCTCCTGGTACGACCGCGTGCACGGACGCAACGCCTACGGCAAGGACCGTCAGCGGATCAGCGAGAACCCGAACGATCCTGAGGTCACCGACCGGCTGAGTCGCGCGATGATCGAGGTCGGCGCCATCATCGACTACGCGGCCTCGTTCGGCACCCTGGTGCTCACGAGGGCCTACGCCGACTGGTCGTCTCCCGTGAACGCCGAGTACCGTTCGCAGCTCGTGGCGCGCGCCGTCGACCTCGTGCAGCTGTTCCCGGCAGCTGCCTACGCCAAGAACGGCGCCGACATCCGCCTCGCCGTCGATGCGGTCGAGGACATGTTCCGGTTGCCCGACCTCACGCACGTCGTGATCGTGGCGGGCGACAGCGACTACGTGCCGCTGGCTCAGCGGTGCAAGCGTCTCGGACGCTACGTGATCGGCGTCGGAGTGTCGGGCTCCACAGCCAAGTCGCTGGCCGCCGCGTGCGACGAGTTCGAATCCTACGACTCGCTTCCCGGTGTGGTCCGCCCCGTGAAGGCGGCGCCCGCCGTCGCCGCGAAGGCCGAGGCCGTCGCGGAGCCCGCGCCCGAGGCTGTGCCCGATGTCGCGGACGCGGTCAAGGCGAAGACCCCGCGCCGGGCGAAGTCGAAGGCGGCCGCACCCAAGGTCGAGGAGCCCAAGCTCGACGAGCAGGGCGAGGCGACCCAACTGCTCGAACGCGCGCTGCGTCTCGGCCACGACAAGGCCGACGCCGACGAGTGGCTGCACAGCTCAGCGGTCAAGACGCACATGCGCCGCATGGATCCGTCTTTCAGCGAGAAGGCCCTCGGCTACCGCTCGTTCTCCGATTTCCTGAAGTCGCGCGACGACATCGCCGAACTGGAGGAGACCGGGCACGAGCGACTCGTCCGTCTGCGCGAGCCCGCCGCCTGATCGACGCGCTGCCTGATCAGCACGCGCGAACCTGCCCCCTGATCCGGTCGGTGGCGACGAAGGCTCGGTGATCCGAACCTCCGCCGCCGCCACCGCCGCCGCCACCGGCTGCGATCAGAGCGTCGCTTCGAACGGGTCGAAGTCAGAGGCGATCGAACCGACCTGATCGAGCGTGCTCTCGACCTCGACGAAGCTGCGCGATTCGGCGGCCTCCTCGATCGACAGCAGCGTGTCGAGCACGTGGTAGCCGAACTCCCCCGTCGCCACGTGCGGGCGACCGGCGGCGATCGAGCGTGCCATGTCGAGCAGCCCCACGCCGCGGCCGGAGAGCACACCCTCCTGCTCGACGTCGATGATGTCCTGCTGGACGGGCTCCGGTGGGATGAACAGACGCGTGAGCGGTCGGGTGATCGAGATCGCGCCGCCGAAGGTGTTCGGGTCGGGGATCACGATCGTGCCCTCGGTGCCGGTGATCTCGACGATCCCCTGCCGGATGACGGGCGAGTCGGTGCTGTAGACGCTCTGCGCCTGGCCTCCCTGCTCGAAGTCCATCAGCACGCTCAGGGTCGACGGGATCTCGACCGGGAACTCCTGACCGGCCAACTCGCCGACCTGCACACGCCGCGTCGGCGTCCCCTGCAGCCCGAGGGCCGCGACCGAGGCGACCGGGCCGAAGACGTGCACGAGAGCCGATACATAGTAGGGGCCCATGTCGAGCAGCGGGCCCGCGCCCTTGGCGTACAGGAATGCGGGGTTCGGGTGGAAGATCTCCGGTCCCGACCACTGGAACGTGGTCTGCGCGAACAGCGGACGGCCGATGTCGCCGCGCGCGATCGCCCGCTTCGCCGTCTGCACACCCGGTCCGAGCACGGTATCGGGGGCGACTCCTATGCGGAGACCGGCCGCATCCGCCTTCTCCAGCAGTCGGCGGGACTCCTCACGGCTCACGCCGATCGGCTTCTCGGTCCAGACATGCTTGCCCGCCGCGATGATCGCCTCGGACACCTCGACGTGCACGGCAGGGATCGTGAGGTTCACGACGATGTCGATCTCCGGATCGGCGAGCACCGCGTCGACGCCTCCGGAGCGCGGGACGCCGTATTTCTCGGCTTGCGCCTGCGCGCGGTCATCGAGCAGGTCGCCGATCGCGAGGACGCGCACATCCGGGAACGTTGTGAGGTTCGACAGGTACTGATCGCTGATGTTCCCGGCGCCGATAATGCCGACGCCGACGGGGCCGTCCTCGAACGAACGGGTGTCGCCCACCATCAGCCGGCGACCTTCTCGTCGAGGTACACCCGGCTGCGCTCGATGGCGTCGAACAGGTCGCCCTCGTAGTGGTCGAACTCCACGATCGCGAGCTCGAGGGCCGGAGCCGCGGCGATGGCCTCGACGAGCGGAACGGATCCTTCGCCCGCGGCCACCTGGTCGGCGGGCGGGTAGGCGCCGGCGAGCGCGGGGTCGAGCGTGCCGTCCTTGGCGTGCACGGCCACGACGCGGCTGCCCAGACGCTCGAGCAGCGCGACGGGGTCGACGCCGCCGCGGGCGACCCAGTACAGGTCGACCTCGAGCACGACGCGCTCGTCGAGGAGGCCCGCGAGGACCTCCAATCCGGTGACGCCGTCGAACTCGGCCTCCAGCTCGTGTGCGTGGTTGTGGTATCCGACGCGCACGCCCACGGTCGCACCGATCTCCGCCGCCTCGTTCAGCAGTCGCGCGGTCTGCTCGATCTGCTCGACCGACTCCCAGCGCGCGGGCTCGGTGTAGGGATCGATGACCGTGTCCATGCCGAGCACCTTCGCTGCGGCGAAGACCTCAGCGGGTGACGGCACCGGCACCGTGGTGCCGCTGCCGTCGGGGTTCACGAACGACTCCGACGCCAGGAAGGCGTGGCCGGACGGGGCGACCAACCCGGCGGTGGACAGTGCGGCAGCGAGGGGCTCGGCGCGGCGGACGAAGTCATAGGGCTCCACGGCGGTGAATCCGCGGGCGGCGACCGCCGCCAGGGAGGATTCGAGGTCGGCCTCCAGCTCGTCCTTGATCGTGAACAGCTGCAGGGAAGTCCGAATCGTCATCGGTCGTGCTCCTTCGGTCATCGGTGACGTGGCGGGACCGCTGTCCCGTGCAGGCACGCTATCACCAAATACCTCCATGCGGAAGTTTTGATTGACTAGACTCGCCACATGCCCCCCGACACGTCCGATCACGCCGATCCTCCCCGCCCACGCGGCGCGTACGCCAAGGGGATCGCTCGACGACAGGAGATCCTCGATCGCGCGATCGAGGTCTTCGCCGAGCGCGGCGCGGACCGCACGAGCCTGCGGGCGATCGCTCGCGAGGTCGGGGTCACCCATGCGGCGCTCACGCACTACTTCGGCTCGCTGGAAGAGCTCCTCGTCGCCGTCTACGAGGAGAGCACGGTCCCGTCCCGTCAGTCCAGCTCTCCCCCGGAGGATGCGACACCGGTGGAGATGATGATCGAATCCGCGCGGACCAACCGCGCGATCCCCGGCCTCGTCCAGCTCTACTCGACCCTCGTCGCCACCGCTCTCGAAGAGGGACACCCGGCGGCCCGCACGTTCGCCACCGGTCGCTTCAGCCGCCTCCGCGCCCGACTCGCCGACGTCGTCCGTCGCCAGCAGGAGGACGGCCGGATCCGCGACGATATCGACGCGGATGCGGTCGCCGCCCTCGTCGTCGCGGCATCCGACGGCTTGCAGACGCAGTGGCTGCTCGACGAGACCGCACCGCAGCACGAAGCGCTCGCGCTCCTCGACCGACTGCTGCGACCCGCATCCTGAGCAGGACGTGGCGCGGATCGGGACCCCGACGACCGGGCTAGGCTCGAAACGTGACGCCCGTGCCGCAGTCTCCCTACGCCCGGGCGCTCGGCGAGCGCATCGATGAGCTGCATCCCCGGCTTCGCACGTACTTCGAGGCGATCCCCGACGGCGCCGTCGGCATCGGCGAAGGGGTGTTCGGGCGCGTCGGCACCCCGCGGCGATGGCTGTGGCCGTTGCTCCGGCTGCTCGAGCGCCGCGGGGTGGTCGCCGCAGGATGGGAGCGCGATGTGCCGTTCCGCGTGGAGAATCGGACCATCGCGTCGAGGGCCATCGGAGAGCGCACCTTCCAGTTTCGTCACGGCGCGTGGACCATGCGCGACGCGGCCGCACTCACGCGACACGGTCGCGTGGTCGACGAGCTCGGAGAGCCCGCCCTCCTCGCCGCCTGCTTCGATGTGGACGTCCACCACGGGGCCCTGCACCTCACCAGTCGCGCGGTCGGCCTGCGTCTCGGACGCCTTCGGGTGCGCCTCCCCCGTGCGGTCACCCCCGTGATCCGCCTCACCGAACGCTTCGACGACGCCCTCGACCGTCAGCGCATGTCGCTGACCGTCGACGCGCCGCTGCTGGGCCGCGTGTACGAGTATCGAGGCGACTTCACTTATCGCATCCACCATTCCGAGACGGAGCAGATGGCATGAGCGCAGGACGGGTCGTGGTCGGCGGGTCCACGGGTTTCATGGGCAGATTCCTGCTGCCGCGGTTCCGCGCCGAGGGCCGTGAAGTCGTCACGATCTCCCGTTCGGGCGCCGACATCCGCTGGGGCGACCAGGTCGAGATCGACCGCGCCGTCGATGGCGCGGCCCTCGTGGTCGGCCTGGCCGGCAAGAGCGTGAACTGTCGTTACACACCGGAGAATCGCGCGGAGATCTTCCGCTCACGCCTCGACACGACGACATCCTTGCGCACCGCGATCGCCCGCGCCTCGACGCCGCCGGCGCTCTGGGTGAACTCCTCGACCGCGACCATCTACCGTCATGCGGAAGACCGTGCCATGACCGAGTCGACCGGCGAGATCGGCACCGGGTTCTCGGTCGAGGTCGCCAAGGCCTGGGAGAAGGCCCTGTTCGCCGACGACCTCCCCTCCACGCGACGCGTCGCGCTGCGCAGCGCCATCGTCCTCGGCCACGGCGGTGTCCTCGGTCCGGTGAAAGACCTCGCCCGGCTCGGGCTCGGCGGACCCCAGTACGACGGACGATGGCCGGTCAGCGCTGCGCGTCGGGCCGCAGGCACCGGCCACTTCCCCGGCGCCCGTCGCGGCCGCCAGCGCTTCAGCTGGGTGCACATCGAAGACGTGGCCCGCATCATCGAGTTCCTCGAGCAGACGCCTTCCCTCGAAGGGCCCGTTAACGCCGCATCTCCGCACCCGGTCGACAACGTCGAATTCATGGCGACGGTGCGTCGGGTGCTGGGCGCGCGCATCGGTGTGCCGATGCCGCGGTGGATGCTGGAACTCGGAGCGATCGGCATGCGCACCGAGACCGAGCTGATCTTGAAGAGTCGGTGGGTGTTGCCGGAGAAGCTCACCGCGGCCGGATTCGAGCTCCGATACCCGACCCTCGAAGAGGCGATCCGCGAGTCGTTCGACCGCGAACCCGCTGCTTAGCCGGCGTTCGCCGCCCCGGCGGGCCCCTCGCCGTCGGTGCCGCGCTTCTTCTCGATCTCCTGGCGCAATCGCCACTCCTCGATCTCACGGTCGAGGTCGGCGATCTGCTGCTCCGTCGTGCGGGTGTCCCTGGGTGGCGCCGGACGCACATCGGTCGGCGTCGCGGGTCGCTCGGCTCTCCGCATCCGCGGCATCTGGATGCCGGACTCGCCGTAGTCACGCCCGAGCCCGAACCACAGCAGGCCACCGATCAACGGCAGCAGGATCACGATGATGATCCACGCCAGCTTCGGCAGGAACTTCACCAGCGAGCTGTCCCGCGTGATGATGTCGATCAGTGCACCGATCATCAGCGCGATGACGAGGAGCGAGAACAGGAACGACATGAGTTCAGGGTAGACGACGCCGCGCCGTGCCGCTCGGGCTACGGCAGCAGATGCCCGCCTGCGCGGAACAGTTCGTACCACTCGGGCCGCGTGAGCGTGATGTCGGCTCCGGCCGCCGCGTCCTGCACCCGCCGGGGTGTGGTGGTACCGAGCACGACCTGCATACCGGCGGGGTGGCGAGTGATCCACGCGGTCGCGATGGCGATCGGCGCGACGTCGTACGCCGCTGCGAGGCGATCGATCACGGCGTTCAGTTCCGCGTATTCGGGGTTGCCGAGGAACACCCCGTGGGAGAACCCATCCTGGAACGGCGACCAGGCCTGGATCGTGATGTCGTTGATGCGGCAGTACTCCACGATGCCACCGCCGTCGCGCACCACGCTCTGCTCCTGCCCGGCCATGTTGGCCGCGACCGGCTGTGCGATGATCGGCGCGTGCGTGATCGACAGCTGCAGCTGATTCGCGACCAGCGGCTGCCGGACCGCCGTGCGGAGGAGGTCGATCTGGCGAGGCGTGTGGTTCGAGACGCCGAACGCCCTGACCTTGCCCGAGCGCTCCAGGTCGTCGAACGCGCGCGCCACCTCGTCGGGCTCGACGAGCGCGTCGGGGCGGTGGAGCAGGAGCACGTCGAGGCGGTCCGTGCGCAGCGCCGCGAGCGAACCCTCCACCTGCGCCAGGATGTGCGCGTACGAGAAGTCGAACATCCCCTGCGAGGGCACGATGCCGCACTTCGTCTGCAGCACGATCTCGTCACGCTCGGACGGGGTGAGCTGCAACGCGTCGGCGAACCGCGCCTCGCAATGGTGCATGCTGCCGCCGTAGATGTCGGCGTGGTCGAAGAAGTCGATGCCCGCCGTCCGCGCGGTGCCGTACAGCGTGCGGATGTGAGCGTCGTCCTTGTCGTCGATGCGCATCATGCCGGCGATCACGGCGGGGGCGGTGGCTGATCCGAACGGCACTGTCTTCATGCGCATCACGCTACCGCCCCGCACCGACGTCGTCAGGAATCTTCGGTCGCGGCGCCGGGAATCAGCGCCGTGACCGGAACGCCGAGGACTCCGGCGATGCGCGCGAGGTCGACCACCGTGAAGTCCTCCATGCCGTCGAGCAGATTCCCCAGGGCATCGGGGTCGATGCCCGAGCGCGCGGAGAGCTCGGAGAAGGACACTCCGGCGTGGAACCGGGCCCCGTCGACTTCGGATGCCAGCAAATGACGCAATTCTGTCCCCATACGCCTACACTACCGCCACGAACGAACCCGCATGGCGGTCGAATGGACCAGAATGGCAGCATCTTGGCGTCGTCTCGCTGCTATGGTGAGCCGGGTGAAGACACCTGCCGAGGATTTCAACGACGCTGTCGGGCGCCAGATGCGTGCCGAGATCGCCGCGTCGCGCAGCAGCATCGCCGCCATGGCGCGCACCATCGGGATCGCGCGCAGCGCACTGGACAACTACGTGACGGGCAAGCGTGCGATCCCGGTCCCCGTCGTCTACGCGGTGTGCGCCGATCTCGGTGTCGAACCCCACGTGCTGCTGGCACGCGCGGAAGAACGTCTCCGCGCCGACGGAGAGGCCGTCGCGCGCATCACGCCGATCCGACGCGCCCCCGATGTCGCCGGCCCGCGAGAAGATACCCGAGAGGTCGCCTTCGAATCCGGTGTCCGCCACGACGCCGACACCGACGACCTCTACGAATAGGCCGGGCACCGCTCCCGGCGCGAGATCGGCACGGGAGGAGTGACCATGCACCACCTTCTCCGGCTCGCCGATGAACAGCGGGTTCGCGTCGTCGAGCGGACCGGTCGAACGCGCGGGGGCTACGACCCCGCGACTCGCACGATCCGCCTCAGTCCCGGCATGAGCGTCCGCACCACTCGTAGCGTGCTCGCGCACGAGCTCGGACACGCCGCTCTCGGCCACGTTCCCGCCCCGACCCCCGCCATCCGCGCCCAGCAGGAGCGCCAGGCGGATGAATGGGCGGCGTCGCAGCTCATCACGCCGCGCACCTACGCGGAAGCAGAAGCGGTTCGAGGTCCGCATCTCGCGAGCTTGGCCTTCGAGCTGGAGGTCACGATCGAGCTCGTCACGGCCTACCAGCGGCTGCTGCGTCAGACGATCCTCGTCGCTGGTTGAATATCGTCATGCCCTTCCTCGTCACGCCCTCCCCTGTCACCCTGACCGGCGAACTCGTCGAACTCCGTCCCCTCGAACGCGCCCACGTCGATGGACTGATCGAGGCCGTGGAGGAGGGCGACCTGTGGAAGACGGCCTGGTACACCTCGGTACCCGCACCCGATGGTGTCGCCGCGGAGGTCGAGCGCCGGCTCGGGCTCGTCGAGAAGGGCGAGATGGTCCCTTACACGACGTTCGACGCCACTGGTCGCATCCTGGGACTCACGTCGTACTACGACATCGTCGCCGACGTTCCCCGGCTGCACATCGGCTTCACGTGGAACCGACCGTCGGCACACGGCACGGGCACGAATGCCGAGTCCAAGCTGCTGCTGCTCCGGCACGCGTTCGAGACGCTGGGAGTCTTCCGCGTGGGCCTGACCACGCAATGGGTGAACTTCCAGTCGCGCACGGCGATCGAGCGGCTCGGCGCCAAGCAGGACGGCGTCATGCGGACCATGAGCCGCTACCGCAACGGCGCGCTGCGCGACAGCGTGGAGTATTCCATCATCGAGCCGGAGTGGCCCGCTGTCAGGGCGAACCTCGAAGCGAGGCTCGCCAGACGACGGTGAACCGTCGACCGTCGGCGGTCAGCCGCCACGCCTGACGACCCGCGGACCGCGGGGAGTCACTCGGTGGCGTTGCCCGACCAGTTGTTCGACCGGCGGGTGGCCGAGCCGCCCTGGCGGAAGATGAAGGCCATGGCCAGGGTCACCAGCAGGAGCCCACCGCAGAAGGCGAGAGCCTGGAACGCCGGCAGCCCGAACGAGATGCCCATCAGCAGGATCCCTCCGATGAAGAGGATCATGAAGAAGAGGAAGCTGAGGATCACGGGATCTCCTGTCGTCGGTGCCGTCTACCAGGATAGCCCGGACTCGGAAACCCCCTGTGCATGTTCTTCCTCGTCTGGTCTGCTCGGAGCATGAAGACACCACTGACCGCCGTCGCCATCTCCTGCACACTCAAGCCGTCGCCCGCGCCCTCCAGCTCCGATCTCCTCGCGACGCAGCTGCTCGACGGCCTCGCCGACCACGGCGTCACCGGTGACGTGGTCCGCGCCGTCGACCTCTCCCTCAGCCCCGGTGTCGAGAAGGACATGGGTGGCGACGACGAATGGCCCCAGATCCGTCGGCGAGTGCTGGACGCCGACATCCTCGTCCTCGTCACCCCCACGTGGATGGGGCAGCATTCGAGCGTCGCACAGCGCGTGCTCGAACGTCTCGATGCGGAGCTCGGCGAGACGGACACCCGCGGCCGCCCCACCCTGTTCGACAAGGTGGCCATCGCGGGCGTCGTCGGGAATGAAGACGGCGCGCACCACATCGCGGCGATCCTCTTCCAGTCGCTGAACGACGTGGGATACACGGTCGCCGCACAGGGCTCGGTCTATTGGAACGGCGAGGCGATGCACACCGTCGACTACAAGGATCTCGAGGAGACACCCGAGAAGGTCGCGTCGGCCATCGGGACGGCGACGAGGAACGCCGCACACCTGGCCCGACTGCTCAAGGCGCAGGAGTATCCCGCGGAGTGATCTCGGTCACTCCGCGAGGTCGAGTGCCCATTCGTTCACGGTCAGCTCGGCGCCGCGGAACTCCTCCGTGAAGCTCCCCGCCAGGGTGAATCCGTTGCGTCGACACACCCCGTTCGATGCCGGGTTCTCGACCCCGGGAAACGCCGTCAGGAAGCGTCGGTCGTGGCGATGCGCACGGGCGTCGTCGATGAGGAGAGCAAGGGCGGCGGACGCCACACCGTGCCCCTGCGCCTCAGGCCGAACGAACCATCCCGTCTCGAGCGCAGGCTCTTCCCGCCAGACGACGTGCCAATGGCCGATCGATCCGAGAGAGCGTCCCTCACCGTCTTCGATGACGAACATCCGCGCCTCACCGGAGGCGACCAGACGCAGGTAGCGGGCGTGCCGTTCCACGATCTCGTCTTCGGTCTCCGGGCCGTTGAGATGCGCGGTCATCTCCGGGGTGTTGGCCGCGCGCAGCAGCTCGAGGTCGTTCTCGGACCAGATCCGGAGGCGGAGATTCTCCATGCTCGGATCCTGGCACGGGTCACGGACATGCGCTCAGTGCGCCGGTGCGCGCGACGACGGCTCCGACGGCGCGCGGAACGTGATGACCTCGCCCCGGCGGGCCTTCTCGACGGTGAGTCCTGCCAGCTCGAGTCGTCGATACACCCGTCGCGGCAGGGCGGGGAGTTCGGCGGAGAAGCCTCGCGGCGGTGTGGCGAGCCCGGCGAACAACGACAGATCGGCACCGGAGCCGCGCACCTCGATGCGCGCGTAATCGCTGCGGCACCGCCAGCGCAGGAACTCGAGGTTCCGGAACGGGATCGTGTGGAGTTCATCGTCCACCTGCACACGTAGCTCGTCGTTCCCGAAGGCGACCGTGCACTGCGCAGTGCGTCGGCGCAGGATCGCGGTGAACACGAGGTACACCGGAAGTCCGACCACGATTCCCATGAGGACGATCGCGATCCGAGGCCCCATCCGCATCACGATGTCGTCGAGTGCGATCAGGAGTGCGACACCGAACAGTCCGGCGACCACGACGATCGCCACGATCGCCTGGGTGAGCGCACGCATCCGGAGCTCGATGGCGGGGAATCGCACGATCGACCCGTCGCCACTCTCCTCCCGTTCCCAGTCCGGTGTCACCGGCGGCGGCTTCTTCTTCGTGTCACGGCGCGCGAAGAAGTCGGTGACACGGCCGATGAGTGCGAGCCAGATCCACCCGGTGGCCGGTATCGCTGCAAGCTGCAGGACCACGGCGATCCCGCGCACCGCCTCGGGGAACGGATCGAGCAGGTCTCCCCCGAACTCCACCACGAACGCGACGAGCGCACCGAGGACGACGGCGACGCCGAGATGCAGGACCGCCCCGTTGCGCGCCGGCATGATTCCCTGCGTCGCATTCACGAACGCGAAGCCGAAGCACCAGCCGCCGACCAGCATGAGCAGGAACGGTAAGAAGCTCAGGTCATCGCCCAGCAGCGTGAATGCGATGGCCGCGAGAAGCAGCACGGCGCCCACGACGAGGGGATTGCGCACGAGCGTGCGTGTCACCTTCACACGCACGCGCGCTTCGGCGGCGGTCTCCTCGGGCATCGAGATGATGCTACGACGCAGGGAGGGCGGCGACGCGCGTCCGCCAGTAGTCGATCTCGGATTTCGTGGCATGGTGACTGAGCGGATCGACCTGCCGGTCGGCCGCGCCGAGCCAGCTCTCCGCTGCGGCACGGTCCCCGTCGATGCAGGCGAGCGCTCCGAGCAGAACACCCGATTGCGCGGGCCTCCTGCGCAAGGACACGGAGTAGTCCGTGTCGCGGAACCTCGGATCCCCGCGGTCGACGACCGGCGGCAGACCCACCCCGTGCAGCAGCAGCTCGAAGAGCGCGGTGCGGTCGCCGCAGCGCTGGAGGAACGGGATGATCTCCGTGCGCACGCGCTCGGCGAGCAGGTCGAGCACGTCGTCGTCAGCGAACCATCCGGTGTCGGACACGAGCAGGTCGAGCTCGAAGGGCTTCACCCGCTTCGGGTCCCGCTGCGTCGCCGGGCCGCCTTCGGGATGCAGCCCTTCGAACAGCACCCCGTACTGCACGCTCATGTACAGGTCGCTGGAGTAGAAATCGACGACCTCCACGCGTGCATCCACCCACCGGCGCCAGGTGCGGCCCGATTTACGGAAGCCCAGCTCGCGCATAGTGCCGTTCACGTGCTCTTCCAGCATGCGGTCGACCTCTCCGCGCAGGAGCTTCGGGATGGGACTCGCCTTCGCCCGCACGGCGGCGGCCTTCTCCTTCTTGAGCTCGGCGTCGCGCTTCCCCGCGCGCGCAACGGCCTCCGGCCCCAGTGCGGCACCGATCCGCTTCAGAAGGTCGCGGCGGGAGATGTCGTCGAGAAGGGCCTCCAGTTCGGCCAGGTCGCCGTCGGCGGAGCGCTGCGCGAGCGTGTCGACGGCAGTGCTGGCCACACGGAGCGCCAGAGACTCCGTGGAAGGAGGGCGGGTCTCGGCGCCCTGCCGCACCAGGGCACCCAGCACCGCTGCGGGCACCTCGGTCACGTCCATCGAGCGTGCGGCGATGACGGCGGCCCGCACCAGGTCTTCGTTAGAGGGCGCGTAGAGATGACCGTCTTCGGCGACTTCCGTCTCCCGTGCCGCACGAACCCATTCCCCGACGAGAGCGCGAGCAGCGTCGGGACGCAGCACCTCCTGCAGCTGTCGCTGCCAGGTCTGGGACGGGGTCTTGTGACCGAGCACCGCGAGGTGGCGGATCAGGGGCTCGACATCGTCGACCGGGTGCGCGCGGGCCAGCTGCCGGGCTCGCTCCGCCCACTCGTCACCGTCGTGGACGGCCGTCAGGTCGAGGACTCCGGGTGGGAGGAAAGAGGCCAGCAGCCGGTTGGCCGTCTTGAGGTCTTTGTCGACGTTCCAACGGGTCGGGATCCGCCCGTGCATCAGGCCGGCAAGGTGGATCGCGCAGGCGTCGAGTGCCTCGTACAAGGCGGTATCGACGTAACCGTCAGCCATCGCCTTCTCCGCGCCCCGCAGAGCCGGTCCGCAGATGTAATTCATGCAATCGACCTTCAATGCGGCCTGCAGCGCGAACACGGCCGTGTCGGAGTCCCAGGGCAGGGTCTTCCGCGGCAGGAAGCGCACGATGTCGTCTTCAGCGGACCGGAATCGCCAGCCGTTCACACGTCTGGGGCTCACGTCCATGACGAGCAGCAGCGCCACGAGCTGACCACGTGGTGACAGCGTCGCGACGTCGACCCGCTCGGGCCAGTCGTTCATGCCGACACCGATGCGGTCGAGGGTCGCCTCCATCTCGTGGAGGAGCATCTCGCGCGTCAGGGGCATGGCTCTGCAAGGCGGCTTCTGTGCGTGCGCATTCCCGAATTCTATGGGTGGCCCATGACAGACGCCGATCACCTCAGGAGCCGCAGTTGCCGATGCGGTCGTCTCGAGGCGGGTGTAGGTTGCGGAGATGGAGCCGATCCGAGTGGGTCTCGTGGCTGACCCGGCTTCGCCCACGGCCGTCGCGCGTCGGATGACCGACCTCACACCCCCGGTCTCGTCTGAGGCCGGGGGCTGGATCGTCGAACTCGTGAGCGAGCCGTTCACCGTCGGTTCTGAAGACGTGGACACCGCCCTCGAACGCCTTCGCGCGCACGCCGAGCAGAACCGGTGGGACCTCGTCGTCGGCGTCACCGAGCTTCCTCTTCGTGATGACGACGGCCGTTACCTGCTGGCGGCGATCGATCCGCGACGCCAGTCCGCGGTGCTGTCACTGCCCGCTCTGGGCGGCTACCGCGTGCAGGCCCGCGCCCGCCACGCGGTGCGAGGACTCGTCAGCGGCATGGCGGAACCCGCCTCGCCCCGGGAACAGCGTCTGCCGCTTCCCCGCATCAGCGCCCGGGGACGCGTACTTCTGGGCATGGTGTTGGCGAACCGTCCGTGGCTGCTCGCCGCTGGGCTCAAGTCCGCCCTGGTGGCGGCCCTGGCTACCGGGGCGGTGGCGACCATCGAGCCCACGGTGTGGTCGCTCGCCATCTCGCTGTCCGGCTGGCGACTGACTGCGGCGACGCTGGCCTCCATCACGATCATCATCGCCTGGATCGTGATCGACGGCAGGCTCTGGGACCGCCCCGACAACGACTCGCCACAGGCGCGAGAGAGATCCCGTCTCTACAACACTTCGACGCTGCTGACTCTGACCATCGGCATCATCATCTGCTATCTGGCGTTGTACGTCGTGAACCTGGCCTGGGCGCTGTTCGTCCTCGACACGACGGTGATGAGCGATGCCCTCGGCCGTGCCGTCGGCGTCGAGGATCTGTTCGTGCTCACCTGGTTCGTCGCGTCGGCCGCGACACTCGGCGGAGCTTTGGGGACGGGGTTGGAATCCGACGATGCGATCCGCGCCGCCACGTACTCGAAGCGCGAGGAGGAGCGACGAGCCCGCTTGGCCCACGAGAAGAGCCGCGGAATCGAGTGATTCCGCGGCTCTTCCACCCGGTAGACCTTCGCTGGTGCACGAAGTTCAGAGAGTCTCCAAGACTTCTCAGAAGTCCCAGTCGTCGTCTTCGGTGGCCTCGGCCTTGCCGATGACGTACGACGAGCCCGACCCCGAGAAGAAGTCGTGGTTCTCGTCGGCGTTCGGCGAGAGTGCCGACAGGATCGCCGGGTTCACGTTCGTGACGCTGGAGGGGAACATCGCCTCGTAGCCCAGGTTCATGAGGGCCTTGTTGGCGTTGTAGTGCAGGAACTTCTTCACGTCTTCGGTCAGACCGACACCGTCGTAGAGGTCCTGCGTGTACTGCACCTCGTTGTCGTAGAGCTCGTACATGAGCGAGAACGTGTAGTCCTTGAGCTCATCGCGGCGCTCCTGGGTCTCGTTCTCGAGGCCCTTCTGGAACTTGTAGCCGATGTAGTACCCGTGCACGGCCTCGTCGCGGATGATGAGGCGGATCAGGTCGGCCGTGTTCGTCAGCTTCGCCTTCGAGGACCAATAGATCGGCAGGTAGAAGCCCGAGTAGAAGAGGAACGACTCCAGAAGGGTGGAGGCCACCTTGCGCTTGAGCGGGTCGTCGCCCTGGTAGTAGTCCATGATGATCTGAGCCTTCTTCTGAAGGTTCGGGTTCTCGGTGGACCAGCGGAACGCCTCGTCGATCTCCTTCGTCGACGCGAGGGTCGAGAAGATCGAGGAGTAGCTCTTCGCGTGCACCGACTCCATGAACGCGATGTTCGTGTATACGGCCTCTTCGTGAGGGGTGATCGCGTCGGGGATCAGCGACACCGCGCCCACGGTGCCCTGGATCGTGTCGAGCAACGTGAGACCGGTGAACACCCGCATGGTGAGCAGCTGCTCGTCGGGGGTGAGCGTGTTCCACGACTGCACGTCGTTCGACAGCGGCACCTTCTCGGGCAGCCAGAAGTTGTTCACCAGACGGTTCCAGACCTCGAGGTCCTTGTCGTCCTGGATGCGGTTCCAGTTGATCGCCTGCACGCTGGAGACCAGCTTGAGTCTTTCAGGAGTCATTTCTTCGTCGTTTCTCGGGTTTCAGCCGCGTTCTCGGGTCGACAGGTTGTCAGGTCAGAGCATGCACGAGACGCACTCGGCCATGTCGGTGCCCTCGAGCGCCAGCTGACGCAGACGGATGTAGTAGATCGTCTTGATGCCCTTGCGCCATGCGTAGATCTGCGCCTTGTTGATGTCACGCGTGGTGGCGGTGTCCTTGAAGAACAGGGTCAGAGACAGACCCTGGTCGACGTGCTGCGTGGCGGCCGCATAGGTGTCGATGACCTTCTCGTAGCCGATCTCGTACGCGTCCTGGTAGTACTCCAGGTTGTCGTTCGTCATGAACGCCGCCGGGTAGTAGACGCGACCGAGCTTGCCTTCCTTGCGGATCTCGATCTTCGACGCGATCGGGTGGATCGACGACGTGGAGTTGTTGATGTACGAGATCGAGCCGGTCGGCGGGACGGCCTGCAGGTTCTGGTTGTAGATGCCGTGCTTCTGGATCGACGCCTTCAGCTCGGCCCAGTCGTCCTGGGTCGGGATGTGCTTGCCGGCGAAGAGCTCCTTGACCTTCTCGGTCGCGGGAACCCACGCCTGGTCGATGTACTTGTCGAAGAACTCCCCCGACGCATACTTCGAGTCCTCGAACCCGTCGAACGTCGTGCCCCGCTCGATCGCGAGGTTGTTGGACGCCCGCAGGGCGTGGAACAGCACCGTGTAGAAGTAGATGTTCGTGAAGTCGATGCCCTCTTCGGAGCCGTAGTACACATGCTCGCGGGCAAGGTATCCGTGCAGGTTCATCTGGCCGAGGCCGATCGCGTGCGAGCGGTCGTTGCCGTCCTCGATCGACCGCACCGAGCCGATGTGGCTCTGGTCGCTCACCGCGGTGAGGGCGCGGATCGCCGTCTCGACGGTCTGCCCCAGGTCATCGGCATCCATCGACAGCGCGATGTTCATCGAGCCGAGGTTGCAGGAGATGTCCTTGCCGATGTTGTCGTACGACAGGTCGTCGTTGTACGTGGTCGGCGTGTTCACCTGCAGGATCTCGCTGCAGAGGTTGGACATGTTGATCCGACCCTTGATCGGGTTGGCCTTGTTCACCGTGTCTTCGAACATGACGTACGGGTAGCCGGACTCGAACTGGATCTCGGCGACGGTCTGGAAGAACTCGCGCGCGTTGATCTTGGTCTTCTTGATGCGCGGGTCGTCGACCATCTCGCGGTACTTCTCGGTGACCGAGATGTCGCCGAACGGAACGCCGTAGACCTTCTCGACGTCGTACGGCGAGAACAGGTACATGTCCTCGTCGTTCTTGGCGAGTTCGAAAGTGATGTCCGGAACCACGACGCCCAGCGACAGCGTCTTGATGCGGATCTTCTCATCGGCGTTCTCGCGCTTGGTGTCGAGGAAGCGCATGATGTCGGGGTGGTGGGCGTTGAGGTACACCGCACCGGCGCCCTGACGCGCACCGAGCTGGTTGGCGTAGCTGAAGCTGTCTTCGAGGAGCTTCATCACGGGGATGATGCCGGAGGACTGGTTCTCGATCTGCTTGATCGGCGCACCCGACTCGCGGATGTTCGACAGCAGCAGGGCGACGCCGCCGCCGCGCTTGGAGAGCTGCAGGGCCGAGTTGATGCCGCGGGCGATCGACTCCATGTTGTCTTCGATGCGCAGCAGGAAGCAGCTGACGAGTTCGCCGCGCTGCGCCTTGCCGGCGTTGAGGAATGTCGGGGTGGCCGGCTGGAAGCGACCGGAGATGATCTCCTCGACGAGCGCGACCGCGAGCTTCTCATCGCCGTCGGCGAGGCCGAGGGCGGTCATCACGACGCGGTCCTCGAAGCGCTCGAGGTAGCGCTTGCCGTCGAACGTCTTCAGCGTGTAGCTCGTGTAGTACTTGAACGCGCCGAGGAACGTCTCGAAACGGAACTTCTTGCCGTAGGCGAGGTCGTTGAGCTTCTGGATGAACTCCATCGAGTACTTCTCGATGACGGCGCCTTCGTAGTACTCCTTCTCCACGAGGTAGTCCAGACGCTCCTTGAGCGAGTGGAAGAACACCGTGTTCTGGTTCACGTGCTGCAGGAAGTACTCCCGCGCGGCGCGCTTGTCGGCGTCGAACTGGATCTTCCCGTTCGCGTCGTACAGGTTGAGCATCGCGTTGAGGGCGTGATAGTCGAGACCCTCGTAAGAGGGGTTCGCCTTGAATGCCACTGTCTCGGTCACTGAAGCTGCCACCGTCGTTCCAATCCGTCGCTCACGCGATCCACATCGTCTTGTGTGCCGAAGATCTCGAGCCGATACAAGTGAGGCACGTTGCACTTGCGGCTGATGATGTCACCGGCGAGGCAGAAGGCGTCGCCGAAGTTGGTGTTGCCCGCGGAGATCACGCCGCGGATGTGGCGCCGGTTGCGCTCGTCGTTGAGAAACCGGATCACCTGTTTCGGAACGGCGCCCTTCTCGACACCGCGCCCCGCTCCCCCGCCGTAGGTGGGGGTGACCAGCACGAAGGGCTCGTCGATGACGAGGTCTTCTTCATGCCGGTGGAGGGGGATGCGTCGGGACGGGAGCCCGAGCTTCTCGATGAACCGCGCGGTGTTACCCGAGACGCTCGAGAAGTAGATCAGGAGCGGCGCTGCGGTCGCGACGGCGCTCATGCGGCGTCACGCCAGACGGGAGGCGAGTTCGTCGATCTTGTCGGGACGGAAACCCGACCAGTGACCCTCGTCGGTGACGACGACGGGTGCCTGCATGTAGCCGAGCGCCTTGACCTGCTCGAGTGCCGTCGGGTCTTCCGACAGGTCGAGGATCTCGTACTCGATGCCCTTGGCATCGAGGGCACGGTAGGTGGCGTTGCACTGAACGCAGGAAGGCTTTGTGTAGACCGTGATCGACATCTTTTTCGTAACCCCTCAAATCTCTGGCCTGCTTCTCATCAGGCTGTTTCCCGGTAGACCCCCTGCCGGGACTTCAATACTACATATGGGGACCGACATTGGGGGCGACCACAAGGGGTAGTAGTTACATCCGTGTAGTTATCCACCGTTCTCTACAGATACAACACAGGTTCTCCACCGTTTCTTCCACAGGCTGAGCCCTCGTCCGGAGGCACTCGAACCGCGTGAAATCGCGGCTGGGAAGCCGCTGTGAGCGATCCATCCACAGGGGGGACGATACGACGCCCCGCGGACATTCGGATTCCTGTGGAAATCGTCCTTCGGCGTGTCGCGGGCGTGTCGCGGATCGACCTCTTCCGCGGCCGACCCCGCGGCCCGGTACCGTGGTCTGGTGGCGGGATATCGGGATCTTCTTCGCACGCCGGGAGTGGCGCGCATGATCGCTGCTCAGCTGACCGCGCGCTTCCCCAATGGAATGATGTCGCTGGCGATCCTGCTGCACGTCGAGCAGCAGACCGGGTCGTACGGATCGGCAGGCCTGGTCCTCGCCGCGACCAGTGTGGGCCAGGCGATCGCCGGTCCCATCACCAGCCGCTGGATGGGCGTCTGGGGCATGCGACGCGTGCTCACGCTCACACTGTCGGTGTGCGTCGTGGCGGTGCTGTGCCTCGCACTGCTGCCGCTCGAGGTACCGGGCTACATGGCTCTCGGCATGGTCGCCGGACTCTCCACCCCGCCCGTCCAGGCCGCGGTGCGCACCATCTACCCGAAGCTCGTCAACTCCTCGAACCTCACGCCGCTGTTCTCCCTCGACGCCTCGCTGCAGGAGATCATCTGGGTGCTGGCCCCCGTCGTGATCACGCTCGTCTCGACCCAGATCGGCACGCCGGAGGGCCTGCTGCTGGTGGCGATCATCCTCGTCGGCGGCGGCGCCTGGTTCATCCTCTCCCCCGAGGTCGGACGGGTCCGCATCCCCCGGAGCCGCAACGCTCTGGGCAAGGTCGTACTCAAGCCGCCTGTACTGCTGGCGACCGTGATCGGTTTCCTCCTGATCGGAGCCTGTGCGGCTGTGGAGGTGGGAGTCGTCGCGACGTTCGAGCACGGAAGCCTCGCGGCCGGTCTCGTGCTCGCCGTATTCTCGGCGGGAAGCCTCGCCGGCGGTCTGGCCTTCGGTCACATCCCCATCGGGCCATGGGCCATGGCGCGCCGTCTGCTGATCGTCACGATCGGCCTCGGCCTGACGATGGTCATGCTCAACGTGTTCTGGCTCGGCGGCACCCTGATCCTCGCCGGCATCGGCATCGCTCCGGCTCTCGCCGTGCTCTTCGCGATCACCTCGGCCAGCGTGAAGTTCAGCGAGACCGCTGAGGCCTTCGGCTGGGCCGGCACCGGCCAGCTCATCGGCGCCGCCGCCGGATCCGCGGTCGCCGGCTTCCTCGTCGATGTCGGCGACTGGCGCGGCGCCTACCTCGCCGCCACGATCTTCGCCGCGGTGGGACTGCTCGTGGCCGTCGTCTTCGTCCGTTCCTTCCCCGATCTGCGTCACCGCGACGCGAGCCCGCATCCCGACACCGAACCCTTGGCGGTCACCCCCTCATGAGCTCCCCCATCTCTTCGACCTCTGCCCCCGAGATCGTCTGCATCGGCGAGACGATGGCGCTGATCACTCCGACGGATGCCCCGCTCGCCGACGCCGCGCAGGCGTCGATCGGCCTGGCCGGCGCCGAGTCCAACGTGGCCGCCGGCGTCGCCTCCTCCGGACACCGCGTCGCCTGGGCGTCGCGCCTGGGCGACGACCCGCTCGGCGACAGGGTCGCCTCAGAGCTCGAGCGGCGGGGTGTGGAGTTGTGGGTCGAGCGCGACGATGCCGCACCCACCGGAGTGATGTTCAAGGACCCGGGCGCCGAATCCTCCTCCGTCTACTACTACCGTCGGGGATCCGCTGCCTCCCGCATGGAGCCGGGGTTCCTGACCGCGCGGCGTCTCGACGGGGTGCGGATCGTGCACACCACCGGGATCACCCCCGCGCTGTCCGCGTCGTGCCGCGAGACGGTCGACCAGCTCTTCTCCGACGCCCGCACCGCGGGAGCCCTCGTGTCGTTCGACGTGAACGACCGGCGTCCGCTGTGGAGCAGGGAGGAGGCCGCAGAGACGCTCGCCCGCCTGGCCGACACCGCGGACATCTCCTTCGTCGGCCGAGACGAGGCTGAACGCATCTGGGGTACCGCGACACCCGCCGAGATCCGCGCCTTCCTCCCGAACTGCGCGCTGCTGGTCGTCAAGGACGGCGATGTCGGCGCCACCGCCTTCCATGGCGACGACGAGCCGATCTTCGTGCCCGCTCCCGTGGTCGACGTCGTCGAGCCGGTCGGCGCGGGAGATGCGTTCGCATCCGGCTTCCTGGCGGCGACCCTCGACGGAGCCGACCTCGCCGCGCGCCTCTCCGCCGGCCACGCGGCCGCGGAGCGCGTGCTGACGATCGCCGCCGACCTCCCACCGCTGGTGCCGCTCGCCTGACGCGGCTCGGGTGATCCCGGCCGCCTGAACACCACCGGTCGTAGGCTGGTGCCATGCCCGCCCCGCTCACCCTGCCCCGTATCTCGTGGGGCTCCCCGTCGGCATCCCGTCGCGCCCTCCTCGTCCACGGTCTCGGTTCCTCAGGAGCACTGATGTGGCGTCTCGGAGACGCTCTCGCCGCAGCGGGATGGCACGCGACCGCCGTCGACCTGCGGGGTCACGGCGATGCACCGCGCGCTCTCGACTACTCGGTGGCCGCGTACGGTGCCGATCTCGCCGCCACCCTCCCGGACGGCGGCGGCGCGTGGGACGCGGTCATCGGCCATTCGCTCGGCGGCGCATCCAGCACGGTCGCGGCGGCTTCGACCCCGGAATGGACTCGACGGCTGGTGCTGATCGACCCCGCGATCCATGTGGGCGGGCGCGATGCGGCGATCGTGCGACGGAGCCAGGAGCGCGCATTCGCCGACACCCGCCTCGAAGTGGTGCAGGCGGAGCATCCGCACTGGCATCCGCAGGATCAGGAGCTCAAGGTCGACGCGGTGCTGCGTGCGAGCGCATGGGCGGTGGAGCAGACCAGTGCCCAGAATCAGCCCTGGGACGTACGGGCAGAGGCTGCGCGTCTGACCGTGCCCACGCATGTGATCGGCGCCGACCCCGCGGTCTACAGCATCTTCACGGGAGAACTCGCCGACGAGGTCCTCGCGGCGAACCCCCTGATCACCCTCTCCGTCGTCGAGGGTGCAGGACACTCCCTGCACCGCGACCGCCCGGAGGAATCCGTCCGTCAGCTTCTGGAGGCTCTGGCATGACATTCGACCCTGCGACGCTCCTGCCCGACGACCTTCTCGAGCGCATCCGCGAGCGCGCACCGATCCACGACCGCGAGAACACCTTCCCCCAGCAGGACCTCGACGAGTTGCGCGCGGCCGGCTACCTGTCGATCCTGGTGCCGAAGGAGCGCGGAGGGGCGGGGCTCGGACTCGCCGAGGCCGCGATCCTGCAGCAGCGTCTCGCCGGTGCCGCGCCGGCGACGGCGCTGGCCATCAACATGCATCTCGTGTGGACCGGCGTGGCGAAGGTCTTCTCCGACAGAGGCGTCCCCGGCCTCGAGTTCGTGCAGGACGGCGCTGCGGCAGGCGAGGTCTTCGCCTTCGGCATCAGCGAGGGCGGCAACGACCTGGTGCTGTTCGGCAGCGACACCGCGGCCGTGCCCGACGGCGACGGCGGCTACGCGTTCACCGGGACCAAGATCTTCACCTCCCTCGCTCCGGTCTGGACGCGGCTGGGGCTGCACGGCCTCGACACCACCAGCCCCGATGGGCCGAAGCTCGTGTTCGCCTTCGTGGAGCGGACGCACGCCGTCACGACGTCCGACGACTGGGACACCCTCGGCATGCGGGGCACGCAGAGCCGCACCACCCGGCTGAACGGCGCCGTGGCCGATGCCGCGCACGTGGTGCGGCGCATCGACCCCGGGCCCAGCCCCGATCCGATCGTGTTCGGCATCTTCTCGGTGTTCGAGATCCTGCTCGCCTCCGTCTACACGGGCATCGCCCGGCGAGCGCTCGAGCTCGCCGTGACGACGGCGCAGAAGCGGCACTCGAAGAAGACCGGCCTCGCCTACAGCCAGGACCCCGACATCCGCTGGCGCATCGCCGACATGGCCATCGCCTACGACGCCCTGCCGCCGCAGATCGCCTCCCTCGCCCGTGATGTGGACGACCGCGTCGATCACGGCGCGCGCTGGTTCCCGCAGCTCTCCGGCGTCAAGCACCGGGCGATCACGATGGCCAAGCACGTCGTCGACGAGGCGATGCTCGTTGCCGGTGGCGGGTCGTACTTCTCGGCCAACGAGCTGTCGCGTCTCTACCGCGACGTGCTGGCCGGGGCGTTCCACCCCTCCGACCCCGAATCCGCGCACTCGACGGCGGCGAGCGCCTGGCTGGGTCCGCTCGAGAGCTGAATTTCCTGCCGATTCCGCTGGACGAATCGCCAGATTCTGCGAAATCGGTTGCCGAGCGCATTGCGGAGTGCGAAGATCGCACCATGAGTCCGGCGAAGAAGCACCCTTCCCTCGATGCGGTCTCGAAGACGATCGTCGAGCTGCTCCAAGAGGACGGCCGTCGTTCGTATTCGGAGATCGGCCGCACCGTCGGGATGAGCGAAGCCGCGGTGCGCCAGAGGGTGCAGCGGCTCACCGAGTCGGGTGTGATGCAGATCGTCGCCGTCACCGACCCGATGCAGCTGGGCTTCCACCGCCAGGCCATGATCGGCGTCCGCGTGTCCGGCGACGCGCGCCGTGTCGCCGAGGCCATCGCCGCGATCGAGTCCGTCGACTACGTGGTCATCACGGTCGGCTCGTTCGACGTCCTCGCCGAGGTCGTCTGCGAGGACGACGACGACCTGCTCGCGCTGATCAACGACGTCATCCGCCCGATCGATGGCGTCCTCTCCACCGAAACCTTCATCTACGCCAAGCTGCAGAAGCAGCTCTACAACTGGGGGACCAGATGAGCACCGCACGCACCATCCCTTCCGAGTCCGCACTGCAGACGATGGCGAAGGACCATCTCTGGATGCACTTCACCCGGCAGTCGACGATGGCGGAGTCGGGTGTGCCCATCATCGTCAAGGGAGACGGGCATCGTATCTGGGATGCCAAGGGCAAGGAATACTTCGACGGCCTGGCCGGACTCTTCGTCGTGAACGCCGGCCACGGTCGGCGTCGGCTGGCCGAGGCCGCGGCGGCGCAGGCCTCCGAGCTGGCTTTCTTCCCCCTCTGGTCGTATGCGCACCCGGCAGCGATCGAGCTGGCCGACCGTCTCGCCGACGAGGCGCCGGGCGACCTCAACAAGGTCTTCTTCTCCACCGGGGGCGGCGAGGCGGTCGAGACCGCGTTCAAGCTCGCGAAGCACTACTGGAAGCTGCAGGGCAAGCCCGCCAAGCACAAGGTGATCTCTCGCGCCGTCGCGTATCACGGCACCCCGCAGGGAGCGCTGGCGATCACGGGCATCCCGGCGATGAAGTCGATGTTCGAGCCCGTCACCCCCGGCGGCTTCCGCGTGCCCAACACCAACTTCTACCGCGCGGCCGAGATGGGTGGACCCGCCGACGACCTCGAGGCATTCGGACGCTGGGCGGCCGACCGCATCGAGGAGATGATCCTCTTCGAAGGCGCTGACACCGTGGCCGCCGTGTTCCTCGAGCCGGTGCAGAACTCCGGCGGATGCTTCCCGCCCCCTCCCGGCTACTTCGCCCGCGTCCGCGAGATCTGCGACCGCCACGACGTGCTGCTCGTCTCGGACGAGGTCATCTGCGCCTTCGGCCGCCTCGGTCACACCTTCGCGTGCACGGGCCTGGGCTACGTGCCCGACATGATCACGTGCGCCAAGGGCATGACGAGCGGCTACTCCCCCATCGGCGCGACCATCGTCAGCGACCGTATCTACGAGCCCTTCTCGAAGGGCGATCTGTCCTTCCCGCACGGCTACACGTTCGGCGGGCACCCGGTGTCGGCCGCTGTCGCTCTGGAGAACCTGGCGATCTTCGACGAGGAGGGGCTGAACGCGCACGTGCGCGAGAATTCCCCGCTGTTCCGCACCGAGCTCGAGAAGCTGCTCGACCTGCCGCTGGTGGGCGACGTGCGGGGCGACGGCTACTTCTTCGGCATCGAGCTCGTGAAGGACAAGTCGACCAAGGAGACCTTCGACGACGACGAGTCCGAGCGGCTGCTGCGCGGTTTCCTCTCCCCCGCCCTGTTCGAGGCCGGTCTGTATTGCCGCGCCGACGACCGCGGCGACCCCGTGATCCAGCTCGCGCCGCCGCTCACCGTCGGGCCTTCGGAATTCCGCGAGATCGAGCAGATCCTGCGCGACGTGCTGACACGCGCGCAGTCGGTGCTCTGACCCTCGCGCGCACCGATCGGGCGGATACGGGTCAGGCCACCGGCACCGCGCTCCGCTTCGCCAGCAGCGCGAGGTGGAGCGCGGCGAGCGTCTCCCCGTCGTCGAGGTCGACGTCGAGCAGATCACCGATCAGGGTGAGCCGCTGGTAGAAGACGGATCTCGAGAGGTGGCTCGCGGCCGCCGCCGCGGAGCGATTCCCGGGGTGGGTGACGAGCGCCGCGAGCACGTCGAGCAGGTCTCCGCGCCGCTCGCGGTCGTACGCCACGACCGGGGCGAGCATCCGCTCGCTGTGTGCGAGCAGCCGCTGATCGTCGCGCAGCGAGGCGACGAAGCGTTCCAGCGGACGGTCGTCGACGCGTCGCACGCGCGGGCCGGATTCGGAGCGGTCGCTCGCCGCGAGGTCTCTCGCCGCGCGCAACGAAGCGAGCAGCCCCAGGACATCTTCGGCGGGAGGGCCGACGAAGACCGTGCGCGCGGGCCCCGCGATGCGCACGGCGAGAGCATCGGTGAGCGGGGCGGACTCAGGGAGCGACAGCAGGGCGACGTCGTCCTCTCCCACGCGTGCGGCGACCACGGCGGCCCCGGCCTGCCGAGCCCGGTAGGCGAGCTCGGCCGCCGACTCCGCCCCGCGGGCGACGATGCCGTGGCAATGCCGACCCGAAAGAGCGAACCCGCCCGAAGCCAGACGGGCGGCGATGTCGGCCGGGTTCGCGAACCGCGCGCCGAGCAGATCGTCGATGATGCCCCGCTGCGCGAGCAGCGACCACTCGGTGTCGCCCCCGTCCGCCAGGCAGCCGAAGGCCAGTGCCGTCGCCCCCTGTTCGAGCACCGTGTGCCGGCCCGCCGGGTGCACGGGGCCCGGAAGGGCGAGCAGGGTTCCCCACCGCACCCCCCGCGCCTGCACCGGGATGCGATCGGCCGCGTCGAGCTGTCCGAGCGCCTGCACGACCGGCATCCGCAGGGTCTCGAGCGCGATCACCTCGTGCGCGAGGTTCTCCAACACGACGGGCGCGCCGAGCGCTCTCGCGGTCTCGGCGACGACGACGTCGGCCGGAGCGCCCTGCAGGCTCAGCGCAGTGAAGAGCTCGTGCAGGCGCTGGCGTTCGTGCAGCGCATCCGTCTGAGCGGCGATGAGCGATCTGTGCACCGACTCCGTCACCGCGACGAACTTGATCTCGCTGGTCAGGGCGATCAGGGCGAGACCGACGTCCCGGCACACCTCGGTCACGGCATCGGGGATCTGCGATTGGCCGGACCCGAGCTCCACGACGATGCCCGCGATCCCCGCACGGTGCAGGGCTCTCGCGAAGTCGCGCAGCTCGTCCGGAGCCGTCGGCCATCCCGCCCCGGTGCTGAGCAGCAGCTCGCCGCCGTCGAGCAGTCGGGCGACTCCTGCGCTGTCGGAGACATGCACCCAGCGCACGTCGGCATCGAGAGCGGCGCCGCCCACGACCACGTCCGGTGCGCCCGCCTGCAGCACCGGATCGGCGAGAACGTCGGCCACCGTGAGCACACCCCCTGCCCGACTCGGACGATCTGTCCGATGCGGGCTCAAGTCCTGACGTTCTGACACCACTCGACGCTCTTCCGCTCTGTGATCATTGAGGAACATTAGCGTATCGAACGTTCAGTCAGAGTGTTCGAATCCGTATTCTTCAGCCTCGGAGGAACATCGTGGACATCGTCCGTCACGTCATCAACGGAGTGGAGGCCGCAGAAGCGGCCCGCACCGGCCAGGTCTTCGACCCCGCCACCGGCCAGGTGTCGAAGCAGGTCGCATTCGCCTCGACCGCCGAGGTCGACTCCGCCATCGCCGCGGCGGCGGCCGCGCTCCCCGCCTGGCGCGAGACGAGCCTGATCAAGCGCGCCGACGTCTTCTTCCGCTTGCGGCAGCTGCTCAAGGAGCGCACACCCGAACTCGCCGCGATCGTCACCTCCGAGCACGGCAAGGTGCTCTCGGACGCTGCCGGCGAGGTGTCGCGCGGCATCGAGAACGTCGAGTTCGCGGCGGGACTCGTGCATCTGCTCAAGGGTGAACGCAGCGAGCAGGTGTCACGCGGTGTCGACGTGCACTCGGTCAAGCAGCCGGTCGGTGTCGTCGCGGCGATCACACCGTTCAACTTCCCGGTCATGGTGCCGTTGTGGATGGTCGCCTCGGCGATCGCCTGCGGGAACACGGTCGTCCTCAAGCCGAGCGAGAAGGATCCGTCGGCTTCCGTGTGGCTCGCGAAGCTCTTCGCCGAGGCCGGGCTGCCGGACGGCGTGCTCAACGTGGTCCACGGCGACAAGGAGGCCGTTGACGCGCTCCTGGAGTCGCCGCGGGTGAACGCCGTCAGCTTCGTCGGCTCGACCCCCATCGCCCGCTCGATCTACCAGCGCGCCTCGGCCGCCGGCAAGCGGGTGCAGGCGCTCGGCGGCGCGAAGAACCACATGGTGGTGATGCCCGATGCCGACATCGATGCGGCTGCCGACGCTGCGGTCTCCGCCGCCTACGGCTCCGCCGGCGAGCGTTGCATGGCCGTCTCGGTGCTGGTCGCCGTCGGCGACATCGCCGACGACCTCGTCACCGCGATCGCCGATCGCATCGGCGGCCTCACGATCGGTGCCGGCACGGATGCCGCGAGCGAGATGGGTCCGCTCATCACCCGCGAGCACCGCGACAAGGTCGCCTCGTATGTGACGGGCGCCGAGGGCGAGGGCGCGAAGGTCGTCGTCGACGGCACGCAGAAGCAGTTCGACTCGGAGGGCTTCTTCCTGGGCGTCAGCCTGATCGACGAGGTCGCCCCGGGGATGAAGGTCTACGACGACGAGATCTTCGGCCCGGTGCTGTCGGTCGTGCGCGTCGAGACCTACGCCGAGGCGGTCGAGCTGGTCAACGCCAATGCCTACGGCAACGGCACCGCGATCTTCACGCGCGACGGCGGCACGGCCCGGCAGTACGAGTTCGACATCGAGGTCGGGATGGTCGGCGTCAACGTGCCGATCCCGGTGCCGATCGGCGCCTACTCGTTCGGCGGATGGAAGGACTCGCTGTTCGGAGACTCCCACATCTACGGTCCCGAGTCGGTGCACTTCTACACACGCTCCAAGGTCGTCACCACCCGGTGGCCCGACCACACGCCCTCCCAGGTCGACCTGGGCTTCCCGAGCAACCACTGACGAGGAGCGACCACGATGACGAACTTCACCGACCGCCACGGCGTCTCGCACCCGCTCCCCGCGCCCGAGGCCGAAGCGCAGGTGCGTGCGGACGACCGCGGCCACGTGTTCCATTCCTGGAGCGCGCAGGGCCTGATCGATCCGCTTCCCGTCGCCGCGGGCGAGGGCTCGACGTTCTGGGACTACCAGGGCAACGCGTACCTCGACTTCTCGAGCCAGCTCGTGAACCTGAACCTGGGGCACCAGCATCCCGACCTGGTCGCGGCGATCCAAGAGCAGGCGGGGCGTCTCGCGACGATCCAGCCCGCGATCGCCAACGACGTGCGCGGGGAACTCGCGCGTCTGATCGCCGAGGTCGCGCCGGAAGGTCTTGAGAAGGTGTTCTTCACCAACGGCGGCGCCGAGGCCAACGAGTATGCGGTGCGCATGGCCCGCCAGTTCACCGGCCGTCGCAAGGTGCTGTCGATGTACCGCAGCTACCACGGCTCCACATCGACCGCGATCTCGCTCACCGGCGACCCGCGGCGTTGGGCGAACGACACCGTCGACTCCGGCGCCGTGCGCTTCTTCGGACCGTACCTGTACCGCTCGCCGTTCCACGCCGAGACCCCGGAGCAGGAGTCCGAACGAGCACTCGCGCATCTCGAGCAGACGATCCAGCTCGAGGGGCCGCAGACGATCGCGGCGATCATCATCGAGACGGTCGTCGGCACCAACGGCGTGCTGGTGCCGCCGCCCGGATATCTGCAGGGCGTGCGCGAGCTGTGCGACCGCTACGGCATCGTCTACATCGCCGACGAGGTCATGGTGGGATTCGGGCGACTGGGCGAATGGTTCGGCATCGACGCGTTCGACGCCAGCCCCGACCTGATCACCTTCGCGAAGGGCGTGAACTCGGGCTACGTGCCCCTCGGCGGCGTGGTGATCTCCGACCGCATCGCCAGCGCCTTCGACACGATGCCCTTCGCCGGCGGGCTGACCTACTCGGGGCACCCGTTGGCCTGTGCGGCGGGCGTCGCGACGTTCGAGGTGTTCCGTCGCGACGGCATCCTCGAGCGCGTGCGCGACCTCGGCGAACGCGTGGTCGGTCCGACCGTGCGCTCCTGGGCCGAGAAGCACCCGAGCGTCGGGGATGTGCGCGGTCTCGGACTGTTCTGGGCGGTCGAGCTGGTCCGTGACCAGGAGACGCGCGAGCCCCTCGTGCCGTTCAACGCCTCCGGCGCGGATGCCGCTCCGATGGGCGCCTTCGCCGCTGCCGCCAAGAAGGCCGGTGTCTGGCCGTTCACGCATTTCAACCGCATGCACGTGGCCCCGCCGCTGGTGATCAGCGAAGAAGACCTGGTGCGCGGACTCACCGTGCTCGACGAAGCGCTCTCCGTGGCCGACGAGGCCGCCGCAGGCTGACGCGAGAACACGGGTTTTCAGATGACGACCTTCGACCCTCGTACTACGAGCCCGACTACAGCCCTCGCTACGACCCACGCGAACCTCAACGAGGGCACTAGCCGCTAGTCCGGAACAGCGGAGGGGTGAGCGCAGCCGCTCTCACCCCTTCTCGTTTGTCACTTCATGTTTGTTGACGCCTCAGAGCCGCGATAAGGGCTCTGGAGAATCTTCTTTCTACAAGATAGAGCGCCGTCATCATGAGCAGCAAGATCGCTGCAGCGATCGCGCTCAGCATTGGAGGGTCATTCCAGAAAACGATAGCTGCGACCAGCGCGAGGACAGGCGCCACCCAGCTGATGATGAGAAGACTGCGCTTCCGTTTCGCCATAGGGCCAAGTTCATTGAGAGAGACCATGGTTGAAGCTCCTTATCTCCTTACGGTCCTGTACACCAGATGTGACCCGCCCAGGTCCAGTACACCCAGATGCCCTTACCGGCCTGGTTGCAAAGCCCCAGCCCCACGTTGTAGAGAGCTACCGGGCCAACAAATCCTGGAATCAGTGCGTACAGGATGGACGCAGTTTGACTGATCGAGACCTTGTTCGCGGGGATCCAAGTTTTCCCTCCCCACCAATAGGTCGGATCGGCGACGACCGGATAGGCCACATCGCGGGCAGTGTGTTCAACGACCTGCACGAGCTGAGTGCCATCAACTTCGTATCGAGTCGGAACTGCAGCGCCGTTCGCATCGACCGCCCATGGCACATTCGTTGTGAGCACCGTGATGCCATCTCGATCCGCAACCACCGCTGACCCGTCCTCGACCAACATCACCGAACCGCCGACAGGAACGTCGATTCCGTAGGCGAAGCGCTCGGGAGCTTTCGATGAAGCGATCGTGGTGAGCATCTGCACACCATCTGAAAATGGCACGACCGTGTTAGCCACACCGTTATCCGAGGGGTATGCGACAGCCCCCGATTCCAATGAGACGCCCGCTTCACCCCCTTCCGCAGCAGGAAGGCTGATGCCCACCACAGCATCCCCGACGGCGAGCTTCACTCCCTCGGACGCATCCCGCGGCACGGTAGCCGTGCTTCCCCCGACATCGAGCACCGCCACCGCATCATCTGTACGCGAAGACGCCGCCGCATCCTCAACCAAACCTGCCCTCACTCCGGCAAGAGCCCGCTCAACGTCTGCCACCGAAACCGTGTCAACATCCTCGGACGCATATGCCGGACCCACCCACGTACAGATCAGAGCCAGGGAGGCCACCACCGCCCCAGCCGAAACCTTTGTTCGATATCTCACTGTGTTTCTCCGATCACTCGACCCGCCGCGCGCACAAGCATCCCGCACTCCAGCAGAACCTGTCTGTCCACCATTCGGGGGACGGACCAGCGAAACCCGCGCCACATCGCGAAGAGCGACCGATATACGATTAGGCGGCAAACTCCGCTCTCACGTCGATGTGTTCGACTGGTGGCTTCCCGAGGTCTACGCCGGCCCCACCTTTCGCACGCAGATCGTTGTGCGTCCGGCGGCCGCCGAGGAGATCGCAACGCACCAGGTCTGGGGGCGGTTAGCGACCGAGGGGCCCTGAGCTACTCCCCCCGATTTCCCTCGGCGTAATTGTCGGTGTGGTGTCATTCAGTCGCCCACGGAGTCGAACACCCGCACTCCCTCGACCCAGGTGCCGCGCACCTCGGTCAGACCGATCTCCTCCGCCGGATGCTCGAACGGATCCCGGTCGAGCAGGGCGAGGTCGGCCCGCATCCCCACCGCGATCGTCCCGGTGTCGTCGAGGTGGTTCACCCGCGCCGATCCCGCCGTGTAGGCGACGAGGGCCGTGGCGAGGTCGATCGCCTGCTCCGGGAGGAACGGTTCGTAGTCGCCCTCCCACTCGGTCGGCGCGGAACGGCGGTTGACGGCCACGTGGATCGCCGCCATCGGGTTCGGCGTGCTGACCGACCAGTCGCTGCCCGCCGCGAGCGCGGCACCGGAACGCAACAGGTCGCCGAACGGGTACTGCCACGCGCTGCGCTGCGCTCCGAGGAACGGGATGGTGAGGTCGACCATCTGCGGCTCGAGCGTCGCCCACAGCATCTGCATGTTGGCGGTGACGTCGAGGGCCCGGAACCGTGGGATGTCGTCGGGGTGCACGACCTGGATGTGGGAGATGTGGTGTCGGTTGCCGCGCGGACCGTTCTGCACGAGGGCGGCCTCGACCGCATCGAGGCACTCGCGCACGGCGCGGTCGCCGATCGCGTGGAAGTGCAGCGTGAAGCCGAGGGCGTCGAGCCGGGTCGCGGCTTCTTTGAGCAGCTCCGGTTCGACGAAGGAGATCCCCGAATCCTCGCGCGGGTGCCCGTGGCCGTCGCAGTACGGTTCCAGCATCGCGGCCGTGAAGTTCTCGGCGACGCCGTCCTGCATGATCTTCACGCTGCGCGCCCGGAAGCGGCCGACCGTGCTCTCGTCCCGACGGCGCACGATGTCGTCGATCTGCTCCAGGCCCCGTGATCGATCCCACCACAGGGAGCCGACGACGCGACCGGTGAGCGCCCCGGATGCGGCGGCGGTCCGATAGGCCGGGAGCGGATCGCCCGCATCGCCGTACTCGGTGCCGACGATCGCGTCCTGCCAGGCCGTCACCCCGTAGGAGTGCAGGTGGCGCTGCCCCTGCAGGAGCGCCTCCACGAGTCGCTCGGGCGCCTCGGTCGGCAGGAGCCGGTTGACCAGGCCCATCGCGCCCTCGTGCAGCGTGCCGCTGGGGGCACCGGTCGCATCGCGCTCGATCCGCCCGTCCGCGGGGTCGGCCGTCTCGCGGGTGATGCCGGCGAGCGCGAGCGCACGGGAGTTGACCCAGGCACCGTGTCCGTCACGGTTCGGCAGGAACGCCGGGCGATCGGGCACGACGGAGTCGAGGTCCTCTGCCGTCGGTGTGCCTCCGGGGAACGCCGACATCTGCCATCCGCCCCCGAGGATCCACTCGTCGTCCGGGTGCGCGGCCGCATACCGGGCGATCCGGTCGAGGTACTCCTCGCGGGTGGCCAGAGCGGACAGATCGCAGCGGAGCATGTCCAACCCGCCCCACACCGGGTGCACGTGCGCGTCCTGGAAACCGGGCACCAGCAGTCCGCCGGCGAGGTCGATCACCTCGGTCTCCGGCCCGATCAGCGCCGCGACGTCGTGCCCCACCGCGCTGATGAACCCGTCCGTCACGGCGACCGCGTGCGCCGTGGTGCGCGCGGCATCGGCAAGGAACACCCGCCCTCCGCGCACGCCACCCGTGAAGACCAGATCTGCGTATCCCACGCTCAACCCCCTGCCATCGTGCGGGCGATCTCGGTCGCCGAGTCCCCCGCCCTCTTCAGAACCACGGCCACCAGCGCGAGCGCCAACAGCGTTAGTACGAGCATGATCGTCGACACCGCGGCGATCTCCGGACGCAAGCCGCTGCGCAGCGCGCTGAGCACGTAGACGGGCCACGGCGTCGTTCCCGACACCTGCACGAACGCCGACACGACCGTGTTGTCGAGGCTCAGCGTGAACGAGAGCAGGAACCCGGCGAGCACGGCCGGCATCGCGAGCGGCAGCGTGATCTTGAGGAACGTGCGCACGGGCGGCGCGTAGAGGTCGGCCGATGCCTCCTCCAGGCGGGCGTCGAGCCCGACCAGCCGCGCCCGCACGATGTACGACACGATGGCGATCGAGAACAGCGACTGCCCCACCACGAGTCTCATCGTGCCGTCGTTGAAGATGCCTATCCCGGCATCCTGCCCGAGGAACACCAGCCACGGCAGCAGCGCGACCGCGTCGACGATCTCGGGCGTGACCGACACGAGCAGCAGAAGCCCGAGGAACCACCACACCCACCTGCCGGGATTGCGTGCCATCGCGATGCCCGCCAGCGTGCCCAGCGCGGTGGCGAGCAGAGCCGCAAGCAGACCGGTGCGCACCGACACGAGCACGGCGTCGCGGATCGCGGGCTTGTTCACGATCGCGAGGAACGAGTCGAAGCCGAAGTGGTCCCAGGACACCAGCAGGCGCCCGACGTTGAACGAGTACGCGATGATCACGAGAATCGGCAGGAACAGGAACAGGAACACCAGCGCCGCCCAGATCGGCAGCACGAAGCGTCCTGCGCCGCGGCGCACGCGCGGTGCCGTCATGGCGGTCTTCGTATCGGTCATGATCCCTCCCCCAGGACGAGTCGGTTGCGTTGTCTGAGCGGCAGGGTCACGAGCCAGAGGAGTCCGGCCGCGACCGCGATCGAGAGCATGATGACGATGATCAGCAGCACGGCCATCGCCGAGCCCAATGCCCAGTTCTGCGCGGTCTGGAACTGGCTCGCCACCACCTGCCCGATCATGTTGCCCTTCGCTCCGCCCAGCACGGTGGCGGTGATGTAGTCGCCCATCAGCGGGATGTACACCAGGAGCACGCCGGCGATGATGCCGGGTCGAGCCAGCGGCACCGTCACCCGCAGGAAGGTCGTGATGCTGTTCGCGCCCAGGTCCTTGCTCGCCTCGCGCAGCGGTCCGGACACCCGGTCGAAGGCGACGAACAGCGGCAGGATCATCAGCGGCAGGTAGTTGTAGACGACGCCGAGGAGCACGGCGCCGCGCGAGTACAGCAGGTCGAGCGGACCGGGGATGACCCCGATCCCCTGCAGCAGCTGCGAGAGCCAGCCCTCGGGCGCGAGGATCACCTGCCAGCCGATGGTACGCACCAGGAAGTTGGTCCAGAACGGCACCATCACCAGCGCGAGAAGCAACCCCCGCTTCGAGGGCGGTGCCTTCACCGCGATCCAGTACGCGACCGGCCCGCCGATCACGAGGCACAGGGCCGTGCCCAGGATGCCGATCCACAGCGTGTTCAGGAACGTGCTGAAGAAGGTCGGCGAGAGCGCCTCGAGGTAGCGGTCGAACGAGAGGTGGTCGAGCGCATGCGTGGCGAAGATGCTCGGCTTGTATCCGAAGCTGAACACGATCACCATGAAGATCGGGGCGACGAAGAAGACGAGCAACCACACCCAGGCCGGGATGGCGAGACCGAACTTGAGCTTAGGCACCAGCAGCCGCCTTCATCGAGTTCCAGATCGAGACGACGCGGTCCTGTGCGTCCGTCAGCTTGCCCTCGTGCATCGTGGCCACCTGCTCCTCGTCGAAGAACACCATGTCGAGCCGTTCCAGCCCCGCGGCCTCCGCCTCCTCCCGGATCCCCGAGATGCCGGTGTCGTAGCCGATGTAGTCGACCTGTGCGAGCTGCACGTCGGGCTGCAGCACGAAGTCGATGAACGCGTGCGCCGCCTCGGGGTGCGGGGCACCGGCGGCGATCGCCCAGTTGTCCATCCACAGCTCGGTCGCGGGGCTTCCCAGCACCCACTGCCACCGGTCGGGGTCGTCGGACTCGAAGATGCCGAGCCGCGCGTCGCCGTTGTAGGACTGCAGCAGCGCGTGCGAGGCCTGCGGGATCGACGAACCTCCCGGGTACGAGTCGAACGCCGAGATGTGCGGCGCGAGGTCCTTCACCAGGAACTTCTCGACGGCGTCGAGGTCGTCCGGGTCCGTGGTGGTCCAGTCGATACCGTTCGCCCAGAAGTAGATGCCGAGCAGCGGCGCCGGATCGTCGAGCACCGAGGTCGAACCGGAGGCCTCGTTCTGTGCGGCGTCGATGAAGTCGTTCCAGGTCGTGAGCTCTCGGGAGATCACCCTCTTGTCGTACACGAAACCGGTCGTCCCCCATGCCTTGCACACGGAGTACTCGTTGCCCGGATCCCACGAGCGCCCGCGGAACTCCGGCGCCACGTGCTTCATGTTCGGCAACAGGTCGAGGTTGAACTTCTGCAGGAGGCCGTTCTCGGCCATCGGTCCGACGAAGACGCCGGTCGGCACCACGATGTCGTAGCCCGAGGTGCCCCGCGCCGCGACGAGCTTGGCGATCAGCTCTTCGTTCGAGTTGAAGGCGTCGAGCACGATGCGCGGGCCGCTCTCGGCTGTGAACTGCTCGAGCACTTCCGGCGCGTCGTAGTCGCCCCAGCTGTAGATCGAGAGCTTGTCCTCGAGCGCTCCCCCCTTGGCGTGCACGGCCGCGGCGTTCTGGCCCGGTGCGCACGCGCTGAGCACGACCGCGCCGCCCGCCATGATGGCGGTGGCGAGGAAGCCGCGCCTGGTCAGCTCGGTGCGAATCACCCGCGCGGCGCTCCGGTGCGCGAGCACCCGCACCGGAGGCGTGCCGGTCACCGGCCGCCGTCCTTGGGCAGGGTGATCACGTGCGTCGCCGTCGTGGGGATGCCGTCCGCGGCGAACAGCCGTGCATCCGCGGAACTCCAGACGCAACGGACCTCGTCGTCGACTCCCACCTCCGGCGCGGTGGGCGCCGGCATGCGCGAGAGGAACGTGGCATCCTCGCCGATGCGCACCGCGACCTGCAGTGTCTCGCCGAGATGCGAGACCCCGAGCACACGACCGCGGACCCCTGCACCCTCGCCCTGTTCCAGGCGGACGTACTCGGGCCGGATCGCAGCGACCGCCGGCTGACCGGCGGCGACCCGCTCGCCACCCCAGCGACCGGCGATCACGCCGATCGCCGTGTCGACGGCCTCACCGTCGGCACGCACCGTGCCGTGCACGAAGTTCTGCTGCCCGATGAACGAGGCGACGTAGGCCGACGCGGGCTCCGCGTAGATGGCCGCGGGCGCATCGAGCTGTTCGATCCGCCCGGCCCGCATCACCGCGATCCGGTCGCTCATCGACAGCGCCTCGGCCTGATCGTGCGTGACGAACACGAAAGTCGTACCGAGGCGGGCCTGCAGGAGCTTGAGCTCGAGCTGCATCTCCTCGCGCAGCTGACGGTCCAGCGCCGCGAGCGGCTCATCCAGCAGGAGCACGCTCGGCCGGTTGATGAGCGCCCGCGACAGCGCGATCCGCTGCTGCTGGCCGCCGGAGAGCTGCGTCGGCTTGCGATCGGCGAACGCCCGCAGCTGCACCATGTCGAGCGCTTCACTCACCCGCTCCCGCTGCTCGGCTTTGGGAACGCGCCGTTGCTGCAGACCGTAGGCGACGTTCTCGGCGACCGTGAGGTGCGGGAACAGGGCGTAGGCCTGGAAGACGGTGTTGACCTCGCGCCGATAGGGCGGCAGGTTCAGGACACTGCGGCCGGAGATGAGGATGTCCCCGGCATCCGGATACTCGAAGCCCGCGATCATACGCAGCGTGGTCGTCTTCCCACACCCCGACGGACCGAGGAGCGAGAGGAACTCGCCCGGTTGCACGTCGATACTCAGGTCGTCGACCGCGATGGCGGTGCCGTACCGCTTGGTCACGCCATCGATGCGGACCGCACCGGTGACGGTGGGTGCGTCGAGTGTCGCCGTCGACGTTCGGGTGGTGTCGGGCATGGAGCCTCCCCATTGAGATTCGCTTGCCGCGAGTCTGACACAGGAAAGTCGCCAGGTATAGCGAAATCGGAAGTCTCTTGATCGATTCGCAACGATATCCGTTGCGAATCGTCGAAGTCGCGACCGATTAGCGCTGATCAGATGAGGAAGCCGCGCAGCAACGCCTCGGATCCGGCGAGGTGATCGCGCATCGCGGCCTCGGCCGCATCCGGGCGTCCGGCGAGGATCGCCGAGACGATGCCCTCGTGCTGCGCGCCCGAGTGCTGGATATTGCGCGGCATCAGCGGGAAGGTGTCGAGCCAGGCGTTCACATCCGCCCTGTTCTCGGCGACCAGAGCGACGAGCGAGGGGATGCCCGCGGCCTCGGCGATCGCCAGGTGCAGCAAAGTGTCCAGGCGCCGGTATTCATCCGGCCCGGCCGGCAGAGCCGCCTCGTGCCGCGCCCAGAGGTCGGCGCGCGTCGCGGCGTCGAGCGATCGGCTCGCCGCGGCACGCACGGCACCGGTCTCGAGCACCAGGCGCAGCCCGAGCACATCGTCGATCTCCTCCGCGGTCACGGTGCCCGACACGGTCGGGTGCGGCAGCGGATCGGCGACGAACGTCCCTCCGTACCGGCCGCGCCGCGGGAGCAGGTAGCCGGTGTCCGCGAGTTCGCGGATCGCCTCGCGCACGGTGTCGCGACTGACCCCGAACGATGCCGCGAGCTCGCGCTCGGGCGGCAGGGATTCCCCCGGAGCGACGACGCCGAGACGGATCGTCTGCACGAGCCGGGCGACCGTGTCCTCCAGGGCGTTGCCGCGCCGCAACGGCCGGTAGACCGCTCTGCGCACCTCGACGAGGTCGCCGTCGTGGGGGTGCTCGCTCATGCCTTCACCCTGTCACAGCGAGGTGAGGGGCGCTCACAGCGGGGTGACGTAGGCGTTCGTGATCCCGCCGTCGACGACGAAGGCGCTCGCCGTGATGAACGACGAGTCGTCCGAGGCGAGGAAGGCGACCGCCGCTGCGAGTTCCGTCGGCTCGGCGAAGCGTCCCATCGGCACATGCACGAGGCGCCGCTGCGCCCGCTCCGGATCCTTGGCGAACAGCTCCTGCAGCAGCGGGGTGTTCACCGGTCCGGGGCACAGCGCGTTCACCCGCACTCCCTGGCGCGCGAACTGCACCCCCAGCTCGCGGGACATCGCCAGCACGCCGCCCTTCGACGCGGTGTAGCTGATCTGCGAGGTCGCGGAACCGAGCAGCGCGACGAAGGAGGCGGTGTTGATGATCGACCCGCGTCCCGCCGGCACCATGTGACGCAGCGCGGCGCGGCTGCACAGGTACACGCTCTTGAGGTTCACGTCCTGCACCCGATCCCACGCCGGGAGCTCGGTCGTCTCGATCGAATCGTCGTCCGCCGGTGAGATGCCCGCGTTGTTGAAGGCGATGTCGATACGTCCGAACTCCTCGGCGACGCCGTCGAACAGCGCATTGACCAGATCTTCGTCGGCGACGTCGACCCGGCGGAACACCCCACCCACCTCGGCAGCCGCCGTCTCGCCCGTGGCCGGGTCGACGTCGGCGATCACGACGAACGCACCCTCCGCTGCGAAGCGCTGCGCGGTGGCGAACCCGATTCCGCTCGCGCCACCGGTGATGATGGCGACGCGGTCCTTCAGTCGCTGGGTCAGATCGATGCTCATGTGGGTTCTCCGTTCCGGATGGGGTGGGTTGCGCGACGATCAGGATTCATCGGTCGCGAAGAAGACGTTCTTGGTCTCGGTGAAGTGCTCCGCGGCGTCCGGCCCGAGCTCGCGCCCCAGCCCCGACGCCTTCATGCCGCCGAAGGGCGTGGAGTACCGCACCGAGGAGTGAGAGTTCACCGACAGCACGCCGCTGCGCACACCACGCGCGACACGCACCCCGCGCCCGAGGCTCTCGGTCCACACCGAGCCGGCGAGACCATAGGCCGTGTCGTTCGCCAGGCGGATCGCGTCGGCCTCGTCTTCGAAGGGCATCACCGCGAGGACGGGACCGAACACCTCCTGCTGGGCGATGCGGTCGGCGGGAGCCGCGAGCACGACGGCCGGCGCGAACCAGAAGCCGTCTCCCTCGGGCGCGCTCCCGCGGAACGCGATGTCGGCGCCGTCGAGGAACGAGGCGACGGTGTCGCGGTGCCCCGCCGAGATGAGCGGCCCCATGTCGGTGTCCTCACGCGCGGGGTCGCCCACGCGCCACGCGGTCACGGCCGGTTCGAGCAGCTCGAGGAAGCGGTCGTACACCGAGCGCTGCACCAGGAGCCGACTGCGTGCGCAGCAGTCCTGGCCGGCGTTGTCGAACACCGAGCCCGGGACTCCCGCCGCCGCCCGCTCGAGGTCGGCATCGGCGAAGACGATGTTCGCGCTCTTGCCGCCGAGCTCGAGCGTCACGGGCTTGAGCGCCCTGGCGCATCCGGCGGCGACCTCGATCCCGACCTCGGTCGAGCCCGTGAAGACCACCTTGCGCACGTCCGGATGCTCGACCAGGCGCTGACCGACGACGGAGCCCGAGCCCGTGACGACCTGGAACAGCCCCTCGGGGAGCCCCGCCTCGAGCGCGAGCTCGCCCAGGCGGATCGCGGTGAGCGGTGTGAGCTCGGCCGGCTTCAGCACCACGGCATTGCCCGCGGCGAGCGCCGGCGCGAACGCCCAGGACGCGATCGTCATGGGGAAGTTCCACGGCACGATGACGCCGATCACGCCGTAGGGGTCGTGGAAGGTGACGTCGAGGCCACCGGCCACCGGGATCTGACGCCCGGACAGCCGCTCCGGGTCGGCGGAGTAGTAGTTGAGCACCTGGGCCACGTGGCCGGCTTCCCACCGGGCCGAGCCGATCGGATGCCCGGAGTTGAGCACCTCCAGCTGCGCCAGCTCCTCGACCGCGCCCTCGACAGCACGGGCGAACGACCGGAGGGCATCGGCCCGCGCGACCGGGACGAGCGCCGCCCATCGGCGCTGAGCAGCGACGGCTCGGGCGATCGCGGCATCGGTCTCGGCGACGTCGGCCCTGGCGACCTCGCGGATCGCGGCCCCGGTCGACGGGTTGATGACAGTGAACGCGCTCATCGGGCGTCCTCCTTCCGCTCCGCGGCGTACGCACGAGCCTGTGAGACGAGATCTTCGAAGAGACGTCGGTCTTCGGCGTTCTCCTCCGGATGCCATTGGATGCCGACGACGTGACCGGCCGAGGTGTCGACGAACGCCTGCACGAGCCCATCGTCCGAGTGGGCAGCGGCGACCAGTCCTTCGCCGAGCCGGTCGATGCCCTGATGGTGATAGCTGTGCACGCGCACGTCTCCGGCGCCGAGGACTCCGGCGAGCGCGGTGTCGTCCGCGACCTCGATGTCGTTCTCGGCAAACACGCCTCCGCCCAGGCGGTAGCGCTCGGTGCCGAGCGTCTCGGGGAGGTGCTGCTGCAGAGTGCCCCCGCGAGCCACGTTGACGAGCTGCAGCCCTCGGCAGATCGCGAGCACCGGGATGCGTCGTCGCTCGGCCGCACGGAACAGCGCCAGCTCCCACGCGTCGCGGTCCACGCGTGCGGGATCGGTGAGCGGATGCCGCTCCTCGCCGTAGAGCTCGGGGGCGACATCCGCACCTCCGGAGAGGATCAGGCCGTCCATGCCGGCGATGGCGGCCTCCGCCGACGCCGGGTCCTGCGGCGGCAGCAGCAGCGCGATGCCGCCGGCATCCGTCACCCCGGTCAGATACTGCTCGGGCAGGAACGCCGCCCGCACATCCCACACCCCCTGCTGCGCCCGCTCGAGATAGGTCGTGACACCGATCATCGGTGCCGGGTCAGAGCCGCTCGAAACCACGGATGCGCTCCCAGTCGGTGACGGCGGCGTCGTAGGCCTCGACCTCGATGCGCGCCTGGTTCAGGTAGTGGTCCACGACGTCGTCGCCGAACGCCGCGCGGGCGATGGATGATTCGCTGAACAGCTGCGCCGCCTCCCGGAGGGTGGTGGGCAGGTGCTCGACGCCGGCTTCGTAGGCGTTGCCTGTGAAGCGCTCGGGCAACGGCAGCTCGTTCTCGATGCCGTGCAGGCCCCCGGCGATGATCGCCGAGATGCCGAGGTAGGGGTTCACGTCGCCGCCCGGCACCCGGTTCTCGACCCGGAGGCCGGAGCCGGAGCCGATCACGCGCAGCGCGCAGGTGCGGTTGTCGATGCCCCAGGCGACGCCGGTCGGGGCGAAGCTGCCCTTCGCGAACCGCTTGTACGAGTTGATGTTGGGCGCGTAGAGCAGGGTGAATTCGCGCAGGGTCGCGAGGATGCCGGCGATCCAGTGCTCCATGATCGGGCTGAACCCATGCTCACCGTCCCCCGCCATGACCGGGGTGCCGTCGTCGGCACGCAGGGAGAGATGGATGTGGCAGCTGTTGCCCTCGCGCTCGTTGAACTTGGCCATGAAGGTGAGTGCCTGTCCGTGCTGCTCCGCGATCTCCTTCGCGCCGTTCTTGTAGAGCGCATGCTGGTCGGCGGTCTCGCGCACCTCGGCGTAGCGGAACGCGATCTCCTGCTGCCCCAGATTGCACTCCCCCTTCACGCCCTCGCAGTACAGTCCCGCGCCGTCCATGCTGTTGCGGATGTCGCGCAGCAGGGGTTCGAGGCGCGTGGAGGCGAGCAGGTTGTAGTCGACGTTGTAGTCGGTCGACGGCGTGAGCCCCTCGTACTTGCGGGCCCAGGCTTCGCGATAGGTGTCGTCGAAGACGATGAACTCGAGCTCGGTGCCCGAGAACGCGGTCCAGCCCCGCTCGGCGAGACGGTCGCGCTGGCGATCGAGAATGGCTCGCGGCGATGGCCCCACCGGTTCACCGTTCCCCCACACCAGGTCGGCGATCACGAGCGCGGTTCCATCGAGCCACGGGATGCGGCGGAGGGTCGCGACGTCGGGCCGCAGCACCATGTCGCCGTACCCGCGATCCCATCCCGACATCGCGTAGCCGTCGACCGTGTTCATGTCGACATCGACCGACAGCAGGTAGTCGCACGCTTCGGCGCCGTGATGCAGGATGTCCTCCTGGAACAGCCTCGCGGAGACCCGTTTGCCGACCAGCCGTCCCTGCGCATCGGCGAAGGCGACGATCACCGTGTCGATCTCGCCGGCGGCGATGCCGGCATCCAGCTGCTCGATGCTCAGGTTTCCCGACATCTTCTCGCTCCCGTCGTCGTGGTGAAGCGATCGGCCGACCGGCTTCGCCCTCAGAGTAGATCACCTCGGCGTCTAAAGGTAGACGAAACCACCATTGACTGCCACAATCATCCGCAAGGTGCACCCGGCGCCTGTGTGCATGCGAACGGAGAGCGGATGTCTGAGCAGAGCAGTGAGTCCCGCAAGGTCGCTGGGGCGACCTATACACGTGCCGGAAGCGAGTACTTCGAGAAACGGACGCTGAAGAGATCCGCCGGCGTCTGGGGACTGTGGGGGCTCGCGGTCGCAGCCGTCATCTCCGGCGACTTCTCCGGATGGAACTTCGGTATCGACTTCGCGGGCTTCGGCGGGATGCTGATCGCCTTCGTGATCCTCGTCCTCATGTACTACGGCATGATCTTCGCGATCGGCGAGATGGCCGCGATGATGCCGCACACCGGCGGCGCCTACTCGTTCGCCCGTTCCGCGATGGGCCCGTGGGGCGGCCTGGTGACCGGCGCCGCCGAGACCATCGAGTACGTGGCGACCACGGCGGTGATCGTCTACTTCTCGGCGTCGTATGCGAACGGCATCACGAGCGAGCTGCTGGGGCTGGAACTGCCGGGGTGGCTCTGGTACCTGATCCTCTACGTCGTCTTCATCGCGCTGAACTCCGCGGGCGCGGCGATCTCCTTCCGCTTCGCGATCGTCGTGTCGATCATCTCGATCGGCATCATCCTGGTCTTCTCCCTGATGGCCATCTTCTCCGGCGCCTTCAGCTGGGACGCTCTCTGGAACATCGCGCCCGACCCGGGCCAGACCGAGTTCCTGCCACACGGAGTGCTGCCGATCCTGTTCGCTCTCCCGTTCGCGATGTGGTTCTTCCTCGGCATCGAAGAACTGCCCCTGGCCGCGGAGGAATCGCACAATCCCACCCGCGACATCCCCAAGGCCGGATTCTGGGCTCGCGGCACCCTCATCGTCACGGGTCTGCTCGTGCTGTTCCTGAACACGGGCGTGATCGGGGCCGAGGCCACGGGCACCGCCGGCGAGCCCCTGCTCGACGGCTTCCGCGCGATCGTCGGCGACCAGCTCGCCGCGGTGCTCGCCCTCTTCGCCCTGATCGGACTGCTCGCGTCCCTGCAGGGCATCATGTTCGCCTACGGCCGCAACATGTACTCGCTGTCCCGTGCGGGCTACTACCCGCGGTTCCTGTCCCTCACCGGCAAGCGACAGACCCCCTGGGTGGCTCTCGTCGTGGGTGCGGCGATCGGCTTCGTCGCCCTCATCGTGCTCGATGTGCTCGCGGCCGTCGACGCCGAGGGCGCGGGTTCGGTCGCCGGTGCGATCGTGCTGAACATCGCGGTCTGGGGTGCCGTGCTCGCCTACGGCCTGCAGCTGGTGTCGTTCATGATCCTGCGGAAGAAGTATCCGAACGTCGACCGCCCGTACCGCAGCCCGTGGGGCATCCCCGGTGCGGCCGTCGCGCTGGTGATCGCCGCGCTCATCTTCGTCGGATTCCTGCTGAATCCGACGTTCGGACCGGCGATCATCGCGATCGCGATCGTCTACGTCGTGATCCTGCTCGGGTTCGGGCTCTTCTTCCGCCACCGTCTGGTGCTCTCCCCGGAGGAGGAGTACGCGATCTCGGGCGGCTCGCACGGCGATCCGCAGACCGAGGGCTATGACGCCATGGAGGGTGAGGTGTTCGACGACAGCGGCAGGTGAGTCCGCGCACAGCGCCTCGACGAGTCGGTCGGGGCGCTGTGTCGTGCCCGACCCCGGAGCGCTCTACTTGCGGTCGAAGTCGAAGGCCTTGAGCAGCTCGACGACGGCCTTGTCGCGCTCCTCGCCGCCCTCGTCGAACATGTGCGTCACGTGCGTACGGAGGTGGTTCTCCAGCAGCAGCCGGTTCAGCGACTCCAACGAGCGCTGGATCGCACGGGACTGCGTGATGATGTCCATGCAGTAGTCCTCGTTCTCGATCATCCGCGCGACGCCGCGCATCTGCCCCTCGAGGATGCTGGTGCGGTGCAGCGCACGCTTCTTGATGTCTTCGATCACCCCTTGAGGGTACTCGTCTCTCCGGGTGCGCGGCTGTCTGCGCACCGAGACACCGCACCGTCGCCGGTCGGGACCGTCTGGGCAGCACCGTGAAAGGATGACGTCATGCCGCGAACACCGATGACGCAGCTCTCGCCCGCCGACCAGGAGCGCCTTCGCGCGCTCCGACGCATGAAGGCCGTCGCCCTCGGGGCTCTGGTGTTCATGGCCGTCGTGTTCGTGTTCGCCTTCGCGTTCCAGCAGCGGTTCGACGGGCTCGCCTATGTACGCGCCGCCGCGGAGGGCGGCATGGTGGGTGCCCTCGCAGACTGGTTCGCAGTGACGGCGCTCTTCCGCCGTCCGCTCGGGCTGCCCATCCCGCACACCGCGATCATCCCGAACCGCAAGGACGAGATCGGCCGCTCCCTCGGGGAGTTCGTGGAGACGAACTTCCTCGCAGCCGACGTGGTGCGCACCAAGCTGTCGAGCACGCGGATCGCGCTCCGCGCCGGTGAATGGCTGCGCGAGGCCCCGCACGCCGAGCGGGTGGGCACCGAGGGGGCGACGATCGCCACGGCCGTGCTCAATGCGCTGAGCGACGACGACGTACGCGACCTGATCACCGACCTCGCCCGCGAACACCTGGTCGATCCCGAATGGGGTCCGCCCGCCGGAGCGTGGCTGGAGAAGATCGTCGAGGCGGATGCCCATCATGGCGCGGTCGACCTCGCCGCCGACAGCATCGCCCGCTGGCTCGACGCGAATGCCGAGTCGTTCAGCGGCCTCGTCTCCCGACGCCTCCCCGGGTGGGTGCCGAAGCTCGCGCACCGGTTCGTCGACGACACCGTCTATCACGAGGCCGTCAAGTTCGTGCACGCCGTGCAGGCCGACCCGCGCCATCCGGCTCGTCTCGCCGTCGACGGCTACCTGGCGCGTCTGGCGGACAGCCTGCAGAACGATCCGGCCACGCGCGCGAAGCTCGAGAACGCCAAGGCCTCGCTGTTCGACAGCCCCCGTGTCGGCGCCCTGGCCGCCGAGGCCTGGAACACCGCGAAGAACGGCCTGCTCACGGCCCTCGCCGATCCGCAGAGCGGTCTGCGCCGCCGCGCCGTGCAGGCACTGCAGGAGGTCGGCGAGCGCCTCACGACCGATACCGCGCTGCAGAATCGGGTCGACACGTGGGTATCCGACGCCGCGGTCTTCCTCGTCGACCGTTACCGGCACGACATCGCCTCGATCATCACCGACACCGTCGAGCGCTGGGATCCGGCCGAGACCACCGAGAAGATCGAGCTCATGGTCGGCCGCGACCTGCAGTACATCCGCCTGAACGGCACGTTCGTCGGCGCCCTGGCCGGTCTCGCCATCTTCTCCATCGCCCACGCCCTGATCCCCGGAGTCTGACCATGTCCCCCTCCTCCCGACAGCTGAGTCACGACCCGCTCTGGCCGCGCGCCGGATCCTGGGCTGCCTTCGACACCGCCGCCGACGCCGTGCTGCTCGGCGTGCCTACCTGGCGCACCTCGCTCTCGCCGACGGGCGCGCACGCGACGCCCGCGGCCATCCGCAATGCGCTCCCCCGCTACGGGACGACTGTGATGGGGCCTCCCATGGTCGAGCTCGATGACGTGCTGCGCATCGCCGACGCCGGTGACGTCGCCGACCCGGACGGTTCCGCCGGTGAGGCGAGAGTCATCTCCCGCGTGCGCGATCTCGCCGCGGCCACGAGACTCGTGATCGCACTCGGCGGCGACAACTCGCTCACATATCCCGTGGCACTCGGCGCCGAGGCGACGGGACTGATCACCTTCGACGCGCACTTCGACCTGCGCGACGGCGTCTCCAACGGCACGCCCGTGCGGCGTCTGGTGGAGGACGTCCCCGGCTCATCCTCGCTGCACACCTCTCGGATCGACCCGACGAGGATCGTGCAGATCGGGATCGCCGACTTCGCGAACTCGGCCGCCTACGCCCGGCGCGCCGCCGACTGGGGCATCCGCGTCATCACACTCGACGAACTGCGCCGCCGCGGCATCGACGACGTGGTCGCGGAGGCGGTGGAGGTCGCCGGCGCCGGAGCCGATCCGCGCGTCCATCTCGACATCGATGTGGACGTGTGCGACCGCTCCGTCGCGCCCGGGTGCCCCGCGAGCGTTCCCGGCGGCCTGCAGGCATGGGAGCTTCGGGCCCTCACACGTGCCGTGGCTGCGGACGCCCGCGTCGTGAGTGCCGACCTCGCGGAGGTCGATGCGACCGCCGACGCCGACGATGCCCGCACCGTGCGGCTCGCGGCGCTGTGCGTGCTGGAACTGCTCACCGGGCTCGCCGCTCGCGGCTGAGACCACCGTGCGCCCACCCCCGTGTCGGAGGCGGGCGCACGCGGATCAGGCTCCGGCGATCAGCCTCTCGGCGAACCAGAACAGCCCGATCGCGGCGACCACAGCCGCGATCCAGAAGCCCGCCGACGGCAGCCGACGGCGCAGCAGCACGAACAGCGGGAACACCACCGCGATCACCAGGAGCTGCGCCAGCTCGATACCCACGTTGAAGACGAGGAGCGCCCCGAGCAGATCCCACGAGAACGGTTCGTCGATTCCCAACGCTCCGGCGAAGCCCACGCCGTGCATCAGCCCGAAGGCGAAGACCACGCCGATGCGCAGCAGATCCCCTCGGGTGAAGCCGTCGACCGCCGGTGCGGATGCCGGCGCCGCGAGGATCCGCTCACGCAGAGCGACAGCGGATCCTCCGGTCCCGGTGAGCGGCCGGCCTCGGAGAACCGGCACCTCCGCGAGACCGCTGCCCGAGCCTGCGTCGTCCACACCCCGTGCACGCCGGAACCGCCGCATCTCCCAGAGCGCGACGACGGCGATCGACAGGGCGATGGCCGGCTCGACGATCCAGGCGGGGATGCTCACCACCCCGAGGGCGGCGAGGATGAAGGTCGCCGAGTGCGCGACCGTGAACGCCGTCGCCGCCAGCACGATATCCCGGAGCCGTCGAGATCCGATGATCAGGGCCAGCAGGAACAGCAGGTGGTCGGGGCCGAGCAGCAGATGCTCCGCCCCCAGCACGAGGAACTCGCCCATCCGAGAGCCCCAGTCGGTCGTGGTGACCATCGAGGGGTTCGTGTCGGTGTCGAGGTTCGCCACCCCGGAGCCCGAGCGCACGTCGTAGTCGACGATGGTCGTCGTCATGCCGCCGGGAGCCGTTCCCGGAAACAGCTCGGTCGTGATCCGGTACGGCACCGGCATCGCCTCGACCTGGTCCGAGCAGTCGGCTTCGATCACCAGACGTGCATGCGGCACACCGTCGCGGATGACGATCTCGTAGGGCGCCACCACGGCACTGGGGCAGGCATCCGTCGGCTCACCCTCCTGCGCGACGCTCACCGAGAAACGCGGCAGCACGTATCCCTCGACCGTATCGGCATGCTCGGCGAGCACCGCGGGCGTGAGCTTCTCCGGGTCTCGACCGCTCGCCTGCACATCCGCGTAGGCCTCCTGCTCGAAGGCCGTGTCGCCCATCTCTCGCGCCCCGTCGGTGGCGAGAAGCACGTACTCGATGTCGAGCACGGTGCGCACGACGCCGCGTTCCGGTTCCGAGACATCGGCGAAGACGGTCGCCGAGTAGCTGTGCGCCGCGGCCGGGGCCGGGGCCGCCGCCAGCATGATGCTGACGGCGACCCCGGCGACGGCGACGGCTCCGGCGACGAGGGTGCGGATCGACGGTCGGGTGCGCGTCCGCGACGCCGCACGACGACGTGCTGTCGTCATGCCTGACCCTCCGTACGACGCCGCAGCCGCCGGACCAGGACCCCGCCACCGGCGAGCAGCAGCAGTCCGGCGAAGGCGAGCATCGTCGGGGCCGGGCCACCGGTCGCCGCCAGTGGATCGGACTGTCCACCGGCGGAGCCGCCGCCCTGGTTCGCGCCGCTACCGGGGCCGCCGCCAGGGTTACCGCCGGGGTTGCCACCGGGGTTACCGCCGGGGTTGCCACCGTCCGACCCCGCGATCGCCGTCACGGTGAACGTGACCTGGTTCTGCCGGGCGGCCGCGTCGGTCGCGATGTACTTCAGGGTGTAGGTGCCGGTCGCGGTCGGGGTGAACGTGTATCCGTCTCCGGCAGCCGCGGCGAGCGCCCGCAGGCCGGACGCCGGGTCGTCGACCGCCACGGGGGCACCCGACGGGTCGGTCACCTCGAGCATCGTGCTCACGCGTCCCGAGTTGTCCACGGCCTCGGCGCGCGGGGCGGTGTAGGCGGTTCCGACCGTGGCCTCACCCGCAGGTTCCGGGGCGACGCGCACGAGCGGCGGCATCGTGTCGAGTGCGGTGACCTCCCGTGTCGCGACGCGATACACGTCCTTGTCCGAGAGGGGAGCGCTGTAGACCTCGACTCCGGCGATCCGTCCGTCCATCGTGGAGTCGTCGAGCGCGCCCGAGGTGTTCGCGTCACCGCCGATCACCATGTAGCGCGCATCGGCCGCACTGGGCTTGACGGAGAACGACACCCCTTCGGTCTCGGCCTTGCGCACGCCGTCGACGTAGAGCCGCGCATCGTGACCGTCGTACCAGGCGGTCACGTGGTACCACTGGCCGTACTTCAGGCTGACCGTCGGACGCGGCGAGGCGTACCAGAACTGCAGCTCGTACGTCGTCGCGCTGGTGCCGACGGCTTCGAGGCCGATGCCGCCGCTCTGCATGCCACCGAAGACGTCGACGTAGCCGCCCGAGATCGAGTCGAGGCGGAACGTGGTGTCGAGGGTGAACCCATCCTGCAGTGCCGCGTACTCGGCGTCGGTCCACTTCGGTGTGCGGATGCCGGTGGCGGCTCCCTCCGCGCCGATCACGACGTCGGATCCGACGGTGGAATCGTTCTCGATCCGGACATCGGCGCCCGTGGCGAGCGGACGCGCGGCCGGGGAGGAGTCGGTCGCCACCCCTCCGGCGAACCCGACGTCCAGGAGATCAGCCGTCGGCACCGCGGCACGGAGGTCGTCGAAGGTCAGGCTGCTGGGGTCGAACGGACCTTCGCCATCGCCGCCCTCCGTGCTCGTGAACCGCGTCGTCAGCGCGGCGCCCTCCTTGCCCCAGGCGTTGATCGGGGTGACCCGCACCTCGTACTCCCGTCCGGGGAGCAGGTTCCACACTTCGTGGCTGCGGTCGACCGGCATCGGCAGGTTGTAGAACCCCGACCACTGCAGGAACGAGTTCACCTCCTCGCCGGTGGCGACGTCGACCGTCGAGTAGCGGTATTTGTGCACGATGTCGCCGACGGAGTTCGGCGCGGGCACGGCCTGCGGGAAGGAGGCCATCGCCTTCGTGCTCGCGATGTCGGCCACGGTCACTGCCGCACCCTCCGGCCAGATCGGGCCGGCGGACTGCGCTGCGCGGTGAGTGTTGTTGAACGGGAACCGCTCGTCATAGGACTTGGTCTCATCGACCGAGTCGGCCACGTCCCAGGTCCAGGTCTGGTCGATCCACTGGTCGGCGAGCAGGTCGTAGTTCTTGATGGTCACTGTCGTGCCGGTGATCTCGACGATGGCCGTCTGGCGGTTGTTGCCCGCATCATCCGGGGTGGTGTCGTTGCCGCGACTGGTCGGGCTCGAGTTCACGACGCCCGACTCGAACTCGTAGTACGCCAGCGGAGGCGCGTTCACGGTGGTGAAGCCCTGAGTCGACCGATCGCCGGACCGGTTCTCCTGGCCCTGCCAGATCGAAGTCGGGATGTTCTGCGGCGTGTGGATGTGGCCGCCCCAGACGACCGCCTGGGGGAAGTCGTCGAACACAGACTGAAAGCCGTCGCCGCAGCCGCTGGACAGGCCCGTGCCGTACCACTCGTTCGAGACGTAGTGCGTGCACTGGAGCGGGTGATGCACCAGCACCATGACGGGCTTGTTCGGGTCTTCGGCGGTGGCGGCGGCCAGCCTCTGCTGCAGCCAGGACTGGGCGTAGGCGTAGTTGCCACCGCTCGCTCCCGAGGGCTTGCCCGTGTCGGGGTCGATGGTGCCGCTGCCCGGCGACACCGTGATGACGTGGTAGCCGTTCACGGTGTAGTCGGCGTTCGGCTTCTGTCCGCCTGTGGCCTGAGTGAACAGGTCGTACGACGAGATACCCGAGACATCGTGGTTTCCGAGCGACGCGATCGCCGGGATGCCGAGGCCGGCCTTCGAATCCATCGTCTGCTTGAGGCCGGCGAACTCACCCGGCGTCGCACTGTTGGTGAGGTCGCCGACGAACAGGGCGGTCTGCACGTTCTCCTGCGCCCAGAAGTCGTACGCCTCGGCGAGCTCGTCCCAGTTGACGTGGATGTCGCCGATCGCCGCGAAGCGCACGTCCGGTCCTCCGGCCTCGGCGGCCGGCGCAGCGCTCACGCTCGGCTTCGCCACCTTGTCCGCATCCGGAGCCCCGGTCACCGTGATCGTGCGGGTCTCCGTGCTCACGCCGCCTGCGGCATCGCTGATCGAGTAGCCGACGACGTAATCACCGGGGACGGTCGGGGTGAATCGATACCCGCCGGACTCCTCCGGCATGACCATCGTGACCACACCGGACGGGTCTTCCACCGTGACGACGAGCTCGCTCGCGGAGCCGTCGACATCGGCAGCCGAGGCCGAAGGAAGCAGCACAGCGCTCCCCACCCGACCGCTGGTCGGTGCCTCACCCTCGAGGCGGATGATGGTGCCGCCCGTCTCGGTGGCGGGCGACACGTCTTCGGGATCGGTCACGGCGAGGGTCGCGTTCGACGTGGTGACGACCGGTACGGCCACCGACGCAGCAGCCGGGAGCACAGGCCCCGCGATACAGGCGGCGACGGCGACGAGCGATGCGGGGCGGAGGAGCCGCGCGAATCCGCGGCGAGAAAGGGACGGATCGGGGGCGGGCGGTTTACGACGAGACACGGAGCATCCTCTGTGAGACGAGAAGAAATCGGACTCCCCCAATCGACCGCCGCAAGATGACGCCGGGGTGAACACCGGCCGACGCAGACGTGTCATCGGCCGCCCGCGCGGCGATCCGGGCGACCCGGTGCGCACAGTGGGCGCGGTCGCGCGACCCGTTCAGTCCTCGCCGGGGAGCGCGGCCGCTCCGAAGGCCTGCGCTTCGAAGGAGATCGTGTGCGGAACGTAGCGATCCTCGGCGCATTCGACGGGTCGGCCGTTCGAGGCGAAAGTCTCGCGTCGCACCTGCAGGAGCGGACTGGATCTGCGCACTCCGAGCAGACGCGCATCCTCAGTCGCCGCAGCCACCGCTTCGATCCGATGGTTTCCCGACGAGACCACGATCCCGGCGTCTGCGAGCACCCGCGTCGTGGAGACCACGTCACCCGGAAGACCTGCGACGTGCGGAACCACCCAGGGCGCCCATGTCGAGCGCTCCACCATCACGGGGCGCTGGTCGAGTGTCCGCACACGGGTGAAGGTCAGGACGTCTGCGTCCGTGCGGATCCCGAGCAGTCGCGCTTCTCGCGCCGTGGCCTTCCGCGTCGTGCGGGCCACGATGCGTCCACCGGGGGTGCGCCCGCGGCCACGCGCCCACTGGGTGAACGAGCGCATCCGGTCGAACCCTTGCGGCTGGCTGGGTTGCACGAACCACCCGGAGCCTCGGTGCGACTCGACCAGGCCCTGGCGCGCCAGGGTGGCGAGCACGGTGCGGATCGTCCGTCGAGAGACCCCGTGGAGGGCGGCCAGCTCCATCTCGCTGGGAAGCCCTGCACCCCCGGCGTAGGTGCCGTCGAGGATCTGCGCGCGAAGGAGCGCGAGCACCTCACTCATCGGCCGCATGCGATCGCATCACGGTGTTGTCGAGCGGAGCGCTCCCGGGTGGCGACGGCACAGCTCACTCTAACGCCCGCGTGCAGGTGCCAGGAGATGACTGAAGCCCCCGGGCATGTGCCTGGGGGCTTCAGTGTTCGGTGGACCTAAGGGGATTCGAACCCCTGACCTCCTCGATGCGAACGAGGCGCGCTACCAACTGCGCCATAGGCCCGTGAACGACATCTACGCTATCACGACGGAGAAGCTGTTCGCGCCGCGGACGGTCATCCGGCGGCGCGGCGCGAGAGCAACTCGCGCACGTGCGCTTCGATCTCGGCGTCGTCGACGAAGCCCATCCGCGCATACGGCGACGAGGCCGCAGGAAGGGGCACCGGCGCCTCGGGCGCCATCTGCTCGGCGCGTTCGCGCAGGGCGGCGACGCGCGCGGCCTTGCGACGCTGTTCCTGCGCCTCCAGCTGAGCTTGCGCGGCCTGCGCCCGAGATCCGGCCACCGATACCAGGGGCTCCGGCAGCGGACGCGGTGTCCACGTCGCCCGCCCCTGGTCGTGCAGCTCGGGAGCGACGCGCGGGGCGGCCGGCGTGGCCACCACGTGCGTGGCGCGTGCGACTCGACCGGCGACAGCGGCCATGCGCTGCAGGGCGATGCCGGCGACGACGACGGCGGCGCCACCGATCCACAGCAGCGCCGAGCTCCCGGCAGCCAGGAGCTGCCACACACCGAGGCCGGCGATGACGAGTCCGACGAGGAGGGTGCTGGTCGCGGCGACACGGACACGTCGACGTGCCCGTGCCCGTCGGATCACGGGATCGGCCCTGGTCGCCGCGAGTTGCTCACGAAGGGACTCGAGTTCGGCAGCCTCACGTTCGGACTGCACCCGCTTGGCCAGCTTCTGCTGGGCCAGCGCGGTGCGCGCGTTCAACTCGAAGCGCACTTCACCGGGAGTCTCGCTCGTCTCGGCAAGCACACGCAGGGCCTGGTTCAGCCGCACCGCGTTGCGTTCAGCGGCGTTGTATTGGAATCGCCCCCGCCAGGATGGCAGCAGATAGAGCATCCAGAGCAGCACGGCGACGAGCACGATCACTCCCCCGCTCAGCACCGGCCCGTCCATACCGACAACGCTAAGGGCTGGAAGCTGGCTGGGCCGTACAGTAAGGCGCGTGTCGCGGCGTGTCCGTCCGGATCAGGACCAGATGACCCTTTTCACTGCGAGATGCGGTCGGAGGGGGGCACCGTTGCGGCGTCAGGCGGCACCTGACCGCTGAGCCAGCGTGCGAGCACCCCTTGCGGCACATCTTCCTTCGTCAGGGCGAACGCATAGTGGTCGCGCCAGTCGCCGTCGATATGGATGTAACGACGACGCAGCCCCTCGTACCGGAACCCCAGCTTCTGCACGATGCGCAGACTCGCCGCGTTCTCCGGCCGGATGCAGATCTCCATGCGGTGCAGTCCGTACTCCGTGAAGCACGCGTCCGTGGCCATCGCCACCGCAGTCGGAGTGATCCCCCGGCCGGCGAACCGCTCGCTCACCCAGTACCCGATCGTGGCCGAGCACAGCGAGCCGCGGGACACTCCCCACACGTTGAGCTGTCCCGCGACCTCGCCGTCGTACTCCATGACGAACGGATAGCCCGAGCCGTCACGATACTGCTGGAGCAGGCGTCGGATGCTGAGCCTCATGTCGAACGACACCGAGCCGTAGGGGACGGTCGCCTCCCACGGCTGGAGCCACGACCTGTTGGCGAGCAGTTCATGCTGCAGCGGTCGCGCATCCTTCGCACGGACGAGCCGCAGTTCTATGGGTCCGTGTCGCATTCCCGTCGCCAGATCCATGCCGCACCGACGCCCGCGGAGTCGCCTAGAGGCGTTCCGCGAACTCCTTGAGCCAGGGACGCAGCTCGGGCCCGAGGTCATCGCGGTCCGCGGCGAGCTGCACGATCGCCTTGATGTAGTCGACGCGGTCGCCGGTGTCGTAACGGCGTCCACCGAAGATGACGCCGACGACACCGGGGCCGTCGGGATCGGTCGCGAGCACCTGGAGTGCGTCGGTGAGCTGGATCTCTCCGCCCTTGCCGGGCTCGGTGTGCTCGAGGATGTCGAAAACCGACGCCGGGAGCACGTAGCGGCCGATGATGGCCAGGTTGGACGGAGCGTCTTCCTGCGCGGGCTTCTCGACGAGACCGGTCACCCGGACGGCGTCGGACCCCTCGAGCGGCTCGACGGCGGCCGCACCGTACATGTGGATGTTCGCGGGGTCGACCTCCATGAGCGCGATCACGGCCGCGCCCGAACGCTCGTGCTCGGCGATCATGTCGGTGAGGAGCGGGTCGCGCTCGTCGATGAGGTCGTCTCCGAGGAGCACGGCGAAAGAGCTGTCGCCGACGTGGGTGCGCGCACGCAGGACCGCGTGACCGAGCCCCTTCGGCTCGCCCTGGCGGACGAAGTGGATGTCGGCGAGATCGCTCGACTTCATCACGCGCTCGAGACGACCGGTATCGCCCTTCTCCATGAGCTTCACCTCGAGCTCCGGCACGGAGTCGAAGTGGTTGGAGATGGCGTTCTTGTTACGGCCGATGATGACGAGGATGTCGTCGATACCGGCGTTCGCCGCCTCTTCGACGACGTATTGGATCGCCGGCTTGTCGACGACGGGCAGCATCTCTTTGGGCATCGCCTTCGTCGCAGGGAGGAATCGCGTCCCCAGGCCTGCGGCGGGAATGACGGCTTTGATCTTGTGGTCAGCCATCTTGCCAGCCTAGTGGTGAGCGCCGACGTAGACTCGGAGCCATGTCGAACGACGTCGAACATGCGAAGCGTGCACTCCGCGCCGAACTCCGCGAACGACGCCAGCTCCTCTCCGACACGCAGCGCGACGCCGCGGCCACGGCCATCGGCGAACGCCTCGACGCCCTGATCGACGAGCTCGGCGCCCGCTCCATCTCGTGCTTCCTGTCCACCACCACCGAGCCGGGCACCCGTGAATTCGTGACCAGGGCCGTGCGGCGCGGCATCCGCGTGCTCCTCCCCGTCACTCGCGCCGATGGGCTGCTGGACTGGGCCGTGGCGACCGACGACGACGAGGTCAGCGAGGGGCTGTTCGGTCTGCCCGAGCCCACGGGCGAGGTGCTGGGCCCGATCGCCGTCAACGACGTCGACCTCATGATCGTCCCCGCTGCCGCTGTCGATCGCACCGGGATGCGCATGGGCTGGGGACGCGGCTACTTCGACAAGACCATCGGCTCGATGGAGAAGTGCCCGCCCGTCTATGCCGTGATCTATGATTCCGAGGTACTCGACGAACTTCCGCGCGAGGTGCACGACCAGCCCGTGGATGGCGTCGTGACCCCGTCGCAGACCCTCACCCTGTCGCCGCGGCGACGCTGATCGCAAGGACCCCCATGCCCACCTACGCCTATGCCTGCACCTCGTGCGGACACAAGTTCGACGCCGTGCAGAGCTTCGCGGACGACGCTCTCACCGTGTGCCCCGAATGCGGTGGCGCGTTGCGCAAGCAGTACGGCTCGATCGGCGTGACCTTCAACGGCTCCGGCTTCTATCGCACGGACTCGCGCGCCAAATCCGGTGGATCGAAGGATGGTTCGGCATCATCGAAGACGGAATCGACGACGAGCGCCAAACCGGCGGCTGCGTCGACTCCGGCCTCTTCCTGAGGCCCCGATCTGTTGGGGGATCCCATGCTCAAAGGTTTCAAGGACTTCCTGCTCCGCGGCAACGTCATCGACCTGGCCGTCGCTGTCGTCATCGGTACGGCTTTCACCGCGATCGTCACGGCCGTCGTGAACAGCATCATCAACCCGCTCATCGCGCTCTTCCTGAAGGCGGATGCCGCCGGTCAGTTCGGCATCCCCGTGACGAACATCTACGGCGAGACCGTCACGTTCCCCATCGGCGAGCTGATCTCGGCGATCATCAGCTTCCTCGCCGTCGCCGCCGTCGTCTACTTCGTCTTCGTGCTGCCGATGAACACGTTCAAGGCCCGCGTCGAGGCCCGCAAGGGCACTCCGGCCGAGGAGCCCGAGGAGGAGCCGGCCGCCTCGACCGAGTCCGAGCTGCTCGTCGAGATCCGCGACCTGCTCAAGGCACAGCGCGGAGCCTGACCGCCTCCGCTCGCACCCGAGACGCACGGTCCTCTTCGGAGGGCCGTGCGTCTCTGGTTCCGCGGCCCCGAGAACCGACACGGCGTTCAACGACAGCAGCGCCCCGTCATCCGGCGACTCCGTTCTTCCGACGCTTCAGTAGTGCGGCGGCACGTCCTGGATCAGTTGGTCGTCGTTCGGCCCCTTGCCGCCCTTCGGCCGTGACCGCGGAGGCATCGCGGCCGGGCCGGACTCCGGCTCGGGGTCGCTCCCCGGCACCGGGGTCAGGCGGGCACGCCGTGAACCGGTGACCCGCACCACGCGCTGGCGCGGCGTCGGGGTGTCGGACTGGTCAGTCATCGCGGGTGTCGACGATGTCGATCGGCTGCGTGTCGTTCTCCGCGCGCGGCGTCGACTCCGAGATGCCGAGAACCGCGGCGATCCGCGTCGCGGCGGTCACGGGGTCGCTGTAGAGATCGAAGGCGTGCACGCGCACATAGTGCCAGCCCAGACGACGCAGCACGTGCGGTCGCAGCCGCAGCGTCTCCCGCAGAGACTCGCCCCGCGTCTCCGGGTCGGACTCGATCACGACCGCCTTGCCGCCGTGCTGTGCCACCAGGGGCAGCAATCCGCGATAGTCGACGTCCACCGAGGCGCCCAGACGCCGCAGCTCCCGCGCGAGGGCGAGGGTGAGAGGATCGGCAAGGTCTTCCAGGCGCGCGTCTCGGCTGCGGGCGGCCAGTCCGCCGAGGATCGACATCAGCGTCGCCGCTCCATGCTCCAGGCGTCCGTCGTCGAAGGAGGAGGGACGGATCGAGGAGACGAGCACCATCGAGCGGCGCGCGCGCGTCATCCCGACAGTGAGGAGTCGCTCTCCGTCGGGAGTGGAGAGATCGCCGAAGTCGCTCAGCACCCGACCGTGCTTGGTGAGTCCGAAGCCGAGCGAGAAGATGACGCGGTCACGGCTCTCGGCGACCGACTCCTCGAGCGTCAGCACCGCGAACGGCTCGACCGTGTCGCGTCCGACGAAGTCCGCGACGTCGGAGCGCCCGGCGAACGCCGAGGTGACGGCGGCGCGTACGCGCTCGGCATGGCGCGCGCTCGCGGTCACGACCATGAGCGATTCGGCAGGACGATGCACGGCGTGCTCGACCACCAGCGTCACGACCCTCGCTACTTCGGCGTCCGGACTCTCGACGGCGCCGGAGATCGGATCCGGTGTTCCCGTGCCGCCCTCCACGTAGTCGACCGTGAGGCTTCCGCGACCGAGATACGAGCCCGCCCAGGGAAGCGACACGATCTCGCCGCCGTAGAAGGCATCGTTGATGAGCTCCGCGAGGTCTTCGCCGCCCGCACGGTAGCTGCGGGTGAGCGTCATCACCGGCAGGAGCTCGGAGAGCCGCTCGAAGGCCGAGACGTCGTCGAACGGCACCTCGGCCTCCCACGACTCCTCCGGGTCCACCGCGATGCGGAACGGCGTGGGACGCTGCGTCACCGGGTCGCCGAACGCGACGATCTGGCGCGCGCGCCGGATCGCCGGGGCGGCCTCTGCGAGGTTGATCGCTGCGGCATCGACCAGGATCACCGTGTCGAACTCCACCGAGTCCGGAATCTCCGGCACCAGGTACGGCGACGAGATCCAGACCGGGGCGAGCACGTCGACGAGGGTGGGCGCGGCACTGACGACCTGCGCGGTCGTGGTCGCCGACTGCGTCAGCGCACGGCGCAGGTGCTGCGACTGCTGCGGCTCGTCGACGATCGCGATCCGCCACTGGTTGGCCAGCTGCCAGGCGAGCAGCGGTCCGGCCATGGCGGCGTGCGCCTCATCGACCAGCCGGAAGTCGCGTTCGAGCCGATCGACGACTGCGGTGTTCGCGCCGAGGAGGGCGCGGTTGTCCTGCAACGCGCGCTCGAGGAGGGACTGCCACCACGCGAACTCGAGTTCTTCCCCCACCTGGGATTCGGAGACATGGCGCACGGAGAGCTCGGCGAGCAGCGGCTCCAGCCCGAGCAGAGCGAGTCGGTCGCGCAGCTGGGCGCGTTCGACGAGGTTCTCGAAGACATCGGACTTGGCGGCCAGTCCCGCGAGCGTGCGCACGAGTCGCGCCACCGGGAGCGACGCCAACGGCTCGCGTCGTCCGAGTGCGGCGTCGAGCTCGGCGAGCTCGGCCTCCACCCGCTGCCAGGCCACGTACACGTCGGCGAGACCGAGGGGGATCTCGGGCGCGACGCCCGCCTCGACGCACCGCTGCCACTGCGTGCGCTGCGCCTGGATGCGCAGCAGCGCCTCGTGCATCTCCGTGACGTGCACGCCCGGACGGACGTACTCCTTCGCGAGACGCCGCAGCCGACGTCTGTTCGCCCCGGACAGCCCCGGCGCGTCGCGGCGCGAACCGTGGGCCTGGATGAGCTCGCCCAGCGGCCGCTCGAACACCGTCGGGCTGAACCGGTCCAGCGAGTCGCGGATCCCCTGCAGCAGACGCAGGTACTCACCCAGTTCGTCGATGGTCGAGAACGGCCGCATGTGGGTCTGGGCGATCAGCTCGTAGCCGCGCTCGAGAACGGCGGGAACGCTGTTCGCGTGCAGTCGACCGGCGAGCTCGTGGGCGGCACGAGCGGCCTCGGTGCTGGAGAAGGTGACGCCGTACCACGGCGAGTCGTTCGGTCCGAAGCGGAACTCGCCGAGACGGGCCGCCTGGGCGAGCGCCTCGGCGGCCTCGGTGCGATCGGCGGCGAGTCGACGCAGGGCATCGGGGCCGAGTCGGGCAGTGGTCGACGGCGGCACGGGCAGCGACGCCAGCCGTGTCAGCTGACGGGTGGCGTCGAGCACCGAGGCGTCCAGTCCGGCGACGGGTGCGCTGAGCGCCTGACGGTAGTCGCGCAGGACGGTCCGCAGACGCACGAGTGCATCGTCGACCTCGCTGACCTTGGGCGCCGTGGCCTTCTCATTGCGTCCGATGGCCCTGACCAGATCGCGCCGCACGCTCGCCGGCGAGATCGCCAGGCTGTCGAGGCCGATCCCGGCGAGTCGGTGACGCACCCCGTCCAAGGTGGAGCGCCGCGCGGAGACGACGAGCACGCGCTTGCCGCCGCGCACCAGTTCACCCAGCGCGTTGATCACGGTCTGGGTCCCCCCGGTTCCGGGAAGGGTCGCGACGGTGAGGGAATGCCCTGCCGCGATACGGGCCAGCACTGCTTCCTGCTCCGCGTCCGCATCCAGGAGGAGGTTGTCCGAGGCCGGAGCGCGATCATCCGGGCCGATGTGATGCGGGATGGCTCGCGGAGCGGTGACGCGCTCGCGGTCTCCCACGTGACCGGCCAGGGCGTTCAGCACCGGATGATCGAGGCTGCCCCCGTCGCGGGACATCAGTCCTGACACATCGGCGAACGTCGAGACCACCAGACGCGGTTCGACCGAGAACGTGTCGATCGAACGCGTCATCGCGCGCAGACTGTCGATCACGGGTTGCGGCTTGAAGATGCCGCCGTCGTAGGCCAACGCGGCGAGCGCGGTGGCATCGATCGTGAGGCCGAAGTGGTCGCGAGCGATCCGCACGAGTTCGGGATTCACCTCGAAGGTGCCCTGCAGCTTCAACTCGAAATCGGAGTGGTGGCGGCGGATCGCCAACGGACGCAGCAGCACGGGGGCCGCGAAACCCGCTCCCCCGATGCGCCACCGGGCGACTCCGACGGCGAGGTGCACGGCTTCGATCCCGCGGACGGTACGGAGCTCGGTGTTCTTCGCGGTGATGCGCTCCGCGGCGAGTCGAGCGGTCCGCAGCCCGACCTCGTCGCGGAAGAGATTCGAGAGGAGAGTCGACTTGCCGGTGATGAACTGCGGCAAGCTCCCCGGGTGCGCCTTGGAGATGTCGATGCCCGACTCCGGGCTGTCACGGAAGCTCACGAGCGGCGAAGGGCCACCGAGATCGGCTGCCTCGGCCCTCAGACGCGTCCGCTCGGCCTCTGCGGCGTGTGCGATGTCGAGGCCTGTCGTGGTTCCGTGCAGATCGCTGATCGACACAGCAGCATCCACCGCTGTGTCGTCCGCAGACTTGTCTTCACGTCGCCACACACTGACACCCTAGGCGTGCGACCTGCGGAGACGGGGTATCCCAGGCGGGTTTCCGCCGAATTTCCGGCGATTCTGCGCTACGTAGGGGGTGGCGCACTTCTCCTGCCCGATGTGAACCCGGGTCGCGTTCTCCACTCGGAACGTCAAGCATGCGGTTCCGCGTCGAGCCGAGCGGACAGGATGGGGGCATGACGTTCCGCTACGACTTCGCCCCGACGCCGTTCGGGGATGCTCTCGCGGTGTTCTCCGACGAGGGCATCGTGCGATTCGACCTCTCCGAGTCCGAAGACCCGCGCGTGCCCTGGCTGCTCGAAGGCGTGTCCCATCAGTTGAGAGCAGTGCCAGAGCCCGACCCCGGAGCCGCCGACGAACTCGCTCATCTCCTGTCCGACTACTTCGACGGCGAGCCGGTGCGTTTCGACAGGCACATCCGCCTCGACTGGCGGCTCGTCGACGGGTTCGCCCTCGCCGCGCTGCAGACCATCTGCAGCATCGAGTGGGGCCAGACCATGAGCTACGGGGAGGTGGCGATCCTCGCGGGTCACCCCGGGGCTGCGCGCGCCGTCGGCACCGCGTGCCGCATCACCCCCTTCTCGATCATCGTGCCGGTGCATCGGGTGGTGCGCTCCGACGGCAGCGCAGGGCAGTACGGAGCGCACCCCGAGCGCAAGCGGTTCCTGCTCGACCTCGAGGCGCACTGAGGTCGGCAGGCCACGTCGTGGACCCGGCGAGTAGGCCGCCGGGTCCACACGCTTCCCCTGGGAGCCGATGGATCCGACGCCGTCCGCGACGACGACGGTGACGATGACACGGGTGATATCGTCGACGCTACGAAACGGGGAACAGCGTCACCCCGGAAGTAGGTAGTCGTGTCCTCACCCGTCACCCGCGAATCCGAGGCGGATCTCGTCGCGAACGCCGTGCGCGAGCTCGCCAGGCGGACGCGCTTCCCCGTCGCGTTCGGCGGTCTCATCGAAGAAGGCGTCGTGAGCGTCACGAGCATCGTCGGTGCGCGCACGCGGTCGCTGGACGGGCTCCGGGTGCGACCCGAGCGCGGGCTCGGCGGGCGGGCCATGATGGAGCTCCGCCCCCGGATGACGAGCGACTACGGGTCGTCACAGCAGATCACGCACGACTACGACGTGTTCGTCCTCGGCGAGGGCCTGCGCACCCTCCTCGCGCTGCCGATCGTGGTCCACGGCCGTTCCCGCGGAGTGCTGTACGCCGGCGGATGGGATGAGGAGCGGGTAGGCGGTGTGACCACGGCACCCGCCATGCAGGTCGCGCAGGCCGTCGCCGATGAGCTGCGCATCCGCGACGAGGTGCAGCGCCGTCTGCAGGAGACCACGCGCGGCGACGAGGTCGTGGCGCCGGCACAGCGCGAGGAGCTGAGGCAGAGCTTCGCAGAGCTGCGGAGCATCGCCGCCTCCGTGGAAGACGCGGATGTCCGCGACCGGATCGCGCAGGTCGAACGACGACTCATGACCCTCGCCGGTGACGTCGCATCACCCGCGACGAGCCCCATCCCCACCGTCCACCTGTCTCCGCGAGAGACCGATGTCCTCGCATGCGCGGCTCTCGGTTCGACGAATGCCGAGATCGCCGCGCAGCTCGGTCTGCGCGAGGGGACCGTCAAGGCCTACCTCGGCACGGCGATGTCGAAACTCGACGCCTCGACTCGTCATGCCGCCGTGGCGAGGGCTCGCCGCGCCGGACTTCTCCCCTGACCACACAGAATTGATTTATTGCGTATTGCGCGTCACATTACCGCGGCTCGCTATTCGCAACTTGTCGCATTTCCTCGGAGCGAGTAAGGTCGCGATCATGGCGAGAAGAATTGTGCATCAGCTGGTCGACGACATCGATGGCAGCGTCCTGGAAGTGGGCGAAGGCGAGACGGTGCATTTCTCGCTCAACGGCACGGCATACGAGATCGATCTGAATGCCGCGCATGCGGATGAATTGCGTTCGGCGTTGGCGCCTTATGTGGCAGCAGGCCGAAAGGCCGGCTCGTCGAATTCTCAGCGCGCGACATCGACTCGCAAGCGACCTGCACGAAACCCTGAGGTCGCGGCCATCCGCGCGTGGGCGAACGAGAACGGACACAAGCTCTCCGAGCGTGGCCGCATTCCCGCGCAGGTCGTCGACGCGTACAACGCGGCGCACTGATCGCAGACCGAGATCGTCGAGTTCCCCTGTTGAAGCGGGGGAACTTTACGCCCCTTCCTGCACCCAGGCTTCGTCGCGGAGCGTGATCTCCTCCGTCATATCCGTGAGGAATCGGATCACGGTTTCCCTTTCAGCGGGAGTGAGACGGGCGGCAGAATAGAAGCGCTTCGCCTGCTGACGACCGACCGTCTCCATTGCTGCATGTCGCGTCTCCGCGGTGATGGTGATCTCCAGTGCCCTGCGGTCGGTGGGGTGAGGGGCACGCGTGATGTGGCCTCCCTGCTCCAGACGATCGAGGAGCTTCGTGGTCGCCGCAGTCGAGACACCGAGGTGGTGCGCGATTCCCCCCGGCGTCGCCACCAGGTTCCGGTTCGCGCACACGATCAGATAGTGCAACGCACGCATGTCCGTCTCATTCAGACGCATGTATCGACGTGACGCCTGGGACAGCGCCTGCTCGGCTTCGCGCAGTCCGGCGAGCGACTCCATCACCCGGGCGATCTGCTTCAACTCCTCCGGCGGAACACCGCTGCGATCGATCAGGACGCTGCGGGGATCACTTGCCTCGACGTCGTAGATCGCCGAATGGACGAGCCCGTCAGGCGTATCCGCGGACGTTCGCGATCCGCCGTCGCCGACGGGGAGCGAATCCTGCGCGCCCGCGTGCGGGCTGGTGCCGGGCTCCGTGGTCATGCGATCATGTTACACACCAACAGTTTCATGCTAAGTTGACTACTCACCAAGTTAGCTAAATATGAACGCTCGAGATCTGGGAGATGCCATGGACGACGTGACCCTCCTCGCCGAAGACGGGACAGCTCTCGGCACGCTCCCGAAGAGCGAAGTCCACACGAGAGACACTCCCCTGCATCTCGCCTTCTCCTGCTATGTCCTCGACAGGGAGGGGCGGCTGCTCCTCACTCGTCGAGCGCTCGCGAAGAAGACGTGGCCGGGCGTCTGGACGAACAGCTTCTGCGGTCATCCACGACCGGACGAGACGATGGACGAGGCCGTGCGCCGACATGGCGTCGGCGAGCTCGGCATCCACCTCACCGAGATCCGCATGGCACTCCCCGACTACCGCTATCGCGCGGTGGATGCGAGTGGCATCGTCGAGAACGAGATCTGCCCCGTGCACGTCACGATCCTCGACGGCGACCCGGCCGCCAATCCCGATGAGGTGTCGGAATGGATCTGGGTCGAAGTCGATTCGCTGATCGAGGCTGTCACGCATGCACCCTTCGCGTTCAGCCCCTGGCTCGTGGAGCAGCTGCCGCAGCTGCGACAACTCGGCGAGGTGTGACGCATGAGCGTGACGACGACCGAGGAATCGCTCGCGACGCGGATCGAGGAGGCGCTGCGTCATCGATTCTCCGAGAGGAGCGCCGCCGCAGAGCGGTACGGGAACGAGTTCGTGGGGCTGTGGCGGGCCGCGGAGGAGCACGCCCTCGGCGGAAAGCTCATCCGCCCCCGGCTCCTCCTGGATCTGACGCACGCGTTGGCCCCCGCTCCCCTGACCGCCGATGAGACGCGCACGGCCATCGATGTCGCAGCCCATGTCGAGCTTCTCCACTTCGCCTTCCTGCTGCACGACGATGTCATCGACGGCGATCTGATGCGACGACGGCGTCCCAATCTGATCGGTGCGCTCGTCGCCGAGCACGCGGCGCGACCGACCGAAGCCGCCCTGCACTGGGCCCGATCGAGCGCGATCCTGCTCGGAGACCTGCTCCTGTCGTCGGCTGTGCTGGGCTTCGCCCGAGCGGACGTGATGCCCGAAGCCCGCGATCGTCTGCTCGGCCTGCTCGAACAGACCATCTTCGAGACGGTGGCCGGCGAGCACGCCGACGTCGCCCTCAGCGACGGCATCATCGCCCCCGATCTGCGCACGATCCTCTCCACGAGCGCGTACAAGACGTCGACATACTCCTTCGTGCTCCCGCTGCGCGCTGCGGCGGTGCTCGCCGCCTCGTCGGCTGCGACCGAGGAGTATCTCGCCATGATCGGGTTGCACCTCGGCCTCGCCTATCAGCTACAGGATGACCTGCTCTCCGTGTTCGGAGACCCGGAAGAGCACGGCAAGGACCCGTTCTCGGATCTACGCGAAGGCAAGGAGACTGCGATCATCGCCTACGCCCGCATGACGAGCCAGTGGGACGACATCGAACTGCACTTCGGAAGACCGGATCTCAGCCCGACCGACGGTGCCGCTGCCCGTGATCGACTGCGCGAATGCGGCTCGGAGACCTTCGTCCGAGGCTTGGTGCAGGAGCACCTCGATGCCACGGACGCCGCACTCCTCGAAGCGGAAGCCGATGGTCTGCCCCCGGCGGCCGGACAGGTACTGCGCACCCTCGCCTCCCGAGTCGGAAGTCGCAGTCGGTGAACGCGGACGCGGCCGATCGTCGGGACAGCACCGCCCTCCGGCGCTTCAACCGCACGGCGGAGATCGCGACGACCGATGTCATCCGCAGCTATTCGACGTCGTTCGGACTCGCGACCCGTCTTCTGGGACGCCGTCATCGCCAGCACGTCCGCAACATCTATGCGATGGTGCGCATCGCCGATGAGATCGTCGACGGCGTCGCCGCCGAAGCTGGTCTGGACGTGACCGCGCAATCCGCCGCGCTCGACTCCTACATCGCGGAGACGCATCGTTCGATGCGCAGCGGCTACAGCAGCGATCTCATCCTGCATGCGTTCGCGCGGACCGCGCGCGAGTGCGGGATCGGCGAGGACCTGACGCAGCCGTTCTTCGACTCGATGCGCGCAGACATCGACGAAGACGCCGGCTTCGCCGCCTATGACGTCGAAGCCCACGCGGCGTACGTCTACGGCTCCGCCGAAGTCGTCGGTCTCATGTGCCTGCGGGTGTTCCTCCGGAATACCGAACGCGCGCCCGAAGACCTCGCGACGCTGCGGCACGGCGCCCGTCAGCTCGGTGCGGCCTTCCAGAACGTGAACTTCCTGCGCGACCTCGCCGATGACACCGACCGCCTGCACCGCGGCTACCTCGGCGGCGCTGCGCGTCTGACCGATGCCGACCGGGACGCATGGGTGCAGACCGTGTTCCGGCAACTGGCCGACGCGCGTGACGCTATCCCCCTGCTGCCGAAGGACGCCCGCGCGGCGGTGCGCAGCGCCCTGGCTCTGTTCGCCGCTCTGACCCGCCGTGTGGCACAGACCCCCGCCGACGTCCTCTACCGACGCCGGGTACGCGTTCCGGATCCGATCAAAGCCGCTCTCGCCGCGCGGTCCGTGCTCGTCACAGCGATGGAGCGGGACCGATGAGCCGGGTTGTGGTGATCGGTGCCGGAGTCGCCGGTCTCGCGACCGCGGGACTGCTCGCCCGGGACGGGCACGAGGTCGTGATCCTCGAGAAGAACGATCGCGTCGGCGGCCGCGCCGGGACGATCGAACGCGACGGCTTCCGTTTCGACTCCGGGCCGTCCTGGTATCTGATGCCCGAGGTCTTCGACCACTTCTTCGAGATGATGGGCACCACGACCGAGGCGCAGCTCGATCTCATCCCCCTCGATCCGGGATACCGGGTGTTCCGCGACCCGGATGCGGTCGGTGGCGGATCCGGTCCCGTGACCGTCCCCGCAGGACGCGATCAGGTCACTGGACTCTTCGAAGCACTGGAGCCCGGCTCCACGGCGACGCTGGACGCCTACCTCGACTCCGCGCAGCATGCCGGAGCGATGGCGCAGAAGTACTTCCTCTACAACCCCTTCACACGCATGCGTTCGCTCCTCGCCCCCGAGGTCCTCCGAGCACTGCCGCGCCTCTCCGCCCTGCTCGGAACACGCCTGCAGTCCTTCGCGGCCCGGCGCTTCACGCACCCCGTGGTCCGACAGATCCTGGGCTATCCCGCAGTGTTCCTCGGCACCGACCCGCGAAGCGCGCCGGCGATGTACCACCTGATGAGCGCCCTCGATCTCGACCAGGGAGTCAGCTATCCGCAGGGCGGCTTCTGGCGGGTGATCGAGCGGATCGAGGCGCTGGCGCGCGACGCGGGGGTCCGCATCGAGACCGGGGCGGAAGTCACCGGAATCCGCACCCAGGACGGCGGCGACGGTACCTACGTGACCGGCGTGGGCTGGGTCGACGCCTCCGGCTCCACGCACACGGAGAGCGCCGATGTGGTGGTCTCGGCGGCCGATCTGCACCACACGGAGACGGCGCTGCTTCCCCCCTCGCTGCAGACCTACCCCGAGTCGTGGTGGGCACGGCGCACCAGCGGACCGGGCGGAATCCTCGTGATGCTCGGGGTTCGCGGCACACTCCCCGAGCTGCCGCACCACTCCCTGTTCTTCACCGACGACTGGGACGCGAACTTCGACGCGATCTTCGGTGCCACGCCGACCGTTCCCGAGCCGGCATCGATCTACGTGTGCCGGCCGAGCGCAACGGATCCCGACGTGGCCCCTGCCGGCAGCGAGAACCTGTTCGTGCTGATCCCGGTCCCGGCGGACGTCGATCTCGGACACGGCGGACCCGACGGAGCGGGATCGCCCGAGATCGAGCGCGCCGCGGATGCGGCGATCGATCAGATCGCGGCGTGGGCGGGGATCCCCGACCTCCGCGAACGCATCGTCGTGCGCGAGACGACCGGTCCCGCAGACTTCCGCGACGACTATCACTCCTGGCGCGGAGGAATGCTGGGGCCGGCGCACATCCTCTCGCAGAGCGCGATGTTCCGCGCGCAGAACGCTTCTCGGCGCGTGCAGGGCCTGTTCTACGCCGGGGCCACCACCGCGCCCGGCGTCGGTGTCCCGATGTGCCTGATCAGTGCGGAGATCGTCCTCAAGCGCGTCCGCGGCGACCACTCCCCCGGCCCGCTCCCCGTTCCCGGCTCTTCCGCTGCCGTGACGGAGGCGCCCTGATGGGCGCCGTGTATCTGGCGGCTCTCCTCCTGTCGCTGAGCTGCATGCTGCTGCTGGATTGGCGGTTCCGCCTCTTCTTCTGGCGCGACGCGGTGTCGGCCGCGGTCGTCACGGCCGTCGGCCTCGTCTTCTTCCTGCTCTGGGACGTGGCGGGCATCGCCAACGGGATCTTCTTCCGGGGCGAGGGCGCGATCGCGTCGGGTCTGCTCCTGGCCCCCGAGCTTCCCATCGAGGAACCCGTGTTCCTGGTGTTCCTCGTGGTGTGCACCATGGTGATCTACACCGGATCCGCCCGGGTCATCTCCCGACGCCGAGCGCGGCGGCGCGACGAGACGGAGGCATCATGACCTACCTCCAGCTCTCCGCCTGCTTCGTGGCTGTCGCCACGTTGGGCGGAATCGGGCTCGCGCTCGCCTCCCGCACGCGCGGCCCGCGCCCGCTCGCCGTGCTGCTGACCGTGGTCGTGCTGTTCGTGCTCACCGCGGCGTTCGATACCGCGATGATCGCGAGCGGCCTGTTCCACTATGCGCAGGACCCGCTGCTCGGCGTGCACGTCGGCCTGGCTCCGATCGAGGACTTCGCCTATCCGCTCGCGGGGGCGCTGCTCCTCCCGGCCCTGTGGACCGCGATGCGTGCCCGGCGGCGGGCGCAGGATCGTCGACCGATCGATGAGGAGACTTCACGATGAGCACCGCCGCAGCTCCGCCGAGCAGCATCGGACGAGACATCGCCCAGATCATCCTGTCGTCGCGTCCGATCAGCTGGATCAACACCGCCTTCCCCTTCGCCGCCGCCTACCTCCTCAGCACCCGCGAGATCGATCTGACATTCGTGATCGGCACGCTGTACTTCCTGATCCCCTACAACCTCGCGATGTACGGGATCAACGATGTCTTCGACTACGCCTCCGATCTGGCGAACCCGCGCAAGGGCGGCATCGAAGGGGCTCTCCTCGCCCCTCGCATCCATCGAGCGACGCTGTGGACGGCCGCGGCGACCAACATCCCTTTCCTGGTCTACCTCGTCGTGGTGGGAAACCCGGCGTCGTGGCTCTGGCTGACGGTCAGCGTGTTCGCGGTCATCGCCTACTCCGCGCCTGTCCTCCGATTCAAGGAGCGCCCGTTCCTGGATTCCGTCACCTCCAGTACGCACTTCGTGAGCCCCGCCATCGTCGGGCTCGCCCTGGCCGAGGCGCCCGTGACCGTCGGCGCGGCGATCACGCTCGGCGCCTTCTTCCTGTGGGGCATGGCCGCCCACGCCTTCGGAGCCGTGCAGGACATCGGCCCTGACCGGGAAGCCGGGATCTCGTCTATCGCGACGGTCATCGGCGCACGCGCGACGGTGCGACTGTCGGTGTCGCTGTGGGTGATCGCGGGGGCGGCGATGCTGCTGACCCCCTGGCCGGGCACGCTCGCCGCCGCCCTCGCGCTGCCCTACATCGTCAACGCGGCGCCGTGGTGGAACGTGACCGACGAGACCTCCGCCTCCACGAACCGCGCCTGGCGACGTTTCATCGCCCTGAACTACTTCGCCGGCTTCCTCGCGACGATGATCCTCATCCTCGCCTGGATCTCCTGACCCCCAGCTCCGCCCGAAAGGAACCCGATGTCCCGCCCCGATGCCACGCCGACCCCGCCCGCGAGGGAGCGTTCACGACGACACTCCTGGGTGCGGATCTTCCTCCCCGTGGCGCTGATCCTCGTCTGGCTGGTGGGTGCCTCACTCGGAGGGCCCCTGTTCGGCAAGGTCGACGAGGTGTCCTCCAACGAGCAGACGACCTACCTCCCCGAATCGGCGGATGCCACCCAGGTGCAGAAGCTTCTCGGGGAGTTCAACGACAGCGACTCCATCCCGGCGATCGCCGTGTTCACGTCCGACGACGCGCTCACGGCGTCGGAGATCGACGCGATCTCCGACGCCGTCGCGAATGCGCCGAAGGTGGAAGGCGTCGGCGACGAGGTCTCTCCGGCGCTCCCCTCCGATGACGGGCAGGCGGTGCAGGCGTTCATCCCGATCGACGCCGATGCCGAGCTCGCGGACGTGACGACGGCTCTCGGCGAGGAACTGCGCGACGCGGTCCCCGACGGGGTCACCGTGTACATCACAGGACCCGCCGGCTTCAGCGCCGACCTGGTGGCCGGTTTCGCCGGCATCGACGGGCTGCTCCTCGGCGTCGCCCTCCTCGCGGTCCTCGTCATCCTGGTGCTGGTCTACCGATCGTTCCTCCTGCCACTCGTCGTGCTGTCGACGAGCCTGTTCGCCCTCTGCGTGGCTCTGCTCGTGGTGTGGTGGCTGGCGAAGTTCGAGGTGCTGCTGCTCAGCGGTCAGACACAGGGGATCCTCTTCATCCTCGTGATCGGCGCCGCCACCGATTACGCGCTGCTGTTCGTCGCGCGTTTCCGAGAGGAGCTGCGCATCGCGCAGGACAAGGGAACGGCGGTCATGGCGGCATGGAAGGGCTCGGTCGAACCGATCGTCGCCTCGGGCGGCACCGTGATCGCCGGACTCCTCTGTCTGCTGCTCAGCGATCTGAAGTCGAACAGCACCCTGGGGCCGGTCGCGGCGATCGGCATCGTGTTCGCGATGCTCTCGGCTCTCACCCTGTTGCCGTCGCTGCTGCTGCTCTTCGGCCGCGCGGTGTTCTGGCCGCGGCGCCCCCGCTTCGAACCGGAGGTCGTCGCCGCCGAGCACGGCATGCGCACGACGGGCCTGTGGGCACGTCTCGCCGGCCTCATCAAGCGCCGTCCACGGGTGATCTGGATCGTGACGACGCTCGTGCTCCTGGCTGGGGCGGCGGGCATCACCCAGCTCGACGCCGATGGCGTGCCGCAGTCCGACCTGGTGCTCGGCGCGTCGGAGGCCCGCGACGGACAGGTCGCGCTCGGCGAGCACTTCCCCGGTGGATCCGGAAGCCCCGTATACGTGGTGGTGAAGGAGGATCGGCTGCAGGATGCGGCTGACGTCCTGCTCGCGAACGACGGTGTCGACGGGGTCTCCGTGACGGCCGCCGACTCGCCCAGCGGCAGCGCCCCCGTCACCGAGGACGGCATCTCGGCGATCGGAGCACCCGGCACGCCCGCACCCGAGCCGACGACGGTCGACGGAGAGGTGCTCCTGCAGGGCACCCTGACCGATGCCGCCGACTCCGCCGCCGCCGCGTCGACCGTGCGCGAGCTGCGTGGCGAACTCGACGGCATGGGCGCGCTCGTGGGCGGTGTCACGGCCACGTCGATCGACACGAACGATGCATCGATCCACGACCGGAACCTCATCATCCCGGTGATCCTCGTGGTGATCATGTTCATCCTGATGCTGCTGCTGCGGTCGATCCTCGCACCGGTGCTGCTGATCCTCACGACGGTGCTTTCCTTCGGCACGGCGATGGGGGTCTCCGCCCTCGTCTTCAACGGGATCTTCGCGTTCCCTGGCGCCGACCCCGCGGTTCCGCTCTTCGGGTTCGTGTTCCTCGTCGCGCTCGGCATCGACTACAACATCTTCCTCATGACGCGCGTCCGTGAGGAATCGAAGGCGCACGGGACTCGGGAGGGCATCCTGCGTGGGCTCTCGATCACGGGCGGGGTGATCACCTCGGCGGGTCTCGTCCTCGCCGCGACCTTCGCCGCACTGTCGGTGATCCCGATCCTCTTCCTCGTGCAGCTGGCCTTCATCGTGGCCTTCGGCGTGCTCCTCGACACCTTCGTCGTCCGCTCGCTGCTGGTTCCCGCCCTGACCTACGACATCGGCAAAGCCATCTGGTGGCCGTCGAAGCTGTGGCGGCGCGGAGAGGACTGAGACGTGGCGGCGTGCATCCGGTCGCTTAGACTGGGTGCACGCCCTCGTAGCTCAGGGGATAGAGCAGCCCTCTCCTAAAGGGCAGGTCGCAGGTTCGAATCCTGTCGCGGGCACGACGTCGAAGAGGGGCCATCCGAAGGGTGGCCCCTCTTCGACGTCTCAGGCGGCGAGCGCCAGGTAGGGCTCCCACCGTGGATCGCTGCGTTCGGTCCCCCGCACCGTCCAGGCGGTGCCGTGCGGAGGACGCGGAGTGAAGCGCAACTGCCAGCGCATCTCCTGCGGTGTGCGATCGCTCTTGACGTTGTTGCAGCGGAGGCAGCAGGCGACGAGGTTCTCCCAGGAGTCCGCTCCCCCGCGCGAACGCGGCAGCACGTGATCGATCGTCGACGCCGCCTTGCCGCAGTAACCGCAGCGGTGGTTGTCGCGGCGCAGCACACCGCGACGCGTGACCGGCACGCGCCTGCTCGTCGGAACCCGCACATAACGCGCCAGGATGATGACAGCCGGGCGATCGTAGACGCCGTGGGTGCCCCAGACGGGGTCTTCCTCCACGCGTTCGATCACGGTCGCCTTGTCGTTCATCACCAGCACCAGGGCTCGTTTGAACGACACGATCGCGAGCGGTTCGTATCCGGCATTCAGGACCAGTGTGCGCATTCGTCATCCTCTCGATCCGCCGGGACGGCTTCCCGGCACTCTCGACTCACACGAGGTCGTGCAGGAGGCAGATCGAACGCGGGGACGAAAAAAGGCGCCGTCTAAAGACAGCGCCTTTCGCGCACGGCAACGCCGTGGCATCCCTGCGGGCTATGCAGAAGGACGTGACGACCGAGGGCATCCATGGTTCGGATGGTCGGTATTCGCTCCATCAGCCTCTCCCACCTGTACGACAACGGGATCAGGCTAACCCATCCCCCTGGGTGCAGGGCGAAACGGCGGATGAATGGAAGGAGGCGTGTCCGGAAATCAGCCGGCGTTGACGGAGAGCCAGGACATCGGCTCGACGAGTCCGCCGTTGATCCAGACCTCGAAGTGGAGGTGGTTCGCGGTCGAGCGACCGGTGCTGCCGACGTAGCCGATCAGCTGTCCGGCGGAGACCGTCTGGCCGACCTGTACCTGACGCGAACCGTAGAGCATGTGGCCGTACGTGGTCTGCAGACGCTGACCACCCACGACGCTGTCGAGCATCACGGCCACGCCGTAGCCGCCGATGCTCTCTGCGGAGGCGCGGACCACACCGGCGGCAGCCGCATAGATCGGGGTGCCGGCCGGGGCGAGCATGTCGGCACCGTTGTGCCCACCGCCCACGGTACGGCTGACGTTCCACGATCCCATCGGAAGCGGATAGCGCACCTCACCCGATCCCGGCGACGTGAGCGCGTAGCCCGCGGTGTTGAAGCGGGAGGAAGTCGATGCGGTGGAAGCGGCAGCGGCAGCGGCACGGGCGGCAGCAGCCTCTTCTGCCTTCTTCTTCGCGATCTCCTCGGGAGTCGTCGCACTGAACGTGCCGCGAGCGAGCGGCGCCGCGGTGGCCTGGGAGGCGACGACGAGCGACTGTGCGTCGACGGCAGCAAGCTGCTGCACGGTCGTCGGCGCAGCCTCGCTCGGCTTCGACGAGGCGAAAGCGGGCAGGGCGATGCCGGCGACGAGTGCGCCGACGGCCCCGAAGATGGCGATGGATCGGAGTGGCTTGACGGCCTTGCGAGCACTCACCCTCGCGCCGGTGCGGCGGGCGGGTACGCGGTCTTCAGATGTCTTCTTCGCGGGCGGTTCGATGTCTGCGGCCAAAACTTGGTCCTCCTGGGCCCTCACGCTGTTCGGGTCAGCGCTGGCTCGTCGGCACTCTGCTCTCGTGGCACGAATGTAGCTCGGGTACTTTGTGCGTTCCTGCCGTGAAGACGACGAGCCTGGAAGGCGATCTTCGCGGGTTCATCTCCAGCGGGCTTCTTCGCTGGCGACTTGACCGAGGTTACCGGAAGATAACGATCATGTCACCCTGGGAAACTGGCAATCCTCGCAGAAGCCCGCGACGCCCCGTCTCCGTGGCGGTGTCGCACCCGGTTTCCGCGCGGGATCAGGCCGGTTCGCCCACCAGGAAGATGTGCGATGCCAGCTCCACCGGGAGCTCGAGGCCGTCTTCCTTGCCGTCCATCTGGATGAGCACGTAACCCTCGCTGAAGCGGAAGTCGCCGTGCGCTCCGGGAACGACTCCCGCATCGCGCAGCTGCTCGAGAAGCTCGGGGTCGACCTGCGCGGGCTCGGCGAGACGACGGACCGTGCCCTCGACCGGTTCCCCCGCCGCATTGAGACGCTGGACGAGACCGATGACCCCCTCGTCGAAGGTGCGCGCCGGCACGTCGCCGAGCTGGTCGAGACCGGGGATCGGGTTGCCGTACGGCGATTCCGTCGGGTGTCCGAGCAGCTCTACCAGGCGACGTTCCACCTGCTCGCTCATCACGTGCTCCCACCGGCAGGCCTCTTCATGCACGAACGCCCAGTCGAGTCCGATCACATCGGAGAGCAGACGCTCGGCGAGACGGTGCTTGCGCATCACGTCGACCGCCTTGCGACGGCCGGCGTCGGTGAGCTCGAGCGTGCGGTCTTCCGAGACGATGACGAGTCCGTCGCGCTCCATCCGACCGACGGTCTGCGACACGGTCGGCCCCGAGTGGCCGAGGCGCTCGGAGATGCGCGCGCGCAGCGGCACGATGTTCTCCTCCTCGAGTTCGAGGATGGTGCGGAGGTACATCTCCGTGGTGTCGATCAGGTCGGTCATGTGCAGGCCCTCCGAGGTTCTTAGGCAAGCCTACATTCCCGGACCGACATCGGACTCGCTGCGGTCCGGAGACATGCCGGGCGCCCCCTAGAATCGACGCATGGCGATCGAGATTCCCCGTGACCTCCTGCCCATCGACGGCCGCTTCGGCTGCGGTCCCTCGAAGGTGCGCCCTGCGCAGCTCGAGGCGCTGGTCACGTCGGGAGCCTCGATCCTGGGGACATCCCATCGACAGGCGCCCGTGAAGAACCTCGTCGGCAGCATCCGCGAGCAGCTCGCCGCTCTGTTCCGCATTCCCGAGGGATACGAGATCATCCTGGGCAACGGCGGATCGACGGCCTTCTGGGACGCTGCGGCCTTCGGCCTCATCGAGCAGCGCAGCCAGAACCTCGTCTTCGGCGAGTTCGGCGGGAAGTTCGCCGCTTCCGCAGGCGCCCCCTGGCTCGAGGCGCCCGATGTGCGCAAGGCCGAGCCCGGTTCGCTCACCGTCGCCGAGGTCGTGGAGGGCGTGGATGTGTACGCCTGGCCGCACAACGAGACCTCGACCGGCGTCGCCGCTCCGATCCAGCGCATCGCCGCCGACGGCGCCCTGACCGTCATCGATGCGACGAGTGCCGCGGGAGGCATCGACTTCGACGCCGCTCAGGCCGACGTGTACTACTTCGCGCCGCAGAAGAACCTCGGCTCCGACGGCGGCCTGTGGTTCGCCGCGGTCTCGCCGGCTGCCGTCGAGCGCATCGAGCGCATCGCGGCATCGGGTCGCTACATCCCGGAGTTCCTGAGCCTGAAGAACGCGGTCGACAACTCGCGCCTCAACCAGACGCTGAACACCCCCGCGCTCACGACCCTGCACCTCCTCGACAACCAGCTCCGCTGGATCCTCGACAACGGCGGGCTCGGCTGGGCGGCTGCACGCACCTCCGAGTCGTCTTCGGTTCTGTACGACTGGGCCGAGGCGTCTTCGGTCGCCACGCCCTTCGTCACGGACGCGTCGCACCGCTCCCCCGTGGTCGCGACGATCGACTTCGACGACAGCATCGACGCCGCGGCGATCGCCAAGGCCCTCCGCGCCAACGGCATCGTCGACACGGAGCCGTATCGGAAGCTCGGGCGCAACCAGCTGCGGGTGGCGACGTTCGTCTCGATCGAGCCGGATGACGTGCGCCAGCTGACCCGATCGATCGAGTATGTCCTGGAGAACCTGGGCGCCTGAGCGCCCGGCGTCACTCCTCCTCGTCGACCTCGCCGGCGTCCTCATCGAGGGCGTCGGCGTCGTCGTCGGACTCTTCGTCTTCCGACTCTTCGTCTTCCGACTCTTCGTCTTCCGACTCTTCGTCGTCGGCGGCGCCCTCATCGAGTTCGTCGATATCGACGCCGTCCAGGTCGCCGGCGTGCAGGATGTCGGCCTCACCGTCGTCATCGTCATCGTCATCGTCATCGTCGAGGTCGTCGTCCTCGAGGACACCGTCCTCGTCGGCGTCGAGCGCTACCTCGCCGACCGCATCGTCCCCGGCGGCCGCGGCCGCCTCGGCGAGTTCGACCTGATGCGCGCGGTACTCGGCGAGACGCTCGGCCCACGGCACCCACTCCGGGGCCAGGAGAGCGCCGTCACCCGGAAGGAGCTCGACCTCGAGTACCGTCGGCTCCTCGCCTTCGACGCGAGCGACGGTCACCGTCCAGTACCACCCCGGGTAGCCGGCGAGCCGGTTCTCGAAGCGCAGCGACACCGACCCGTCGTCCTCGGCGAGATATCCGGCGGCGGGGCCGACGGTGGACGCCGGAGTGATCTCGGCCAGCGCGGCCAGCGCGAGATCATGGGCGTCGAGGAGACGCGCGTCGGCGTCAGGCTTCGAGGTCATCAGCGACCTTGCGCAGGACGGCCGCGATCTTGCGACCCTGAGCGGAGGAGGGGTAGCGTCCACGGCGCAGATCCCCGCCGATGCCGTCGAGGAGCTTCACGAGGTCCTCGACGATGATGGCCATGTCGTCAGCCGGCTTGCGCTTGGCCTTCGAGAGGCTGGGCGGCGCTTCGAGCACACGTACCGACAGCGCCTGCAGCCCGCGCTTGCCGTCGGCCACGCCGAACTCCACGCGCGCACCGGCCTTCACCGCGGTGCCGGCAGGCATCGCGGAGGCGTGCAGGAAGACGTCCTGGCCGTCATCGCTGGCGATGAAGCCGAAACCCTTGTCTTCGTCGTAGAACCTGACCTTGCCGGTGGGCATGGGAGAACCTCGCTGAGATCGATATGCAGAACAGTGGACGCGCTCGTGCGCGTGCCCCCAGCCTACCGGTCGCGGCGCGCGCAGAGCAGAAGCCTCAGTGCGAGTAGGCTGATGCGGATGAGCACGCAGAACTCGGAACCGGAGGTTCCCATCCGCCGGCTGGATCGCATCCTGGCGTTCACCGCGCTCGGAATCGCCGCAGCGTCGGTGGTGTGCTTCTTCGCGATCATCATCGGCACGGCGCTCGGGATGGGGCAGGCCGCATTCGGCGAGGGTATCTGGCCCGTGATCGCCGCGATCCCCTATTGGGGACTGCCGGTGGCGTTCCTCATGATCATCACGCTCCTGACGATGAGCTTCATCCGGAAGGGCCGCGCGTCGTCGCGTTCCTGAGGCCACGCCCATGAGCACCCACGCGCGACCGCTGGCCGATTGGCTGGCGGCGGCGCGCGACGAAGACCTCCTCCGCCTCTTCGCGGCACGGGCCGTGCGCGCCGACGCCCCGTGGCACGACTTCTTCGACGCCGCCGAGGCACTGCTCGATCCGGCGTCGCTGTCGCGTGTCCTGCCCGCGCTCACGGCATCCGAAGCGCGCGCGTTGCTCGACGCCGCGTCCGGCGGCGAAGCCGGGCAGGACCGGGAACAGCTGACGGCGCTCGCACTGCTCCGCCCGGACGGCACCCCCTATCCACCGGTCGTGACCGCGATCGCCGGGCGCTCGATCCCCCTCCCGCCCGCCGCGGCACCGGCGTCTCCGTCCTCGGAGACCGCCGCGGCGCACGCGGCCGAGCGCGCCTTCACGACAGTGGCCGTCCTCGCCGACCTGCTCCTGATCGCGAGGGAGAGCCCCTTCGCCCTCCTCACCGGCGGCGGCGTCAGCGCGGGTGAGAAGCGCCAGCTGGCGGAGGCCGGCGTCCCCACCGAGATCGTCGACACCCTCGCCGCGATCGCCCTCCAGGCCGGGCTCGCCGTGTCCGCGGACCGGCGGCTGCGATCGAGCCAGTCCGCAGAGGAATGGCTGCGTTCGTCGGCAGCGGACCGATGGGCTGTCTTGGTCACCGCATTCCGGGACGCCCTTCCCCGTGGTGTCCGTTCCGCAGGCGGCGGATGGGTTCCTCCGGAGGCCTGGCCGTTCGCCCACCCCTGGGATCCCACCTGGGCCGAGCGTGCGCACGTCCTGCAGGATGCGGCCGCGCTCCTCGGCCTGATCGCCGAAGACGGCACCGAACCCGCATGGGCGGTGAGCCTGCGACGCGGAGGCGACGCGGAGGCCGAGGCTCTCGCGCGACTGCTGCCGGCCGAGGTCGATCGCATCTTCCTGCAGAACGACCTGACCGCGATCGCACCGGGTCCGCTGCAGCCGGCGCTGGATGTGCGGCTGCGCACGATCGCCGCCCGTGAGTCCGCGGCTCAGGCGTCGTCGTACCGTTTCACCTCCGAGTCCGTGGCGCACGCGTTCGTCGCCGGCGAGACCGAGGCGTCGATCCTCGATTTCCTCACCTCCGTCTCCCTCACGGGAATCCCGCAGCCCCTCGGCTACCTGATCGCGCAGACAGCGCAGCGTCACGGACTGGTCCGCGTCGCGACGGACGACGAGACCGGCCGCACGCGGATCGAGAGCTCCGACGCTCACCTCATCCAGGCGATGGCGGTGGACCAGTCGCTGCGTCCGCTGGCCCTGTCGGCGCATCTCGATTCCCTGACCACACGCGTCGGACGCGACACGGTGTACTGGGCTCTCACAGACGCGCGGTACCCCGCGACGCTCGTCGGCCCCGACGGATCCCTCCTGGTGCGGGAGCGCCACCCCGCTCCCCCTGCCCCCGCTCCGAGCGGAGACTCCACCGACCTCATGCCGCTGATCACGCGGCTCCGGTCCCACCAGGGGCCCGATGCCGACGCCGCGTGGCTCGACCGCGAGCTCGAAGCGGCCGTGCGGGCGAAGTCGGTCCTCGAAGTCACGGTGGGGATGCCGGACGGGTCCACCCGACAACTCCTCCTGGAAGCGACCGGGATGGGCGGTGGCCGACTCCGCGGGCGCGACCGTGCAGCCGATGTCGAACGGACACTTCCCGTGTCGAGCATCCTCACAGCGACGATCGTCGCGTCATAGGCCTCGCACCCCGCACGACCGCTAAACTGGTGAGCTATGTCTGATGGCCCCCTGATCGTCCAGAGCGATCGCACCGTGCTGCTCGAAGTCGCCCATGCCGATGCCGAGAGCGCCCGGCATGAACTGGCGATCTTCGCCGAACTGGAACGGGCTCCCGAGCACATCCACACGTACCGGATCACGCGTCTGGGTCTGTGGAACGCCCGCGCCGCAGGGCACACCGCCGAGGACATGCTCGAGACTCTGGACCGCTGGTCGCGCTTCCCGGTGCCACCCTCGGTTTCCGTCGATCTGCGCGAGACCGTCAACCGTTACGGGCGTCTGGTCATCGAACGCGATGAGGAGGGAACGCTCATCCTGCGCTCCTCCGACCCCGCGGTGCTGGCGCAGGTCGCGAACAACAAGCGCATCCAGCCGCTGCTCATCGGGCACCCGACACCGGAGACGTTCGTCGTCGATGCCTGGGCGCGCGGGCAGATCAAACAGGAGCTGTTGAAGATCGGCTGGCCCGCCGAAGACCTCGCCGGATACACCCCGGGCACCCCGCACGAGATCGACCTCGCCGAGGACGGCTGGCACATCCGTCCCTACCAGCAGGATGCCGTTGACGCCTTCGCGAAGGACGGATCGGGCGTGGTCGTGCTGCCCTGCGGTGCCGGCAAGACGATCGTGGGCGCCGGCGCGATGGCCGCGACCAAGACGACGACGCTGATCCTCGTCACGAACACGGTGTCGGCGCGGCAGTGGCGCGACGAACTGCTCAAGCGCACCAGTCTGACCCCCGAGGAGATCGGCGAGTACTCGGGCCAGGCGAAAGAGGTCAAGCCCGTCACCATCGCGACATACCAGATCCTCACCGCGAAGCGCAAAGGCGAGTACGCCCACCTGGCGTTGCTCGACGCGCTCGACTGGGGGCTCATCGTGTACGACGAGGTCCACCTGCTCCCCGCGCCGGTTTTCAAGCTGACCGCCGACCTGCAGGCGCGCCGCCGCATCGGCCTCACCGCCACCCTCGTGCGCGAGGACGGTCGCGAGGGCGACGTCTTCAGCCTGATCGGCCCGAAGCGCTTCGACGCCCCCTGGAAGCAGATCGAAGCGCAGGGCTTCATCTCCCCCGCCGCCTGCTACGAGGTGCGCGTCGATCTGCCGCCGGACGACCGGCTCGAGTACGCCGCGGCGACCGACGATGAGCGGTATCGTCTCGCGGCGTCCGCCCCGGCGAAGGTCCAGGCCGTGCGCGAGCTCATCGCGAAGCACGAGGGCGAACGCATCCTCGTGATCGGGCAGTACCTCGATCAGCTCGAGTCGCTCTCCGAGGCCCTGAACGCCCCGCAGATCACCGGCGCGACCCCGGTCGACGAGCGCGAAGAGCTCTACCGTGCGTTCCGTGAAGGCGACATCTCGCTGCTCGTGGTGTCGAAGGTGGCGAACTTCTCGATCGACCTCCCCGAGGCTTCCGTCGCGATCCAGGTGTCCGGGTCGTTCGGATCGCGTCAGGAGGAAGCCCAGCGTCTGGGCCGCCTGCTGCGCCCGAAGCAGTCGGGCCACACCGCGAGCTTCTACACCCTCGTGGCCCGCGACACCATCGACCAGGACTACGCCCAGAACCGTCAGCGCTTCCTGGCCGAGCAGGGCTACAGCTACACGATCATGGACTCGGACGCGATCGCCGCCTGACCTCGGGAGATCATGCTCCGGTGGTGCGGCCGTGCAGTACGCCGCCCAGTCGATGGGTTCCGAGCACTCCGGCCGGCGCTGATGCGGCCCGGGCCGTGCGTGCGATCCCGAGCCTTGCAGCCCAGCGGTCGGCGAGCAGGGCGTAGACGACCATGGCCAGTGCCGAGGCGAGCAGGTCGACGGCGGTCCCCGAAGTCGCGTTGGCATCGACCAGCGTGACGGATCCGAGCAGGAAGATGAGCACGTTGTTGACGATGTGCAGGGAGATCGCGGCTTCGAGTCCCCCCGTACGCCAGGTCAGCCAGGCGGCGACGATCGCGAACATGCCCACGCTCGCCGCGCCCCAGATGTCGTAGCCGTGACCGAGCACGAACAGCGGCACGGGCAGCAGGATCGCGAAGGCGGGATGACGGAGCCAGCTCCCGACCAACTGCATCAGGTATCCGCGGAACACATACTCCTCCGCGGCGGCTTGAAAAGGGATGAGCAGCAGCACGAGCAGCACCATCGTCCAGAGCCTGGGGTGGGAGAAGTCCGCGACGACCGCATCGCCGCTCAGGGCCGACCAGCCCAGCACCACAGCGAAGTAGACGGCGAACACGGCGAGCGCCAGCAGCAGGCTCTTTCCGAGCCACCCCATCCGCAGCCGTCCGGTGACCGACGACAGCAGCCCCACACCGCGACCCTCCACCATGCGCGAGGCCAGCAGCAGTGCGGGGATCATCAGGATCAGCGGCAGCACCAGTGCGACGAGCAGCCACGGCCGGTCGAGGTCGAAGAACTGCGAGGTGGTGAGGAGCGTCTGCGATTCGACACCCCACCCGGGGACGAACATCGACACGATGGCCAACGGCACGATCACGATCACGAGGATCGCGACGTAGAGGGTGATGCCGACGAGTCCGGTCAGCAGCATGCGCCACCAGCGATACCGCGGACGCAGATGCGCCAGCCGATGATAGGCGACCTGATCGACATCAGGCGCGTCCGGCAGGGTGACGGTGCTTCCGGGGGCTTCAGGGCTTCCGGGGGCTTCAGGGCTTCCGGGGGCGACGGTGACGTCCTCGTTCCAGCTCATGCATCGATCCTCCCCCGTGCACCTGTGCGGCGCATCCACCCCCGGGACGATCTCGCTCCTACGGACTGTGCACACAGCATCGGAGGATGCGTGCGCACGCTTCCCGAAGGGGCGACTCCACGCCGTTCCGCACAATAGTCAGCATCCCCATGGCCGAAGTCACCATAATGGGGACATGACTGCTCCGCGCATCCTGGTCGTCGACGACGAACCCAACATCCGCGACCTGCTCTCCACGGGTCTCAGCTTCGCCGGATTCCAGGTGAAGACGGTCGCCAACGGCGCCGCCACGATCTCGGCCGTCCTCGAAGAGGAACCCGACCTCATCATCCTGGACGTCATGCTGCCCGACATGAACGGGTTCAGCGTGACCAAGCGCCTCCGCGGTGCGGGATTCACGGCGCCCATCCTGTTCCTCACGGCGAAGGACGGCACCGAGGACAAGATCGAGGGACTCAACGCGGGTGGCGACGACTACGTCACCAAGCCCTTCAGCCTCGACGAGATCGTCGCCAGGGCTCAGGCCATCCTCCGCCGTACGATGCAGGCCGACGAGGAGTCGATCATCCGCGCCGGCGAGCTGTCCATGGACCAGGACACGCACGACGTTCATGTCGGCAAGGAACCGATCGAGCTGAGCCCGACCGAGTTCAAGCTGCTGCGCTACCTGATGCTCAACCCCAACCGCGTGCTGTCGAAGGCGCAGATCCTCGACCACGTGTGGGAGTACGACTTCAACGGTGACGCCGGCATCGTCGAGAGCTACATCTCCTACCTGCGTCGCAAGATCGACCCGCACACCGAGGAGTCGCTCATCCAGACCAAGCGCGGCTTCGGCTACATGCTGAAGGTCGGCAAGACGGTCTGACGACCACCGCACCACCAACGACGCCGCCTCGCGGCGCAGTCGCCGCACCGGGGAGGACCGCATGGCGCACAAGCCCGATGCGGTCACCGGCTGGTGGCGGCGCATCAGCCTTCGGGCCAAGGTCACCGGCGTCACGGTGGCGGTGCTGGCGCTCGGGCTGCTCGTCGCGGGTATCGGCACGGTGCCGATCCTGCGCAACGCCCTGGTCGCGAACATCGATGCCCAGTTGCCCGCCCTGGTCTCGAGCGATCTCGTCGACCGCTACTTCGACACGGTGACGGTCGACGGCGTCACCACCTACAGCCCGCGCGATGAGCAGCCTCGAGACTTCTCCTTCGCGATCTACGATGCGACGGGTGAACTCCGCGCCACGGCACGAGGCACTTCAGGCCAGGCGCCTCTCTTCCCCTCGCAGTACTCGCTCGCGAAGGCGACCGCCAACACGGATCAGATCCCGCTCGAGATGACGGGAGCCGAAGGCGAGCTGTTCCACGCGGCGGTCGCCGTCGTCCCCTCGGAAGGCGGTGTCCTGCGCATCCAGTTGGTCGCTCTTCCTCTCGCACCCGCCGATCGCATCATCAGCCAGTACTTCGGCATCTACATCTCGATCGCCCTGATCACGATCCTGATCGCCGCGCTGCTGACGCGCGGGCTCGTGACACTCACGTTCCGCAGGCTCGGTCAGGTCGAGGCCACCGCCATGTCGATCGCGGCCGGCGACTTCCGGCAGCGGCTGACCGACCTCGAGCCCACCACCGAGGTCGGCCGGCTGAACACCGCCATCAACACGATGCTCGACCGGGTCGATCGCTCGCTCGCACAGCGGGACCGCACCGTGCAGCACATGCGGCGCTTCATCGGCGATGCGAGCCACGAGCTGCGCACCCCCCTGGTGAGCGTGCGCGGCTACGCGGAGCTCTACCGCATGGGCGCGATCAAGGGCGAGGAGGACACGGCGCGGGCCATGGAGCGCATCGAGAAGGAAGCGATCAGGATGGGGGTCCTGGTGGAGGACCTCCTCGCTCTCGCCCGGCTCGACGAGGAGCGCGAACCGGAGATCGTCCCCCTCGACCTACGGCCGATCGCGCGGGATGCAGCGCTCGATCTGCGTGCCGCGGCCCCCGGCCGGACCGTGACGGTGATCGACCGCACCGCGGACAGCAAGACCGCGGTACCTTTGCACGAAATCCCACCTCTCCAACCACCGCAGCCGCCGACGCCGCGAGGCCTCTCCCGAGCCACGCTCTCGCGTCTTCGCCGACGCCCTCGGCAGCCGGACCAGACTCCCGCGATCGACTTCACCGAAGTTCCCGATCTGCCCGTGCGCACCCCGCCGATCGTGCTCGGCGAAGAGAACAAGGTCCGCCAGGTCGTCACGAATCTCCTGGGCAATGCGCGCCGCTTCTCCCCCGAGGACGGGCCGATCGAGATCGTGGTCGACTCCGACCGGGCGGCCGGCACCGCGAGCATCGCGATCGTCGATCACGGCGAGGGCATCCCGCCGCAGATCCGGGAGCAGATCTTCGAACGCTTCTGGCGTGCCGACACCTCCCGCGCGCGGGAGACCGGAGGCTCCGGCCTCGGACTCGCGATCGTCGCGTCGATCCTGAAAGCGCTCCACGGCGGCGTCGATGTATCGGAGACTCCGGGTGGGGGTGCGACGTTCACTGTGACTCTCCCGCTCGCACCGGCGCGCGCCACGCCTGCGCATCTCCTCGAAGACACGCAGCCTCTGGATCGACTCGACCTGCCGTAGCGGCCGTTCCGACGCCGGGCGCTCTCTGCACCGCCTGCCCGGCTGCCCCGTTGCTCACAGCGCACGGGATGACAGCGACCCGGAGAGGATACGGACGCCGACGCTCGCTTAGCCTCGGAACCCCTACGAGAAGGAGTTCCCATGTCTGTCTTCACCGTCGACACCGAGGCCGTCTACGCGGCCCACGGCGCCACCCGCGCAACGATCGAGCGCTTGCAGGGCGAGTCCGCGACTCTGATGGCGCAGCTCCGACAGCTGCAGTCGACGTGGTCCGGCACGGCATCCCATGCTTTCCAGACGTGCGCCGAGCAGTGGCAGGGCGCGCAGCTCCATGTGGAGCAGGTGCTCGAATCGATCGGAACGTCGCTCGGCGCGGTCGCGACCCAGTACGCAGACGCCGATCAGTACTCGGCCAGCCTGTTCCGCTGACGCACACGCGTATCGACGCAGAACGCCCCCGGCCGAAGCCGGGGGCGTTCTGTCATGAGAGCAGGATCAGAAGTCCATGCCACCCGACGGGTCACCCATGGGAGCAGCGGCCTTCTCCGGCTTGTCAGCGACGACGACCTCGGTGGTGAGGAACAGCGCCGCGATCGAGGCTGCGTTCTGCAGCGCCGAGCGGGTCACCTTCGCGGGGTCGATGATGCCGGCGCCGAACATGTCGACGTACTCTCCCGTAGCCGCGTTCAGGCCCTGGCCCGCGGGGAGCTCGGCGACCTTGTTCGCGACGACACCGGCCTCGAGACCGGCGTTCAGCGCGATCTGCTTCAGCGGAGCCTGGATCGCGACGCGGACGATGTTCGCGCCGGTCGCCTCGTCACCCGTGAGCGAGAGCGCGTCGAGCGCCTTCGTTCCGGACTGGATGAGCGCGACGCCACCACCGGGGACGATGCCCTCCTCGACGGCCGCCTTCGCGTTGCGGACAGCGTCCTCGATGCGGTGCTTGCGCTCCTTGAGCTCGACCTCGGTCGCGGCTCCGGCCTTGATGACGGCCACACCACCGGCGAGCTTCGCCAGGCGCTCCTGCAGCTTCTCGCGGTCGTAGTCGCTGTCGGTGTTCTCGATCTCGCGACGGATCTGCGTGACGCGACCCTCGATCTGGTCTGCCTCACCGGCACCCTCGACGATCGTGGTCTCGTCCTTGGTGACGATGACCTTGCGCGCACGACCCAGCAGGTCGAGCGTGGCGTTCTCGAGCTTGAGGCCGACCTCTTCGGTGATGACCTGTCCACCGGTGAGGATCGCGATGTCCTGCAGCTGCGCCTTGCGGCGGTCGCCGAAGCCGGGAGCCTTGACGGCGACCGACTTGAAGATGCCCTTGAGCTTGTTCAGGACGAGCGTCGCGAGAGCCTCGCCCTCGACGTCCTCGGCGATGATGACGAGCTCCTTGCCGTCCTGGATCACCTTGTCGACGATGGGCAGGAGGTCCTTGATGTTGGAGACCTTCTGGTTCGCGATGAGGATGTACGGGTCCTCGAAGACAGCCTCCTGGCGCTCCGGGTCCGTGACGAAGTACGGGTTCAGGTAGCCCTTGTCGAAGCGCATGCCCTCGGTGAGCTCGAGCTCGGTACCGAACGTCTGCGACTCCTCGACGGTGACGACGCCTTCCTTGCCGACCTTGTCGATCGCCTCGGCGATGAGCTCGCCGATCGCGGGGTCAGCCGCGGAGATGGAAGCCGTGGCAGCGATCTGCTCCTTCGAGTCGATCTCCTTGGCGCTGGCGAGCAGCTCCTCGGTGATCGCGGCGACGGCCTTCTCGATGCCGCGCTTGAGCGAGATGGGGTCGGCGCCGGCTGCGACGTTGCGCAGACCCTCGCGGACCAGAGCCTGAGCGAGGACCGTGGCGGTCGTGGTGCCATCACCTGCGACGTCGTCGGTCTTCTTGGCGACCTCCTTGACGAGCTCCGCGCCGATCTTCTCGTACGGGTCGTCCAGCTCGATCTCCTTGGCGATGGAGACACCGTCGTTCGTGATCGTGGGGGCTCCCCACTTCTTCTCGAGAACGACGTTGCGGCCACGCGGGCCGAGGGTGACCTTGACCGCGTCGGCGAGGATGTTCAGGCCGCGCTCGAGGCCGCGGCGGGCCTCCTCATCGAAAGCAATGATCTTTGCCATGAGTTTTTTCGTCCCTCCTGGACGTAGACGTTGGGTTTAGCACTCAGAGTAAGAGAGTGCTAACGCCATTCTGGCACTCGACACCTTCGAGTGCAAGCCGCCGGAGGAGTGGCGCACGCGGAGGTCAGGGGGCCGGGGTCTCCCCGGGCGTCTCGGGCGCGGAACTCGATCGATCGAGGCCGATCACCACCGTGAACTGCTTCAGACCGTCCTCCGTCTGACCGGAGTAATAGTCGCTCTGCTGCACGGCAGCGCCACCGAGGAGGTTCGCCAATCCGATCGCGGCGAGCTCATCCTCATCGTTGACGTAGAAGACGGTGGTGGTGGCGAAGTCCTGACTCGAGCTGTCTCCGGCGAAGACGATGTCCGGCGCCCATCCATTGTTGACGAGGACGTCCCGCATCTGCGTGTCGAGCCCCTCGTCCGGCGTGCCGTTGAGGATCATCACGGAGACCGAGGTGTCCACCACACCCGTCTCGACCGGAGTGGGGACCGGCGTGGACGCCGCCTCAGGAAAGAGCGAGATGCGCCCCATCACCACGAGGGAACCGAAGATCCCGGCGATGATGAGGACGAGGGCGGCGACGAAGGACCAGAGCAGCACGACCCAGCCGTTCATCCCCGGAGCTTCGGCGCGATGCGCTCCCACACGTCCGGAGGAACGGGGAACGTCATCGAAGCGATCGCGGGAGGGCTTGGACACCCCTCGATGCTAGCGTCACCTTCCTGGCATTCCGATCCGCGGCGCGGAACACCCGATTCGGGAAGCCGCCGACGGCTCTTCTCAGCCGACGAAACCCGGTGTGCGAGCCGAGCGCTGCCTGGCGCGTGAATCCCGGATGCGGCGCAGCCGCCGCACCAGCATCGGATCGTACGCCAGAGCGGCTTCCGACTCGATGAGCCGCCCGAGGAGCTGGTAATAGCGGGCCGAACTCATGCCCAGCTGGGCGCGGATGACTTCTTCCTTGGCTGAGCCGTGCCGCGGCCAGGCGACCTCGATGGCGAGGATCGCGCGATCGCGCTCCGTCAGGTCTCCGAGCATGAGTCCAGGTTAGGACGCGACGGTCGAGGGAGACGTTCGCCACTCCCACCAGCCTCCGAGGGGATCGGCGGCGGCGCGCACCCTCCCGTCGATGGCGACGACGAAGCCCGGCCAGCCGTCCGCATCCACCGACGGCACCCAGACGTCGAGCGCGCCCGGCGGATCGATCGTGATCCAGCGGGCGTCCAGCGCGGCTATGCGGGCGACCAGTGCGTTCCGCTGCGCTCGCGGGATGTGCACCAGCACTCCGGGCGTGGTGATGACGAGCGTGGCATTCCCAGGCGCGTCAGCCGCCAGGGCATCGATGCGTTCCAGAGCGTCTCCGACGAGGAGCAGTGCGGGATCGGAGGCCGCGATCTCGAGCGCAGCATCGATCCGCTGCTCCCGTCCCTCCTCACCCGGCCACACGAGTCCCCGCAGCCATCCCCGGTCACGTGGGTCGGCCGCGTCGAGCGGCGCCAGATCGATGCCCGCCCGCCACGCCACCTGCGGCATCCGCAGCGGGGGCATCGCGCCGGTCACCCGGCTCTCCAGCACGACGGTCGACGGTCCATCCACGGGATCGAGCCCGACGCGGAGCGCACCCGCTTCATCGACGAAGCGATACGAGTACCTGTCGGGATAGAGACACAGCCCGGCGGAGGCTCCGATCTCGAGCAACGCGATCGGACCCTCGATCTCGGACAGCACAGGGAGCAGCGCGGCGAGGCGCAGCGGTTCGTTCGTCTGCAGGCTGCGACGGGCGCATTCCGCCACCACCTCGTCGGCGTTGCGCAGCACGAAGTCCCGCCACTGCGGATAACCGGCGAGCTCGGCTCCGAGCAGGCGGGTGACGGCGAACACGAGCGGCGGCTGCCTCCGTGTCTCGGGAATCCGCAGCAGGATGCGCCTCACCTCGACATCGGCCGCCACGCCGGCCGCCCATTCCGCGTACAGCGCGCTGCGGCCGGGGGCCTCGTCACGGGCGAATCGTGCGTATCGTTCCTGCACGGCATCCGTCATGCGTCCATTCTGACCCGGAGCACCCGATACCCCGTCGCACGGGGGAGAATGGACGGGACTCAGGAGGACACATGTCGTACAGCGTGGACAAGACCGAAGAAGAATGGCGCGAAGAGCTCGGCGAAGAGCAGTACGCGGTGCTGCGCCAGGCCGCGACCGAGCGGGCCTGGACCGGCGAGCTGCTCGATGAGGAGCGGGCGGGCCTGTACACCTGTGGCGCATGCAATGCGGAGCTCTTCAAGAGCGGCACGAAGTTCGACTCCGGATGCGGATGGCCGAGCTTCTACGAGTCGATCCGCCCCGATGCGGTCGAGCTCATCGAGGACGACAGCCTCGGGATGGTGCGCACCGAGGTGCGCTGCGCCAACTGCGGATCGCACCTCGGCCATGTCTTCCCCGATGGATTCGGCACGCCGACCGGCGACCGCTACTGCATGAACTCGATCGCACTGAACTTCACTCCTGAAGCCTCGTGAGCGCCCTCGATGCCGTCCTGGCGCGGCAGTCCTGGTCGAAGGTCGAAGACACCGCGCCGACTCGCGACGAACTGCTCACGTTGGTCTCGGCGGCCGGCCGTGTGGCCGATCATTCTTCTCTGCGCCCCTGGCGGCTGATCGAACTCCGCGGCGCGGATCGCGAGGTGCTGGGCGCGGCGATCGCCGAGGCCCAGGGCGACTCCTCGCCCTCGTCGAAGCCGCTTCGTGCCCCTCTGCTCATCGCCGTCGTCGCCAGTTACCGGAAGAGCGAGAAGGTACCCCGTTGGGAACAGGAGGCCGTCGCCTCCGGTGTCGCCCACATGCTGAGCCTGCTCCTCGACGAAGCGGGGTGGGGCGTCATCTGGCGCACCGGCCACTACACGCGCGCGAAGGCGGTCGCCAGAGCTCACGGCCTCGCCGAGAACGAGGAGCTCCTCGGCTGGCTGTATGTGGGAGGCAAGCCCGAAGACAAGAAGCCCGGTCGGCGCAAGTCCGTCGATGCACGCACACTCGTCACGCGCATGCCGCACGCGAATACCGAGAATGCCCCGAAGACGGCGACGACCACCGAGAAGGTGAAGAAGGTGAAGAAGGTGAAGAAGGCCAAGAAAGCGGAGAAGGCGAAGAAGGCCGAGAAGAAGTAACCCCTCAGCGGCGACGCGGCCACGGAACCGCGACCACCACCGACGCGACGGCCACGACGACCATCGCGAGCACCTGCCAGAGCGCTGGTCCGGCCGCGGGCGGCCACATGAGGTCGATCACGACCGACGTGACCAATTGCCCGAGCACCGACCCCAGGCCCATGAGCAGCACCCCGGTCTGCGCCACGATGAACGTGCCGAGAAGGATGTAGGAGGCGCCCAGGAACCCTCCGAGGTACAGCCAGGGCTCGGTGGGAAGCCCCGCCGGTGCGCCGCGGAACGCGATGCTCACCCCGGATGCCAGGGCGAGCACCACGGTGCCGGCGATGAAGCTCATCAGGGTGGCGGCGAGGGGCGAACGCGCCCGCTGGGCCAGGCGCCCGTTGGTCGCTGCCTGCCAGGCGATCCCGACACCCGCGGCGAACGGGAGCAGCAGCATCCACAGCGGCGCGGTGGCCAGCACGTCGCCGGAGAGCGAGATGCCGACCGCGGCGAGCGCGAGCAGCCCCCCGAGCACCCGCCCTGGCGTGACCGCCACGACTCCTGCGGGCCCGAATCCGATCCGATCGAGCACGAGGCCGTGAACGGTCTGCCCCGCCACCACACCGACGGTGAACAGGGAGACGCCGAGCACACCGGCGGTGAGACCTTGGGTCGAGACGGTGAGTGCGCCACACGCTCCCCCGAGCAGCATCCAGACGGGGATCGTCTGGTGTCGGATGCCGCTCCACAGGCGTGCGACGCCTCGCCGAGCCGACGGGAGGGCGGAGATCACGACGGCGAGCGCCACGAGTCCCACGGAGAACGAGACGAAGCCGGCGACGATCCCGTCGTCGACGCGCACACCGAGCACCCCGTTGATCCGCGCCTGGATCGCCGTCATGACACCGATCGCGACCGCTCCTCCGAGGGCCAGTGGAGCGGGAAGTCGACGGGTCTCTGGCACCTGTCGACCCTACCCGAGCCGCCGGCCGCTCCTCGCCCGTGAATGTCCGAGGCCGGGACTACGCTGGCGGCATGTGCGCGAGCTACGGACTCGATCCCCGATTCACCGATGCCGAACTCCTCGCCGCCGCCGACGATGCGGTGCTCGAGGGCCTCCGCGTGTGGGCGCAGGAGAACGCCGGCGAGACCGTCCGACCGACGGGCAAGAACCTGCGCAACCTCAACCCGCTGATCGTGCAGCCAGATACCGCCCCGACCCTCGAACCCGCGTGGTGGGGGTTCCTCGTCGACGGCGAGCCGGCGAAGTTCCCGTCGATCAACACCCGCTCGGAGCGGCTGCAGGAGCGTCCGGGCGGGGCGAAGTCGAGAGCGATCGTCCCCGCGACGAGCTGGTACGAGATGCAGAAGCCGTCTCGGCAGTGGAACGAGTTCATCGTCGACGACGGCACTCTGTTCGGCATGGCTGCGGTCACGCAGCGCGGCCGCACGGCCGACGGCGAGTGGTTCACGTGCTATTCCATCGTGATGCGTCCCGCTCCCCCTCACCTCGTCGACCTGCACGACCGGATGCCCCTCCTCGTCCCGTCCACCCTGAGCCATGACTGGCTGACCGCACCGGCGTCGCGGGAGATCATCGACGAGGCCGTCATCGCTTCAGACGAGATGGCCGCGCGGGTGCAGGCTCGCCCTCGCGCCTGACCCTCTGATGTCCCACGCGGGTCGGACACTTCGCCGTCAGATGTGTACCTGAGGGGGACGCGCGACACCCGGGGCGCTCCGTAACGTTGTGCCCATGATCACAGCAGAAGGCCTCACGAAGAGGTTCGGAGACAAGACCGCCGTCGACGACGTGTCGTTCACGGTCAAGCCGGGCAGCGTCACCGGCTTCCTCGGCCCGAACGGCGCCGGGAAGTCGACCACCATGCGGATGATCGTCGGCCTCGACCGCCCGACGTCGGGGCGTGCCACCATCGCCGGACGCGAGTACCGCAAGCTCCGCGCACCTCTCACCGAAGTCGGTGTCCTCCTCGACGCCAAGGCGGTGCACACCGGTCGCACCGCTCGCAACCACCTCCGCGCCATGGCCGCGACACACGGCATCCCCTCCTCCCGAGTCGATGAGGTCATCGACCTTGCGGGCATCGGGTCGGTGGCACGTAAACGCGCGGGCGGATTCTCGCTCGGAATGGGGCAGCGCCTCGGCATCGCTTCGGCACTGCTCGGCGACCCGCACACGCTGATCCTCGACGAGCCGGTGAACGGCCTCGACCCCGAGGGGGTGCGCTGGGTGCGCCAGTTCGTCCGTCACGTGGCATCAGAGGGGCGCACCGTGCTGCTCTCGAGCCACCTGATGAGTGAGATGGCGCAGACCGCCGACCACGTCATCGTGATGGGCCGCGGTCGGGTGCTCGCGGATGCCCCGCTCGCGGAGCTCGTGCGCTCCTGGACTCGGAACACGGTGCGGGTCCGCACACCGAGACCAGCCGACCTGGCTGCCGCCGTCGGAGGGCCGGAGGTGGAGATCGTGAGCTCGGCTCCCGATCTGCTCGACATCGTGGGGCTGCCCGCCGCGCGGATCGGCGATCTGGCCGCCGACCGCGGCATCCCGCTCCACGAACTCACCCCGACCACCGGATCACTCGAAGACGCCTATCTCGCCCTCACCGGCGACTCCGTCGAGTACCGCACCAAGGAGATCTCATGACCACGACACAGGCTCCCGCTCCCACGCGGACACGCGTCGACACCGGTCGTCGGCTGACGTTCATGCGCGCACTGCGCGGCGAGTGGATCAAGCTCGCCACCCTGCGCTCGACGTGGTGGTCGATCGGCATCACCGCCGCCCTCACGGTCGGCATCGCCGTGCTCATCGCCCTCGCTGTCGATGTGCCGGACTTCAGCCCGATCCAGGCCGTGGTCATGCCGATCCAGTTCACGATGCTGCTCGCCGGCATCATCGGCGCGATCTCGGTCACCGGCGAGTACTCCACGGGGATGATCCGTTCGACGCTCACTGCGAACCCGATTCGCGGTTCGGTGCTGGCCGCGAAGTCGACGGTGCTGGCACTGTTCCTGTTCGTCTCGTCGCTGGTGATCTTCGTCGTCTCCGCGGTGGCCGTCTCCCTCATCGTCGCCCCGCGTGACCAGGGCATCGACTGGTCGGACCCGACAGCATCGGTGCTTCCGATCGTGGTGGCTTCCCTGTCGATGGCCGTCTTCGCGCTCATCGGCATCGCGTTCGGATTCGTCCTGCGCTCCGGTGCGGGCGCCATCGCCGCAACCGTCGGTGTGCTGTTCGTCCTGCCGATCGTGGCGAACTTCTTCTCCTTCGCCGGAGAGACGTGGGCATGGGTCCTGCAGGCCGCCGCCTACCTTCCGGACGCCGCCGCACGGAGTGCGATCATGCCCGGAGCCGGTGCCGCACTCGACGCTCCGGTTGCGTTCCTGACGCTGGCCTGCTGGGTCGTGGGCGGTGCTGCCGTCGCGTGGGGCGTGCTGCGCACCCGCGACGCGTAAAGTCGGCCTGTGAGCAGAACGCGAAGCCGCAGCGACTCGGTCCGCGAGGACGAGGAGCTGCGGCTTCCGCGCGCCCCGGGCCTGTTCCGACGGTTCTGGGCCCGCCATCCGCTGTTCGCCGACATCCTGCTCGCGCTGATCTGCCTGTTCCTGTCCCTCGCCCCCGCCGCGCCGTACCCCAACACCTCGCTCCCGGAGGGCACATACATCGCCATCAACATCGCGACGTTGGTGATGGTCGCGATCGGATGCAGCACTCTCCTCTGGCGTCGACGGGCACCCCTGGGTCCCTTCGTCGCTGCGGTGATCCTGGGGACCGTCGGACTGTTCACAGGCATGTCCGGAGGCATCGTCCTCCTGCTCGTCGCCTGCTACGGCGTGGCGGTCTACAGATCGGCGCGTCTGGCCTGGATCTGTTACGGGATCGGTGCCGCTTGGTTCCTCGGACTCACCACGATCCTCATGCTGACCGGCACGACCCTGCTCCAGGTCGGCATCGATACCGCCCTCGGCTACGTCGCGCTCGGGCTCATCGGCACGCTCGTCGGGGTCAATGTGGGCGGCCGCAAGCGCTATCTCCTCGCCATCATCGACCGATCCCGTCAACTCCTGATCGAGCGCGATCAGCAGGCGCAACTCGCCGCCGCCTCGGAACGCGCCCGCATCGCACGGGAGATGCACGATATCGTCTCCCACTCCCTCACCGTGATCGTCGCACTGTCCGAAGGGGCGGCCGCCACCCCCGATCGGGAACAGGCCCGGAGGGCTGCGGTATCCGTCGCGGACACCGCCAGAGGCGCTCTCACCGAGATGCGTTCGATGCTCGGTGTGCTGCGCGACGACGAATCGCCGCTGCCCCTGGCGCCGATGCAACCCGTACCCGCGCGTGACACCGTGGAGACGGCTCAGCGCGCGGGCTACCCGGCGACGCTCACCGTCATCGGGCAGGCCGATGTCTCCCCCGCCGTCGCGCATGCGATCGGCAGGATCGTGCAGGAGGGCGTGACCAACGCCATGCGCCACGCCCCGACCGCGAAGAGCATCACCGTGCGGCTGGAGTACACGGCCGACACGGTCGTGATCGAGATCGTCAACGACGGCGTCTCGGGTGAGATCGGCTCAGACGGATTCGGTGTGCGCGGGCTCTCCGAGCGTGCCGCCCACGTGCATGGGACGGTGCGATCCGCACCTGCGGATGGAGGACGATGGATTCTGCGGGCGGTGCTTCCCACATCGGGAAGCAGGCCCGCCGCACCGCGACAGACGATGGAGGACGACGCATGACGCAGGCGATCAGAGTGCTGCTGGTGGATGACCAGGAGCTGATCCGTCTCGGCTTCCGCATGGTGCTGGAGTCTGAGGAGGACATCGTCGTCATCGGCGAAGCCGGCGACGGGAAAGCGGCGATCACGCAGAGCGCGCTGCTCGCTCCCGACCTGGTGCTGATGGACATCCGGATGCCGGAGCTGGACGGCATCGCCGCCACCGAGGCCATCGTCCGAGAACGTCCGCAGACCAAGGTGCTCGTTCTGACCACCTTCGATCTCGACGAATACGCGTTCGGAGCCATCCGCGCGGGCGCGAGCGGATTCCTGTTGAAGGATGCCCAGCGCCACGAGATGATCTCCGCGGTGCGCGCCGTCCACCGCGGGGATGCGGTGCTGTCCCCGCGTGTGACGAGAGCGCTGCTGGAGCACGTGACGCCTCGGCTCGGCGGAGCGCCCGCGACTCCGGCCGCAGAGGAGAGCGCTGCTCTCGAATCGCTCACGGAACGTGAGCGGGACGTCTTCCTCGCGATCGGCCGCGGACTCACCAACGCAGAGATCGCTCAGAGTCTGTACGTCGGCGAGTCCACGGTCAAGACCCACGTCGGTCGTGTGCTGGCGAAGCTCAGCGCGCGGGACAGGATCCACGCGGTCATCCTGGCGCATCGGCTTGGGCTCGTCGGCGACTAGCCCGATCTCATCAGGCTCGCGACGGCGCCCATTCCGAGACGCGGTCGAGCCGCTGCACCTCATCGTCCGAGAGCTCCAGACGCGCCCCGGCGAGCAGGTCGGGAACCTGTTCCACGGTTCGCGCGCTCGCGATCGGTGCGACCACGGTCGGTTGCGCACGAAGCCACGCGAGCGAGGTCGCGGCGATCGAAGCGCCGTGCACATCGCCGATCTCCTCGAGCGCGTCGATGATCCGCAGGCCCGCTTCGGTGGCGTACTTCGCGGCGCCCTGCGCCCGGGGCGAAGTCTGACCCGCGGCGTCCGTCGAGCGGTACTTGCCGGTGAGGAAGCCACTGGCCAGGGAGTAATACGGGATGAGTCCGAGGTCGAACTCCTCGGCGACCGGGATGATCGTGTCCTCGACCTCGTTGCGGTGCACGAGGTTGTAGTGCGGCTGCACCGCGACCGGCAGCGCGACACCGAGTCGACGGGCGATCTCGACCCACTCGCGGATGCGCTCGGCGGAGTAGTTCGACACGGCGACGTGCCGGACCAGCCCGTCTTCGACGAGTCCCCCGAACGCGCTGACGGTCTCCTCCAGCGGAACGGTCTCGTCATCGAAGTGCGCGTAGTACAGGTCGATCTCATCGATGCCCAGGCGCTTCAGCGAGGCCTCGGCGGCCTTGCGGACATTCGCGGCGGAGAGGCCGCGGAACTGCGGGTGCTGACTGACCTTGGTCGCGACGACCACACCCGCAGGTTTGCGCGAGGCCAACCACTCGCCGACGATCGTCTCACTCTCTCCTCCTTCGTTTCCCGGCACCCACGCGCTGTACGAGTCGGCGGTGTCGATGAAGTCTCCGCCTCCGTCCACGAAGGTGTCGAGGACGGCGAAGGACGTGTCACGGTCGGCTGTCCAGCCGAACACGTTGCCGCCGAGCGAGAGCGGAAGGACGTCGAGATCACTGGTACCGATGCGGGTCATGATGAGAGCAACCGGTGAGCCCGCCTCCCGCATTCCCGGACGACGCCGTGTTGCGCTCCATGAACGTCACGCTGGCGATGCCTCCCCCTCGTCGTGGATCTGCGAGGGGCGGCCCACGATCCGCGGATCCGGAGCGTGGGCGACCATCGGGTCCTTGCCCGGATAGTCGAACCGTGCGAGAACACATCTCATCGCTTCCAGCCGCGCGCGCCTCTTGTCGTTCGACGAGATGACGACCCACGGGAGGGCCGGGGTGTCCGTGTGGAAGAACATGGCCGCCGCTGCCTCGGTGTAGTCCTCCCATCTGTCGACGCTCGTGAGGTCGGTGGGGCTGAGCTTCCACTGCTTGAGCGGATCCTCGCCGCGACGGGTGAACCGGCGCCGTTGTTCCGCCTCGCCGATCGAGAACCACAGCTTGATGAGGCGGATGCCCGAACCGACGAGCATGCGCTCGAACTCCGGCGCGGTCTGGATGAACTCCTCGTACTCCGCCGACGAGCAGTACCCCATCACGCGTTCGACGCCCGCTCGGTTGTACCAGGAGCGATCCATCAGCACGATCTCGCCGCCCGACGGCAGATGCGCGACGTAGCGCTGGAAATACCACTGCGTCCGCTCGACATCACTGGGTTTGTCGAGCGCGACGACACGAGCGCCGCGGGGGTTCAGGTGCTCCATGAAGCGTGCGATCGCACCGCCCGCGCCCGCCGCATCCCGCCCCTCGAACAGGATGAGGACCCGTTCCGACGAGCGCGTGATGTGCGCCTGGAGTTTGAGGAGCTCGATCTGCAGCAGTCGTTTCTCGCGCGCGTATGCCGCCCGTGTGAGCGCCTGCGCGTGGGGGCAGCCGGGCTGCCGCTCCGACGTGACCGTCGGGAGTTCGGACGAGCTGCCCATCGCCTCCCCCTCCCCTGGCGCTTCTCGATCGCGCGACGCACGAGGCAAAGCGCAGGTGGCCGCGGCGGGGAGTCGGCCACCTGCGCCGTCATCGACCCGGCGTGATCTCGTTGAATCCACCAGGAAACTCAACGCTTAGTAACATATCACCTTGTAGCGCGATACTCCGGAATGTACTTCTCGCACCCAGCCGTCACCGGAGACGCGACGAGGTCGAAGTCGCGGCTATCGTTCACTCATGGGAACGATCCAGTACGGCAGCGGTGACGAGATCCACATCGAGGACCGCGCACTCGCACATCTCAAAGTGGTCATCGCCACGAAATTGCGACGCAATGAGAGCTTCACCCTGTCGTGGCGGCACCCCGACGGCGACGCCCCCGGCCGTTCGACCATCTGGCTGCACCCATCGATCCCGCTGCGCTTCACCTTCGACGAGCCAGACGCCCCTCAGCTCAACCCGAAATGGATTCAGGACCTCATGCGGTCGGCGAGCTCCACGGGCGGGATCAGCCTCATCGAGGAAGTGGTCGAAGCGCCGCCGACCGGCGACGCGGACTCACCTCACCTGGACTGAACTCTCCGAACGAGCGGCTGGCGGACGCGCGTCAGCTCGCCCGCCACACGGAGAGCAGCTGCCATCCTTCCGGCACCTGGGACTCGAGCGCGGCCATGTCGTCACCCTCGATCTCGCGGATGCCGTCGCGACGCAGGAACTTGCCCTCGACGGATCGCATCGATCCGGCCTTCTCCATCGTCGCCATGGCCGACACCAGGTCCCATCCCGCAGGCGCCTGGGCGGTCAGCTGTGCACGGACCTCGGCGAGATCTTCGCCTTTGAGGGTGACGCTGTGGGCTTCGAGCGGGCGGATCAGTCCGTGGAGCATCAGACCAGCCTAGGGCGAGGGACACGTGAGCGAGGCCTTCCCCCCGAAGGGCGGCGATGAGTGGAAACCAGGGTCGAGGAGCAGAACCCTTCGTCCGACAACACCTACGACCGAGTACCCCTCGGCAGCCCCGATCAGGAACGTCGGCGACACCTCGATCCCCCCGCCCATCACATTCGTGAGGAGCATCCCCGGCCCGCCTACAACTGGCACCGGCTACATCGGTGGCCCCACGTCCTCGCCCCGGAAACGCCGCGGGGCCCCGCCCTGCCGACCGGGCGGAGTTCCCTGGATCAGGTGCTGCAACGACCACGAGAACTCGGACAGCCAGGTGGGGATCTCTCAACCTATCGAGGCTCGCGGTCGAGTGTCTGTAGGCCGAAAAGGGGACAGCGCGGGCCGACGCCTGAGCCATAGCCTGGCTCCATGAACACAACCCTCGAGGCACCGCCGCCGGGGATCGTTGCGGCCGAACGCACGGTCACAGCGTCACCACCCGCCGGCCGTAAACCTGTCTCACGACGGACCTTCTTGTCCGCCTCTGCGATCGCTGCGATTGTCGCGGCCGCCGGACCACTCGTCGGGCACGCAGCTCCGGCGTTCGCGGATTGGGGCAACTACCAGAACGGGCGCATCCCGGTCAACATCCTGGCTCCCGTGCCCTGGGACACCGTCCGCATCTTGCGGACAGACGCACGAGACGCGCTCGTTCAGCTGAACAACGCGTTCCGCCCTCAATTTGGGCACAACATCACCGTGAATGACGGCTACCGAGATCTCGCCGAGCAGGTCCGTGCGAAGGAGAAGTACGGAGACAAGGCTGCGGAGCCGGGGACCTCGAACCACGGATGGGCAATCGCCGTCGACCTGGCCGACACCAATCGAGTGCAGCTGAGCTTCAGCCATCCGATCTACCTGTGGCTCAAGTCGAATGCCCGACAGTTCGGCTACATACACCCGGCCTGGGCCGAGCCCGGGACGTCACGTCCCGAACCCTGGCATTGGGAATTCAACGGTGTCTACAACGGCACGCCAACAACGACAACGATGGAGGATTCAGTGGAAGCAATCGTAAGAGCACCGAATGGAATCGTGGTTCACCTTCGCCCCGGCGGAAAGACGAACTTCGGGACGCCGCAGGAGTACAACACGTTCCGCGATCAGATCGCGTTCCTTCGTAACGCTGGTGCAACCGACGTTATGGCGCTGCCTGAGCTGTCCACGGTTCCCGGCGTGACGTGGGACACGTTCATATACCTCTCGCGCTACATCGGTGCGCCCGAGTAAGAACGCAGCGTTCTTCAGCGCGACAGCCTGAACGACACAAGGCCCCCGCCCAGCCGCAAGGCTTGGTGGGGGTCTTCGCCTTCCGGGACGCTCGATCCTCGATGCTACCCATTCCCGGACCTGGGCTGCCCTGATGCCCGACCTCGAGTAGAAACCGAGGCGGTCTTCTGCTTTCCGAACCGCTACTTCTTGAGCCGACTACGGGACTCGAACCCGTAACCCCCGTATTACAAGTACGGTGCGCTACCAATTGCGCCAAGTCGGCGGATGCCATCCACCAGCTTAGCGATGGCATCGACCCCGGTTCGAACTACGGGGCGGGCGTGGTGGTCGACGTGGGCGTCGGAGACGGCGTCGCACGGGAGGCATCGCTCGCGACGCTCAGCACGAACTGCGAGAACTCGGCCGGGTCGTCAAACGCACCGACGTACGCCTCGCCGTTCGCGACGATCATGGGCGCGGTGTTGAGCATCAGGTCTTTCGATCCGGCGAGCGGTCCGTCGAGCGCGCGCGTGGTCGCCTCCTTCGCCCAACCGACGAAGTCACCGTTCTCGATGCACGACCGGACGGCCTTGGTGTTGTCGGTGCCGACGGCGGCTGCCAGATTCGCCAGGTCCTCGTCTGACATCCCGTCACTCCCGACCTCGGGCTGGTCGTCGAGCAGGTCGTGATTGAAGGCGTAGAACTGCGCAGGCGAGTGCGTGGCGACGCACGCGGCGGCCGCAGCGGAACGCAACGAGTACTTGGTGCCGTTCGAGCTCGCGGTGAGCAAGGCGACCGGGTGGTAACTGACGGTGACCGCCCCCTCCCCGATCCAACCGGCGAGCTGACGCGCATTGGCCCGCTCGAACTTTCCGGCGTCCGGCGAGAGGTAGTCGACGTAGACGTGGATGTCGACCTTGTCGGAGGAGGTCGCGCTGGGGGTCGGCTCAGTCGAGGCGCCCGCATCGGTCGGCTCTGCCGAGGGCGTCGCGGGGACCTCATCGGATCCGGCAACGGCGGTGATGTCGGTGACGACGACGCCATCCGACTCCATCCCCGTCGGGGTGAGCTTCGGCTTCGACACCTGAGCGGACACCGCAAGGGTCACGGCGGTGCCGATCGCCCCCACCGCGACGACGGCGACGGCGCCGATGATGATCCGTCGCATGAGGCGCGCCCTCGACTGCTGGGCGTGCACTTTCTGAGCCTTCTCCCGCACGGCCTCGCGAGAATTGCGAGGTGTGGGGACGTTCGGCGTTTCGTCGCTCGACATCGTTCCTCTTGTGAGTCTGCGGGGGTCCGGGTTGGCCCCGACCGCCGCTGAGCGACGATCGCCGCTGGGCGCGGCCGAGATCGATGCTAACCAGTGAGGCTGAGAAATACCCAGGTACAGCCGTTCATGTCATACTGATCTCGACCCAAAGACGGGTCACGGTGGCTCACCCCACCGCTTCATCACTACGGATCGTCCGGCACGTACCTGCCGGTGAAGGAGAAACACAATGGCATCTGTGACTTTCGACGAAGCCACCCGCCTGTACCCCGGTGGAACCCGTCCGGCCGTCGACAAGCTGAACCTCGAGGTCGGTGACGGAGAGTTCCTCGTCCTCGTCGGCCCTTCCGGTTGCGGTAAGTCCACATCTCTGCGCATGCTCGCCGGCCTCGAAGAGGTCAACGCCGGCCGCATCCTCATCGGCGACCGCGACGTGACCGACGTCCCGCCGAAGGACCGCGACATCGCGATGGTCTTCCAGAACTACGCCCTGTACCCGCACATGACCGTCGCCGAGAACATGGGCTTCGCGCTCAAGATCGCCGGCGTCGGCAAGGAAGAGCGCGCCGCACGCGTGCTCGAGGCCGCGAAGCTCCTCGACCTCGAGCCCTACCTGACCCGCAAGCCGAAGGCCCTCTCCGGTGGTCAGCGTCAGCGTGTCGCCATGGGCCGTGCGATCGTGCGTCAGCCGCAGGTGTTCCTCATGGACGAGCCGCTGTCGAACCTCGACGCCAAGCTCCGCGTCCAGACCCGTACCCAGATCGCATCGCTGCAGCGTCGTCTCGGCGTCACCACGGTCTACGTCACCCACGACCAGACCGAGGCGCTGACCATGGGCGACCGCATCGCGGTCCTCAAGGACGGTCTGCTCCAGCAGGTCGGCTCGCCCCGCGACCTGTACGAGAAGCCGAACAACGTCTTCGTCGCCGGCTTCATCGGCTCGCCCGCGATGAACCTGTTCTCGGCCGACCTCGCCGAGGGCGGCATCCGCTTCGGCACCGAGGTCGTCCCGCTCGACCGCGACACCGTCGGTCGCGCCAACGGTTCGCAGGTGACGGTCGGCGTGCGTCCGGAGGACATCGTCGTCGGCCCCGCCGACGGCAAGGGCCTCTCGGTCACGGTCGACCTCGTCGAAGAGCTCGGCGCCGACGGCTACCTCTACGGTCACACCGAGATCAACGGCAAGCGCGCCGACCTCGTCGCTCGCGTCGACGGTCGCAACCACCCGAACGCCGGCGAGACCGTCACGCTCGCCGCCTCGGCCGGCCACGTGCACGCGTTCGACATCGAGTCGGGTGACCGTCTGAACGACAAGCCGGTCGTCTCCGCCTGATCGGATCCACAGACGCGGCGCAGGCTGACCTCGGTCGCCTGCGCCGCGTCTCTTTTTCCTCTTCGTACGCCACCAGGAGCATCATGCAGGATTCGCTGCGGATCACCGCCAGCAAGGTCGATCCGGGACTGCTCGCCCTCCCCTGGTCCACCACGCTCGCCAAGTGGCCGTCCGAGCACATCGTCTCGCTCCCCAAGGGGCTCTCCCGCCACCTCGTCCGGTTCGCCGACCTCTCGGGTCGCGTCGTCGCCGTCAAGGAGACCACTGCCGAGATGGCACAGCGCGAGTACGACATGCTGGGCAACCTCGCCCGGCTCGACGTACCGTGCGTCGACCGGGTCGCTGTGATCGCGGGGCGCACCGATGCCCATGGCGATCCCCTCCCCGCGGCACTGGTCACCTCGCACCTGCGCTTCTCGATGCCGTACCGTGCGCTGTTCACGCGCGTCCTGCGCCCGGACACCGCCAACCGTCTGGTAGACGCGCTCGCACTGCTGCTCGTGCGCCTCCACAACGTGGGCTTCTACTGGGGCGACGTCTCCCTGTCGAACACCCTCTTCCGTCGTGATGCCGGGGCCTTCGCCGCCTATCTCGTCGACGCGGAGACCGGAGAGCTCCATGAGGAGGGTCTGACCGACGGGCAGCGCGCCTACGACCTCGACCTCGCGCGTACGAACATCGCCGGCGAGATCATGGACCTCGCCGCCGGCGGACGCCTCGAGCACGGGGTGGATGCGGTCGCGATCGCCGACGGCATCGTGTCGTCCTACCGCTCGCTCTGGGCCGAGCTCACCGCACAGGAGTCCTTTTCCGCCGCCGAGACGTGGCGCATCACCGAGCGCGTGGAACGGCTCAACGCCCTCGGATTCGACATCGATGAGATGTCGATGTCGACCACCGCGGACGGCACCGTCGTCGAGATCCAGCCGAAGGTCGTGGACGCCGGGCATCATCAGCGGCGCCTCATCCGTCTCACGGGGCTCGACGTGGAGGAGAACCAGGCACGACGGCTGCTCAACGACCTCGACGAGTTCCGCGCTCGCTCGACCAAGCAATGGGCGGACGAAGAGATGTACGCGCACGAGTGGCTCACCCGCGTGTTCGAGCCCGTCGTTCGCGCGATCCCCTACGAGCTGCGCGCCAAGCTCGAGCCGGCTGAGGTGTTCCACCAGGTGCTGGAACACCGCTGGTACCTGTCTCAGGCGGAAGGACGCTCGGTCCCACTCGCCGAGGTGCTCACCAGCTACATCAACGAGGTGCTGCGCCACCGACGCGACGAAGCCACCATCATGGGGCCGCCCACCGAGACGATGAGCCTTCCGGTGATCACCGGCGTGACCCCGGTGGCCGACGAGGATGAGGACGTCGACTGGCGCGACCTGGTCTGACCGCCCCTCCGCTCCCCGCGCACGGGTTGTCGTCGAGTGCGGGGGTAGTCGAGTGCACGGGTTGTCTTCGAGTGCACCGCCTGTTGACGCCAGCAAACCGTGCGCTCGGCGAGATCACGTGATCTCGACGCGGCCCGGCGGGCGTGGGGGGGGGGGGAGAGAGAGTGGGCGGAGCGTGGGGGTCAGTAGCCGACGGTGAAACGCTCGCGGTGGTGGTTGCCCTGCTCGATCTCGTCGACCACGGCGACGGCGAAATCGGCCCCGGAGATGTACGACGTGCCTTCGGCATCGCGGACGATCACATCGCCCCCGTCGCGATAGCGGCCGGTACGCTCGCCCTCCGCCCAAGGACCGAACACCTCAGCCGGATGGATGAAGAACCAGTCCAGCCCCGCGTCGGTCGCCTCGAGGAGCGCGAGCGAGTCGATCCCGACCTGCGCCTCGTGCTTGTACTCCTCGGGGAAGTCCTGATCGAACAGACGCGGGCCTCCCGGCGCCACCAGGCTTCCTCCGGCACCGCCGACCACGCCGAGACGGGTCGCCGTACCGGCGATCTGCTCGACGACGTTCGACAGCGCCTCGAGCGCACGGTCTTCCATGTCGCCGCGTGGAGAGAGCGCCGACACCACGGCATCCGCACCGACGAACGCGTCCGCGAGGGGCGCCAGGTCGAGCGCGGAGCCCTGCAGGTAGGCGGCTCCGGCCACCGGATCGGTCGGTTCCGAACGCGAGATCGCGATGACGGCGTGGCCACGACTCACCGCCTCCGTGACGATGTGGCGACCGGCGTACCCGGTCCCTCCGATCACGATGATGCGAGCCATGGTCAGCCTTCCCTCGGACGTCTAGTTCTTCTTCGCGGCGCGGAGCGACGCGACCTGGTACAGGGCGACGGATGTCGCGATACCGGCGTTCAGCGACTCGGTGGCCGCGGAGATCGGAATCGAGACGATCTGGTCGCAGGTCTCGGACACCAGGCGCGACAGTCCCTTGCCCTCCGAGCCGACCACGATCACGACGGGACGATCGGCGAGCTGCAGCTCGGGGAGCGACACGTCGCCGTCACCGTCGAGACCGAGCACGAACACGCCCTGCTTCTTGAACTCCTTGAGCTGCGTGGTGAGGTTGGTCGCCAGCGCCACGGGGGTGCGGGCGACGGCTCCGGCGCTGGTCTTCCAAGCCGCCGAGTTGACGCCGGCCGAGCGACGCTGGGGAAGGATGACGCCCTGCCCGCCGAACGCCGCGGTGGAACGGATGATGGCGCCCAGGTTGCGGGGGTCGGTGATGCCGTCGAGGGCGACGAACAGGGGGACCTCTCCGCGGTCGATGACCTGCTCGAGCAGATCCTGTGGGTGCGCGTACTCGTACGGCGGCACCTTGATAGCGACGCCCTGGTGCACGCCGTCGAACCCGGCCATACGGTCGAGCTCCGGACGCGTGACCTCCATCACGGGGATGCCCCGATGCGTGGCGATCGAGAGCATCTCCTTCACGCGGTCGTCCATCTCGACGCGCTGCGCGATGTAGAACGCCGTCGCCGGGATCTTCGCGCGCAGTGCCTCGAGGACCGAGTTGCGACCCGTGACGTTCTCGGTGTCGTCCCCCGCCTTGGCCTTGGGCGCACGGTTCCCCCCGCCACCGGAGCCCGGCCGACTGCCGCCGGGACGTCCCTTGCCGCCCGTGGCTGCCGCGTAGCGCTCGGCTGCGGCCTTGCGCTTGCCCGCGGGATGCCAGGCGCGGTCCTCCGCTTTCGGCGTCGGTCCCCGCCCCTCGAGCGCCTTGCGCCCGAGTCCGCCGGTGCCCTTGGTCGGGCCCTTCTTGTTTCCCTTGCTCGCGCCGGGGCGCCCTGGCTTAGCCATCGATACTCCAATGAGTTCCGGCCGGAGTGTCCTCCAGCGTGATTCCTGCGGCGGCGATCGCATCTCGGATGCGATCCGCCGCCGCCCAGTCCTTGTCAGCGCGTGCTTGGGCGCGCTGGGTGATCATCGTCTGGACGAGGGCGTCCAGAGCGGATTCCGAAGCGCCGGTCTTCGCATCGGAAGTGGGCGTGAGGCCGAGGACGGAAGTCATCGCCAGCACGGCGCGCAGCGCATCGAGCGCGGCGGCGTCCTCCCCCGCGTCCAGCGCCGCGTTTCCCGCTCGCACCGTCTCGTGCAGCACCGCGAGTGCCTGGGGCACACCGAGGTCATCATCCATCGCCGCTGCGAACGCGGCGGGGAGGCTCTGCGACAGGAGGAACCCGATGCCCCCTCCGGCAACACGTGCGGCACGTTGCTGGAACGTGCCGATCCGGTTGAGAGCCGCCTCGGCCTCGGCCCACGACGAGTCGCCGAGGTCGAGGCTCGACCGGTAGTGGGCGGCGGCCAGCGCGTACCGCACCACCAGTGGATCGTGCGCGGCCAGCACATCGGCCGCCAACGTGAAGTTCCCCAACGACTTCGACATCTTCTGGCCGTCGACGGTCACGAGCCCGTTGTGCACCCAGTAGCGCGCGAAGCCGTCACCTGCTGCCGTCGACTGCGCGAGCTCGTTCTCGTGGTGCGGGAAGCGCAGGTCGAGCCCTCCCCCATGGATGTCGAACTCGGCGCCGAGATAGCGCTTCGACATCGCGGAGCATTCGATGTGCCATCCGGGCCGCCCGGATCCCCACGGCGACGCCCAGGTCGCATCGGCCGGCTCTTCGGGCTTGCTGCCCTTCCAGAGCGCGAAGTCCTGGGGGTTGCGCTTGCCCCGAGGGTCCGCATCCTCTGCGGCCTCCATGGCGTCGAGGGACTGATGGGTGAGCGACCCGTACTCCGCCCAGGAGCGCACGTCGAAGTACACGTCGCCGGAGCTGTCGGGCGCCGGGTAGGCGTGGCCGCGTTCGATCAGCACCGCGATGAGTTCCTGCATCTGCGGCACGGACGCCGTGGCCCGAGGCTCGTAGGTCGGCGGCAGGATACCGACACCCGCATACGCCGCGGTGAACTCCTGCTCCATCCGGTACGCCAATGCCCACCACGGCTCGGAGTCCGTCGCGTTGGCGAGCACCTTGTCGTCGATGTCGGTGACGTTGCGCACGAACGTGACCCGACCGTGGCGGTACTCCAGCCAGCGGCGCAGCAGATCGAAGCTCAGAGCGGCCCGGACGTGCCCGATGTGGGGCCCCGACTGCACCGTGGGTCCACACACGTACATCGTGATGTTCTCGGGATCGAGAGGCACGAAGTCGCGCAGCTGCTGCGCGCGGGTGTCGTAGAGGCGGACTGTCACCGCTCAAGCCTACTCGGCGACCGCTGAGCGCCAGCCCCCGCAGCGTTATTCGCCGTCCGATATGACGTTCGGCGACCGACCGGGAGGCCTCCTCCCCTGATCGTCAGCCTTCTCTGGGACCGGTGGGGATCACCGACGCGATGGCCGTCACCGCGATGCCCTCGCCCCGCCCGGGGAATCCGAGCCCGTCCGTCGTCGTCGCGGTCACCGTCACCGGGGCGCCGAGGACAGTGGACAGGACTCCCTCGGCCTCTGCCCGTCGAGGGCTGAATCGGGGGCGATTGCCCTGGAACTGCACTGAGACGTTGCCGATGTCGAATCCGGCTCCAGCGAGGAGCTCGCGGGTGCGGGCGAGGAAGACGTCGGCGTGCGCGCCGGCGTACTCGGGGTGCGAGGTGCCGAAGTGCTCCCCGATGTCGCCGAGACCCGCGGCCCCGAGGAGCGCGTCGACCATCGCGTGAGCGACGGCGTCTCCGTCCGAATGACCGGACAGCGGCTGCTCCCCCTCCCATTCGAGCCCGGCGAGCCACAGGTTCCCTTCGCCGCCGAAAGCGTGGACATCCGTCCCGATGCCCACGCGGGGGATGCCGGATGCCGCGGCTCTCGTGCCGAGCAGATGCCGGGCACGCTCGAGGTCGGCCGGCGTGGTGATCTTGAAAGCCCGCTCGGAGCCCCCGATGTACCGCACGGGATGACCCGCCGCAGCGAACAGCGCCGCATCGTCGGTGTACTCGGTGCCACCGTCGCGTGCCGCGGCGTACGCGGACTCGAGCAGCGCCCTCGGGAACCCCTGCGGCGTCTGCGCCGCGGCGAGTTCGGAACGGTCGACGGCGGCGACGACGACACCGTCCACGACCTTCTTGAGGGTGTCGACCACGGGCAGCGCCGGGATCACGCCGACATCTGCCGTCACCGACGCGGCGACCGCATCGATCTGCGTCGGAGGGGTGAGAGCGCGCGCCGCATCGTGCACCAGCACCGTCTCGACGTCGCCCCAGAGCGCGGCGAGACCCGCCGCGACCGACTGCTGTCTGGTCGCACCGCCCACGACCACACGTCCGAGGTCGGCCCGTTCGCCGGCGGCCTCTCGAAGCTCTGTCTCGGCGTCGCCCTCCCACCCTTCCGGGGCGACCACGATGACCTGAGCCGGGGCCGCGGCGAAGACGCCGTCGAGCGCATGGCGAAGGATGGGACGGGCATCGATACCGACGAAGGCCTTCGGGGCGCGTGCGCCCAGACGCGTGCCTGAGCCGGCGGCGACGACGATGATCGCGGTACGCGGGACGGGGAGGATGGTCACAGCATCACGTTACCGGCGAAGACGACGAAAGGCGGATGCCGAAGCACCCGCCTTTCGTCGTGGAACAGCTCAGGACGCGAGGACCTCGTCGAGCAGTGCGCCCGCCTTGTCCTCGTCGGTCTTCTCGGCGAGCGCCAGCTCGGAGATGAGGATCTGACGAGCCTTCGCCAGCATCCGCTTCTCACCCGCGGAGAGTCCGCGGTCCTGGTCACGACGCCACAGGTCGCGAACGACTTCGCTCACCTTGATCACATCGCCGGAGGCGAGCTTCTCGAGGTTCGCCTTGTACCGACGCGACCAGTTCGTGGGCTCTTCTGTGAAGGGTGCTCGCAGCACCTCGAAAACATGATCGAGGCCTTCCTTGCCGATGACGTCACGAACGCCGACCAGGTCGACATTCTCCGCGGGGACCTCAATGATGAGATCGCCCTGGGTGACGTTGAGCTTCAGGTATTTCTTCGCCTCACCCTTGATGATGCGCTCTTTGACCTCGATGATGGTCGCAGCGCCATGGTGGGGATAGACGACGGTCTCGCCAACCTCAAAAAGCATAAAAACGTGTCCTTTCGGCAACCTCAAGGATACCACAGGGGTCATGCGCTAAGGTTCGCGCCTCCGGTGCCGCAGGAGCCCTCACGACTTACGCATAGAATGGATGCGGATATCCCCGCCGGACCTCAGGAGGACCCGTGAAATCGCGCCTTGTTGCGTCTGCAGCCCTCAGCGCCCTCGTTCTGCTCGGTGCGACCGGGTGCACGTTCATCACCCCGCAGTCCACCAAGACCGAGTACGCCGCGTCCGACGGAGTGAACGTGTCCGACGCCGACGGCCCGATCGACGTGCGCAACGCCCTCGTGGTTGCCACCGAAGACGGGTCGACCGGAAACTTCGTCGCCGCCATCGTGAACCCCACCGAGGAGAAGGCGACCCTGACGATCACCGTCGAGGGCCTGGATCCGCTCGTCGTCACCGTCCCCGCAGGGGGCACGGTGAGCCTGGGCGCGGATGAGGAGCCGCTGCGCATCGTCGGCCTCGACACCAAGCCCGGCGCCACGGTGGAGATGCACTTCCAGTCCGGAGACTCCACCGGCGTCAAGACCGAGGTGCCCGTACTCGACGGCACTCTCCCGTACTACGCAGACCTGGTCCCCTCCGAGAAGGAGTCGACCCCTCGCCCGACACCCCTGCCGACCGACACGGCAGCTCCGGCGCCCGCGAACTGACGCGTCACCGCATCGAGAAGAGGCCGGCACCCCCGCAGGGTGCCGGCCTCTTCTCCGTTCCGTCTGAGGATCAGCCTTCGAAGCGATACCCCAGACCTCGCACGGTGACGAGCATGACCGGCTCGCTCGGGTTCTCCTCGATGCGCGAGCGGATGCGCTTGATGTGCACGTCGAGGGTCTTGGTGTCGCCGAAGTAGTCACTCCCCCAGACCCGGTCGATGAGCTGTCCGCGGGTCAGGACGCGTCCGGAGTTGCGCATCAGGACCTCGAGCAGCTCGAACTCCTTCAACGGCATGTTGATCTGCGCGCCGGCGACGGAGACGGTGTGCCGGTCGATGTCGAGCGAGACCCGCCCGCCGTCGAGCACACGCTCGTCGAGCTCACCCTCGGCCTGCACGACCCGACGCAGCACGGCACGCATGCGTGCGAGCAGCTCGCGGGACGAGTAGGGCTTCGTGATGTAGTCGTCGGCGCCGAGCTCGAGGCCCACGACGATGTCCACCTCGGAGTCCTTCGCTGTGAGCATGATGATGGGCACGGCCGAGGTGGACCGGATCTGTCGGCACACCTCGGTGCCCGGCATCCCCGGAAGCATGAGGTCGAGCAGCACGATGTCGGCACCGCGCTCCCGGAAGGCCGCGAGAGCGCCGGGGCCGTCCTCGGCGATCTCCACCTCGTAACCCTCACGCCGGAGCAGGTACGCGAGCGGGTCGGCGAGGTCGGGCTCGTCTTCGACGAGAAGGATTCGGGTCATGCTCTCTCTCCGTTTCGAACGCGCGCGGACGACGCGGCCTTGGCCGCCTTGCGCGCACGCTTCTTCTTGCTCTTCTTGCCCGCGTCGAGGTTGTCGGGGGCGTCGATCCGGGGAAGACGGATCGTGAACGTGGAGCCCCGGCCCGGACGGGACCACAGCCGCACCTCTCCGCCGTGCCGCTGCGTCGCGTGCTTGACGATGGAGAGCCCGAGACCGGTACCCCCGGTGCGCCGGGAGCGGGCTTCATCCGCACGGTAGAACCGTTCGAAGATGCGCTCGCGATCGGCTTCGGCGATACCGATGCCCTGGTCGGACACGGCGATCTCGACCACGCCCGCCTCCGCCCGCACGCCGACTCCGACGCGGGAGCCGCGGGGCGAGTACACGATCGCGTTGGCGATCAGGTTGCCGACCGCCTCGATCAGGATCTGCGCGTCGCCGCGCACGAACACGCCGCGGTCCCCGCCTCTGGCGAGCTCGACGCCGGCGGAATCCGCCTGCACGACATGGGCCTCGATCGAGGAGGCGATCACCTCGTCGATCGCGACGGGACCGACCTTCGTCAGGCCGTCCTCGGCCTGCAGCCGGGACAGACTCATGATGCGCCCGGTGAGCTGCCCGAGTCTTCCGGCCTCGGCGGAGATGCGTGCGGCGAAGATGCGCACCTGGGCCGGGTCGTCGGCGGCGGACTCGATGGCCTCGGCGAGAAGGCTCACGGCTCCCACGGGGGTCTTCAGCTCGTGACTGGTGTTCGCCACGAAGTCGCGACGCATCTGGTCGAGTCGCTCCTGCTCGGTGACGTCGCGGATGATCAGCAGCACCAGACGTGTGCCGATGACGCTGGCACGGGCCGAGACCAGTCGGGGGTCGAGACTCAGTCCCCCACGTGTGATGCGCATCGACTCGGTGACGGAGCCGCCCGCTTCCCGGACGCCGCGCACCAGTTGGCGGAGCTCCGGGTGGTCGAGCGTCGAGCCGACCTCGATGCCGAAACGCGTCGCAGCCTGCGAGGAAGCCAGCACGAGGCCGGAGGTGTCGACGATCGCCGCGGCATCATCCATGCTGTGCAGGACGTCGGTGATGCCGGCCGGGATCGCCAGCGACGTCTCCTCCTGCACCCGCGCCCGTGCACGGTATGCCCACACCACGAGGAGGGAGAGGCCGACGCCGATCACCAGCCCGATGGCGAGCGAAGACAGCGCGAGCTGCGGCAAGGTCATGACACAAGCGTAGAGTGCGTTCACCGTCCGTCCGGCGGGTTTCCGCGCCCTGGCGGGAACAGGAGAAGTACTATTCACGTGCTGGGCACCGTTCGTTAACCTTCGAAGCAGACAATCGCTTCGGGCTTGTGCGGGAGCACAGACCTGCTCTCGTGCGGACGACCCGCCGTCTCGCGCTGACACAGCCGAGATCCGAATGAAAGGTTGCGCCCCAACATGCGCGAAGTCTTCCACCAGTCCCTCGAGGACCTTCAGAATCGTCTCGTCGAGATCGCCGACCTCGTCACGGTCTCGATCGACAAGGCCACCAGGGCGTTCGCGACGAGCGACGTGGCCCTGGCCGAGGAGGTCATCGCCGACGACGCGAAGATCGACGAGCTGGCCGTCGCCCTCGACGAGCAGGCCATCGAGATCCTCGCCCGCCAGCAGCCGGTCGCCCGCGACCTGCGCATCGTGGTCACGGCTCTGCGCGTGAGCGCCTCGCTCGAGCGCATGGGCGACATGTCGGAGCACATCGCCCAGCTCGCCCGTCTCCGCTTCCCCGAGCGCGCCATCCCGAAGGGCCTCAAGGGCACCTTCGTGAAGATGGGCGAGCTCGACGTCGAGGTCGCCCGCACGCTCTCCGAGCTGCTGCGCACCCAGGACCTGCGCTTCGCCGACGCCATCCGCAACGCGGACGACGACGTCGACGAGCTGCACGCCACCGTCTTCGAGAAGGTGCTCAGCGACAACTGGAAGGGCGAGGCCACGGCGACCGTCGATGCCACGCTCGCCAGCCGCTACCACGAGCGCTTCGCGGACCACGCGGTGGCCGTCGCGAAGAAGGTCGTCTACCTCGCCACGGGCGATTGGGCCGTCGAGGAGGAGGACATCCCCCTCGCCGTCGAGCAGCAGGAGCTGGGCCAGCAGGAGTTCGGCCACGCCTGACCCGCACATCGAGAAACGCCGAAGCCCCCGATGCATGTGCATCGGGGGCTTCGGCGTTTCGAGCGGAAGCTCTTACTTCTTGCCCTGCGCCGCGACGGCGGCGGCACCGGCGGCGGCGGCCTCGGGATCGAGGTAGCGGCCGGGTCCGGTGGGGACGTTGTTCTCGTCCAGCTCGTACACCAGCGGGATGCCGGTCGGGATGTTCAGCTCGGCGATGTCGTCGTCGCTGATGCCCTCGAGGTGCTTCACGAGACCACGCAGCGAGTTGCCGTGCGCTGTGACGAGCACGGTCTTGCCGGCTTCGAGGTCGGGGACGATCGCGCTCTCCCAGTACGGCAGCAGACGGTCGATGACGAGCTTGAGCGACTCGGTGCGCGGCACTTCGCCATCGATCCCCGCGTAGCGGACGTCGTTCACCTGGCTGAACTCGCTCTCGTCGTCGAGCACGGGCGGCGGCACGTCGAACGAGCGGCGCCACAGCTGGAACTGCTCGGGACCGAACTCCTCGAGCGTCTGCGCCTTGTCCTTGCCCTGGAGCGCGCCGTAGTGGCGCTCGTTGAGGCGCCAGGAGCGGGTCACCGGGATCCACAGCCGGTCGGCGGCATCGAGCGCGATGTTCGCGGTCTGGATGGCGCGGCTCAGCAGCGAGGTGTGCAGCACGTCGGGGAGGATGCCGGACTCGGCCAGCAGCTCACCACCGCGGCGGGCCTCCTTCTCGCCCTGCGCGTTGAGGCGGACGTCCACCCAACCGGTGAACAGGTTCAGTTCGTTCCACTCGCTCCGGCCGTGGCGGAGCAGGATGAGGGTGCGCGTCGCAGTCATGCCGTCAGTTTATCCGCCCGGGGCACGGCACCCGATTCGGATGCTGGGAGGATGGAGACATGGCGTCATCTCCCCTCGGTCGGCCGACCCGCGGCACCACGGGGACCAACCGACTGCGACGCAACGATCGCTGGATCGCGGCGAGCGCCGCGTTGCGGCGGGCATCCGATCCGCTGGTCGTCGACCTCGGCTACGGCGCCAGCGGCGTCACCGCCTTCGAGCTCGCGACCCGCCTGGTCCGGGTGCGCGACGACGTCGAGGTGCGCGGCCTGGAGATCGACCCCGCCCGCGTCGCGACGGCCGACGCGCAGCTCGCCGAGGTGCGTGCAGGGCGGACGCCGTTCGCTCCCGATCTGCCCGTCTCCTTCGCGCGCGGCGGCTTCGAGGTTCCGCTCCCCGAGGGACGCACGGCCGCGGTGATCCGCGCCATGAACGTGCTGCGGCAGTATGACGAGCAGGACGTCGCGAATGCCTGGTCCCTGATGGCTTCCCGCCTGGCCCCTGACGGCCTGCTGTTCGAGGGGACCTGTGACGAGATCGGCCGGGTGTCGAGCTGGATCGACGTGGATGCGCACGCTGCGCCGCTGCGCTTCACGATCTCCCTGCGTCTCGCCGATCTGGAGCGACCGAGCATCGTCGCCGAGCGTCTGCCGAAGGCGCTGATCCACCGCAACGTCCCGGGCGAGCGCATCCATTCCCTGCTCGTCGATCTCGATCGGGAGTGGGACCGCGCGGCTCCGCTTTCGACGTTCGGCGCCACGCAGCGCTTCCTCGCCGCCGTGGGCGCACTCCGGGACCAGGGATGGCCTGTGCTCGGCGGACGCACTCGGTGGCGCCTGGGCGAGCTGACGCTGCCCTGGTCCGCGGTCGCCCCGCTCCCCGCCTGAGTTCAGCTTCCGGCGCCGGAGATGGAATCGCGCGGGTCCGGTGCCGTGGGTCGGCGAGACAGACGGGTGAGGCGCGGGATGTCTGCGGTGGCCCCCGCGTCAGCCGGCACGATCACCTGCTGAGAGGCGGCGATGTCGATGCCGTCCGCACGCACCACCAGATCCCCGACCGGCGCGCGCCGCGACAGGATCGCGAGAGCGATGGGACCGTCTTCGTGGTGACGCGCGACCGAGGTCAGGTGCCCGACCTCATCGTCGCCGGCGTACACCGGCGCGCCCGGCTCGGGAAGCACCGCATCGCTGCCATCGAGGTGGAGGGCGGCCAGACGGCGGGGCGGGTGACCGAGATTGTGCACCTTCGCGACCGTCTCCTGTCCGCGGTAGCAGCCCTTGTTCAGGTGCACCGCGCTGCGGATCCAGTCGGACTCGTGCGGCAGCGAACGCTCGTCGACCTCTGTCGTCCAGCGCGGGCGCCAGGCAGCCACGCGGAGTGCCTCGGCGGCGAGGAGACCGGCGAGCGCCTCCCGATCGAGGGACGCGGCGAGGGCCTCAGCCCCGTCCGCGGACAGGATCGCCACCCGCCACGCATAGTCGGCCGCCGGATGCTCGATGACCTCGGAGTACTGGTGTCCGCCGACGCTGATCCGCTGCCACGGGTCGGCCCAGACGAGAGCGGTGCCGTGCGGCGAGGCTGCGGCGGCGGTGGCCGCCGCAGCGACGACACCGCCGTCGATGAACCCGACCGGCACGAGGTCGGCGCGGATGTCGACGGTGGCCTGGGTGCGGAACTTCATGCGCGTCAGCCAGCCGGCGAGCGCCTCGGCGTCTCCCGCATCCGCGATGAGCCATGTGGATGCACCGTCGTCGATGACGCCGGCCGCGTGTTCCACCCGGCCCTGCGGGTCGAGAACCAGAAGCTCGGTGCTTTCACCGGGGGCGAGCCGTCCGACGGCCTGCGAGGTGATCGAATCGAGCCAGCTCAGCCGTTCGGGACCCGCGACCTCGATCACGGTGCGGTCGCCGAGCGGCGCGAGGGCCGCGCCGTCGGCGAGACGCCGCTGCTCACGGAACGCATCGCCGAAGTGCGCGATCAGGTCGCCGTCGGTGACGGCCCCGTCGATCCGGCCGAAGACGGACATCTCAGACCTTGGCCAGTCGCGCCGACGCATGAGAGCGCAGCGGGGTGCCGAGGGCGGCGATGTCCCACGCCCACAGCAGGTGACCGTCGACGAGGCCGTACATGCGCGAAGACGCCGTGTGCACCTTCGCACCGGCACTGCGCACGACGGCGTCCGATCCGATGTCGATGCGCGGACCGTTGATCTCGCCGATGTACAGCTCGAGGGCGCCGTCGGCGTGCGCGAGCGAGACCTCGATGGGGAATCCGCCGCTCGGCGCGCGCAGCTCCTCCACGTCGTCGACCGTGCGTGCGACGGCGGGCGCGGTCGGAGGCAGCAGCGCGGGACCGGGATCCGCGGCCGTGGCCGGGCGCGCCAGACGCCAGAAGCCTGTCTCGGCCAGCAACGCCGCGGCGGGGGCGCCCTCTTCCGTGAGGAACGTGGCCGTGCCGGAGTAGTTCAGGAACGGACCCCCGTCATGGCTGAAGCTGATCCGGTGCGTGAACTCGCCCTGCAGGCGGTCTTCGCCCACCGGGTAGTCGATGACACCTGTTCCCTCCCAGACGCCGATCAGCCACGCGAACGGGACGAGATCGGCCGGAAGGTCGACGGGCAGTTCGAGCATCGTCGCGTCAGCGCTGGCCGCGGAAGAGGTTGCGCAGCACCACTGCCGAGACGAAGACGATAGCGAGGCTCGCGAGGCCCAGCAGGCCGATGAAGAAGATTTCGAGCGCCATGAGGTCCATGTGCTCCACCTTACCGCGCCGCGCCGGTGTCAGGACGGGATCAGTGCCGCGAGACCGAATCCGACCGAGATGATGCCCATCAGCAGCAGACCGCCGATCACGCTCCCCGCCACCCGGAAGATGAAACCCTGCGTACGCCCGTACCAGAGCTGCACGGCGAAGGACAGGAGCACGACGCCGCCGAACCCGACCAGCAGCCAGGGCACGCGCCATTCCTCCGGCACGAAGATGCCGATGGCGACGGTGGCGAGGAACGCGGTGGCCCAGACGACGAGCACACCGACGAACGCGTTGCGCGGTGCGAGTGCGGGATCCGTCATGTCTCCATTGTTGCGCATCGCTCCCGGTATCATGGCGGCACGACGTCGATCCGCGTCTGTGAGGAGTGCGCGTGGCCCAGGTGCTGGTTCTGACCAACGCTCCGCTCTCCGAGCAGGTGCTCCCCGCGCTCGAGCTGCTGAGCCACCGCGCGCGCCAGATACCCGCAGAGCCCTCGCAGCTGGTCAACGCCCCCGAGTACGACGTCGTGATCGTCGATGGCCGTCACGACCTGGTCGCCGCGAAGTCGCTGTGCCGCCTGCTGCGAACCGCCGGGCAGGATGCGCCGCTGCTCCTCGTCGTCACGGAAGGCGGGATGAGCGCGCTGTCGGGAGACTGGGGCATCGACGATGTCCTGCTCTCCACGGCGGGGCCCGCGGAGATCGACGCCCGACTCCGTCTCGCCCTCGCCCGACGCGACGAGGTCGCCGAGCCCGCGCGCGTGCAGGCATCCGGCGTCACGATCGATGAGCAGTCCTACTCCGCCAAACTGCGCGGAAGGCCTCTGGATCTCACCTACAAGGAGTTCCAGCTTCTGCACTTCCTGGCGACGCACCCCGCTCGCGTGTTCACCCGCGAGCAGTTGCTCAGCGAGGTCTGGGGGTACGACTATTTCGGGGGCACCCGCACGGTCGACGTGCATGTGCGACGGCTCAGGGCGAAGCTCGGCGACCAGGAGCAGATCATCGGCACCGTGCGCAACGTCGGCTATCGCTTCAACGTCAACGAGGATGAGGGCCTCGCCAGCGCGGGCTGACGATCGACTCCGTTCACACGGGCGTCACCTCTCGGTGCTTAGATGTACCCCATGATCGATCCCGCACTCGCCGACGCCGGGCTGGGTGACGCCGAAGACGACGACTTCGACGCCATCGAGTCCTACGACTCCCAGCTCCCGGACCACCGCTACCTGGATCGCGAGCTCAGCTGGCTCGCCTTCAACCAGCGCGTGCTCGAGCTCGCCGAGGATCCCTCGCTTCCCGAACTCGAACGTGCCAACTTCCTGGCGATCTTCGCGAGCAACCTCGACGAGTTCTTCATGGTGCGCGTCGCGGGCCTCAAGCGCCGCATCATGACCGGTCTCGCGGTGCCCACGAACATCGGCCGCTCCCCCGTCGACGCGCTCGCCGACATCTCGCGCGAGGCGCATGCCCTGCAGCTGCGGCACGCGGATGCCTGGACCTCGCTCGTGCGTCCGGCTCTGGCCGAATCCGGCGTGGAGATCACCGAGTGGTCCGAGCTCACGGACGGCGAGCGCTCGGCGCTGTCGGAGTACTTCGGAGCCCAGGTCTTCCCTGTGCTGATGCCGCTCGCCGTGGATCCGGCGCATCCGTTCCCCTACATCTCGGGGCTGTCGCTGAACCTCGCGATCCGCATCCGCAACGCCCGCACCGGCCGGCAGGAGTTCGCTCGGCTCAAGGTGCCGCCCATGCTCCCGCGCTTCGTCGAGGTTCCGGGAGGCGGCGAGATCAAGCGCTTCCTGCGCTTGGAGGAGCTCATCGCCAATCATCTGGGCGATCTGTTCCCCGGCATGGAGGTGCTCGACCACCACGCGTTCCGTCTGACGCGCAACGAGGACGTGGAGATCGAGGAGGACGAGAGCGAGAACCTCATCCAGGCGCTCGAGGCCGAGCTGCTGCGTCGACGTTTCGGCCCGCCGATCCGTCTCGAGATCACCGACGACATGGATGACGTCACGATGGACCTGCTGGTCCGCGAACTCGACATCACCGACCTCGAGGTCTACCGGCTTCCCGGGCCGCTCGACCTGCGCGGTCTGTTCGACCTGTCCCGCATCGATCGCCCCGACCTGCGGTATCCGCCGCACCTGCCGACCACCGCCGTGGCCTTCCAGCCCGCGGGATCGAGCAACCGGGCGGACATCTTCAAGGCGATCCGCAAGTCGGACGTGCTGGTGCACCACCCGTACGAGTCGTTCACCACGAGCGTGCAGGCGTTCCTCGAGCAGGCGGCCCGTGACCCGCACGTGCTCGCCATCAAGCAGACCCTCTACCGCACCTCCGGCGACAGCCCCATCGTGCAGGCGCTCATCGACGCGGCGGAGGCGGGCAAGCAGGTGCTGGCCCTCGTCGAGGTGAAGGCCCGCTTCGACGAGGCGAACAACATCGTCTGGGCGCGCAAGCTCGAGAAGGCCGGCGTGCACGTGGTCTACGGCCTCGTCGGGCTCAAGACCCACTGCAAGCTCGCTCTCGTCATCCGCGAGGAAGACGGCAAGCTGCAGCACTACTCCCATGTCGGCACCGGAAACTACAACCCGAAGACCAGCCGTATCTACGAGGACTTCGGGTTGTTCACCGCCGACGCGCAGGTCGGCAAGGACCTGACACGACTCTTCAACGAGCTCAGCGGCTACGCGATCGAGAAGAAGTTCAAGCGCCTCCTGGTCGCCCCCCTGCACCTGCGCAAGGGCCTGGTCCGCCAGATCGATGCCGAGCGGAAGAACGCCGAGGCGGGGATTCCCGCGCACATCCGCATCAAGGTGAACTCGATGGTGGACGAGGAGATCATCGACGCGCTCTACCGTGCGAGCGCGGCGGGTGTGAAGGTCGACGTCTGGGTGCGCGGTATCTGCAGTCTCCGCACCGACCTCGACGGGATCAGCGACAACATCACGGTGCGCAGCATCCTCGGTCGATACCTGGAGCACTCGCGCATCTTCGCCTTCGAGAACGGCGGCGATCCTCAGGTGTACATCGGCAGTGCCGACATGATGCACCGCAACCTCGACCGCCGGGTGGAGGCCCTGGTGCGCGTCACCGACCCCGCCCACCTCAAAGACCTCGGAACGTTCTTCGACCTGGCGATGGATGCCGGCACGACCTCGTGGCATCTCGGTGCAGGAGGGGTTTGGGAGCGCCACGCCGTCGACGCGGAGGGCAAGCCCCTGATCGACCTGCAGGACAAGACCATGGGGTTGATCCAGCGGCGCCGTCGCGCGCGGGCGGTCCGATGAACACGCGGCAGCTGCAGCTCCCGGTCGGCACCACGACGAACTCGAAGTGGACGGACAAGGCCGTGTACGCGGCGGGAGCCGTGGTGTGGCGCCTCGTCGAGGGCAAGCTGCGCATCCTGCTGATACACCGCACCAAGTACCGCGACATCACGCTTCCCAAGGGCAAGGTCGATCCTGGGGAGATGCTCGCCGAGACAGCCGTGCGGGAGGTGCAGGAGGAGACCGGCATCCGGGTCTCGCTCGGAGTCTCGGTCGGTGTGAGCCGATATCACCTGGCGTCGCAGAAGCAGAAGGTCGTGCACTACTGGGCCGCAGAGGCGACCGACGCCGCGATCCGGGAGTCGACGTTCGTTCCCAACCGGGAGATCGCTGCGCTCGAGTGGGTGAGCGTGAAGAAGGCGAGAGCGCGCCTGAGCTACCCCGTCGACCTCGAGATCCTCGACTTCTTCTCCAACCTCGTCGACGACGGTGTGCTGCGCACCTTCCCGGTGATCGCCCTGCGGCATGCGAAGGCGACGCCCCGCTCGGAGTGGGACGGGTCGGATGCCTCACGGCCACTCACCGACCGCGGGCGGAAGCAGGCGAAGTCGATCGTGGGACCGCTGCGCGCTTTCGGCGTGCGCAGGATCGTGACGAGCGACGCGGTGCGGTGCGTGGAGACGATCACTCCTCTCGCTCGCGCACTCGATCGCAAGCCCGTGAAGACGGAGAAGATCAGCCAGGACGCTTGGGAGGACGGCGAGTCCGATCTGCGCGCGGTCGTCGGTCGCCGCATCCGCGCCGGCAAGCCTGCGGTGCTGTGCAGCCACGGGCCGGTGCTTCCGGGTCTGCTCTCCGAGATCGCCCTGGCCACAGGCACCATCCAGGGGTCGTATCTCAGCAGTGCCGCAGACCTCGAGCCGGCCGCGTTCTCGGTCGTGCACCTGTCGGCCACGAACCCCGGATCCGGGATCATCGCGATCGAGACGCACATTCCCAAGGTCTGACGTCCCCTGATTTCTCGCGGGAGCACCCCAGAGAGTCGCCCGTCGTTCACCTGCCGTTCACCTGCTCGGGAGAGTCTCGTTAACCGTCGCCCATAGCGTCACTGTGTGCCCTGCACCGGGCCCCACCCATTCCAGATCGAAGGATCCACAGTGAAGATCTCCCGAATCGCACGAATCGGCGCCATCGGCGCCGTCGCCGCCCTCGCACTCGCCGGCTGTGCCGCGAACGAAGCAGGCACCGGTTCCACCGACGAGCCCACCTCCAGCACCGCCACCGTCAGCGGTTCCCTGGTCGGCGCGGGCGCCTCCTCGCAGCAGGTCGCCATCCAGGCATGGACCGCCGAGTTCCAGAAGACCAACCCCGACGCCCAGGTCGAGTACGACCCGCAGGGCTCGGGCGGTGGCCGCGAGTCCTTCCAGCAGGGCGCGGTCAACTTCGCCGGCTCGGACCGCGCGTTCAAGACCGACGAGATCTCGGCCGGCGGCTTCGGCGCGTGCGTCGACGGCTCCGACCTCATCGAGATCCCCGCATACATCTCGCCGATCGCCATCGTCTTCTCGCTCGACGGCGTGGACGAGCTGAACCTCGACCCCGAGACCATCGCGTCGATCTTCGCCGGCAAGATCACCAACTGGAACGACCCGGCGATCGCCAAGGACAACCCCGACGCCAAGCTCCCCGATCTCGCCATCACGCCCGTCCACCGCTCCGACAAGTCGGGCACCACGGGCAACTTCACCGACTACCTGGCGCAGACCGCCGGTGACGTGTGGACCGCGGGCAGCGTCGAGGAGTGGCCGGCCGACCTCGCCGGAGAGTCCGCCGAGAAGACCTCGGGCGTCGCCAACGCCGTCAAGGGTGGACAGGGCCTCATCGGCTACATCGACTCCTCGCAGGCCGCCGACTTCGCGTCGGTCAACGTCAAGGTCGGCGACAAGTTCGTACCGCACTCGGCCGAAGGTGCCGCCGCCACGCTCGACGCCTCGAAGATCGAGGAAGGCCGCACCGACGGCGACCTCGCCTTCGCGATCGACCGCACCACCACCGCCGACGGCGCGTACCCCGTGCTCCTCGTCAGCTACCTCATCGGCTGCGCCGAGTACGAGGACGAGAACGTCGCCGCGTTGACCAAGGCGTTCTTCACCACCGCGATCAGCGCCGAGGGCCAGGACGCCGCCGCGACCAACGCCGGCAGCGCCCCGATCTCGGACGACCTGCGCACGCAGGCTCAGGCTGCGATCGACCTCATCAAGTGAGCCAGTGACGGTCTCCGGGATGCCGCGCGGCATCCCGGAGACCGTCTGCTCGCGTCAGACACCCGATCTCCACTGAGCAGGAAGCAGCTCCCATGACAGCCACGACCTCGCCGGCGTCGACGCGCATCGTCGCGAAGAAGCGCGCCGGTGACCTCTGGTTCTCCGGAACGGCGGTCGCCGCCGGATCCATGATCATGATCACGCTGGCCGCGGTCGCGATCTTCCTCATCGTGCAGTCCATTCCGGCCTTCACCGCGACAGCCGAGGATGCCTCGCTCCTCAAGACGAACTTCTGGGACTACGTCGGCCCACTCCTGTTCGGCACGGTCTGGGCCGCCTTCCTGGCCCTCCTGCTCGCCGTGCCGCTCTCGCTCGGCGTCGCCCTGTTCATCACGCACTACGCACCGCGGCGGCTCGCTCAGGGCCTGGGCTACGTGGTCGACCTGCTGGCCGCCGTCCCCTCGGTCGTGTTCGGCCTCTGGGGAATCCTCGTCCTGGCTCCCGCTGTGCAGCCCATCTACGTCTGGCTGAACACGAACGCCTCCTGGATCCCGTTCTTCGACGGCGTCGTCTCCCCTACCGGACGGACGATCCTGACCGCCGCGATGGTGCTCGCCGTCATGGTCGTCCCGATCATCACGGCCATCTGCCGCGAGATCTTCCTGCAGACCCCTCGCCTTCACGAGGAGGCCGCCCTCGCCCTCGGCGCCACCCGCTGGGAGATGGTGCGGATGGCCGTTCTTCCCTTCGGCCGTTCCGGCATCGTCTCCGCCTCCATGCTCGGCCTCGGCCGTGCGCTCGGCGAGACCATGGCCGTCGCGATGGTGCTCTCGGTGAGCAAGGCCGTCACCTTCGAACTGCTCACCTCCACGAACCCCTCCACGATCGCAGCGAACATCGCGCTGACGTTCCCCGAGGCGTACCAGGTCAACATCAACATCCTCATCGCGACCGGTCTGATCCTGTTCGTCGTGACGTTCGCGGTGAACGCTCTCGCACGCTGGTTCGTGAACCGCCGCAAGGAATTCTCGGGAGCGAACTGACATGACCGTTACCGCCCCTGAATCGTCTCGCACGGCGAGCGCGGCCCCCACCCAGCTGTCGCTCAGCTCGGGACACCTCCCCCGCTGGTCGCCGTGGGCGCTCCTCGCCCTCTCCCTCCTCATCGGCTTCACGCCCTTCGCTCTCGAGGCCCTCGCCAGCGGATCCGACCTCAACATCGCCGGCTCCGTCGTTCTCGGCGCGGTCATCTACCTGGTGCTCATCTACGTGATGTCGCGCATCATCGAAGGCTCCAGGAAGGCGCTGGACCGCCTGATCACCGGAATCGTGACCTCGGCGTTCGCCATCGCGATGGTGCCGCTGGTGTCCGTCGCGATCACCGTGGTCGCCAACGGCGTCGCCCGTTTCGACGGACTGTTCTTCTCGTCATCGATGCGGGGAGTGCTCGGTGAAGGCGGCGGCGCCCTGCACGCCATCATCGGCACGCTCCTGGTCACCCTCGCCGCCGCGATCATCTCGATCCCGATCGGTCTGATGACGGCCGTCTACCTCGTCGAATACGGCAAGGGCGGCCGGATGGCTCGCACCATCACCTTCCTCGTCGATGTCATGACGGGAATCCCGTCGATCGTCGCCGGTCTGTTCGCCTACGCCGTCTTCGCGCTGATCTTCGGACCCGGCGTGCGCATGGGCATCGCGGGCTCGGTCGCGTTGGCCGTGCTCATGATCCCCGTCGTCGTGCGCTCCACCGAGGAGATGCTGCGACTGGTGCCGAACGAGCTGCGCGAAGCGTCGTACGCGCTCGGGGTGCCGAAATGGCTCACGATCGTCAAGGTGGTCCTCCCGACCTCGATCGCCGGCATCACCACGGGTGTCATGCTCGCCATCTCGCGCGTGATCGGCGAGACCGCGCCCCTCCTGCTGACGGCCGGCTTCACCGACGCGATGAACTACAACCTGTTCAGCGGACGCATGCAGACGCTCCCGGTGTTCACGTACTCGCAGTACGCGTACCAGGGCATCCCCGCTGAGGCATACGTGGAGCGGGCCTGGGCCGCAGCCCTGACGCTCATCATCATCGTCATGCTGCTCAACCTGATCGCGCGCCTCGTCGCGAAGATCTTCGCACCCAAGACCGGCCGCTGAGCCTCGACCCGACAAGCAAGGAACTGCAGTGTCCAAGAGCATTGAAGTCAACGACCTGAACGTCTACTACGGCGACTTCCTCGCCGTGGAGGGCGTCTCCCTCGACATCCAGCCGCGCAGCGTCACCGCGTTCATCGGCCCCTCCGGCTGCGGCAAGTCCACCTTCCTGCGCACGCTCAACCGCATGCACGAGGTCATCCCCGGTGCCCGCGTCGAGGGCGAGGTGCTGCTCGACGGCAAGGACCTCTACGGCCCCGGCATCGACCCGGTGCTCGTCCGGCGCCAGGTGGGCATGGTCTTCCAGCGTCCGAATCCGTTCCCCACGATGTCGATCAAGGAGAACGTCCTCGCCGGCGTGAAGCTCAACAACAGCCGCATGTCGAAGAGCGATCAGGATGCCCTGGTCGAGAAGTCGCTCACCGGTGCGAATCTGTGGAACGAGGTCAAGGACCGCCTCGACAAGCCCGGTTCCGGCCTCTCCGGCGGTCAGCAGCAGCGTCTGTGCATCGCCCGTGCGATCGCCGTCTCGCCGCAGGTGCTGCTGATGGACGAGCCCTGCTCGGCTCTCGACCCCATCTCGACGTACGCGATCGAGGAACTGATCGGCGAGCTGAAGAACGAGTTCACGATCGTGATCGTGACGCACAACATGCAGCAGGCGAGCCGCGTGTCGGACAAGACCGCGTTCTTCAACATCGCGGGCACCGGCAAGCCCGGAAAGCTGATCGAATACGACGACACGACCTCGATCTTCACCACACCGTCGGTGCAGGCCACCGAGGACTACGTCTCCGGCCGCTTCGGTTGAGCGCTAGGTCCCTGCTGCTGCACCCCTGCTGCTTCATCGCCAAAACCCAGATCACTTGAGTCGCCGACGGCGTGTCACCTGTTGACACGCCGTCCGGTCGTTCGGCGGTCTGGGTCTTGGCCTCCCCGAACGAGGCGCACTTCTCCTGCACGGTCGCGGGGTGCCGCGTGTTGTCCATAGCTCGTACGGTTTCGGCCTCGACCGACGGCGCGCTCAGGGCAGTATCAGGCGATGTCCTTCGTGCGCGCCGCTTCTGTGCTGAGTGCGCTCGGGCGGATGGCACGGACGTCGGAGCTTCGACGACGGGGAGTGAGCCGCGACGAGCTCTCGCGCGCGGTGCGTTCCGGCGAAGTGCTGCGACCTCGCCAGGGCGTCTATGCGCTCCCCGACGCCACGGAGGCCTGGGTGCATGCGGCGTCTCACGGCGGCACGATCGGCTGTGCGCAAGCTGCAGCGGAGCAGGGGCTCTGGGTGCTCCGTCTTCCTTCGTCGAATCACGTCTGGATGGGAGCCGCGGGAACTCCACGATCGACGTGCGACGCCTGCGTGCTGCACTGGGATGAGGGTCGTGCGCGCGTCGGCGAGGCTGCCCCTGTCCCGAATGCGCTCCTTCAGATCGCGGGGTGCTGTGGCGAGGACACGTTCTTCGCCGCGCTCGAATCGGCCTTGCGTCGATCACTGCTCTCCCCCGCGGGGCTGAACTGGCTTCGCCGCCATCTTCCGACGTCGATGCGGTGGCTCGTCGCGTTCGCTCGTGCAGATGCCGACAGCGGACTCGAGTCACTCATCCGGCTTCGGCTGCACCGGATCGGGATCGCGGTCAGGACCCAGGTGCCCGTCTCCGGTGTCGGGGAGGTCGACATCGTCATCGGCGACTTCCTGATCGTCGAGGCCGATGGCCGTGAGAACCATGCCAGGGAGAAGGAGCGGAGCAAAGATCTGCGGCGTGACGTAGCTGCTGCGGCCGCCGGATACACGACTCTGCGATTCACGTATGAGCTGATCGTCGACGACTGGCCTCTCGTCGAGGCCGCGATCCGCGGCGCTGTCGCACGCAGGGCTCACCTCGCGCCGGTGTGATGACTCCGCGAACCCTCGCCCTCGTCTGCACTCGCCAGCCTCAGCCCTGGTCGGCACTCGCCAAAACGGAGATCAGGAGCGAGAGCCGGGGCGTGTCGCGGCCAGACGCGCCGTGCCGCCGACGGGCGCCCTCCGTTTTGGCAGGCGGGAGGGCAGGCGGGCGGGAGTGGAATGGGTGGGCGGCTGGGATCAGTCGCGCGGCGAGAGCAGGTAGCGGTTCAGCGCGGCCGTGAGCGTGCGGTCGACCGGAAGGGAGACGCCATCGACGGCGGTGATCGCCGCGGCGAGGCGCACGCTCGACACGAGCCACGCGGCGTCCGCCTGCGGAAGGTCGGTTGCCGGGATGCGGTCGTACCCGACGTCGAAACCCTGGGCGGCGAGGTGCTCGTACACGCTGAGCTGCGTCGTACCGTGCAGGATGCCACCCGTCGGAGCCGGCGTCACGAAACGGTCGCCGAAGCGGAGAATCAGGGAAGCCGTCGGAGCCTCCAGCACGAAGCCGTCGCTCGAGAGGAAGATCGCATCGTCCGCACCACGCCGGTGCGCCTCGCGCAGGGCCGCCATGTTCACGGCGTACGACAGCGTCTTCGCTCCCAGCAGCAGCCACGGAGCCCGCTCCGCTGCGCCCAGGTCGTACCCGCGGTCGAGCGTCACGACGCGCACACCATGCTCTCGCACAGCGGAGAAGTCGGAGGCCGGGGCCGCGGTCACCCATGCCGTCGGGGTGGGCCCGTGCTCGACTCCCCGGCTGAGGATGAGCTTGATGACGGACTCGCCCGCTCCGAGCTGTGCAGCCGCCTGATCGACCGCCTGCCGCCATTGCATGAGATTCGGGACCGGAAGGTCGCACAGCCGTGCCGAGTGGGCGAGGCGTTCCAGGTGCGGGACGACCTCCTGCGCGTGCCCGTCGATCACGCCGATCGACTCGAACACCCCGTCACCGCGCTGTGTGCTCAGCTCCCCCACACTGAGCGCGGGGGCGGCGGCGTCCACCTGCGTGAAGGTCTCGGAGAAGTCGCTGCGCTGTTCGTCGGCGGCGACGGGATCGATCATGAGTGCGAAGCGCCCGGTCATGATCCGAGCCTAGAGGGCGGGAATACCGTCCGCCGCATCGCGTTACAATGGAGTGGCCGGGCCGCATAACCCCGGGCTCCAATTTTTGCCGCTGCGAGCGGCCTTCCGCCGAGAGGCGTTCTTGCGGCCCGGTCTTTTCTTGCCCGGAGCGGTTTCGCGCATCCGGATCGCCTTCCCGTCGGGCCACCCGATGCTCGTCAGGCGAGCGCATCCATCCGCCACAGCACGGCGGCTGCGGCCAGATCCTGTCCGTAACTGCTCAGTCGCAGCGCTCGCGTGGTCAGTTCGCTGGATCGTGCGGGCTCGGTCGGTTCGTAGTCGTCAGCCGTGTGCGTCGCCCCGGAGGCCTGCACTCGGCAGAAGGCCGCGGCGCGGTCGAGCGCCACGGCGAAGTCACCACGGAATGCCCCCCGCAGGATCGTGTCGATCAGAGCGACCAGCTCGTCCGGACTCGCCGGCACCGGCGCACCGGCGATCGCCGCATCCGCCGACGGCAATTCGACGCGCCCGCGGTCGTATAGGAGGGCCGCGGTCTGCGGGTCGCCGTGGATCGCGAGCTGCAGCACGTAGAGGCGCCACAGGGCGCCGGGGAGAGTCCGTGAGGGTGCTTTCGACCACAGCTCCGCGATCTCGTCGATTCCGTGTTCGGCGGTGAAGGCGACGAGTCTCTCGGCGCTCGCTCCGCTCTCGTCGGCGCGGACGCGGGTCAGCAGAGCGGATGCCGTGGCATGCGCGATACGCGTCTCCTCGGCGGGGTCGTGTGCGCCGACGATGTTGTCGAAGGCGCTCGTCGGGCGGCGCACGGGGCGATGATACTGCTCGGGCATCCCTCCAGGGTACGCGCGATCAGTGCGGCTCACGCCGTGGGGATGACGATCACCGGATCGGTCGTCGGCTGGCCCGACGGAGATCCGCCGGCCTGCTCCACGGTCACCGCGATCGCGTCACCCGCCTGCATATCACCGGCGAGGAGGGCGGTGGCGTCACCACCGTCCACATCGAACACTCCGGCGGAGACGGGAGCGTCACCGCGCACGAACCACAGCTCATACGTCTGGCCTTCACCCGCACTCGGGAGACCGTCGGCCACGAGCACGGCCTTGCCGGTGGAAGCCGACCAGTGCGCTGTCGCGCTTCCTCCGTCGTCGAGCGTCACCGTCGCCTGCTGGGCGTCGTCGGCTGCTTCGATCTCCTGCAGCGCGATGACACTCGCGGGCGGGTTCAGCTGCTGATTGAGGGCGACCGCGCCGATGCCGACGCCCACCAGCACGGCGAGGCACGCCGCCAGGGCGAAGACGGTGCGGGTCCAGCGACGCTGCTTCTTCGGCTCGGGCTGAGGCTCGGTGTGGGACACGGCGACGACTGCGGGACGTTCCTCGTGCGATGACGAGACGTCGGTGTCGGTCCGCGATCCACCGTTCTGGGGCATGTCCGCGATCTGCGCGAGCAGCGCGGATCGGATGTGTGCGGGAGCGGCGACGGGCTCGACAGGGTCTGCGAGCGACGCGGCCGTCGCGATATCCGCATCCACCGTGTCCTCCCATTCCGGGTGCTCCGCGAGGGCTGAACGGTATCGACGCTCGTCGTCAGCGGAGAGCGAGTGCAGCGCGGCACCTGCCGCGAGTTCCTCGAAGTCCTTCTCGTTCATGCCGTCACCCCCATCGCCGTACGCAGACGGCTGAGCCCGTCTCGCATCCGTGTCTTGATTGTCCCCAGCGGCGCCCCCACGAGGGCCGCGATCTCGTTCTGACTGTAACCGCCGTAATACGCGAGGACGAGTGCTTCGCGCTGAGCTTCCGGAAGCCCCGAAAGCGCCTCGACGACCTTCCCTCCCTCGATCCCCAATTCGACCTGCTCCGCGACACTGTCGTGCGCGACGCCGATGTCCTTGAATCCTGCTCGTACGTCCCGGTCCGCGCTCGATTGCGATGCCCGCACTCGGTCGACGGCCCGGCGATGAGCGATCGTCATGACCCACGCTCGTCCCTGACCTCTGTTCGGAGCGAAGCGGGAAGCGGATTGCCAGATCTCGAGAAAAACCTCCTGGAGCACCTCTTCGCTCTGCGCGCGATTGATAAGGACGCGGAGGATGAGGCCGAACACGCGGGAGGACAGCGTGTCATAGAGCGTCGCGAAGGCAGCCTGATCACCGGAGGCGACGCGGACGAGGAGGTCGGCGACAGCATCCTGCGTCGCTCCGTCCTCGGGAACGTCGAACCCATCGATGACCATCCCCATAAGCATGCCGCATCTCCTCCCCGATCACGTGCAGACGTCACCCGAATGTGAAGGAATCGACCTCGCGAATCGTGCGCTCCGGCGCCGTCGTCGGAGCTGTTTCCAAGATTTCTGAGATTCTTCCCATCCGATCCCGAACGGGCTCCGAACAGCACTCGACGCCACGGAGAGGCCGTGGCTCAGTTTTCTGAAGGAGCTCGACATGTTCAGCACCAAGAAGAAGGTCACCGCGGCAATCACCCTCGGCCTGGCGAGCGCGTTCCTGCTCTCCGCCTGTTCCATGGGCAGCGGCAGCACCTCGGACTCGTCTTCCGAGCCGAAGGCACCGGAGACGTCGGAGTCGACGCCGATGGAGATGGACCCGGCAGCCAACCTGGTCGGCCCCGGCTGCGCGGCGTACGCCGACGCTGTGCCGGACGGCGCGGGTTCCGTCGAGGGAATGTCGCAGGACCCGGTCGCGGTCGCGGCCTCGAACAACCCGCTGCTGACCACGCTGGTCTCGGCGGTGAGCGGACAGCTCAACCCCGACGTCGACCTCGTCGACACCCTGAACGGCAGCGAGTTCACGGTCTTCGCACCGGTGGACGACGCGTTCGCGAAGATCGACCCGGCCACCATCGAGGCACTCAAGACCGACAGCGCCACGCTGAGCTCGATCCTGACGTACCACGTGGTTCCCGGCCAGATCGACCCGGCCGACATCGACGGCATGCACAAGACCGTGCAGGGCGCCGAGCTCGAGGTCACGGGCAGCGGTGACGACCTGATGGTCAACGACGCCAAGGTGATCTGCGGTGGAGTCAAGACCGCGAACGCGACCGTGTACCTCATCGACACGGTTCTGATGCCCCCGGCTTCCTGAGCCAGGGATCGCCGGGTGGGAGGACACCCGGCACGCGCCCTCTCGGAAGCAGGGGGAGGATCCCGAGAGGGAAAAGGGGCCGTCGGCGGTGCTGTGTCGCCGACGGCCCCTCGTCGTGCGCACTAGACTTTGATGAGGGGCCTCTAGCTCAGTTGGCAGAGCATCGGACTTTTAATCCGCGGGTCGTGGGTTCGAGCCCCACGGGGCCCACCGCAGGTCGCCGCTCGGCGACTGTCTCAGGACTCGCCGCCGGGCGCGCCCGACAACAGCTCCGCTCGGATGTCGGCCACACCGTCCGGCAGCGACTCCCCTTCGAGAGCGAAGACCGGCGCTTCCTGGCTTCCCCCGATGCCGCACACCGCGACGCTGTCCGCACCGTCGAGCGACTTGGGGATGACCACGAACCAGAGCGACGACGACGCGAGCCATTCGGTGGTCGCCATGTCTCCGAAATACGTGGCATCCGGTGCGAGAGCTCGGGTCCTCTCGGTGCAGAGATCGACGAGCGCAGTCGTGGTGAACTCCGTTCCCGTCGCCGGCGGTTCCGTGGTCTCGATCGCCGAGGGGGTCGGGGTGGGCGTGGGTGAAGAGGTCCTCGATGCGGAGGGCGAAGGGCTCGACGCCGGCTCGGGGGCACACCCCGCGAGCAGGATGAGTACCGGGAGGAGGACGAGTGCAGGACGGACGCGCATATCTGGATCGTACTGCCGGGACTCGCGCACCTGTGACGAGCGCTCCGCGGAAGACCGTTCCCCCTTATCACCGGCTCATCACCTCGGCCACCCCCTTCCATCCTCCCCCGATCCGGGAGATCGTCGAGTCGTCCCCGAACGGCGGACGACTCTCCAGGAAAGGACGGACGATGACTCTCAGCGGCAGCCGCGTGGCATTCCTCGCGACAGACGGATTCGAAGACAGTGAGCTCACGAGTCCCTGGGATGCCGTGACGGCAGAAGGCGCGAGCGCGACCTTGATCGCTCCGGACGGCGCTGCCATCACCGGCAAGAACGGCCATGAGCAAGCCGTCGATCTGCGCGCAACCGAGACCAGTGCGGACGATTTCGACGCGCTGGTACTCCCCGGCGGCGTTGTCAACGCCGATCACTTGCGCATGGACAAGGCTTCGATCGACCTGGCACGAGCATTCTTCGAGCAGCACAAGCCGGTAGGCGTGATCTGCCACGGTGCGTGGATCCTGATCGAAGCCGGTGTCGTCGACGGACGCACGCTCACCAGCTATCCGAGCCTGACCACCGATCTGCGCAACGCCGGAGCGACGTGGGTGGATGAGGAGGTGGTGGTCGATGAGGGCCTGGTCTCCAGCCGCACTCCCGACGACCTGCCGGCTTTCAACGCGAAGCTCGTCGAGGAGATCGGCGAAGGGAAGCACGCCGGACAGACCGCCTGACGGTCAGGCTCAGGCTCAGGCTCGCGCACGGTGCCGACGCACGGCCGCACGGTTCGCGCAGCGCACGGAGCAGAAGCGCTGGCGGCCGTTGCGGGTCACGTCCGCGACGACGTTCGTGCACGGCGTGGCCTGGCATCGGCCGAGCCGGCTCATTCCCCGGGTGACCAGGTGCAGCGACGTGCCGAGGCTGATGATCGCCCGGAGCACGTAGGGCAGGGACGGGACGTCGTCGCGGTAGTGCAGGTGCCACCCCTCGCCGTCGTGGTTCGTCAATCTCGGATAGGCGGCTGCGGCCGCGAGTTGCGCGTTGAGCAGCACCGCCCGCGCGTCGGGGTCGGGTTCATCCACGATCGCCAGCCAGTCGTCGATGACGGCTCTGACCTTCTCGTGGTCGTCGGCGGCGGGCGGGAACGTCTGCGTCATCCCGAGCTCCAGGGTGCGCTCCTCGATCCCAGCGCGGGTCTCCGGCCAGTCGTTGGCCAGCGACGCGGCGAGCAGCACCGCGTACTCGCCGTAAGGGTTGAGATGCATAAGACCATTACATCACGCTGGAAGCATGACCTCGCTGAACACCCTTCCCGTCCCCCGCATCCGCCCCGCCGCCGAGGCGCACGAGCATGCCTGGCTGGTGGAGTCACGGCATCCGACGAGCGAGGGCGTCGTGCTCTACGTGCGGTGCACCGCCTGTGACACGCGCCGGGTCGACGTGCAGGCGCATTCGCAGACGCCTCCGGCAGCGCTGAGCGGCGAACTGGGCGGCGTCACGCCGTCAGTTCGATGAGCGTGCGCGTCGTCCGCAGGTTACGCGCCGTTCCAGCCACTCCGAGCGCGCGATCGAGCACCGTCTTGGTGAGCTTCGTGGAGTGCACGCCGCCCGCACCGTAATCGATCCACAGGTCGTCGCCGATCAGCGCGATCCGCTCGGTGTCGCGGAGACGCTGCTGCAACGCCTCGATCGCGTCGCCCGAGGGCGCACCCTCCAGGAACATCGCGTGCACGGACTTCACGTCGCCTTCGGGAAACGGCTGGGCGGATTCCGAAGAGACCAGCTGCGCATGAGTGCGGTGGATGACCGGGGTGTCGACGCCGAACTCATCGTGGATGGCCATGCGGACGGCCGCACACGTGGCAGCCGGATGCTCCGGTGTTTCGCAGATGATGTTGCCGCTCGCGATGTAGGTGGAGACGTCGTTCAGCTCGGTCTCTGCCGTGAGCAGCTCGCGGAGGCGCGACATCGGCACCCTGTTGCGGCCGCTGACGTTGACCGCCCGCAGGAGCAGGACGCTGCGGCTCACGCGTCGGCGCTCTCGACCAGCTCCGCCCCCGCGTGGACGAGTTCGGCGAGTGCGGCATCACTGGTCTCCGCGGCGACACCGGCGACGAGGTCGGTGAGGATGCGGACCCGCACGCCGTGCGCAATGGCGTCGAGGGCGCTCGCCCTGACGCAGTGATCTGTCGCGAGGCCCACCACGTCGGCGCTGAGCACACCTGCTGCGGCCAGGATGGCGCCGACCGTCTCCCCGGCCTCTGTCTGCCCCTCGAACATCGAATACGCCGGCCTCCCCTGCCCTTTGAGGACGTGGTGCGTCACGGCATCGGTCGCGAGCAGCGGGTCGTACGCCGCCCCCGTGGTCCCCGCGACGCAATGCACAGGCCAGGAGTCGACGTAGTCGGGGCCGTCGGCGAAATGTCCGCCGTTGTCGCCGTCGGCATCGTGCCAATCCCTCGAGGCGATGATCACCGCGTAGTCGCCCGTGTGGGCGGCGAGGAATGCCGTGACGGCTGCGGCCACCGCATCGCCGCCCGCGACGGCGAGGGCGCCGTCTTCGGTGAAGTCATTCTGCACATCGACGATGAGAAGCGCTCTGCTCATGCTTCGAGGGTACGCGGTGCGGAACGGGAAAGGCCCCGTGATGTTCTTCGCATCACGGGGCCTTCGGAGCCGCTTGTCAGAATCGAACTGACGACCTTTTCATTACGAGTGAAATGCTCTGCCGACTGAGCTAAAGCGGCGTGCGACGCGTGAGCGGCGCGATCACCGATATTACCCTGTCTCGCGCTCACTCGCGAATCGAAACCGCGATCACTCGCAGCGGAGACCGTCTTCCGGCACGACGTCGTCGAGCAGGAACGCCTCGACCGCATCATCGACGCAGGCGTTGCCCTTGTTGTAGCCGGTGTGACCCTCGCCGACGCGCGTGATGAGGATGCCTTCTTCGAGCTGCTTCGCGAGCGACTCCGACCACTCGTAGGGGGTGGCCGGGTCGTTCGTGGTGCCGATCACGAGGATGGGACCGGCGCCTTCGGCCTTGATCTCACCCCGCGTGCCCGTGGGCGGGTAGGGCCAGACCGCGCAGGAGTCGGGGCCCGTCCAGTACGGCGCGATCGTCGGGGCGCCCTCGGCGATCTTCGCGTTCGTCGCCGCTTCCGCGGCCGGGTCGTCTTCCACCGGGTAGTCCATGCAGTTGTAGGCACGGAACGCCTCGGCGGAGTTGTCGGTGTAGGTGCCGTTCTCTCGGCCGTTGTAGAAGTCGGCGAGGAACAGTGCCGAGGTCGGGTCGCCCTGAAGAGCCTCGTCGAGCGCCTGCGTGAGGTAGCCCCAGCTGTCCTGCGAGTAGAGCGCGGCGATGATGGCCGTCATCAGCGAGTCGGCACCCAGCATGCGGCCGTCTCCGCTTTTCAGAGGCGTGCTGTCGACGCTCGCCAGCAGTGCGCCCAGATCGGCCATCGCCTCGTCCACGGTGCCGTTGAACGGGCATTCCCCCGAGTCGAGGCAGTCCTGCATGTAGGCGCGCAACGCGGATTCGAATCCGAGCGCCTGGGTCGCCCCGACCTCGAGCCCGGGGACGGCCGGATCGATGGCGCCGTCGAGCACCAGGCGGCCTGCCTTCTCGGGGTACAGCTTCGCGTAGGTCGCACCGAGGAACGTGCCGTACGAGTAGCCGAGGTAGTTCAGCTGCTTGTCGCCCAGCACCGCCCGGATCAGATCCATGTCTCGGGCCGCGTTGACGGTCGTGATGTAGGGCAGGATGCCGTTGCTGTTCGCATCACACGCCTCGGCGAAGGCCTTGTGGGAGTCGAGCAGCTCGGCCTCCCACTCGGCCGTCCCACGGGCAGCGGAGGGAATGCCATAGAGGTAGTCGTCCATCTGCGGGGCGTCGTAGCACTTCACCGCGGTCGAGTCACCGACTCCGCGCGGATCGAAGCCGATCACATCGAAGTTCTCGATGAGGTCGGCTCCGACCGCGAAGTCGAGGCTGTTGAGGATCAGGTCGACGCCGCTGGCCCCGGGGCCGCCCGGATTCGTCAGCAGCGAACCGACGGGAGTGCCCTCGGCACGGTGCCGGACCACCGAGAGGGTGATCTCACCCTTGCCCGGGTCCTCCCAGTCGAGAGGGGCCGTCACGTCGGTGCAGTCGAAGCCGACGCCGCACTCGGTCCAGGTGAGATCCTGCGAGTAGAAGGGCAGCAGATCCTCCGCGACGCCCTCGGTGTCGGGTTCGCTGGACGTCGCCGGCCGCGAGGACTGTTCGGGAATCATCGCGTACAGGCACCCCGAGAGTGCGACGGATGCGGCTGCGAGCCCTGCGATGATCGCGGCGGCTCGACGCCAGCGGGAAGTCGATCGATTGTTCACGGTTTCCTCCCGCTCGTGATCGTCACGAGCAAGCTTTCCAGGGCGAGCAGAGGAGCGACATTGCGCTCCAACGACTGCCGCGTCTCGGCAAGGTGGTCAAGTACGACAAGAGTACGGGTCTCGGACCAGGCGGAAGCGAGGTCGGACAGCTCGGTGCGCAACTCGCTGTTGATGAGGTCGTCGCCCTGTCCGAACTGCACCATCACGACATCGCGGAACAGCGACTGCAGATCGGTGAGAACACGGTCGATCCCGTCGCGGAGGCTCCGCGTGGCCCGCTTCTTCTGATCGTCTTCGAGTGCGGAGAGCTGCGTGCGCAGCGCCGGCGGCACCGCCTGCCCCTCGGCGATGCCGATGGTACGCAGCAGCGAAGCGCGCTCCTGAGCGTCGCGTTCGGCCGTGAGCGCCTTCGCATCCTCCGTCGCCGCCTGGATGATGCGCCCGGCGACCTCGACGGCATCGCCGACTCCCCTGACGCCGAGGACGGAGCGGAGGGTCTCGTCTCGCCGACGCCGAGCCGCATCGTCGGTGGCCAGTCGCTGAGCCATGCCGATGTGGCGCTGGGCGTGCCGTGCCGCCTGCTCTGCGACGCCCGCATCGACGCCCGTGCGAAGACCGATGAGCCGGGCGACATCGGCGACATCGGGTTCCCGCAACCGCAACGACCGCACGCGCGATCGGATCGTGGGGAGCAGATCGGCCTCGCTCGGCGCGCACAGGATCCACACCGTCTGTTCCGGCGGCTCTTCGAGCGCCTTCAGGAGCACGTTGGAGGTGCGCTCGACCATACGGTCGGCGTCTTCGACCACGATGACCCGATAGCGCCCCGCAGAGGGCGCGAAGTACGAGCGTTCGACAAGACTGCGCGCTTCGGCGATCGTGATGATGACCTTGTCGGTACGCAGTGCCGTGACGTCGGGGTGAGTACCGGCGAGCACCTGCCGCATCGCATTCTCGTCGTCAGGTCGGTCGGCGATCAACGCCGCGGCGAACGCGTACGCGAGGGTGGAGCGCCCGGAGCCCGGCGGGCCCGTGATCAACCAGGCGTGCGAGAGCGCGGACGGATCGGATGCCGCGGCACGGAGAGTGTCGACGGCGGCGTCCTGCCCCCACACATCCGCCCAGGGAAAAGGGGCGGGAACGGTCTGGGGCATGCACTCAGCCTAATCGCGACCACCGACGCCCACCGCACGAGATCGTGGTCGAGCCGACCGGCCAGGTCGGCTCAGTCGAGAAGGGCGTCGACTCCCGCACGGATCCGTTCCGCGATGATCTCCGGCGCGGAGGAGGCATCGACGACGAGGAACCGCTCCTCTTCTTCCTCCGCGAGTGTGAGGAAGGCGTCGCGCACGCGTTCGTGGAACTCCGCCTTCTCGGCTTCGAGCCGGTCGAAGGGCTTGTCGGCGGAGTCCAGACGGGTGCGCGCCGCCGCAGGGTCGAGGTCGAGCAGGATCGTGAGGTCCGGAAGCGCGCCTTCCGCCGCCCAAAGCGACAGGTCTCGGATCTCGGCCGCGTCGAGCACGCGGCCGGCACCCTGATACGCCACGGACGAATCGAGGTAGCGGTCCTGCAACACGATGTCGCCCCGCTCGAGCGCCGGTCGCACGACGGTGGCGACATGGTGAGCCCGATCCGCGGCGTACAGCAGTGCCTCCGCTCGGGGCGCGATGTCGCCCCGATGGTGCAGCACGATGTCTCGGATCAACTGTCCCACCTCGGAACCCCCGGGTTCACGCGTGCGGACGACCGTGCGTCCGGCGCCTTCGAGCCACTCGGCGAGCAGATTCGACTGCGTGGTCTTCCCCGAGCCGTCGCCGCCCTCGAACGTGATCCACACCCCGTGCCCTGAGGTCACGAGTCCGCCTTCTCCGCCGCCTTCGCTGCCGCGTTGGCCGCACGCGTCGCCGCGGCCTTCTTGGCCGCCGCCGAACGAGCGGCGGACGCGGCAGCGGTGGTCTTCTTCGCTGCCGGCTTCTTCGCAGGGGCCTTCTTGGCGGCGGTCGTCGTGGCGGCTGTCTTGGCGGCGGTCTTCTTGGCTGCAGGCTTCTTGGCAGGCGCCTTCTTCGCCGCTCCGCGCTTGGGAGCCGGGCCCTTGGCACGCTTGTCGGCGAGCATCTGGACCGCAACCTCGAAGGTGATGTCGTCGACGGTCTGACCGCGCGGGATCGTCACGTTCGTCTCGCCATCGGTCACATACGCGCCGAAACGGCCGTCGCGGATGCGGATCGGCTTCCCGCTGACAGGGTCGGCCTCGAATTCGGCGAGCGCGCTGGAGGCCCGACGGCCTGCGCCGTACTTCGGCTGCGCGTAGATCTCGAGTGCCTGTTCGAGCGTCACGTCGAAGATCTGCGACTCGGACTCGAGCGAACGCGAGTCGGTGCCCTTCTTCAGGTACGGCCCGAACCTGCCGTTCTGCGCCGTGATCTCGTCGCCGGATTCCGGGTCGACGCCCACGATGCGGGGAAGGCTGAGCAGCTTCAGCGCGGTGTCGAGATCGATCTCGTCGACCGACATCGAGCGGAAGAGCGATGCAGTGCGGGGCTTCGGGGCAGCCTCTTTCTTCGCACCGCGCTTCGGCTTCGGAGCCTCGACGACCTCGCCCGTGGTCTCGTCGACCGCCGCGTCTTCCGACACGGGGTCGTTCTCCTGCACGTACGGCCCGAACCGGCCGTCCTTCACCACGATGATCTTGCCGTTCTCGGGGTTCTCCCCCAGCACGCGGTCGCCGGCGACGGGAGCGTCGATGAGCTCCTGAGCCTTCTCAGCGGTCAGCTCGTCGGGTGCGAGGTCTTCCGGCACGTTGACGATGCGCGGCTTGGCCTCGGGGTTCGCGGGGTCGGCCACCTCGAGATACGGGCCGTACTTGCCGAAGCGAAGCGTGGCCGTGTCGGTGATGCGCGTGGAGTTCAGTGCACGAGCGTCGATCTCACCGAGGTTGTCGACGACCTGGCGCAGACCCACGTGGTTGTCGGATCCGAAGTAGAAGGACTTGAGCCACTCGACCCGGTTCTGCTCGCCGCGGGCGATCGTGTCGAGGTCGTCTTCGAGCGCAGCCGTGAAGTCGTAGTCGACGAGTTCGGCGAAGTGCTCTTCGAGCAGGCGCACGACACTGAACGCGAGCCAGGTCGGCACGAGGGCCTGCCCACGTTTGACCGCGTAGCCACGATCGAGGATCGTCTCGGGGATCGAGGCGAACGTCGAGGGGCGACCGATGCCCTTCTCCTCGAGCACCTTCACGAGCGAAGCCTCGGTGTATCGCGGCTTCGGGGTGGTGCGGTGCCCCTTGGCCTCCGCATCCGACACCGCGAGCTGATCGCCGACCGCGACAGCGGGGAGCGACTGGTTCTCCGCGGCGTCCGCGTCGCCACGCTTCTCATCGCGACCCTCTTCGTACGCCTCCAGGAAGCCCTTGAAGGTGTACACGGTCCCGGAGGCCGTGAACTCGGCCTTCTTGCCCGCGGCGTCGACGGCAATCGTGACCGTGGTGGTCTCGTACTTGGCATCGGCCATCTGGCTGGCGACGGTGCGCTTCCAGATGAGGTCGTAGAGGCGCTGCTCGTCGCGATCGAGTTCCGACGACAGCGAGGCCGGCGTGCGGAAGTTATCACCGGACGGACGGATGGCCTCGTGGGCCTCCTGCGCGTTCTTGCTCTTGGACTTGTACACCCGCGGCTTCAGCGGCACCGCGGCGTCGCCGTAGAGGGCCACCGCCTGGCTCCGCGCCGCCTGCACCGCCTGGGTGCTCAGCGACGTGGAGTCGGTACGCATATAAGTGATGTAGCCCTTCTCGTACAGGCGCTGGGCGACACCCATCGCCTGCTTCGCGCCCATCGAGAGCTTGCGCCCGGCTTCCTGCTGCATCGTGGATGTCGTGAAGGGAGCGTAGGGGCTGCGGGTGCCGGGCTTCGCCTCGACCTTGGTGACGGTGCCGGCGCCCACGGCATCGACGGCCTTCGCCAGGGCAGACGCTGCGGCCTCATCGAGGATGACGACGGCCTTCTTGAGCTTGCCGTCGTCATCGAAGTCGCTACCGCGAGCGAGCTGGCCACCGTCGACGCGCACCAGACGGATCTTGAACGAGGTGCCGGTCGCGGCAGCCGCCGCATCGACGTCCCAGTACTCGGCGGAGGTGAACGCCATGCGCTCGCGCTCCCGGTCGACGATCAGGCGGGTCGCAGCGGACTGCACGCGTCCGGCCGAGATGCCTGTCTTCACCTTGTACCAGAGCACGGGCGAGACGTCCCAGCCGTACAGACGGTCGAGGATGCGTCGGGTCTCCTGTGCATCGACGAGGTCGTGGTCGAGTTCGCGTGTGTTGCCGACTGCGGCCTGGATCGCATCCTTGGTGATCTCGTGGAACACCATCCGCTTCACGGGCACCTTGGGCTTGAGGGTCTCGAGCAGATGCCAGGCGATCGCCTCGCCCTCGCGGTCCTCATCAGTGGCGAGCAGGAGTTCGTCGGCGCTTTTCAGCGCGCGCTTGAGTTCGGCGACCGTCTTGGTCTTCCGATCGGAGACGACGTAGTACGGGTCGAATCCGTTGTCGATGTCGATGGAGTACTTCCCGTAGGCCTGCTTGTCCGCAGCCGGGATGTCCTTCTTGTCAGCGAGGTCGCGGATGTGGCCGACGGAGCTGAGCACCTCGTAGCCGTCGCCGAGGTATCCCTGAATAGACCGCATCTTCGTCGGGGACTCGACGATGACGAGCTTCTTGCCTTCAGCCAAGGGTGCGTCCTTTCTTCGAAGCACACCATACACACCACTGTGCGGGGTCGTTCACAGTGAGCGAGGTCGCGCTGCCGTCGCTATCCCTCGGGTGGCCCGGCACGGGCTCGGGAGACGGCTGCGAGTCCAGCGTACGCCGCCTGCACCTCCACGGTCGCCACGAAGCCCCTGAGGACACAGCCGGTGAGCACGGCATCCGACGCCCGCGCGACCCTCGCTCCGAGTTCACAGGGCTGCTCGTCGGTCGGCACGGCACCGCTCGCGGCGTCCGCGACGGCGAGCGCCGCGGCATCAGCGGCACCCGCCGCCCGCTGTGCCGTCACCGCAGCCCCGCCGACAGCGGCGAGGCCGAGGGACAGCGTCGCCGCGACGGCGAGAACTCCCGCCGCGAGCGCCGAACCTGCCATCAGAGTCCCCCGTCGAGCGCGCAACTCCTGGCACGAAGAGGCAGACGGAGCACCGATCCGACGGGAACGTCGAGCGACGCGCTGACGCAGACGAGGTCGCCCGAGAGCGAGGACGTCATCCTCGCTCCCGGGACTGCGGACTGCACCACGCGTTTCGCGGTGCCCTGTTCTTCGCCGCGTCCGAGCAGGCGCGCCGCGTCGGCAGAGGCATCCTGCAGCGCCACCTGGCGGGATGCCGTGCCGAGAGCTCCCGCGCCGAGCAGGAACACCAGCACCACCGCGGGAAGAGCGAGGGCCAACTCCGCCGAGACGGATCCGCGGTCGCCCGCGTGTCGCGGCGCCGGCGACACCTCGCCGACGCCACGGGCGTTCCGGGATCGTCTCGTGATCTTCATCACGACACCGTCAGCGCCCGGCGCACGAGATCGGTGAGAATGCCACGCACTTCGTCCGATCGCATGATGACGACGAGGAGTCCTGCGAAAGCCACAGCAGCCATCGTCGTGATCGCGTACTCGGCCGTGGCGGCTCCGGTGTCGTCGCCGAACAACGCCTCGGCGCGCCGTCGATCCAGCAGGGGAATGTTCTTCATCGTGTTCCTTCTTTCTGTGGGATGCAGGGCATCGGGGTGTACGGGTGTTCGGGAACGTCACAGCGGCATCGGCGCGGATACGAGGACGCTGAGCAGGAGCGGCGCCACACCGAGAAGGAGGAAAGCCGGCAGCGTGCAGACCCCGAGCGGGAACAACAGGCGTGTCGCGAGCTTCGCGGCACGGAGCCGCCCCTGCACTCTGGCGGCGTGTCGGTCCTGGGCCGCGGATGCCCGGAGCAGCTCGACTGCCGGCACCCCCGCGGCGCGAGAGAGCTCGAGCACGGAGCGAACGCGTTCATCGCCGGTCTCCGAGGGGGACGCCTGCGAGACCAGCTGATGCGCACGATCGATCGAGGCCCCGCCCGACAGTGCGACCGCGACGAGCTCTGCGTGCATCCCGGGGGTGCCGGGCGCCGGTCGTGCCCGCCGCAGCAGGCGCGTCGTCCACAGATGCGCCGCGGCGACGAGGAGCAGGCCGACGGTGACGCAGGCGGCGCCGAGCACGTTCCCGAAGATCACTCCGATGGTGTCGAACCCGAGTGCGAACCCGAGGAGCACCCCGGCGAACGGCATCCACAGCAGCAGCCGTGCGGTTCCTGCGGGTTCGGCGAGTGCGATGCGCACATCGTCAGCCGCGGCCTCGGAGTCTCGCAGCGTCTCCGCGATCATGCGGAGAACCTCGGCGAGCGGCGCCCCCACCGTCGTCGCGATCTCCCAGGCGGCGGCCAGATCGATCCACGCCCCGCCCTCAGCCTCGATGGCCTCGAGAAGCGGCACGCCACGATCGAGGCGGTCGACGACAGCCCGCGCCTGCGGATCATCGGCCTCGGCCAGGTGGCGCCACGCGATGACCGGCGCAGCCCCCGCCTGCAGCAGCACGGCCAGCGTCTGCACCGAGGTCGCGGCATCCGTCGCGCCGGTCGACCCTCGTCGCCCCACACGGCCCCACCGCATCACCACGGCTGCACTTCCTCGACATCGAGACGATCCCCGACGATCACGAGACGCCCCGCCTGCCGGATGCGACGGGTGCCCCCGGGGGCGCGGTCGAGGTGGAGGACGATCGTGAACGCGCTGACCGCCTGCCGCGCGAGAGCGATCGCGTCCATTCCGGCGAGGGCGCCGAGGGCTTCGAGCCGCGCGGGGACGTCGCGGAGCCCGCTCGCGTGCAGAGTGCCCGCACCCCCGTCGTGACCGGTGTTGAGGGCGGTGAGCAGCTCCCGGACCTCTTCACCGCGGCACTCCCCGACCACCAGCCGATCGGGACGCATCCGCAGCGACTCGCGCACCAGTCGCGCCAGAGAGATGCCGCCCGCGCCCTCGAGGTTCGACTGCCGCGCTTCGAGGGCGACGTGATGCGGGTGACGCGGACGCAGCTCGGCGACGTCTTCGATCGTGACGATGCGCTCCGTCGACGACACCTCCGACAGCAGCGCCGACAGCAGCGTCGTCTTGCCCGTTCCGGTTCCCCCGGTGATGAGGATGTTCGCCCGCTCGGCCACCAGCCCGAGCAGCCAGGCATGCTGGCGCGCATCGAAGGCACCGAGAGCGGCGAGCGCGTCGAGATCCGCGACACGTACGCGGGGAATGCGTATCGAGAGGGCGGTTCCGGTGGTCGACACCGGTGCGAGGACCGCATGAACCCGGACGCCGGAATCGAGACGGACGTCGACGCAGGGCGCCTGGTCGTCGATATGGCGTCCCCCGAGACCGACCAGTGCGACGGCGAGGTCGCGGACCTCCCGCTCCGAAGCCCTCCACCCCGGTGCGGGCTCTGCTCCACTCCCGCGGTCGACGAACAGCCCGCTCGCCCCGTTCACGAACACGTCGGTGACGGCATCGTCGAGGTGGGTGAGAAGCGGCCCGAACGCCGGATCCAGGCGACGGGTCTCGGGCGGGGCTTCCCCTTCGGGCGCAGCCGAACGAACTCCCCTGGGCTGGATGACGAAGGAATCAGGCATGGACGCGACGCTATGCGCGGCCGTCGTGCGGGAAAGGCGTGAGGCGCGGATCGGCTCAGCGCCTGTGAATAAGACCACTCATCCGCCCACGGTGCAGGCGACGCCTCCGGCGGAACCCGGCACGGCAGGGAGCGCTCCCAAAGGAATGGGCGGCATCTCACGGGGGGAATGAGATGCCGCCCACGACGAACCACGATTGGGGGAATCGGGCACGCCAAGGCCGGAATGAGAATTCGGCTGTCGTCGAGTGTACGCAAGGCGACCGTCCCGACAAAACCGGCCGCACTACCGACTTTCGGCAGTATGCGACAGGAGGCCGCGGAGATAGATTCGCCGTGACCTGGTCGCCACCCCCACGACCATGCTCGTAAGACCCGTATGCCGCAAAGGAGCGCCTGCCGATGAGCAGCCAGATCGATCATCTTCTCGACGAGACCCGGAAGTTCCCGCCGTCGGAGGACTTCGTCGCCCACACCATCTCGTCGCCCGAGCTGTACGAGCGTGCCGCCGCCGATCGCGAATCCTTCTGGGGTGAGCAGTCCCGAGAGCTGGTGCACTGGCACAAGCCGTTCACCCAGGTGCTCGACTGGAGCAACCCGCCCTTCGCGAAGTGGTTCGAGGACGGCGAGCTGAACGTCGCCTACAACTGCCTCGACCGTCATGTCGAAGCAGGCAACGGCGATCGCGTCGCCCTGCACTGGGAAGGCGAGCCGGGCGACTCCCGCCGCATCACGTACGCCGAGCTCACGGACGAGGTCAAGCGCGTCGCCAACGTGCTCGAAGGTCTCGGCATCGGCCAGGGCGACCGCGTCGCGATCTACCTGCCGATGATCCCCGAAGCGATCGCCTCGATGCTCGCGGTCGCCCGCCTGGGAGCGATCCACTCCGTCGTGTTCGGCGGCTTCAGCGCCGACAGCCTGCGTTCGCGCATCGACGACGCCGGCGCCAAGCTCGTCATCACCGCCGACGGCGGCTACCGCAAGGGTCGCGTCTCGGCGCTGAAGCCGGCCGTCGATCAGGCCCTTGCCGACCGCGGCGACGGCGAGCAGCAGACCGTCGAGCACGTCCTCGTCGTCCGCCGCGGCGAGAACGAGGTCGACTGGACCGACGGACGCGACATCTGGTGGCACGACGCCGTCCCCGCCGCCTCCACCGAGCACACGGCACAGGCCTTCCCCGCCGAGAACCCGCTCTTCATCCTCTACACCTCGGGCACGACGGGCAAGCCCAAGGGCATCCTGCACACCTCAGGCGGGTACCTGACCCAGGCGGCGTACTCGCACAAGTACGTCTTCGATCTACACCCGGAGACCGATGTGTTCTGGTGCACGGCCGACATCGGCTGGATCACCGGACACAGCTACGTCACGTACGGCCCCCTCGCCAACGGCGCGACCCAGGTGCTCTACGAAGGCACACCGGATGCCCCGCACCCCGGCCGCTGGTGGGAGATCATCGAGAAGTACAAGGTGTCGATCTTCTACACCGCGCCGACCGCGATCCGCTCGTTCATGAAGATCGGCCGCAGCGTCCCCGCGAAGTTCGATCTGTCGTCGCTGCGACTGCTCGGCTCGGTGGGAGAGCCCATCAACCCCGAGGCATGGATGTGGTACCGCGAGGTCATCGGGGCGAACAAGACCCCGATCGTCGACACCTGGTGGCAGACCGAGACCGGCGCGATCATGGTGTCCGCTCTTCCGGGAGTCACCGAGACCAAGCCCGGTTCCGCACAGGTGCCTCTGCCCGGGATCTCTATCGACGTCGTCGACGAGAGCGGCGTCGAGGTCGGCAACGGCAGCGGCGGCCTCCTCGTGATCACCGAACCCTGGCCCAGCATGCTGCGCGGCATCTGGGGCGACCCCGAGCGCTACCGGGAGACCTATTGGGAGAAGTTCGAAGACCAGGGCTACTACTTCGCCGGGGATGGCGCGCGCCTCGACGACGACGGCGACCTGTGGCTGCTGGGTCGCGTCGACGACGTCATGAACGTCTCCGGACATCGCCTGTCGACCGCGGAGATCGAATCGTCGTTGGTCGCGCACGAAGCGACGGCCGAGGCCGCCGTGGTCGGTGCCTCGGACGAGACGACCGGTCAGGCAGTGGTGGCCTTCGTCATCATCAAGGAGAGCTATCTCGCCGCGCACGAGCCTGCCGGCCTCGCCCAGCAGCTGCGCCTCTGGGTGGGAGAGCAGATCGGCGCGATCGCCCGCCCGCGCGATGTCTACATCGTGGGTGAGCTGCCGAAGACCCGCTCCGGGAAGATCATGCGGCGCCTGCTCCGCGACGTCGCCGAGGGCCGCGAGGTGGGTGACACGACGACCCTCGCCGACACCGCGGTGATGAGCATCATCTCGGCGCAGGTCAAGTAGAGCCACCCGGACGAGACAGAAAACGCGCCTCCCCCGACGGGGAGGCGCGTTTCTTGTTCACCGGCGGCTGGATGCCGCGCCGGGTGTCAGGCCAGCAGGAAGGCGACCTCGACCTCGACCGGGCTGCCGAGCGGAAGCTCGGCGACGCCGACGGCCGCGCGGGCGTGACGCCCGGCATCGCCGAAGATCTCACCGAGTACCTCGCTCGAGCCGTTGATGACGCCGGGCTGACCGGTGAAGCCCTCCGCCGAGGCGACGAAGCCGCCGACGCGGAGCACACCGACGATGCGATCGATCCCGCCGGCCGCATCCGCTGCCGCGGCGAGGGCGTTGAGCGCGCAGGTGCGGGCGTAGGACTTGGCGTCCTCGGCGGAGACCTCGCCGCCGACCTTGCCGACGGCCGGAAGCGCACCGTCGACGAACGGAAGCTGCCCGGAGGTGTAGACGAGACCGCCGTGCACGACCGCCGGGACGTAGGCGGCGACCGGGGCAGCGACGGCCGGGAGCTCGATGCCGAGTTCGGCAAGACGGGCGGAGACGCTCATGCCTGGCCTCCCTCGAACTGACGGGCGGCCTGTTCTGCGGCTGCGAGACCGGCGTTCGTCGACGCGTCCGACGTCACGGGGCGCTTCAAGTAGGCGACGAGCCCGCCCTCGGGGCCCTGCACGACCTGGACGAGCTCCCAGCCCTGCTTGCCCCAGTTGTTGAGGATGGCTGCGGTGTTGTGGATCAGCAGCGGCGTGGTGAGGTACTCCCACGTGGTCATGGCACTCCTGTCGATCGGGGCACGACACCCGAGATCCGGGGCGGGCTCGTCAAAGGCGGTATTCAGGGAACTCCCCTACGATCAAGCGTATGCCCCAAAAGAATCGCACGGTGAGAGGCGTGCTCGGCGGTCTCGTCGGGCTCGTCGGCCTGAGCGCCGTCGCCGGTCTCCTCGTCACGGCCAGCGTCACTCCGGTCCTCGCGATGACCGGTCTCGCAGGCACCCAGGCCCTCACGCTCTTCGATCAGCTCCCCGAGAGCCTCGACCCGAGCACGCCGATGGAGCAGTCGACCATCTACGCGACCGCCCCCGACGGATCCCAGGTCGAACTCGCGTCGTTCTACGAGCAGAACCGTGTCCCCGTGACGTACGAACAGGTCTCCCCGAACCTGTACGACGCGATCCTCTCGAGTGAGGACAAGAACTTCTACAGCCACGGCGGCGTCAACATCGGCGCCACGGTGAAGGCTCTGGTGGACAACGTACGCGGCACGTCCAGCCGTGGTGCGTCGACCATCAGCCAGCAGTACGTGAAGAACGTCCTCATCCAGAAGTGCGAGCAGGAGGTCGACACCACGTCCGACACCTACTCTGAGGACCTCCAGCAGTGCTGGAAGGATGCGACCAACGCGACCGGGGCCAAGGGCATCGAGCGCAAGCTGCAGGAGATGCGCTACGCGATCCAGATCGAGAAGGACTTCTCGAAGAACGACATCCTGCTCGGCTACCTGAACATCGCCAACTTCGGTGGCACTGTGTACGGCATCGAGGCCGCCGCGAACTACTACTTCTCGACGACCGCGGCGAACCTCACGGTCGCGCAGTCGGCGACTCTCGCGGGCATCGTGCAGAACCCCAACACGTATCGCATCGACAAGGCCGAACAGGGCACGACCACCAACGCCGAGGGCGTCGCCCTGAACACTGCGGCGGACGGATACTCGCTCACGAAGGACCGCCGACACTACGTGCTCGGGCGCATGCTCACGGACGGCAAGATCACGCAGGCGCAGTACGACGAAGCCGATGCCTCGGAGATCGCCCCCGCGCTGAACCCACCGACGCAGGGATGCGCCTCCGCAGGCACGAGCGCCTACTTCTGCCAGTACGTGAAGTCGATCGTGCTGAACGACGAGGCCTTCGGCAAGACCCAGCAGGAGCGGACGGATCTGCTCCGCCGCGGTGGCCTCAAGATCTACACGACGCTGGACTACCGCATCCAGAACCCCGCCGCCGAGAAGATGGCCGAGGTTGTTCCCGCCAACGCCGACAACCAGTACTTCGGGGCGGCCGGCGTCTCGGTCGAGGTCGGCACCGGCCGAATCCTCTCCATGACGCAGAACACGACCTTCACCGAGACTCCCACCGATGATCAGGCCTACTCCTCCCTGGTGTTCGCGGGCGATAAGAACCACGGGAACTCGGGTGGCTTCCAGGTCGGCTCGACCTACAAGCTCTTCACGCTGATCGACTGGCTCGAGAAGGGCCACTCCGTCAACGAGGTTCTCAACGGAAGCGTGCAGACGAACCTGAAGATCCCCGTCTGCGGAGCCAAGCAGAACGCCAACACCAAGGAGATCGGCAACTTCGGTGGCGGTGGCGGTGGAACCGGATCCGTGCTGAGCTTCACGAAGAACTCGCTCAACAGTGGTTACTTCGCGATGGCGTCGAAGCTCGATATCTGCGACATCAACAAGGTCGCCGACCGTATGGGTGTCACGCTGGCGAACGGCGACAAGGTCACCGACGAGAACGTGCCCTTCGACGTGCTCGGCCCGAAGAACATCTCCCCCCTCGCGATGGCGAACGCCTACGCGACCGTCGCGAGCGGTGGGAAGTACTGCACACCGCGCGCGATCGATCGCGTCGTCGGCCCCGACGGTCAGGACCGCGAACTGCCGGCATCGTCGTGCACCGACGGAGTGATCTCTCCCGAGGTCGCCGCGACGGCCGCCTTCGCGTTGCAGAGCGTCATGGGTGGCGGCGGCACCGGTTCCCGGGCGAACCCCAACGACGGCACGCCGCTGATCGGCAAGACCGGAACGCACGACACCTGGTCGACGATGATGATCGAGTCCAGCACCAAGGTCGCCACGGCGGTCTGGGCCGGCCGCTGGCAGGGCCAGGAGAACATCTACCGCAAGAGGGCCAACGGCTGGAACCTCAACGACATGCGTTACCCGGTGGCGCAGGCCGCGCAGGCCGCAGCGAACGCTGCGTACGGTGGAGACGCCTTCCCGAAGCCCGATGGCAAGCTCACCCGACAGCAGCTGACGACGGTTCCGAGTGTCGTGGGCAAGTCCGTCGAGGAAGCGACCGCGATCCTGACGGACGCCGGCTTCCAGGTCTCTGTCGGAGGAGCAGTGGACAGCGACCTCGCCGTCGGCCTGGTCGCCGGCCAGGATCCGACCGGGGAGGCGGCCACTGGCGCGACGGTGACCCTCACGACCAGCAACGGACAGGGCACGACCGTCCCGGCGAATCTCGTCGGGATGTCGAGAGCCCAAGCCTCTGCCGCGCTCGGCGCCGCAGGATTCACGAATATCGAATTCGACAACTCCTGCAATCCACCGACCTCCGTCGTCGGCGGATCCGACCCTGCGCCCGGCACCGCGGCCAGCAAGTCCACCGCCGTGCGTGTGACGTGCCAGTAGCGGCCCGTCGCGGCGCGCACCCGGCCCTCATCGCGCTCGGCGCGGTGGGGGCCGTGGGTGCCGGCGCCGCCATCTGGGGGATCGGGATCGAGCGGTACCTGTTCACCGTGCGCGAGGCCTCAACAGTGGCTCTCCCGCCCGGTGCCGCACCGCTGCGCATCCTGCACATCTCCGATGCGCACATGGCGCCGTGGCAGCATCGCAAGCAGGACTGGCTCGCCTCCCTCGCCGAGCTGAAGCCCGACCTCATCGTGAACACCGGGGACAATCTCGGCCACGAGAACGGACTCGACGGCATCCGGCGCGCTTTCGCTCCGTTCGCCGGCATCCCCGGCGTGTTCGTGCACGGCTCGAACGACGTCGCCGCGCCGTCTCCGCGGAACCCTTTCCGCTACTTCCTCGGACCGTCCAAGAAGCACCACAAGCCGGAGCTTCTCGACACGGACGCGATGGATCGGTACTTCGCGGACGAGCTGGGCTGGACCGAGCTCAACAACTCTGCGGCGCGGCTGAACATCGCGGGCAGCGACGTCGATCTCTTCGGTGTCGACGACGCTCACCGCGATTGGGACCGTCTGGATGAGCTTCCCGATGCCATCGCGGCTCTCGGTGCCCGCGACGCAGCGACGCCCGTCCTCGGCGTCACGCACGCGCCGTATCAGCGGGTGCTCAACGGCTTCATCGATCTCGGTGCCGATGCGATCCTCGGTGGCCACACGCACGGCGGTCAGGTGTGCATTCCCGGGTACGGGGCTCTCGTGGCGAACTGCGACATCCCGCTCAAGCAGGCCAAGGGGCTCAGCACCTGGTCGCACGGCGGCCGCACTGTGCCGCTCAACGTCAGCGCGGGGTGTGGACACTCCATCTACGCCCCGGTCCGGTTCGCCTGCCGCCCCGAGGCGACGCTGCTCACTCTGACCGCACAGGTGTGATCCGGCCTCGATTCGGCGCAGGGAACATTTCCCTGTAGACTCGGAGGGTTGCAAACGGGGTGTGGCGCAGCTTGGTAGCGCGCTTCGTTCGGGACGAAGAGGTCGCAGGTTCAAATCCTGTCACCCCGACCAGTAACACCGGAAGGCCGCCCTCAGGGGCGGCCTTCTCTGTACCGGGACCGTGCACGAAAGGGAACGCATGAACTCTCTGCTCCCGCCGCCGCGCCGTTTCACCCGGGCCTGGGCGATCGCCCTCGGTGTCCCCTTCCTGATCGGCCTCGCCGCTCTCACCCTCACGCCGTCGAAGGTCGAGGAGTCGATGCCGAATCTGCTCGACCTCGTGCTCGCCACAGCTCACCGTCTCGGCTGGGAGTGGCTCGACTTCACCCGGCTCGAGATCATCGCGAACGTGCTCGTCTTCGTGCCGGTCGGCATCCTCGCCTTCCTACTCCTCCCCCGTCGTATCTGGTTCCTCGCTGTGCTGGTGGGGCCGCTGCTGTCAGCGATGATCGAGATCGCCCAACGTGTGGCTCTCCCCCACCGCGCGGCCACCGTGAACGATGTCGTCGCCAACTCGACGGGCGCCATCATCGGCGTCGCCGTCGCGGTCGCCTTCACCCTGCTGATCGGCCCGAGATCCTCCCAGCGTCCACCTTCTAGGCTGGAGACATCATGACCGCGCCCACACTCGTCGCCTTCGATCTCGATGACACGCTCGCCCCCTCCAAGGGCCTGATCGACCCGCGGATCGCCGCGCTGCTCCGCACTCTGCTGCGCACCGTCGACGTCGCCATCATCTCCGGAGGGAACGAGGCGCAGTTCCGCTCGCAGGTGATCGCACAGCTCGGAGACGCTGACCCCTCCGATCTCGCCCGCCTGCACCTCCTGCCCACCTGCGGCACCCGCTACCTCCGCCACGACGGCACGGACTTCGCCCCGGTCTACGCCCACGATCTCAGCGAGGCCGACAAGCAGGCGGCCCTCACGGCTCTGCGCGAAGAGGCCGAGCGCCTCGGACTGTGGGAGGCCGAGCCGTGGGGCGACATCCTCGAGGACCGCGGATCGCAGATCACCTTCTCGGCGCTCGGTCAGCGTGCGCCGCGCGAGGCGAAGCACGACTGGGACCCGACGGGCGCCAAGCGGGCTGCGCTGCGGGATGCGGTCGCCGCACGCCTTCCCGGTCTCGAGGTGCGCTCGGGCGGTTCGACCTCGATCGACATCACCCAAGCCGGTATCGACAAGGCCTTCGGAATGCGGCAACTCGCCGCGCACACCGGCATCGCCCTCACCGAGATGCTGTTCTACGGCGACCGGCTCGATGAGGGGGGCAACGACTACCCCGTGCTCGCGATCGGTGTTCCCGCCATCGCCGTCGACGGCTGGGAAGACACCGCAGACAAGCTCGACGCGCTTCTGCTGACGCTCTGACCTTCGCGGTGTCGCGCTGCGCGACCCTAGGCGAGAGTCCTAGCATGGCGTCATGGATGCCCTGCTGATCGTCATCGTCGTCGCCGCGGCCACCAGCGCCGTCTGCTGGGTGCTCTCCCTGATCACCCGCGACACCTCCTGGGTCGACCGCGCGTGGTCGATCGTGCCGGTGGCCTACGTCTGGATCTTCGTCGCCGGCGCTTTCGTGAACGGTGACGGGTCGGCGCGTGTGGTCGTGATGGGTGTGCTCGCCACCGCGTGGGGCGCACGCCTGACCTTCAACTTCGCCCGCAAGGGTGGCTACACCGGGATGGAGGACTACCGCTGGGCCATCCTGCGTGGGCGGATGCGGCCCTGGCAGTTCCAGATCTTCAACGCGCTGTTCATCATCTGCTATCAGATGGCACTGCTCGTGCTCATCACGCTGCCGACGCTGGTCGCCGCACAGCACCCTTCGGCCCTCACCGGGTGGGACGCGCTGTTCATCGCCGCATTCGTCGCCTTCCTCGTCGGAGAGACGATCGCCGATCAGCAGCAGTGGGTGTTCCATCAGCGGAAGAAGCAGGCGGGTGGCACGCTCGCACCGGGATTCGCCACGACGGGCCTCTTCCGATACAGCCGGCACCCGAACTTCTTCTTCGAGCAGGCGCAGTGGTGGGCCTTCTACGCGATCGGAGCGACGGCTGCGGTCACCGGCGGAGCCGGCGTCATCGGCGGGGTGCTGAATCCGACGATCGTCGGTCCGGCTCTGCTGACCGTGCTCTTCATCGGCTCGACGATCTTCACCGAGTCGATAACCGCGTCGAAGTATCCGGCGTACGCCCAGTACCGCAAGACCACGTCGATGCTGGTGCCGTGGCCCCCACGCACCAGGGCGGTGGCCACGCAGTCCTGAGACGACGTGGCCACCTCCCGGTCAGATCCGGACGAGCAGGGCTCAGCGCACGCGGGCTTCCGCGGCGGCGCGGGCCACGGGAACCAAGCGGGTCAACTGGGTCACGTGCGCGGGCTCGAGCTCGGCGAGCGAGGCGACACCCAGCAGGCGCATCGTGCGTTCGATCTCGCTGCGCAGGATCGCGATCGTGCGGTCGACACCCTGACGTCCGCCCGCCATCAGACCGTAGAGGTACGCCCGTCCGATCAGCGTGAAGTCCGCTCCAAGCGCCACCGCGGCGACGATGTCCGCACCGTTCATGATGCCGGTGTCGATCATCACCGTGAAGTCGTCGCCCACGGTCTTGCGCACCTCGGGAAGCAGGTGGAACGGGATCGGTGCACGGTCGAGCTGGCGGCCACCGTGGTTCGAGAGGACGATCCCATCGACTCCGGCATCGCGCAGACGCACCGAGTCCTCGACGTTCTGCACGCCCTTGATCACGATCTTGCCTGGCCAGATATCGCGGATGACGGCGAGATCGTCATAACTGATCGTGGGGTCCATCGCGGCGTCCAGCAGCTCGCCCACGGTCCCCCCGGTGGTGCTGAGCGAGGCGAACTCGAGCTTCGGGGTGGTGAGGAAGTCATACCACCACCATGGGCGCGGGATCGCGTTGATGATCGTGCCGAGGGTCAGCTGCGGCGGGATGCTGAACCCGTTGCGCTTATCGCGCAGACGCGCTCCCGCGACCGGGGTGTCCACCGTGAACTGCAGGGTGTCGAACCCCGAGGCGGCGGCGCGACGGGTGAGCTCGTAGGAGATCTCACGGTCGCGCATGACGTAGAGCTGGAACCAGTTGCGTCCGTGCGGGTTGGCAGCCTTCACGCCCTCGATCGAAGTGGTGCCGAGGGTCGAGAGCGTGAACGGGATCCCGGCGGCGGCCGCGGCGCCCGCGCCCGCCGTCTCCCCCTCGGTCTGCATCAGACGGGTGAACCCGGTCGGGGCGATTCCGAACGGCAGAGCGGACGGACCGCCGAGGATCTCGACGCTGGTGTCGACGGTCGGCGCCGGTCGCAGGATCCCGGGGTGGAACTCCACGTCCTGGAACGCCTGACGTGCGCGCGTGAGCGACAGCTCGCCCTCGGCGGCGCCGTCGGTGTAGTCGAACGCGGCCTTCGGCGTGCGGCGCTTGGCGATCAGGCGAAGATCATCGATCGTGAGAGCACCCTCCAACCGTCGCTTGCGACCGTCGAGTTCGGGCTTCTTGAACTTCATCAGCTCGAGGAGCTCGACGGGGTTGGGGAATTGGCGCTGCACCATGATGTGCCTCTCAGATCTGGGGGTGGATCTCACGGGTCAGGCCCGCGGACGTGTAGTAGCCGGTGATGTGCGTGTGGACCAGGGAACGCGCTGTCTCGACGTCGGCGGCATCGATCGCCGTGACGAGTGCGTGGTGCTCGGCGCGAAGCCGCGTCGCCATCGCCCCCCAATCGGCGATCGCGGAGACGCCCGCCTGCACGTAGGACTCGATCGAGGAACGAAGACCCGCCATCATCGCGGCGATGACCGTGTTTCCGCTGGCCTCGGCGAGCGAGAGGTGCAGCTGCGCGTCGAGGGCGAGGAACTCCGACGGGGCGAGGCCCGGGGCGTCCATCGCGGCGAGCAGTTCATGGGCGCGGTCCGTGTCGCGCTCGGGGGCGCCTGCCATCGCGGCGACGACCGCGTCTTCGAGCACCAGACGCGTGCGCACGACGTCGTCGAGCGGGAAGCCTTGCGCCGCCACCTGGAGCCGCAGCAGCGCTGACATGCCACCGGTGGGCGTGGCGATGACGATGGCGCCCGATTGCGGGCCCGAGCCGGTCGCTGTGCGGATGAGCCCCATCACTTCGAGCACCCGGAACGCCTCGCGCACGCTCGAGCGTCCGACGCCGAGTTCGGATGCCAGATCACGCTCGGACGGGAGACGATCACCCGGACCGAGACGTCCGTCGAGGAGGTCGCGTTCGATGTGCTCGAGCACGAGTCGCCATGCGCGCGCCGGCTGGTCGGTCATCGAACCTCCTGTGGTCTGACCACAGAGTATCGCGTGTGGTCAGACCACGCAAACAGGCACGCTCGATCCCCGCCCCGCGTGCGCACCTCAGGAAGAAGGCGACGACGTGCGTCGCAGACGGCTCACCGCGGCACGGGGCCGACTGTCTTCCTGGATTGTGCACGGCTGCGCGACGGCAGCGGCCGACGGGCGCCTCGACGGATCGGGCCGGCCTCAGCCCAGGCGACCACCGGACTCTTCGAGGTAGCAGGTACCGCAGAGCGACTCATAGGTGGTCAGCTCCGGCGAGGCCGATCCGGTCGCGCCCTCGTCGATAGCGACCTGGTCGCCGTCGAACACGAACCGTCCACCGACGACGCGACCGTTGAACACGGCCTTCCGCCCACAGCGGCAGATGGTCTTGAGTTCCTCCAGCGAGTGCGCGATCGCGAGCAGTCGCGCGGATCCGGGGAAGGCATGAGTGAGGAAGTCGTTGCGGATGCCGTAGGCGATGACCGGGATTCCGTCGACCACCGCGATGCGGAAGAGATCATCGACCTGGGTCGGCGTGAGGAACTGCGCCTCGTCGATCAACAGGCAGGCGACGTCGCTCGGCCCTTCCGGCAGCAGCTCATCATCCGACGCATGCTGCATGCGCCCGCGATGTGCGGCGAAGATCGCACGCGCGTCGTCATCGGGATCGATCAGGAAGTCGACCCGACGGGTGACGCCGAGTCGACTCTCGATCTCGGATGCCCCCTTGGTGTCGATCGCCGGCTTCGCGAGAAGCACGTGCTGCCCGCGCTCCTCGTAGTTGTAGGCGGCCTGCAGCAGGGCGGTCGATTTTCCGGAGTTCATCGCGCCGTAGCGGAAGTAGAGCTTCGCCACGGTGCGACCTCAGACGTTGATGCCGAGTGCGGCTGCGGTCGCTGCGGTCGACTTCTCGGCGAGCTCCGGATTCTCGTTCAGCTTCTCGCCGAACGTGGGGATCAGCGCGCGCAGCTCGGGCTCCCAACCCGGGTACTCCGCGGGGAAGCACTTCTTGAGCAGATCGAGCATGATCGGCACGGCGGTCGAGGCGCCCGGAGAAGCACCGAGCAGACCCGCGATCGACCCGTCGGCCGCCGCGACGACCTCGGTGCCGAACTGCAGGATGCCACCCTTCTTCGGGTCCTTCTTCATGACCTGGGCGCGCTGGCCGGCGTCGATGAGCGTCCAGTCCTCGTCCTTCGCAGTCGGCATGAACGTACGCAGGCTGTCGACCTTCTTGGCGTGGTTCTTCAGCAGCTCGCTGATGAGATACGTGATGAGATCGGGGTTCTTCACCGCCACCTGCAGCATCGGCAGCAGGTTGTGCGCGCGCACCTGCGAGACGATGTCGAGCATCGACCCGTTCTTCAGGAACTTCGGGCTGAAGGTCGCGAACGGCCCGAACATGAGCGAGGCCTCGCCGTCGACGACACGCGTGTCGAGGTGCGGGACCGACATGGGCGGAGCACCCACCGACGCCTGCGAGTACACCTTCGCCTTGTGCTGGGCGACGATCGTCGGGTTGGTGGTCTTGAGGAACTGGCCGCCGATCGGGAAGACGCCGTAGCCTTTGATCTCCGGGATGCCGGAATTCTGCAGCAGCTTGAGAGCCCAGCCGCCGGCCCCGACGAACACGAAGCGCGCCTTGACCTCGCTCGGGGTGTGACCGATGCTGTTGCGGTACTTGACCAGCCAGGTACCGTCCTTCTGCTTCTTCAGACTGCGCACCTCGTGGTTGGTGCGCAGCGTGACGCCGGAGTCGGTCAGGTGGTCGAACAGCTGGTGCGTGAGGGCGCCGAAATCGACGTCGGTGCCCGCGGGAACGCGGGTCGCGGCGAACGGCTCGCCCTTCACGCGCTGCTGCATGAGGAGCGGCGCCCACTTGTTGATGACGCGGGAATCCTCGCTGTACTCGATGCCCGCGAACAGCGGCTGCTTCTTGAGTACCTCGTACCGGTTCTTGAGGTACGCGACATCCTTCTCACCGCGCACGAACGTCATGTGCGGCGTCGCGTTGATGAAGGTCGACGGCGCATCGAGCACGCCCTTCTCCACCAGCGACGACCAGAACTGCCGGCTCTGCTGGAACTGCTCGTTGATCGAGACCGCCTTGGCGGGGTCGAGCGGGGCATCACCCTGCTGCGGCATGTAGTTCAGCTCGCACAGTGCGGCGTGCCCCGTGCCGGCGTTGTTCCACGGGTTCGAACTCTCCTGAGCCACCTCGGAGAGTCGCTCGAAGGCGACGATCTTCCACTCCGGCTGCAGCTCGTGCAGGAGAGTACCCAGGGTGGCGCTCATGATGCCACCGCCGATCAGGACGACATCGACGTTTTCAGTCACCGAACCAGTCTAGTTCGCGGGCACGCCACCGCCGACCATGCGGCACGGCCCGGTCAGACCGCTTCCACATCGCGGGGATACCGTCAGGCTATGACCGCCAGGCGCTCTGCCAGGATCTCGGCGATCTGCACGGCGTTCAGCGCCGCCCCCTTGCGCAGGTTGTCGTTGCTGAGGAACAGCACGAGCCCCTTGCCCTCGGGGGCGGACTGGTCGGCGCGGATGCGACCGACGAAGCTCGGGTCCTTCCCCGCGGCCTGCAGCGGGGTGGGAACCTCGTCGAGCACGACACCGGGAGCGACGCTCAGCACCTCGCGCGCACGCTCGGGCGTGATGTCGCCGGCGAACTCGACGTTGATCGACAGCGAGTGCCCCGTGAAGACCGGCACCCGCACGCAGGTGCCCGCGACACGGAGGTCCGGGAGTTCGAGGATCTTGCGGCTCTCGTTGCGGAGCTTCTTCTCCTCGTCGGTCTCGTTGTCGCCGTCGTCGACGAGGTTGCCGGCGAACGGGATCACGTCGAACGCGATCGGCGCGATGTACTTCTCGGGCTCGGGGAAGTCGACCGCCGACCCGTCGTGCACGAGGCGGAGGGTGTCGCCCTGTGCGAGCACGCCCTCGACCTGGCCGAGGAGCTCCTGGGCACCGGCGAGGCCGGAGCCGGAGACAGCCTGGTAGGTCGACACGATCAGACGCTCGAGACCGGCCTCGGCGTGCAGGGCCTTCAGCACCGGCATCGCGGCCATCGTGGTGCAGTTCGGGTTCGCGATGATGCCCTTGGGGCGCTCGTCGATCGCGTGCGGGTTGACCTCGCTGACCACGAGCGGGACCTCGGGGTCCATGCGCCAGGCGCTGGAGTTGTCGACGACCACGGCGCCGGCGGCGGCGAAGCGCGGCGCATAAGCGCGGCTCGCGGTGGCTCCGGCCGAGAACAGGGCGATGTCGATGCCCGCGACATCCGCCGTCTCGACGTCTTCGACGATGACCGTCGCGCCACCGAATTCGATGGCCGTGCCGGCGGAGCGCGCGGAGGAGAACAGGCGCAGGTCGCGGATCGGGAACGACCGCTCGGCGAGAATCTCGCGCATCACGGTGCCCACCTGGCCGGTGGCGCCGACGATGGCGACGGAGAGTCCTGAATCGGAGATGCGGGTCATGATGTTCCTTGGCGTCGTGCGGTACTGCGTACGAGGCTTCGGGCGCGGCGTCGGGGTGTTGAAGCTGCGCCTGGCGCCGGTGTCAGGGTTTCGGCGAGTCTACCGTGGTCTCACGAACTGCCGGCGCTGCGTCCCGATGGGGCACGGAGTCGGCAGGAAAACGGCGATGAACGGCGGAGATCAGCGGCCGGTGCCGGCGTGGACCGTGGCTTCGGCGTCGCCGTCGAGTCCGTAGGCGGTGTGCACGGTGCGCGCGGCCTCGGTGAGGTCGGTGTCGCGCAGCACGACCGAGATGCGGATCTCCGAGGTCGAGATCATCTCGATGTTGATCCCCCCGGCCGACAGCGCCTCGAAGAGGGTCGCGGAGACACCCGAGTGCGTGCGCATGCCCGCGCCGACGACAGACAGCTTGCCGATCTGGTCGTCGTGGATCAGGTTCTGGAACCCGACCTCGGTCTGCTCTCCGGCGAGGGCCTTGAGGGCGGCCGCCGCATCCGCCTTGGGAACGGTGAAGGAGATATCGGTGCGTCCGGTGGCCGAGACGTTCTGCACGATCATGTCGACGTTCGCACCCGACTTCGCGACGATCTTGAAGATCTCGGCGGCCTTGCCCGGCACATCGGGCACGCCCGCGACCGTGATCTTGGCCTGGCTGAAGTCGGTGGCGACGCCGGCGACGATCGGTTCTTCCATGACTGCTCCCTCGGCTTCGCGGGGGTTCTTCATACCCTCGCCCAGAACGTATGTGCCCTCGGCCGACGAGAACGTCGACCGGGCGTGAATCAGGACGCCGTGACGGCGTGCGTACTCGACGGCGCGGATGTACAGCACCTTGGCCCCGTTGGCGGCGAGCTCCAGCATCTCCTCGCTCGAGACGTGGTCGAGCTTCTGTGCCTTCGGGATCACGCGCGGATCGGCGGTGAAGATGCCGTCGACGTCGCTATAGATCTCGCAGACGTCGGCATCGAGCGCGGCGGCGAGGGCGACGGCGGTGGTATCGGACCCGCCGCGACCGAGCGTGGTGATGTCACGGGTGTCGCGGTTGAAGCCCTGGAACCCGGCGACGATCACGATCGCGCCCTCGTCCAGAGCTTCGCGCAGACGCACGGGCGTGACATCGACGATGCGGGCGGCACCGTGCTGCGAGTCGGTGATCATGCCCGCCTGGCTGCCCGTGAACGACCGCGCCTCGAAGCCCATGGAGTGGATCGCCATGGCCAGCAGCGCCATCGAGATGCGCTCTCCGCTGGAGAGGAGCATGTCGAGTTCACGCGGCGCGGGAATCGGTGCGACCTCGTTGGCGAGATCGAGCAGCTCGTCGGTGGTGTCGCCCATGGCGCTCACGGCGACGACCACGTCGTGACCGGCACGACGCGTATCGACGATGCGCTTGGCGACGCGCTTGATGCTCTCTGCGTCGGCGACGGACGAGCCGCCGTACTTCTGCACGATGAGGGCCACGATCACTCCCTGGGATGACGGGCGGATCCGCCCACGCTCATTCTACGATCGGCGCGTATGCCCCGTTGCGCATGTGTCAGGCCGCGGTGCATCGAGTGCACAGGATGTCGCCGAGTGCACAGGATGTTCGCGTGAGCAAGCCGTGCGCTCGACAGCAAGCCGTGCACTCGACGACTCGGAGTGGGAGGTGCGCGGCGCGGCGCGCGGCAGGAGGTGCGGGGCGCGGCTCAGAGGGAGGGCGGGAGAGCCTGGGGAGAGACCGGCCGCAGCCGACCACCTGTGGCGGCGAACCAGCACCCGACGATGATCAGCGGGAAGCCCAGCAGCAGGCCGGGGGTCAACGGCTCGGCGAGGACGAGGGCTCCGAGGACGATCGCGACCACCGGATTCACATAGGTGAACAGTGGCGCGCGCACCGGACCGACTTCGCGGATGAGCGCGAAGAAGGCCAGGAAGGCCACCGCCGTGCAGATCACGGCGAGCGCGAGCAGCGCGACGATCGACGGCAGAGTGGGCGCCTCGTGCTGAGTGAGCAACCCGATCGGGAGGTAGAAGATCCCGATCATGAGAAGAGAGAGGGTGATGGTGCCGAGGGACGGCACATCGTTGAGCTTGCGAGCGACGATGAAGGGCGCGGTCGCATACAGCACCGCGACCAGCAGCACCTCGCCGGCCGCGAGAAGACTGACCTCACCGCCGAAGAGCCCGGGACCCGCGACCACCACCGCGACACCGACGAACCCGACGAGCAGACCGATCCCGCGGGCCGGCCGCAGCACGCCACGGTCGCCACCGCCGAGGGCGATGAGAGCGGCGAACAGCGGCACGGTCGCCACCAGCAGGCCCGTCATGCCGGAGGGCAGCGTCATCTCGGCGTGCCCGAGCAACAGGAAGGGGCCCGCCATCTCGACGACGCCGAACGCGAGCACCCACGGCCAGTGCTTCAGAGCCGCACGCAGCGCACCGCTGCGGAGGGCGAACGGCAGCAGCAGCAGAGCCGCGATGAGCGTGCGCCCCGCCACGATCGCCGGTGGCGAGAACGACTCGACCGCGACGCTGATGAACAGATACGGAACTCCCCACAGCAGCGCCATGGCACCGAAGAGGAGCCAGCCACGACGTGAGAAGCCCGTGTGGGGGCTCACAGGATGCGCCGGCCTTCGAAGGCGCGGCCGAGGGTGACCTCGTCGGCGTACTCGAGGTCGCCGCCGACGGGCAGGCCCGAAGCGAGACGGGAGACCGTGATCTGCATCGTCGTCAGCAGGCGGCTGAGGTAGCTCGCGGTCGCCTCCCCCTCGAGATTGGGGTTGGTGGCGAGGATGACCTCCTGCACGGTGCCGTCGGCGAGGCGGGTCATGAGCTGGGCGATGCGCAGGTCGTCCGGTCCGATACCGGCGATGGGACTGATCGCTCCGCCGAGGACGTGGTAGAGGCCCCGGAACTCCCTGGTGCGCTCGATGGCGGCGACGTCTTTGGCGTCTTCGACCACACAGATCAGCGCCTGGCTGCGACGCGGGTCGCGGCAGATGGCGCAACGCTCCTGCTCGGCGACGTTGCCGCAGATCTCGCAGAACCGCACGCGGAGACGGATCTCACTGAGCAGCTCAGCGAGACGAGCGACGTCGAACGTCGGCGTCTGCAAGATATGGAACGCGATCCGCTGCGCGGACTTCGGGCCGATGCCGGGGAGCCGACCGAACTCGTCGATCAACTCCTGAACGATGCCGTCGTACATCAGGAGAACCTCGTCGGGGGCTCGTAGGGCTCTTCGCGCAGGAATGTCGCGCCGAGCACCTGGCGGATCACGGCCTCACCGTAGCGCTGCACTCCTCCGACGGAGGGCGAACGCTCGATGACGACCGGCGGAGTGGCGACGGCGGTGCGCTGCGTCTGCGGCGCCGACCGGTCAGGAGCAGCCCCGCGCGACACGGACGGGTCGGCCGGCGGCTCGTACGAGGGGTCGTACGGAGGCTCATCGTCGTAGGCCGGAGCCTCGTCGTCGCCGGGCAGCGGCGGCTCGTCGCGATCGATGACACCGTCGGACGGGGGAACCGGTGCCGAGGCCGCTGCCTCGACCTCTTCGGGCTCATCGTCGACGGGGAGCGGCGCGGACGGTATCGGAGCGTCGCGCACCGACTCCTCGTTCGCGGTCGGAATCGACGCGACGGCCCACTCCGTCACCGACGATGCGGACGCGCCACGGACCTGCGAACGAGGGGAACGCGCTGACGCAGGCTCCGATGCGGGAGCGGAATCAGTCGGTGCCGAGGATCCGGACGACGCCGGCTGGCGCGGGGCACCCCCGGTCGGCATCGGGGCGGGGAGGTACTTCACGCGGACGCCGAGCTCGTTCTCGATCGCGGAACGCAGGTGGTCGGAAGGCCCTGAGCCCGGGGTCGTGCCCTTGAACTTGGCGACATCGTGCTGGCTGGTGAATCCGAGCGTGAGCACCTCGGTCTCGGTGACGTACGCCAGGGGCTGCACGGCCGTGGCCAGCAGCCACGACGTGCGGCTGATGCTCTCGAGCCGCGTCAGCACGGCGGGCCACGCGGCGCGGATGCGCTCGAACGTGACCGGTCCCTGCGATGCCGCAGGAGCCGCGGGTTCCGCAGGAGCCGCGGGTTCCGGTGCGGCACCGTCGGATACCGCACCGACGCTCTCGCTCGCCGCCTGCTCGACGACCCGAGTCTGGGCAGCCGAAGCAGGAGCGGATTCGACGACGACCGGCTCCGGCGTCTGCGTGGTAGCGGCCGGGCTGACGGGAGCCGCAGACGCCGCCGGGGCCGCGGGAGCCGATGAACCGGCCGAAGCCCCGATCGTGGATGACGCGGAAGGCGCCGACGCTGCCGGGGTCGCGACCTGTCGAGCGGGAACCGCGGTACGCTCCCCCGCCGGCGCGGGCGCAGCCACGGCGGCATCCGTCGCTCCCGCGAGCACCCGTGCGACCATGAGCTCGAGATGCAGGCGCGGAGATGTGGCTCCCGACATGTCGTCGAGTGCCGCACTCACCACGTCGGCCGTGCGCGAGAGGCGTGCGGAGCCGAATTCTGCGGCCTGGGCGCGCATGCGCTCCAGGTCGTCTTCGGCGATACCGCGCAGGACGGCGGATGCGCCGGCGCCGACCGCCGCGATCACGATGAGATCGCGCAGACGCTCGAGCAGATCGTCGACGAAGCGACGGGGGTCCTGCCCGGTCTGCACGACCCGGTCGATCGCGGGGAACGCGGTCGCCGCGTCGCCCGCGGCGAGCGCGTCGACGATCTCGTCGAGGAGGGCGGCATGCGTGTACCCGAGCAGGGAGACGGCGCGCGCATAGCCGACGGTGACCGTCTCCGAACCTGCGGGGGCGTCGGAGCCGGCGATCAGCTGGTCGAGCAGCGAGAGCGTGTCACGGGGCGAGCCGCCGCCGGCGCGGACCACGAGCGGGAGGACGCCCTGTTCGACGATCACGCCCTCTTCGGCGCACAGCTTGGCGACGTACTCGAGCATCGCGGCCGGCGGGACGAGCCGGAACGGGTAGTGGTGGGTGCGCGAGCGGATCGTGCCCAGCACCTTCTCGGGCTCGGTGGTCGCGAAGATGAACTTCACGTGCTCCGGCGGCTCTTCGACGAGCTTGAGCAGCGCGTTGAAGCCCTGGGGCGTCACCATGTGCGCCTCGTCGAGGATGAAGATCTTGTACCGGTCGCGGCTGGGGGCGAATGTCGCCCGCTCGCGCAGGTCGCGCGCGTCGTCGACGCCGTTGTGGCTCGCCGCGTCGATCTCGACGACATCGAGTGATCCGCCGCCGGCCCGCGACAGCTCCACACAGCTCGGGCAGACGCCGCAGGGCACGTCGGTCGGCCCCTCGGCGCAGTTCAGGCACCGCGCCAGGATGCGCGCGGACGTGGTCTTGCCGCACCCGCGGGGGCCGGAGAACAGATAGGCATGGCCGACCCGGTCACCGCGCAACGCCGTCATGAGCGGATCGGTCACCTGGGACTGCCCGATCATCTCGCCGAACGTCTCGGGTCGGTAGCGGCGGTAGAGGGCTGTGGTCACCTCAACAGCCTACGGCGTGCCACCGACCTTCGGCGGGCCCGAGCATCAGTCGATCGTCTCGATCACCGGGATCGTCGTCGTGATCACGGGAACGGATGCCGACATGCGCGTGCCGTCCTCGCGTCGAGCGTCGGCGAACTGTCGGAGCGTCGGACGACCGGGGAGCAGGGGACCCTGATCCGCGAGCGGCACGACGACCTCGTCGTCGACGGTCGCGATGTACGCGGTCTCTCGCACGCTGAAGGGAACGGGGGGTCCGTTCCTCAACTGCACGCGCAGCTCGGCCGCAGTCACCGTCACGTGCAGCGTCGATCCCTGCCACTGCAGCGGGAACGACAGCGACGGCCAGCTCGCCGGAAGCCGCGGGTCGAAGCTCAGTTCGCCGGCGTAGTCGCGCATCCCGCCGAAACCGCACACCAGAGCCGTCCACACCCCGCCGGCGGAAGCGACGTGCACGCCGTCCGCCGCGTTGTGGTGCAGGTCGTGCAGGTCGACGAACAGCGACTGCTCGAAGTACTTCTGCGCGAGGTCCTGATACCCCACCTCGGCGGCGAGGATCGACTGCACGACGGCCGAGAGAGTCGAGTCGCCGGTGGTCAGCGGGTCGTAGTAGTCGAAGTCCGCCTTCTTCTCCTCTGGCGTGAAGTGATTGCCCTGCAGGAAGAGCGCCAGCACGACGTCGGCCTGCTTGAGCACCTGGAACCGGTAGATCACGAGGGGGTGGAAGTGCAGCAGGAGCGGACGCTGATCGGCGGGCGTATTGGCGAGGTCCCACACCTCACGCTCGAGGAACAGGGAGTCCTGCGGGTGGATGCCGAGGCCCTCGCTGTAGGGGATGTACATGGCCTCTGCGGCGCGATCCCAGGCTTCGGCCTCGCCGGGGCCGAGGCCGGTGCGGTCGACCAGCTTCACGTAGTCGTCGGGATAGCCCTCCCTGATCTCGCGCACGATCTTGGCCGCGTAGCGGAGGTTGTAGCGCGCCATGACGTTCGTGTAGAGGTTGTCGTTCACGACCGTCGTGTACTCGTCGGGGCCGGTGACGCCGTGGATGTGGAACGTCTCGGTCCCCTCCCCCGGCATGCCTTCGATCAACCGGGAGGCACGCCAGAAGCCGAGAGTCGCCCACAACCGGGCGGTCTCGATCGCGATGTCGGCGCCTTCCCGACGCAGGAACTCCTCGTCCCCCGTCGCACGCACGTACTTGCCCAGGGCGAAGCTGATGTCGGCGTTGATGTGGTACTGCGCCGTGCCGGCCGCGTAGTAGGCCGATGCCTCCTCGCCGTTGATCGTGCGCCAGGGGAAGAGCGCCCCCGCCTCGTTGAGCTGCGCGGCCCGACGACGTGCGGCCGGGAGCATGCGCACACGGGCGCGCAGCGCGTTGTACGCCCAGCGTGGCGAGGTGTATGTGAGGAACGGGAGCACGTAGATCTCGGTGTCCCAGAAGTAGTGCCCGCTGTATCCCGAGCCGGAGACGCCCTTGGCGGGGACTCCGGCGCCGTCGGCACGCGCCGAGGCCTGGGCGAGCTGGAACAGGCACCAGCGGGTGGCCTGCTGCAGGTCGTCGCGCCCGCCGATCTGCACGTCGCTGCGCTCCCAGAACGCGTCGAGCCATTCCCGCTGCCGACGGAACACGGTCTCGACGCCCTCGTCCGCCGCCCGGTCGAGCGAGCGACGGCAGCGGTCGACGAGCTCGCGCGGGGGCACGCCTCGCGACGTGTGGTAGCTGACGAGCTTGGTCACGGTGATCGGCACGCCGGCCTTCGCCTGCACACGGAACACGTTCTTGGCGATGTCCGGTTCCACCAGCGTGCGGGCGTTGTACTCGTTCTCGGTCTCGACGACGTGGTCGGCGACCACGGCGACGGTCATGCCCGAATCGGCGACACGATAGGAGAGCGCGGATCGCAGCCCGTCCTGCCAGTGCTCGGCCGGCTCCAGCACGCGGTCGGCGATCTTCTCGGCCTTGCGCGGGTCGAACGCCGCGGCCTTCGTGCCGATCGGTGTGCCCGCATAGACGCCCGCACCGTCCTGCCTGTTGAGCAGCTGGCAGCTGATGGTGACGGGCGCGTCGGCGTTCTCGACCACGACCTCGAGGCGCAGCACGGCGAGATGACGCTCCTCGAAGCTGACGATGCGCTCGTCCCGCATGCGCACGCGCTTGCCGGACGGGGTCTCCCAGACCACGTGGCGCTCCAGCACGCCGGTGCGCAGGTCGAGTGTGCGCCGGTACTCGCGCACATCGGCGTCGTCCAGCGAGACCGGCTCATCGTCGACGTACACGCGCATGACCTTGGCATCCGGCGCGTTGACGATCGTCTGCCCGACCTCTGCGAAGCCGTAGGCCTGCTCGGCGTGACGGATCGGCCAGGTCTCGTGCAGACCGTTGATGAACGTGCCGTGCTCCTGCGCGCCGCGACCCTCGATGTGGTTGCCGCGCAGGCCGAGATAGCCGTTGCCGACGGAGAACAGCGTCTCTCCGACGCCCTCCTCCGAGTAGTGAGTGTCGATCAGACGCCACGGGTCGACGGGGAAGCGGTCGCGGTCGATCATGCGGTCTCCGGGATGTCGGTGCGGGAAGAGGGAAGGAGGACGGCGAGGTCGTCGACCACGACGGTGGCACCGGCCGCGCGCAAGGCGTCGGCACCCGTGCCACGGTCGACGCCGACCACGGTTGCGAAGCCGGCCGCGGCAGCGGAGGCGGCGCCGGACGTGGCGTCCTCCACGGCGACCGCACGGGCGGGGTCGATCCCGAGGGCGACGGCACCGGCGGCGAACATGTCGGCGGCGGGTTTGGAGGCGAGTCCGTCGCGTTCGGCCACGACGCCGTCGACGACGATCCGGAAGAAGGAGCGCAGGCCCGCGGCCCCCAGGACCTCTTCGGCGTTCTTGGAGCTCGACACCACGCCGAGCGGGACTCCGGCGGAATGCAGGCTCTCGACGAGTGCGAGCGAGCCGGGATACGGCGCGATCCCCTGGCCGCGCAGCGATGCGGCGAACGCGGCGTTCTTGCGGTTGCCGATACCGCACACGGTCTCGGCCGAGGGGTCGTCGTCGACGTCGCCCCACGGCAGCTCGACGTTGCGACTGTGCATCAGGCTCGCGACGCCGTCGTAGCGCTTCTTGCCGTCGACGTAGTCGTAGTAGTCGGCATCGGTGTACGGCGGAGTGATCCCCCATCGCGCGAACACATCGTCGAACACGGCCTTCCAGGCGCGCATGTGCACCTCGGCCGTCGGGGTGAGCACGCCGTCGAGGTCGAAGAGCACGCCGTCGGCGTGGAACAGGTCGGGCAGTGCTTCAGGCACAGAGCCTCCAGGAGAAGGGCGATCGTCGGGCCGGCACCTCTCCGTGCCACTGTGCAAGCGTAATGCGGTCGCGCGCCGCGGGGTAACCCCTGCGGGAGGATCGGCGCAGCGATCAGAGCAGCTCCGCCGTCTGCCGCGCGATCTGCAGCTCCTCGTCGGTCGGCACGACGAGGACCATCACCGAGGAGGCATCCGTGGAGATCCGGCGGATGCCGCGCTCTCGTGCCGCATTCCTGGCGGGATCGATCTCCACACCGGCGAAGCCGAGCGTCGCCATCGCACCGGCACGCACCGGCGCGGCGTTCTCGCCCACGCCGGCGGTGAAGGAGATGACGTCCACTCCCCCCAGCTGTGCGATGTAGGCGCCGGCGTAGGCGCGCAGCCGGTGCACGTACACGTCGAACGCGAGCATCGCCGCGTCCTCCCCTGCCTCGACGCCCGCGAGGATGTCGCGCATATCGCTGCGCCCGGCGAGACCGGCGAGTCCGCTGCGGGTGTTCAGCAGAGAATCGAGGTCGTCGATCGACAGCCCGGCGCGGCGCGACAGGTGCACGAGCGCGGCCGGATCGATGTCGCCCGAGCGCGTGCCCATGACGAGCCCCTCGAGAGGGGTGAGCCCCATAGAGGTCTCCACCGAGCGGCCGCCGTCGATCGCGGTCACCGAGGCCCCGTTGCCGAGGTGGAACACCAGCTGCCGGAGATCCCCGAGGTCACGACCGAGGAACGCGGCGGCGGACTCGCTGACGTACTGGTGACTCGTGCCGTGGAAGCCGTAGCGGCGCACCCGGTGCTCCGCGGCGAGCGCCGCATCGATCGCGTAGGTGTAGGCGGCGGGAGGGAGCGTCTGATGGAAGGCCGTGTCGAACACCGCGACGTGCGGAACGCCGTCGAACACGGCGCGCGCGGCGAGGATGCCGGCGAGGTTCGCGGGGTTGTGCAACGGTGCGAGCACCGCGAGCTCGTCGATCTGCCGCTCCACGTCGGCATCGATCAGAGTAGGGGCGTAGAAGCGGGCGCCGCCGTGGACCACGCGGTGCCCGACAGCGACGGGGCGATGCTCGTCGAGTGAGGGACCGTGCGTGACGAACTGCTCGCGCATCACCTCGAAGGCGGCGGCGTGATCGGCGATCGGCCTCTCACTGCGGTAGGTGGCGTCGAGCATGGTCGGCACGGCGTCGCCGTCGACCGAGGGGCGCACCGTGTGCGCGACCGGGCTGATCTCCTGACCGATGCGCTCGATCAGCCCGCTCGCGAGCAGATTCTCCTGCTCGATGTCGATCAGGCTGTACTTCAACGAGGAGGAGCCGCTGTTGATGACCAGGATGGCGCTCATGCCGCCTCTCCCGCCTGCTCGGCTCCCTGCGCCTGGATCGCCGTGATCGCCACCGTGTTGACGATGTCGTCGACGAGCGCACCGCGGGAGAGGTCGTTGATCGGCTTGTTGAGCCCCTGCAGCACCGGGCCGATCGCGACGGCGCCGGCTGAGCGCTGCACGGCCTTGTAGGTGTTGTTGCCGGTGTTCAGGTCGGGGAAGACGAACACGGTCGCCCGTCCGGCCACGGCGGAGCCGGGGAGCTTGGCCTTGGCCACCGCCGCATCCGCGGCGGCGTCGTACTGGATCGGCCCCTCGACCGGGAGCTCGGGCGCCCGTTCGCGCACGAGGGCGGTGGCGGCGCGCACCTTGTCGACGTCCGCACCGGATCCGGACTCCCCCGTCGAGTACGACAGCATCGCCACGCGCGGATCGATGCCGAACTGCCGGGCGGTCGTCGCGGAGGAGATCGCGATGTCGGCGAGCTGCTCGCTGGTCGGGTCGGGGATCACGGCGCAGTCGCCGTAGACGAGCACGCGGTCGGCGAGCGCCATCAGGAACACGCTGGAGACCACGTTCACTCCCGGCTTGGTCTTGATGATCTCGAACGACGGGCGGATCGTGTGAGCGGTGGTGTGCGCGGCGCCCGACACCATCCCGTCGGCGAGGCCGAGGTGCACCATCATCGTGCCGAAATACGACACGTCGGTCACCGTGTCCGCCGCCTGGGCGAGCGTGATGCCTTTGTGGGCCCGTAGCCGGGCGTACTCCGCGGCGAAACGCTCGACCAGCTCGGGATCGGTCGGGCTGAGCACCTGGGCCGCCGTGATGTCGATGCCGAGTTCGACGGCGCGGGCGCGGATGGTTGCCTCGTCGCCGAGGATCGTCAGGTCGGCGACCTCTCTCGCGAGCAGCGTGGCCGCGGCGCGCAGGATGCGATCGTCGTCCCCCTCCGGAAGCACGATGCGGCGGCGGTCCCCGCGTGCGCGTTCGATGAGTCCGTACTGGAACATCAGCGGAGTCACCACGTGAGCCTCGGCGAGGCCGAGCTGCTCGGTGAGCTCGGCGATGTCGACATGCGCCTGGAAGAGGCCGAGCGCACGGTCATAGCGGCTGCGCGAATCGGCGGAGATGCGTCCGCGGGTGCTCATCACGCGCACCGCCGTGTCATAGGTGCCGAGATCCGTCGTGATGATCGGCACCGACGAGGCAAAGCCGTCGAGCAGTCGCACGATCGGCTCCGGCAGCGGGAACGGCCCGTTCAGGATGATGCCGGCGATGCGGGGGAAGGTGCCGGACGAATCGGCGAGCAGCGCAGCCAGCAGTACCTCGGTGCGGTCGGCGGGGATCACCACGACCGCCTCCTCGGTCAGTCGGGGCAGCACGTTCACCATCGACATGCCCGCGACGACGATCGTCAGCGCCTCCCTCGTGAGACGATCGTCGTCGCCCTTGAGCAGCGTGCCGTCGACGGCCGCGAGGATGCCGCGGATCGACGGCGCGACGAGAGCACGGTCCTCGGGGATCGCCCATACCGGCGTGCTCTCCGCGGGGAGCGCGGCATGCACCGCCTCGATGATGGCGTCGAGCGCCTCCGGGTCGGCGCGGTTGACCGCGACGGCGAACAGCTCCGCCCGCTCCTCCGTCAACTCGGACAGGGCGAGCGCCGCGATCTGCGCGATCGCGGCGGCCGACCGCGCCGTGGTGGTCCCCAACTGCTCGGCCTGGCGCTGCTGGTCGCGACCGCTGAGCACGAGGAGCACCGGGGCTCCGAGGTTGGCGGCGATCCTGGCGTTGAAACCGAGCTCCGCAGGGCTGGCCACATCGGTGTAGTCGCTGCCGATGACGACGACGGCATCGCACTGGGCCTCGACCGCCTTGAACCGCGCGACGATGGTCGACAGGGCGCCCTCCGGGTCGGCCCTCACATCGTCGTAGGTGACGCCGATGCAGTCCTCGTAGTCGAGGTTCACCCCGTCGTGCGCGAGCATCAGTTCGAGGATCTCGTCGCGCGCGGTGACCGAGCGGGCGATCGGACGGAACACGCCCACCCGCGGCGAGACGCGCATCAGAGCGTCGAGCGCCCCGAGGGCGATCGTCGACTTTCCGGTATGGCCTTCGGCCGAGGTGATGTAGATGCTCTGCGCCACGACTTCAGCTTAGGCGCGGCATCCATGAACGCACCGAGCGTCTCACCGGGTCAAATGCCGCGACGTCACTCGCACGGTCCGGACATCGCATCGACGACCGCCGTGGCATCCGCCTGGAACCGCGAGTAGTAGTCGCGGTCGGTGTTGATCTGCACCCGGTGGATCGCGTGGGAGGGCTCCATCGTCTGCCAGTCCGGGAGCCGTCCGAGGCGATCGAAGAACAGCGTCGTCGCGGTCGCCGGATCCATCCGCTGCTCCACGCTTCCCCACCACTCCTGCTGCTGGAAGAGTCCGATGCTGGTCGTCCGGGTTCCATCGGGGTTGGTGAATCCGCGCGTCTCCCAGTCGCCGTAGTCGATGTTGCGCAGGCTGCTCTCCCCCATCGCCGTCATCACCCCGAGGATCTGCCCCTCACGCGCGTAGCCGAGAACCGCGGCGGTGCGGATGATGGTCGCCGCGTTCTCGAGCTGCTCACCACTCCATCCCTCGATGCCCTCCGCAGGAAACGTCTGCGGGCGGTCGATGCAGATCGGCGCGGGATCGCGCGCGAGCCCCAGGGGGATGAGCACGAACAGACCGACGGCGACGACGACGGCGCCCCCGGAGATCAGGATGCGCTGCAGGATCTTCCGCCGGCGCAGGCGATTCGCCGCCTGCCGTCGCGCGCCGGGACCGCGGCGTTTCCTGGTCTTCTTGGTGTTCGTCGTGCTCTTCGTGCGCGTGCCTCTGGTTGCCGGCTTCTTCGCCGCCGGCCTGCGTCGGGCCCGCGATGCCGGTGCGGCGCTCATGGCGCGAGGGCTCCGCCGGCGGTTCGCGGCCGGCGACCGGCGAGGGCGGCGATGCCACCTCCGATGGCCCCGAACAGATGCCCCTGCCAGGAGATGCCGTCGGCCACGCCGAGGACGCCGGCCAGCATCGAGCCGCCGTACAGCGCGATCACGACGATCGCGATCACGGCGTACAGGATGCGGTGCGCCGCACGGCCGGGGGCGAACACCCGCATCACGACATACCCGAAGTAGCCGAAGACCAGCCCCGACGCCCCGACCGTCAGAGTGCCGGGAGCGTTGAACACCCAGGTGCCGATGCCCCCGACGACGGCGACGATCGCGGTGACGGTCCAGAACCGTCGCGTGCCCTCGACCGCGACGAGACAGCCGAGCACCAGGAACGGGACGGAGTTCGCGATGAGATGCTGCCAGTTCGCGTGCAGGAGCGGCCCGAGCACGATGCCGCCGAGTCCGGAGACGTCCCAGGACCGCAGCCCGAATCCGGTGAACGAGCCGGGGAGGATCGCGTCGGCGAACTGCACGACCCACATCGCGACGAGCAGCAGCACCGGCGAGGCGAATCGGCCGAGCGGATGCTGCGTCTGCGGCGGCGGGGTGACGGTCACCGGACGATTGTCGCAGGTGCAGCCACGAGAGGGCTGTGCGCCCGGGGCGAGACGCCCGCACACGAACGAGACGCCCGCACAAAGAAAATGACTCTCCGCGCACCCAGCAGAGCCCGGTTACCCTTGCTGCGTTTCCGCCCTGGGGGAATTGGCCTGGATGCCGCCACGCGGAGAGCCGTCAACCATCCTAACCCGACCGGCGCGATGGTCCGAACCGCGCACGTCTCCACGTGCATCCTCAGGGGAACCTGCCAGAGCGGCGCACCCCGTGCAGGGTTACGATCGAGTCACGCGCACCGCAGCGCCGACGTGAGAGGGAACGCATGCCAGAGAACGCCCCCCTGACCCCGGTATCGATGGATGCCGAGAGGTTCGCCGCACAGACGTCTGCGATCCTCGGCTCGATCGGCCAGGTCATCGACGGCAAGCCGGACGCGGTGCGCAGCGCTCTCGTATGCCTCCTCGCCGAGGGGCACCTGCTGATCGAAGACGTTCCAGGGGTCGGCAAGACCATGCTCGCCAGGGCCCTCGCCGCGAGCGTGGATGCGACGGTGCGCCGCATCCAGTTCACGCCCGATCTGCTGCCCGGCGACGTCACGGGGGTGTCCGTCTACAACCCCGTGGATCGCGAATTCGAATTCAAGCGCGGCGCGGTGTTCGCGCACATCGTGATCGCCGACGAGATCAACCGCTCCTCCCCCAAGACGCAGTCCGCTCTGCTGGAGGCGATGGAGGAGGGGCAGGTCACCGTCGACGGCTCCACGCACCTGCTGCCCCAGCCGTTCCTGGTCGTCGCGACCCAGAACCCGCTGGAGATGGAGGGGACCTACGCCCTGCCCGAAGCGCAGCGCGATCGGTTCATGATGCGGATCTCGATGGGGTATCCGGATGCCGCCGCCGAGGCTCTCATGCTGCGCCAGCGTGATGTCGTCAGCCCCCTTGCGGCCGTGTCGCCCGTCGCCGACGCGGCGTCCATCGCCCACCTCATCGCCTGGGCGCGCTCGGTGCACGTGGCCCCCGCGCTCGAGGAGTACGCTGTCGCGCTCGCCCAAGCCACCCGCTCCGACCCGAACCTGCATCTCGGTGCGAGCCCTCGGGCCACCCTGCAGCTGGTCAGGGCCGCGAAGGTGTGGGCTGCTCTCGACGGACGCGAGTACGTGATCCCCGACGACATCACCGCGCTGCTCATCCCTGTGCTGGCGCACCGCCTGCTCCCGGCCAGGGGCGCACATCGCGCCGGCGCGCAGCCGGTCGAGGCCGCCCTCACCCAGATCGTCGAGCGGGTGCGTGTCCCCGTCGCGACGCGTTCCTGACAGACCTCATCATGCGAAGACGTCGATCCCTCACCGGCCGCGGTGCCGGAGCGCTCGTCGCCGCGCTCGGCTGCATGATCGCCGCGAACCTCCTCGGCACGCGCGTCCTGCTCTACATCGGCGTGCTGCTCGCGGCCGTCACGCTCTTCTCCCTCATGGCGGTGCGATTGCCACGACGATCCGGAACGGTCACCCGCCAGATCTCGACCGATCTGCTGACCGTGTCCGAGACGTCACGAGTGACGGTGCGGTTCTCGCTGCGAGCGATCCGGGTGCCGCGGGGGCTCTGGCACGATGTGCTCCCCGACGCGGTCTCCGGAGACTCCGGCGGTGAATATCCCCCCGAGACCGGCCAGCTGACGTACCTCATCACCGGTGTTCGACGCGGCGTCTGGCCCCTCGGGCCGCTGATGCTGCGCACAGTCGACCCGTTCGGTCTGGCGCAGCGCGAGCAGGCATTCGGCGAGACGAGGAGCGTGACGGTCGTTCCCGAGGTGTTCGCGCTCGCTCCGCTGGCCGTGCGTGTCGGTGCCGCCGGCGGCACCGCGCACACCTCCTCCACCCGGCTCGGGCAGGGAAGCGACAACCTCTCGCCCCGCGGATACATCCCGGGCGACTCGATGCGCCGTATCCACTGGCGGGCGACCGCGCATCGCGGTCAGTTGATGGTGCGTCAGGAAGAGGAGGAGTCCAGCCCCGACGCTGTGGTCGTGCTCGACCGCAGCGGGCGCCATTGGGGCGCACCGGGCACCGACGAGGATCCCGCCTTCGAAGCAGCGGTCTCCCTGTGCGCCTCCGCGGCCGTGCACCTCGCATCGGAGGGGTACAGCGTCGACGTTCTCGACAGCGCAGGAACGCTGCTCGGCGCGCTTCGCGGGCATGAAGACGATCGCGACGGTCTGCTCGCTGCGCTCGCGACGGTCACCCCGCGCGGAGAGAGCCGTGACCTGATGGCGCTCGTCGGCGGCACCCCGCCCGGTCCGCTCGTCTACATCACGGGCCGCCTCGACGAGGAGGATGCGGCCCTGCTGCGTTCAGCAGGTGCCGCTGCACCGATGCTGTTCAGCACAGAGCTGCTCCCCGGCGCCACCGAGGCCTCCGTCCGCCATGGATGGACGGTGGCCCCGCTCGGGGACGACATCCCCGCAGCGTGGGAAGACGCCGTCTCGGCCCGGATCGGGGTCGGCGATGTTCCGCGCTGAGCAGGCCCCGCCGGCGCCGACCGTCGCCACGCGCAGGCCGGCCTTCTGGCACCGCGACCACGAGGAGCCGGCCGGCATCGTCGGCCCCGGCGCACTCGCGGCGACGGCGGCGCTCACGGCGATGTGGCCGTTCACCTCGGTGATCGGACCCGGGGCGTGGTCCTTCACCGTGATCGCCGTGATCGTCGCCGTGGCGGGCACCGGGATGCTGACGCGACACCTGCTGCGGCGACGAGCGGCGTGGGCGCAGGACATCGTCACCTTCGCCGTGCAGATCGTGGTCGCCATCGCCGTCGTGACGCTGCTCGTGGCCGGCGACACCGCCATCTTCGGGATCGTCCCGACATCGGCGACGCTGACGCTGTTCGGCGTGCTCGGGGCCTCCGCCGTCGAGGCCGTGGTGTTCGGATCCGCGCCGTTGGATCCCTCCCCCGGCCTCGCTGCGGTGATGGGCATCGGCTTCGCGGTCGTCGCGATCCTCCTCGACCATCTCGTCGCGCATCGTTCGGCCGTGCTGGCCGTCCTCTTGACCGGCGTCATCGGCGCCGTGCCGATGATCGTCACGCTCGGCGACACGAACGTGGCCTGGTTCCTGCTCTTCGGCGTGGTCGCCCTGCTCCTCCTCCGCTACACCGCACGCCGGCATCCGGAATCCCCGCGCCGCTCGTCGACGTCGTTGGCCGTCGCGCTCGGAGCCGCCGCGCTGGCGACGACAGTGGCCATCGCGCCGATGCTGCCCGTCACCGCGAGCCTCGCCGGCAACGGGGTCGGCGTCACGGTCGACGCCTCGCTGCGTCTCGGAGACGACCTGCGCCAGCCCAATCCGGTCGAAGTCCTCACCGTTGCCGCGAAAGGCGACACGGCACCGTACCTGCGTCTGACCACGCTCTCGCGCTTCGACGGCCGCGTCTGGCAGCCGGACGACGGCGACCTGCAGGCGCAGAACGACGGATTCGGTCCCCCGGAATGGGGCGAGGACATCGCGACGGAAGAACAGAACACCTCCATCCGCGTGCTGCGGATGTCGAGTTCCTGGCTCCCGGTGCCCTATCCCGCCACCGCCGTGCAGGGACTCAGCAATGCCTGGAGGATCGCCCCCGAGAATCGCACGCTGTACTCCCGCGGCGCGGACGCCGTCGGGAACGACTACACGGTCACGTCGTCGAGATTGATCCCCACCCTCGAGCAGATCCGCGCGATCGATGCCGCCGCTCCCGTCGTCGATCCCGATGCCGAACCGGTCGAGCTCCCCGGGATCATCGGTGAGCTCGCGGACGACGTGACCGCGGCGGCGAGCACCGACTACGACCGGCTCATCGCGCTGCAGAACTGGTTCCGCTCGCAGTTCGCCTACTCGCTGGAGACCCCGGTGGAGGAAGGCTTCGACGGCACCGGGGCGGAAGCCGTCGCGGAGTTCCTCGAGGCGCGGTCGGGATACTGCGTCCATTTCGCGGGGGCGTTCGCGTTGATGGCGGAGAGCCTGGGCATGCAGGTGCGCATCGTCGTCGGATACCTTCCCGGTTCGCTGACCGACGAGAAGCGCGGCAGCGAGTCGGTGTTCTCCGTGACCAGCGACCGGCTGCACTCCTGGCCGGAGGTGCTGTTCCCCGGTATCGGATGGGTTCCGTTCGAGCCCACCGCGTCTCTGGGTGTGCCCACCGCCTTCCGCCCCGGAGCGACGCAGGGCGGAGGTTCCGGAAGCCCGTCCGCCCCGGCCCCGACCACGGCACCGCAGGCCGAGCAGACCTCGGGTCCCGAGATCGACCGCAACGATGCCGGCGGCGACGCGGCCAGCGGCGACGATCTGCGCCGCCTCGACCCGACGCCGGTGGTCTTCACAGCCCTCGGCATCGTCGTGCTGCTCCTGCTTCCCGCACTGATCCGGCTCGTGGAACGCCGAGCGCGGCTGAACAGGGCACGTCGAGGAGATTCCGCTGCGGCATGGGCGGAACTCCGGGACACCCTGATCGACCTGCAGATCCCGGTGTCCGACGCCGACACGCCACGCACGCGCGCGGCAGGACTGGTGCGGCAGAACGGCGTGGGGGCCGAGGCGATACGACACCTCACCGATGCGGTCGAGCGCTCGAACTACGCCCGCCCCGGCGAGGCGACGGACGACCTCGCCGAGCCGTTGGGCGACGTTCTCACGAGCCTGCGGCAGAGCGCCGATCGGGCCACCAGGGTGCGGGCCGTGCTGATCCCGCGTTCCCTGTACGCCCCGAGAGCCGCCGAGCCCGGTGTGACGATCTGACCCGTCAGGCGGCGTGGGAGGTGCAGGGCACAGCGCCGCACTCCTCGCACACCACGAACTGCGATCGGCACGAGAGATCGGGGCAGTTCGCGGTGCGCTTGGTCGCTGCCCCGCATCCGACGCATTCCCCGATGACCGCGGCATGGTCGGAGAAGTCCACGGAGCCCCGGCCGTCGAAGACGTAGAGCGATCCGTCCCACAGGCCGTCGTCGCCGTACTTCTCGCCGTATCGGACGATGCCGCCCTCGAGCTGGTAGACCTCACCGAACCCGCGGGCGGTCATCAGACTCGACAGCACCTCGCAGCGGATGCCGCCGGTGCAGTACGTGACCACGGGCTTGCCTTTGAGGTCGTCGTAGACGCCCGAATCGAGAAGCTCGACGAAATCCCTGGTCGTCTCGGTGTCGGGGACGACCGCGCCGCGGAAGCGTCCGATCTGCGCTTCGAGCGCGTTCCGACCGTCGAAGAACACCACATCGTCGCCACGTTCGTCGATCAGACCGTGCAGTTCTTCGGGCGTCAGACGCGTGCCGCCGCCGACGACGCCGTTCTCGTCGACGCGGAGCTCACCGGGCGCACCGAACGACACGATCTCCTCGCGCACCTTGACGCTGAGCTTGGGGAAGTCGAGGCTGCGTCCCTCGGCGTCCACACCGGTCCCCTCGCTCCATTTGATGTCGGCGTCGGCGAACGGACGGTATGAGCGGAACGAGCGCAGCCATTTCTTCAGCGCGCCGATGTCGCCGCCGAGGGTGCCGTTGATGCCGTCCTTCGAGATGAGCAGACGTCCGCGCAGTCCGAGCGCCTCACCGAGGTCTCGCTGCCAGACGCGGATGGCATCGGGATCGGCGAGAGGAGTGAAGGCGTAGAAGAGGACGATCTTGGGTGTTGCCACCTAGGGATCCTACGTCGTCTCCGCGCCGACATCACGCTTCATGAAAGCCGCTCCCCCGGCGAGGAGCGCGGCGAGCACCCAGCCTGCGGTCGCCCAGAGCGCCAGGGAGCTCTCGAGAAGATCGTTCGGCGGGATGCCCATGGCTGACACGTCGAATCCGAGGGCTCGGAGCATCACGAGGGGCGGGAGATAGCCGGCGCCGGAGCTCCAGAACATCGTGAGGAGCAGCGCCCCGCTCATCGACATCGACACCACGAAGAGCGCGACGAGATGAACCTGTACGACGACTCCCAGCCCCATCCCCCAGAGCCCGGCGACCGCCCCGAGGGCGAGAGTCGATGCCACAGTCGCTCCATCGAGGGTCGCTCCATCGAGGGTCGCACCGCCCCGGGACACGTTCAGCGCGATCTGCCCGACGACGACGACGGTGAGCGCCACGATCGCCCCTCCCAGAGCGGCCGTCGGCATCCTGGCGACGAAGATCGTCCACCGGGGCAGCATCATCAGACGTTGCGCGATGACACCGTCCCGGCGGTCGATCGTGTATCGGAAGGAGCCGTAGACCGCCGCGAGGACCGCTCCGTACGTCGCGAGCACGACGGTGAAGGCCTCGGCGAACGCGGATCGGACGCCCGCCGGGGCCTCCGCGAAGTCGGGCGGAATACTCGTCGCCACGGCGAGCGACATCAGCAGCGCCGCTGCCACCATCCCGAGGAGGACCACGTCACCGGCGAAGCTGCGCGCCTGCGCGCGAAGCGCCCGGCCGATCACGCGGCTCCCCGACGTCCCCTGAACCAGGCGATCACGACGAGAGCTGCGGCCCAGACGAGCCCGACACCGAGTGCGGGCGCGAACTCGAGCAGTCGCCCCTGGTAGCCGGGAACACCCAGCGCGGCGAGTGCCAATCCGGGCGAGAACTTCGCCACCTCCGGCGCCGTGCGCACGAGTGCGAGCTCCACGACCATCGGAAAGATGAGGACGATACCTGCCGTCAGGTAGTAGTTGCGGGTGATCCAGCCGACGGACACTCCGATCAGTGCACCGAGGACCGTGCCGGCCAGCGCGCCGGCATACAGCTGCCACGACTCCGGTGTGAGAGCGAGCGCCAGTCCGTTCCGGATCAGGATCACGGAGACGCCCCCTGTCCAGAGGACGAAGATGCACACCGACAGCGCGACGGCGGCCAACACCGCCGCGACGAGCTTTCCCCCGAAGGCGCGACGGAAGCCGACCCCGGTGAGCGTTCTGTCCATCGAGCCGTAGTAGTACTCCCGCGTGACGGAGTACGCACCGACGAACGCCGCGGAGACGACCGACCACGCGAGCGGCTCCAGCAGGCGCGCGGTGGCCGTGCCGGGATCGACACCGGCGAACTCGAAGCGGGAACCGTCGGAGACGAGCACGAATACCGGCATGAGCAGGGCCACGAGATAGACCGGCAGGACGGAGAGTCCGCTCACTGCACGCAGCGCTTCGCTGCGGATCGCGTTCCTCATGCTGCCGCTTCTCCCACGAGATCGAAGTACTTGCTCTCGAGGGAGTCGCCGTCGTCCGTGACGAGGTCGTGCAACCGCCCCGCGAAGAGTGCACGGCGCTTGATCACGACGACCTCGTCCACGAATTGCTCGAGTTCCGCCAGCTGATGGCTGGCGACCAGCACGGTGCCGCCGCGTTCGGCGAAGCTCCGCAGGAACCGGCGAAGCCACCGGATGCCGTCGGGGTCGAGCCCGTTCGCCGGCTCGTCGAGGATGAGCGTCCGGGGTGAACCCACAAGAGCGGTCGCCAACCCCAGCCTCTGTGCCATCCCGGTCGAGAACGTCTTCACGCGACGGTCGGCATCCGCTGCGAGCCCCACCTCCTGGAGCACCTCGTCGACACGGCCCCGGGGTGCGCCGGCCGCGAGGCGGGAGATCTCCAGGTGCCTTCTCGCTGTGATGCCCAGCTCGAAGCCGAACCCGTCCATATGAACGCCCACGTGCGATGCAGGGTTGTCGAGCGCGGAGAACGGCGCACCGTCGATGACGCTGTCGCCACTGGTCGGAGTGATCAACCCCACCAGGGCCCGCAGCGTCGTCGACTTTCCCGCCCCGTTGGGGCCGAGGAGTCCGACGACCGTCCCCCGCGGCACGTCGAACGACAGTTCCTCGACGGCCGTTCGGCGCCCGTACCTCTTCGTGAGTCCTCGGACTTCAATCGCGTGGTCGCTCATTCTCTTCCTCTTCTTCTCTCTCACCCTGAAGCGCTGTCAGCGGCAGCATCACGCCTCTCGCCCAGAGCGCCTGCCACAGGTCCGTCTCACCGAGCTCGACCCGCGCCTGCCCCGTCGGGGGCAGGCCGTCGCTCTTCCCGGCGACGAGCACCTCGGCGACGACCACCGCAGGTATCGCCACCCCATCCGCGGTCACGGGAAGCAGCGCGTCGAGTGGCACCGTCGTCGGCGTCGGAGGCAGCGGCCTGGCTGTGCCCTCTCCCACCGGCACGTTCGCGACGATGCCACTGCTCATCAACACGACCGGGGCGCCCGCCGGCACCCCCGCCTCGGTGTCGGCACCTGCGCCTGCGCCTGCGCCTGCGCCTGCTCCTGCGCGAAGGAGCATCACCCGGCCCCCGTCTACGGAGAAGCCGAGCGTGTGGGTGACGGGTACGCGGATGAGGGCTCCGGCGGTCACGATGCTCGCGACCACCACCGCCCCGACGCACACGAACCGGAGCCGGGAGACACCCGAGCGGAGGACTCGCCGCAGGGCTTTCGCCAGCAGAGCCACACCGACGAGGACGACGACGGCTTCCAACACGACCACCAGCAGGCCGAGGACCGGTCCTCCTCCGGCGAGCGCTTGAGCGGTGCGTGCGACGGCGAACACGACCATCACGACCGGGGCGGCAAGACTGGCGAGGCCGAACGGAACGCTCCACGCGGTGTCCAGGGCTCTGCCGATCCGCCGACCGCCGAACAGGAATCGGGTCAGGAAGTTCGAGGCGTCGCGGATGGCGCGTCCCCGGAGGTTCGGCTCGTCGAGCGCGCTCATGAGTGCGATGTACCCGTCGAACCGCACGAACGGGATCAGGTTGACGATGACGACGGCGATGCAGGAGAGAGCGAGCAGCAGCATCGCCCTGTCGGTCTCCGGCTGCGGAAGCGCGAGAGCGGCGAGGAGCGCGACGGCGGCGATGACCGCATGCACTGCGGGGCCGGCCAACGCGATCGCCACGCGTTGCGAGCTCTTCGGGAGGCGCCAGCCGTCGGTCACGTCCACGAAGAACGCGGGGGTGAGGTAGAAGAGCATGAAGCCGGCACGACGGGGGCTCCCGCCGAAGCGGGCGAGGGTGAGTCCGTGGGCGGCCTCATGGAGCAGCGTCGCGAGCGAGAGCACCGCGATCAGGATCAGCAGGCCGGTCAAAGGCATCGGCGTGGTCAGGACGCTCAGCAGGTCCTGCGCCTGAACGATGGCGGCCACGAGCCCTCCGCCGAGCAGCACCACCACCGACGCCAGGACCACCCGAGCCGGCAGCCGGACGATCACACGATCCGCGCGCCGGAAGAGGGCGGGAGCACGGAGCGTCGCGATCTGCAGGGTGAATGGCGGGCGGTAGGTCAGCCGCCCGGGCGGGAGGATCGCGTCGCCCTTCAGGAGTCCGCTGGCGCGGAAGCGCTCGGCGAGGTCGAGGAAGTCCTCCAGCGATTCGGATGCGGCGAAGCGCAGGTGCAGGTCGCGGAGCGCGGTCTCGCCGTTCATCGCCGAGAGCAGGTCGGCGACCGACCGGGACACCCTCGACGACGGCACTCCGTGGATCGTCGCTATCCATGCCCTGTCGTCGGCCCCTTCCTCGAAAGCGACACCGGAGGCGAGGCTCGGGCATGCATCGGCAGAGAGCCGAACCCTCGCGCGGGAGCCGCGTCGACGCGGGGAGTCAGCCGGCGGCATCGTCGTCGACCGTTCCCGACGATCCCGCCCACGACGTCGTGAGCAGGAGGATCTCCACCCCGCGGTCGGTGCGGACGGGCGACACGGCAGGTGCCGCGAAGCCCGCGTCGACGAGCTCCCCGGCGAGGACGTCATGGCCGAGCACCTGCAGGCGGCTCGTGAGCACCGTCGCTTCGAGGCCGGCCGCGATGTCGGCGACGCGCACCCAGTTGACCACTCGCGCCGCTCCGCCGTCTTCCATCTGCTGCGCGAAGAGGTAGGTCTCTTCGCCCTGCGGACCGGGGACGCCGATCTCCTGCGTTCTCGACACCGCCAGGCTCTGCGCCGCCGCGCCTCCCGCGACGGTGAAGGCGAACACGCCTCCGGCGGCGAGGTGACGACGCACACTCCCGTACAGGAGCGAGCGCCCCGCACGATCGAGCAACGTGATGGATGTGGCACCGATGATGACGAGACCGTATCGCCGCCCCAGGGAGAAGTCGCGCATGTCCGCCACGACGCACTCCACCGTCGATCGCGCAGGAAGCGCTCGACGCAGGTGAGAGAGCATGTCGTCGGAGAGATCGATCGCGGTGACCTCTCTTCCCGTTCTCACCAGCGGAACCGTCAACCTCCCCCCGCCCGCGGCGATGTCGAGGATGGGGTCGTCGGTCTTCCTCGCGAGCGCCAGCACCTCTCGAATCTCTGCACGGTCGGTACCGACCAATCGCTCATAGAAGTCGGTGCCCTCCCCGGAGTACAGATCCAGCTCCCGGGGAACCGCGCCCGCGGTCTCGAGCCGCGCCGATACTGCTTCGGTGATCAAACCGGACATTCACACATCGCCTCTCAACGGGAGCGATGGGGTGCGGGCGGGCATGCTCCACCCGCACCCCGGGGATTAGGTTGCGATCGCTGCCGCGCCGCCGATGATGGCAATGATGTAGCTGGCGTGCTCCCACCATTCCAACGGTGCGTCGATCTGTTCGAGTTCCGTGAACTCCAGAGACGTCATCTGCAATCTGCACCTCCTTCTCGAGCTGTCGGTCGCCGCCCTATGTCAGGGCGAGAATTCCGATGATGACTCCCACGGCGAATCCTCGGATGTAGTCGTCGGTGTCGTTCAGGGCTTCCATGGCCTCGAGTTCCGTGAACTCGAGCGTCGGCGTTGCGGTGTGCATCTTCACCTCCCTTCCGTGTCGCTGCGCGTGCCAGGGATCAGGTCGCCGCGGCTGCGCCGATCCCGATTAGGACCAACGCCCCTATCGCGCCCTGATAGAAGCTCTCCCAACTGGGGGCCTCCATCGTTTCCAGCTCCTGGAACCGGATACTGCTCTCGACTTTCTCGCCCATCTAATTCACCTCCTTCGCAACAGACATCGGAGGTCGGCGATCAGGGCCGACCAGCTCAGAACTCCACCGGGAATCGTGGAGCACGACACGGAAGTCGTCTGCGAGGAGGCCCGGCAGCATCGGGTGGCGTCTTCCCCACGCCCTCTCTGTGGCGACGGAGATGCGGTCGATGTCATCGGGGCTCGGTGTCGGAGCGCGCTCGATTCCCCACCGTTCGATCAGGGCCTCGATGCCCGTCGGCGGGTCCAGCGGCAATGCCATCCCGCCCACGACGTTCACCCAGAAGTCCTGGAGACTCTGCCGGTCTCCCCAGCGCACGTCTCCTGCGCAGATCCGCCGCCAGACCGCGCCGATGACCGCCGCCGTGGCGATGATCTTGCGGACCCCCAGCACGAAGGCGATCTCGTTCGCCGCATACCAGTGGCGCGCGCTGTAGGGGTCCGGCCCCCGCAGCGCCGCGCTGCGCTGGGTCGCCGCGCTGAGTCGAGCGAGACGCATCCTTCCCCCGCGCGAGTCCGGGTCACGGCTGGCGGAATCGAGGACGGCTCTCCCGAGCGCGACGGCGTCTCCGTTCTGCCGCGCGTTCCTCCGCGAGCTCGTCGAGGCGCCCGCTACCCGGAGGAACGCTTCCAGTGCTCCCTCCCGGACGGCGGCGTGCGTCAGCGAAGCCAGATTGCCCGGATCGATGATCGCGTGGCGAGGCCTCAGGGCAAGACCGACGATGAGCCGGTATCCGCTGTCGTTCTTGAGCACTCCGACGCTGTTGGTCTCCGACGAGGTGCCGAGCGTCGTCGGCACGGCGATGATGTCGACGGGTGGCAATGCGTGGGGAAGGAGAGTCAACGCCGACCTCGACGCATGCCCGATGGCGAAGTCGAACACCCGCCCCCGAGCGAGAGCGAGCGCGGCGATCTTGCTGGCGTCGAGAACGGTTCCGCCGCCGACCGCGACGATGACGCTCGGCGATCGACGCACGATCTGTCGGGCCAGTTCGACGACTGCAGCGACGTCGACCGACGACGCATCGATCTGGATCGTCGTGGTCCGGCGCCCGGACGGGAGGGCAACCGGTACCGCCGAATCCACGATCATGAGGCTCTCTCGGTCGGCCGTGAGGTGCTTCGTCAACCGGCCGGTGGCCCCTTCCCCCTGCCACAGGGTGGGAAGTCGACCGAACTCCGCGGTCATCCCTGCACTCCCCGGGCCAGGCCTGCGCGTACGGCCACGTCCACGGCGAGAAGCTCCTCCGCAGTGAATCCGTAGGCCGGGATCAACTCGATGGAGCTGGGGCCCGGTTGCACCAGGACGCCGTTGTCCGCGATCGCGGAGACGACGCGAAGGATGTCGGGCCCAGAGAGCGGGCTCTCGTCCGCGTGGCGGAGCCCGAGTCCCATGAAGCACCCGCGTCCGGTGATCTCCGCGACCACACCGTCCGCCTCCCACTCGGCCGCGAGGCGAAGCAGGTCGATGCCCAGTGCCTGAGCGGTCGACTCCACATCGATGCGGCGCAGTTCCTCGATCACGGCGAGGATCGCCGCCGCACAAGCCGGCGTCCCCGCCTGGGTCTCGCCATGCACGAACGTCCACCCGCCCCGCACGAACTCCGAGGCGACCCGTTCCCCCACCAGGAGCGCCGCCGCACCCATCGCCCCGTTGGTCAGCGCCTTCGAGAGGATGAGGATGTCCGGTGCCGCAGCCCACCTGTCGGTGGCGAACATCGTCCCGGTGCGGCCGAAGCCCGTCGCGACCTCATCGGCGACGATCAGGAAGCCGTACTCCTCGCGCAGTGCGAGCAGACGCTGGACGAACGCCTCAGACAGCGCGTAGGCACCGCTGCCCAGCACGGGTTCGACGACGACCGATGCCACGCGCGCCCCCTCCCGCTGCAGCAGCCGTTCGAGCTCCTCGCCGTCGTCGCGGTGGGATACATGCCGCACCGACCGGCGGTCGACGGCGTAGACGGATTGGAGGAGGTCGTCCCCACTCAGGGCGTGACTGCCGTATGCCGTGCCGTGATAGCTGCCTTTCAGGCCCACGATCAACGAGCGGGACGCGAGCCCCTTCTGCGCCCAGTACTGCCTGCCCAGCTTCATCGCCGCGTCGTTCGCCGCCCCTCCCGAGGTCGAGAAGATGACGCGGCGGTAGCGGACGGGGTCCGCGAGCTCGATCAGCGCTTCGGCCGCGCGCTGCGCGTACTCATGGGGCGCGCGGAACAGCGAGAGATAGGAGGCATCGTGATTCGCCCTGTTGACGGCCTCGACGACCGTCGGGTTGCCGAACCCGAGAGGGACGTTCCAGAGACCGCTCGTCGCGCAGAGACGTGTGGATCCGTCAGCGAACTCGATCAGGTTCCCGGCAGCGCCGACGGCGACGCGCTCCGGTGCGAAGGTCGAGTCCGCGGGGAGCATCGAGGTCCACAGCGCGTGCGGCGATGTCATCCTTCGGCCCCGTTCGTCCCGTCAGCGGATCCGGTACGCCGGCCCGTGTGGACGTTGAGAGCGGTGCGGGCTTGCAGGCACAGGTCACGCGCGTCCGGTGACGATGTGCCCCGCAGCCGAGCCACGCGCTCGGTGGCGATCTCGATCGTGCTCGACGTCTGTATCACCGCGATGACCCGGGCCGTCGATGGCGTGAGCAGCTGGCGGCGCAGGGTCCCGGTGTCTGCGAGCAGGAAACCGGCGGCGGTCTCGAGCAGAAACGGATCCGCAGTCAACGGTTCGGCATCCGAGAGGCCGTCGTCGATCGGGAACCAGCCGAATCCCGTGACCCGGGCGGCGCCGTTCTCTGCGCGGAGCATCTTCATGAGGTCCGTCGCCTTGAGGTAGCGTCCGATCCACTCCCGGCTCGCGAGGTCGGCCGCGAACCCATCGCCCGCCGCGACCTCTCCCAGTGCCGCGGCCCGGGGCAGCGGGATGGCGAGAACGGACGGCAGGTCGTCGACGGTGCCGATGATCCGCCCCTGCACGCCGATGCCGACGCTGCCGTCCGCACCCACCCGCAGCGCCTTCGGAGTCTTCCTCTCCCTCGGGCAGTCCAGGGCGTCGCGGTCCGCGAGCAGCACCCGTGGGTCGATCAACGCCGAGGGAAAGACCCCGGTTCGGCGAGCGAGCTCGGCATCCTCGAGGAAGGCCTGCCCGCTGGATGCGTCGAAGAAGCGCACCACGGTGGGACCGACGATCTGGACGAACGCAGCAGCGACATAGTCCTGGAGTTCGACGCCGTGTTCGCCGAGGAACAGCTCGTCACCCGCTTCTCGCAGTGCGCCTCGGTAGCGCACCACGCTGCCGAGACCGTCGTACATCCCACTCTCCACCGGCAGGAGGACCACGTCGTCGCCGCGCGCCACCTTCGCGACATCGGCTGCCGGAGCCCCGCTCTCGAGGAGGAACACTCGCGAGTGCCCCTCCCCCTGCCCGGTGATCCATGCGCGGAGTGCCCGCGCTCCGCTGACTTCCCCTGTTTCCACCCGCTCACCGTCGTGCATCACAGTCCCGCCTGCCCGCCCGCGGCGGGATCGAGGCCGACCACCGCCAATCGGCATCGGACCTCCTGCACCAGGGAGGCGACGCTGCTCGTCCCCCTGCCGAGCTCGGCCGCCAGCAATCCGACCGCCGCGGACTCGTCCGCCGTCGCGATCAGGCATTCCGCCGCGCGTGCGCTGTCGATGCCGAGCCGGATCCCGCGCCGGCTCACGGGATCGATCAGCATCCACTCCTCGCCGTCGCCCGTCAGCAGGTACGGGACGCGTGGTGAGACGACTCCCGGAAGCGCGGCGAGTTCGTCGAGAGCCCGCACGAGGTGTCCGCCGAAGCCGGAGATGGCGGGGCGATTCGGAACTCCCTCCCATCGACGCAGCAGGTCGATCGCGCCGATGTACCGTGCGAACCACGGCCGGTCGTCGAGATCGGCCTCCAGCATCCCGCGGTCGACGACGCGCGCGAACGCCCGCCCTCGGCCGGCGCCTTCTCCTGCGCGGGCCTCGATGTCTGCCCGCCCGTCGCCCACCTCGCCGAGCAGGAGCCCGTCGGGCCCGTCCCTGTACTCGCCTTCCGCGGTGACGTGCACGCGGGGCAGGGCCTCTCCCTCGCGGCCGGAGCCGAGGAATGACGGCAGGGAGTCGAGCAGAACCGTGCTGCTGAGCAGCGGATCGATGAAGATCCCGGAGTCCTTCGCCGTATCGGCATCGCTCAGGAACGCGGCCACGCCCGCGGCGTTGCACTGCCGGAAGAGAGTGGGCCCGACGATCGGAAGGAAGGGAGCCGCCACGTACTCCCGGAGTTCGAACGTCTGCCCGCCGTCGAACATGATCCGATCGCCGGGCTCGCGCAGAGCACCGTCGTAGGGGATCACCCGTGAGTCGCTGCTCATGACGACACTGCCCGCGGGAGCGAACACGATGTCGTCGAGGCGGGTCTGGCTCAGCACCGCACCGACGTGGTCACCCGCCTCGACGAAGAACACGGCGCCCGTGACGAGGTTCCGTCTTCCGCTGACGCACTGTTCGAAGGCCGTCGTGGTGCGGTGGCGGTCTCGCGCCGTCGTGATCGAGCTCGCGTCCATGCTCCCCCTCTGGACACCGCACCCCCAGCGAATGCGTCCGTCCTCACATGAGGCTATACAGGTGACGTGTGACGTGCAATATTTCACATCGGTGGACGTTCAGGTCGCGGACCCCAGAGGCCTGTCACGTCGTCGCCCTCGCATCGGATAGGATGGACAGGTTGTTCCCTGGTGACGTGTCCGAGCGGCCGAAGGAGCACGCTTGGAAAGCGTGTGTTGTGCAAGCAACCGCGGGTTCGAATCCCGCCGTCACCGCCAAAAGTGAGAGAGCCTCCGCATCAGCGGGGGCTCTTTCGCTTTTATCGAGCACCGGGGATTCGGGGAGGAGCGAGCGCAGCGAGCACCGGAGTCCCGCCGTCACCGCCAAAAGTGAAAGAGCCTCCGCATCAGCGGGGGCTCTTTCGCTTCGCCCACGCGATCGTTCGGCGTTCAGTCGTCGAAGCGCACGCCGTAGATCTGTCCGCCGGGCTCGGCCGGGAGACGCGTCATCCCGAGCCGTTCGTAGAAGGCGGCGGCTCCGGTGTTGTTCGGATCGATGCCCAGGTGCAGCCCGCGCACTCCGCGTCGGGTCAGCTCGGCGAACAGCGTTTCGATGAGCTGGCGACCGAGCCCCTGACCCTGGGTCTCGGGAAGCAGGTCGATGTGCAGATGGGCCGGGTGATCCGCGACGTTCGGCTCGATGCCGGCGGCGCGGCTGTAGCCGTAGTCGATCATCCGATCCTCCCGCGTGACCACCTCCGCCGGCCGGGGGTGGCGACCCTCGAGCGTCGGCCACCACTCCTCGCGGAACCAGGTGTAGAAGGCATCGGTGTCGTCGGTCGCGACGATGTAGCCGATCGTGCGCTCGTCATCGCTCTCGACCACCCAGGCGAGGTCGGGATGACGCTCGGCATAGGGGACGGCGAAGAGGTCGCCCCACAGCGAGTCGTCGGAGAGGACGCCGGTCGCATCTGCCCCGGCGTCGGCCGTCTTCACGCAGATCTCATACAGTGCGGCACGATCGGTGGGGCGGTACGGACGGATGCGAGACACGACGACTCCTCTGGGGACGGGTCTTCTCAGCCTATCGGCGCCTCGACCGCCGACTTCTTCTGCTGCACCCACGGGAGCAACCAGGCGGCGAGCACCAGCACCACGCCGGCGCCGACCAGGGCGCCGCCGAGGGTGTCGCTGGCCCAGTGCACCGAGAGGAAGGTGCGCGAGAGCGCCATCGCGAGCACCCACGCCGCACCCACGATCGCGACCCAGACGCGCGGGAACAGCACCCAGAGCACGAGGGCGATCGTCGCGGCGTTCGCCGTGTGCCCGGAGGGGAACGAGCCGTAGTCGCTCACCACGAGCATGTCGTCGGGCCGCGCCCGCCCGAAGAGCTGCTTGAGCAGTTGCACGCCGGCGGCACTGGCGGCGAAGCAGAGTGCCGCGAACAGCGCGCCACGCCAGCGCCGTGCGAGCACGAGCGCCAGGATCGCCAGCAGCGGCACCCCGAGGATCGCGACCCAGCCGCCGCCGATCCAGTTCAGAACGAGGGCGAAGTCGACCATCCAGTCCGCGCGGACCCCGGCGATCGTCTCGTTCCACCAGTGGTCGAAGCCCGGAGTCTGCGGGTAGGCGAACACGACCACGGCGCCCAGGACCGTTGCGAGCGCGAGGAGGCCCACTCCCCACCACAGCAGCATGCGCCTGTTCATCGTCCTATTCTGTCGGACGACACCTGAAGACTCAGGGAGCGAGCATCCCGACGGTGCGCGGGCGCACGACGAACCACAGCGACAGGATGCCGATCGCGGCACAGCCGACCATGACGGACGCCATGGTGGTCGCGGTGATCCCGGCGTCGTGCGAGAGCCAGCCGACGACGGGCGAGATGAGCCCGGCGACGCCGAAGTTCGTCGCGCCGATGATGGATGCCGCGGTTCCCGCGGCCTTCCCGTGGCGGTCGAGCGCCAGCACCTGCACGTTCGGGAATGTGAAGCCACAAGCAGTCATGAAGACGAACAGCGGGATCACCGTGCCCCACAGGCCGAGGCCGAGCTGGTCGGTGACGATGATCGCGACGCCGGCGAGCAGCAACACTGCGGTCGAGTAGGCCATGACCCACTGCGGTCCGAAGCGTGCGGCCAAGCGGGAGGCGGTCTGCACGCCGACGACCACGCCGAGCGAGTTCACGGCGAAGAGCAGACCGTACTGCTGTGCATCGAGCCCGTGGGTCACCTGGAACAGGAACGGCGATGCCGACAGGTACGAGAACAGACCGGAGAAGGTCATCCCGCCGATGACGAGCACGCCGAGGAACACCCGGTCCGAGAGCACGGAGCGATATCGCTGCAGCATGGTGGCGCCACCGTGACCCTGGCGCCGGGCGACGGGCAGCGTCTCCGGGATGAACAGGATCGTCGACAGCAGCATGACCACGCCGTAGGCCGCGAGCACGCCGAAGATCCCGCGCCACGGCATGAGCGTGAGCAGCCACGAGCCGATAAGGGGCGCGATGACCGGTGCCACGCCCGAGACCAGAGCGAGGCGGGAGAGCATGACGACCAGTCGACGCCCGCCGAACAGGTCGCGCACGATCGCCATGGCCACCACGCCGCCGGCCGCGGCACCCACTCCCATCAGCACGCGGGCGACGCTGAGCAGCCCGAGGTCCGGTGCGAAGGCCGCCCCGACGCTCGCGAGCACGTGCAGCGCGGTGACGGCGATCAGCGGCACGCGACGACCGACCTTGTCGCTGAGCGGTCCGACCACGAGCTGGCCGAGCGCGAACCCGATCATGGTTCCGGTCAGGGTCAGCTGGATCGCGGCGGCCGTGGTCTGGAAGTCCTGCTCCAGCACCGGGAACGCCGGAAGGTAGAGGTCGATCGTGAAGGGGCCGAGGGCGGTGAGCGCGCCGAGCAGGATGATGTACAGCGTGCGGCGGCCCAGGGAGATGGCATCGCCCGGGTGCAGCATGATCGGCGCGGTGGCGGGGTTCGCGCCGAGGGTGCGAATCGCGCCGGTCGCGGTGGGGATGCGGATGCTCCCCGTCGCGGTGCGCTCGGGCTGCGGGATCCGCGATTCGTCGGCGGCGGAATCCCCCGCCTTCACGACGGGGAGGGAATCAGTGCGGGGAGCGTCGGACACGACGTCCTTCCAGAGTTCAGGGGGTGCAAGGGTCGAATCGATTCGACCGGGGAAGCCCCCATGTTACCGCCGCCACGGCCTCGTCCGCCCGCCCACGCGCAGAGCAGAGATGCACCCCCGCGGATGCGAAGGTGCGTCTCTCACGGCCCGGTGCGACGTCAGCGCGAGATGAGGTCGAGTCCCTGCTCGAGGTCGGCGATCAGGTCGCCCGCGTCTTCGATCCCGACGGAGAGGCGCACGATGTTCTCCGGGACCGCGAGCTCGGTGCCGCGCACGGAGGCGTGCGTCATGTCCGGCGGGTATCCGATGAGCGACTCGACGCCACCGAGCGACTCGGCGAGCTGGAACACCGAGGTGCTCTCGACGAAGGCCCGTGCCGCGTCGGCGCCGGCGGCGAGACCGAGCGACAGCATCCCGCCGAAACCGCTCATCTGCTTCGCGGCGATCTCGTGGCCGGGATGCGAGGCCAGTCCCGGGAAGTAGACCTGCGCGAACTCCGGCCGATCCTGCGCCCACTCGGCGATGGCCTGCGCGTTCTCGGAGTGCTGCCGCATCCGCAGCGCCAGGGTCTTGATGCCGCGGGTCGTCAGCCAGGCGTCCAGCGGGGCGGAGACCGCTCCGACCGCGAACTGCTGGAACTTGACCTGATCGAAGAACCGATCATCGCCGAACACGACCGCGCCGCCGAGCACATCCGAGTGCCCGCCCAGGTACTTGGTCGTGGAGTGGACCACCAGGTCGGCGCCGAGCGCGAGCGGCTGCTGCAGCGCCGGCGAGGCGAAGGTGTTGTCCACGACCACGATCAGGCCGGCCGCGTGCGCGATCTCGGCGATCAGAGCGATGTCGACGATCTTCAGGAGCGGATTGCTGGGCGTCTCCAGCCACACGATCTTCGTCTCGGGACGGATCGCCGCGCGGAGCGCATCCACGTCGGAGAGCTCGACCGTCGTGGTCTCGATCCCCCACGGTGCGAGGACCCGGGTGAGCAGCCGGTAGGTGCCGCCGTACACGTCGTTGCCGAGCAGGATGTGGTCGCCGGGCTTGAGGATGCCACGCAGCAGCGCATCCTCCGCGGCGAGTCCCGACGCGAACGAGAGCGCGCTCGCGCCCCCTTCGAGGGCCGCGAGCTGGGTCTCGAGCGAGGAGCGCGTGGGGTTGCCCGCACGGTTGTACTCGTAGCCCGCACGCAGGCCGCCGACGCTGTCCTGCACATGCGTCGAGGACTGGTAGATCGGCGGGATGATCGCTCCCGTGACGGGGTCGGGCGCTTGTCCTGCGTGGATGGCTCGGGTGGCGAAGGCGTGATCGGACATGTGTCTCAGCCTACGTCCGCCCCTGCGGGGAGGGCCTCCTGGTTACGCCCCGGGTCGGCCGAGCTCTCGGTGTCTCTCAGCGCGACAGATACGCCAGCAGGTCCTGACGGGTGAGCACGGTGTGCGGCTTGCCGTCTTCGGTCACCAGCAGCGCGTCGGCATCGGCGAGCGCGGCCTTGGCCTGTGCGACGGAGGTGTGGATGCCGACGAGCGGGAGCCTCTCCCCCACGTGCGCGCCCACGGCATCGGTCGCGTTCGCCTCACCGCGGAACAGCAGGTCGAGCAGCCCCTTCTCGTCGACCGTGCCGACCACCTCGCCCATCATGACCGGCGGTTCGGCGCTGAGCACGACCAGCTGCGAGACGTCGTACTCGGTCATCATGCCGATGGCCTCGAGCACGGTGTCGGTCGGGTGGGCGTGCACCAGGTCGGGGATGCCGGCGCCCTGCCGCGACGGACGAGCCGCGAGCACGTCGGCGACGGTCTCCCCGTCCTCCAGCTCGCTGAACCCGTAGGAGCGCATCCATCCGTCGTTGAAGATCTTGCCCAGGTAGCCGCGTCCGCCGTCGGGCAGCAGCACGACCATCACGGCGTCCGCCGGCAGGTCACGCGCGACGCGCAGCGCACCGACGACGGCCATGCCACTCGATCCCCCGACGAGGATGCCCTCCTCGCGGGCGAGGCGCCGGGTCATCGCGAACGCCTCGGCATCGCCGACAGCGACGATCTCGTGCGGCACCGTGGGATCGTACGCACCGGGCCAGATGTCCTCGCCCACGCCCTCGACGAGGTACGGACGGCCGGTGCCGCCGCTGTACACGCTGCCCTCGGGGTCGACCCCGACGATCCGCACCCGCCCTTCCGAGACCTCGCGCAGATACCGCCCCGTCCCCGTGATCGTTCCGCCCGTGCCCACGCCGGCCACGAAATGCGTGACCTCGCCGTCGGTGTCGCGCCAGATCTCGGGACCCGTGGTCTCGTAGTGGCTGCGCGGACCGTTCGGGTTCTCGTACTGGTTCGGCTTGAAGGCTCCGGGGATCTCGCGGGTCAACCGGTCGCTCACGCTGTAGTACGACTCCGGGCTGTCGGGGGCGACCGAAGTGGGGGTCACCACGACCTCGGCACCGTAGGCCCGCAGCACGTCGATCTTGTCTTCGCCGACCTTGTCCGGCAGCACGAACACGCACTTGTAGCCCCGTTGCTGGGCGACGAGCGCCAGGCCGACCCCGGTGTTGCCACTGGTGGGCTCGACGATCGTGCCGCCGGGTTTCAGATCGCCGGATGCCTCCGCGGCGTCGATGATCCGCGCGGCGATTCGATCCTTCGAGGAACCGCCGGGGTTCAGGTACTCGAGCTTCACGAGCACCGTGCACGCGACGCCCTCGGTGACGTGCTGCAGCTTCACGAGGGGCGTGTCGCCGACGAGGTCGACGATCGAGTCTGCGTACTTCATGCCTTCAGGGTAGACGCGGCGGTGCCGCGGACGGGGATGTGTTTCGGTGCCGATCGAACCGAGGACCCAAAACGTAAAATGTTACTTTTGCCTGATGGCGGGACAGATTCCAGCGGCGGGCTCACGAAGGAGCAGATCACCATGTTCTCGAAGCAGCATCCATTCTGGACGCGCGTGGCGGGTATCACGACCCTCGGTCTCGTGCTCGGCGTCGCGCCGATGATCGCGGCAGATCGGCCCCCGAAAGTCGGAGCCGGGACAGGCACCGAAACCGGCACCGAAACCGGGACCGACTCCGAAACCGGCTACGGGCAAGAGGCGCCGCTGATCGTGGCTCATCGGGCGGGGACCGCCGACTACCCGGAGAACACCAGGGAGGGCATCCGAGGTTCACTGGAGGACGGCGCTGACGCGCTCTGGATCACCGTCCAGCTCTCTCGCGACGGCGTGCCCGTGCTGTACCGGCCCATCGGCCTCGACGAGAAGACGAACGGGACGGGGACCGTGGCGGAGAAGACCGTCGCAGAACTGACCGCGCTCAACGCCGGATGGAACTTCCGCCCTCGTGGATCGGAAGAGACGCCGTATCGCGACGCCCCGGCCCTTCTCCCGACACTCCGACAGGCTCTGGCGGACATCCCCGCCGACCGCCTGCTGTTCCTCGATCTCAAGCAGGCGGATCCCGTTCCTCTGGCCGACGCGGTCGTCGCCGTTCTCCGCGATGCGGAGCGTACGGAGAACACCGTCATCTACTCCACGGATGCGGCCGCGAGCGGTCGAGCCCGTGACGCCGGCGACGTCCAGGTCGCAGAGGACCGCGATGTCACCCGCAAGCGACTCCTCGACATCGCCCTCGCACACGAGTGCGAGCCGCCGCCCGCGGCCGGAACCTGGATGGCCTTCGAGGATCGCCGCAAGATCACCGTCAGTGAGACCTTCACCTCGGGTACCACGAAGAGCGAGGTGGAAGTCACCCCCTGGGATCGCGAGGCCGTGCGGTGCATCGATCCCACCGACCGTGTGAATCTCATGGCGATCGGAGTCGCGGACGCCGAACGGTATCGAGACCTCGCCCGCGTCGGCGTCGATGCGGTCCTCGTGGACTCGCCCCGCGATGCCGTGAGCTGGAAGTACGGCCACTCCCGCTGACATCGACGACGCCGCGTCGACCTCCTCAGGTCGGCGCGGCGTCGTCGATGAAGCGGATCCGTACCGCTAGCCCTTCGTCGATCCCGCCAGCAGGCCGCGGACGAAGTAGCGCTGCAGTGCGAAGAAGACGATCAGCGGCACGATGATCGACACGAAGGCGCCCGCCGTGAGCAGGTACCAGTCGTTTCCTCTCGTGCCCGTGATCTCGGCCAACAGCTTCGTGATGGGCGCCGCGGCGCCGTCGGCGAACACCAGCGCCACGAGCAGATCGTTCCACACCCACAAGAACTGGAAGATCGCGACAGAAGCGATCGCCGGCATCGTGAGAGGCAGCACCACGCGGAAGAAGATCTGCCCACGGGACGCACCGTCGACGCGCGCGGCCTCGATGATCTCTCCGGGGATCTCCGACATGAAGTTGTGCAGCAGGTAGATCGCCAGGGGGAGAGCGAACATCGAGTGAGCGATCCACACCTGGGCGTAGCCCGAGGAGGCACCGAGCGGGGTCGTGACCTGCAGCCCGAAGAGGTTGATCCCTCGGGAGAACGAGCTCAGCAGTGGCACCAGCGCCATCTGGATCGGCACGATCTGCAGCGCGAACACGAAGATGAACAGCGCGTTGCGCCCCTTGAAGTCGATCCACGCGAACGCATAGGCCGCCATGGACGCGATCATCAGCGGCACGATGGTGGCGGGGATCGTGATCGCGATCGAGTTGACGAACGACTCCAGGATCGTGAGCTGCGTCGTGCCGGACTGGAGCACGTCGACGTAGTTCTCGAGCGTCACCTGCGGGTCGGCGAAGAAGGTCCACCAGCCGGTCGTCTGGATCTGGTCCCTCGGCCGGAACGACGAGATGAACAGCCCGAGCGTCGGAATCGTCCACAGGAACGCGATGACGATGGACGCCACCGACGCCCACGGACGGGACAGGCGCTTGCGGGTGCGACCGGCGGCGCCGTCGAACCCGCCGCCGGTGGTGATCGCGCGCGTGCTGACGGCGGCGTCTGACTTCACGGTGTCGGTCATCGGATCTCCCGCTGCTTCTTGATCTGGCGCGCGTTGTAGATCACGATCGGCAACACCAGGATGAACAGGATGACGGAGAGCGCGGCACTGCGTCCCGCCTCGAACTTCGAGAACTGCGTGTACATCTCGTTCGCGAGGGTCGACGTGCCGTAGTTGCCGGCGGTCATCGTGCGCACGATGTCGAACACCTTCAGCGAGGCGATCGAGATGGTCGTGAGCACCACGATGAGCGCCGGGCGGATCGCAGGGACCGTCACCGAGATGAACCGCTGCCACGCGTTCGCGCCGTCCAGCTCGGCCGCTTCCAGCAGCTCCGCCGGCACGCCCTTGATCGATGCGGACAGCACCACCATCGCGAAACCGGTCTGCACCCAGATCAGCACGACGATCAGGAACAGGTTGTTCCACGGCTCATTGAGCAGCCACTGCTGCGGCGTGCCACCGAACCACACGAGGAGCTGGTTGAGCAGACCGATCTGCTCATACTGCGGGCCACGGTACTCGTAGATGAATCGCCAGATGATGCTCGCCCCGACGAAGGAGATGGCCATCGGCATGAAGACCAGCACCTTGTAGATCTTCTCGCCCCGGGTGCGATCGATGAACACGGCGTACGCGAGGCCGACGATCGTGGAGACCGTCGGAACCAGGAGCACCCAGATGATCGTGTTGATGACGGCGGTGATGCCGTCGGATTGCGTGAAGATCCAGAGGTAGTTCGACAGGCCGACGAACTCCTTCCCCGAGGAGTTCATGAACGACGAGAACATCGTCTGGATCGACGGCAGGACGAGGCCGACGATCAGCAACAGCAGAGCCGGAGCCATGAAGGCCACGAGCTGGATCAGATATCCCGCGCCATCGCGGGAACGGTAGTCGAGCCAGAAGAACAAGGCGCCGACGGCGACGGCGACTCCCATCGCCCAGTAATAGGAGTTGAAGAAGAACATCACCGCGAGAGGGATGAGCAGGCACATCGCCAATCGGACGAACGTGTAGACCTTCCCCCTACGGGGAGCGATGTCCACCAGGAGCAGGATGATCGCCACGACCACCGCGAAGGCGATGACCACGGCGACGGCCTGCAGGACCGGCGGGAGCGAGCCGATCCATTTGAAGAAATTAGTCGCGTTCACGGATTCCCCTTCATCACGCGGACCGGATCATCGACGCACACGTCGGAGTGCGCGCCGTGGGGTCAGAGGGGCCGCCCCGGTGCGGGGCGGCCCCTCCCCTGGATCAGCTGCTCGGCCAGCCGGTCTCGATCTGCGTGAGCACCTCATCGGTCGAGGTGCCGTTGACCCACGCGACCATGCCCTTCCAGAACGTTCCGGCGCCGACGGCACCGGGCATCAGGTCGGACGCGTCGAATCGGAAGGTGGTGTCCGGGTCCTGCAGGATCTTGATGGTCTCCTGGAGGATCGGGTCCTTCGCGTTCGCGGGGTCGAGGCCGTTGTTCGCGGAGGTCACGCCGCCGAGGCTGACGCGACTGTTCGCCCACTCGGGGCTGGACAGGTACGCGAGCACCTTCTGCGTCGCCTCGGAGTCGCTGAACCCGCCGACGATCTCACCGGCACCCGTCACAGCCGTGTCGCCCTCGGTCTCGCCCGGCAGCATGAATGCCCAGACGTCGCCGTCCTCTGCGACCTTCGTGCCGTCGGGGAAGAAGCCCGACAGGAACGAGGCCTGGTGGGTCAGCGCGCACTCGCCGCCCGCGAGCTTCGGAGCGACATCTCCGAACGCGGTGGAGTTGATGGAGCGCACGTCACCGAAGCCGGCGTTGACGTTGGCCGGGTTGAGCAGGATGCCGCCGACCGAGTCGAACGCCTGCTTGATCTGCGGGTCGGTGAACTTGACCTCGTTCGTGACCCACTGGTCGTAGACGTCCGGTCCGGACTGACGCAGCACGTAGTCCTCGATCCAGTCCGTTCCCGGCCAGCCGGTCGCGGTGCCCGATTCGAAGCCGGCGCACCATGCGGGGGTTCCGGTGGTCGCCTGGATCTTCTCGGTGAGGGCGGTCATCTCGTCGAGCGTCTTGGGAACCTCGACGCCCCACTCCTTGAACTTCGCCGGCGAGTACCAGATCCAGCCCTTGACGTTCGCCATCAGCGGGGCGCCGTAGAAGGTGCCGTCGACGGTGCCGTAGTTCACCCAGTCTTCGGTCCAGTACTCGTTGGCGTTCTTCTCGACCTCTTCGGGTGCGGGCTTCAGGTAGTCGCGGTCTGCGAAGTCCTTGAACAGTCCCGGCTGCGGGAAGATCGCGATGTCCGGCGGGTTGCCGCCCTGGGCGCGCGTGCCGAGCTGGGTCTCGAAGTCCTGGCTGCCCTCGTACTTGATCGTGATGCCGTTCTCGTCGGCCCAGTCCTTCCAGGACTCCTGGAGGAGCTTCGCCTCGTCATCGACGATCGTTCCGTAGATGGTGACGGTGGCATCGCCCCCATCGCCGCCGTCGGTGCCCGGTGCCCCTCCGGGAGCCCCGCATCCGGCGAGCGCGATGCCCGCGACCCCCAGCAGGGCGAGCGGCGCGTAACGCCGGGAACGCTGTGACAGAGCCATGTGAATTCTCCTCTTCGAGTACAGGTTCCCGACTGGTGCGACGCCACCCCGGGGCATCGTTAGGGAACCGATTCCAGGCCAACCTACTGGCCATGCGCACCCCCGCACAACACGCTAGGGTCACAAGCTCGCAACCATTCGACGTGCTCGCGCCCCCGACGTGGGAGCGCTCCCTCGCTTCCGCTCTGGAACCGGTTCCTTTTTCGTATGCCGGCGACTACGATTTGACGCGGCGCGCACCCCCGCGTCGGGGCCACGCAGCTGCGTGATCAGGTCGAGGAGGACCGATGAGCACGATCGCGGACGTCGCGTCGCGTGCCGGCGTATCGAAGGCCACCGCCAGTCGCGCCCTGAGCGGCCGTGGGTACGTGTCGGAGACCACCCGGCAGCGCGTCGAGGACGCCGCTCGCGATCTCTCCTATGTCGCCCACTCCTCCGCGACGAGCCTGGCCACCGGGCGCACGCAGACCGTGGGCGTCGTGATGCCGCCTGTGGACCGCTGGTTCTTCGCCGAGCTGCTCGCCGGCGTGCAGGAATCGCTCTTCGCCCTCGACTACGACCTGTCGCTCTACGGCGTGCCGGAAGGGTCGCAGACCAGGGAGCGGCTGTTCGAGAGCGTGCTCCCCGGCCGGCGGTTCGACGGGATCATCGCGGTCGGCATCCAGCCGAGCGCCCGGGAGCTCGAGCGCCTGCAGCAGACCGGGCGGCCGCTCGTGAGCGTCGGACCGTACAGCGAGGGTTCCAGCGCGGTGTCGATCGACGACACGGCCGCCGCGCGCATCGCGACCGAGCACCTCATCGAGCTCGGGCACACCGACATCGCCTTCGTCGGCGGATCGACGGACGCGGCCACGCTGAGCTACGGTGACGCGCAGCGGCTGGAGGGTTATCGCGGCGCATTGCAGGCGGCCGGAATCGCGGCTCATGCGCGCGTCGCCGGCGGGGCTCCGACGATGCCCGGCGGGTACACCGCGGCAGCGGGACTGCTGGGAGACCGACGGCGGAGGCCGACGGCGATCGTGGGAGTGTGCGATGAAGCCGCGATCGGGGCGATCATCGCCGCGCGGCGACTCGGCATCGCCGTGCCGACCGAGCTCAGCGTCGTCGGCATCGACGATCACGAACACGCCGACATGTTCGCGTTGACCACGATCGGACAGTCACCGCGCGACCAGGGACATGAGGCGGTGCGCCTCCTGACGCAGCGGATGGAGCACCCCGACGCACCGCTGGAGCGCATCTATGCGGCGTCGGCCCTCGTCGTGCGCAGCTCGACGGCTCCTCCGCGCTGACTTCGCAGCATGCCGGGATGCAGGCCGGGCCGCGGCCCGGGCTCCTGGGTGCACCGGGAGGACAGCCCCGGGAAGCGTCGGCAACGGCGGAAACCACCCGGAACGCACGAAGGCCCCGGGGCGAACCCGGGGCCTTCGACGAGAAACGCGTGAGCGTCGCGATTACTTGAGGGTAACCGTGGCGCCTGCCTCTTCGAGAGCAGCCTTGGCCTTCTCGGCGGTCTCCTTGTTGGCGCCCTCAAGGACGGCCTTCGGGGCACCGTCGACGACAGCCTTGGCCTCGCCGAGACCCAGCGAGGTGAGCTCGCGGACGGTCTTGATGACCTGGATCTTCTTGTCGCCAGCAGCCTCGAGGATGACGTCGAAGGAGTCCTTCTCTTCCTCAGCCTCAGCAGCGCCTGCGCCACCCGCGGCACCGGCGACGGCGACGGGAGCAGCAGCGGTGACCTCGAACTTCTCCTCGAACGCCTTCACGAACTCGTTGAGCTCGATGAGGGTCAGGCCGGCGAACTGCTCGAGCAGTTCCTCGGTGGAAAGCTTCGCCATGATGTATCTCCTAGATAGATGGGGTTTGTAGACGAGATCGCAGGTCGCTTACGCGGCCTCTGCGGTCTCCAGCTTTTCGCGAAGAGCATCGATGGTGGCGGCAGCCTTGCCCATCGTCGCCTTCATCATGCCCGCAGCCTTCGCCAGCAGAACCTCACGGCTCTCGAGCGCGGCGTACTTGTTGACCTCGTCCGCGGTGAGGGCGTTGCCCTCGAAGATGCCGGACTTGATCACGAGAAGCGGGTTGGCCTTGGCGAAGTCACGCAGAGCCTTGGCGGTGGCGACGAAGTCACCGTGCACGAACGCGACAGCCGACGGACCCTTGAGGTCGTCGTCCAGCGCGGAGATGCCAGCCTTGTTGGCGGCGATCTTGGTCAGCGTGTTCTTCACCACGGCGTACTCAGCGTCCTGACGGATGCTGTTGCGCAGCTCCTTGAGCTGGGCAACCGTCAGACCGCGGTACTCGGTCAGCAGAACGGCAGTCGAGTTCTCGAATGACTTCGTGAGCTCGGCGACCGATGCATCCTTCTGCGCCATGGTCACTCCTTGGTGTGTACGAGGCGCCGCACGGTGGTGAGGCGCCGACCTGGACCACCTGCAAGAGAAAAAGCTCCGGCGCAAGCGCACGGAGCTTTGAGAGTTCGTGGCCTGCGCGGGCCCCTGCTATGCAGAGCTTCGATCGCTGCATGCTTGCGCACACGACGATGACCAGCGGTCTTCGGTTCGACATAACTGTACCCCACCCGCCCCGCTCCCCCAAATCCCCACCCCTCCGCCACCGTCCGTCCTCCGCCCTCCGCCTCTCCGCCCTCCGCCGAGCGCACCGGATCTCAACGAGTGCACGGGTTCCCAGCACGAAGTTGCCGTGCGCTCGGCGAGATCCCGTGCACTCGACGCGACAACCTGGCAGCGGGGCGACTCAGGGTGGGGTGATGTGGAAGGAAGAGAGGCGTGCAGCCAAGGCGGCGGGGGTTGCGATGTGCTCAGACCCCCACCGCGCGAAGCCCCAACGGGTTCGACCCCGGATCCAGTCCTCTCGCTGCTTCTCTGCCAACAGCACCTGCTCGAGCGTGCGCTCCGAGCGCAGCGCTTCATCGAGGTATTTGGTCTTTCCATCGAACTCGCCGAAGCTGCGGACATCGGTAAGCCCGAAGTCGACGAAGTACTGCGTGCCGTCCGGTCCGTCGACCGGAACCTGCAGCTCGGGGTCGGCGAAGCCGAGTCTGCGCAGTTGCAGTCGGCTCACGCTCTCGCCGGGAAGCTGCGCCCGCCCATCGGCGAACTCCGCCACCCACCGTGCCTGACGGATCCCCCGGGCACCTCCGGCCTCGCTCAGCCTCTCGCCGAGTCCACGACGCCACGCGACGACAGCATCCAGGTCCCACTCCCATTGCCGCTCGGCAATCTGCCGCTCCGCCGCATCAGCCGCTGCGACGGCCGCGGCCACCGGCAGCGAGCGGATGAGATCGAAGACCGTTCGCGACAACGACGTGCATCGGATCCCGCCGCGCACTGTGACGTCGGCGGCCGGCAGAGGAGCGACATGACGGAACACATCCGGTGCACTCGAGATGCGCCTCGGCGTCGCCGTCGTCATGTGCACGCGGGCGGGCCGCATCGCGTAGAGCGGCAAACCCCAGAGCACGGCGGCGGACGCGTGCGACATCACGGCTGGCCCCCGTGCGTCGCGCGCCACCGCGATGACATGGGCGTGGTGCCTCTGCTCCGGCCACAGATTCTCCCGAGCAGTCGAAGACATGAACCATCCACGGCGGAAGGCGAAAAGCTCTCCTTCCCGCACCGCAGCGGTGATCCTCCGATCCGTCCATCCGTGTTGGAGGAGGTCTGCGCGCGAGCGAACGAGCTGAGTAAGAGCGGGTGATACGTGCGGCATGCCCCATGGTTGCCTCTCGCCACCCCTCACTTTCCCTCTTTCCCCACCCTCCCCCGCCGTCCCTCCGTTTCCTCGTCCGTTCTGCGAATGTGCAGGAGCACTGGCACGCTCGTCGCGTGCACGGGATGTCGCCGAATGGACGGCGTACTCACGTACAGGTCCCGTGCGCTCGACGAGATGCCGTGCACTCGACGGCGAAACGAGGCAGGGAGCGGCAGGGACGGGGAGGGGGGCGGGGCGGGAGCGGGCGGGGCGAGGGCGGGCGGGGCGGGGGGCAGGGGGCGGGAGGGCGGCGTGTACGGGAGGGAGGGTCGGCGCGCGGGGTTAGGGTCGAAGGGTGACCCCGGAACTCTCTGCACGCATCGTCGCGGACTCCCGCGACCGCGTGGCATGGTTGCGTGCGCGCTCGCGGGGCATCACGGCCACCGACGTGGCAGGTCTCACCTCGGAGAAGTCGATCGCCCGCGCGGCCGACTCCAAGCTCGGCGGCGGACCCCGCTTCGGCGGCAACGCCTACACCGATCATGGTCGACGACGCGAGCCCGAGATCGCGGCATGGGTCGCGGCCACCCATGGCATCCTTCCCTCCTCCGCACTGTTCCGCGCCGAGGTCGAGCACCGGCACCTGGCCACCCCCGACGGCATCGCGGTCGACGCCGACGGACGCGTGAAGCTCGCCGAGATCAAGACCACGAACAAGGCGTTCCGGGGCATCCCGCGCACCTACCTCCGTCAGGTGTGGTGGCAGCAGCACGTGCTCGGCGCCGAGCGGACCCTGTTCGTCTGGGAAGAGCACGTCGACTTCGCCCCGATCCACGATGAGCCGCGCTGCGTGTGGATCGACCGCGACGACCGCGAGATCGCGAAACTCGTCGGCCTCGCCACGGATCTCATCGATGAGCTCTACCGACGCACCACCGGCCAGCAGGTTCCGAGCCGGGTGATGGATGCCGCCGCGAGCCGGCGCGAACAGCTCCGTGAACGCGACGCGTTCCGCGCGCTGGCCCTCGCCGACTGATCCGACCCCGCCGAGGCCGAGCCCGGCCTCACGTGCAGGTGTTGTTGCCACCGAGACCGAGCAGACCACCGACCGAGAGCGTGCGTGTCGCGGCCGGTGAGACCCACGACGTTCCCGCGTAGATCGTCTCGACCTTCACCGCGTTGGACGATCCGAGAAGACTCCCCAGCAGCGTGTTCAGCAATCCGGAGCTGATCGTGGACGAGTAGGTGTAGGGGCCGGATCCGCTCTGCGTGACGTTGCTGTTGTCGACGACGACGTTGTTGATCGACAGCCGCTGCTGCACGGTCAGGTAGGGCGATGTCCACGTGATCGTGAAGCCGGTGAACGTGCCGAGGAAGCTCGTCACCGTGCACGATGTGACCACGGGGGCGGCCAGGGTCGCCGCGGTGAACGTGCGCGTCGCATACTCGCTGTCGGTGAATGCGGCGTCGGTGACCTGCACAGCGGGCGTCGAGGCGACGCCGACGAGCACGACGAGGCCGAGGGCTCCTGCCAGGATGCGTGCGCGCGTCGGCCGCCTCATCGTCGACTCCGCGTCTCTGACGTCGCGCGTCGACGCCGACCCGCGAGTGCGATGCCCGACGCCACCAGCGCCGAGCCGGCCATGATCGCCCACGGCATGCCCGGTGGCAGCCCCGTCGTCGCGAGGCCGCCGTCCGACCCCACGATCACCGTCTCGCCCGCCCCCTGCGCGTGCACGCGCACATCGGTACTGCCCGCACCCGCACCCCCGGAGGGATCCAGGGAGATCGCGAGGCGAAGATGCGCCGTCTCGGTGTCGGCGACCTGTGCGAGCGGGATCTCGACCCCGTCGCGCGGGATGCTCCACGCCGTACGAAGCGTGGCGGCGCCATGGGGACACCCGGCGTCGGTCCATTCCTGCAGGCACAGGGCGACGTCGAGGAGCAGCTGTGCATCACCCGTCGCGCTGACCGCGATCCGCACGACCCCCGGATCCGGGGCATCTGCACTCACCGCGATGTCCCATTCCACCGGCTGTCCCGGCAGCAGGCTGCCGGCTGCCGTCCAGTCCGCGATCGAGACGAGGCGCAGGACCGACCCCTGGATGATCTGCGTCGTCGGCGCGCCCCACGCGGCCGTCGGCATCGTGACCACCGGCATCGTGACCGCGAGGACGGCGAGCAGGACGACGGCGAGCGCGCGCCTCATGGCCCGTTCCCGTCGGGATCGCGCCCGGACCGATGCTGCCCGCGCGGCCAGAACGCCCAGACGACCAGCGACGTCGCCGCAACTGTCAGAGCTCCCAGCACGATCGGGTTCCCCATGCCCGCGACGACGAGCGCGATACCGGGAACGGAGAACAGCACCTTCCGCACCGATGTCACCGGGTAGGGGAAGGGATCGTCTGCGGCGTTCGCGTCGCCACGCATCGTGATCACCCGTTCATCCGCGCTCGCACCCCGGACGATCGTGGTGACGCGGTGGGTCACCGGCAGCTCCCCTTCGCGGTCGACGGTCACGACGTCGCCGACGTCGATCTCCGTCGCCGGGACGCGCTGCACCACCGCGACGGAGCCCGCGGGGATCGTCGGGGACATCGACCCTGTGCGGAACATGATGAGCGTGATCTGCGCCGTGAAAGCGAGCACGACGAGCAGGATGCAGATCGCCCCGGCGACCGCGGCCATCCAGAGCAGCGCGTCGCCGATCACACGCCCCGGCCGCATGCCGGTATGTACCCTCGCCGCGGTCGCGTGGGGTTCGACCGCGGCGAGGGACGTCTCTTTCTCGCGCAGGCTCCTTCGCGTCATGGGGGTCGTCATCTCGTCCTCCTCCCTGCCATCCGCGCCTACGACGACGTTCCGAGGAACTGCCAGGTCTGCGTCATCGTGAGTCCCTGCGCGGCGTTCGGGGCCGTCGTCGGGAGGGTGACCGCGAAGCAGTAGTTGACCTGAGCCGCACCGTTCGCCGTCACCGCCTGCGTCCCCGACCCCCCGGCGGTGAGCGCCGACCCGTCCGCGACGACGGCCGTCCCCGCCGCGTACGTGGTCGCGTTGCAGGTGGTGCCCGCGATGGTGCGCACACCGTAGGTGAGATACGTCGCGAGCCCCGTGCCGCCGGGTGTTCCCGCGGTCAGCTGGAGGGTTCCCGCCACCGAGGGGTTCGCCGTCTTCACGCTGAACAGCGCATACGTCGCGTTCCCCGGCGCCATCGCGGTGGGCGCGAGCTGGAAGTTCAGGGTCGCCGCCGCGCCCGTGGTGGCGTGACTCGAGAACGTGGAACCGTCGACCGCTCCGACGATGTCGAATCTCCCGGCCGTGAAGCTGGCGGATCCGTACTCGGAGTCATTCCAGGCGGCGAGGGTGGCGGCGACGCCGATGCCGAGCACGAGCCCGCCCGCGAGGACGGCTCTCAGCCGACGGGAGCGCAGCCGCCGCCTCTCCCGCACATCTCTGCGGGTGACCATCACATGCTCAGTTCGTCGACGTGGCCGTGAACTTCCAGGTGGCGTTGGTCACCAGGCTCGGCGTGAGCGACGCATCCGCCGTCACCTTGAAACACAACTGCACCGCCGTGCCGGGCACGGCCGATGTGCCGCCGGCCGTGAGCGGAACCTGCGTCACGCCGGTCTGCACATCGAGCGTCGCTCCGGTCGCGATGGGCGTGCCCGTGGCACTCGCCGCGTTGCACGTGGCGCCCGGCGCGAGCTGGTAGATCGAGTACGACAGATGACCGGTGTTCGAACTCGCGGCGGGGTCGGCCGTCGTGCCGTCGGCGACGAGGTTCGCTCCGCTCGTGGTGCCGGCTGCGAGGCGCACCCAGAACCCGGCGTAGACCGAACTCGTCGGCGACATGTTGCCCACGAGCCCCGCCGGCAGGGTGAAGGCGAGAGTCGCCGCGGTGCCAGCGGAGTTGTGGTCGGCGTACGCGGTGCCGTCGGTGGACCCCTGCAGATTGAATGCGCCCGCGGTGAACGTGCCGTTCGCGAACTCGGAGTCGTTCCAGACCGCGAGCGTCACTGCGGTGCCGATGCCGAGCACGAGTCCACCGGCCAGTACCGCCAGGACCTTGCGCTGGGTTGCCTTGGTTGCCATGTCGCTTCCCCCTCAGGAATTCGTGAACCACGCGAATGCCTGTCGTCCGGTCGCCCCTCAACGACCCCGCATCCGCGCGTTTGCGCCATCCTCTCCCCGCCTCATCCGCAGAACAAGGCGATTTCGCGCACGACATTCGCTCATCCCGCGCAGATCCGAATCCCTCTCGAAGATCGTTGACGTATATCAACGATCGGCGTATAGTTGACGCAGTTCAACCATCTCGTGCGCGCCAGAGCTGTCGCAGCATCTCTCCACCACCCTTCTGCGAAAGGTCACGCATGACCACGGATTCCCCCGTCAAGATGACGCATCGCCAGGTGCTCGAAGCCCTCACCGGCCTCCTCCTCGGCATGTTCGTCTCGATGATCGCGACCACGGTGGTCTCCACCTCGATGCCGGTCATCGTGCACGACCTCGGCGGCGACCAGGCCGCCTACACCTGGGTCATCACGGCGACGCTCCTCACCACCGCGATCTCGACCCCGATCTGGGGCAAGCTCGCCGACCTGTTCAATCGCAAGCTGTTGATCCAGATCGCGATCATCGTCTTCGTCGGAGCGACCGCTGCGGCCGGATTCGCGCAGGACACCAACACCCTCATCGCCTTCCGCGCCATCCAGGGCATCGGCGGCGGTGGGCTCGCCGCCCTCAGCCAGGTCATCATGGCCGACATCATCAGCCCGCGCGAGCGCGGCCGCTACATGGGTCTGTTCGGTGCCGTGATGGCTGTCGCCACCGTGGGCGGCCCGCTGCTCGGCGGATGGATCACCGACGTCGCCAACTGGCGCTGGAACTTCTTCGTCGCCCTCCCCTTCGCCGTGGCCGCACTGATCATCCTGCAGAAGACTCTGCACATCAGCACCGAGCGCACCCGCAAGGTGTCGATCGACTACGTCGGCATCGTGCTGCTGTCGGCCGCCGTCTCGCTGATCCTCATCTGGATCACCAACGCCGGCTCGACGTTCGACTGGTGGAGCACAGAGACCGTGCTCATGGTCGGCGGCGCGATCGTCTCGGCCATCGCCTTCATCATCGTCGAGCTCAAGGTGCGCGAGCCGCTCATCCCGCTCACGCTGTTCCGCGGCCGCACCTTCACCCTCTCGGTGCTCGCGTCGATCTCGATCGGCGTCGCGATGTTCGGCACCTCGGTGTACCTCGCGCAGTACATGCAGCTCTCCCGCGGTGCGACGCCGACCGAGGCCGGGCTCATGACCCTGCCGATGATGGCCGGCCTCCTGATCTCGTCGATGGTCATCGGCCAGCTCGTCACCCGTTTCGGCAAGTGGAAGGGCTACCTGATCCTCGGGTCCGTGCTGCTGATCGCGGGCTCCGTGATGCTGTCCACGTTGCACTACGACACGAACTTCGTCCTCGTCTCGATCTACATGTTCGTGATGGGCGCGGGCGTCGGCATGACCATGCAGAATCTCGTGCTCATCGTGCAGAACGTCGCGAAGCCCAGCGAGATGGGCGTTGCGAGCTCGGGCGTGACCTTCTTCCGCAGCCTCGGCGGCACGATCGGCGTCTCCGTCATGGGCGCCGTGCTCGCGAACAGCCTCACCGGTCTGTTCAGCGACGGCAAGGAGCGCATCGGGGCAGCGATCGCCCAGCTCGGCGACAAGGGCGCCGAAGTCGCCGCACAGCTCTCCAGCGGAACACTGCCGGAGGTCCGACTCCTCCCGGAACCGGTGCGCTCGATCATCGAGGACTTCTACGCCCAGGCCATCTCGCACGCGTTCCTGATCGGCATCCCGCTCGCGGTGATCAGCCTCATCGCGATCCTGTTCCTGCCGAACCGACCGCTGACGACGATGACCACGACCGAGCGCGCCCAGGCGGACGCCGCGAAGAAGAAGCCCGTCGACGGCAGCGTCGACGGCGCGGTCGACGTGGCGATCGCCGACGCGACTGCGCTCTCCGGTGCCCCGACGACCGGTACCGTGACGGTCGTCGACCGCGCCGGTGACCGTGGGGACGGCACCTCCGATGCCCGACGCTGAGAAAGACATCGACACCCCGGAGGCGCGGGCCGAAACGGTCCGCGCCCTCGAGGCGGAGTTCAGTGAGCTGATCACGCACTTCCGCCGCGTCATCACCGAGAACGCCCATCGGGTGAGCCCCGGTCTGCTGCCCGGCGCCTACAAGATCTTCACGACGATCGCCCGATGCGAACGGGTGACCGTGTCGACGCTGTCCGAGCGGATGCTCATGGACAAGGGACAGGTCAGCCGCACGGTGCGCGAGCTGGAGGAACTCGGTCTGATCGAGCGCACCGCCGACCCCGCCGACGGCCGTTCGTCCCTCCTGGAGCTCACGCCCCTCGGCACGGAGCGGTTGTCAGCGGCTCGACTGCCGCAGGAGGGCCTGCTGCTGCGCACGCTCGAGCAGTGGAGCCTCACCGACATCGGCAACCTCACCCGGTTGCTGCACGCCCTGGCTTCCGGAGTGACACCGGGGTCGACCGCGGCCGATTGACCGGGACGCTGCCGAGGACGCGCCGGGCCTCGGTGGCGACCTCCGCGGCGATCGTGTCGAGCAACTCCGAGCGCAGGTTCCACTGCTGCCAATAGAGCTGCACGCGCAGGGTCGGTCCCCCCAACGGCACGAGCCCAGCCGACTCCTGCAGCAGCGGCACCATCCCCCAACCGAGCCCCAGGGTGACGGCAAGAGCGTAGTCATGGGATGCGGGAACGTAGTGCCGCGGAACGCCCTCCTGCGCGACCGCCATCGCCCGAAGCCATTCGTGCTGCAGGGTGTCCCTCCGGTCGAAGTCGACGAACGGGGCTGCGGCCAGCGCGGTCGAGGTCGGCCCGTCCGGGAACCACCGCGCCGCGAAACCCGGCTCGGCCATCGCCCGGTATTCCAGCACCCCGAGCGGTGACACCGAGCATCCGGAGACCGGAGACTCCTCGCTCGTGACGGCAGCCATCACCGTTCCCGATTCCAGGAGACGCGCGGTGAAGTTCTGGTCATCGCGGTGCAGGTCGAAGTCGATGTCGTGCGCGGCGGACAGGCGCGCGAGCGGAGCGAGGAACCAGGTCGCCATCGAGTCGGCGTTGACCGCGAGGGGGATGCTGATCCTGCGCGCCGCGCCGGCCTCGTCGATGCCCACCCCAGCCAGCGCATCATGCTCCAGCAGAGCGACCTGCCGCGCCAGACGGACGACCGCCTCCCCCGCCTGCGTCAGCCGTGCGGGCTTGGTGCGCACGACCAGGATGCGCCCCAGCTGCTGCTCAAGAGTCTTCAACCGCTGACTCACCGCGGAAGGAGTGATCTGCAGTCGCCTCGAGGCGGCATCCAGTGTCCCCTCGTCGACGATGGCGGCGAGGGTGGCCGCGAGTTCGGGATCGATTCGCACATCAGTGATGCTAATGGTTCGGTAGAAATCTTCGCTTCTCTTGATGTCCGGCCGTTCCTAGGCTGTATCCATGCTCACGGTTCTCGCCGGCCTCGGCCTCGGTATCTCCCTCATCGTCGCCATCGGCGCGCAGAACGTCTTCGTGCTGCGTCAGGGGATCCGCCGCGAGCACGTCCTCGCCGTCGTGGCAATCTGCGCGCTCTCCGACGCAGCGCTGATCGCGGCGGGCGTCGCCGGGCTCGGCTTCGTGATCTCTGCCGCGCCGTGGCTGGTGGTCGTCGCACGATGGGCGGGGGCGCTGTTCCTGCTGACCTATGGCATCCTGGCCGCACGCCGGGCCTGGCGTGGAGGTGAGGAGCTGGTCGTCGAGACCTCCGACTCCTCGCCCTCCGCATCGCTCGCATCGAGCGGCGTGACGGCGACGCTCACTCGCACGCGGTTGACACCCGTGATCCTCACCACGCTCGCCCTCACGTGGCTCAACCCGCACGTCTACCTCGACACCGTGCTGATGCTCGGATCGATCGCGGCCACCCACGGCGACGAGCGCTGGCTGTTCGCGGGCGGGGCGATCGCCGCCAGCATCCTGTGGTTCACCGCGCTGGGGTTCGGCGCCCGCTATCTGGGGCGCTGGCTGCGCACCCCGCGATCCTGGCGCATCCTCGACGCCGTGATCGCCGTGGTCATGATCGCGATCGCGATCAGCCTTGTGCTGCCGGTGCTGGGAGGCTGACGAGGTCTCAGGCTCCGTCGATCTGTGCGAGCCGAGCGCGGACGAGGCTCTCGAGCACGGCGCGTGGGATCGGATGCTCGGGTTGGAAGCGGATGGTGCCCTTGTCGACGCTGACGCCGGGATGCCCCTCCAGATCGTCCGCGACGGCCGCGACGGCATCCGGGCTGAACGGGTAGATGCCGATGTGCTTCTTGGCGCGCATCACCGAGAGCAGCGGCTTGCCGCCGTGCACGAGCGCGGGCATGCCGTAGCCCTTGCCCTGCTCGGACTCCGGCGCCTCCTGACGCGCGACCGCGTAGACCCGATCGATCGCCTCACGATCCGCCGTGGTGAGCTCTGCCAGGTAGTCGTCGATGGTTCCCACGAGGGCATCCTGCCACCGATCGACGCGCAGGGCGAGGACCGAGCGCGATCAGACGCCGTCGAGCGGACGCATGATGCGGGTGAGGAAACGCTTCGTGCGTTCATGCTTCGGTGCGCTGAAGATCTCAGCCGGCGGCCCCTGCTCCACGACGACGCCGCCGTCCATGAACAGCACGTGATCGGCGGCTTCGCGCGCGAAGCTCAGCTCGTGGGTGACGACCGCCATGGTCCAGTTCTCGTCCGCGAGCTCCTTGATCACGAGCAGCACTTCGCCGACGAGCTCCGGATCGAGCGCACTGGTCGGCTCGTCGAACAGCAGCAGGTCGGGCTTGAGCGCGAGCGCGCGCACGATTCCCACGCGCTGCTGCTGCCCTCCGGAGAGTTGGTGCGGGCGGGCATCCGCCTTGTCGGCCAAACCGACCCGGTCGAGCAGCGCGAGCGCCTCGGCCACCACCTCGGCCTTCGGACGCCCCTGCACCCGCCACGGCCCCTCGATGACGTTCTCGAGAACCGTCAGGTGCGGGAAGAGGTTGTGGTGCTGGAACACCATCGCGGAACGGTCGCGCAGCGCGAGTCGCTTCTGCTTCTGGACGCGGGGCGAAGGCCTCGCCTCCGGCGCGAAGTCGATCTCCGGCCCGCCCGCGACCACGATCGTGCCGGCGTCCGGTGTCTCGAGCCCGTTGAGCGCACGGAGCACGGTCGTCTTACCCGAGCCGCTGGGGCCGATGAGCACGACGACCTCGCCACGGTGCAGAGTCAGATCGATGCCGCGGAGCACCTCGTTGTCACCGAAGCTCTTGTGCAGGCCACGGGCGGTGAGCAGAGCCTCTGAAGCGTTGTCAGTGCGCGACACGACTGTCGAGCCTCCTCTCGAGGGCGCTCTGCCCGAATGACAGCACCAGGCAGAACACCCAGTAGACCAGCGCCGCGGCGAGGTAGAGCACCATGAACTCGTAGGTCGTCGACGCGATCTGCTGGGCCACCTTGAACAGCTCGGTCACGAGGATCAGCGACGCGAGCGAGGTGTCCTTCACGAGGGAGATGAACGTGTTCGACAGCGGCGGCACCGACACCCGCGCCGCCTGCGGCAGGATGATGCGCGTGAGCGTGCGCGTGCGGTTCATCCCCACGGTGTACGCGGCCTCCCACTGCCCCTGCGGGACGGAGAGGATGGCCGCACGCACCACCTCGGCGCCGTAGCCGCCGACATTGAGCGACAGCGCGATGATCGCGCTCGGCCATGGATCGATCGTGATCCCGATCGACGGCATGCCGTAGAAGATCACGAACAGCTGCACCAGCAGCGGCGTCCCCCGGATCACCGAGATGTAGAACCGCGCGACGCCAGAGAGGATCGGGTTCACGGAGATCCGCATCAGCGCGATGCCGATGGCGATGACGAGTCCCAGCGTGAACGATGCCAGTGCGAGCGGCACCGTCGCCGTCAGCCCCGCCCAGGCGATCGGCCCGAGCGAGTCGAGGAACAGCTGCCAGGGGTTCTCCATCGATTACTGCGAGACGTCTTCGCCGAAGTACTTCTTGCTGATCTCGGCCAGAGTTCCGTCCGCACGCAGCTCGTCGAGCGCCCCGTCGACCGCCGTGACGAGCGCTTCCTTGTCCTTGGTGAACGCGAAGGCCTGCTCGCCGGCATCTTCGGTCTCGGCGGCGATCTTCAGACCGGTCGGGCTGTTGGTCGTCTCGTAGTCGAGGAACGTCAGCTTGTCGTTGATGGTCGCATCGACGCGGCCCTGACGCAGGAGCTCGACGGCCTGCGCCCAGCCCTCGACGCCCTCGACCTTGGCACCCGATTCGGTGGCGAGGTCGTTCCAGTTGCTCGTGAGCGACTGTGCGGTGGTCTTGCCCTCGAGGTCAGCGAACGACGAGATCGAGTCGTCGTCCTCGTTCACGACGATCACGCCGGGCGAGACCGTGTAGGGCGTGCTGAAGAGGTATTTCGCCTCACGCTCGTCATTGATCGTGACCTGGTTGGCGATCACGTCGAAGCGTCCGGCGTCGAGGCCCGCGAAGATCGCATCCCACTGGGTCTCTTCGAACTTCACCTCGAGGCCGAGCTTGTCGGCGACGGCTTCGATGATCTCCACGTCGTATCCGGTCAGGTCGCCGGCGCCGTTGTCGCCGTGGAAGCTGAACGGGCGATACGTGCCCTCGGTTCCGACGGTGAGCGTGCCGTCCTTCGCGAGACCGTACTCCGAACTCGCGGAGCTCTCGCCACTGCCCGAGGTGCTCGCGGGCGTGCTCGACCCGCTGCAGGCGGTCAGGGCTGCGGCGGCGACGACGAGTGCGGTGACGGCGATGAGACGACGGGACATGAACCCTCCTGGGGTGTGAAGCGCGGTGCGAGTTTACGCGACCGACGCGGGAACTCCCCTACAGTACGTGGCGCTCGGCGGTTCGCCGCATCCGATGACGTTGCGTTTCGCGGGCTGGCCGGCCCTCTCGGGGCCCTGCCCCGTTCGAGCGCCAGCCCTGTTCCGGTCGCACTTACTGCCGCTCAGCAGTCGATGATGCGGCAGGAAGTGCGACCGGAACGAGGTCTGCGCAGGACGCAGAAACGCCCCCGGGCGAACCCGGGGGCGTTTCAGAGAGTCAGACTCAGATGGAGTTGACGTCCAGCGGGATGCCGGGGCCGAACGTGGTCGACACCGCACCCTTCTGGATGTAACGGCCCTTCGAGCTCGACGGCTTGAGGCGGACGATCTCCTCGAGCGCTGCGCCGATGTTCTCGTTCAGCTGCTCTGCGGTGAAGGACGCCTTGCCGACGACGAAGTGCACGTTGGCGTGCTTGTCGACGCGGAACTCGATCTTTCCGCCCTTGATCTCCTCGACGGCCTTGGCCGGGTTCGGGGTCACGGTGCCGGTCTTCGGGTTCGGCATCAGACCACGCGGTCCGAGCACCTTTCCGAGACGACCGACCTGGCCCATGAGCTCCGGGGTGGAGACAGCGGCGTCGAAGTTGGTCCAGCCATCGGCGACCTTCTGGATGAGCTCGGCGCCGCCGACCTCATCTGCACCTGCGGCGATCGCAGCCTCGGCCGCGGGGCCGGTGGCGAAGACGATGACGCGGGCGGTCTTGCCGGTGCCGTGGGGCAGGATGACGGTGCCGCGCACCATCTGGTCCGCCTTGCGGGGGTCGACGGCGAGCTTCAGCGCGACCTCGACGGTCGAGTCGAACTTCGTCGAACCGGTCTCCTTCGCGAGGGCGACGGCCTCGGTGGGGGTGTAGAAACGGTCTGCCTCGATCTTCTCGGCGGCAGCCTTGTAAGCCTTGGACTTGGTAGCCATGATTATTCTCCTCAGCCCTCGACCGTGATGCCCATGGAACGGGCGGTGCCGGCGATGATCGAGATCGCGGCCTCGATGTCGTTCGCGTTCAGGTCGGCCTGCTTGGTCTCGGCGATCTGACGGACCTGGTCCTTGGTGATCTTCGCGACCTTGACGGTGTGCGGGGTCGCGGAGCCCTTGGGGACGCCGGCGGCCTTCTTGATGAGCTCCGCAGCAGGCGGGGTCTTCAGGACGAAGGTGAAGCTGCGGTCCTCGTAGACGGTGATCTCGACGGGGATGACGTTGCCGCGCTGCGACTCGGTCGCGGCGTTGTACGCCTTGCAGAACTCCATGATGTTGACGCCATGCTGACCGAGCGCGGGGCCGATCGGCGGCGCCGGGTTGGCTGCACCGGCGTTGATCTGAAGCTTGATCAGGCCGGTCACCTTCTTCTTCGGTGCCATTCTCTTTCCTTTCATCGAATCGGATGCCGGAGCATCCGCTTCTCCCACAGATCCGGCGGTTCCGGAACGTGGTCGTCTCCGCGCACGCCGAAGCGTCGCACAAACCACACAAGTCTACCCGATCAGAAGGAGTCCTGCCGGCCACGGCCGCTCAGCGGCGCAACGGACGCCTGCCCGACGCAAGAGGCGCCTGCACGACGCGAGAACGGCCGCCCCGAGAGGGACGGCCGTTCTCGTGTGAATGTGTGTCAGACCATCTTGGTGACCTGGTCGAACGACAGCTCCACCGGCGTCTCGCGCTCGAAGAGGGAGACGAGGACCGTGAGCTTGCCGCTCTCGGGCTTGATCTCGCTGATCGAACCGGGAAGACCCGCGAACGAGCCCTCCTTGATCGTGATGGTCTCGCCGACCTCGAAGTCGACCTCGGCCGGCAGGGGACGAGCGACGGCGACGCCGCCCTTCGACGCGATGTTCTTGGCCGTGGGGACGTCCTTGACCTCGACGAGCGACTTCAGCATGTTGAAGGCCTCTTCGAAGCGCAGCGGCGTCGGGTTATGGGCGTTGCCCACGAAGCCGGTGACACCCGGGGTGTGCCGCACGACCGACCAGGTGTCTTCCGTGAGCTCCATGCGCACCAGCACATAGCCGGGGATGCGCACGCGGGTGACCATCTTGCGCTGGCCGTTCTTGATCTCGACCACGTCTTCCATCGGGACCTCGACCTGGTAGATCTCGTCCTCGACCTCGAGCGTCGACTTGCGCTGCTCGATGTTGGCCTTCACCTTGCGCTCGAAACCGGCGTAGGAGTGGATGACGTACCACTTGCCCGGGAGCATGCGGAGGTCCATGCGGAAGGCCTCGTACGGGTCTTCCTCGGCGTCCTCGTCGTCTTCGTCCGTCGAGGAGTCCTCGTCGGCCTGCGCGTCGTCAGCGCCGAGCTCGGGACCGTCGTAGGGAGTGACCTCGTCGGCCGCCTCCGCCTCCTGCTCGGCGACCTCTTCGGCCACTGATTCGTTGAGGACCTCAGCGGCAGCCTCAGACTCAGCCGCTTCGTCCAGGTTGAGAGCGTCGTTCACGATCGCGTCCGCCTCCGGGTCGTCGATGTCGATGTCGATGTCAGCCGTGTCATCCTCTTCGCCGTCCTCATCTTTGACGTGGACCGCGACGTGTTCCGCCGAGGTGACCGAGAGCTCTTCCTCAGCGAGGACGTTGCCCTCCTGGGCCTCGTCTTCCTCGCTGGACTGCTCTGCGGCGGTCGCCCAGTCGGCGTCGTCGGAATATCGTTCAGACACGTTGTTTTCTCCATAGCTGCGGCGCGAGCCGCGGGGGTCATCAGCCAGGGATTCCGAACACCCAGTGCGCCAAGAGCCCGAAGGCGAAGTCCAAGCCGTAGACGATGCCCATGACGATGATCACGAAGACGAGCACCACCCCGGTGAACTTGAACAGCTCCTTGCGAGTCGGGGTGACGACCTTGCGGAGCTCGGCGATGACCTGGCGGATGAACAGGGCGATGCTCCCGAAGAACCGGGAGAAGGGGTTGCCCTTCTTCTCGCGGGTGGCGCCGGCCGCGACGACCTCGCCGCGCGGTTCGTCCTGATCCATCCTGAATGTACCTTTCGTGTGTCAGCGTTGCGCTGACGCGCAGGGCGGACAGGAATCGAACCTGCAACCTGCGGTTTTGGAGACCGCTGCTCTGCCAATTGAGCTACCGCCCTAGAGACCGGGAGGTCTCGGGGTGTTCTCCCCACTCTGCCACCGTAGCCGCGATCGGAAGACCCCAGGCATGGCGAAAGAATGCAGACAACAACTGCCCCACAAGCATACGGCATCGATCCGGTCGCGCCGAACCGGGATCGCGATGGCGTGTTCTTGTTAGGCTCAGCGAGCGTATGCAGGAGGAGGGAGCGCCGGTGAGCGCTGAAGTGCAGCAGTTCCAGGTGGATCTGCGCGGAGTCGTCGATCTGCTCAGCCGGCACATCTACTCCAGTCCTCGCGTGTACCTGCGAGAGCTCTTGCAGAACGCCCGCGACGCGATCACCGCCCGCCGCGAGGTCGACGGTGGCGGCGGCCGCATCCGGATCACTCCGCTGACCGCCGAGACCGGCGAGTTCGTGCTGCGCGACGACGGCGTGGGGCTGACCGCCACGGAGGTCGCCGATCTGCTGGCGACGGTCGGCCGCAGCTCCAAGCGGGACATCTTCGACCTCCCCCGCAGCGACTACCTTGGGCAGTTCGGCATCGGTCTGCTCAGCTGCTTCATGGTCGCCGACACGATCGTCATCCGCTCGCGCAGCGCCCGCGACGGCGCCTCGGTCGAGTGGACCGGCAGTGCCGACGGCACGTTCCAGGTGGCCGAGATCGACGAGGAGCTGCCGATCGGCACCAGTGTGCACCTCGTCCCGCGCTTCGACGCCGACGAGCTGCTGCGCCCCGCCGCAGTGCACGAGCTGGCGACGACGTTCGGGGAGTTCCTGCCGGTGCGCGTCACGATCGACGCCGCCGCCGGCGACATCGACATCACCCGAGACGCTCCGTTCCTCGACGCCGCGCAGGACCCCGAAGCGGCGGTCGGCTACGGTCGGGATCTCCTCGGCGCGAGTCCGCTCGACGTCATCGAGCTGAGCGAGCCCGCGACGGGCACGCGCGGCCTCGCGTACGTGCTGCCGTTCGCCCCTCCTCCCGGTGCACGCCAGGCCACGCGCATGTACCTGGGACGGATGCTGCTCTCCGAGCGCGTCGACGACGTGCTCCCCGACTGGGCCTTCTTCGTGCGCGCCGTGATCGATTCCACCGGCCTCGCTCCCACCGCGAGCAGGGAATCGCTCGTCGAGGACGCGGCGCTCGAACGCGTGCGCGAGCAGCTGGGCGCCGGCATCCGCCGCTGGGTGCTCGAGCTGGGGCTGCGCGAACCCCATCGTCTCGCGCAGTTCGTCGCCGTGCACGAGGTCGGCCTCAAATCCCTGGTGCGCCACGACGAGGAGCTCGCCCACTTCATCTCCCGCTGGTTGACGGTCGAGACGACGCACGGCACGGTGCGGATCGGCGACCTCGTCGAGCGATACCCGCACATCCGCTACGCGCAGAGCGTGGACGAATTCCGCCAGGTGGCCGGCATCTCCCCCTCCGATGAGGTGCTCGTCAACGGCGGCTACCTCTACGACGCCGATCTGATCCGGATGCTGCCCGACCTCTACCCGCACGTCTCCGTCGAAAAGGTGGATGTCACGGGCGAACTCGATCGTCTCGATCCGCCACCTCTCGACGACCGCGATGCGGCCGTCGCCCTCGAAGCGCGCGCCGGTGCCGTGCTCGCCGCATCCGACTGCTCCGTGGTCGTCCGGTCGATCGACCGCCCCGATCTCGCCGGGCTCTACGTGGCCGACCCCGAGGTGCTGCGGGCGATCGACCGCGGACGCACCAAGGGCGTCACCGGGGCCCTGTGGGGCGGTGTACTGGATCGCATCGACCAGACCCTGTCATCCGCCCGCGACGACGATCTGCGCGCACGCCTGTGCCTGAACTGGTCCAATCGGGTCGTGCGCGCCCTGGTGCGCGTGCAGGACGACGCCGTCTTCGCGCGCACCGTGCAGCTCCTCTACATCCAGGCGCTTCTCGCCGGGCACCATCCGCTCGCGGACGCCGACCGGACGCTGATGACCAGCGCCCTCGCCGACCTCGTCTCGCTCTCGGCCGGTCTGGAGGGCGACACCATCCCCTTCGGCGACGCCCGCTGACTCTCCACCGAAAGGTCCCCTCCATGGCACGTCCGAAGAAGCGCTTCCAGCAGCTGATCGAGGAGATCGATCGCACCCCCTGGGGGCCCGCAGAGCAGGCGCTGGTCTCCGAGGCCGTCGCCCTGGCGATCGAGATCGGCGACGAGCGGCTCGAGTACGAGGCTCGGATGCGTCAGACCGCGTCGGCGAACATGAACGGCGCCACCGACGTGATGCTCAACTCGTTCGCGTGGTGCCTCGCCCATCACGATGCCGACCCGCAGCGCTTCCCGGCCGATCTCGACAACGGCGGAGCCGATCTGATGTGGCAGTTCAAGTGGATGGCCTCGTCGCTGCGGTCCTCCCCCGCGTTCTCGCAGGAGCAGATCGCCGCCGTGCTCGACGACATGGAGTCGCACTACCGCGCCGCGGGGCTCGGCGTCAGCGGCGTGCTCACCGCGCGCTTCGAGGACGCCTGGGACGCCGGTCGCATGGACGAGGCCGAGGCGCTGCGCGTGCAGCTGGAGGCGACGCCGCGCGACGACCACAGCCACTGCGACGCCTGCGGACGCAGTCAGATCGCGGGCTTCTTCGCCGACACCGACCGCGACGCCGAGGCGATCGTGCTCGTCGAGGAGATGATCGAGGGCGGATTCTCCTGTGGAGAGGAGCCCGAGCACGCCCTCTCGCGCGTGCTCCTGCCCTACCTGCGTGCCGGACGCCTCGACGAGGCGAAGACCGCGCATCTGCGCAGCTACCGACTGGCCAAGGACAACCCCGACAACCTGCGCATCGTCGCCAACAACATCGTGTTCGCAGCCCTCACCGGCAACGAGGCGCGCGCGCTCGCACTGGTCGAGAAGCACATCTCCTGGCTCGCGCACGACGGCCTGAACGTCGACGCCCACTTCGCGGCTCTCGCGGCCCTCGCCGTGGCGCTGGACCGGGTGACGGCCGTCGGACACGGCGACGCTCCCGTGCGCGGCGCGGAGTCGGCCGCCCTCGTCCCGTTCTTCGGCGAGCACGACGGCACCTGGAGCGCCGCCGAGCTCGCGGCAGCCGCGTGGACCGCTGCGGAGCGGATCGGAGCGGGCTTCGACGAGCGTGACGGGACGGACGGGCACGCCCGCAGCCTGGAACGGATGCGGGCGCTGGCGGACGAGCGGTACGACGTTCCGATCCGCTCCGACGCGTTCGTCGCCGCGGCCCCCACCACCACACCGGTCGACGCGGACGGATGGTTCGAACGGGCGATGCAGCTCGCCCAGTTCGGCGCCGAGCACGAGACGCTCGAGGCCCTGCCCCGTGCCCTCGAGGTCGAGGACCCCGCCAAGCGCGCCCAGCTGCTCTCGATGCGCCTGGGCATCCTGATCGCCCTCGATCGCGCCGACGAGGCCCTGCAGCTTCTGCCGGAACGCATCGCTGCGCTGCGGGCGGCCGGCCGCGACGTGCAGGCCGACCTCGAGGAGCGCATCGGCCTCGCGACGTTCGGCCTGAACACCCCGGAGACGACCGCCGCGCTCGAAGAGGAGATCGGCGCATCGGACGACCTGCCCGCCTGGACGCGCGGTGACCTCGCGATCAGCCGCGCCGCCCTGCACCTGCAGTCCGGCGAACCCGACGCCGCGCTCGATCACGCCGAGGTGGCGGCGCGGTCGTTCGCCGAGGCCGAGGACACCCGTCTGACGAACACCACGACGCTGCTGGCCATCTCGGCCGTGCTGAGCAAGGGCGACCTCGAAGCGGGGAGCGCGCTGCTCGACCGCTTCCTCGCTCAGGACGACCTCAGCGCGGGCCACCGGGCCCAGGCGCTGCAGACCCGCGCACGCGTGCGCGGCGGCGGGAACACATACCTGGAGGGCGCGGCCGATGCCGACGAGGCCTGCCGCCTGCTCGCCGAACTGGGAGCGACCCGCGCGCTCGGTGACGCGCACCTGCTCGCCGGAGCCCTCTGGGAGGACGCGGACGAGCCGGAGAAAGCCGTCTCGCGCTACCGCCTCGCCGCGCGCCTGGGAGGCGAAGCCGGAGCGGACACGACCGGACTCGACTTCCGTCTCGCGCGCGCGATGCTGCGTGTCGGCGATGCAGAAGAAGCCGCAGAGCTGTTCGGCGACGTGCTGCAGCGCGAGGAGGAGGCCGACGTCCCCGCCGGCTCGCGCGCCATGACCGTGTCGATGCTCGCGCGCGCCCTGAGCGCCGCGGGCGAGTTCGGTCAGTCGGTCGGTGCGCACGGCTATGCCTCCGAACTGTTCGGGCAGGCCGAGGAGCACGCGGACCAGGCGATATCGATGACGGAGCAGGCCAAGATCCTCGCGCGCTTCGACGAGCACGACGATGCGATCGCCCTGCTCGAGTCCGCCGCCGAGATCGTGCGGCGCGCGCCCGAAGCCGTCGGCGCGCTCACCGAGGTTCTGCACAGTCTCGGCCAGGCCTACGGCGGACGCGGCGATGAGCGGGCGTTCGGGCTCTTCGACGAGGTCGCCGCCCTCGCGCAGCAGCACGAGGCCGAGTGGCTGCTCGCGGATGTGACCGACTCGCGCGCACGGGCGCTGGCCGAGCTCGGCCGTGTCGATGAAGCCGTCTCGGCTGCTCTCACCGCGGCCGACGGCTTCGCAGCGCTCGGAGACCTGGGCTCGGCCGGAGGCTCGGAGCTGTTCGCGGCACGGGTGCTCGCCGGCAACGAGCGCTCAGCCGACGCGGTCCCGGTCTACCGCAGCGCCATCGAGCACGCGGCCGGACACCCGCCGCTGTTGCAGGTGTCGGCCCTCGAGCTCGGCAACGTGCTCGAGGCACTCGGCCGTCACGGCGAAGCCGCCGAGATCCGCGCGCACCTGGAGAGCTGAGCGCAGGGCCGGCGAGACGGCGCCGTCGCTGGGGGCGCCGTCTCAGAAGAGCTGGCGCCAGTTGGCCTTCGCGAGATCGAGGAGTTCGTCGCCGCGCCCGGACATGACCGTGCGGATCGCGTAGAGCGCGAAGCCCTTGACCTGCGCCGCCTCGATCGCGGGCGGCATGGAGAGCTCCTGCCGTTCGGTGACCACGTCGAGCAGAGCGGGACCGTCATGGGCCAGCACTTCGCGGACGGCGTCGGGGAGGTCCTCGCTCCGCTCCACCCGGCGTGCGAAGATCCCCATCGCCTCGGCGATCGCAGCGAAGCTGGGGTTGTCCAGCCCCGTCCCGTACGTCACGAAACCGGCGGCCTTCATCTCGAGCTCGACGAAGTTCAGCGACGAGTTGTTGACCACGACGGTCTTCACGGGCAGCTTGTTCTGCGTCAGGGTCAGCAGCTCGCCGAGCATCATCGAGAGGCCGCCGTCACCCGCGAGCGCCACGACCTGACGGTCGGGGTGTGCGACCTGGGCCCCGATGCCGTGCATCAGCGCATTGGCCATGGAGCCGTGCGTGAACGAGCCGATCAGTCGCCGGTTCTCGGTCATCGAGAGGTATCGGGCCGCCCACACGGTCGGCGACCCCACGTCGGCCGTGAAGATCGCATCGTCGGCCGCGTATTCGTCCAGGAGACGAGCGAGGTACTGCGGGTGGATGGGACGCTTGCCCTTGGCCGGCACCGCCAGCTCGTCGAGCTTCTTGCGAGTCTTGCGGTAGTGCGCGGTGGCATCGTCGAGGTGCGTGCGGTCGTCCTTGCGCGCCAGTCGAGGCAGCAGTGCGTCCGCCGTGGCACGTACATCGCCGACCAGCCCCAGATCGAGCGGATGCCGCTTGCCGAGCTGGGCACCACGGATGTCGACCTGGATCGTCGTCGCGTTGTCGGGGTAGAACTGCTCGTACGGGAAGTCGCTGCCCAGCACCAGCAGCGCGTCGGCGGCCTCCATGGCCCGGAAGCCCGAAGCGAAGCCGAGAAGCCCCGTCATCCCCACGTCGAAGGGGTTGTCGTACTCGATGAACTCCTTGCCGCGGAGCGCATGCACGATGGGAGCACCCAGTGTGTCGGCGAGCGCGATGACCTCGTCGTGCGCGCCCTCGACGCCGGCTCCCGCGAGGATCGTGACCTTCTTCGCGGCGTTCAACAGCGTCGCCGCCTTCTCGAGCTCCGCCGGATTGGGCACGACCACCGGGCGGGTGCGCTCGATCACGACGGCACGGTCGTCGGCGATGTCCGCCAGGGCGACGTCACCGGGGATCACGAGCACCGCGACCCCGCGCTCTTCGATGGCAGCACGCATGGCGATCTCCATCAGGCGCGGCATCTGCTTCGGATCGGCGACGTACTCGACGTAGACGCTGCACTCGCGGAAGAGCTCCTGCGGATGCGTCTCCTGGAAGTATCCGGTTCCGATCTCGGTGGTGGGGATGTGGGCGGCGATCGCGAGCACGGGAACACGTGAGCGGTTGGCGTCGTAGAGGCCGTTGATCAGATGCAGGTTCCCGGGCCCGCAGGATCCGGCGACGACGGCGAGCTCGCCGGTGGTTGCGGCATCGGCGGCGGCGGCGAACGCGGCGGATTCCTCGTGCCGCACATGCACCCATCGGATCGTGCCGTCTTTGCGCAGCGCATCCGTGAAGCCGTTCAGCGAGTCCCCGGGAATGCCGTAGACACGGTCGATCCCGTTGGCGTGCAGAGTCTTGACGATGTTCTCAGCGACGTTTGCCATGCTTCGACCCTACGCCTGAGGCAGGGGGCTGAGGCTCGTCGGACGGCCGTGACAGATGTCACTCGAACTGCCGACATCCGACACTGTCGCCGCTTCGACGCGCGATCTAGCCTCGAAGCATCAGAAGAAGCCGAGACGCTCGCCGGCGCATCCGGGGTCACGGCACGACGAGAGGATGCAGAATGAGCGACTTCGCCATCGGAGACACCGTGCAGATCACCGGACCGACGATGACCGGCAATGTCGGAACCGTCGTCTCGATCGACGGGAAGCGGGGAAAGTACCTCGTGCGCATCACGGACGTGACCCAGAACTACTTCACTCCCGACGAGTTGAAGCTCTTCTCCGCCTGAGGGCGACGAGTGGCGCTCAGTACTCCTGAGCACCATCCCGGTCCGGCTCCGCACTGCGACGGAACGCCCGCCCGGAGACCGACGTCGGGTCGATGCGCACGTAGACGCGCTTGAGGGTGGGGATCCAGGGGCGAAGGCCCGCGGCATCCGCGCGGTGCACGTCCGCATCCGCCTCCAGAGCGGTCGCGTGCCCGCGGACGATGACGCTCCAGGCGTCCGTGTCGGTATGATCGTCGACCTCGAACAGCACGTCGGTGTTCACCGTCAGCTCGAACAGCTTGCTGCCTGGTGCCGTGCGGAACAGGATGCCGTCGCCGTCGACCACATAGTTCACCGGGAAGATGTCGATCGTGTCCCCGACGTGGGTGACGAGTCTTCCCAGTTCCTGCGTGCCGAGCAGCTCCCGGCTCCGGTCGGTGGTCAGCATCTCGATGGGGTCGGTGTGCGCGCTCATGCCGCCATTGTCTCCCACTCGATGTCCCCACCGACAGGGCATCCGTCCCGCATTCGGTGGTGGATGCGACAACGGCCCCCCGCGTTCTGCGAGGGGCCGTTCATCGTGCGCTCAGCCGATGCGGATGAGCTTCTTGTTGACGAACTCGTCCGCGGCCAGGTGACCCAGTTCGCGGGCCGTGCCGCTGCGCTTGACGCCGCCGAACGGCAGCTCGGGGCTGTCGGCGAGCACGAGGTTGACGTAGACCATGCCCGCTTCGATCTTGTCGGCAACGCGCTCGGCCTGCGCGGCATCCGTCGTGAAGACGTAGGAGCCGAGACCGAAGGTGGTGTCGTTCGCGAGCTCGACCGCCGCGTCCTCATCCGCCACGCGGTAGACGACGGCGGCGGGGCCGAAGAGCTCCTCGCGGTAGACGTTCATCTCGGGCGTCACGTCAGCCAGCACGGTCGGAGCGAAGAACGCGCCGTCACGGGTGCCGCCGGTGAGGAGCGTCGCTCCCTGCTCGACCGCCTGGTCGATCTGCTTCTGCAGGTTGACCGCAGCCGTCTCGGACGACACCGGACCGAGGACCGTGTCGTCGAGCATGGGATCGGTCGCCTCGACGGCCGCCATCGCCGCCGTGAACTTCTCGACGAAGGCGTCGTACAGGCTGTCGACGATGATGAAGCGCTTCGCGCCGTTGCAGGCCTGCCCGTTGTTGTCGAGGCGCGCATCGACGCCGGCCTGCACCGTGGCGTCGAGGTCGTCGGTGGAGAGCACGATGAACGGGTCGGAGCCGCCGAGCTCGAGTGCGACCTTCTTGAGGTTGCGTCCGGCGATCTCGGCGACCGCGGCACCGGCGCGCTCGGATCCGGTGAGCGAGACACCCTGCACGCGCGGGTCGGCGATCATCGTCGCGATCTGCTCGTTCGTCGCGAGGACGTTCTGGTAGGCGCCCTTCGGGAATCCGGCATCGTGATAGATCTTTTCGATCGCGGTCGACGACTCCGGGCACTGCGGGGCGGGCTTGAGCAGGATCGTGTTGCCCACGATCAGGTTGGGAGCTGCGAAGCGCACGATCTGGTACGCCGGGAAGTTCCACGGCATGATGCCGACGAGCGGGCCGAGCGAGGAACGGCGGATGATGGCCGACCCCTCCCCCAGGATCGCGATCGGCTGGTCGGCCATGATCGACTCCGCCTGGTCGGCGTAGTACTCGGCGATGTCGGCGGCGAAGTCGACCTCGCCGAGGGCGGCCTCGCGGGGCTTGCCCATCTCACGCACGAAGATGTCGGCGAGCTCTTCGCGGCGTTCGCGGTGCAGCTCGGCGGCACGCCGGACGAGGGCCGCGCGCTCGGCGACCGTCGACGAGCGCGACCACTCGCGGTGGGCCTCGTCGGCGGCGGCGACCGCCTCATCGATCTGGGCATCCGTGAACGTGTCGAAGGACGCCAGCGTCTCTCCGGTGGCGGGGTTGGTGACGGCGTAGTCGGTCATGACATGTCCTCTCGTGTGGTGGTGCGGGGCCCGACGCGCGGGCCCCGCATCGGAAATCAGGAGACCGGGATCAGCGTGTACTTGGTGGACAGGTACTCGTGGATGCCCTCGAAGCCGCCCTCGCGGCCGACGCCGGACTGCTTGACGCCGCCGAAGGGTGCGGCCGCGTTCGAGACAACGCCCACGTTGAGACCCATCATGCCGGTCTCGAGCCCGTCGATCATCCGCTGGCCGCGCTGCAGGTTCTCGGTGAAGACGTACGACACGAGTCCGTACTCGGTGTCGTTCGCCAGGCGCACGGCCTCTTCCTCGGTCTCGAAGGTCGCGATCGCGAGCACCGGCCCGAAGATCTCCTCGCGGAGGATCGCGCTTCCCGCGACGACATCGGTCAGCACGGTCGGCTCGTAGAACGTGCCCGTGCCCTCCACAGCCTTGCCACCGGCGAGCAGCGTCGCACCGCGACCGACCGCATCGTCGACGAGTTCGCCGGCCTTCGCGACCGCATCCGCGTCGATGAGCGGTCCGATCGCCACGCCCTCTTCGGTGCCACGGCCGATCTTCATGCCGTTGACGCGCTCGGTGACACGCTTGGCGAATTCGCCCGCGACGTCCTTGTGCACGATGAAACGGTTCGCCGCCGTGCAGGCCTGTCCGATGTTGCGGAACTTCGCGGCCAGCGCACCGTCCACGGCCTTGTCGAGGTCGGCGTCGTCGAACACCACGAACGGGGCGTTGCCGCCGAGTTCCATCGACACGCGCAGCACGCCCTCCGCCGCCTGGGCGATGAGCTTGCGTCCGACCTCGGTCGAGCCCGTGAAGGAGAGCTTGCGCAGACGCGGGTCGGCGATGATCGGCGCCGACAGCGCGCTCGACTTCGAGGTCTGCACGACGTTGACGACACCGGCGGGAAGGCCGGCCTCTTCGAGCAGCTTCGTGAAGTACATCGTCGTCAGCGGCGTGAGTGCCGGGGGCTTGATCACCACGGTGCAGCCGGCCGCGAGTGCGGGAGCGATCTTGCGCGTCGCCATCGCGAACGGGAAGTTCCACGGCGTCACGAAGAACGACGGTCCGACCGGGCGCTGCGACACGACCATGTGACCGGTGCCCTCGGGGTTGATGCCGTAGCGGCCGCTGATGCGCACGGCCTCCTCGCTGAACCAGCGCAGGAACTCGCCGCCGTAGCCGACCTCGCCACGCGCCTCGGCGAGCGGCTTGCCCATCTCGAGCGTCATGAGCAGCGCCAGGTCCTCCTTGTGCTCCTGCACGAGGTCGAATGCCCGGCGGAGGATCTCACTGCGCACGCGCGGAGCCGTCGCGGCCCACGCGTCCTGCGCGGCGACGGCCGCATCGAGGGCGCGGATGCCGTCTGCGGGCGTCGCGTCGGCGATGGTGCGGATCACGGCACCGGTCGCGGGATCCTGCACGTCGAACGTGCCGCCGGTCTCGCCGTCGATCCACTCACCGCCGATGAAGAGGCCGGTGGGGATGCTGTCCAGGAGCGCCTGTTCGGTCTGAGTGCTCATGATTCTCTTTCTGTGAGGAGGGCTAGGAGCGCGTGCGTCGGCTGGGAGGTGCGTCGATGCTCAGCGTCTGACCGCGGAAGAACGCCGGCCGTCTGATGGCGTTCCAGACCATGACGACGATGCCGACGCCGATGATCAGCATTCCGAGGATGAAGACGATGCCGACGCCGCCGATCTGAGAACCCGAGCCGTAGGCCGGGTCCATCGAGTCGATCAGCGTCGTGAAGAACAGCACCGCGAGGATCGCACCGCCGACGAGCGGGAAGAGGAACGTGAAGAAGAAGTTCCTCGTCGAGTCGAACCACTGCTTGCGGAAGTACCAGACGCACGCGAAGGCGGTGATCCCGTAGTAGAAGCAGATCATCATGCCGAGCGTGAGGATGGTGTCCCACAGCGTGTCCTCGCTCACGACGCGCATCACGGCGTAGAAGGCCGACGCGACGATGGCGGAGATGATGGTCGCATACCCCGGGGTGAAGAAGCGGGGGCTGACCTTCGCGAACGACTTGGGCAGGGCGCCGTAGTGCCCCATCGCCAGGAGCGTGCGCGCCGGTCCCACGAATGTGGACTGCAGCGACGACGCCGAGCTGGTCAGCACCGCGAGCGACACCAGGAAGGCGAGCGGGCCGAGGATCGGGCCGGAGAGGTGGAAGAACACGTTCTCCTGGATGTCCTCGTTGCCGAGACCCAGCGCACCGGTGCCGACACCGGCGAACATGATCATCGCCACCGCGAGCAGCAGGTAGAGCGAGACGATCATCAGCACCGTGACGGTGGCCGCGCGACCCGGGGTCTTCTCCGGGTCCTTGGTCTCCTCGTTCATGGTGAGGGTGACGTCCCAGCCCCAGAAGATGAAGATCGACAGCGAGAGTCCGGCGGCGACGGCGCTGAACGACGAGATCGCGAACGGGTTGAACCAGTTCAGATCGAAGGGCTGGTAGTCGAAGCCGTTGCCGTTGACGGCCTGCACGATCGCCGCACCGGCGAAGAAGAGCAGGACGAGGATCTGGAAGCTGACGAGCCAGTACTGCAGCTTCTGGGTCGTCTGCATGTCGCGGTACGAGATCCAGGTCGCCCCGAGCATGAACAGCAGGCACACGCCGATGTTGATCCAGGTGACGCTCGCGAGGGAGGCGATGTCGGGGTTGCCCGTGATCTGCGAGATCAGCAGGAAGAGGAAGTCGACGGCGATGCCCGCGAGGTTGGACAGCACGAGGATCGTGGCGACGACCAGGCCCCAGCCCGCCATCCAGCCCACCCACGGACCGAAGGCGCGGGCCGCCCAGGTGAACGAGGTGCCGGAGTCGGGCATCCGGTTGTTGAGCTCGCGGTACCCGAAGGCGACCAGGAGCATCGGGATGAAACCGACCAGGATGATCGCGGGGATCTGCGACCCCACCGTGGAGGCCACAGGGCCGACGGCGGCGGTGAAGGTGTAGGCGGGTGCGATGCACGAGATGCCGATCACGACCGCGCCGATCAGGCCGACCGTTCCGGCGCTCAGGCCCTTGGTGGAGATCCCGGTCGTGACACCGGATTCGGGCTCCGTCGCCCGGTTGGTGCTGCTCATCAGCGTTCTCCTGCTTCGTTGCGGGTGCGCGGGACGACGATCATGGGGACGGGCAGCTCGTGCAGCATCTTCGCCGCCGTGGAGCCCAGGAAGAGACGACGGGGCTGCGCCAGCCTGCTGGAGCCGACCAGGACCACCTCGCCGGGAAGCCAGGAGAGGTTCGCGACCGCATCTTCGACGGTGTCGCCCGGAGCCTTCTCGACGGCGGCGGTGCGCCCGTCGGGGAGCAGCTCTGTCGCCATCGCGAGGACCTCCTGCCCGTGGTCGTCACCGACCGTGCGGATCGCGCCCGTATCGAGCCCCGGGGGCACATCGAACGGCACGAGGGACACGAGGCGCAGGTCGACGCCGCTGTCGCCGGCGAGGGCGACAGCCTCGTCGAGCAGCGCATCGGCGCCCGGCCTCGATCCGACGGCGACCGTGACGCGCGGGATGACGTGGTCGTCCTGCTGGGCGGTGCCCACCGGAGCCAGTGCGACCGGGATGGTCGACGAATGGAGCAGCTCGGAGGCGACGCTCCCGAGCCGGTGGCGTCCGAAGATGCCCCCGCCCGCCGCACCGATCACGATCACGCGGGCGCCGAACTCCTCGCCGGCGGCGATGAGCCCCTCGGCGAACGATTCGGAGAAGCGGACGTGACCGCTGCGGGTCAGCCCCTGCGGCAGCCGGACGACGGCGTCGGCGAGCCACTTCCTGGCCTGCGACCGGATGTGCTCCTCATAGGCGCGCTCCGGCGGCACCGCGGCGTTGCGTGTTCCTTCGTTCGGCAGCACGATCACCAGGTGCAGGGTCGCGCCCAGGCTGCGGGCGATGCGCGCGCCCAGCGCCGCGGCATCCGCTCCCGCATCCGTCGCCGTGTACCCCACGACGACCGAGCCGGTCATCAGCTGCTGCTCTCGACAGCGCCGGACTCGCGGCTCGCATCGACGATGTTGGATGCGACGAGGTGTCCCATCCGGATCGCACCGTCGACGTGCTGGTACCCGGCTCCGGCCATGTCGCTGCAGGCGAAGTGGATCGGGCCGACCGCCGTGCGCAGGTCCGCGCCGTAACGGTGCAGGCCGCCCATGTCGAAGCTCGCGGCATAGGCACCACGCGTCCACTCCTCGCTGCCCCAGTCGCTCTCGTAGTAGACGACCGGGTTCTTGGCCTCGGGGCCGTAATAGTGCGAGAGCGACTCGAGGATGCGCTCCTTGCGCTCCTCGGCAGAGAGCTCGAACACGCCGTCGGCGTTGGCGTCGGAGACGAAGCCCACCAGGGTGCCGCGCTCGTCGCCGTGGTTCGTGTTGTCGTACGCCTCGTGCGACAGCTCGTACGGGCTGAACGCGGTGCCGCTGAGACCCTGCTCGCGCCAGAACGGACGATCGTAGACCGCGTGCACCTTGATGACGAAGCCCATGGAGAGGTGCTGGTGCAGCTGGTGCTGACGACGCGGCAGCGGCGGATCGAAGGAGATACGGCTGTACAGCACCGGCGCGTGCGCGAGGATCGCGTGGCGGGCGCGGACCGTGAGCTCGTCGGTGGTGGCGACGACCCCCGCGTCCGACCACTCGAGGCTGCGGACCGGCTGGTTCAGCAGCACGTCGTCGCCCAGGCGCTCGGCGAGACGCAGCGGCACCTGCTGCAGACCGCCGACCACGCGCTTGTCGAGGATGAAGTCGGCGTCGACGAGGTTCGAGTACGAACCGGCGGATGCGGCCATCAGCAGCGACTGCAGCAGCGAGAACGAGTGCGTGGGCTTGGTGAGCATCGCCGATCCCGTGGCGAAGGCCAGGTTGCGCACGGCCTCGTCGTCATCTGTCTGCGAGCGCAGCCAGGCGTCCCAGGTGATCGAATCCCACTCCTCGGCGTTCGGGTGCGCCCACGGCTGATCGGGGTCGATCTCGGCGACCAGGGCGTCGAGGATGCCCGTGATCCGGGCGATCACGGCCTCGGTCTCCGGCGACACGGGGAACATCTCCCCCGTGAAACGGTGCGTCTTCCCGTCGGGGCCGACGTAGACGCTGTCGCCTTCGCGGTAGCGGCTGTAGGTCTCGAGGCCCAGCTCATCGATGGCGTCCTTGAGCGCATCCTGATCGGGCGAGACCCACTGACCGCCGATCTCGAGCATGGCGCCGTCGATGACGTCGGTCCACAGGCGTCCGCCCACGCGGTCGCGGGCCTCCAGCACGGCGACCGACAGGCCGGCCTTGCGCAGGTCGTTCGCGGCGGTGAGCCCTGCGGCTCCGGCGCCGATGATGAGTACGTCGCGGGTGATCTCAGACATCTGCAACTCCTTCGTTGGGGGAAGTAGTGCCGGTCGCGACCCGAAATCCCCCGATTGGGGTCGCGACCGGACAGGGGGTCGGGCCGCACGGGAGTGCGGCCCGGATGCTATTCGGCGGCTGCCAGGGCGGCGGCGACGATGTCGAGTCCCTCGTTCAGCAGGTCGTCGCCGATCGAGAGCGGAGGGAGGAAGCGGATGACGTTGCCGTAGGTTCCGCAGGTGAGGACGATGACGCCCTGCGCGATGCACGCCTTGGCGACGGCGGCCGTGAGAGCGGCGTTCGGCGCCTTGGTCTCGGGGTCGACGAACTCGGCGGCGATCATCGCACCGTGGCCGCGGACGTCGCCGACGCGCGGGTCGTTCTGCTGGATCGCGGTGAGGCGGTCGATGAGGATCGTGCCGATCTCGCGCGCCCGCTCGATCACGCCGTCGTTCTCGAACACGTCGATCGAGGCGAGGGCTGCGGCGCAGGCGATGGGGTTGCCCCCGTAGGTGCCACCGAGGCCGCCCGAGTGCGAGGCGTCCATGATCTCGGAGCGACCGGTGACCGCAGCGAGCGGGAGGCCGCCGGCGATGCCCTTGGCCGTGGTGATCAGATCGGGCTCGATGCCGAAGATCTCGCTCGCGAACATGTGCCCGGTGCGGGCGAAGCCGGTCTGCACCTCGTCGGCGATGAACACGACGCCGTTCGCGCGGCACCACTCGACGATCGCGGGGAGGAACCCGTCGGCGGGGACGATGAAGCCGCCCTCGCCCTGGATGGGCTCGATGATGACCGCGGCCAGGTTGTCGGCGCCGATCTGCTTCTCGAGCTGGAGGATGACGCGGGCCGCGGCCTCACGTCCATCGAGTCCGTCGCGGAACGGGTACGACATCGGCGCCCGGTAGACCTCGGGCGCGAAGGGGCCGAAACCGCTCTTGTAGGGCATCGACTTGGCGGTGAGCGCCATGGTCAGGTTGGTGCGGCCATGGTAGCCGTGGTCGAAGGCGACGACCGCCTGGCGACCGGTGTGCTTGCGGGCGATCTTGATCGCGTTCTCAACCGCCTCGGCGCCCGAGTTGAACAGGGCGCTCTTCTTGGCGAAGTCACCGGGGGTCACGCGGTTGAGCGCCTCGGCGACGCCGACGTACGACTCGTAGGGCGAGATCATGAAACAGGTGTGGGTGAACTGCGCGGCCTGAGCGGCGACGGCCGCGGCGACCTTGGGGTGCGCGTTGCCGACGGTGGTCACGGCGATGCCGGAGCCGAGGTCGATGAGCGAGTTCCCGTCGGCGTCCACGACGACGCCGCCACCGGCGGCCACAGCGGCGACCGGAACGGTGTGTCCGACGCCCGCTGCCACGGCATCCGCCTTGCGCGCGAGGATCTCGGCGGAACGGGGGCCGGGAAGATCCGTGACCAGACGACGCTCCTGGGGGAGGTCGGGTCCGCCGAGAGGGACTGCGGGGGCTGCGGTGTCGAGGAGTGCCATGTTCGCGAGCGTACGGCGGCCACCGAGCCGGCTGCACTCACCGGTCTGTACAATCTGGAGAAGCAAATCGCCCGCTCGTACAACCCGCCGGAGGTCACTGTGGTCGTCACCGCCCAGCCGACCCTGCGCGCCCTGTTGCAGCGTCGCGATCTCGGGCTCTCCCTGATCCCGCGCGAAGGCGCCATCCCCGATGGAGCACTCGACCGCCCGCTGCGTTGGGTGCACAGCTCCGATCTCGCCGACCCCACCCCGTTCCTGTCCGAAGACCTGGCGCTGCTGACCACCGGAACCCAGTTCGACGAAGCCGTCAGCATCGACACGTACGTCGGGCGGCTCGCGGACCGCGGGGTGATCGGTCTGGGATTCGGCACCGAGGTGCACCGGTCCGGCATCCCGGAAGAGCTCGTCGACGCGTGCGCCGCGCACGGGATGCCGCTGTTCGCCGTCCCGTACCGCACCCCGTTCATCGCCGTCGCCCGCGCGCACTCCGAGGCGATCGCGGCTCAGGCGTATGCCCGACGGTCCTGGGCCCTCGACACGCAGCGTGCCCTCGCTCTCGCCGCCCTCCGTCCGCACGGCCTCGATGCGACGATCGCCGAACTCGGGCGGCGAATCGGCGTCTGGGCCGGGATGTTCGACGCCGCCGGAGCGCTCACCCTCTCCCACCCTCGGGAAACGGTGGAGGCCCGTGTGCTCGACGAGCTCGGGAATCGCGCGGTGGAGATCCTGACCCGTGGACTCGAGGCGGGGCAGTCGCTCAGCATCGAAGACCATTCGTTCATGCTGTTCACGGTCGGCCGCGGCGGCCATCTGCGGGGCGTCATCGCCCTCGCCGTCGATACGCTCGATCCCGAAGCCCGGTCGGTCGTGACCTCGGTGATCGCCATGGCAGGACTCGCGATGGAGCAGAGCGAGCAGCTCGCCCGCAGCCGTCGTCGCCTGCACGCGCAGCTCCTCAGATCGCTCCTCGCCGACGACCCCACCTTGGCCAGGAGGGTGCTGGGCAGCCTGCCCACCGCACCCGTGCTCGTGGCCGTCGCCGCCGACGCGCCGGCAGGGCCGCTCGCCGACTGGTGGGAGCGGCACCGCGCCGAGCACGGGACCTCGATCTTCCTCGCCGAATCCGAGGACGGGGTGACGATGTGCGTCTCAGCCGGAGACGAGGCCCTGCTCGACGAGGTCGCCGCCCGCTTCGGCATCCGCATCGGCGTCTCCGATCCCGAAGGGTACGACTCGTTCGCCCGGGCACACGCGCAGGCGCTCACGGCGCTGCGTCAGCAGGGCACCCACGGGGTCGCCCGCTACTCCGAAACCGTCGGGTCGAGCATCCTCACGGCCCTCGCGACCGACGAGGCGCGCCTCGTCGCCGAATCGCGCCTGGCCCCGGTGCGCGAGCACGACGCCCGTACCGGCGCCGAGCTCGAACGCTCGCTGCGCACCTGGCTGGAGCATGACGCGAAAGCGGAATCCGCCGCGGTCGCGCTCGGAGTGCATCGGCACACCCTGCGCTCCCGCATCGCCCACGCGGGCGCGCTGCTCGACGTCGACCTGTCGACCTTCCCCGCCCGCGCCGAGCTCTGGACGATCCTGCAGACCGCCCGCGACTGAGCCGGGGCGGCTGCACGCTCCCGAACATCCACGTGCTTCCTGCTCGCACCCCGCGCGGCGGGAACGCTCCGGTCGCACTTCGCGCCACCCCCGCGACGTCTGAGCGGCAGGAACTGCAACCGGAGCAGCGGGCCAACATCGGGCCAAGCGCGGGTCAGGAGTGGATGCGCGCTCCCGCAGCCAGCACCGCCCGGCACCGCGTGACGTCATCGGCAGTCTGGGCGATCAACGCCTCGACGCCGTCGAACCGCAGCGTCGGACGAAGGCGCGCGACGAGGGTCACGCACAGGCGCCGACCGTAGAGGTCGATGTCGGCATCATGCAGGTGCACCTCGACGCGTCGCTCGCGATCGCCGTCGAAGGTCGGGTTCATCCCGACACTGACACTCGCCGCCCACGACAGCGGGTCGTCGTCGATCCGCACCCACGCCGCGTAGATCCCGTCGTCGGGCAGATCTTCGTGGTCGAGCGCCAGGTTCGCCGTCGGGAAGCCGAGCTCGCGACCCCGACCGTCGCCGGGGACGACCAGTCCGACGATCGTCCCGGGCGGCGACGCGCTCACGCGTTCTCGGGGGCGGCGATCGAGCGGTAGCGGCTCTGATGGAAGACCAGAGGCTCGACGTCGTCGAACAGCGTGATGTCGGCGATCTCGTACAGCGCGATCTCGTGGTCGCCGCCGTCGAACGTGCTGTGCAGGCGACACGTGAGCCAGAGCGCTGCGTCCGCGATCAGCACGGCTCCGCCATCGGTGCGGCGCCACTCATGGCCGCCGAACCGGTCGCCTTCCCTCGCCGAGAGCGAGCGGCTGAGCGGCTCGTGGTGCGCGGCGAGCACACTCATGCCGAGCTCGGGCACGGTGCGCAGCACCGGCCAGGTCTTCGACGTACGGGCGGCACTGATGGCCACCAGCGCCGGTTCGAGCGAGATCGAGGTGAAGGAGTTGACCGCCATTCCCACGGCACGGTCGTCGACGTGCGCGGCCAGGGCCACGACGCCGGTCGGGTACACCGAGAAGGCCCGGCGGAGGGCGAGGTCGCGCGGGACCGTATCGTTCGTCAGCGCGTCGGTCACGACAGTCGTCATTTCGGCTTCCTTTCGTTAGTCAACTTTGACTAGTTTTGATAATAGGCAACTTTGATCATGCAAACAACAGGAAAGGCGAAGGCCAGCCGTTAGCATGAGGGGCATGTCGACCACCCGCCTCGTCGTCCTCGGCGCCGTGAAGCAGTTCCAGCCCGTGCACGGGTACTTCCTCCGTCGCGAACTCATGACCTGGCACGTCGACGAGTGGGCGCATATCCAACCCGGATCGATCTACAACGCCCTGCGCGCCCTCGAGGTCGACGGCTACATCGCCGAAAGCGGCACCGAGGCCGAGGGCAAGCGCCCGGCGCGGACCACCTACCGCATCACCCCGGCCGGCGAGGTCGAACTGCAGCGCATGCTGCGCGAGAACCTCTGGAACGTCGCAGCCTTCGACACCCAGGCCATCATGACCGTCGCCTCGTTCATGTTCGTTCTGAGTCGGCAGGAGGTGATCGCCGGCCTCGAGCACCGCCTCATCAAGAGCGACGCGATCATCACGCAGAACGGCTTCGACGTGCAGGACACGCTGCGCTCCGAGACGACGCCCAAGTACGTGCGGGAGATCTTCGACCTCTCCACAGCCCGCCTCACGGCCGAGAAGCAGTGGCTGCTCGACCTGCTGGAACGTCTGCGTGGTGGAGAGTACACGTTCGCCGGCGAGACGACCGAGGGCGCAGCGTCGGCCGAGGCGGGCACCTCGGCCTGAGGTCAGCGCGACGAGACGAGCGCGTCGATCGACTCGCGCGACAGGGCCGACGTCGTCGCACCCCGATGCTGCGCCACCACGGCGCCGGCCGCACAGGCCCGGATCAGCGCCGTCTCGATTGCTTCTCCCTGGGCGAGCGCGGCGGCCAACGCTCCGCAGAACGCATCGCCGGCGCCGGTCGTATCCACCGGATCGATCCGGAACGCGTCGGCCTGAAGAGGATCGGTCCCCGCGCGATGCAGCACCACTCCCCCGGCACCCCGGGTGAGAACCACGACCGGGGCTCCGGCGGCGTGCAGCCGGTCGATGCCGCCGAGCGCGGCGCACTCGGTCTCGTTGACCACCAGCACGTCGACGTCGCCGAGCATCTCGACCGCCCCGGCGTGTGCGGGCGCGGCGTTCAGGATCGTCAGGGCTCCGGCCGTCCGGCCCGCGCGCAGGGCAGCCGCCACGCTCGCGAGCGGAACCTCCAGCTGCGCGAGCACGACCGCCGCGCCCGCGATCCCGGCGACCGCGTCGTCGACGTCGAGCTCGGCGTTCGCACCGGCCGCGACGATGATGCTGTTGTCGCCGTCGTCGAAGGCCAGCACGTGGGCGACGCCGGTCGGAACGGCGGCACTCCGGCGCAGGGCCGCCGCGACTCCGGCATCCGCCAGCGTCTGCTGCAGCACGTCGGCGGCCTCGTCCGTTCCGACCACCGCACAGAACCGGGTCGGAGCCCCGCTGCGTGCGGAGGCGACGGCCTGATTCAGCCCCTTGCCCCCGGCGAAGCGGCCGCCGGCCCGACCGAGCAGGGTCTCGCCGACGCGGGGAGGGCGCGAAACCTCGACCACGAGATCGAGATTCGCGCTCCCGACGACGGCGACACCGGTGAGCGTGTCAGACACGCGACATCGTCCGTCGGTACCGGGAGCCGGTGTGCGAGTCGGCGAGCGCCGGCGTCGGCGTGCCGATCAGACGCTCACGCAGCGACTGCGGCTCGGCCGAGGGTTCGGCGATCGCACCGCGCTCCTTGAGGATCGGCAGCACGTGCTCGATGAAGTCGACCGTCGACGCCGGCGGGATGACGGGAGCGAACAGGAATCCGTCCAGGTCGGCGCCGTCGGCGAGCTCGATCATCCGGTCTGCCACCTGCTCGGGGGTGCCGACGATCGGGCGGGCGCCGACGCCGTGCGCGTGCCAGTCTCCGAGAACGTCGCCGACCGTCTTGTCGGCGAAGCGGGCGACCTGGGTCTGCGACAGCTCGGTGCTCAGCTCCGACATCGGCGTGTTCGGCGCATAGGCTGAGAGGTCGAGGCCGGTGAACCATGCGTAGGAGGCGACGGTGACGTCGGGGTTCTGCGCGTCGGCGACCTCGGCGTACTTGCGCTGCGCTTCTTCCTCGGTGCTGCCGACGATCGCGGCGAATGCCGACATGATCTTCACCTCGTCCGCCCCGCGGCCGTTCTTGACGGCCTCTTCGCGGATCGCCGACGAGTGCGCACGCAGCTGCTCCACCGAGCCGCTGCCGACGAAGATCGCCTCGCCGTGCTTGCCCCCGAACTCTCGACCCGCGGGGGATGCGCCGGCCTGGAACAGCACCGGGGTACCCTGCGGCGAGCGCGAGGTGTTGCCGTAGCCGTGCGATCGGAAGTACGGGCCGTCGTGGGCGATGCGGTGCACCTTCGACGGGTCGGCGAAGCGCCCGGACTTGTCGCGTTCCAGAGCCCCTTCCTCCCACGCCTGCTCCCACAGCTTGTAGACGACCTGCATGAAGTCGTCGGCCATGAGGTAGCGCTCGTCGTGGCCGACCATCGGCACGCCGAAGCCCTGCACAGCCGTGTCCGCCGTGCCGGTGGTGACAACGTTCCAGCCGATGCGGCCGCCGGAGAGGATGTCGAGCGTCGCCATCCGTCGCGCGAACGAATAGGGCGGTTCGAGCAGCGTCGAGCCGGTGGCGACGAGCCCCAGGCGCGTCGTCTCGGGGATGAGAGCGGCGAGGATGATCGCCGGGTCCAGACGCGGCAGATCGAGGCCTTCGAGGGAGCAGATGTCGGGGCGCTCGCCGGCGACGTCGGCCCACCCCCAGGCATCCGCGAGGAACAGGAAGTCGAACCCCGCGTCCTCGACCATGCGCGCGGTGTCGCGCCAGTACTCGAGCTTGTCGAACAGGTAGCGCCCGTTGTCGGGGTGCCGCCACGTGGCAGTGCCGGAGTCGTTCGCCTGGGCGTTCTCGAAGAGGCCGAGACGCAACTGCTTGACGGTGTTCTGATCGGTCATGTGCGGGTGCCTTCCTTGTGGGTGGTTCGTTCTGGTGGTTCTGGAGTGGTTCCGGGCACGCCGGAGGAACCCCGGGACGGGTTGGGGGGCACCCGTCCCGGGGTGAGGGTGCCGCGTCAGCCCTTGGCCGTGACCTCGCCGTCGCTCCACCAGAGCACGCGCTTGCGCACCAGGGCGAGGACGATGATCAGGAGCACTCCGAGCAGGCAGAGCAGAGCGATGCTGGCCCAGGTGACCGCGAGGTTCGCCTGCGCCGCAGACGTGGTGACGAGCGAGCCGAGACCGGCCTGCTGTCCCGCCGCGACGAACTCGGCGACCGCCGCGCCGACCACCGCGAGCGGCAGGGCGATGCGGAGCCCTGCGAACACGTAGGGCATGCTGCCGGGAAAGCGCAGCTCGCGGAAGATCTCCCACCGCGAGGCGTGCAGCGTCTTGAAGACGTCGAGCGCCTTCTGATCGACGTCGCGCAGACCCGCGAGCGAGTTCACGAGCATCGGGAAGAACACCACGAGCCCCGTCACGATGAACTTCGGCACCATGCCGAAGCCGAAGGCCACGACCAGTGCGGGGGCGATCGCCACGATCGGGGTCACCATCACGATGATGACCAGCGGCATGACCGCCCGCTCGATGATCTGGAACTCCGCCATGACGACCGCCAGGAGGAATCCGGCGAGGATGCCGGCGGCGGCGCCGACCACCACCTCGAGGAGCGTGACGAGGAAGTTCGACCAGTACATGCCGGCGTCATCGACGAGGCTGGCGCCGATCGCCTCCAGAGTCGGCAGCACGTACGGGTTGGTCCAGGCCACGACCTGCCAGAGGAGAGCGGCGATCACGAAGGTGATCAACGTGGGTCCCCACGCTCCCCAGCGCAGCCAGGAAGGAACTCCCCGGCGTGGTTGGGCCTTCAGGCGGGCGGTCGCGAGGGTCGCGGTCGTGTCTCTCATCGTCAGCTCAGACATGGGCCTTCTCCGTCTGCGCGCGCAGCGCACCGCGCACGACTGCTTCCAGTTCGCGGAACTCGTCCGTCGCGTAGGCCTCTTCGGTGCGCGGCCGCGGCAGGTTCACATCGATCACCTGGGCGATGCGCCCCGGGTGCGCGGCCATCACCACGATGCGGTCGGAGAGCATGATCGCCTCCGGCACCGAGTGCGTGACGAACATGACGGCCTTGCGGTTGGACTGCCAGAACTCCAGCAGCGCGATCCGCTGCAGGTCGCGGTTCATCTCGTCGAGCGCCGAGAACGGCTCGTCCATCAGCATGATGGCCGGGTCGAACACGAACGCCCTCGCGATCGCGGCACGCTGCTGCATGCCGCCCGACAGCTGTCCGGGGTACTTCTTCATCGCCTGGCCGAGCCCGAAGGTGGCCAGCAGCTCCGCGGGATCACGGAGCGCTCGCCCGGCGTTGGCCTTGGCGTTGATCCGCACCGGCAGCTCGACGTTCTCGCGCACCGTCTTCCACGGCAGCAGTGCGGGCGACTGCGGCACGAGACCGATCTTCTTGTCGCGCGAAGCCGCCGTGACGCTCTCGCCGTCGATCGTGACGGTTCCGGAGTCGGCGTCGAGAAGGCCGGCGACGACCTTGAGCAGTGTGGACTTGCCGCAGCCGCTCGGGCCGATCACCGACACGAACTCGCCCATGCCGATCGTCAGGCTCACATCATCGAGCACGGTGACCTTCGCGCCGTCGACGCCGAACGACTTCGAGACGTTCCTGACCTCGACGCCGGCGCCGTGTGCGACCGTCATCACTTCTCCTGCCAGATCAGGGCGTCGCCGTCGTAGAGGTCGGCGACCAGGTCGGCGTCCATCATGTCGGCGATCGCGGGCAGCTCCTTGACGTCGCCGTACTTCTTCACGAGGGCGTACTCGGGCTCCCACATCGACTCGTTCTGCACGCCGGGGTTCCCGCCGGCGCTCTCGCGCACCCACGCGGACTCCACCTCCCACGTGCGGGCGAGCTGGTCGCGGGGGAACGCTGCACCCTGACCGCTGTCCTCGGCCAGCTTCGCGAGCTTGTCGATGCAGGCATCCGACTCGTCCAGGCAGTACTGCAGCGCCTTGAGGCTCGCCCGCATGAAGTCGGCGGCGACCTCGCGGTGCTCGTCGAGGAATCGGGAATTCACCTCCATCACGTTGTATGTACCCTCGACGCCGAGATCGGCGGGGAGGAACTCGCTGAACGGCAGGCCCTGAGCCTTGAGCGACTGCGGCTGGTTGGAGGCGTAGCCGACGATCGCGTCGACCTGCTCGCGGACGACGACCGTGGGGTCGTAGTTGGTCATCTTGACCATCTCGACCTTCGAGACGTCGACGCCGGCCTCGTCGAGCATGGCCGAGGCGATCGGCGTCAGGTTGATGAAGTATCCGAGCGATCCGCCCTCGAGGTCCTTCAGGCTCTCGAGCTTCTCGTTGCCGAAGATCGAGAACGGCGGGGTCGTGCCGTAGGTGGCGACCGCCGTGAGGTTCTTGCTGTTCGCCGCCGCCAGCATGACGTCGGATGCAGAACCGAGAGCGGTGAACTGGGCCTGACCGGATGCCACGAGCTGCTGCCCGTTCGCCCCGGAGGCGTTGATCTCGACATCGAGGCACAGGTCGTCGAAGTAGCCCAGCTCCTCGGCGAGGAACACGTCGAGCTGGCCGGCGCTGGCGGAGTAGCCGTAGCCGGAGATGTAGGTGATGGTGCCGGCATCCTGATTCCGCTTGCAGGCGTCGGTGTCGCTCGCACTCGTGGGGGCGGTATCGCCGCCTGGCGTCTGCGCGGAGCATGCTCCGAGCGTCAGCGTGGCGGCGAGAACGCACGTCAGGGTGGCAGTGATGCGGAATCGGGTTTCCGCAGAGGAAGTAGCCATGAGGGTCCCTTCTCGGCCGTTCGTCGTTGATGGCTCGATGAAAGTAACATAGTCAAGATTGACTAAGCAAGATCAAACTAACTTTTGACGACAGGCACGACACGGACGGGGGCTGGACGGGCGTCGAGTGCACGCGAACTCGCCGAGTGCACGACTTGTCGACGTCGAGAAGCCGTGCACTCGGCAGGAAGCCGTGCACTCGACGACACAGAGCGGGAGCGCGGGCGGAGCGGGAGCCGTCAGGGCCGGGGAGGGTCGGCAGGGTAGAGGTAGCGGCGCACGAACTCGTCGAAGAGCGGGACCATGTCGACGGATTCGTCCAGGAGCCACTGCAGCTGGATCCCGTCCATGACGGCGCTGATCAGGCGTGCGGCGAGCGCGGGGTCGATGTCGTCGCGCACCTCACCGGCTTCCTGCCCACGGCGGAGGATCTCCACGGCTTCGTCGGCTCGTGCCCGGTAGCGGGCGGCGAACTCGGCGTGCGACGGATGCTCCGGATCGGTCGCCTCGGCCGAGACGATCGCGTACAACGATGTGAGGCCGCGCGAGGTCTGATTGTGGGCGACGACTCTCTTCGCCTGCTCGAGGAGGGTGTGCTCCGCAGGATCGCCCGCGGCCGCTCGTACCTTCTCGTCGCGCTGGTGCAGCACCTCGGCGAACAGCTCCTCCTTGTCGGCGAAGTGATGCAGGAGGCCGGCAGGCGTCACGCCGACGCGCTTCGCGATCTCCCGCAGCGACCCGCCGTGGAATCCGGTCCGGGAGAACACGACCAGCGCTTCGTCGACGATCGCCTGCCGTCGCGCCTGCCCCGTGGCGTAGGAGCCACGGGGGCCACGACCCGCTGTCGACTGGCCGTCCGTTCCCACTGCCCACTCCCATCCCTCGTCGAGGGAAGCGGCGGTTCAGCCCTGGTGGCCGTTGCCGCCCGCACCCCACGACGAGCTGAATTCCTGCTGCCGCATCGCGGGACGCAGAAGCTTCTCCATCTCGCGATCCACGAAGTAGTCCTTGAGCTTATCCTTCGTGAGTTCGTTGCCGATCGCCGCCATGATCATCGACTGGTCGAGTGACAGGTAGCGCTCGGCGATCGTGCCGCTCTTCACGGCGACCGCGTCGTAGAACCCACCGGGGCCATAGGCGCCGAGATCCTCCTCGATGCCTTCGAGGTTGCGCAGCACACCCCTGCGGTCATAGGGCAGCGCGAGGAAGGCCGCATGCGGCGTGATCACGCCGTCGCCGAACTCGGGAGCGGGGTTCGTGCCCACCGCACAGCCCGGACGGTCCACATCGACGTCGGTCTTCTCCACGTCGGACGTGTAGCCGTCAGACCGCATGCCCGCGATGTCGACGCCGTACTCCGCGTATCCGCCGAAGGGATCACTCGCGGGCGAGAAGCCCCAATACCCGTATCCGGCCTCGTCGAGCCCGTGCTGCTTCTGCACGGCGACCGTGATCGGATGATTGAGCTTCCACGACTTCGGACCCCACTTCGTCTCCGGGACGAGCAGGTCGGGCATCAGCGACTCGAACATGCTGCCGCCCCAGCTGGGGACGAACGACATACCGTCATAGCTGTACGCGCCTTCCCATACCTCGACGCCGTCGTAGGTGCGGTACTTCCCCTGGGGGAGCTGCTCCTGCCAGGCCCAGTCGCAGCCGGGCGGCATCGTGCGGTGCGTGCCGTAGAGCGCCGTCGCCGGGATCTGCCCGTTGGCGATGCCGAGATAGGTCGCGATGCGGCTCTCGCTCACCGTCGTGTCGTAGTGGTGGCAGGTGTAATACGCGGTCTCGCCCGATCCGTTGTACATCGGGGCCGCGACGCTGCAGTCCGGCGGCACCTCGTCCCAGAAACCGCCGCGGTTGGTGCCGGCGGGGAGGCCGGCGGCACCCGCGGGATCGAAGAACGAGGCGAAGTCCATGGAGTCGTAGAGGGCGTCCGCCTGCACCGCGAGGGCAGGATCCGCCTCGCGGACGATACGCAGGGCGGCGGCCAGCCACCCGTTGTCGACCGTGCTGAGGAACGGATGCACCGGATCGCCGGAGTCGGGCCAGGTCGTCAGCTTCTCCCCCGTCGTGGGCGAGTACCAGTTGTAGAACATGCCGCTCGCGTCATTGCGCTCGAGCCCTTCGAGGGTGTCGAGCGTGGCGGACATGCGGCTGCGCGCCTCGTCGGCGCCGATGATGCCGAGGTCTCGCGCCGTGACGGTCGACCACAGGTATCCGCCGATGTTCGTCGGAGAAGTGTATGCGCTGGGGGTCTGCAGGTCGCCGGTGATGTTGTCGGCCGGAAGGCCCGTCTCCTCATCGGTCATCGCCGCGAGGGAGCCCCAGGTGTCCTGCGCCCAGCGCGTGAGCTCGGCGTCGCCCTGACGGCCGCCTCCCGCCGCCGCCGGTCCGGCCAGGGCCAGGCCTGAGACGACCAGTCCGACCGTGGCCAGTGTGCTCATCCATCGCTTCATCACGTCTCCTCATCGAGAACGGGCGCCGCTGACCGGAGCCACTCCACACGCGAAAACCTAACAGGTGTTCAGTGTTGGCTCAACCCCCGCTTCCGTCCGCTCCGTAGCCTGCGCAGGATGCCCGCGCGAGTCGATCCATCCGCTCCGGTCGCACTTCCTGTCGCCTTCGCCGCTCCCGGGCGGCAGCAACTGCGACCGGAACGCCGGGCGGAGCGGGCGGGAGCGGAGGCGGAGGGCGGGGCGGGCGGGAGCGGGGCGGAGGGCGGAGGGCGGGGACGGGCGGGGTCAGCGGGGGGCGTGCGCCTCCAGGAACTCGTACACGTCGGTCGTGTCGACGCCGGGGAAGGCCCCGGTCGGAAGGGTCGCCAGCAGCGTGCGCGGGGTCTTCACGTTCGGCCAGGAGTTGTCTCGCCAGCGGTCCTCCAGGTCGGCCGGCGCCCGGCGGCAGCACACCTCGACCGAGTGCTTCGAGACGCCCCGATGCGAGGTGTCGCGCCCCACGAACCACTTCGTGTCGTCGAAGCGCACGCCCACGCTGACGGAGTGCAGCCCCTCGCTCGACGACTCCACCCGGGCGGTGCACCAGTACGTGCCGTTCCCGGTGTCGGTGTACTGGTAATACGGGTTGAAGCGGTCGTCTTCATCGAACACCACGCGCGAGGTCCACCGGCGGCAGCACATCTGCCCCTCGATGGCCCCGAGACGGTCGGTGGGGAAGTTCACGTCGTCGTTCTCGTACGCCTTGGTGATCGTGCCCGACTCATGCACCTTGAGGAAGTGCACGGGGATGTCGAGGTGCCGGGTAGCGAGGTTCGTGAACCGATGCGCAGCCGTCTCATACGAGACCGAGTAGGCGTCACGCAGGTCTTCGATCGAGATCGCCCGGCGCTGCTTGGCATCCTTCAGCGCCGGGACCACATGCGCCTCGGGGATGAGGAGCGCACCGGTGAGGTAGTTCGTCTCCACGCGCTGACGCAGGAACTCGGCGTAACTGCGCGGCTCGGAGTGCCCGAGGATGCGGCTCGACAGCGCCTGCAGCACCGCGGTGCGGGCATCGCCCTTCGCGGGCACGCTGCTCGACAGGTAGAGCCGGCCGTTCGCGAGGTCGGCGACGCTCCGGGTGGTCTGCGGCAGGTCGGGCGCGTAGTGCAGGGTGAAGCCCAGGTAGGCCGCGATCTCGGACGCCGTGCGCTGGGTCAGCGGACCACCCGGATGACCGACCGCGGAGAGGATCTCGGCGGCCTTCGCCTCGAGGTCGGCGAAGTGGTTGTCCTGCCGACGCATCAGGTGCCGCAGCTCGACGTTCGCCCGCCGGGCCTCCTCCGGTGTCGCGGCCCGCTCATCCTTGAGCCGGTCGATCTCGCCGTGCAGGGCGAGCAGTGCTTTCAGAGCGTCGGTCGGCAGGCTCTTCGCGATGCGGAAAGGCTCGATGCCCAGCGCCTGGAACGTCTGCCCCTTCATCGCCCGCTCCAGCGCGATCTCGACCGCACTGCGCTCGTCGAGCGGCTCGCCCTCCAGCAGCGCATCGATCGTGACCCCGAGCGCCCGGGCGATCGCCTGCAGCTGCGTGAGCTTGGGTTCGCGCTTTCCGGTCTCGATCATCGACATCTGGCTCGGCGCCCGATCGACGGCGGAGGCGAGGTCGTCGAGGGTCATGCCCTTCGCCGTGCGGAGCTGGCGGATGCGGCGGCCGATCGTGAGAGCGTCGGCCTCTTCTGCAGCGTCGATGGTGCTCATGCGGCCGATTCTGTCACAGAAACAGAATTTCCATCGATCTTCTCCTCACATTCGGTCGATCAGCCCTCCGAACTTCACGCACAGTGGAACCACGCCACACCGGCACAGCCGCCGGATCCACCGAGGAGACACCATGACGAACACCGCCCACACCCCGACGCCCCGCCCCGCCGGTCTGCGAGCCGGCGACCAGGTTCAGACGGCCGCCGAGCTCCAGGAGATCTGGGACACCGACCCCCGCTGGGACGGCGTCGAGCGCACCTACTCGGCCGAAGACGTCATCCGCATCCGCGGTTCGGTCCGCGAAGAGGCCACGCTCGCCCATCGCGGTGCCGACAACCTCTGGAACCTCCTGCACACCGAGGACTACGTCCGTGCGCTCGGCGCCTACACCGGCGGCCAGGCCGTGCAGCAGGTGCGGGCGGGACTCAAGGCCATCTATCTCTCCGGATGGCAGGTCGCCGCCGACGGCAACCTCGCCGGCCAGACCTACCCCGACCAGTCGCTGTATCCCGCGAACTCGGTGCCGGCAGTCGTGCGCCGCATCAACAACGCGCTCATCCGCCAGGACCAGCTCGAGCACGCTGAGGGCGAGACCACGCAGGACTGGCTCGCACCGATCGTCGCCGACGCCGAGGCGGGCTTCGGAGGACCCCTGAACGCCTACGAGCTGGCGCAGTCGCTCATCCAGTCCGGTGCCGCCGGCATCCACTGGGAGGACCAGCTGGCCAGCGAGAAGAAGTGCGGCCACCTCGGCGGCAAGGTGCTCGTGCCCACCCAGCAGCACATCCGCACCCTGAACGCGGCCCGCCTCGCGGCCGACGTCGCCGGAGTGCCGACCGTCATCATCGCCCGCACCGATGCCCTCGCCGCCGACCTGCTCACCAGCGACGTCGACGAGCGGGACCAGCAGTTCACCACCGGCGAGCGCACCACCGAGGGGTTCTACCGGATCCGGCCCGGACTGGAGTCGGTCATCAGCCGCGGCCTCGCCTTCGCCCCTTATGCCGACCTGCTGTGGGTCGAGACGGGAGAGCCCGACATCGAGCTCGCCCGCTCGTTCGCCGCAGCGATCCACGAGCAGTTCCCCGGCAAGCTCCTGGCGTACAACTGCTCGCCGAGCTTCAACTGGAAGAAGCACCTGTCGGACGCCGAGATCGCGACGTTCCAGCAGGAGCTGGCCGACCTGGGCTACAAGTTCCAGTTCATCACGCTGGCCGGCTTCCACGCCCTGAACTACTCGATGTTCGACCTCGCCCGCGGCTACGCCGATCGCGCCATGAGCGCATACGTCGAGCTGCAGGAAGCCGAGTTCGCCGCAGAAGCAGACGGCTACACCGCCACCAAGCACCAGCGCGAGGCGGGCACCGGCTACTTCGACGTCATCTCCACCGCGCTCAACCCCGACAGCGCGACACTCGCCCTCGCCGGCTCCACCGAAGCCGCGCAGTTCCACTGATCCCCACGCCCCCTCCGGGCGCGTGGCCCCTCTTCGTCGCGGTGCTCGACGCATTCGTCGCAGTACTCGACACGACTCAAAGGACCCACGATCATGACCACTCCCACCGCTCCCCCGACCACGGCTCCGATCCAGACGACCCAGCAGGGTCCCGCGATCAAGGTCACCGGCCCCCTCCGCGACCGCTACGCGGAGATCCTGACCCCCGAAGCGGTCGCCTTCCTCACCGAGCTGCACCACCGCTTCGCCTCCCGTCGCCACGACCGCCTCGCCGACCGCATGCGCCGTCGCTTCGAGATCGGCAACGGTCACGACCCGAAGTTCCGCGACGACACCGCCCACATCCGTGAGGATCGCGACTGGCGGGTCGCCGGTGCCGGGCCCGGTCTCGAGGATCGCCGCGTCGAGATCACCGGACCGACCGACCCGAAGATGACGATCAACGCGCTGAACTCCGGCGCGCGGGTGTGGCTCGCCGACCAGGAGGATGCCACGAGCCCGACCTGGAAGAACGTCATCGAGGGGCAGCTGTCGCTCCGTGACGCCATCCGCGGCGAGCTGTCGTTCACATCGCCTGCCTCTGAATCCGGCCCCGGCAAGGAGTACCGCGTCACGGCGGAGCGCACGCCGACGATCGTGATGCGCCCTCGCGGGTGGCACCTGCCCGAGAAGCACATCGCCTTCATCGACCGCGCCGGTCGTCGCACCTCGGCATCCGGCTCCCTGGTCGACTTCGGCCTCTACTTCCTGCACAACGCGCAGGCGCTGATCGACGGCGGTCGCGGACCGTACTTCTACATCGCCAAGCTGGAGTCCAGCGAGGAGGCGAAGCTGTGGGACGACGTCTTCTCGTTCAGCGAGGAGTACATCGGCATCCCGCACGGCACGATCCGCGCGACCGTGCTGATCGAGACCCTGCCGGCGGCGTTCGAGATGGACGAGATCCTCTACGAGCTGCGCGACCACTGCGCGGGCCTGAACGCCGGCCGCTGGGACTACATCTTCTCGATCATCAAGAACTACCGCGGCCGCGGGGCGCGCTTCGTGCTCCCCGATCGCAGCGAGGTCACGATGACGGTGCCGTTCATGCGGGCGTACACCGATCTGCTCGTGCAGACCTGCCACAAGCGGGGCGCCTTCGCGATCGGCGGCATGAGCGCGTTCATCCCCAACCGCCGCGACCCCGAGGTGACGGCACGCGCGATCGAGAAGGTCACCGCCGACAAGAAGCGCGAGGCCGGCGACGGCTTCGACGGCACCTGGGTGGCGCACCCCGACCTGATCCCCACGGCGCAGGCGGAGTTCGATGCCGTGCTGGGCGACCGCCCCAACCAGGTCGACCGCCAGCGTGACGACGTGCACGTCGAGGCCCGCGACCTGCTCGACCTGCACATCGGCCGGCCCATCACAGCACAGGGCGTGCGCGACAACGTGTCGGTCGCCATCCGTTACCTCGAGGCCTGGCTGCGCGGACTCGGGGCCGTGGCGATCGACAACCTGATGGAGGATGCCGCGACGGCCGAGATCAGCCGCTCGCAGGTGTGGCAGTGGATCCACCAGGACCGCACCACTCAGGACGGCACCCCGATCACGGCGGAGTACATCGAGGGTCTGATCGCCCAGGTGCTCGCGCAGGCGACGCGCAGCCACGGCGACCGGTACGACGACGCGGCGGAGATCTTCCGCGAGGTCGCCCTCCAGGAGGAGTTCCCCACCTTCCTCACACTGGGCGCCTACAGCCGGTTCCTGATCGACGAGGACTGAGCACAGGAGGGAGCCCCCGGGACTGCGGCATCCGCCGTGGTCCCGGGGGCTCCCTCTGCTCCCGCTCCCATACCCCTCCCCGGGCGTAGCCTGGAGGCATGACCGACGTCTGGGCGGACATCGCCTCCGAGTTCCTGCACTTCTACCCGCGCGGCCGACGACTGCTCGCGGTGGCCGGGGCGGATGCCGGGCGCTCGCGACAGGCGGCAGACGACCTCGCGGCCGCGCTGACGGCGTCAGGGCAGCCGGTCATCCGCGACCACTCACCGGACGGTGCCGAGGCCGAGCTCCGCTCCGTGGTCACCGCGTTCCGCGAAGGCCCGAAGAGCGGCGACATCCTGCTCGTCTCCGGACCGGCGGCTCTGCTCGGCGAGCGCACCAGGGGCATGTGGAACTACGCGGTGTGGCAGCTGGCCGGCGACGAGCCACCGCACACGGTCGCGGGTGCGATCGTCGACGTGACCGACCCCGCGCACCCGACGCGGCGGTTCGCCGACTACTGCGCACTGCCCGCGTCCTACGGCGCCTGACCCGCGGCAGCCGTCAGCGGAAGGAAGCGGCCACCGAGTTGCGGTGGTAGTCGAACACGATGCTCGTGCGTGTGGAGGCGACGCTGCTCTGCGCCGAGAGATGCTCGAGCACGAACTCGCGCATCTCGGACGAGTCGGCGACCGCGATGTGCAGCAGGAAGTCGTCGTCGCCACCGAGGAAGAAGAGCTGGATCACCGGCGGCAGCACGCGCACGCGGTCCGCGAACTCCACGATGCTCTCCCGGCGTCCGCTCGGACGCAGCGTGACGCCGATGATCGCCTGCAGGCCCGCGCCGAGCGCCCGCTCGTCCACGCTCGCGTGGAAGCCCGTGATCACGCCACGATCCACGAGCGCCCGCAGCCGGGTGTGCGCCGTCGAGGGCGCGACACCCAGACGCCCGGCGAGCTCGGCATTCGTCATGCGCCCGTCGGCCGTGAGCAGCTGCACGATCCTGGCGTCGATCGCATCCAGGGCGGGGGCCCGAACGGTGTTCGGCTCCGGGGCCTCTGAGGTGGTCTCCATACGAAGCATTATTCAGGATTTCCCCATCACACGAATCATCTTCACCGATTCTGTTGTTCTGTCGATGTTTCTGCGATCCTGGGTGCCGCACCGCATCGAACCTGGAGGATCAATGAAGATCGGCGTCCCCACCGAGGTCAAGAACAACGAGAACCGCGTCTCCCTCACTCCCGCCGGCGCCGACCGTCTGGTGCACGAGGGCCACCGGGTGCTCGTGCAGTCCGGGGCCGGGCTCGGCTCGCGCATCACCGACGACGACTACCGGGCCGCCGGCGCCGAGATCGTCGCCACCGCCGCCGACGCGTGGGGCGAGGCCGATATGGTCATCAAGGTCAAGGAGCCGATCGCCCAGGAGTACGGCTTCCTGCGCGACGACCTCACCCTCTTCACCTACCTGCATCTCGCTGCCGACCGCGCGCTGACGACGGCCCTCGTCGAGGCAGGGACCACCGCCGTCGCGTACGAGACCGTGCAGCTCCCCGACCGCAGCCTGCCGCTGCTCGTGCCGATGAGCGAGATCGCCGGACGCCTCTCGGTCACCATGGGCTCGTACTCGCTGCTGCGTTCCCAGGGCGGACGTGGAATGCTGCTCGGCGGCATCGCCGGCACGCCGCGCGCCAAAACCGTCGTGATCGGCGGCGGTGTCGCTGGAGAACACGCCGCGGCGAACGCCCTCGGACTCGGCTCGAAGGTCACCGTGATCGACGTCTCCCTACCGCGTCTGCGCGAGCTCGAGCACCGCTACGGCGGCGCCCTCGAGACCCGTGCGTCAAGCCGCTACGACATCGCCGAAGAGCTCAAGACCGCCGACCTGGTGATCGGATCCGTGCTCATCCCCGGTGCCGCGGCCCCCAAGCTCGTGACCGACGACATGGTCGCCGCGATGAAGCCGGGGTCCGTGCTCGTCGACATCGCGATCGACCAGGGCGGATGCTTCGAGGGCTCGCGCCCGACCACCCACGACGATCCCACATTCGCGGTGCACGACTCGATCTACTACTGCGTGGCGAACATGCCGGGCGCGGTTCCCGAGACCGCGACCCGTGCACTGACGAACGCGACCCTCCCCTATGTCTCGGCGATCGCCGGCAAGGGCTGGGAGCGGGCGGCGGCCGACGACGCCGCGCTGGCCGCGGGTCTGAACGTGCAGGGCGGACGCATCACGCTTCCGGCCGTCGCACAGGCGCACGGACTCACGACCGACTGACCTTCCGAACCCGAAAGAACTCCGGATCTTGGCGGCATCCCACACCTCTCCTGCCGCACCGACCCGAGTACGCTCGTAATCGTGACCGAACGCGCTCCCCTCTCCCGCAAGCTGTCCGCCATCGCCGAGTCCGCGACCCTCAAGGTCGATGCCAAGGCCAAGGCCCTCAAGGCCGAAGGCAAGGACGTCATCTCGTACGCTGCCGGCGAGCCCGACTTCGCGACGCCGCAGTTCATCGTGGATGCGGCGGCCGAGGCTCTGGCCGACCCGGCGAGCTACCGGTACACGCCCGCTCCCGGCCTCCCGGCGCTGCGCGAGGCGATCGCGGCGAAGACCCTCCGCGACTCCGGACTCGAGGTGTCTCCGAGCCAGGTCATCGTCACCAACGGCGGCAAGCAGTCGGTCTACCAGGCCTTCCAGGCCGTGGTGAACCCCGGCGACGAGGTGCTGCTGCCCGCCCCGTACTGGACCACGTACCCCGAGGCCATCCGCCTCGCCGACGGCACCCCCGTCGAGGTCTTCGCCGGGGCCGACCAGGAGTACAAGGTCACGGTCGCGCAGCTCGAAGCCGCACGCACCGCCCGCACCACCGCCCTCGTGTTCGTCTCCCCGTCGAACCCCACCGGCTCCGTCTACACCGCCGAGGAGACCAAGGCCATCGGCGAGTGGGCGCTCGAGCACGGCATCTGGATCATCAGCGACGAGATCTACCAGAACCTCACCTACGAGGGTGTCAAGGCCACCTCGATCGTCGACGCCGTGCCCGAGGTCGCCGGCCAGACGATCCTCGTCAACGGCGTCGCGAAGACCTACGCCATGACCGGCTGGCGCGTGGGCTGGATGGTCGGCCCGGCCGATGCCATCAAGATCGCCGGCAACCTGCAGTCGCACCTCACCAGCAACGTGAACAACGTCGCCCAGAAGGCCGCGATCGCCGCGCTCACCGGCCCGCAGGACGAGGCCGAGCAGATGCGCCAGGCCTTCGACCGTCGCCGCCAGCTGATCGTCTCGGAGCTGTCGAAGATCGACGGCCTCGTCGTACCGAACCCGCTGGGCGCGTTCTACGTGTACCCCGACGTGCAGGGCCTGCTGGGCCGCACCTGGGGCGGCGTGACCCCGACCACCTCGCTCGAACTCGCCGATCTCATCCTCGACCAGGCCGAGGTCGCGGTCGTCCCCGGCGAGGCCTTCGGTCCCTCCGGCTACATCCGCATGTCATACGCACTGGGCGACGAGCAGCTGCTCGAGGGCGTGCAGCGCCTGCAGCGTCTGTTCACCTGACCCGCGGAACCCGACGAAGGCCCCTCCCGTCTGCAGATGGGAGGGGCCTTCGTCACGACGTCTCCTGCCCTCAGGCGAGGGTCAGCGATACTGGAGGCATGACGAACGGCGAGCAGGAGTATGAGCGGATGCCGGTGACTCTGCGGGTGGCATTCCCCATCCTGATCACGGTGACCGTGCTGGTCTTCTTCCTCTCCCTCGCGGTCGCTCCCTTCCTCTGGTACTGGGGAGGAGAGTCGCGTCAGTGGCTCAGTGCGCTCGCCTTCGTACCGGTGGTCGTCTACGCGACCATCACGGTGCTCGTGATCAGACGAAAGTCGTGGGCCCGATACGCGACCCTGCTGTTCCCGCTCCCGCTCGCGCTCTATGTTCCGGCGGTAGCAGCCCCGATCTGGGAGTTCTGGGTCGCCATCGCGGCCCTCGCCGTCACCACGGCGGCGGTCGTGTTGATCCTCCTGCCGTCGTCTCGTTCCTACTTCGGCAGCGGGACACCTCAGTCCTCGGGACGGAAGCCGATCAGCCAGCGCACGCCGTAACGGTCGACGAGCGTGCCGTCGAAGTCACCCCAGGGTCGCTTCTGCAGTGCGTCGATCACGCGGCCGCCGCCGGCGAGCTCGTCGTACCAGTCGGTCAGAGTGAGGGCGTCGGCCGTGCCGAGGAGCGAGAGGAACATGCCGCCCATCTGCACGGCATCGTCATCGGCTCCGGCATCCGCTCCGGCGATCTCGACCAGTCCGCTCAGCTGCCCGTGCGCGATCGCATCGCCGGGGCCGTCGTGCCTCCCCGCGGTGGCGTAGTCGAGCAGCTGGAGCTCACCGCCGAACACCGATCGATAATGACGCAGCGCCTCCGCGGCGTTGCCGGGGAACAGCAGGTACGGGATCAATCCGCTCATGCCGCGAGTGTAGCCGCGACAGCCGACGTGCCTGCGGTTCGACGCCTTGGAGTTCGACGCCTCAGAGTTCGACGCCGACGAGAACCGGCTCCGGCTGCAGCACGAGACCGAACTCGGCGTGCACCCTGCTCTGGATGAACCGGGCGAGCTCGGCGACCTCACCCGCGGTCGCCCCGCCACGGTTGGTCAGCGCGAGCGCATGCTTCGTCGACACGGATGCGCGGGAGCGCGGGAGCTTGAACCCCTTGCGGATGCCCGCCTGCTCGATCAGCCAGGCCGCGCTCACCTTCACGTCGGAGACCGCCGCGGGCTTCGATAGCGGCACCTGTCCGTCGTAAGACGCCAGCGGGATCACGGTCACGGCGTCCAGATCGGGGGCGACCGGCCAGCGCGGGCACTCCGGGGGCAACGAGCCGGCGACCGCCGCCGTCACGATCGCGTTCTGGAAGAAGGAGCCGACGCCGTGGGTGTCGGGGTCATCCGCGTCGAGCAGCATGCCCTTCGACGCGCGAGTCGAGAGAATGCGCTCGCGCACCCAGCCGAGCGGAACCGGTGTCTCATCGGTCAGACCCAGTGCCCGACGCAGCTGCTCACCGCGCACCACACGCTCGCCCGCGATCAGCAGGTCGACGGTCACGGAGAGGATCACGGCACGGCGCAGCGGCACACTGCCATGGTGATGCTTGAGCACCGAGGTGCGGAAACCCAGCCCGAGCTCGGCAGCGGGAACCGTCGAGATCTCGCCGGTCGACTCGTCGATCAGCTCGACCTCGACCAGCGTCTCCTGGATCTCCTGCCCGTACGCCCCGATGTTCTGCACGGGGGCGGCGCCGACCGTGCCGGGGATCCCGCTCATGGCCTCGAGGCCCGCATACCCGTGGGCGACGGCATACGCGACGAGGTCGTCCCACCCGTGGCCGGCCTGCGCGCGCAGACGGATGCGGCCCGCGTGCGGGGACGGCAGCTCGTCGATGCCCTCCGTGCGCACGCGGATGACCGTGCCCTCGAACGGCTCGTCGCCCACGAAGAGGTTGGAGCCGCCACCGAGGACGAACCACTCGTCGCCGCGCGCCCACGCCTCACGCAGAGCATCGACGAGACCCGGCGTCGTCGTCGCCTCGAACATCCGCTCCGGTGCTGCTCCTGTGCGCAGCGTGGTCAGCTCCGCCAGACGGACCGGCTCGATCTCCCGCATCAGCTCGCCCTCATCGGACAGCGATGCGCAGCTGCGCCTTGACGAGCACGGTGGTCTCGCCGAACGTGACCTTGAGGTCGATGCGCACGGCCTCGTCGTCGACGGCACCCACGGTGGCGACGACGGTGACGTCAGCGCCCTCGTCGGGGTCGACCACGACCGGCTTGGTGAAGCGCACGCCGTAGTCGAGGATGCGGGTGGCCGGGTCGAGCGCCGCGACGACCACCGACGAGGCGATGCCCATCGTGAGCATGCCGTGCGCGAGCACGCCGGGAAGCCCGACGGACGCGGCGACATCATCGCGGTAGTGGATCGGGTTGAAGTCACCGGACGCTCCCGCGTAACGCACCAGCGATTCGCGGGTGAGGTGCACGGTGCGCTCGGCGAGCACGTCTCCGACGGTGTAGCCCATCAGGCGGCCTCTCCTTCATCCGCGCTCGGCTCGGCACCGACCAGCAGCACGCTGGTGGCGGTGACGACGTGAGCGCCCGCGGGGTCGGTGATCTCGGCCTCGCTGGTGATCATCGCGTTGCCGCCCATCATCCGGATGCCGGTGACGCGCAGCTGCGCGGTGAGCTCGTCGCCCGCGACGATGGGGCGCGTGTAGGTGAAGCGCTGCTCGGCGTGGATGGTGCGCGCGAGCACGATGCCGGAATCCTCCTGCCCCAGGAGCTGCTGGAGCGTGAGGTCCTGGATGACCATCGCGAAGGTCGGCGGCGCCACGACGTCGGAGAAGCCCGCCGCGCGGGCCGCCTTCAGGTCGGTGTGCTGCGGGGCGTCGGCGAAGACGGCACGAGCGAACTCGCGCACCTTCTCGCGGCCGACGAGGTACGGGGCCGTCGGCGGGAACTCCCGGCCGACCAGATCTTGGTTCACTGCCACCCCTCGATCCTACCGAGGGGTGGCAGCGAACCAGGCCGCGGGTCGGCTCCCGGGAGTTCAGGCCGCACGTGCGGACATCGCCGATCCGAGCAGCACCATCCTCATGCTGCGCTCCGCGGCGTCGCGCAGCAGTGCCTCGCCGTGTTCCACCGCCTGTTCGAGGGGCATCGGCACGGTGATGATCGAGGCGATCGCGTCGATGCCGATGTCATGCACGGTCGGCGCGCCGACACCCAGCGATCCGGCGATGCCGAGCACCGGCACGCCGGCGACTCTGGCGCGCATCGCGATCTCGGCCGGCACCTTGCCCCGAGGCGTCTGGAAGTCGATCGCCCCTTCGGCGGTGATGACGAGATCGGCCACCGCCATCAGCTCATCGAGGGGCTCGGGCAGCAGCCCGCTGTCGAGGAGCACCTCGAAACGCGGGGCGAGACGCGCACCGAGCACGGCGGCGAGACCCGCTCCGAGCCCGCCAGAGGCGCCGGTGCCGCCGCCGGTGCGCACATCCATCGCCGCTCCGAACGGACTCTGCTCCTCGAGCAGACCGGCCCAGACGTCGAGGGCGTCCGCGAGCTCCTCGACCTGCTCGGACGTCGCTCCCTTCTGCGGACCGAACACCCTGGCCACGCCGCGCGGTCCGCACAGGACGTTGTGGATGTTGCAGGCGAGCACGATCTCGACCTCGCCGATGCGGGGATGAAGACCCGCGAGATCGAGGCGCACCGCATCGCGGAGATGCCGCCCGCCCGCGGTGATCGGCACACCGTCTCGGTCGAGGATGCGCACGCCGAGCGCTTCGAGCGCCCCGGCACCGCCGTCGCTCGTGCCGGAGTCGCCGCAGCCGACCACGATCCGCTCCGCACCGGCGTCCAGTGCAGAGGCGATCAGCTCGCCCACGCCGCGCGTCGTCGTCTCCCCCGGGTCGCGGCGATCGCGCGGCACGAGCCGCAGACCCGCCGCCGACGCCATCTCGACCACGGCGGTTCCGATGGCGTGCCCACCGAGCCGTGCCCAGTGCGCATCCACCGGGTCGCCGACGGGGCCCGTCACCCGTGCCGGGATGAGCTCGCCTCCGGTCGCCGCGGCGAGCGCGGCGGCCGTGCCCTCTCCGCCGTCCGGCACCGGGTACTCGTCCACCTGCACGCCGGGGATGACCCGACGAACGCCGGCGGCGATGGCCTGGGCCACGGCCTCGGCGCTCAGGCTCTCCTTGAAGCCACTGGGTGCGACCAGGATGCGCTGCGGGGTGTGGAACGACATGATTCCTCCTTCTGCGCCCGAGACGGGCGACGAGCGCCCGGTGTGCGGGCACGACGAGCACCGGTGCACCGGCGGTGCACGCGGAGTGAAGCGGGTGTGAGAGGGGCCGAGGCCGCGGATCAGAGCAGCAGCGGCAGCCCCATCAGAGGCCACACCCACAGGGCGAAGACGGCCACGAGCACGAACATCGCCGGTGCCAGCAGCCCCGAGAGCCGGCGCAGGTCCAGCGGGGTGAAGCCCCCGCTCACGATGTCGGGGTCGGCGAACATGGCGACCGGCTTCGCCGAACTGGGGAGCGTGTGGCAGAACCCGGCCGCGGCGGTCGAGGCGAACGCCGCCGCCATCGGGGAGACGCCGAGTGCGGGCGCGAGCGCGATCACGACCGGGACGATCGCGGCGGAGCGGGCCGACCGCGACGGGATCAGCAGGTGCGCGGCGATCGAGATCGCGATGACCACGAGCACGAACGCGACGGCCCCCGCGGCGCCGAGCCCCCGGAGCGGGGCGAGCGCCGACGAACTCAACCAGGCGGCGGCGCCCGTGCTGGTGAGCGCGGATGCCAGCGCGAGAGTCGCGGCGAGGAACAGCAGCAGCGACCACGGCACGCGCTTGATCGCAGCGGGGAAGGTCAGGCAGCCGATCCCGGGCGTCACGGCGGCGACGGCTCCGATGAGGGCGACCAGTGCCGGCGACAGATGGTGCAGCGGTTCCGTGGCCCAGAGGAGGATCACACCGCCCAGCAGCACGCCAGCGCGTCGCTCCATGGTGCTGAGCGGCCCGGTCACGGCGGTCGATGCGGAGCGGCCGATATCCGTCGCGCTCATCCGCAGCGGCGTGCTGCGGTCGTCGCGGCGGGTGAAGCGCCAGAGGATGAGCTCGCAGGCCAGGTGCGACGAGACCACGGCGAGGGGCAGCCCGAGCCAGAGCCAGCTCAGGAACGTGAAGCCCTGCTCGCCCGCGGCCCGCAGCAGCTGATCCGTCACGATGTGCGCCCCCGCGCCGAGCAGCGAGCCGACGGCCGAGAGCAGGACCACGGTCGGCATCAGCAGGGCGAGGGCGCGGATCACCCGCTCGCGTCCGGGAAGCGCGGCCGCGACCGCCGTGTGCACGGGGACGGCGAGCGCGGCGCGCCCGGAGGTGGCGGGCACGGCGAAGGCGGTGAGCGTGAGGGCGACGGTCGTCAGATGGAACAGGCTCCGCGGCCCGCGTGCGAACCGCAGCAGATGCGAGGCACCGCGCAGAGCGAGGCCGGAGGACGACACTGCGGAGGCGATCACGAACGCGCCTATGAGCAGCCAGATCGTCTCGTCGCCGAGGGAGGCGAAGAAGTCGCTCGCCGGCAGCACGCCGGTGACAATCAGGGCGATCGCGGCGAGGAAGGCGACGAGCGTGTCATCGAGGCCGGTGGATGTCCACGCCCACACCGCGAGCAGGAACACGGTGAGAGTCACGGCGATCGGCATGGTCACCCGGCCGGGGCCGGCGCCCTGAGACAGCGACGACAGCGCCATGGCGAGCCCCGCGATCAGCACGAGTCCGAGGGCGAGGAGGCTGAGGATGCGCCCGCGCCCGAGCCGGCGCACCGCGAAGCCACCTCCGGCCGAGTTGCGACCGGGGAACGGAGTCGGGCGCTGCGGCGGCATCGTCGAGAATCGCGTGCGCTCGACCGCCGACGGCTCGGCCACCCGGCGCGCGTTCTCGGTAGGGGTATGGGTGGGATCACTCATCGGAATCGGTATCCCGCCCCGCGCACCGTCTCGATACGATCGACACCGATCTTGCCGCGCAGCGCCCGCACGTACACGTCGACCACGTTGGAGGCCGGATCGAAGTCCATCCCCCACACGTGCCCGATCAGCTGGTCGCGCGACAGCACCTGGCCGGCATTCTGCAGGAAAACCTCGAGCAGGGCGAACTCCCGCGAGGTGAGCTCGCGCATGTCACCGTCGACCGTGACCGTGCGGGCGCGCACATCCACCCGCACATCGCCGTGGGTGAGCACGGGGCCGGCCGCCCGTCCCTCGCCGTCGCCGATCCGCAGCCGCACCCTGGCGATGAGCTCGGCGAACTGGAACGGCTTGGTGACGTAGTCGTTCGCCCCGCTCTCCAAGCCCCGCACCGTGTCGATGACCGAGTCACGGGCGGTGAGGATGATGACCGGTGTCGCGACGCCCTCGCCGCGCAGGTTGGCGAGCACGTCGAAACCGTCCATGCCGCCGAGCCCGATGTCGAGCAGCACCAGATCGAACATGCCGCTGCGTGCCATCAGCAGCGCGGTGTGGCCGTCGGCCGCCTCGGCGGTCTCGTAGCCGGCCGCGCGCAGGCCCCGGCGGACGAACGAGGTGATGTGCGGGTCGTCTTCCGCGATGAGGATGCTGCGCATCTCACTCGCTCCTCTCTGCCGCGGTGTCGAACCGCGTGGTGGTGGGTGCCGGAAGGTCGATGCCGAACGTGGCACCTTCTCCGAACACGCTGTCGACCCAGGCTGAACCGCCGTGTCCATCGGTGATCGCCCGCACGATCGCGAGCCCGAGCCCCGACCCTCGTCGCGCACCAGAGCTGTCGCCGCGGGCGAAGCGCTCGAAGATGCGCTCGGCGTCGGCCACGGCGACCCCGGGACCGGAGTCGCGCACCCACAGCCGCAGCCGCCGCTCGCTCCCCTCGCCGTCGAAGCGCGAGCCGATGAGGATGCGGTCACCTGTCTCGGTCACCTGCACCGCGTTCGCCGCGAGCTGCAGCACGGCCTGGGTCACCCGCTGGGGATCGAGCGCCGCCGTCCCCTCGGCCACCTCCATGAGCTGCCAGCGACGATCTCCGAGGTTCTGCGCCTTGGCCTCGATGTCGAGGGTGAGGGCGGCGGTGTCGCAGTTCGCGACCCGCACGAAGTCGGGCTGCTCGGCCCTCGCGAGCACGAGCAGGTCGGTGACGATGCGGCTCATCCGGTCGAGCTCGTCGCTGACGAGACGCAGGGTCGCCGCACGCTCCTCCGGGTCTTCGCTCAGCAGTTCCAACTGGCCGCGGACGATGGTGATCGGCGTGCGCAGCTCGTGTCCCGCATCGTCGACGAACCGCTGCTGCGTCGCGTGCACGGCCTCGAGGCGGTCGAGCATCTGGTTGAAGGTCGTGGCCACGGCCGCGATGTCGTCGGTGCCCTCGACCGGCACGCGCGCCGAGAGGTCGTGCTCTCCGATGTCGCGGGCGACCCGGTACACCTCTCGCACGGGAGCCAGGATCTGCCCGGCGACGAGCCAGGCGACGCCGGAGCTGAGCAGGATCCCGATCAGCGCCACCCACGCGATCGTGGCGAATCCCGCGTCGACCTGCGAGCGCGCCTCCTGCGTGTACTGCACGATCAGCACCGCGCCACCGCGATCACCGGTGGTGAACTCCAACCGACCCCAGCGCAGGGGGCCCACGTCGGGCGCATCCATCGCGCCGGACGCCGACGGCTCATCGAGCAGTCGGTTCACGAGCGCCTCGCCGCCCGGCACTGCAGCGAGCGCGGAGGCATCCGTCGCTTGCACCCGGCCGTTCGCGACCGCGATCACTGCCCCCTCGACGGTGGCGATCACGACCTCGTTCTCGTGCACGGACTGGCGGGCGACGTACTCGCTGACCAGCTCCTCGGCCGTGGTGTGACCACTGGCCGCGGCATCCTCCGCGAATCGGGAGAACTCAGAGGCCTCCTGCTCGATCTCGGCGTTGGCCGACTGCTCCACACCGGCGAGGAAGATGCTGCGGCCGACCATGCCGACGGCGAGGAGCGTGATGGCGGTGCTGAGGATGATCCACAGCGTGATACGCCAGCGGGCGGGCAGAGTGCGGCGGCGCAAGGTGCGCAGCGGCGCACCGGTGGCCGCGAGGCCCTGCGCCGCCGCACGCGTCGGCGCGTGCGGCGTGGCGCTCTCGTCGAGATCCAGGGGCAGGGTAGGGGCGTCAGTCATCATCGCCGCCACCGTCATCGTCGTCGTCGCCAGCGGGTGGGGCGGGCGCAGGCGCAGGTACCGGTGCCGGGGCAGGGGCCGGCGCAGGTCCCGGCGCAGGCGCAGGTGCCGGCGCAGGCACGGGCGCAGGCACCTCGCTCGGCACCGGCGGCGCGAGCTGCACCGACACGGGTTCGGTAGGGATCCGCGGCGAGGGCGGCATCTGCGCCAGCACGACGCTTCCGACCGCGAAGGCGACCGGGATCGCGATCAGGGCGCCGGTGACGAGAAGGCGACGTGGAGTGGGCATGACCCCATGATGCCCGTCGATCATGATGGGCAGATGAGCCGTGGATGAAGATCCCTTCATCCGGACACGCTCAGGCCCGCTTGCGCCCTCTGACCGCCTTGATCGCCATCTGCACCGCGATCACGACCAGATATGCCGCGAACAGCATGTTGCCGAGAGTCGGATCGACGATCGTCGCCAACCATGCCCCGAGCGCCGTCGTCGTGCAGGCGGAGACGCCGATGAGCAGCGCGGCGAGCAGATCGACGTTGCGGTTGCGGAGGTTTCCCACGGTGCCCGAGATCGCCGTCGGGATCATCATGAGCAGCGACGTGCCCTTGGCGACCAGGTCGCTGGTGCCGAACGCCAGCATCAGCACGGGCACGACGATCACACCGCCGCCGACGCCGATGAGCCCGGCGAGGATGCCGGTGCCGATGCCCACGCCGACGAGGGCGATACCTGTCAGCCAGGACAGTTCGAACGCGGCATCGCGCGAGGGGATGACCAGGAAGAGGCTGACGATCACGACCAGCAGGAAGCCGACGAAGCCCCAACGCAGGGCGGTCTGCGAGATGCGCGGCAGCAGCCGCGTGCCGATCTGCGCCCCCACCACGGCGCCCGCGGCGAGGATGATCGCGGGGATCCAGGCGACAGACCCGGTCGTGGCGTAGGAGATGACGCCGACGCTCGCCGTCGGCACGATCGCCGCGAGGGATGTCCCTGCCGCGAGGCGCTGATCGAAGTGCAGCAGGAGCACGAGAAGCGGAACGATGACCGTGCCACCGCCCACGCCGAAGAGTCCGGAGAGGAGGCCGGCGAGAAGGCCGATGCCGATGAACGCCGCGTAGGCGCGAGGCCCTCGTGCGGGGGCCTGTACGTCACTCACCGGATCAGCCTACTCGCGGCCTCCTCCCCTCTCGAACCCGCGTCGCGGATCAGACCTCGGAGTCCGCCTTGATCGGCACCGCGATCGACGCGGTCAGCGCCTGCTCGTACCGGCGCTGGCGACGCCGCAACCAGAGTCCGCCGACGATCAGCAGGGCGAGCACCCCGTAGGCGATCGCCGCGAACGGCTGCATGACGAGCGTGCTCAGATCCCCCTGGCTCAGCTGCAGCGCCTTGCGCAGCTGCTCCTCGGCCATCGGCCCCAGGATCATGCCGACCACGAGCGGCGCGACCGGATAGCCGTACCTGCGCATGAAGTAGCCGAGGATGCCGACGATCAGCAGGATCACGATGTCCGACGGCGAACTGTGCAGTGCGTATGCCCCGAACACCGCGAACAGGAGGATGCCCGCGTACAGATACGGCCGCGGGATCTGCAGCAGCTTCACCCACATGCCCACGAGCGGCAGGTTGAGCACGATCAGGATCACGTTGCCGATGTAGAGGCTCGCGATGAGCGCCCACACCAGGTTCGACTGGCTCTCGAACAGCAGCGGTCCCGGTTGGATGCCGTACGACTGGAACGCCGTGAGGATGATCGCCGCAGTCGCCGTCGTCGGCAGGCCCAGCGTGAGCAGGGGCACCAGCACTCCGGCGGCCGCGGCGTTGTTCGCCGACTCCGGACCGGCGACGCCCTCGATCGCACCGCGGCCGAACTCGTCGCGGTGCTTCGACAGCTTGCGCTCGGTCGCATACGACAGGAACGTGGCGACGTCCGCGCCGCCGGCGGGGATCGTGCCGATCGGGAAGCCGATCGCCGTGCCGCGCAACCACGGCTTCCAGGACCTCCGCCAGTCGGACCTCGTCATCCACGAGCGCCACCCGCGAGTCACGGGGATCACGTCGACCCCGCCGTGCCGCAACCGGGCGGCGATGTAGAACGTCTCCCCGACCGCGAACAGGCCGACGGCGACCAGCACGATGTCGACGCCGTCGGACAGCGCCGGGAGCCCCAGCGTGTAGCGCTGCTGGCCGGAGAGCCAATCGGTGCCGACCAGCCCGAGGAAGAGGCCGACGCCGAGCGAGAGCATGCCGCGCGAGATCGAGCTGCCGATCAGCGCGCCGACCGTGATGAACGCGATGACGATGAGGGCCACGTAGTCGGCGGGCCCGAGGTTCACGGCGAACTGCGCGAGCAGCGGTGCGAGCAGCGTGAGGCCCAGCGTCGCCAGGGTGCCGGCGATGAAGGACCCGATGGCGGCGGTGGCGAGCGCGGCAGCGCCCCGCCCCATCCTGGCCATCTTGTTGCCCTCGATCGCCGTGACTATCGAGGCCGACTCCCCCGGTGTGTTCAGGAGGATGCTCGTCGTCGAGCCGCCGTACATGCCGCCGTAGTAGATGCCCGCGAACGTGATCAGCGCCGCTGCGGGGTCGAGCGTGTATGTGAGGGGAAGCAGCAGCGCCACCGTCATCGCGGGGCCGATGCCCGGGAGCACCCCGACCGCGGTGCCGACGAAGACGCCGAGGAAGGCGAAGGCGAGGTACTGCGGCTGCAGCGCGGTCGCGAAGCCCTCCAGGAGCAGGGTCCAACTGTCCATCAGAACATCCTTCCGAGCCAGCCGAGAGCAGGGCCCCAGGGCAGCGACAGGCCGAGCAGACCGCCGAAGACGACCTGGATCACGAGCGCGACCAGGATGCCGATCAGGAACGCCATCCACCACCGCTTGGCGGCGAGCGACCACGCGACCCCGCCGAACAGCAGAGCGGCCGCCGGCGCCCACCCCAGCGGCTCGATCAGGAGCAGGTGCGCGACGACGAGACCGGCCAGCTTGGCGAGGGTGACCCAGTCGGTCGGCAGGCTCTCATCGATGTCCTCCGCCTCCTCCGCACCGCCGCGCTCCCCGCGCAGCACGCCGATGAGAACGGCGACGGCCGAGGCGAGCAGGATGACCGAGACGAAGATCGGGAAGACCGTCGGACCGGCCTTCATCCCGACGGGGACGTGGATCAGGAAGATGCCGACGACGGCGAAGACGCCGAGCGCGACCATGATTCCGGCGAACACGAGCTCGCCGAGGGGGACGGAGGGAGAGCGGCGTGCGGGTCGACCATCGTGGTCGACCCGCACCCCCTGCTCCTCGGTCCCCGATGAGGCGGGGACCGTCATGTCACTGCACCAGACCGATGTTCTTCAGCGTCGCCGTGACCTCTTCGATGTTCCCGGTGAGGAAGTCATCGAACTCCGCGCCGACCAGGAACGCGTCGGTCCACCCCTTGGTCTCCAGCTGCTCCGTCCACGCCTCGGATTCGTGCAGCTCGGTGATCACGCGCACCAGCTCGTCCTTCTCGCCGTCGGAGATGCCACCGGGGGCGATCACGCCGCGCCAGTTGGTCAGGACCACGTCGTACCCCTCCTCGGTGATGGTCGGGACATCCGGGAGCTGCGACACCGGCTCCTCGCTCGAGACAGCCAGAGCCTTGAGCGCGCCGCTCTCGATGTGCTGCGCGAACTCGCCGACGCCCGAGATGCCCGCGGCGACCTTGCCGCCGATCAGCAGCGGAACGGCCTCACCGCCGCCGGAGTTCGGCGTGTAGTTCAGCTTCTCGGCGATCTCGGCCCCGTCGAGTCCTGCTTCCTCGAGCATGAGACCGGCGAGGATGTGGTCGGCGCCGCCCGCCGAGCCGCCGGTGATCGTGACCGCCTGGCCGTTGTCGACGACGTCTTCGACGAGGTCTTCGAGCGTGTCGTACTTCGAGTCGGCCGGCACCACCACGACGAGCGGTTCGTCGGTGAGCCGGGCGATCGGTGTGGTGTCCTCGATCCGCACGGCCGAGGCGTTGGTCTCGACCGCTCCGACCATGACCAGGCCCATCACCATCAGCGTGTTCGGGTCCTTCTCGTTGGCGAGCTGGGCGAGGCCGACCGTGCCACCGGCACCGCCCACGTTGGTCACCGGGGCGGAGGCCACGAGGTCGTCCTGCGTGAGCACCTGCGACAGCGCCCGGCCCGTCTGATCCCATCCCCCACCGGGATCCGCCGGGACCACGATCGAGACGTCGGTGACGGTGGCGGTCTCTGCTTCCCCTCCACCGTCGTCGGTCGCTGCGCTGCCTCCCGCGCACGAGGTGAGTGTGAGGGCTGCGACCGCGGCCAGCCCGGCCAGGGTTGCGATGCGTGCGTTCTTCATGTGCGCTCCTCCTTGAGCGTTCGTGGTGCTGTGGCTCCACCCTGGAGCGGGAGCTGCGCCTGCTCCAGCTTCGGAAACCATTGGTCGGAGTTTCGGAACTATTGGTCACGAGCGGCGCTCCCGCCCGCTCGCACCGCACTCGCCGAAGGGCCAGAATGAGCAGGTGGCCTCGAAGATGACGCTCCGCGTGCAGTTGCTCGTGCTGCAGGCGCTGATCGTGTTCCTGGTGACCCTGGCGACCGGCATCGTGGCCGGCGCGTTCCAGGAGCAGGCTCTCCGCGAGGCGTACAAGGACCGGATGCAGGCCGTGGCCCAGTCGATCGCCGCGCTCCCGACGGTGCACGCGGCGTTCGACGATGCCGAGCCCTCCGCAGCCATCCAGCCGATCGCCGAGGTCATCCGCGAGGCCTCCGATCTCGCCTACGTCGTCGTCGCCAACGAAGACGGCATCCGCTACTCGCACCCGAATCCGGAGCGCATCGGCGAGAAGGTCTCCACCGACCCGTCGATCCCCCTCGCCGGCGAGATCTACGTCGGCACGCAGACCGGCACGCTCGGCACGTCGTGGCGGGTCAAGGTGCCCATCCGTGACGATGAGGGCGACGTTATCGGCACCGCATCCGTCGGGATTCTCGAGTCGGAGCTGAACGAGGAGTTCTCGGCCAATCTCGTCTGGCTGATCTCGGCGATGCTGGCGGCCGCTGTTCTCGGGGTATTCGGCTCGGCGTGGGTGACCTCCATCATCCGGCGGCGCATCTACCGTCTCGAACCCCACCAGATCGCCGCTCTGGTGAAGAACCAGGAGACCACGCTGCACGGTCTGAGCGAAGGGGTCATCACGGTCGACGGCACCGGGCGGATCACGCTCGTCAACGACGCCGCCGCCCGATTCCTCGACAGGGATGCCGCCGATCTCGATGGCGAACCCGCCGCCGAGGTCCTGGGCACAGAGCTCGCCACGGTGCTCCGGGAGGGCGAGTCCGCCGGCCGGCCGGTGATCGTCGGGGCGCACGTGCTCGTCGCCCGCAGCACCGGAAGCGAGGCAGACGGCGAAGGCATCGGAGCGACGCTGCTGTTGCGCGATCACACCGAGTTGCATGACGTGGTGCGACGGGTCGAGGCCGCGGATGCGATCATCGCGTTCCGACAGCGACTCGGGCTCCCCAAGGGACTGAGCGCCGAGACGCTCGATCGTGTCTGCGCAGCTCTCGCTGCGCGCCCCGACGCTTCGGCGACCGAGATCGGCGACGACCTCGAGATCTCCCGCGTCAGCGCCCGCCGCTACCTCGAGCATCTCGCCGGCTCCGGCCGAGCGACCCGCACACTCGACTACTCGACCAAGGGCCGCCCGAGTACCCGCTACCGGTCGAACGACGCCGTCTGAGGCCCGTCACCCCTGGGACGCAGTGCCATTGTGTGCGACACTGGATCGCATTCGACGTCGTCGTCAGCCTGCCCGGATCGAAGGAGATCTCATGGTTCGCAGTACCTATCCCGATGTGGAGATCCCCGAGGTCTCCATCCACGAGTTCCTGTTCGGCGATCTCTCCGAAGCCGAACTCGACACCATCGCCCTCGTCGACGGGATGAGCGGGGCGACCACCACCTACCGGCAGCTCGTCGGACAGATCGACCTTTTCGCCGGCGCCCTCGCGGCACGCGGAGTCGGGGTGGGCACCACTGTCGGCGTCCTCTGTCCGAACATCCCGGCCTTCGCCACCGTTTTCCACGGCATCCTCCGCGCGGGGGCGACGGCCACCACCATCAACTCCCTCTACACCGCCGACGAGATCGCGAACCAGCTCACCGACGCCGGAGCGACCTGGCTCGTGACGGTCTCCCCTCTGCTTCCCGGCGCACAGGCCGCCGCGGACAGGCTCGGGTTCGACGCCGACCACGTGATCGTTCTCGACGGCGCCGAGGGCCACCCGTCCCTCCCCGCGCTCCTCGGCGAAAGGCACCCCGCACCGGACGTGACATTCGACCCGGCGACCCATCTCGCCGTCCTCCCCTACTCCTCGGGAACGACCGGCCGCCCGAAGGGCGTCATGCTCACGCACCGCAACCTGGTGGCCAACGTGTCGCAGTGCCGTCCGGTCCTCGGCGTCGATGCCAGTGACCGGGTGCTCGCCGTCCTGCCCTTCTTCCACATCTACGGCATGACGGTACTGCTGAACTTCGCGCTGCGTCAACGGGCCGGGCTCGTCACGATGCCGAAGTTCGACCTCCCCGAGTTCCTGCGCATCATCGCCGAGCACCGCACCACCTGGGTGTTCGTCGCTCCCCCGATCGCGGTCGCGCTCGCGAAGCATCCGATCGTCGACCAGTACGACCTCTCCGCCGTGAAGGTGATCTTCTCCGGCGCCGCTCCTCTCGACGGCGCCCTGGCCTCGGCGGTGGCCAACCGCTTGGGGTGCATCGTGACCCAGGGGTACGGCATGACCGAGACCAGCCCCGCGGTCAACCTCATCTCCGAGGCACGCACCGACATCGACCGCTCGACCATCGGGCCCCTCGTGCCGAACACCGAAGCACGGCTCGTCGATCCCGATTCGGGCGAAGACGTCACAGTGCCGGCAGAGGGCGCGAGCGAGCCCGGCGAACTGTGGGTGCGGGGACCGCAGGTCATGGTCGGCTACCTCAACCGCCCGGACGCCACGGCAGAGATGCTCGATGCCGACGGCTGGCTGCACACCGGTGATGTCGCCACCGTCACCGATGAGGGCATCTACCGTATCGTCGACCGGCTCAAGGAGCTCATCAAGTACAAGGGCTACCAGGTGGCTCCGGCCGTGCTGGAAGCCGTGCTGCTCGAGCATCCCTCCATCGCGGATGCCGCCGTGATCGGCGCACTCGATGAGGACGGCCAGGAGGTGCCCAAGGCCTTCGTCGTACGCCAGCCGGAAGCCGAACTCGATGCCGAGGCGGTCATGGCCCACGTCGCCTCGCATGTCGCGCCGCACGAGAAGGTACGCCAGGTGGAGTTCATCGATGTGATCCCCAAGTCGAGCTCGGGGAAGATCCTGCGCAAGGATCTGCGTACCCGCTGACGACGTCACCGGATAAACGAAGAAGCCCGCCATCCCTTTCGGGGTGGCGGGCTTCTTCGTGAGCGAAGTACTTACTCGGACTTCTTCTCGACAGCGTCCTCGGCGGCAGCCTCGGCTGCTTCGCCCTCGGCCTGCGACTCGGCGCCGGCCTCGACGGTCTCGTCGGCGGGAGTCTCCTCAGCGGGAGCCTCCTCGACGACCTCAGCCGGCTTCTCGGCCTTCTCGGCCTTCGGAGCAGCAGCCTTCTTGGTCGACTTCGCCTTCGGGGTGACGGGCTCGAGGACGAGCTCGATCACGGCCATCGGCGCGTTGTCGCCCTTGCGGTTGCCGACCTTCGTGATGCGGGTGTAGCCGCCCTCACGGTCAGCGACGAGCGGCGCGATCTCGGAGAACAGGACGTGCACGACTTCCTTGTCACCGATGACCGACAGCACGCGACGACGCGCGTGCAGGTCGCCACGCTTGGCGAAGGTGATCAGACGCTCGGCGAGCGGACGAAGGCGCTTGGCCTTGGTCTCGGTCGTCTTGATCGACTTGTGGGTGTAGAGCGCCGCCGCGAGGTTGGCAAGCATCAGGCGCTCGTGTGCGGGGCCGCCTCCGAGGCGGGGACCCTTAGTGGGCTTGGGCATAATCGTCTAACTCCTGGTCAGAAAGGTCGGGTATCAGAAGGACTCGTCTTCGCTGCCGCCGTAGAAGTGGGCGCCGTCGAAACCGGGCACCGAATCCTTGAGCGACAGACCGAGCGAGATGAGCTTGTCGCGCACCTCGTCGACCGACTTCTGGCCGAAATTGCGGATGTTCATGAGCTGCGTCTCCGACAGGGCGACGAGCTCAGAAACGGTGTTGATGCCCTCACGCTTCAGGCAGTTGTACGAGCGGACCGACAGGTCGAGGTCCTCGATCGGCATCGACAGCTCGCTGGAGTTCACTGCCTCCACCGGCGCCGGGCCGATCTCGATGCCCTCGGCCTCGACGTTCAGCTCGCGGGCGAGACCGAACAGCTCGGTGAGCGTCTTCGCAGCCGAAGCGACGGCGTCGCGGGGGCTGATGGCCGACTTGGTCTCGACGTCGAGGACGAGCTTGTCGAAGTCGGTGCGCTCCCCGGCACGGGTCGCGTCGACGCGGTAGCTGACCTTGAGGACCGGCGAGTAGATCGAGTCGATCGGGATCTGACCGGCCTCGGCGTACTCGTTGCGGTTCTGCGTCGCCGAGACGTAGCCACGGCCACGCTCGATGGTGAGCTCGAGCTCGAACTTCGCGGTGTCGTTCAGCGTCGCGATGACGAGCTCGGGGTTCTGCACCTCGACACCGGCCGGAGCCGAGATGTCAGCGGCGGTGACTTCGCCCGCACCGGTCTTGCGCAGGTACGCGGTGATGGGCTCATCGCGCTCCGACGAGACGACGAGCTGCTTGATGTTGAGGATGATCTCGGTGACATCCTCCTTCACGCCGGGGATGGTGCTGAACTCGTGCAGCACGCCGTCGATGCGAACGCTGGTGACAGCAGCACCGGGGATCGACGACAGCAGGCTGCGACGCAGCGCGTTGCCGATCGTGTAACCGAAGCCGGGCTCCAGAGGCTCGATGATGAACCGGCTACGGTTCTCGACGATCTTTTCCTCGGTCAGTGTGGGACGCTGTGCAATAAGCACTCTGTGTTCCTTTCGATCACATGCCCGCTATATGACATGTGGTGGGGTGAGGTTTTGAGTTGTGGAAGTCGATGCCCGCACGCGGGCGTCGAGCCGCTCAGACCACGAAGGGACCGAGCGGCTCGACACGCGAATCAGACGCGGCGACGCTTCGGCGGACGGCAGCCGTTGTGCGCCTGCGGGGTGACGTCCTGGATCGAACCCACCTCGAGGCCGGCGGCCTGCAGCGAGCGGATCGCGGTCTCGCGGCCGGAGCCCGGACCCTTCACGAGGACGTCGACCTTCTTGACGCCGTGCTCCGCAGCCTGGCGGGCAGCCGACTCGGCGGCCATGCCTGCGGCGTACGGGGTCGACTTGCGGGAGCCCTTGAAGCCCACGCCACCCGACGATGCCCAGGCGATGACGGCGCCGGACGGGTCGGTGATCGAGACGATCGTGTTGTTGAACGTCGACTTGATGTGGGCCTGGCCCAGCGCGATGTTCTTCTTTTCCTTGCGGCGCGGCTTGCGCGCGGCGGCCTTGGGTGCAGCCATGAAAGTGTTCTCCTAGTCCCTGGGGCCGCGCTTAGCGGGCCTTCTTCTTGCCTGCGACGGTGCGCTTCGGGCCCTTGCGGGTACGGGCGTTGGTCTTGGTGCGCTGACCACGGACCGGGAGACCACGACGGTGGCGGATGCCCTCGTAGGAGCCGATCTCGACCTTGCGGCGGATGTCTGCTGCAACCTCGCGGCGCAGGTCACCCTCCACCTTGTAGTTGCCTTCGATGTGGTCGCGGAGGGCGATCAGCTGGTCGTCGCTGAGGTCCTTCACGCGGATGCTCTCGTCGATGTCCGTCGCCTTGAGGATCTCGACCGAGCGGGTACGGCCGACGCCGTAGATGTAGGTAAGGGCGATCACCACGCGCTTGTCGCGCGGGATGTCAACGCCGGCAAGACGTGCCATGCGGTTCTCCTGGGTGTTGTGGAGGTATGGAACAGGATCGGTGCCCGGGCCTCCGCCCCGAGGTGTCCCCCGCTTCCGCGAGTTCTGATCCTGCCGTTGTGTTTTCAGTTGTGAGATGTGCGTGAGCGATGCCGCGCAGCGCGGGCCCGTCGATCAGACCGGCGGGCCCGCCAGGGACTCAGCCCTGGCGCTGCTTGTGACGCGGGTTGCTCTTGCAGATCACCATGACGCGGCCGTGACGGCGGATCACCTTGCAGTGATCGCAGATGGGCTTGACGCTGGGGTTGACCTTCATGATGTTTCCTGTTCGCTGTCTTCGTACCGCCCCGGGCAGGGGCAGGCCGTTACTTCTCGACCGATCAGCGGTAGCGGTAGACGATACGGCCGCGGGTCAGGTCGTAGGGGCTGAGCTCCACGACCACACGGTCCTCGGGGATGATACGGATGTAGTTCTGCCGCATCTTGCCGGAGATCGTTGCAAGGACCTTGTGTCCGTTGCTGAGCTCAACGCGGAACATCGCGTTGGGCAGAGCCTCGGAGATCACGCCCTCGATCTCGATGACACCGTCTTTCTTAGCCATAGCCTCGCTGACGCTTCTGCAGATCGGTCGATCTGCGGTGGGTGATTGGTTTGTGGTGCTGCGCCGCCGGACACGCCGAATCAAGGCACAAAGCACCAAAAATCTATGTTAGACGCTCCGGAGCCATCCGGCAACTTGACGGTCAGGGCCGGGAAGCCGCCGGTTCAGCTGATCAGGTCGGTGAACTTCTTCAGGTCGGCCTGGTCCTGCAGGTTGAGGCGCGTGCCGTTGATGTCCACCGTCGGCGTGCCGGCGATCTCGTGGGACTTCGCCTGCGCCGCACCGAACTTGCGGTACGTCTCGTCGGTGATGCACGAGACCGCGTCATCCGCACCGACCTGTGTCGCGAAGCCGGCCAGCTGGTCGTTCGTCAGACCTGTCGAGTTCTCCTCGGGCTGGTTCTCGAAGAGCGTCTTGGCGAAGTCGAGGTACAGGTCAGGGTTCGACTCGGCGACGCAGAACGCGGCACCTGCCGACCGTGAGGAGTACTCGGTGCCCTGCGAGAAGCGGTCGAGGATCGCGATCGGGTGGTACTCGAGCGTGATGCGGCCGTCGGCAGCCGCGGCTTCGAGCTGAGCACCGAACTGGTCCTCGAAGGTCTTGCAGACCGGGCACTGGAAGTCGACGAACACCGCGATGGTGTCTTCACCGTCGCCGAACGAGACTGCACCGGTCTCGGAGTTGAAGGTGTCGTTGGCCTTCGGCGCCGCGCCGGGCGAGGTCGCCTGGTTGTTGAGGAACACCACGAGTCCACCGATCGCCACCAGCACCACGACGACGGCGATGGAGACGCCGATCGCGAACCAGTTGGTGTTGCTCTTCGCCGCTGCCATTACTTTCCGATCTCTCGAGGCTCGACCCCGAACGGGGCGAGTCCGGCTCTTCCACCATCGGGCGCAGTCAGCACCCAGATACCCCCATCATGCAGGGCGACGCTATGTTCCCAATGGGAGCCGTCCGTACCGTCCACCGTGGTGACGGTCCAGTCGTCCTCCTCGATGAAGGTCGCCTCCCCGCCGGCGGTGACCATCGGCTCGATCGCGAGCACGAGGCCGGGCTTCACGTCTTCACCGCGGTCGGGTGTGCGGTAGTTGAAGACGCTGGGGGCTTCGTGCATCTTGCGACCGATGCCGTGTCCGACGTACTCGCGCAGGATGCCGTAGGGCTCACCGGTAACGGCGGACGGTCCCTGCGCCTCGATGTAGTCCTGGATGGCCGCACCGATCTCGTCGATCGACGACACGGACGCCATGGCGGCGATTCCCGCCCACATCGACCCCTCGGTCACGCGGGAGAGCTCTTCGCGCTGGGCGACGAGCTCCGGGCGCTCCGGGTCGGGCACGACGACCGTGATCGCGCTGTCGCCGTTCCACCCCTGGAACTGCGCACCGCAGTCGACCGACACGATGTCACCCGGCTGGAGCACCCGCTCCCCCGGGATCCCGTGGACGACCTGCTCGTTCACCGAGATGCAGGTCGTGTGGTGGTAGCCGCGCACCAGCTGGAAATTCGACTCGGCGCCGCGGGCGAGGATCGTGCGGTTCGCCACGGTGTCGAGTTCGAGGGTGGTGACGCCGGCCTTGATCAGGGGGCGGACGGCGTCCAGTGCCGCTGCCGTGATCAGCCCGGGCTCCACCATCGCCCGCAGCTGAGCCGGGGTCTTGTAGATCGACCGGCGGAACATCTCAGGAGGCGGAGGCCGCGAGACGCAGACCGCGCGCGGCCAGGGCCTCGGCGATACGCTCGGTGATCTCGTCGAGGGAGCCGACGCCGTCGATACGGTCGACGATGCCCTTGGCCCCGTAGACCTCGAGGATCGGAGCGGTCTCGCGCTCGTAGATGTCGAGGCGGTGGCCGATGGCCTCCGGGGTGTCGTCGGAGCGTCCCTGCTCGGTCGCACGGAGTGTCAGACGCTCCAGACTCTCCTCGCGCGGCACGTCGAGGAGGATGACGGCGTCGAGCGCCTGTCCCCGTTCGGCGAGGAACGACTCGAGGTGGGCGACCTGCGCGGTGTTGCGCGGGTAGCCGTCGAGCAGGAAGCCGTGAGCGGCATCCTCCTGTGACAGGCGGTCGCGCACGATCTCGCTCGTCAGCTCGTCCGGAACGAGGTCGCCCTTGTCGAGGATCGCCGTGACCTGCTGCCCGAGGGGCGTCCCCTCCTTGATGTTCGCCCGGAAGATGTCGCCGGTCGAGACGACCGGGATGCCGTAGGACTCGGCGATGCGCACGCCCTGCGTGCCCTTGCCGGAGCCCTGCGGGCCGACGATGAGAAGACGTGCGGATGCTGTCATCGGAGGAGCCCTTCATAGTGTCGCTGCTGCAGCTGCGCGTCGATCTGCTTGACCGTCTCGAGACCCACACCGACGATGATGAGGATCGAGGCGCCGCCGAACGGGAAGTTCTGGTTGGCGCCGACGGTGGCCAGAGCGATGAGCGGGATGAGCGCGATCAGACCGAGGTACAGGGAGCCGGGGAGCGTGATGCGGGTGAGCACGTAGTCGAGGTACTCGGCCGTCGGGCGGCCCGCGCGGATGCCGGGGATGAAACCGCCGTACTTCTTCATGTTGTCCGCGACCTCGACCGGGTTGAACGTGATCGCCACGTAGAAGTACGTGAACCCGATGATCAGCAGGAAGTACGCGGCCATGTACACCGGGCTGTTGCCCGACGTGAAGTTCGTCGTGATCCAGGTCACCCAGGCGGCCGGAGTCGATCCGTCCTGCGGGGTGTTGAACTGCGCGATGAGTGCCGGGATGTACAGCAGCGACGAGGCGAAGATCACGGGGATCACACCCGCCATGTTCACCTTGATCGGGATGTAGGTGTTCGTGCCGCCGTAGGTGCGTCGACCCACCATGCGCTTGGCGTACTGCACCGGGATGCGTCGCTGGGATTGCTCGACGAACACGACGAGCCCCATCACGATGATTCCGACCAGCAGCACCAGCAGGAAGACCTCGAAGCCCTTGGTCTGCCAGATGAGGCTCATGGCGCCGGGGAACGTGGCGGCGATCGAGGTGAAGATGAGCAGCGACATGCCGTTGCCGATGCCGCGCTCGGTGACGAGCTCGGCGAACCACATGATCAGGCCGGTACCGGCCGTCATCGCCATGATGATGAGCAGCTGCGCCCACCACACATCGTTCGTCAGAAGCTGCTGGCAGGCCGCGAGATCGGTCGTGCCGAAGAGCTGGCCGCTACGGGCCACCGTGACGAGAGTCGTCGACTGGAGCAGCGCGAGGGCGATCGTGAGGTAACGCGTGTACTGGGTCAGACGGGCCTGGCCGGCCTGTCCTTCCTTGTGCAGCGCCTCGAAGTGCGGGATGACCACGCGCAGGAGCTGCGTGATGATCGTCGCGGTGATGTACGGCATGACGCCGAGCGCGAAGATCGACAGCTGCAGCAGCGCGCCGCCGGAGAAGAGGTTGACCAGTCCGAGCAGCCCATCGGTGCCCGCGTTGGCGGCAAGACACTCTTCGACGTTCGGGAAGTTCACGAACGGCGCCGGGACGTTGGAGCCGAGCCGGTAGATCGCGACGATGGCGAGTGTGAAACCGATCTTCCGACGCAGGTCGGGGGTGCGGAAGATCCGCGCGATGGCGCTAAACAAGGACGTTCCTCCTGAAAAGGTTGCCGATTCCCGAAGGACGGCTGAAAGACCAGGGTAACGCAAACCGGGCTTCCCGGAATTCGCCACCGATACCAGGCCCGCCGGATGCGGCCCCAGAGCGAGGTCTCGGAGTGTGAAACCACAAGAGGGGCCGGAGAATCTCCGACCCCTCTTGCTAAGCGGTTACTTGACGGATCCGCCAGCCGCGACGATCTTCTGCTCGGCAGAACCCGAGACCTTGTCGACCGAAACGGTGAGCTTCACGGCGATGTCGCCGTTTCCGAGAACCTTGACCTTCTCGTTCTTGCGAACGGCACCCTTGGCGACCAGGTCGCCGATGGTGACATCGCCACCCTTCGGGTACAGCTCCGCGAGCTTCTCCAGGTTCACGACCTGGTACTCCACGCGGAACGGGTTCTTGAACCCGCGCAGCTTCGGGGTGCGCATGTGCAGCGGCATCTGCCCACCCTCGAAGCCGACGCGAACGGTGTTGCGCGCCTTGGTGCCCTTGGTTCCACGACCAGCGGTCTTACCCTTGGAGCCCTCACCACGGCCGACGCGAGTCTTGGCGGTGTTGGATCCGGGCACGGGACGCAGGTGGTGCACCTTCAGCACGCCGGGGCGGGACGCCGGAGCATCCTTCTTCGGCGCAGCCTTCTTGGCGGCCGGCTTCTTGGCAGCGCCCTCAGCCTTGGCGTCGGCGGCAGCGGTCTTGGCCGGAGCCTTCTTCGCGGCCGGCTTCTTCTCGGCGGCAGCCTTGGGAGCTGCAGCCTTCTTCGTGGCCTTCTCAGCCTCGACGGCCTCGTTCTTCTCAGCCATTAGTCGATCTCCTCAACCTTGACGAGGTGGGCGACGGTCTTGACGTAACCGCGCGTCTGCGCGTCGTCGGGGCGGACGGTGGTGTCACCGATCCGCTTCAGACCGAGGCTGCGCAGCGTGTCACGCTGGTTCTGCTTCTCGCTCACCTTGGACTTGATCTGCGTGACCTTCAGTCGCGCGGCCATCAGGCACCTACCTTCTGTGCGGCGATGGCCTCGGCCTCGGCGCGCACGAGGCGCGCAGGGGCGACCTGGTCGAACTCGAGGCCACGACGCGCGGCGACCGCACGAGGCTCCTCGAGCTGCTTCAGGGCGGTGACCGTCGCGTGCACGATGTTGATCGTGTTCGACGAGCCGAGCGACTTCGACAGCACGTCGTGGATACCGGCGCACTCGAGCACGGCGCGGACCGGACCACCGGCGATGACACCGGTACCGGCAGCGGCCGGACGGAGCAGGACCACACCAGCGGCCGCCTCACCCTGCACGGGGTGCGGGATGGTGCTGCCGACGCGCGGAACGCGGAAGAAGTTGCGCTTGGCCTCTTCGACACCCTTCGAGATCGCCAGAGGGACCTCGCGGGCCTTGCCGTAGCCGACGCCGACCAGACCGTTGCCGTCACCGACGACCACGAGGGCGGTGAAGCTGAAGCGACGACCACCCTTCACGACCTTGGAGACGCGGTTGATGGTGACGACGCGCTCCAGGAACTGGTTGTCGCCACGGTCACGAGAGTTGCGGTCACGGCCGCCACCCTGGTTGCGGTCACGACCGCCGCGGCGGCCATCACGCGAATCGCGAGCCGGCTCAGCCTGCGTGGTGCCGGCAGCCGTCTCGGAAGTGGCAGCAGCCGCTTCGGTCACTTCGTTCTCCTTGTTGTCACTCACAGTGCCAGACCCCCCTCGCGGGCGCCGTCGGCGATGGCGGCGACACGACCGGCGTAGCGGTTGCCGCCACGGTCGAACACTGCCTCGGAAACGCCGGCAGCCTTCGCACGCTCGGCGAGGAGCTCGCCGACCTTGCGGGCCTTGGCGGTCTTGTCACCCTCGAGCGAGCGCAGGTCGGTCTCGAGCGTCGAAGCCGACGCCACGGTGTGACCCTTGCTGTCGTCGACCAGCTGCACGAAGACGTGGCGGGCCGAGCGGTTGACGACGAGACGCGGACGCGCCTCGGTGCCGACGACCTTCTTGCGAAGGCGGGCGTGACGACGCGCGCGGGCGTCAGACTTTGACTTGAGAGCCATGGTTACTTACCACTCTTTCCGGCCTTGCGACGCACGTTCTCGCCGGCGTAGCGCACACCCTTGCCCTTGTACGGCTCGGGCTTGCGGATCTTGCGGATGTTGGCAGCTGCCTCGCCGACAGCCTGCTTGTCGATCCCGCTGACGGTGAGCTTGGTGGTGCCCTCGACCGTGAGCGTGATGCCGGCGGGCGGGTCGATCAGGACCGGGTGCGAGAAGCCGAGGGCGAACTCGACCGAGCTGCCCTTCTGCTGCACGCGGTAACCGGTGCCGACGACCTCGAGACCCTTGGTGTAGCCCTGGGTCACGCCGATGATGTTGTTGTTGATGAGCGTGCGGGTCAGGCCGTGAAGCGACCGCGACTCGCGCTCGTCGTCGGGACGGGAGACCAGAACCTGGTTCTCCTCGACCGCGACCTCGATGGGGCTGGCCACCGTGAGGGTGAGTTCACCCTTGGGGCCCTTCACCGCGACCTCGCGGCCGTCGACCGAAACGGTCACGCCCGCGGGAACGTCGATGGGAAGTCGTCCAATACGCGACATTTCGAATTACCACACGTAGGCGAGAACTTCTCCGCCCACGCCCTTCTGCTCTGCCTGACGGTCGGTGAGAAGACCGGAGGAGGTGGACAGGATCGCCACGCCAAGGCCGCCGAGGACCGTGGGAAGCTCGGTCGACTTCGCGTAGACGCGGAGACCGGGCTTCGAGACGCGCTTGATGCCAGCGATGGAGCGCTCACGGTTGGGACCGTACTTCAGCGTCAGCGTGAGGTTCTGTCCGACGCGGGCGTCAGAGGTCTCCCAGCCGGCGATGTAGCCCTCCTGCTGGAGGATCTGAGCGATGTGCGTCTTGAGCTTGCTCGACGGCAGGGTCACGGAATCGTGGTGCGCCGAGTTCGCGTTGCGCAGACGGGTCAGCAGATCTGCGACCGGGTCTGTCATTGTCATTGTTGATTTCCTTTGTTCATGAGGTTCCGGCTGCCGTTACACGACAGACGGCCTGCGATGACACGCAATTTTCAATTGTACGTGCACATCGACGGGCTCAGTGACACGAGACCACTGAGCCCGTCGAGGGTGTTACGCCTGTGCGTCTTCCGAGCGGAACGGGAATCCGAGGTGACGGAGCAGTGCACGGCCCTCTTCATCCGTCTTCGCGGTGGTGACGACGGTGATGTCGAAACCGCGAACCCGGTCGATCTTGTCCTGATCGATCTCGTGGAACACGCTCTGCTCCTGGAGACCGAAGGTGTAGTTGCCGTTGCCGTCGAACTGCTTGCCCGAGAGACCGCGGAAGTCGCGGATACGGGGCAGTGCGAGCGAGACGAGGCGATCCACGAACTCCCACGCGCGGTCACCACGGAGGGTGACGTGCGCGCCGATGGCCTGACCCTCGCGCAGCTTGAACTGCGCGATGGACTTGCGAGCCTTCGTGACGATCGGCTTCTGGCCGGTGATCTTGGTGAGATCGTCGACCGCGCCATCGATCACCTTGCTGTCGCGAGCTGCCTCGCCGACACCGGTGTTCACGACGACCTTGACCAGTCCGGGGATCTGCATGACGTTCGCGTAACCGAACTCGTCCTGCATCGCCTTCTTGATCTCGGTGTTGTACTTCTGCTTCAGGCGCGGCTGGATCTTGCCAGCCGGCGCGGCAGTGTCGGTGCTCATCAGAGGTCCTTACCGCTCTTCTTCGCGTAGCGCACGCGGACGGTGCGCTTGACGCCGTCCTTGGTCTGCTCCTCGACCCGGTGGCCGACCTTGGTCGGCTTCTTGGTCGAGGGGTCGACGAGTGCGACGTTCGAGATGTGGATGGAGGCTTCGACGGTCTCGATGCCTCCGGTCTTGGTGCCACGCTGCGTCTGGCCGACGCGGGTGTGCTTGGTGACGTAGTTCACGCCTTCGACGATGACGCGGTTCTTGTCGGAAAGGACGTCGAGGACCTTGCCCTGCTTGCCGCGGTCGCCGCCACGCTCCTGCGTGGCACCGGTGATGACCTGAACCAGGTCACCCTTCTTGATCTTCGCCATGATTAGATGACCTCCGGCGCCAGCGAGACGATCTTCATGAACTTCTTGTCGCGAAGCTCACGACCGACCGGCCCGAAGATACGGGTGCCGCGGGGCTCCCCGTCGTTCTTCAGGATCACTGCGGCGTTCTCGTCGAACTTGATGTAGGAGCCGTCCGGACGACGGACCTCCTTCTTGGTGCGGACGATGACCGCCTTGACGACATCGCCCTTCTTGACGTTGCCACCGGGGATCGCGTCCTTGACGGTCGCGACGATGGTGTCGCCGAGTCCCGCGTAACGGCGCTTCGAGCCACCGAGAACGCGGATGGTGAGCAGCTCCTTGGCGCCGGTGTTGTCGGCGACCTTGAGTCGGGATTCCTGCTGGATCACTTGGCCTTCTCCAGAATCTCCACCAGGCGCCAGCGCTTCGTGGCGCTCAGCGGGCGGGTCTCGTTGATCAGGACCAGGTCGCCGATGCCGGCGGAGTTCGCCTCATCGTGCGCCTTGACCTTCGAGGTGCGGCGGATGACCTTGCCGTAAAGCGGGTGCTTCACGCGGTCCTCGACCTCGACCACGATGGTCTTGTCCATCTTGTCGCTGACGACGTAGCCGCGACGTGCCTTGCGGTAACCGCGGGCAGCGGAGTCGCGGACGTCGTGCTCGGACGACTCGTGTCCTGCGGCCTGCGTCTCCACAGTCGCTTCCTTCTTGGTGGCCATCACTCAGCCTCTTCCTTCACGGCGTCGTCGGCGGAGTCCGCCTTCTTCGCCTTCGACTTGGTCGCCTTCTTGGCCGGAGCCTCGACCGGAGCAGGCGTCGCACGGATGCCCAGCTCGCGTTCGCGGATCACGGTGTAGAGGCGCGCGATGTCGCGCTTGACGGCGCGGATGCGGCCGTGGCTCTCCAGCTGGCCGGTGGCCGACTGGAAACGGAGGTTGAACAGCTCCTCCTTGGCCTTGCGCAGCTCCTCGACGAGGCGCTGGTCTTCGAATGTGTCGAGCTCTGCCGGGGCGAGCTCCTTGGTGCCGATCGCCATTACGCGTCGCCCTCCTCGCGCTTGATGATGCGTGCCTTGAGCGGCAGCTTGTGAATTGCACGGGTCAGAGCTTCGCGTGCGAGCTCCTCGTCGACACCCGCGACCTCGAAGAGGACACGGCCCGGCTTGACGTTGGCGACCCACCACTCGGGGGAACCCTTACCGGAACCCATGCGGGTTTCGGCAGGCTTCTTCGTGAGCGGACGGTCGGGGTAGATGTTGATCCACACCTTTCCACCACGCTTGATGTGACGGGTCATCGCGATACGAGCGGACTCGATCTGACGGTTCGTCACGTAAGCGGGCGTGAGGGCCTGGATACCGTACTCGCCGAAGGAGACCTTCGTGCCGCCGGTGGCCTGACCCGAGCGACCCGGGTGGTGCTGCTTGCGGAACTTGACCTTACGGGGGATGAGCATTATGCCGACGCTCCTTCTGCGACAGGTGCCTCGTTGCGCGGGGCACGGCGGCGGTCGCCACCACGGTCGTCACGACGAGCCTTGGGTGCGTTGGCCTGCTCGCGAGCGAGCTCCTTCGCGGTCAGGTCGCCCTTGTAGATCCAGACCTTCACGCCGATGCGGCCGAAGGTGGTCTTCGCCTCGTAGAAGCCGTAGTCGATGTTCGCGCGCAGCGTGTGCAGCGGCACACGACCCTCGCGGTAGAACTCCGAACGGCTCATCTCGGCGCCGCCGAGGCGGCCGGAGACCTGGATGCGGATGCCCTTGGCGCCGGCGCGCTGCGCGCCCTGCAGACCCTTGCGCATCGCACGACGGAACGCCACACGAGCAGAGAGCTGCTCGGCGATGCCCTGTGCGACCAGCTGAGCGTCGGCCTCGGGGTTCTTGACCTCGAGGATGTTCAGCTGGATCTGCTTGCCCGAGAGCTTCTCGAGGTCGCCGCGAATGCGCTCGGCCTCGGCCCCACGACGACCGATCACGATGCCCGGACGGGCGGTGTGGATGTCGACGCGGACGCGGTCACGGGTGCGCTCGATCTCGATGTTCGAGACACCGGCGCGGTCGAGCTGCGTCTTGAGCAGGTTACGGATCTTGATGTCTTCGGCGACGTAGTCGGCGTAGCGCTGACCCGGCTTCGTCGAGTCAGAGAACCAACGCGAGACGTGGTCCGTCGTGATGCCGAGACGGAAGCCGTACGGGTTTACCTTCTGTCCCATTACTTGCTCGCCTTCTTGTTGCTGTCGCCCGTGGCGGCCGGAGCTGCCTCAGGCGTCGAGAGCACGACCGTGATGTGGCTCGTGCGCTTCTTGATCTGGAAAGCGCGACCCTGAGCACGGGGCTGGAAACGCTTGAGCGTGGTGCCCTCGTCGACGTACGCGTTGGCCACGTACAGGTCCTGCTCGTCGAGGAACTCGCCGTCGCGATCCGCCTTCACCTGCGCGTTGGCCATGGCCGACGCGACAAGCTTGTAGATCGGTTCGCTGGCGCTCTGCTGTGCGAACTTGAGGATCGCGAGAGCTTCCTGTGCCTGCTTGCCCTTGATGAGCGCGACGACACGACGAGCCTTCTGAGGGGTCACGCGGATGTGTCGCACGCGTGCGATCGATTCGACCATTAGCGGCGCCGCCCCTTCTTGTCGTCCTTCTCGTGGCCGCGGAAGGTGCGGGTGGGCGCGAACTCGCCCAACTTGTGACCGACCATGGTCTCGGACACGAACACAGGGATGTGCTTGCGTCCGTCGTGGACCGCGATCGTGTGACCCAGCATGGCCGGGATGATCATGGACCTACGGGACCAGGTCTTGATGACGTTCTTGGTGCCGGCTTCGTTCTGCACGACCACCTTGCGAAGCAGGTGATCGTCGACGAAGGGGCCCTTCTTAAGACTGCGAGGCATCTTCTCTTACTCCTACTTACGCTTCTTGCCGGCGTTACGACGACGCACGATGTACTTGTCGCTTTCCTTGTTGGCGTGACGGGTACGACCCTCAGCCTGGCCCCACGGGGAGACGGGGTGACGACCACCGGAGGTCTTACCCTCACCACCACCGTGCGGGTGGTCGACCGGGTTCATCGCGACACCACGCACGGTCGGGCGGACGCCCTTCCAGCGCATGCGGCCGGCCTTACCCCAGTTGATGTTCGACTGCTCGGCGTTGCCGACCTCGCCGATGGTCGCGCGGCAGCGCGCATCGACGTTGCGGATCTCGCCCGAGGGCAGACGCAGCTGGGCGTAGGGGCCGTCCTTGGCGACGAGACGGACGGATGCACCGGCCGAACGTGCCATCTTCGCGCCGCCGCCGGGGCGGAGCTCGATCGCGTGGATGACGGTACCCGTGGGGATGTTCTTCAGCGGGAGGTTGTTGCCGGGCTTGATGTCAGCCCCGGCACCCGACTCGACGATGTCGCCCTGCTTCAGCTTCGCCGGAGCGAGGATGTAGCGCTTCTCACCGTCGAAGTAGTGCAGCAGCGCGATGCGCGCGGTGCGGTTGGGGTCGTACTCGATGTGAGCGACCTTGGCGTTGACGCCGTCCTTGTCGTTACGACGGAAGTCGATGACACGGTACTGGCGCTTGTGGCCACCACCGATGTGACGGGTCGTGATGCGGCCCTGGTTGTTGCGACCACCGGTCTTCGAGAGCGGGCGCAGCAGCGACTTCTCCGGCGTCGATCGAGTGATCTCGGCGAAGTCAGCCACCGACGAGCCGCGACGGCCCGGGGTCGTGGGCTTGTACTTGCGAATAGCCATTATTGTCCTTATCCCCCGGATCAGCCGATTGCCGTGAAGATGTCGATGGTGCCCGACTTCAGGGTGACGATGGCGCGCTTGGTGTCCTTGCGCTTGCCGGTGCCGAAGCGGGTGCGGCGTGCCTTGCCGACGCGGTTGAGGGTGTTGACCCCTGCGACCTTGACGCCGAAGATCTTCTCGATGGCGAGCTTGATCTCGGTCTTCGAAGCGCGCGGGTCGACGAGGAAGGTGTACTTGCCTTCATCGATGAGACCGTAGCTCTTCTCGGACACGACCGGCTTCAGGATGATGTCGCGCGGGTCCTTGTTCAGGGCCGTCTGGAGAACAGATGCCTGCTCGCTCATGCGGAGACCTCCTGGTTGGCGCCGGACTTGGAGGCGATGAAGCCCTCGAGCGCGGCCTGGGTGAAGACGATGTCGTCGGAGACGAGCACGTCGTATGCGTTGAGCTGGTCGAACGTCAGCACGTGCAGGTTCGACAGGTTGCGGATGCTCTTCAGCGTCACGTCGTCGTTGCGCTCGATCACGACGAGCACGTTCTTCGACGAGACGACGTTGGTGAGGAAGTTCACCGCGGTCTTGGTCGAAGGCGTTCCGTCGATCCCGAAGGACTCGATGGCGTGGATGCGGTCACCGCGGAAGCGGTCGCTGAGCGCGCCCAGCAGGGCGGCGGCGATCATCTTCTTGGGGGTGCGCTGCGAGTAGTCGCGCGGCTTGGGGCCGTGCACGATGCCACCACCGGTCATGTGCGGCGCGCGGATCGAACCCTGACGGGCGTTACCCGTGCCCTTCTGCTTGAAGGGCTTGCGACCGGCACCCGAGACCTCGCCACGACGCTTGGTCGAGTGCGTGCCCTGGCGAGCCGCCGCGAGCTGCGCGACGACGACCTGGTGGATGAGCGGGATGTTCGTCTTGGCGTCGAACAGCGCGGCGGGAAGCTCGATCGAGCCTGCCTTCTTGCCGTCTGCCTTGAGGACGTCGAGCGCGAGAGTGGAGTCAGCCATGATCAGGCACCCTTCACTGCGTTGCGGACATAGACGATGCGGCCACGAGCACCGGGGACTGCGCCCTTGACGAGCATGAGTCCCTTCTCGATGTCGATGGAGTGCACCGTGAGGTTGAGGACGGTCACGCGCTCGCCACCCATACGGCCGGCCATGCGCATGCCCTTGAAGACGCGGCTCGGGGTCGACGATGCGCCGATCGAGCCGGGCTTGCGGTGGTTGCGGTGCGAACCGTGCGAAGCCGAGACGCCCTTGAAGTTGTGACGCTTCATGACACCGGCGAAGCCCTTGCCCTTGCTCGTGCCGACGACGTCGACGAGCTGGCCCGCTTCGAAGGTGCCGTCGACCGTGAGCTCCTGGCCCAGGTTGTAGTCGCCGGCGTCCGCGGTGCGGATCTCGGTGACGTGACGACGCGGCGTGACGCCGGCTGCCTCGAAGTGAGCGGAGAGCGGCTTGTTGACCTTGCGGGGGTCGATCTGGCCGTACGCGATCTGCACGGCGTTGTAGCCGTCCTTCTCGGGCGTGCGGACCTGGGTGACCACGTTGGGTGCCAGCTCGATGACGGTGACGGGAACGAGCTTGCCGCTCTCGTTCCACACCTGGGTCATGCCGAGCTTCGTGCCCAACATGCCCTTGGAAACCTTGGAGTTGATGTCAGCCATGTCGAACCTCAGAGCTTGATCTCGATGTTGACATCGGCCGGCAGGTCGAGACGCATCAGCGAGTCGACGGCCTTGGGCGTCGGGTCGACGATGTCGATCAGACGCTTGTGGGTGCGCATCTCGAAGTGCTCGCGGCTGTCCTTGTACTTGTGCGGCGACCGGATGACGCACACGACGTTCTTCTCGGTCGGAAGGGGCACGGGGCCGACGACGGTTGCGCCCGCACGGGTCACGGTGTCGACGATCTTGCGTGCGGACGTGTCGATGACCTCGTGGTCATACGACTTCAGGCGAATGCGGATCTTCTGTCCCGCCATTGTCTGCTCTCTCTCTTTAAGCGTCTTACCGACCGGGACCGGGTGGCCCTGGGGCATTGGACGCACGTCGGCGCTGTTCGCGCCTCGGCACGAGAACGACCCTCGCGAGTCGATCTGCTGCACCACTGTTCTTCTGTCAGCCGGAAGCCGTGAGGCGACCGGATGCCGACCTTCCGCCGCGCACGGCGGAAGCCTTCGTGAAGAAGGGTGTCGGGGGTGTGTTCTGCTACCCGCGGCCTAGAACCCTGCACCGTCCCGGGAGGAGGCGCCGTCTATGCACTGCCCTGGCAGTGATCCGACGCACGCACAGCGGCGACGGAATATCGAACCTGTCTATTCTGCCACGGCTGATTTCACTTGTGCAAACCCGGGCGTGTCGCGGTCCGTCGAACGCGACTCCAGACGGTGCGTGAACAGGTCAGAGTGCGGGAGATAGCGGGGCGAGGCATCCCCATGCCTCGCCCCGCTTGGGGAGGGCGTTCAGTGCGAGGGGGCACACCGAACGCGAGTAGCCCGGCGTGAAGGGACGCCGAACTCCTCGACCGAGGGCGCGGCGGAAGACCCGCCGCGCAGGCGGGGTGACGCTCAGGCGCAATGAGTGCGCGCGTCGCACGATGATCCCCAAGATCGCATATCCCCAGTTTGTACGCGGAACTCCGCGTGCTTCGGGAAACCGAACCCCTTCGGCTCCCCCGACCGCAAGATCCCCAGGCGGTCGAGACGATCCTACTGGATACAACCGTGAATGCGCCACATCCGACGACATTCCGGCACGGACGCTGCCCCTCCAGCACGCACGAGCGGCGACCCACAGGTGGTGGATCGCCGCTCGGGGCTTGCGGTCTTTCTTACTCGTTGCCGACGGCCTTGTCAGCGCCGTCGCGGATCTCATCGATCTTGTCCGCGGCACCGGGGGCGATCTTCTTGGCGAAGTCCGCGACGCCGTCGAGCACCTTGTCGCTGATGTCCTCGGCCTGCTCGCTCTTGACGGCCTCGGCGATCTTGTCCTTGTTCTGCTCGTACAGATCCTTGCCCTTGTTCACGGCGTCTTCGATGCCCATGTGATTCCCCTTCTGAAGGTGTGCCGCCGACCGATCGAGCCGACCACACTCATTGTGCATGTCCACCCCGGCAAACGGAACCCTCGCGTCCCGGGTCGACGACAGCACCGCGCCCCACAGGGCGGCATCGACGACAAAGGGGCCGGACCCGAAGGTCCGACCCCTTTGCGAGGAAGCAGATGCTTACTTGATGATCTTCGTGACCGTACCGGCGCCGACGGTGCGTCCACCCTCACGGATGGCGAAGCCGAGGCCCTCCTCCATGGCGATCGGCTGGATCAGCTCGACCGTCATGTCGGTGGTGTCGCCGGGCATGACCATCTCGGTGCCCTCGGGCAGCGAGATGACGCCGGTGACGTCGGTGGTGCGGAAGTAGAACTGCGGGCGGTAGTTCGTGTAGAACGGGTTGTGACGGCCACCCTCGTCCTTGGACAGGATGTACGCAGTGCCCTCGAAGTCGGTGTGCGGCGTGACCGAACCCGGCTTGACGATGACCTGACCGCGCTCGACGTCCTCACGCTTGGTGCCGCGGAGCAGCAGACCACAGTTCTCGCCGGCCCAGGCCTCGTCGAGCTGCTTGTGGAACATCTCGATACCCGTGACCGTGGTCTTGACGGTCGGACGGAGTCCGACGATCTCGACCTCGGAGTTGATGGCCAGCGTGCCACGCTCGGCGCGACCCGTGACGACGGTTCCACGACCGGTGATCGTGAAGACGTCCTCGACGGGCATCAGGAACGGCTTGTCACGGTCACGCTCCGGGTCCGGAACGCTGTCGTCGACAGCCTGCATCAGGTCCAGGATCGCCTGGGTCCACTTCTCGTCGCCCTCGAGGGCCTTGAGAGCGGAGACGCGGACGACAGGAGCGTCCTCGTCGAAGCCCTGGCCGGCGAGCAGCTCGCGGACCTCGAGCTCGACGAGCTCCAGGATCTCCTCGTCGTCGACCATGTCGGACTTGTTCAGCGCGACCAGCAGGTACGGAACGCCGACCTGCTTGGCGAGCAGCACGTGCTCACGCGTCTGAGCCATGGGGCCGTCGGTGGCGGCGACCACGAGGATCGCGCCGTCCATCTGAGCCGCACCGGTGATCATGTTCTTGACGTAGTCGGCGTGGCCGGGAGCGTCAACGTGCGCGTAGTGGCGCTTCGGGGTCTCGTACTCGATGTGCGAGATGTTGATGGTGATACCACGCTGGCGCTCTTCCGGCGCCGAGTCGATGGAAGCGAAGTCACGCTGCACGTTGGTGTCGGACGGGTACTTGTCAGCAAGCACCTTCGAGATCGCTGCGGAGAGCGTGGTCTTGCCGTGGTCGACGTGACCGATCGTTCCGATGTTGACGTGCGGCTTGGTCCGCTCGAACTTGGCCTTAGCCACTGGGTCCTCCTCAGGACGTCGTTGTAGAGGTGACCGGGCACTGGTTTGCGACCGGTTCTCTACGGGTTAGGTTCTCAGTTTAGTAGAGAGGGAATGTGAAGTTGTAGGTGTCCTGGGAGCCGGACCGGGGCCCGGCTCCCAGAAGGACGATTACTCGCCCTTGGTCTTCTGGACGATCTCGTCGGCCACTGCGCGGGGAACCTCAGCGTAGCTGTGGAACTCCATCGAGTAGACGGCGCGGCCCGAGGTCTTCGAGCGCAGGTCGCCGATGTAGCCGAACATCTCGGACAGCGGGACCTGAGCGCGGACGACCTTGACGCCTGCGGCGTCTTCCATCGACTGGATCTGGCCACGACGCGAGTTCAGGTCGCCGATGACGTCGCCCATGTACTCCTCGGGAGTACGGACCTCGACGGCCATCAGCGGCTCGAGCAGCACGGGGTTGGCACGACGAGCGGCCTCCTTGAAGCCCATGGAGCCCGCGATCTTGAACGCCATCTCCGAGGAGTCGACGTCGTGCGCTGCACCATCGACGATGGTCGCCTTGACGCCGACCATCGGGTAGCCCGCGAGCACGCCGACGTTCATCGCGTCCTGGAAACCGGCGTCGATCGAGCCGATGTACTCACGAGGGATGCGACCACCGGTGACGGCGTTCACGAACTCGTAGGTCTTCTCGGAGTCGAGGTCGAGCGGCTCGATGGTGAACTGGATCTTTGCGAACTGTCCAGAACCACCGGTCTGCTTCTTGTGCGTGTAGTCGTGCTTCTCGACGGTCTTGCGGATCGTCTCGCGGTACGCCACCTGCGGCTTGCCGACGTTGGCCTCGACGTTGAACTCGCGCTTCATGCGGTCCACGAGGATGTCGAGGTGCAGCTCGCCCATGCCCTTGATGGTCGTCTGACCGGTCTCGGGGTTGAGCTCCGTGCGGAAGGTCGGGTCCTCTTCAGCGAGCTTCTGGATGGCGACACCCAGCTTCTCCTGGTCGGCCTTGGTCTTCGGCTCGATCGCGACCTCGATGACGGGCTCGGGGAACGTCATCGACTCGAGGACGACCGGAGCCGTCGGGTCGGTGAGGGTGTCACCCGTGGTGGTGTCCTTGAGGCCGATGACCGCGTAGATGTTTCCGGCGGTGACCGAGGGAACCGGGATCTCCTTGTTGGCGTGCATCTGGAAGATCTTCCCGATGCGCTCCTTCTTGTTCTTGGTCGAGTTGACGACCGCAGAACCGGAGTCCAGGTGACCCGAGTAGACGCGCACGTAGGTGAGGCGACCGAAGAACGGGTGCACGGCGACCTTGAACGCGAGGGCGGCGAACGGGTCATTGGCGTCGGGGTGACGCTCGATGATCGTGTCGTAGTCCTTCGGGTCGTGCGCCTCGATCGAGCCCACGTCGAGCGGGTTCGGGAGGTAGTCGACGACCGCATCGAGCATCGGCTGGACGCCGCGGTTCTTGAACGCGGAACCGCAGAGCACCGGGTAGATCTCGCTGGCGACGGTCAGCTTGCGGATCGCGCCCTTGATCTCGGCGACCGTGAGCTCCTCGCCACCGAAGAACTTCTCGAGCAGCGCGTCGTCGGTCTCGGCGACGGTCTCGAGGAGCTGCTGGCGGTACTCCGCTGCCTTCTCCTTGAGGTCCTCCGGGATCTCCTGGATCTCGTAGGAGGCGCCCATGGTGACATCACCCTTGGCGTCTCCGGCCCAGACCAGTGCACGCATCTCGATCAGGTCGACGACGCCGATGAAGTCGCTCTCCGCGCCGATGGGCAGCTGGATCACGAGCGGCTTGGCGCCGAGGCGGTTGATGATGGTGTCGACAGTGAAGTAGAAGTCGGCGCCGAGCTTGTCCATCTTGTTGACGAAGCAGATGCGCGGGACGTTGTACTTGTCGGCCTGACGCCAGACGGTCTCGGACTGGGGCTCGACGCCCTCCTTGCCGTCGAACACGGCCACCGCACCGTCGAGCACGCGGAGCGAGCGCTCCACCTCGACCGTGAAGTCCACGTGGCCGGGGGTGTCGATGATGTTGATCTGGTTCTTGTTCCAGTAGCAGGTCACGGCGGCAGACGTGATCGTGATGCCGCGCTCCTTCTCCTGCTCCATCCAGTCGGTGGTCGAAGCGCCATCGTGCGTCTCACCGAGCTTGTGGTTGACGCCCGTGTAGAACAGGATGCGCTCGGTCGTCGTGGTCTTGCCGGCATCGATGTGCGCCATGATGCCGATGTTGCGGACCTTGCTCAGGTCCGTGAGCACGTCTTGTGCCACAGGAGTGTCCTTATCTTTTCGAGCAGTCGTACTGCGAAGAGGGGGTGCCCGCCCCGCGGCGAGTGGCCGAGGGGCGGGCGAAGCTGTTTACCAGCGGTAGTGAGCGAACGCGCGGTTCGACTCGGCCATCTTGTGCGTGTCCTCGCGGCGCTTGACCGCGGCACCCAGGCCGTTGGATGCGTCGAGGATCTCGTTCTGCAGACGCTCGGTCATCGTCTTCTCACGACGGCCCTTCGCGTAGCTCACGAGCCAGCGCAGAGCGAGCGTGTTGGCGCGGTGAGGCTTGACCTCGACCGGCACCTGGTAGGTCGAGCCACCGACGCGGCGGCTGCGGACCTCGAGGGTCGGGCGCACGTTGTCGAGCGCCTTCTTCAGCGTGGCGACGGCGTCCTGACCGTTCTTCGCCTCGACGCCGCGGAGGGCGCCGTAGACGATCGACTCGGCCAGCGACTTCTTGCCGTCGACGAGGATCTTGTTCACCAGCGAGGTGACGATGGGTGCGCCGTATACCGGGTCGTTGACGACGGGGCGCTTCGGGGCGGGTCCCTTACGAGGCATCTAACTCAACCCTTCTTCGCGCCGTAGCGGGAACGAGCCTGCTTACGGTTCTTGACTGCCTGGGTGTCCAGGGCGCCACGGACGATCTTGTAACGCACACCGGGGAGGTCCTTGACACGACCGCCACGCACGAGCACGAGCGAGTGCTCCTGCAGGTTGTGACCCTCACCGGGGATGTACGCGGTGACCTCGGTGCCGTTGCGGAGCTTCACACGAGCGACCTTGCGCATCGCCGAGTTCGGCTTCTTCGGGGTGGTGGTGTAGACGCGGGTGCAGACCCCGGCCTGCTGCGGGTTCGACTTGAGCGCCGGCGCCTTGGTCTTGGTGACCTTGGGCGAGCGACCCTTGCGAACCAACTGCTGAATGGTTGGCACGTTCTCTCCTCATAGTGCTGCACGGTGACAGCGTGATGGGTTTCACATCATGACCCACCGGCACGCCGGAACCGACGAGCTTTTGGTGTGATGGGTATGCCGTGGGGGCGGACCGGCATGGTGCCGGCGCCCAGCGCACACGCGGAGGCGTGCACACACCTGATCAAGTGTAATGCCGCGTAACGTAGCGGTCAAATGAGCGCAACTCCGGCCGCGCGGCCCGAGTGCAGGATCAGGGCAGATCGGGATCGAACGGCGAGTCCAGCGATTCGGTCAGCTCAGCCAGCAGTGCCTCGATCTGCGGTTCGACGTGCTGAGAGATCGCGGCCTGGATGTGTATGCGATGACGCAACAGGATCCCGCAGATCTCGCGGCCGACCATGTTGGCGTACTCGTCGGCGAGGGCGACCTCCTGACGGAGGGCGATCTTCGCCTCCTCCGTGAGCGGGGGCAGTGCGGGCAGCGCGGCGGCGGATTCGTCTGCGAGCCCCGCGATCGTGAACAGGAACGGTGCTCCGGGCACCGGATCCGGATCGAGGGGCAGCCCGTCGAACTCGGGATCGAGGTCCTCGGCCGGGCGGTAGCTGCGGGCGCGGTTCCGCGCGGCCTGCTGATCCAGCTCGCGCTGCAGCATCGGCAGATTCCGCGCCGTGTACTCCGCGACGGCGTGATCGACGATGGTCTTGATACGCGTCGAGAGGCCGTGCTGCACGCCGTGCGGCACGTTGGCACCGATACCGGCTGCGGAGAGGATCGGCGATCCGAGGCACCGGCGGCATGGCGCGACGCGACCACGATGGGTTGCCGGCTCCCAGCGCGGCACCCAGCGCAACCATGCCTCCACGGCCTGGTCCACCTGCGTCTCCAACGAGCGCTCCACCCCACCAGAGTACGGCGCGTCGCCCGTCACCGTCGCGATTTCCCGGTCCCGGCGGGGCGCGGAGGGAGGATCGCTCGGACGTCATTCCTCTTCGTCGCGCTCCCACGGCCAACGCGGATGCTCGGCGCGCGTGCGACGCAGCGCGATCCCACCCCATCCGGCGATCAGGCCCGCCAGCACGAGGACGGCGCTCGCGCCGCCTCGCACGAGACCGCCGGCGACCGCTGTCGCGAGCACGATGCTCCCGGCGCCGATGAGGACGGCGACCCATACCGCGACCAGATGGACGAGGCCGGCGACCAGCGCGATCGCGATCGTGGCGACATACGACGGATGCGGTCGACGCAGAGTGGACCACAGCACGAGCGCGAACGAGACGACCGCCGCGATCATGCCGACCACGCCAGGGGTCTGGCCGAGATCGGGGACCGCGATGATGTCCGTGTCGGTGGCGATGCTCACGGCGCCGAGCCCGAACACCGCGAGCGCGAAGAAGCTGATGGTGGCGAGCACCACCGCCAGGATGGCCGAAACCCCCGCGGACTCGGGTCCCCGGGGGTTCGGCGTGGTGGAGTTCGTGATTACCTCGACAGCGTCGGGCCGGCCTCGAGCGTGCGCTCGTACTCGCGCTGCGCCTCGGCATTCAGCTCGGTCTTGCGAGCACCGCTTCGGGCGACCCAGGCACCGAACCAGATGGTCAGCTCGCGGGCGAACACGAAGGCCGCGATCGCGAGCGGGGCGAGCATCTGCTGCCCGACGAGGTCGAGTCCCTGGCTGGCGCTGAGCTTCCAGAACGGAGCTTCGAAGAGCTGCCCGAGGATGTGGCCCCCATACGCGATGACGCCGACGATGAGGCCGAAGACGACCCAGAGGCCCCAGCGTCCACGGTTGATGACCGCACCCAGCAGCCAGAATCCGAGGAAGAACACGACGACGGGCGTCCAGAACCCCCATGTCATCAGGGGTGCGATCGCGGTCTGGCCGATGTTCTCGCCGGTCACATCTCCGGCGATGGCACCGAGTCCGAGCGCAGCCCCCAGGTAGAGCACCGCGAAGACGAGTGTCGCCAGGAGTCCGATGGCTCCCGCGGTGCCGCGGTTGCCGCGGTCACGGGGCGGTTCGGGCGCCTGGACGAAGATGGGCTGCGGCTGTGCGGCGGCAGCGGCGACAAGCGGCTCCGACGGGACGACGCGCGTCTCGACCTCATCGCCGTACTGGGCGTACGCCGCACCGGCCATCCCCGACTGCTCGTGGCCGAACGGGACGGGCTCGCCCACGACGGGCTCGGGGTAGAACGAGGTGGTCTCGGCGTCGGCCTGAGCCCTGACCTCGTCGGCGTAGTCGCGCGACGGAGCGACCGGAGCAGGCGTCACGGCCGGCGGCGGGGAGGCGAACGTACCGGGGTGATCACGCTCGGCCTCCTCGAAAGCGGCGAGGTCGGGGTCGACCGGCGCTGCGACGGGCTTCTGATCGATGCCGTCGTTCACGCCGTCGTTGTTGCCGGGAACGTCAGCACCCGCAGCCGCAGCGGCGTCCAGGCCTTCGTTCGCACTGCCGACGACGTCGTCAACGTCAGCCGGCTTCTCGGGCTGGGGAACGTTGGGGTCACTCATGGGGTGCGCCTCTCATCGGATACGTGCACTGCGAGGGTACCTCCGCGCGAACGACCGCTTGCGGAGGCGTGCCGACGTGTCGTCATACGCGGAGACGCGTCGTCATCCGCGAGGACCGGTCGTCGTGACGCGGGTTCAGGGGAGCGCGCCGCGCAGCGCATCGCCCGCGAACTGCGCGAGCACGGGGACCATCGGCAGGGACAGCCACACGAGAGCCCCGATGATGCCGACGCACACGATCCCGGCGAACCAGCTCATCCCGAGGTTGCGTCCCCCCACCCGTGCCATGGCTCCACGCTACGGCCGAAGCCCCGACAGGCTGCGGAGCAACGCCGATATCCGGCAACGGCAGCGCCTGTCATCCTGCGGTGCGCCCGCGAAGTCGCCACAGCAGCCACAGCCCCGAGAGGGGGACGAGGAGGAACCCGAGGAGGATGAGGACGTGCCACTTCCCCACGCCGGGGACGAGGGGGTTGACGGCGGCAACCTCCGGGGGCGTCCCGGTCCCCGAGGAGCTGCTTCCCGTCTCCGACGAGGCGAGGGCCGTCAGCGTCGAGACCGTGAGGAACGAGATGCCGGTGACGACGAACGGCACGACGATAGCGATCGCCTTCTCCCAGGCCCTCCAGAGTGCACTCGCGCTCACGAGCGCGGCGCCGACGAACCAGCCGACCACGGGCACCACGATCCCTCCGAAGCTCAACGTGAGCGCCGCAGCGATCGCGAACCCTCTCGTAGATGTCGCGGGCGGACGGGGTGTGGGCGCTGCGGCGATCATGGGAGCACCGACGATCGTCGCCGAGGGCACCTCCGCCTGGGCTTCATCCGCGATCACGACCGGATCGCCGAGATGCGCGATGCGCGCCGCCGTCGCTTCGGCGTCGAGTCCCTGCAGCTCTTCGAGGATGCCGGCACGGATGTCGCTCGCGACACCGTGCGGCAGGTTGCGCATGGCCTCGTCGAGCCGCGCGAGGTAATCCGCACGGAGGTCGTCTGCGGTGAGCTCTGTCATGGTCGTCCCTCTCCGACGATGCCCGTGACGACACGGGCGAATGGTGTCCACTGCGCACGGAACCGCTCGAGCTGATCGGTCCCGCTGGCGGTGAGCCGGTAGTACTTGCGCACCGGACCGCTTCCGGAGGGCTGGTCGAAGGTGGTGACCCAGCCGTTGTCCTTCAGCCGCCCGAGCAGCGGGTACAGCGTCCCGATACTGGCGATCAATCCCGCGCCGGTGAGTGCGTCGGCCAGCTGCCAGCCGTACATCGGCTCACGCGCGAGCAGACCGAGCACGCAGTACTCGACCACGCCCTTGCGCATCTGGGCGCCGACGTCCGCTGTCATGCATGACAAGGTAGCATGCGAGACAAGTGAGCGGGAAGCGCCGGGGAGAGGAGGACCCGGGGAGGGACGGCGGTCGCCACCGAAGGGACGACCGCCCGTGCCGTCAGCCCTTCGTCGCGCCTGCCGTCAGCCCGCCCACGATGTACTTCTGCAGGAAGAGGAACAGGATCATCACCGGGATCGCGGCCATCACGGCGCCGGCCGAGAACGCGGACCAGTCTGCATACCGCGGGTTGGCGACGAGCTTGGTGAGTCCGACGACCAGCGTCTGCTGATCCACGTCGACGAGCATGACACTCGCGATCACGTACTCGTTCACGGTGCCGATGAACGACAGCAGACCGACCACTGCGAGGATGGGGGCGACCAGACGCAGGATGATCGTGAAGAAGATGCGCGCATGACCGGCGCCGTCGATCCGGGCCGCCTCGTCGATCTCCTTCGGAATGGTGTTGAAGAAGCCGTACATCAGGTAGGTGTTCACGCCGAGCGCTCCACCGAGGTACACCAGGATCAGCCCGGTGTGCGTGTTGAGCCCGATGGCGGGGAACCAGTCCCCCAGCGTCGACATGAGCAGGAAGATCGCGACCACGGCGAGCAGCTGCGGGAACATCTGCACGACGACGATCGTGACGAGACCGACCCGTCGTCCGGCGAACCGCATGCGCGAGAAGGCATATGCGGCGCAGGCGCCGATGAAGACGGTGACCGCGCCGGTGACGACGGCGATCAGCAGCGTGTTGAGGAACCAGGTGCCGTACGGGTTCTGCGGGTCGCTCAGGATGCGCACGTAGCTGTCGATACCGATCGCGGAGAAGAGCTGGTTCGAGCCCGTCAGCGTCCCCTTCGGGTTCAGCGAAGCGGAGACGACGTAGAGCAGCGGGAACAGGGCGAAGGCGCTCACGACGATCGCGACGAGGTGTCGCCATCCGGTGTCGGCGAACCACGCGCCGAAGCTGCGGCGCCGCGGAGCGAGGCTCTGCAGGTCGTCGGTGGAGCGAGTGTCGGCGGATCGCCCGGTGGTGGGGCTGTGGGTGCTCATGTCAGTTCAGCTCCTCGAGGGCCTTGGTCTTGCGGAAGCTGATGATCGAGATCGTGGCCACCACGATGAAGATCAGGATCGTGAAGGCCGACGCCAGACCGTAGTCGCGCGTCTGCCCCGTGAAGGCGACCTTGTAGACCATCGAGATCAGGATGTCGGTGTGTCCGACGGGGATCGACACGTCGCTGAAGCGCGGACCGCCCTTGGTGAGCATGTAGATCAGGTTGAAGTTGTTGAAGTTGAACGCGAACGACGAGATCAACAGCGGCGCGACGGTGACCAGCAGCAGCGGCAGCTTGATCCGCCGGAAGACCTGCCACGGGTTCGCGCCGTCCATCACCGCGGCTTCGTTCACATCCTCGGGGATGCCCTGCAGGGCGCCCATGCAGACGAGGAACATGTACGGGAAGCCGAGCCACAGGTTCACCAGCAGCACAGACACCTTCGCGAGCACCGGGTCGGTGAGCCACGGGATCGCGGCCCCGCCGAAGATCACCTGGTTGATGAAGCCGAAGCTCTCGTTCATCATTCCGGCCCAGACCAGCGCGGAGAGGAACGCGGGGAACGCGTACGGGAGGATGAGGATGATCCGGTATCCGTTGCGGAATCGCATGCGGGTGTTGTTGAAGACGAGCGCGAGCAGGAGTCCGAGGAAGAACGTCGTCGCGACAGAGATCAGCGCGAACGCGAAGGTCCACAGCGTGACCGAGATGAGCGGCCCGCGGATCGACGAGTCGGTCACCGCGCGCACGAAGTTGTCGAACCCGACCGTCGTCTGCCATCCGGGGAGGAGCTGCTCTCCGCCTTCGGCCGTGAAGGCTCCGTCACCGGTGTCCGCGTACACGGTGCCGGTGGTGGTGTCGGTGATGGTGTCCGCGGCCTCGTCGTATTCGAGCGTCGAGACGTACAGGTAGCCCTTCTGCCCGTCGGGAGCCCGCAGGCTGCCGTCGTTCGGATCATCGCTGAAGGGGACCGAGAGCTTCTCCAGCTCTTCGGAGAGTGTGAAGACGGTCGCGAGCGGGAGCGTGGTCCAGCCGTCGACCGCGACGGCCTTGCCGCCCTCGAACCGGGCGTCGACCTCTTCCAGGGGCTGCTCCGCGGTGCCGAGCAGCGCGTCGCCGGACTCCGGATCGGTCGCGAGCAGCCCGTAGGTTCCGAACTGCTCGACCACCGTGACGGGGTAGGTCGGCGAATCCTCGACCCGCTCCTGGGCCGAGGCGAGGAGCGAGGAGATCGCCTGGTCCTTGGTCCCGTTGTGACCCGTGCCGTAGTTCGTGAACCCGATGTACCCGGTGTAGAGCAGGGTGAAGACCTGGAACACGACCAGGAAGATGATGCCGGGCGTGAGGTACTTCGCCGCGATGCGCTTGCGGGAGAAGTAGATGTAGTTGACGAGGACGGCGACCACGACGACAATGCCGAGGATCAACCACTCCTGGTGGGCGAAGAGCACGAAGGCCGCATACAGCGCGATCGCGTCGACCACCGCCAGCAGGAGGATCTTCAGCAGCATCCAGCCGATGGGTCCGGATGCGGCCTCCGCGATCTTCGCGGCCTGGCGCTGGCGTCTGGTCGGAGGAGCTGTGCGCTCGTCGGTGTCTGTCATGTCGTCCTCGTCATGATCCTGCCGGGGCGGACGAAGACGCCCACCCCGGCAGAGTCAGTGTTCTGGCTGTTACTTGATCGCGGCGGTCACGTCGTCGACGAGCTTCTGCCACGTCGTCGTCGGGTCCTCGCCGTTGATGATCGCGGCCTCGGCCACGCCCCAGTACTGCCAGACCGCGCCCATGGCCGGGATGGCGGGCATCGGGACGGCGTCGGCGCCGACGGCCTGGAATCCGGCGATGATCGGATCGGCGGCGGCGGTGTCGGCTGCGGCGGTCAGGGCGGGCAGGATGTTGCCGGCCTTGAACAGCTCGAGCTGCACGTCTTCGGTGCCGATGTAGTTGACGAGGAAGTCGTTGGCCGCGACCTTGTTCTTCGACTCGGAGCTCACGAAGAAGCCCTTGACGCCGGCGAACGGCGAGGCGGTCTCACCGGTCGGGCTCGGGATCGGGTCGATCGCGACGTTGATGCCCGCGTCGGTGGCCGCGCCCACGTTCCACGGACCGGTCAGCCAGAAGGCCGCGGTGCCGTCGAGGAACTGCTGCTTGGCGATCTCGCCGTCGACGTCGGTGTTCAGCACGCCCGCTGCGCCCTGTGCGCCCAGCCAGTCGGCGAAGGCGAAGCCGCCCGCACTGCCCAGCTGGAGGTCGGTGGAGTCGTAGCTGCCGGTGTCATCGGTGCCGAACACCGGGGCCCCGAAAGCGGTCTGGAACGGATACAGGTGGTACGGGTTGCCCTCGGTCCCCTGCTCCACGACGAACGTGCCCTTCGAGACCATGTCGTCGAAGCTGGTCGCCGCGGCGGGGACGAGATCGGCGTTGCGGAGCACCGCGATGTTCTCGACGGCGTACGGAAGCATGTAGACGGTGCCATCGTAGGTGGCGGCCTGCAGGGCGACGGGGAGGTAGTCCTCGGAGCTGTCACCCAGCTCGATCGGCGCGACCACTCCGTTCGTGGAGAGCTCGCCCAGCCAGTCGTGCGCGCCCATGACGATGTCGGGGCCCTTGCCGGTCGGGACCTGCTGGATGAAGTCGTCCTTCATGTCGTCGACCGACTTGCCCGTGAGCTCGACCTTGACGCCGGTCTTCTCCTGGTAGGCGTCTGCCGCGCCCTGCAGTGCATCGACGCGCTCGGCATCGACCCAGACGACCAGCTTCCCGCTGTCGTCGGAGCCCGAGGTGTCGTCGCTGCTGGTCCCCGTGGAGCAGCCGGCAAGCGTCAGAGTCGAAACGATGGCGATCGCGCCCGCGGCGACGATGCCCCTCTTGTTCACCTTCATTGGTGTGTGCCTCTCTCAGTGCTGATCACCTGCAAGGACTGCAAGCGCTTACAGTATGCATCGAAATCGACGCTGTTTGCAATGAGAGTGGGCGTCGATATCAACCCGTGACCGAGAGAAGGGTGCCCGTCAGGTGTGAAAACGCTTCCACCTGCAGAGAAGAGGTCGCCCCGTAGACTGCCGACATGGCTGATGGTTCGCTTCGCATCGCGCGGATGACGGCAGGGATCGTCCTGGCGTTCTCCGCTGCTGTCCTCAGCGGGTGCACCGCGTTCGCCACCGGCTACGCCGTTCTGGACCGTGAAGCCGAAGGCGCAGACGCCCTTCCGGACGCGTTCATCGAGCAGGACCCCGCAGACATCGCCGACCTTTCGTCGGCGCGGTACGTCGGCGAGCATTCCGGCAGCTCGCTCTGGCTGTTGCGCGGGGTGGATCAGGGCTCTGTCTGCATACTCGCCTATCGGGACGAGACCGCAGGGATCATGGGGTGCGGCAGCGAAGGCGGCCCCGTCGAGATGAGCGGCCCCGCCGGCCATTTCGTGACCGTTCCGGACGACTACCCCACCCCGGACGGAGCCACCCGGATCTCCGACAATGTGTACGCGCTGAGCCCCTGAGTAGGATGAAACCATGGCTGACAGTTCATTTGACATCGTCTCGAAGGTCGACCACCAGGAGGCGGAGAACGCCCTGAACCAGGCCCGCAAGGAGATCGAGCAGCGCTACGACTTCAAGGGCACCGGTGCGTCGATCGCCTGGAGCGGCGAGAGCATCCTCATCATCGCGAACACCGAGGAGCGGGCCAAGGCCGTGCTCGACGTGTTCCAGTCCAAGCTCATCAAGCGGGGCATCTCCCTGAAGAGCCTCGAGTCGGGCGACCCGTTCGCCAGCGGCAAGGAGTTCCGCATCGTCTCGACACTCAAGGACGGCATCTCCTCGGAGAACGCGAAGAAGATCAACAAGATCATCCGCGACGAAGGCCCCAAGGGAGTCAAGAGCCAGATCCAGGGCGACGAGCTGCGCGTGCAATCCAAGAGCCGGGACGACCTGCAGTCGGTCATCGCACTACTCAAGGGTGCCGACCTCGATCTCGACTTGCAGTTCATCAACTACCGGTAAGCCGCCGCGACACGTCGCGGGGAGGGGGTCGGGTGCAGCGCACTCGGCCCCCTCTCTCGTCATTGTTGGATTGCATACCGATATATGGGTTGCGGTGCCCAAGACTGGGGAGTGGTCGACTCAATGCGACCGATGACGCGAACGCCGCATGACGCACTGCCGTCGTAGGGCTACGCGATCTCGGGATTGCGAGCTTGCCCTCGTGGGGACGAGGCCGCGGCAGTTCCATGCGCTCGCGTCTTCGGTGGCCGGCGGATGCCCTGCATCCGCCGGCCACGGAACCGCGAGCAAGAAGACCGCGAGTAAGAAGAGCCCACCTGAGTCACGCTGCGCGCCCCCACGCGGTTCGCGGACTCGGGTGGGGCTGTTGGCATCCGATGCGACTTCATGATGTAGTTGCCCTCCCGGGCGAATCATGGGGCGCTCGGGATCAGAAGGACAACTGGGGGCAGGTCCATGGCGAGTATCGGATCGACGAACATCGGAGAGAGCAAGCAGCTCTTGGCCGAGGAGGTCTTCCACCACATCGGAAGGCAGATCATCGACGGCACGTTGGCAGAGGGTGAGCGCATCCGCGATGTCGACGTCGCCGAAGAGCTGCATGTGTCGCGCACACCTGTTCGAGAGGCGCTTCAGCGCCTGGAGCGACTGGGAATGGTCACGATGTACCCGAGCCGGTACACCGAGGTCACGGCGGTGACGCCCGAGACGATGGCGCAGTCGCTCGAGTTCGCGGGGTATCAGGCCGGAATCGCGGCGCGACTGGCGGTGCCGAGGCTCACGGCGGCTCAGCGCGAGCATGTCATCACGCTCGTCGCCGCGATGAATGCGTCATTGGACGACCTGGCGACGACCTCCGGCGCCCGTTGGGCCGTGTTCTCGTACCTGGGCTCGCACAGCGGCAACGAGCAGCATCGCACACTGATCGACGATGCGAGCATGGTGCTTTTCCGCAACCTTCGGGACTGGGTGGTTCCCGCGTCCGATCGGGCGCGGATGGGGCAGGTCTACGACGATTTCCGCGACGCCGTGCGCGATGCCGACGGCGATGGAGCCGAACGCCTGGTCAGGGCGATGTACTACCTGTGAGCCCCGTCACAGCGCCGCGCGCCAACCCGTGACCCATCTGTCCAAGCGCCGGTAGGCGTCCTCCCGCGCGTCGTGTCGGGAGAGGAAGACGTCGTGGAGCGCGCCGTCGATGCGCTCGACGGTCACACTGGGACCGAGGCGGAGTGCCGCACGCGCGATGTCGTCGACCACCAGCACCGAGTCGGCGGAGGTGAGATCGTTCGACCAGCGCGTCGGCGGCACGAATCGTGCCGAGAGCAATACACATACCGGTGCGGTGATCGACAGCCCCGCGGCCACCGTCTTGTGCCCGGAGAGCACGGCGTGCAGCCACCCCGCGTACACCGCCATGGTCTGCGCGGGACGCCACACCGGGTTGACCTCCATCGGGTCGTCCGGATCGGCGACCTCCTGCTGCGCGCGGGTGTAGAAGCCGAGGTCGATCTGCGGTGCGGCCTCCATCGGCCGGATACGCGCCTGCAGCTCGACCATCGGCGCGATCGCGGCCCTCGCCGGCGCGAACTGGAATTCCAGCCAGGGGCTGTTGAGGATCACCGCGTCGGCCGCGCCCGGGTGCCGGGAAGCCCACAGGCTCAACGTCAGGCCGCCCGTGGAATGCCCGAGAAGAACGAGTCGTCGATCGGATTCGAGGCCGCCCTCACCTCGACCCATCGCATCCAGCGCTGCCCCGATGTCCTCGTCGTAGATGGCGAGTTCGGCGATGTAGCCCGGGGTCTGCCCGTCGCGGAGGCTGCGACCGTACTTGCGCAGGTCGAGGGCGAAGAAGCGGGCCCCCCGAGACGTCCAGAATCGAGCGAGCCGCTTCTGGAAGAAGTAGTCGGACCAACCGTGCACGTACAGCACATCGACTCCGTCGAGAGGCGGACGATTGCCGCTCGCCCGCGCCCACAGACCGGGCCTCTTCGGCAGCGCACGCACCAGAGTCGCCACCACGGGGCCCTGATCGTCCGTGCCGAGATCGAGCGTCAGCTGCTCGAACTCGTCGCCCAGGACATCAGGGATCCACTCGGCCATGCGTTCCTCCCCCGTCGTCGCCAGGCTAGCCGAGAGCGCGACCGGTCGGGGGAAGGCCGACCGCGACCGCGCTATTCGCCGCGCGAGACGCGGACCATCTCGTCGCGCGGGACCACCTTCACGCGGGCGCGCTCCTCCGGGGCGCCGAGAGCGATCTCGTGCTCGTCGAGGCGGTGCCAGCCATCGAGGTCGGTCCAGCGCACACCGCGCTCCTGCAGGAGTTCGACGATCGCCTCCTCCGAGGGGTCCTCCGGGTGCCACCAGGAACCCTGATCGTTGATGATGTGGCGCACGGTCTCCATCGCATCGGACTTCGTGTGCCCGATTAGCCCGACCGGGCCGCGCTTGATCCATCCGGTCGCGTAGATGCCGGGCACGCGGTCGTTCGAATCCTTCGCGAGGACCTGGCCCTCGCGGTTCGGGATCACCCCGTGCTTCTTGTCGAACGGAACGCCGGGAAGCGGGGATCCGAAGTAGCCGATGGCACGGTAGAGGGCCTGCAGGGGCACCTCGCGCAACTCGCCGGTGCCGACCGCGCCACCCTGGCCGTCGGGCCGGGTGCGCTCGTACACGAGAGCCGCGACGCGACCGTTCTCGTCCTTGCGGACCTCGACCGGCTTCGCCCAGAAGTGCAGATGCAGACGGCGCGATGCCGTGCCTCCGGCGTTGTTGACCGACTCCCGTTTGCGCCACGACTGCAGGATGCGATCGATGACCATGACCTGCTTGTTGCTGGCGACCGCGTCTTTGGCGGCGTCGTCGTAGTCGAAGTCCTCGTCGTAGACGACCATGTCGACGTCGCGCAGCTCGCCGAGCTCGCGCAGTTCGAGCGGGGTGAACTTGACCTGCGCCGGCCCCCGCCGCCCGAACACGTGCACATCCGTGATCTCGCTGGCCTTGAGACCCTCGTAGACGTTGGCCGGCACCTCGGTGACGAGCAGGTCCTCCGCGTGCTTGGCCAGCATGCGGGCCACGTCGAGCGCGACGTTGCCGTTGCCGAGCACGCCGACGGAAGCGGCGTCGAGCGGCCATTCACGCGGCACGTCGGGGTGGCCGTCGAACCAGCTGACGTAGTCCGCCGCTCCGTACGAGGCGACGGCATCGATGCCGGGGATGTCGAGCGAGGTGTCACGGATCGCACCGGTCGCGAAGATCACCGCGTTGTAGTGCTTCTTGAGGTCTTCGAGGGTGATGTCCTCGCCGAAGCGGACGTTGCCGAACAGGCGGATGTCACCGCGGTCCAGCACGTCGCGAAGGGCGGTGATGATGCCCTTGATGCGGGGGTGGTCAGGGGCGACGCCGTAGCGCACCAGTCCGTACGGCGCGGGGAGTTGTTCGAACAGGTCGATCGAGACGTCGAACTTGCGCTCCGCCTTCAGCAGGATGTCCGCCGCGTAGATGCCGGCGGGGCCCGCACCGACGATGGCCAGTCTGAGCTTGGTCATGGGAGGTCCTTTCGTATGCCGTCGCAGCCGGTGCCCGCGGCCCGAAGGGCCGCCGCGCGGAGTCAGCTGGAGCGTTCGGCGAGGGTCTCAGCGAATCGGGTCAGCGCCTCGCGCACGGTTCCGCGCGGGAGAGGCCGGAGAGCGTCGACGGCGTCGCGCGTCCACGCGTGGGCGAGCTCGAGGGTCTTCTGCGTCACGACGTGGTCGCGCAACTCGTCCAACGGGCCGTCGAGGATGGCCGGGTCCGCTCCGTCGGCGATGAGGGCGACGCCGTCATCGATGCGCGCCGCGAGGTCGATCGACGCCTCGTCCCCCTCCGCCTTGAGCAGCAGATACGGCATCGTCGGAACGCCGGCGCGCAGGTCGGTGCCCGGCACCTTGCCGGTCTCCTCGGGCTTCGCGGAGAGGTCGATCACGTCGTCGAGCAGCTGGAACGCGACTCCGATCTTCTCGCCGTACACGCGCAGCGGCTCCTCGTACTCCGAGGGAGCGTTGGAGAAGATCACCCCGCCCTGCGTCGCCGCGGCGATCAGGGAGCCCGTCTTGTCGGCGAGCACCTGGATGTAGAACTCGATCGGGTCGTCGCCGTCCTGCGGTCCCAGGGTCTCGTGCATCTGGCCGAGCACCAGACGCTCGAACGTGTCGGCCTGGAGACGGATGGCACGCTCCCCCAGCCGCGACATCAGCTGGCTGGCACGGGAGAACAGGATGTCGCCCGTGAGGATCGCGATGTTGTTGCCCCACACGGCATGCGCGGCGGGAACCCCTCGGCGGCGGTCGGCACCGTCCATCACGTCGTCGTGGTACAGCGAGCCGAGATGCGTGATCTCGAGGGCCTTCGCGACGTCGATGACCTCGGTGGTGTTGCCGTCGCCGAGTTGCGCGGCGAGGAGCGTGAGCACGGGGCGGATGCGCTTCCCGCCCGCCTCGTACAGGTAACGGCTGGCGGCGTCGGCCAGCGGGTCGGCGACGCGGACGTCGTCGGCCAGGCCGGTCTCGACGAGCTCCAGCCCGTCTTCGATGGCGCGCGCGACACGTCGGGCGGCAGGGCCGATGAAGACGCGATCGCTGAAGCCGAGACGGCTCGCCAGTCGCGAACCCGGGGCGATGGGGCTCGAAGTCACGTTCTCAGCCTACCTTCGTCGGATGTCGAGGTTTCGCCCGAGAGACTCACTCCGGTTTGCGCGCTCTGTGCAGGGCCACGATGCCGAACGAGAGATTGCGGTAGGCGACGTCGCTCCAGCCCGCCTCGCGGATCCAGGCGGAGAGCCGCTTCTGGTCCGGCCACTCGCGGATCGACTCGTTCAGATAGTCGTAGGCGTCGCCGTTCGTACCGGCGACGCGGGCCACCCGCGGGAGCACCTGGGCGTTGTAGAAGCGGTAGGCGCTGCGGAAGAGCTTTCCCGGCGGGGTCGAGAACTCGTTGATCACGAGCCGTCCTCCGGGCTTGGTCACGCGGTAGAGCTCGCTCAGCGCCTTCTTCGGATCGTTCACGTTGCGCAGCGCGTACGACATCGTGACCGCGTCGAACGTCGCATCCGGGAACGGCAGATCCGTGGCATCGGCCTGCACGAACGACAGGTTGCGCATGGCGCCGTGCCGGCGCTCGCCCTCGGCGAGCATGCCGGGTGAGAAATCGGCCGCGACCACCTCGGCGCCGCTCCGCGCAAGGGACGCCGACGACGAGGCCGTGCCCGCCCCCAGGTCGAGGATCCGCTCCCCCGGCTTCGGAGCGACCGCTCGGGTGGTCGCCGCACGCCACAGCACGTCGTTGCCGAAGGTCATCGCGGTGTTCGTCCGGTCGTACCCTGCGGCGACCTGGTCGAACATGCCGCTGACGCGGGCGGGGTCCTTGCCGAGATCGGCGCGGTTCTTCTCGTTCGAGGTCACGAGTTCAGTCTAGGCGCGAGGCCCAGCGCTTCGAGGCGGTCGAGCCAGGGATCGGCGGTCGCATCGTCGAACGGCGCGACCCGGGCCCGCACCCGCTCCTCGAGGTCGAGCGCGAGGGATTCCAGATGCGACATGACATCGGTCGGGTAGCCGTAACGGGCACTGTGGTCGGCCCATTCGTCGCGGTCGTCGACCCACGTTCCCCGTTCCCCTTCCACGCGCACCACGTCGAGGTCCATGTCGATCCCGGTCGCCAGCAGCGGATCATCGGACCAGCGGATGTCCCACCCCAGATCGATGTAGATGCGCATGCCCTTGCGGTGACGGCGATTGACGGTGAGCGCATGGTCACCGCTCGCCGGGACCAGGGTGACGTTCGGACCGCCCGCGTGGAACTCGGCGCCGGGGCGCACACTGTGCCATCCGACGGGCTGCCCGATCCAGTCGCCCCACTCGTCGGCGCCGAGATAGACGCACTCGTGCCGCCAGTGCGGCGAGCCATCCCATTTGCGCCATTGGAAGACCATCTCGGTGCCGGGTGCAGGACGTGCGTCGCTCATCCGCTCACCCTACGACCACGCGGATCCATGCGCCTTGAGCGGCATAGGCTGGAGACGTGCACACCACCCACCTGGTCGTGGAGACCCGCGAGATCGACCCGGTCGAAGACCTCCTGGCCTACGCGGACCCCGCCCGCCCTCTTGCCTGGCTGCGCCGCGGAGACGGGATCGTCGCCGTCGGCCGACCGCTCACGGAGATCCGTCCCGCGGTCGAAGCGGGAACGTCACGCGTCGAGACCCTCGCGGCTGCCTGGCGCACCATGGCGGCGCAGTCCGAGATCTCCGACCCGATGGGCCTCCCGGGCACGGGGCTCGTGGCCTTCGGGGCATTCGCGTTCGACGAGGACTCGGCCGCGGACAGCGTGCTCGTGGTGCCCACGCAGGTGGTGGGGCGACACGGCGACCGGTTCTGGCGCACCACGCTCCGCCTCGCCGGCGCTCCGGACGACCGTGACGAGCTCGTCACCCAGCCCTACGGCCCGCACTGGGCCGGCACCGTCGGCCCCGGAGCGCAGAGCCCGCAGGGATACCAGGATTCGGTGCGCCGCGCCCTCGCCCGCATCGCCGACGGAGACCTGAGCAAGGTCGTGCTGGCCCGCGACCTCACCGGGAGCATCCCGGCAGGCTCCGACCTGCGTCGGCTCGTGCGCGCCCTTTCGACCGGCTACCCCGACACGTGGGCGTTCGCCGTCGACGGGCTGATCGGTGCGAGCCCGGAGACGCTCGTCACCGTGCACGACGGAACCGTCACCGCACGGGTGCTGGCGGGGACGATCGGCCGTGGCGCGGACGCCGACGCCGACACCGCCGCATCCGCTCACCTCGCGTCGAGCGTCAAAGACCTCGACGAACACCAGTACGCCGTGCAGAGCGTGCTCGCCTCGCTCCGATCCCACACCCGGGCGCTGGCGGCGAGCGAACAGCCCTTCCTGTTGAAGCTGCCGAATCTGTTCCATCTGGCCACCGACGTCGAGGGCGAGCTGGCCGATGGGGAGAGCGCGCTCGACCTGGTGCGGGCACTGCATCCGACCGCCGCCGTCGCCGGCACTCCGACACCGGCGGCGATCGACGCGATCCGCGAGCTCGAACCCTTCGACCGCGGGCGCTATGCCGGCCCCGTGGGCTGGGTGGATGCCGCCGGCAACGGCGAATGGGCGATCGCGCTGCGCTGCGCGCAGTTCGCCGAGCGCCAGGGAGAGATCGGCGTCACGGCCTACGCGGGCGCCGGAATCGTCGCCGGCTCCGACCCGGAGAGCGAACTGCTCGAGACGCGCGTGAAGTTCCGCCCTCTGGTCGACGCGCTCGCCTGAGCACACCCCGGGAGCTCAGCTGGCGGCGAGACGCTTCTTCTCGGCCTCGACATCGAAGTCGGCACGTGGCCACTGCGGGTCGATGTCTTCCAGGGCCGCGAGCAGCAGTTCCTGCACGGCCAGCCGGGCGTACCACTTGGCGTTCGCGGGGATCACGTGCCACGGGGCCACCTCGGTCGAGGTGCGATCGAACACGGCCTGGTACGCCTCCATGTACTGCGGCCACAGCATCCGCTCGTCCACGTCGCCGGGGTTGTACTTCCAGTGCTTGTCCGGACGCTCGAGTCGCTCCATCAGCCGCGACTTCTGCTCTTCCGGTGAGATGTGCAGCATGACCTTGACGATGCGGGTGCCGGATGCCGCGACCCGGGACTCGAACTCGTTGATGGCGTCGTAGCGGCGCTCGATCTCGTCCGGCGGGGCGAGTTCGCGCACACGCCCGATCAGCACATCCTCGTAGTGGGAGCGGTCGAACACCCCGATGAACCCCGGTTCAGGCAGACGCTTCTCGATGCGCCAGAGGAAGTCGTGCGCGCGTTCCTCTGCCGTCGGCGCCTTGAACGCGGCGAGCGCGATGCCCTGCGGGTCGACGCCGCCGACAACGTGCCGCACGATGCCGCCCTTGCCGGCCGAGTCCATCGCCTGCAGCACCAGCAGCACCGCATCCTTCGCCACCCCTGCCCGACTCTCGGCGAAGAGCCGCTCCTGCAGCACATTGAGGTCGGTGAGCCCGGCTGCGAGGTCGGAGACCCCGCGGGACTTGCCGTGGTCGTATCCGGGCTTGGCGTCGGGGTCGATGTCGGCGAGACGGAATCCCTCGTCGACTCGCAGCGTCTGCGTCCAGGTGTGCGCGTTCATACGCACATCCTGCCAGTCAACGCGCCAGTGGCACCTCGATGATCTGACGTCCACCACGAGGCGAGGTCAGGGCCTGATCCAGTGCCGTGCGGGTGGTGACCCGCTGGTACTCCCAGCCGTACGCGAGGGCGAGGTGCTCGAGGCGGATCGTGTGCGGCGTGTAGAAGGCGCGATCGAGGTCGCCGGGGCGTGCTGACGATGCGACCTCGAGAGAGTCGAAGATCGTGCCCCCGCCGTCGTTGCCGACGACGACCTGCAACCGGGGCTCGGTCTCGTCAGGCGGCAGCAGCAGGGCGCCGACGTCGTGCAGGAAGGCGAGGTCGCCCAGCAGCACCCGCGTCACGCCGGGGACGCCGGCCGCCTGACTCGCGATCGCGACTCCGGTCGCGGTGGCGATCGTGCCGTCGATGCCGGCGAGACCGCGGTTGGCATGGACGGGGACCTTCTTGCCGCCGAGCACCTGATCGGCGACGCGGACGAGCCGGGAGGAGCCGAACACCAGGCGGTCGTGCGGCCAGGTGGCGCGCCACACGGCATCGACGAGCAGCTCGCGATCGAGCGGACGGCGGACGGCGTCGAGCTCGGCCCTCACGGCTTGCCTGCGCGCCGCGAAATCGGAGGACGCCAGCGCTTCCGGATCGGGGGCGCGCTCGCTCAGGTCTACGGTCTCGGCCGCGGATGCTCGCATCCACTCCCCGAGCCAGCTGCGATCCGCGACGCCCGGAGCGACGACGACGGCGTCGACCCCCCTCGTACGGTGATTGAGGTTCAGCTCCTCGCCGCCGCGGTGCACGGCCACGACCTCGATATCCTGACGCGAGAGGAGTGCGGCGACCTCACGACTGAGTGTCGGATGCCCGAGGACGACGACCCGCTCGACGCGTCCGCCGAGATCCTCACGCGCGAGCAGTCGACGGTAGCCGTGTACGATCTGGCGTCCGAATCGCGCGCCGCTCACGATCTCGGCGATCAGCGGCCAGCCTCCGACGTGCGCGATCTCCTCGGCATCGGGGCCGGCGTCGGCCCCGGCGACCACGACGGTGCGCGGCCCGCGGTCGAGTTCGAACGGTGTGCTTCTCAGAGCCTCCGGCGCCTCGCCCGGGGTGATGGCGATCGAGGGCAGATCGCCCGAGAGCGGTTCCCGGGACGGGAGGTTCAGATGCACGGGTCCGGAGATCCCGCGAAGGCCGCTCTCGACCTCGCGAGCACCCATCGCCGCGGCCACGGCCTGCGCAGCGAGTCCCGACCAGTCGCCATCCCCGGGCACCGGAGCGTCCAGCTGGTCACGCACCCACGGATGGAAGAGGCCGTCCTGGAGCGTCGCCTGGTTGGCACCGACCCCGCGCAGCTCGGGCGGCCGGTCGGCGGTGAGCAGCAGCAGCGGCACCCCGGAGTGGAAGGCCTCCATCACCGCGGGCAGCAGGTTCGCGACGGCCGTTCCCGAGGTGCACACCACCGCGGCGGGCACGCCCGTCTCACGGGCGATTCCGAGAGCCGTGAAGCCGGCGACCCGCTCGTCGATCCGGACGTGCACCCGGACGTGTCCGTCATCGGCGGCCCGTACCGCGGCGAGCGCGAGGGCCTGCGAGCGTGAGCCCGGAGACACCACGATGTGGCGCACGCCCTGGGCGACGAGGTCGGCGATCAGGGATGCCGCAGCATCCATGGCCGGCGACGGGGTCACGGGCGCTGGTCCGTGGCGGGAGGCTCGTCGGTCTCCTCGTCCAGACGGGCGAGCTCCTCTTCGAGGCGGCGGATGCGCGCATCCTGCTCGGTCTTGCTGATGCTGCGCAGGAAGGCCGGGTCGTCGTCGGGCGCGACGACCGGACGGACCCCGGGATCGTTCGCACGTCGACGGCCGATCACGAACCAGAGGATGCCTCCGATCACGGGAAGGAGCACCACGATCAGGATCCAGACGGGCTTGGACACACCGCGGTGCCGCGTCGCCGGCTGCACTGCGCAGTCGACGATGCTGAACACCCAGAACACGGCGGCGAGGAAGCCGCCGACGATCAGTAGTCTCGCCACCCCTCCAGTGTAGGCGCGCCACGGCTTCCCCGGCCCCGGGGAGGACAGAGGCGCCGTTGCTAGACTGCGCGGGAAATGCTGCCCTCATCGCCGGATCCGATGCCGCGAGCGCGGGCCGAGCGGATGCTGATCGCCCGGGTGATCACCGCCGTCGGCCTCGCGCTCCTACTCGTGGTCGGCGCCTGGTCGACCTCGCGGGGTTCGGCCGATGTGCATGCGACGCTGTGTCTCGCCTCCGGCGTCTCGGAGTCGACGGCTGCCGCCCCGACGGCAGGTGACCCGGCGGCAGCGCCCACGATCGACGTGCTCAGCTCCGGTGTCGGGATCTGCCTGCTCGCGGTGCTCGGCGGCGTCGCGCTGGTCCTGCTGTTCCGCCGGCTCGCCGGGGGCACCCGGCCGCTCGGCACCCGCGCCCCGCGCACGGTGTCGCCGAGTCGCGCGGGTCCGCGCGCCTTCGTCCCCGCCCTGACTCTCACGCAGCTCTCCATCTCCCGCACCTGACCCGCCGACGCGCGCATCGAGCCGCCCGAAAGCGGCACCCTTCCCTCGTCGTACCCGTGTGTCTGGAGACCCCATGAAGAACTCTGTCAAAGCGACCCTGATCGCCATCGCCGTCGCCATCGTCCTGCTGATCGCCGGAATCGTCTTCGCGATCAGCCAACAGCAACCCGCCGCGCCCGCGGAGGGCGGAGAGCCGCAGCAGACCGTCCGCACCGATTCCCATGTGCTCGACGACGGGGGCGAGGGCGCCGTGACCGTGGTCGAGTTCCTCGACTTCGAGTGCGAGGCGTGCGGGGCGTTCTACCCCGTCGTCGAAGACCTCAGGGAGAAGTACGACGGCGAGATCACGTATGTCGTCCGCTACTTCCCCCTGCCCGGGCACATCAACTCCACCCAGGCCGCGCTGGCCGCCGAGGCCGCCGGGCAGCAGGACCGCTTCGAGGACATGTACCGCCGTCTGTTCGAGACGCAGGCGCAGTGGGGCGAGCAGCCCGAGGAGACCCCCGAGGTGTTCCGCGGGTTCGCCCAGGATCTCGGGCTCGACATGGGCGCGTACGATGCCGCGATCGCCGACCCGGCCACCGCGGAGCGCGTGCAGTCCGACAAGGCCGACGGCGAGAAGCTCGGGGTGAACAGCACGCCGACGTTCTTCATCGACGGCGAGAAGATCGTGTTGCAGGAGTGGGATGACCTCGAACAGGCCATCGAGAAGGCCGTGAACGGCTGACATGGAAAGGCGGATGGCGCGGCTTCCGTGTCGAAGCCGCGCGGTCCCGCCGCACCGATATTCTGGCCGCATACCCAGGAGAGGGCCAGAATGACCATCGACATCACGACCGCCTTGCAGACGACCCACAACGCCCGCGAACTCGCCGGGATCCCGACCTCGGGCGGCGGCACGCTCGCCTCCGGTCTGCTCTTCCGATCGGACGCGCTCGCCGCGCTGACCGACGAGGGGATGCAGGCGCTGGCCGACCTCCGCATCGGCACCGTGATCGATCTGCGCACCGAGGGCGAACGCGCGCGCGCCGCGGATCGCCTGCCCGACGACGGCAGCGTGACGCTCCTGACTCTGCCCATGCAGGGCGGCGCGATGGACGAGATGGTGAAGCAGCTGCTCCCTGCAACCGGCGGAGCGGGACTCTCGGTGACCCAGGTCGCCGAGGTGCTGAAGCAGGTGCCGACGTTGGAGGAGCTGTACGTCTCGATCCTGGCGGCCAGCGCCACCCCGTTCGCGACCATCGCGCGGACGGTGCTCGAAGCCTCGCGCACCGAACGACCCGGCGTGCTGTTCCACTGCACTGCGGGCAAGGACCGCACGGGGCTCGCCGCCGCGATCCTGCTGCTCGTCGCCGAAGCACCTCGCGAGGCGATCGTCGAGGACTACACGCAGACGGAGAAGAATCTGGCGCGGGGTTTCGCCGAAGCCCTCACCGCACTGATCACCTCGCTCGGCGTCCCCCTCACGCCGGCCCTGAAGACGCTCGCGACCGAGGCTCCGGCATCCGCCATCGAGGCTGCGATGGACTGGATCGACGACAACCACGGCGACGTCGCGGGCTATCTGCGAAGCGGCGGTCTGACCGACGACGAGATCGCCGACCTTCGTCGAGTGCTTCGCGGGGAGTAGGAGTGCCCGCGCCCGTGCGGACGCAGCCCTCGCTACGCTGAGCGCATGACCGAGGAGCACTCCCCCTCTCCCCATCCGGTGATGGCCGTCGTCCGGCGCATTCCGGCGACGCTGACGATGGTGCTGCTGATCATCGCGGTGGGGGTCGTCTGGAGCGGCCTCTGGGCGCCGTTCGAGGACACCGCACTCTTCCAGACAGTCGCCTACGGGCTCCCGAACCTCGCCGACGGCAAGTGGTGGACGCCCCTGACCGGCACGTTCTTCGTGAACCAGCCCTGGGTGTACCTGTTCACGATCGCAGGCTTCTGGGGTATGGGTTACCTGGAGTTCCGTCGCGGATCGCGCGTGGCGCTCGCCTACTACTGGCTCGGTCAGCTGTTCGCGATCTTCGCCACCGCCCTGCTGCTGTACGTGCTCTCGCAGTTCCCGTGGGCGTGGGCGGCAGAGCAGGCCCAGGCGCTCGACGTGGGAGCATCGGGCGGCACCATGGCGTGCATCGCCGCCGCGGTCGGCCTGTTCCGTCCGCCGTGGCGGGTGCGCGGCTGGCTCATCCTGCTCGGCTTCGTGTTCATCGCGATGCTCTTCTGGGGCAAGGTCGCCGACCTCGAGCACCTGCTCGCGGTGCTGCTGATCCTCGTCGTCGACCGATCGCTGCGGGTGCGGCACACGACGGTCCGCGAGCAGCGGCTGATCGCCGTGGTGGCGATCCTCGTCCTGGGCGCCGTCGAGATCATCACGACCTTCCTGCCCACGGACGGACCCTTCGGACCGACCGATCCCGCGTCGGGAGGATTCATCGACCTCGCGATCGACCTCGTCGTGATCCTCGTGCTCGTGAACGGGCTCCGTCGCGGGCGGCGCTTCGCGTGGGTGCTCGCGATCCTGCTCGGCCTGTTCAACGTCTCGGGCGCCGCGCTGGTGCTCACCCTCATCATCATCACGAGCCAGGCGGAGCTCGATCTGCGCTGGGACGGTGAGACCGAGCTCGCGATGGCCAACGGCTTCCTGTGGCTCATCATGCTCGTGTACCTGGTGTGGGTGCGACGCGCGTTCCGAGCCAAGCGCCGCGCCAAGCTGGGCATCCAGCCCGCTCCGAACGTCGATGACATGAAGCGCGAGCTGCGCACTCATGGCGGCGGGACGCTCTCGTGGATGACCACCTGGGAGGGCAACAGCTATGCCCGGGTGGCCGGCGGCATCGTCGCGTACCAGCGTCGCAACGGCGTCGCCCTGGCCCTGGCCGACCCGATCGGCCCTGCGGAGACACGCGCAGAAGCCGTGAACGATTTCATCCACGCCGTGGAGCTCGCCGGCCTCGTTCCCTGCTTCTTCAGTGCGGATGAGGCCACGCGGGCGGCCGTCCCCTCGACCTGGCGCAGCATCGTCGTGGCCGACGACACGATCGTCGACCTGCCGGGGCTGGAGTTCACGGGCAAGCGCTGGAACTCGGTGCGCACCTCACTGAACAAGGCCGGTCGCGAGGAGATGACCTTCCGCATGACGCACCTCAAAGCGGAGCCGTGGGGTGTGCAGCAGCAGCTCAGAGCGATCTCGGAGGCCTGGGTCGGAGACAAGGACCTGCCCGAGATGCGCTTCACCCTCGGCACCCTCGACGAGGCCGAGGATCCGGAGGTGAGGCTCGCCCTGGCGCTCGCTCCCAACGGCGATGTCGACGGTTTCCTCTCCTGGCTGCCGGTGTACGGCGACGACGGTGCGGTGCGGGGCTGGACCCTCGACCTCATGCGTCGCCGCGAAGGCGGTTTCGGGCCCGTCATGGAGTATCTGATCGGCTCCTCGGCCAAGCAGTTCGCCGAGGAGGGCGCGCAGATCATGTCGCTCTCCGGCGCGCCCCTCGCCCACGACTACCCGCCGGACGCCGGGATGATCGCCGCTCTCAGCGACCGGCTGGCCGATGCGCTGGAACCGGTGTACGGCTTCGGGTCGCTGCATCGGTTCAAGCAGAAGTTCCACCCCCGGTACGAGACCATGTATCTCCTCTTCCGCGACGAGAGCGACCTCACCCGCATCGGTGGAGCACTCACGCGGGCGTTCCTGCCGGATGCGACGCTGCGCCAGTTCGCGGGTGCCGGGCTCGAACTCGTACGGGGCGGGAAGGACTGACGGAGCCCACGCCGTCCGAGAACGCGTCGGGTGGGTCGATCTCCGGATGGCGTCTGTTCTCCGACGGCGTGAGACCACGTGAGTACGATCGGTGTCGTGCTCGATGAAGACCGCCTCCGCTCGATGGCCGACGAACTGAGCCGGGTTCCCGGCGTGCGTGCCGTCGCATTGGGCGGCAGTCGCGCCCGCGGGACGCACCGACCCGATTCCGACATCGATCTGGGGCTCTACGTGGACTCGGATGTCGACCGCGCCGGTATCGCGCGCGTGGCGAGCGGGTGGACGGGCGAACCCGTCGAGGTCGCCGAGCGCGGCGGATGGGGACCCTGGGTCGACGGCGGCGCCTGGCTGATCGTCGACGGCGTGCCGGTCGACCTCATCCTCCGCGACGTCACCCGCGTCGGAGAGCAATGCGCTCGCGCCGTCCGCGGCGAGTTCGCCTTCCACACCCAACCGGGTCACCCCCTCGGCTTCCTCGATGTCGCCTATGCGGGCGAGGTGGCCACCAGCGTGCCGCTTCGCGATCCGGAGGGACTCCTGGTCGGTCTGGCACGGAGCGTCACCCCCTATCCCGCGGCGCTGCGCGAGGCGTTCCTCACGAGCCTCTGGCAGGTCGACTTCCTGCTGAACGCGGCCGTGAAGGGCGCGAAGGCGGGAGACGTCGCATACGTCTCCCTCTGCGGAACCACGACGGCCATGCTGACCGCGCACGCTTGGCACGCCGCCGCCGGGAACTGGGTGACGAACGAGAAGGGGCTGGTGCCGAACGTGGCACGCCTCCCGATCGACTCGGCGGGATTCAGCGCGTCGGCGGCACTGGCACTCGGGAATCTCGGCACGACGCCGGAGGAGTTGCTCGCCTCGATCACGCGGTTGCGGGAGCTGCCGCGTCCGGCAGCTCCCGCAACCTGATGCTCAGCCGACGGTCTCGACGGCTTCGACCGGAGTCGCTCCCACACCATCGGTGACCGGGCGCTTCGCGGTGTTCGCGATGTGTGCACGGCTGACCACGATCACGGCGACGATCATCAGTGCGACACCGAGCCAGTACGGGGCGGCGTGGCTGACCAGCGCGTAGAGCGCCCCCGCGATGAGCGGGGCGGCCGTGCCCATGGCCGCGTTCAGTGACTGCGTCGCTCCGCCGAGCCAGCCCTGCTCGTCGTCGCCCACCGCGTTCGACATGGCACCGTCCATCGCCGCCTGGGATGCTCCCTGGCCGGCAGCGAGCATGAGCGCACCGACGATGAACACCCACGGCTGGGCGAAGATCGACGCGACGATGGCGAGCGCCGCGAGACCGACCATCTGCGCGACGATGCCGCTGATGATCACGCCGCGCTCACCGATGCGCGGGAGCAGGATGCCGAGCAGCACACCCTGGATGAGGATGTCGATGATGCCGACGGCCGCCGTCAGGAGTCCGATCTGCGTCGGCCCCCACTGGATGGAGTCCAGCGCGAGGACGCTGAAGTTGTTCACGAAGAAGCCGAACGGCAGGGCGAGCAGACCGAAGCCGATCATCAGTCCGCGCAGCTCCTTGCGGCCGAACGCCTCTTTGAAGACCGCGAACGGCTGCACGTCACGCAGCCGGATGGCGCTGATGCGATTGCCGGGCTTGAGGCTCTCCGGAAGCAGGAAGATGCTGAGGATCGCGATCGTGAGGGCGACCGCGGAGGTGAGGAAGACGGGAAGCTGAATGCTCACCGCGGCGAGCAGACCGCCGATCCCCGGGCCGACCATGGTGCCGATTCCCGTGAGAGCGCCGAGGAGACCGAAGCGCTTCGCCCGCTGTTCCGGCGGGGTGATGTCGGCGAGGTAGGCGAAGAGGGCGGGGAGATCTCCCGCGGTCAGGCCTTGGATCACGCGCGCGAGCACGAGGACCCAGATCGCACCGCCGATGCCGAACAGCGCCATCGAGAATGCGGCGCCGAACGCGGCGACGATGATGACGGGTCGACGACCGAAGCGGTCGGAGAGCCGGCCGAGGAAGGGGGCGACCAGGAAGGCGCAGAGGCCGTTGACGGCCTCGAGCACGCCCACCCAGATGGCGAGGTCGCTCTCGTGCGAGACGTATTGCAGCACGACGAAGGGCAGGACGGGAAGGACGACCGTCATACCGATGACGGTGAGCATCGTGAGCACGATGAGCATGATCCACGCGCGGTTCTGATCCCGTCGCGTGAGGACGTTGGGTGAAGTCATACCGAAAGTGTATCGATACCAGTTTTGGTGTCAAGCCAGGTTTGTATTCGGTCCACGATAGACTGCGGTTATGACGAACTCAGAGCCCCTCGGACGCCGCGAGCGCAAGAAGGCCGCGACCCGCAAGGCGATCTCCGACGTCGCGACGATGATGTTCCTCGAGCGCGGCTTCGACAACGTCAGCATCCGCGAGGTCGCCGATGCGGCGGACGTCTCCCCTACGACCGTGTTCGCGCATTTCCCGCAGAAGGAGGCTCTCGTCTTCGACGAGGACGACGAACAGCGCGACCGTCTGGTCTCGGCCGTGCGCGACCGGCCCGCAGGACGCACGATCAACCGCGCGATCCACGACTTCTTCGCCGCCGAGATCAGGGCGAACTTCGACGAGCACGGTGATGACGTCACCCGCGTGTTCATGCGCTTCCTGAACGAGACACCCGCCCTGCGCGATTATGCCGCGAAGATGTGGCTCCGACACGAGGATGCCCTCGCCGCGGCCATCGCCGACGAGCTCGGGCTCGCCGAGCCGGTCGCCGAGATCCGCGTCTACGCCCGATTCGTCCTGCAGATGCAACTGCTGATCAACGACAGCGAAGATCCACTCGAGACGGTGGACGCGGGATTCCGGGTGCTCGCGAGTGGCTGGGACCCTGTCGAAGAGCGTCTCGCCAGGTGATTCTCCGGCGCCGGGTCAGTCGTCGCGAGGTCGTCGTCGCAGACTCTTGACGTCGGTGCGCCGTTGCTTGGCCTTCAGTCGGCGCTCCTTCGACCCCCGACTCGGCTTCGTCGGCCGTCGCGGTGGTGCCGGCGGGCGCAGAGCCTCTGCGATGACGGCGACGAGCCGCTCCCGCGCCGCATCCCTGTTGCGCAACTGGGCACGGTGCTCGGACGCGGCGATCGTCAGCACTCCATCGACCAGGCGACCGCTCAGTCGGTCGAGCAGCCTCTCGCGCTGATGCGGTGAGAGCACCGCGGAGTTCGCCGCATCCCAGACCAGTTCAGCGCGGGAATCCGCGGTGTTGACGCCCTGTCCCCCCGGCCCGGATGACCGCGAGAAGCGCCACGACAACTCAGCCTCGGGGATCGTGAGACCCGACGAGACCCGCAGACCGGGGCGATGGGCGGAAGGCATGTGTCCATCATCGGGCCTCGCGGGGCCATCGCGCCTCACCCGGATAGCATGGCGAGGGCGGCAGGACCTGTTTTCCCGAGCAGTCAGCGCCGCCTCATGCGGAGCACGAATGAACTCATACCGGCAGGACGACTGGGCAGCGAGCCCGTCGTATCCGTCGACCGTGAACGAGCCGTATCTGATGGGCACCGGCGTGGTCACCGCCGAGGACACCGGCACCCGCCCGCTCTCCCCTCCGCACAGCCACGCCGACCCGATGCTGGCCTGGTGCTATCGCGGCACGGTGTGGGTGCACCTGCAGGACACGAGGTGGCGCCTCGCTCCCGGTCAGGGCGTGTGGATCCCCGCACGCACCCCGCACACGGCCCATCACGAACCCGACTCGACCGGCTGCTACACGTACATCCCCGACTCATCGCTGATCGCCCCGATCGACGACATCACACGGGTGCTGGTGCCGCGCGCGGTGCAGGAGATGCTGCTCCACCTCGGCATCAACGACATGCCCACCGACCTGCGCGTGCGCATCCAGTCGGTGCTCATCGAGATGCTGCAGCAGCCGCTTCCCGAGGCCGCGAGCGAATGGGGCGAGGTGCCGATGCCGGCGGATGAGCGGGTCGCCCCGCTCGTGCAGGCCGTTCTCGCCGACCCCGGCGACCCCCGCAGTGCGATCGAGCTGTTCCTCGCGCACGGGCTCCACGAGCGTACGGTCCTGCGCATCTTCCAGAACGACGTCGGCATGAGCTTCGGGCGGTGGCGCACCGGCGTGCGGATGACCCTCGGGGCGCGCCTGATCGTCGACGGCACTCCGATCGGTGCGGCCGCGCACCGCTGCGGCTACGCCACGACGAGCGCCTTCTCCGCCGCGTTCAAGGAGCGCTTCGGGCTCACTCCCCGGCAGCACGTGGCGCGCGTGCAGGCCGACGCGGCGCACCAGCTGTACTGGCGGTGACCTCGCACCGGCGCTGAACGCGCAACGGCAGATCCGACCCCCTTTGTCGGTTCCGCGATACAAGTCGTCGCTCCCGCAACACTGAGCACTGCCTCCGCGTTCTAGCATCGTTCTGTTAGGGCATGCTTACCTAACTTCTCGCCGCGTCGACGCGGCAACACCCTCCCCCCTTCCCGAAGGAGAACCATGTCGCACGCTTCTGCGCGCCCGAAGATCCGCCGAGGCTCGGCCCTCGTCGCCGCAGCCGTCGCCGCCGCCCTCACCCTCGCCGGGTGCTCGTCCACCCCCGAAGAATCGAGTTCCGCCTCCACCGCAACAGACGGCGTGGTCATCGAGCACGGCCACGGCAAGACCGTGATCCCCGAGAAGCCGCAGCGCATCGTCACCCTCGGCTGGATGACGGCCGACATCGTCGCCGCCCTCGGCACCAATCCCGTCGGCATGGAGGAGGTCTGGGGCGCAGGCGAGAGCGGCTACCAGCCCTGGTTCGAGGACTATGTCACCGCGGAGTACGGCGAGACCCCCGAGATCATCCCCTTCCTCGAGGACGGCCCCAACTACGAGGCCATCAAGGAGCTCAAGCCCGACCTGATCCTGAGCCTCTACTCCGGCGTCTCCGACATCGAGTACGAGCGCCTGACCGAGATCGCCCCGACCGTCCCCTACATCGAAGGCCCCTGGAACCCGGGGACCTGGGAGGACATGACCCGCACGGTCGGCAAGGCACTGTCCGAGGAGGACAAGGCCGATGAGCTGATCGCCGAGACCGAGAAGCAGATCACCACCCTGGCCGGCGAGCACCCCGAGTTCGAGGACAAGACCTTCGTCTGGGGTCTGACCCTGAACGAGGGCGGCACCGACCTCGGCGTCTACCTCGAGTACGACCCCCGCGTGCGCATCACCGAGGCCCTCGGATTCACCTCGACTCCGGCGATGGACAGCTTCCTCAAGACCGCGGAGGGCGACAACTGGTACACCGGCGTCAGCCTCGAGAACCTCTACGACGTGGAGGCCGATCTGTTCGCGGCCTGGGGCGGCAGCGCCGACGAGGGCACGTACACGGTCGAGAACAAGGTCGTGTCGCGCTGGAACCCGATCGCCAACGGCTCGTACGTGATCTACGCCGACGACGCCGAGGCCTCGGCCATCAGCGCGCCCACCGTGCTCTCGCTGAAGTACATCCTGCCGACGTACGTCGACGACCTCGCCGGGGCACTCCAGGGCGAGCCCACCATCACCGGCAAGTGATCCGAGAGATGTCCCTGGCGACGGATGACGGCACGGACGTCTCGAACACGGGTGCGGGGAGTCGTGCAGTCGACTCCCCGCACCGTAACGGGACGCTCGTGGCGGGACTGGTCATCTCGGTCGTGGTGCTGGCCATCGCCGCCATCGCCTCGCTCGCCGTCGGTGCCCGCGCGATCGACCCCATCACCGTGCTGCAGTCCCTCTTCTCCTACGACGACGAGAACCCGCTGCACCTCATGGTCATGGAGCTGCGTGTGCCGCGCACCCTGCTCGGCATCGTCGTGGGTGCCGCTCTCGCGGTGTGCGGCGGCCTGATCCAGGCCTTCACCCGCAACCCGCTGGCCGACCCCGGCATCCTCGGTGTGAACGCCGGTGCATCCTTCGCCGTCACGTTCGCCGTCGGTGTGCTCGGCCTCACCGCCCCCGGCGCCTACGTGCCCTTCGCCCTCGGCGGAGCCTTCGTCCTCACCATGCTCGTCTACATACTGGGCTCGTTCGGAGCCTCGGGGGCGACCCCCATGAAGCTCACCCTCGCCGGCGTCGCCCTCGGCGCGGCCTTCACCGGCTTCACCACCGCGATCGTGCTGCGCGACCACAGCACCCTGCAGGTGATGCGGTTCTGGGGCGTCGGCTCGATCGGTGGACGCACCCTCGACCAGCTCACCTGGGCCGTGCCTCTGATCGTCGCCGGTCTCCTGATCGGACTCCTGTGCGCGCGCTCCCTGAACGCCCTGGCCCTCGGCGACGACCTGGCGCAGGCCCTCGGTGCACGTGTGCGCGTGACTCGCATCCTCGTCATCATCGCCGTCACCCTGCTGGCCGGAACCAGCGTCGCCGCCGCCGGACCCATCGCCTTCGTCGGGCTCATGATCCCGCACGTCGTCCGCTGGTTCACCGGCCCCGACCAGCGCTGGGTGCTCGGGTACTCGATGATCATCGGCCCCGCCTTCCTGCTGTTCGCCGACATCCTCGGCCGCATCGTGCTCCCGAACGGGGAGATGCGCGTCGGCATCGTCACGGCCCTCCTCGGAGCCCCGATCCTGATCATGCTCGTGCGTCGCAAGCGGGTGAGCGGCCTGTGAGCATCGACCAGAAGCCCGTCGCTGCACCCCGCGCAGACGCCGCGCCTGCCGCGTTCGTGCCGGTCGATCACGGACGCCGCCTGTTCCGGATCGAGACCGCGCGGATCGCCGCGCTCATCCCGGTGCGCTCCGTCGTCGTCAGCATCCTGCTGGTCGTCGTGATCATCGGCACGGGCCTGTTCTCCATGACTCTCGGCGCCTACGAGGTCGACTTCGCGGCCGTCATCCGAGCGATCTTCGACCCCGCATCCGACCCCGACATCCGCCAGGTGGTCTTCGAGTGGCGCCTGCCGCGCGTGCTGTTCGCGGTGCTGTGCGGAGCAGCCCTCGCGCTCGCCGGCGGCATCTTCCAGTCCCTCACCCGCAATCCGCTCGGCTCCCCCGACATCATCGGCTTCGGCATCGGCGCACAGTTCGGTGTGACGCTGGTCATGATCGTCTTCGAGCTGAACACCTACATGTTCAAGGCGGCGGGTGCGCTCGTCGGAGGCCTGTTCACCGCGCTGCTCGTCTACGTGCTCGCCAGCAAGAACACGATGTCGTCGTTCCGGCTCATCATCGTCGGCATCGGCGTCTCGGCGGGACTCGGATCCCTCACCTCGTGGATCCTGATCTCGGTCAGCGTCGAGAAGGCCATGATGGCGGCGACCTGGGGCGCGGGCTCGATCGCCTCGCTCGGCTTCGACCAGCTGATCCCGGCGGCGATCGTGTTCGCGATCGTGACCCTGCTCTCCCTCCCCCTCGCCCGCACGCTTCCCGTGCTCGAGATGGGCGACGACGCGGCGACAGCTCTCGGTATCAGTCCCGGTCGCACCCGCCTCGCTGCGATGGTGTTCGGCGTCGCCCTGGTCGCGCTGGTGACCGCCGCGGCCGGCCCCATCTCCTTCATCGCCCTCGCGGCCCCGCAGATCTCGCAACGCCTCACCCGCTCGAACACCCCGATGGGCACGGTGCCCGTGATGCTGACCGGCGCCGCCCTCGTCGTGGTGTCGGATGCCGTCGCCCAGCTCGTCGCTGTGCCGGTCGGCGTCGTGACAGTGTCGGTCGGCGGCCTCTATCTCGCCTGGCTGCTCGCTGCCCAGTACGCGCGCCGCACCTGAAAGGAACACCCATGACCGCTTCGCTGCGGGCCCGCGACATCACGCTGGGCTACGGGGACACCCCGATCATCTCCGACCTCACTCTCGAGGTTCCCGACAACTCGTTCACGATCATCATCGGACCCAACGCGTGCGGCAAGTCGACCCTGCTGCGCGGATTCGCCCGGCTGCTGCGCCCGACCACCGGCGCCGTGCTGCTCGACGGCGACGAACTGCGTTCGCTCAAGCCGAAGGAGGTCGCCCGCAAGCTGGGTCTGCTCCCGCAGTCGTCCCTCGCCCCCGACGGCATCACGGTCGCCGATCTCGTCGGTCGCGGGCGGTTCCCGCACCAGAGCGCCCTGCGCACGTGGAGCAGCGCCGACGAACGCGCCGTGTCCGAGGCCATGGCCGCGACCGGGGTGACCGACCTGTCGCGGCGCCTGGTCGACGAGCTCTCCGGCGGTCAACGGCAGCGTGTCTGGGTGGCCATGGCCCTCGCCCAGCAGACCACGCACCTGCTGCTCGACGAACCGACGACCTTCCTCGACATCGCGCACCAGATCGACCTGATGGAGCTGTTCGCCGACCTGCACCGCAGCGGCACCACGCTCGTCGCCGTGCTGCACGACCTCAACCATGCGGCCCGTTACGCGACGCACCTCGTGGCGATGCGCGACGGGGCCATCGTGGCGCAGGGCGATCCGCGCGCGATCATCACGGCCGAGCTCGTGCACGCCGTGTACGACCTTCCGTGTCGTGTGATCACCGACCCCGTCTCCGGGACGCCGCTGGTGCTCCCGCTCGGTCGGCGGACACCGTGACGCCCACGCCGCGGAGGCTCTTCGGGATCGCGCTGAAGTCGGAGGGGCGTGGCATCGCCCTCGCCGGAGCGACCGCGCTGCTCATCGTGCATGCGCTCGCCGAGGCGACGATCCCCGTGATCATCGGCGCGACGATCGACCGCGCCGTGCTCCCCGCCGACCCCGCAGCTCTCGCGCTCTGGCTCGGCGTGCTGGTCGGCACGTTCCTCGTCCTGACCCTGAGCTACCAGTCGGCGTCCCGCCTCATGGTGTCGATCTACGGCTACGGCGAGCAGGCGCTGCGCCACCTCACGCTCTCCCGGATGCTGCGACCGCGGCTCTCCCGCCGCACAGTGGCCCCCGGTGAGGCCCTCACGTTCGTCACGTCCGACACCTACCGGGTCGCCGGGGTCGCCTGGTCGGTCGCGCAGCAGTGCTCCACGATCGCCGCGATCCTCGGAGCCGGTCTCGCGATGCTGGTGATCTCGCCCGTCGCGACGCTCGTCGTATTCGGCTCGACCATCGCGATGATGCTCGTGATGCAGGCCGTGTCGCGCCCGCTGGAACGCCGTGGCCTCGTCGAGCAGCAGGCGGCCACCGAGGCCGGGGCGGTCGCCGCCGACTTCATGAGCGGATTCCGGGTGCTCGTGGGAATCGGCGCACGCGAGGAGGCCGTGCGCCGCTACATCGCCGCGAGCGACACCTCTCGACGCGCCGCCACGGCGGCCGGCCGATCCCTCGCGTCATACGAGGCGGTGAGCGCAACGCTGGCCGCGATCGCGACCACCGCGCTGGCGGGTATGTCGGCCTGGTTCGCCTCCGAGGGCCGCATCAGCATCGGCGAGCTGGTCACGGTGCTCGGGCTCGCCCAGTTCATCAGCGGCTACCTCGCGTATGCGGGCTCCTTCCCCTCGAACTGGATCCACAAGCTCGCCTCGGCCAAGCGACTCGCCGAGGTGATCGACGCCGACGACCTGCTCGATGCGCCCGTCGCGGCGGCCGCCCCGGCACGACCGGCGGAGGACGTCGTCCTGACCTTCCGCGCGGGATCCGCCTCCGCGCCCGTCGAGGTGCGCGAGCGCGAACTGCTCGGCATCCGTCCCGCCGACAGCGACACGGCCCGTGCCCTCTCCCGCCTGCTCGGTCTGCGCACCCGACCCGACCGCGGCCGGGTCGCGCTCGCGATCGACGGTGAATTGCACGATCTGACCGACCTCGACCCGGTCGAGTATCGGCGTCGGGTCGTCGCCCCTCCGCACAGGCAGACGATCGTAAGCGGCTCCCTGTGCGAGGCCGTGCGCGGCCACGGCGTGGAGGACCAGCCGCACGCGCCCTTCATCGAGATGGCGGCGCTGCACGACACCGTGGTGCAGGTCGGAGGGTGGGAGTCAGAGGTAGGAGAGGCCGGGCGACGCCTCTCGGGCGGACAGCGCCAGCGCATCGGCATCGCCCGAGCCCTGCACGCGGAGGCCGACGTGCTCGTGCTCGACGAGCCCACCTCGGCCGTCGACGCCATCACCGAGGCGCACATCGCCCGCGCCCTTGCAGAGCACACCGAGACCGTGATCGTGATCACCACCTCTCCGGTGCTGCTCGGGGCGTGCGACCGGGTCGTCGAGCTTCCCTCCGAACGATCGGATACACGCCATGAGTGACTCGACCTCGACCGCCGCGCTGCTCCCGATCGCCTCCGGCTCCCGTGTGCGGGCCGTCGTGGGTGGGTTGCTGCGACAGCATCCCGGTCGTACCGCCGCTGTCGCCACGCTGTTCCTCGCGGCATCCGCTCTCGGGATCGTGATGCCCGCGTGCCTGGGGCGCATCGTCGATGCCGTGTCGTCCGACGCGGGCTTCGCGACCATCGCCGGCTGGGTCGCCGGGGCGGGTCTGGGCGCCATCGGTGCCGCTGTGGTGATGCTGTGGGCCGTGCGCGTGCTCACCGGCTTGGTGCAGGACATGCTCGCGAGCCTGCGTGAAGACGTGTTCGCCTCGGCGATGCGACTGCCCGTCAGCGCGGTCGACGACGGAGAGAGCGCCGATCTGCTCTCCCGCGTGACCGGCGACGTCGATGCCGTTGCCGAAGCCGGAGGGAACGTCGCTCCGACCCTGCTGTCCGCGGGGTTCGCGATCGGCGTCTCGGTGGTCGCGCTGACCGCTCTGGATCCCTGGCTGGCGCTCGCGGGCCTCGCCTCCGCGCCGTTCTACATCCTCGGTACGCGCGCTTTTCTGCGGAAGTCCCGCGTGGTGTTCCGCGAGGTACGGGTGCGCGAGGCCGCGCGCAGCCAGGCCGTGCTCGACGCGGTGGAGGGCATCGAGACCCTCACCGCGTTCAACGAGCAGGAGCCCGCTCTCGAGCGGGTGCGCGAGCGCGCGGTGGCGTCGATCCACATGCAGATCGAGGGCGTGCGGGTGACGAATCGCCTGTTCCGCTGGATCAACGGCGGTGAGCTCGTCGGGCTGGCCGCGATCCTCGGCGCCGGATTCCTGCTGCAGTCCGCCGGCGCTGTCACGGTAGGCGCGGTCACCACTGCTGCGCTGCTGTTCCATCGCCTGTTCGGCCCGGTCGGACAGCTGATCTTCGGACTCGACGACATCCAGCGGGCAGCCATCGGTCTCGCGCGACTTGTCGGGGTCATCGATCTCGCGCCCGCGCCGGCCGCCCAGACCCCGGAGACGGAAGCTGCACCACCGGCATCCGCGGGCATCGAGGTGCGGGACGTGACGTTCCACTACCCCACCACCGGCCGGGGGATCAGCGGCGTGAACCTGCGGGTTGACCCCGGCACCACGGCGGCGCTGGTGGGCACCTCGGGGTCGGGCAAGAGCACGCTGGCGCGCGTCATCGCCGGGCATCACCCGCCGACGTCGGGAAGCGTGCACCTGGCGTCCCGCACAGACGCCCCGTACTACCTGTCGCAGGAGCTGCACCACTTCCGAGGCACGATCGCCGACAACCTGCGCCTCGTCGCCCCCGAAGCGAGCGGCGAGGAGATGGCGGCGGCGCTGCGGGCGGTCGGGGCGCAGTGGGCGGTCGAGGCGATGCGTCGTGAGGAGTCCGCAGAGGGCGAGAGTTCGTCCGCCGATTCCGTCGTACCGCTCGACGAGGGGCGCATCCAGCAGCTCGCGGTCGCCCGTGCCTTCCTCGCCGACCCGGATGTGGTGATCCTCGACGAGGCCACCGCCGATGTCGGGCTCCAGCACCGGGACGCCGTGGAAGAGGCGATCGCCGCACTGCGCAAGGGACGGACCGCTCTGCTCATCGCGCACCGACTGCAGCAGGCAGTGACCGCCGAGCAGATCGTCGTCTTCGCCGACGGACGGATGACGCAGCGCGGCACGCATGAAGAGCTCCTCGCGACCGAAGGGCTCTACCGCGACTCCTGGCTCGCCCAGACCCGCAGCACATCTACCCGCACCAAGCCATCCCCCACCGACCCATCCCCCACCCAAGAGATTCGCCCTACAGAGACGGAGACTCCGTGAGCATCCACCGCGGCATCGTCAGCAACACGACCACCCTCACCCCGACCCTGGTCCGCGTCACGCTCGGCGGCGAGGGCGTCGCCGGCTTCCTCAGCACCGGTATCGGCGACGAATACGTGCGGGTGTTCTTCCCGCACGGCGACGACCCGAAGGAGGTGTCGCTGCCGGTGCCGGCGGGCGACTGGTGGGAGACGCCCGAGGGTGCGCCCGAGGCCCCGATGCGCACCTATACGATCAGCGGCGTGCGCCCGGACGCCGGCGAACTCGACATCGACTTCGTGATCCACGAGGCAGGTGTCGCGGGCCCCTGGGCCGCGCGGGCGGAGCCGGGGCACGTGCTCGGGTTCAACTCCCCGACGGGCCTGTACTCGCCGCCGGAGGGCATCACGTGGCAAGTGCTCGTCGCCGACCTCACCGGGCTTCCGGCCGTGGCGCGCATCATCGCCGAGGCCCCGGAGGGCGTGCGCACGCGGGTCGTGCTCGAAGTGCCGAGCGAGGCGGACCGCGTCGCTCTCGAGGTGGGCGCCGACGTCGAGGTCACCTGGGTGGTCGGCGGCAACGGCCACGGTCCCAGCGCGCTCGGTCCGCTCGTGCGCGGCATCGTCGACGACCGGCTTCCGCTCGACGAAGGCTATGTCTGGGTGGCCGGTGAGACCGTGGCGCTGCGCGACGTGCGCAAGTACCTGCGCAAGGAGCTCGCCCTGCCCGCGACCCGCTTCAAGGTCGTCGGCTACTGGACGCCGGTCGTCGCGTGGGACGAGAAGTTCGCCGCCCTGCCCGAGTCGGTGCAGAAGGAGCTGGATGCGATCTGGGCCGAGTCCGACGGCGATGAGCCGGAAGACGTGCAGGTGCGCTTCGAGGAGCGGCTGGACCAGTTGGGGTTGTGAGGCGGAACCCACCCCGGCCGGACCCCCGCCGTGTTCCGGTCGCACTTGCTGCCGCCCGCGGGGCGTTTTGTCGACGGGAAGTGCGACCGGAGGGCGCCTGAGGCTTCGAAGTGGACGAGACGGCGGGAGTCGAAACCTACGTACACCCGCGTGAGGGCGCGCAGGCTGCGCTTCTCGCCCGGAATCCCGGGGTTTCTCGCTCACCGGGATCAGGCTGAATCGGCCTGAATCACGAGTTTTGTTGTCACGGTGTTATCACCGTCGCACATGGTCGCCGTAGTGCGACTCTCCCTGCATGGGGATGGATAGCAACAAGACCTGGTTGAACTACGCCGAGGCTGCGAAGCGGACGAAGTCGAGCGTCGGCACGGTGTGGGCTGGGATGACGCCGGCCGAGATCCGGAGGCGGAGGCGGAGGCGGAGGCGGAGGAGCCTCGCCGAGGTCGCTTAGACAATACTCAGGGCATGGAATCATGGATCTCGGCCCTGAGCTCGGTAGTTCTCGTGGGCATCACCGCTTGGTACGCGTTCCTCACTAACAAGCTCGCCAAGTCCGCGCGCGAGTCCGCCGCCAGCGCCGAACGCACCGCCGCGCTGACCGCCGAAGCTCTCGCGGCGAGCATCGCCGCGCTGGACGTCAGCTTCGAGGTGTTCCCGAACACTCACGGGTTCAGCGAAACTGACGGAACCGGGCTGGGCGTGTCCGTTCACTGCACCGGAGCGACCGTCTTCGTCCATCGTGTTCACCTCGACATGGCCTATCGCATCGACAAGGTGCATCCAGACGGCGCCGACTACTCGTTGTTCGCCGATGACATTGGCCTCGTCCCTGACACGGGTGACTTGAACTCGCCACCGGTGGAGTTGCCAGCGAGGATACACAAAGGCGAGATGATCCATCTTGAGACGGCGCCGGAGGTGACCATGAAGGTAGACGAGCAGGTCGGAATCCTCGAGGTGTCGATCTGGTACAGCCTCAACGGGGTAAGCGAGCCACTCATGCGCCGTGCCGAGTACAACAGCACCGGGAATGATTAGGCCGAACGATCGGAGCTGGCGAAAGTTCGGCACCTCGCACAAATCTCGACCCGATGTCGCCCCGCCTCGCACGCCCTACCGCGTGACGCAGGGGGAGTCGGAATCTCGACTACAGGTGCGAAATGACGGCTTCCGGGGCCTCCCTCGCGCGCGCGACCCCCGGTAGGAATAGAAAACCGGTGCGGGGGGAGAGGATCACGTCCCGGTGGTGGTCCGCACTCAGGGGGTGGGGGCTGAATTTTATGCGGGGGTGGGTCCGATGCGGGATCGGTTCAGTAGCTCGTCGGCGTAGTGGGACCAGAACGACCTGACATGTTGCTTTGAGCCGTGCCGTTGCCACAGGAGCAGATCCTCTTGGAGCATGATTGCTGCTCCGAAGATTGCGCCCCGACGATCCCCCACTGCACCAGACTCGATGTCGTTCTCGTGATCTGCGGACTTCCGGTAGCGAATCGCTTCTTCTTGGATCGCGATGGCCTGGATGGCGATGAATCGCAGGAAGTCGTGGTCGCGTCGTTGAGCGGACACTGCGTTCATTGCCGCGATCGCCGTGGTGTGGTGTTCGTTCGCTGCCACGCCTTCAAATTGGTTCCAGGGTGTCCCATCGAGCGGCGCATATCGCGCATCGATGAGCTTGCACATCGCCTTCACGCATTCCGCTTCGAGTGAGGCGTCCCGGTGATCCCGATCCTGCTCCCAGCCGTGGCGAGCCACGATTACGGTGATGATCACTGTGAGCACGGCAACAGCCACTCCAAGGCCGGCCAGGGCGTCAGAAGGGGTCACGATTGATCCTCGATGGTCAGAGCACTTCGACGTGGATCGGCTGCTTCCAGCGCAAGTGCTCACACTCGACAAAGTACGCCTGGGGCGCGGAAGCGAAGCCTCGTATCAATGTCGGGATCGTAGCGGCCACCGACGAGAGGATCGCACTGTGGAACTCGAGGCCGACCACTGTCCTCGGCTCCCGGATGCCAACCCAGTGAAGGCCGGCCGCACGCAAGCCGTCGCGCTCGCTTGTCGTGATCGATTGCGCGATGTCCCTGGTGATGATCGCGTCGAATTTGCGATCCTTCAGTTTCTCAAACAGCGGCAGGTCGAGGACTCCGGTTAGTCCTTCGTCCTTGTGGGAACTGAAGATCGGGTTGCGGAAGGCTTTGGCGAGCGAGCCGGAAATCTGGTGAGGCAGGTTCTCGTCGATGTAGACGCGCGGCCGTGCGATGCTCACGCGACCTGAACTTCCTCATTGAACCGCACTGCATCTTCTGCTGCCGACGCCGAGACGGCCGGGTAGAACTCAGCGACATCCTCAGGGAATACGGTCTCGAAGTCCACCAGCTTGGCGACGGAGTCGAACCCGACACGGGTCCCGTCGACTGTGGGCCACCCGCCCAGGCGCTTGGGATGCACGGTGAGGTGCTGCGACGGGTGCCGGAAGTTCACAATCGGTCGTCCGCGGAAGTCCTCAAACTCCTCGAAGAGCTCCTCGAAGGTGTACTGGACGAGCGCATGTCCCGGCACATTTGTGAGATCCATGTACCCATCAGGGCCCTCGACAAAAATCGCTTTGCCGTCGGTGCCGAACCGATACCTCGAGGGGTGATCGGTGAGATCCACGACAGGAAGATTGCTCCATGCCTTCCGCAGCCGCTGCGACGAAGTGCGAGCACGCAGAAAGACCATCGAGCGGAGCGCGATGAGATCCTGATAGGACCACAAGGGCGGCCGCTTCGGATTGACGCCGGGGACCAGGAGCTCCTCGCGCGCCCAACGCTGCAGCTGAGAGGTGGTGGCGCCGGTGAGCTTGCTGGTCATCAGCAGCGGAAACGCCACGTCTTCACCCCCTGCTTGGACATGACTGCATGCTACATGGACCGTCCCCCCATGCGCGCTAGGCGCGGAAGAACAGAGAGTGCGAGGGCAAGCCACGCGACGCCCTGCTATTCGGCGAAGGACTCGTACACCTGCCGCGGCCGCGCACGAGCGAAGGCTCCCGCTCCTGGTTCGTCACAGCGCTCGAGAATGCCGGACTCCCCCGCATGACGATCCACGACCTCCGCCACACCGCAGCATCGCTCGCGATCTCGGCCGGCGCGAACGTGAAAGCCGTGCAGCGGATGCTCGGCCACAAGTCCGCGGCGATGACGCTCGACGTCTACGCCGATCTCTTCGACGACGATCTGACCGCGGTTTCGGATGCCTCGATCAGGCACGCACGGCCGCGAGTGTTGCCAATCTGTTGTCACGGGACGCGCTCGGAGTAACGAAGAAGCCCCGTAACCCCTGATTTCTCAAGGCTTACGGGGCTTCCGAAGTGGACGCGACGGCGGGAGTCGAACCCGCAACGCCTTCAGGTATGAACTGAGGCCCGGGACCGCCCGGATCGCCGCGATGGGACTGACGTTACCCGGCCGTGATCTTCCCCGCCAGGATGGTTGCCTGGGATAACCCTATGAGTCTGCGGATGACGCCTCTTCGTCACCCGGCGTCATCGGGCTCCGGGGCATCGAGGGCACGCATCAGCCGTGCGACCGCCTCCCGCAGCTCGCTGCGGTGCGGATCCGACAGGGCGACCGTGTACTCGATGCCCTCCGGGATCCAGAGCAGTCCGTACATCGCCTCGCGCCAATCGGAGCCACCGACCGGCCAGCGGGTGTGCTCTTCCCCCACAGCGGTCGCGCCCTGCCACCACGGCCCGAAGTGCTTCTGCATCTCGGCGAGCGGCAGCTCCATCACGGCGGCCGCCTCGACCTTCTGCGGCGACCACGACGAGGCGACGAGCACGCGCTCCTCGATCTCGTCCTCGGTGATCTCGCGCCGTGTGAACAGCACACGCGTGTGTTCCACCGCGGCGATGCGGTCGACGCGGAACGTGCGCCAGTCGTCCCGATCGAGGTCCCAGCACAACAGGAACCACTTGCGACCGGCCGGGGCCAGGGCATGCGGCTCGACGCGGCGCACGCTCTCGCGCCCTTCCCCGTCGACGTACCGCAGGCGCAGCCGCTCGGTGTCGCGGGTGGCGAGCGCGATCTCCCCCAGCACCTCGGGTGAGACCACCGGCCCTTCTCCGATGCGCGGCGCCTGCACCGATGCGGCGAGCGCGTTCACCCGTTGCCGCAGCGCCGACGGGAGCACCTGTTCCAGCTTGGCGAGCGCCGTGAGCGTCACGTCGGGCCCGCCGACCAGCTGCTGCGTGGCGGCGACGCGGAGTCCGATCGCCATGGTCACCGCCTCGTCGTCGTTGAGCAGCAGCGGAGGCACGGCGCTCCCCGCCTCCAACCGGTATCCGCCTGCCGCACCGGGCGTCGACTCGACCCGATAGCCGAGTTCGCGCAGCCGATCGACGTCGCGGCGCACGGTGCGCTCGGTCACCCCCAGCCGGGTGGCGAGTTCCGTCCCCGGCCAGTGCCGGTGCGTCTGCAGCAGGTTGAGCAGAGCGAGAGCACGGGAGGTGGTGTCGGTCATGCGTCTCAGATTGTCAGAATACGCGGACAGGATCTGTCCGCATTGGTTCTTACGCTCGCTCCCATGAACGAATCCCTCATCGAGACCGAAGGCCTGACCAAGGTCTTTACCGTCAAGAAGACGCCGGTCCACGCCGTGACCGACGTCTCCTTCACCGCCGTGCCCGGAGAGCTCGTCGCCTTCCTCGGTCCCAACGGCGCCGGCAAATCGACGACTCTGCGGATGCTGACCACCCTGATCCCGCCCACCTCCGGCCATGCGCGGGTCGTCGGGCACGACATCCGCTCCGACGCGGCCGGGGTACGCGCACGCATCGGGTATGTCGGTCAGCTCACGAGCGGCAGCTTCTCGCAGCGCGTACGCGACGAACTGCTCAGCCAGGGCGCCTTCTACGGCATGTCGCGTCGGGACAGCGCCCGGCGAGCGGACGAGCTCATCGACTCCCTCGATCTCACGTCCTTCGCGACCCGCAGTGTGCAGCAGCTCAGCGGCGGACAGAAGCGCCGACTCGACATCGCGCTCGGACTCATGCACGCACCTCCCCTCATCTTCCTCGACGAGCCCTCCACCGGACTCGACCCGCAGAGCCGGGCGAACCTCTGGGAGCACATCCTCGACCTGCGCACGCAGCACGGCACCACGGTGTTCCTCACCACGCACTATCTGGAAGAGGCCGACCGCTACGCCGAGCGGGTGATGGTGATGGACAAGGGGCGGATCATCGCCGACGACGACGCCGCCTCCCTCAAGGCGACCCTTGCCGGCGACGTGCTCACCTTCGGATTCGCGGATGCCGCCGAGGCGGCGAGCGCCCGCGCCGTGGTCGCCCGTCTCAGCCCGGCGCCGGTGACCGCGGACGGGCAATCGATCTCCCTCGCCGTGCAGGACGGCGACCGGCTGCTCCCGGTGATCGTGCGCGAACTCGACGCCGCCGGGATCCTGGCCCGTCGGGCCACAGGAGTACCGCCGACGCTCGATGACGTCTTCCTCGCCCTCACCGGCCGCACCCTCCGCGATGCCGGAGAAGGAGCGGATGCCACGGGCGAAGCATCCGCTCCCGGCACGCCCGAGAACAGCCCCGCCTCCGAGAACCGCACGACAGGAGTCCTCTCATGATCACCAACGACACCCTCGTGCGCCCGAACCTCGCGCGCGACACCCGGAACGTGCTGACGCGCGAACTCAAGCCCGTGCTCCGCGACCCGTTCACGCTGATCTTCAGCCTGCTGCAGCCGCTCATCTTCCTCGGGCTGTTCACGCCCCTGCTGATCGGCGACTCCGGACAGCCGGCCGGTGAGACGCTGGCGTGGTTCGTGCCGGGCGTGCTGGTGATGATCGTGCTGTTCGGCACCGGGTCGACCGGGTCGAACCTGCAGTACGAGATGATGACCGGCTCGCACGAGCGCACTCTGGTCGCCCCGCTCGCCCGGTCCTCGCTGCTGGTCGGGCGTGCTCTCAAGGAGATCGCACCGATCGTCGTGCAGGCTCTGGTGATCGTGCTGATCGCCTGGCCGTTCGGATTCGCGGCCGACATCCTCGGTCTACTCATCGGCCTGGCACTGCTGGCCGTTTTCGGGGTGGGTCTCGGCTCGCTGTCGTACTCGCTGGCTCTTGCGACGAAGGATCGGGAGTGGCTGTTCTGGGGTGTGCAGCAGTCGCTGATCTTCCCGCTGCTGATCCTGTCGGGGATGCTGCTGCCCCTCGACGCGGCGCCCGACTGGATGCGAGCCGTCGCCTCGGTCAACCCGGTCAACTGGGTCGTCCAGGCCGAGCGTGCCCTGTTCGCGGGAGACATCGGCGATGTCACCGTGTTGTGGGGCTGGGTCTCGGCGCTCGCCGTCGCGGTCGTCGGACTGATCGTCGGAGTGCGCGCGATCCGTCGCAGCAACTGACCGCGCCCGGTGGTGCGCCGCTGCGGGCATGCCGAAACCCAGACGCAGTGGCGCATCATCGGCGCGTCGTGGCGCGACACCCCGACGGTGGAACGAAGCGTCTGGGTTTCGGCAGCGCCTGAGGACCGCGGCTCAACGGCGCAGGGAATCGTCGAACGGGTTCGGCTCCAACGTGTAGTCGGTCGACGCGTCCGCCCAGGTTCCCCCGTCGGCGGGCAGTCGGCGTCCGCGCACCGCGGCCAGCGCTCGGGTCGCCGGCGCGCCCATGGCCAGCGCCACCGCACCCCGCACCGTGCGATCCTCTGCGCCGAGCACACTCGCCCGATGCCAGGCCTCGTGCAGTGATCCACCGCGGGCCGACGGCACCCGCCGCGCCGGCAGTGCCCCGGAACGCCGCAGCGCCACGAGCTGCTCGACCCGCTCCCACCACGTCGACTCGCCATCGGGGTGGAAGTAGTTGTCGCGCAGCCAGTCGGGGTGCGCATGTCGGAAGCGCCCCGCCACGACCTCGCTGCGACCGCCGAGCAGCCCGCTTCCCACGAACACCGTGTTCAGCAGGTCCTTGCTCACCCCGAACGCGTCGAGGGCGATCACGGGCACACCGAGAGCCGTGGCCTCGATCGCGGCGGTGGAGCTCACGGTGACGAGGCCCGCGGCCGTCTCGAGCGCGGTGCTCATCGAGTCGTAGGAGAAGACGAGATTCGGCGGCAGGCGCGACGGCAGCAGCCCCGCATACGGTTCGCGCTCGAGGTGGGTCTCCGACTCCCCCGGCCGCGAACGCAGCTTCACCACCACACGGCGACCCGGCTCGGCCTCGGCCGCCCGCACGAGCATGGCCGCGATCTCGGCCCGCTGGTCTTTCGCGAGCGGAACGAGGGCCTGCGCGGCGAAGACGACGTCGGTCGCCGGTGGCTTGACCGGGGCAGGCCGCGGAGGGCGCTCGGCGACCGCGACGCCACCGCCCCGCGCGGCAAGACCGGCTCGCCGACCCACCACCGCATCGATGCCGACGCGCTCCGGACGCAGCATGCGCTGCCGCCGCCGGGCGAACGGGAGGGTGGCGAGCGCCACCGGCGTCTGCACCCCGATGCGGCGGCCGAGTTCTTCGAAGGCCCGCGCCTCCCTGTGGGAATGCACGACCAGCAGATCGGTGTGGCGGCGGTAGTCCAGCGCCCCGCGCTGGGCGGGGATCGCCATGCCGGGCAGTCCCGAGACCGTGACCGGTCGATGCTCCAACGCGTCGATCACGCGTCCCATCAGCCGCACGAACGGTCCGCGCCCCGCGAGCAGGACCACGTCGGGGCGCTGTCCGGCCAGCCAGGCCTCCGTCTGCGCGAACCCGATGCGGGTGACGTCATCCGGTCTGAGCGTCGTGCCGGCGAGAGCCGTGCGCTGCTGCTCCGCGCTGGCCGTGAGCGGTGTGCGCACGAGCAGCAGGTGCGGGCGCACGCCCGGCACGGAACCGAGAAGGGAGGCGGCCCACTTCACGAACGAGTCGGCATCCGCGACGGCGACGACGCGGATGCCGGTGGCCGCCGTCATGCCGGAACGCGGCGCAGCTTCGCCATCGGCGCACGCTCGCTGTCGAACACCCGCTTGACGCCGTCGCCGGTCGCACGCTCGATCACACGGATGTCGCGTACGAGGTGCTCGAGGCCCGTCGGCTCGAGCGAGGCCGCATGGTCGGATCCCCACATCGTGCGGTCCAGGGTGATGTGGCGCTCGACGGCGACGGCTCCGATGGCCACGGCGGCGAGAGAGATCTGCAGTCCGCGCTCATGACCCGAGTAGCCGACGGGCACTCCGGGATAGCGGTCGCGCAGCGTCGCGATCACCCGCAGGTTCGCCTCTTCCGGCTCCAGCGGGTAGGTCGACGTCGCATGCATGAGGACCACCCGATCGGTGCCGAGCGTGTCGAGCGCCCGGTCGATCTGCTCGATGGTCGACATGCCGGTGGAGAGGATCACGGGCTTGCCGGTCTCTCGCAGCGCGATCAGCAGTTCGGTGTCGGTGAGGCTGGCCGAGGCGACCTTGTGGGCCACCACGTTCAGGTCTTCGAGGAACGCGACGCTGGGAACGTCCCACGGCGAGGCGAACCAGTCCAGGCCGAGCATCGTGGCGTGGTCGCCGATCTCGACGTACTCGTCGCGCCCGAACTCGACACGACGGCGGTAGTCGAGGTAGCTCATCACACCCCAGGGCGTCTCGCGCGGAACGTCGCGCATGTGCTCCGGCGTCGAGATCTCCGGTGTCCGTTTCTGGAACTTCACGGCATCGGCACCGGCTCGGGCCGCGACGTCGATGAGCTTCTTCGCGATGTCGACGTCGCCGTTGTGGTTCAGGCCGATCTCTGCGATGACGTAGGCAGGACGCCCGCCGCCGATCACTCGTGAGCCGATGCTGACAGTCATGATTCCTCCGGTGTTCGAGCGTTGGTGCTACCCCTCCTTCCTGGATACGGGCCGAGGATGAACACCGGGCGACCGCCGGGTTACCGGCATCGGTCAGCTCGACAACACCCGCTCGATCAGCTCCCGCACCGCACCCTCTCCACCTCTGCGACGCAGCACGACACGGGCCTCTTCGATCACCAGCGGATGCGCGTTCGCGACCGCGACCGGCCACCCCACGATCCGCATCGCCGGCAGGTCGTTGACGTCGTTGCCGAGGTAGGCGATGTCGCCGAGAGGCACCTCGTTGTCGCGCGCCCAGTCGCGCAGCGCCGTCTCCTTGTCGTCGATGCCGTGCAGCACGGGGACCCTGAGCTTGTCGGCGCGAGCGCGGACCACCGGATTCACCTCGGTCGACAGGATCAGCAGCGGCACGCCGGCTCGGCGCAGCAGGGCGACGCCCATGCCGTCCTCCCGGCTGACCCGCACCCGTTCACCGCCGTCGGCGTCGATGATCGCGGTGTCGTCGGTGTGCACGCCGTCGAAGTCGGTGACGACCGCGCGGACCGGGATGGGCGTGGGGGCCTCGTGCAGGCGGGCGAGCGCACGGGCGACGCGGAGTTGATCCGCATCGTCGATCTCGATCGCCGTCCACTCCGGCACTGCCGCGATGCGGATCCTGCCGAAGAAGCGATGCTTGTTCTCGCGGAAGCCCGCGGCCCGGAACACATAGAACGCGCCGGTCTCGAGGTGGTGCGGCTCCCGGTCCTGTCGGCGCGGGCGGTGCGCGGCTTCGTGGTTGATCGCCACCGCCTCGCTCCCCTCCCCTTCCCGCCACAGGAACCCGTAGGTCTCGTGAGCCGAGAAGACGCTGTCGGCGCGGTCGGCACGGATCTCCTCCACGGCGTCAGCGAGCGCATCGCTCGGGATGAACGGCGAGGTCGCCTGCAGGAACGCCACGATGCCGACGGCGTCTCCGTTCGCCTCGAGGTCGTCCAATGCATGCAGGATCGCGCTCTCCGAGGTCGCGGTGTCACCGGAGAGCGCCGCGGGGCGACGGACCACCCGCGCGCCGGCCGACGTCGCCACCGCAGCGATCTCGTCATCGTCTGTCGAGACGACGACCAGATCGATGCCGGGTGCGGCGGCCGCGGCGCGGACCGCACGCTCGACCAGGGGCACACCGCCGACGCGCTGCAGGTTCTTGCGTGGCACCTGCTTCGATCCCCCGCGCGCCGGGATGATCGCCACCGTGAGGGGCTTCCGCTCGTCCATCGTCCACATCCTCGTCGTCGCCATCGTCATCGTCCGCGTAGCGCCCGCCACGCACGCCCTGCCCGTCTCCTGGCCCCGAGGGCGTGAAGGCGCCACTCCTCGATCCTGCCCATTCCCCCGGCAGGACGCAGCGCACGACGCAGGGCGTTCTCCGCCGGCGCACCGGGCAGCCGCAGCTCGGCGAGCCGTCGGGGCGTGAAGTACCGAGCACGCTCGTCGGCGTCGAGGCCACGCAGCAGTTCCTCGGCCCGACCCCGCAGGTGGCCGGCGATCTCCGGCTGCATCGCATAGCCGACCGCGTCGATGAGCAGCTGCAGTCGGGCAGGATCGGTATAGGGCGAGTCCTCACGCGTGAGGGCGTCGACCAGGGTGACGGGAATCCGGTTGCTGTTCTCGAAAGGCGTCAGGGCGGCCAGCACGGTGTCGTTTCCCGCCGAACCGATCGCCCGGCCGAAGAGCGCATGCACGGTCGGCAGCGCGGTGGAGAACCCGGCGACCACCGCCACCGCGTCCAGTCGCTCGGCGAGCAGTTCCGCGGGGAGGGGGCCGCGATACTCCTCGAAGTCGATGCCGCGACGGGCCGCTGCCTCTTCGACGGCGGCGGTCACCAGCGGCGGAGCGGCCGGATGTGGTTTGAACACGATGCGCCGCGGTCGCCACTGCGCCGCGCGGTCGACCAGGCGCGTCTGCAGATCGATCTCGGCGGCCGCCGTCATCAGTCCGAGCGCCGACAGGTACTGTCCGAGCACGAGCACCGTCGAGCCGGACTCGTCCGGAGGCTCGGTCGAGCCGGCATCCGTCTCGCCCAGGGCGGCGGCGAACACCCGCGGCGGCACCGGCACGACCTGTGCACCAGGTGACCCGACGAGCGGTCGGACCCCCGGTACGACATCGGCGTAGACGACCTGTTCGATGCGTGCGGCGACGGAGTAGGGGATCCGCACCCGCATCGGCGAGTACGTCATCAGACCATCGCCGATGATCGTGATGCGCGCCTGCGGGAACAACGCCATCAGTGTGCGGGCCGGCGCGACCTGCGGACTCTGCACGAACAGTTCGAGATCGTGAGGATCCAGATCCCACGCGCGTGCGAACAGCCGCTCCAGCATCGGCAGGTCGGAATCGGCCGGCTCCCACGAACTCGGATGCATGGGCCCGAGCAGGTCTTCCCACGGCTCGATACGGTCGAACCGCGCACGCAGAGATCCGAGCGCCGGGTCGTGCGCGATCCCGACCACCGTCTCGGGCACTCGAGACGAGGTGAAGGGAACCAGGAGGCGCTCGCCGACGGACGCGTCGAGGAGTCCGGAATCGATCCCGGCGACGGCCGTCGCCAGGCCATAGGCGCTGTGGAGCGCGAAGATCTGCGTCATGCCGCACGCCCTGCCTGTCGGAGGATGCGCGCGAGCACGCGGCGGCGCGGCCCGCCGAGGCGCCCCAGCACCGCAGTCACCTCATCAGTGGGGAGCCGGCGGAGCATGTCGCGGATCCCGGATCGCATCTCCGTGCGCAGCTGTGGGCTCATCCGCCGTGCGCGCACGAGGTGGTGGGAGCTGAGGGCGAGTGCGGTCCAGACGACCTTGGGCAGGAAGCGCTCCGCCTCCGCGTCCTGCTCGACCACTGAGACGACCTCATTCATGGCCCTGGCGAAGTCGAGTTGCCGCCGATCGTGCACCTGCGTCAGCGATGTGGCGACGCCCCGGCGGTAGAGCAGGGCAGGCGCATCGACCACAGCGAACGATCGGGCCTGCAGGTGCAGTCGCCAGATCCAAGGACGGTCCTCCGCTGTGAACAGGCCCTCCGGGAACGCCGCGAGACCGCTGTCGATGATCCGGCGGTGGAAGAGCCCTGCCCAGGCGTAGGGATAGTCGACCATCGTCGACTCGTTCTCGGGCAGGATCGCCTCTCGCGGCGGTGTCACCCGCTCCCGCCACGGGTGCGGTGCGCGGACGAGCGCCCGCTGTCCATCGGTCACCGTGACGTGGTCGGTGCGCACGAAGTCGCAGCCGAGCTCCCGCATACGCGACAGCAGTACCTCGAGCCGCCGCGGCTGCATCCAGTCGTCGCCGTCCAGGAAGCAGAAGGCGTCGCCCTCGACATGCGCGAGGCCTTGATTGCGGGCCGTCGCGAGCCCGCGCGCCGTCGGATTCCGGAGCACCTCGGCGTGATCGAAGCACTGCGCGTACTTCTGCATGAGCTCGCCGGTGTCGTCGCGGGACCCGTCGTCGATGGCCACGAGCTTGACCGCTCCGGCATCGTCGAACTGGCGGGTGAGGGTTTCGAGCGTCGTCCCGATGTACTCGCCGGCGTCTTTCGCGGGCAGGATGACGGTGACGAAGGGTGTGCGCACAGGACTCCCGGAGACGGACGGTGTCCGGGAATGGTGCCAGGCGGTCGTTGCCGGATGGCGACGCGGAGGTGAACGATGGGTGTCCACGGAGACGAGCACTGAGGTGTGGTCCCGCACCCGAACGGAACCACACCTCCCAGTGCATCGCACTGCCGAACGTGACACGTTCGGGATGCAGGATCGCAGATACGACCCCGCGGGCCACGGGGTCGTCTGACCCCCATCAGACTCCCCCGAGACGTTCTTCGTCGTCGCATTCGTTCCCAGAGACGAAAGCGACCTCCGGTAACATAATACATGCCAGCATGATGGAACCTGCGCGCCGCGATGCCGCGCTCTTCGAGGTTCGGTTCGCACCCGCGCGACGCATCGACGACGATGGGAGCATGCTCTGGCCCTTCGGATCGACCTGGCGTCCCGTGCGACAGCGTCGTCGCGACACCGTCGATCTGCGATGGCTCAGCGCGAGGACGTGGACCAGGCGCTGGTACCCGCAGGGCGTCGACGTCGGCGAGTGGCGCGGGCGACGCACCCTGGCCGTGAGCTGGTTCCGTCAGGAGCTCTCCGGGGAGCACCTCGCCTCCCGCGTCACGCTCGTCGATCTGGAGCGCTCGCGCCACATCGACATCCTGCTCGCGGTCACCGACGACGAGGGTGAGCTGCAGCCGGCGCGGATCCACGCCGGTGGCCTCGCCTGGTTCGGGGATCGCCTGTTCGCCGCGGCCACAGGACGCGGTGTCTGGGAATTCGACATGTCCGACATCCGTCAGGTGCACGGCGCACTCGCTCAGCGACTGGCCGGGGCACGCCGTCGCGGTGGACGCACGACGGCGCTCATCGCGGTACGCACCCGCGTGCATCCGATCGCGCTGCGCTGTTCGTACCTGGGCCGCGTGTTCGACGACGCTGGCGCGTCGTTGCCGCGAGTGCTCATCGGTGAGCACCGCACGGATGACAGCGGCCGGATCGGCGAGTTCATCGTCCCCGCGAGCGCCGAGGACGACTTCGCCGAGGTCGATCGCTTCACCCCGGGCATCCCGCGGATGCAGGGGGCCGTCCGCTGGGGCGATCGGCACTTCGTGTCGCAATCCGACCGTATGCACCCCGGTACGCTCTGGAGCGGCCGGCGCGAGGCGCTCGCTCCGACTCCGGTGCCGCTGCCGGTCGGATGCGAAGACCTCGCCCTCGACCTCGAGGCGGGACTGCTGTGGTCGCTCGGCGAGCACCCGTGGCGGCGCGTGGTGCGCGGCATCCCCTTCCCCCGACTCGGCATCCCCCGCAGCACCGACGACGGGACCGCCGACGGCACCCGCGACGGAGGCCGTCCGCAGCGAACGTAGACTGGAGGGGTGAAGAAGCCCGCGCCTTTCCTCGTCTACACCGTGCTGCGGCTGCTGGCGTTCCTCGTCCCGCTCGCCATCCTCTGGGTGTTCTTCCCGATCTTCCGAGAGTTCTGGTGGCTCGCCGCGATCTTCGCCGCGCTGATCGGCATGAGCATCTCGATGCTGTTCCTGCGTACGCCCCTCACCGACGCCTCCGCCCGGTTGCAGGAACGCCGCGAGAGCCGCTCATCCGCCGGACAGGCCGATGCGGACGCCGAGGACCAGGTCATCGACGAGTCGAACGACTCGATCGACGGCGACGCCAGGGCCTGAGCGCCCCGGCTGCGCTCAGCCGACGAACGCCCAGAAGAGGGCGCCCGCGTAGAGCAGCGACGTCAGCGACGTGAGCGCCAAAGCGGTCACGAGTTCCTTGGGCTGACGGTAGGACCACACGATGGCGATCGCCGGGAGCCCTGCGAGCAGCGCCAGCAGCGAGATCCATGCGATCGGGAACGCCAACGCCAGGAAGGCCGCGATCCCGAACGGCGCGATCACGAAGAGAGTGAACAGCACCTGGGTGGCCCGGCGTCCGATCAGCACCGTCAGCGTGCGCTTTCCCACTTCGCGGTCCTGATCGATGTCCCGCAGGTTGTTCGCGAGGAGCACGGCGCAGGCGAAAAGGCCGGTCGCGATCGCACCGAGCCACGCCTGCTGCGGCAGCGCGAAGATCTGTACCCAGGTCGTGCCGAGGGTGGCGACGAGCCCGAAGAACACGAACACGAAGACCTCGCCGAGGCCGTAGTAGCCGTAGGGCCGCTTGCCGCCGGTGTAGAACCAGGCGGCCACGATGCAGGCGGCGCCCACCGCGAGCATCCACCACTGTCCGGTACGCACGACGATCGCCAGCCCGACGAGCGCGGCGAGCGCGAAGAACACCAGCCCGATGATGAGGACGGTGCGCGGCGCGACCCGCCCGGATGCGGTCAGGCGCGCGGGCCCTACCCGGTGGGCATCGGTGCCGCGCACGCCGTCGCTGTAGTCGTTCGTGAAGTTCACGCCGATCTGCAGCAGCACCGCGACGGCGAGACAGGCGAGCGCGATGACCCAGTGGAACTCGGGCCCGGTGCTGCGCGCGGCTCCCGTGCCGATCACGACCGGCGCGATCGCGAGAGGAAGGGTGCGAAGACGCGCGGCCCCGATCCAGTCGGAGGCCGTCACGGGGCCCGCTTCGACCGCCGGACGCTTCGCCGGGTTGCCGCTCGTGCGGACCGGGGTGCGCTTCGCGGTCGGGGTCTTCTTCTTGCGCTGGGAGGATGCTGCCACGCAGGGAATCCTACTGGCCGGGGCGATGCCCGACCTCAGCGTGAGGGCCCATCAGGAGTTCGGGTTGCTGTCCTTGCCGTCGAGCCACAGGGTGTCGGACGCGTCTGCGTGGGCACCGCCCGTGCCCACGTGCTTGTCGCTGATCTGCGGGCCCTTGGTGATCACGTGCACGAGCGCCATGGCGTGCCCCTGACCGAGTTGGTAGTCCTCTTTGAGCCACGCGACGATCGGCGTCGCCTTGGTGGTGCGGTCGAACCCCTTCTCGGTCGCGAGCGCGATGAACTGCCGCGGGGTGAGGCCGGTCTTGGTCTCGATGTTGTCGAGGTATGCCTGGAAGGACATCGGTGCTCCTGTGGTCAGTCCTCATCGAGGAACGTCTGGATGATGGTGGCGGAGGCGTGGATGCCGATGATGCGGAGCACCCCGTCCCCCACGTTGGTGAAGCGGTGCGGGATGAAGGCGGGCCCGGTGGCCGTGTCTCCCGCCCCGGCCACGAAAGTCTCCTCGCCCACCGCGATCGAGGCAATGCCCTCGATCACGACCCAGGTCTCAGGATAGGGATGCCAGTGCAGCCCCGGCCCTTCCCCCGGCTGGTTCTCGACGAAGAAGTACGACACCTCGGCGCCGTGCTCGGCTCCCACGAACCTGCGGCTGCCGCCCGTACCGATGCGGATGTCCGCCCCGGAGACGACCCCGTTCGATGGTGATGTGCTTTTCATGGCACCAGTCTCGACAGACTCGCGAAGAGTCCCTAGAGTTTCGACGTGGATCGAAACTCCGGCCCGATCGAGGGCGTCGAGCACCCCGATCACCGCGTCGAGTTCCACCTGAGCCCGGGTGACGTCGAGGCGGTGCGGTTCGGCATCTCGCCCGGACACGAGCTCGCGCACGCGGTACGGGTACTACGGCGACCGACCGCCCACCCCCTGCAATGGGGGTGGCTGCGTTCCGTGCGCGACCGCCTCCCCCGCGACGACGTCGCGCTGCTCGCCACTGTGATCGGCGACGACGGCTACCTGCCCGACTTCCTGACGACCACGCCCCGCTGGGACCTCACGCCCGAGATCGAGCTCGACGAACTGCGTGCCGCATCCCTCGGCCCGATGCGCGTCGACTTCGGGAAGATGGTGGCGCGGTCGAGCGGAACCCGGCGAGAGGCTCTCCGCGAGATGCGGGATCACCCCGCCCGCGCCCGCAGCCTGATCGCCGACGCGTGGGGCGCCGTGTGGGACGCCGCACTCGCCCCGGTGTGGCCGCAGCTCGACCGGCTGCTGCGCGCCGACATCGCCGTCCGCACACGCACGATGGCGAGCGCGGGCATCGCCGGCATGGCCGGCGATCTGCACCGACAGGTGACCTGGGGGTCCGGTGCCGTCCGCGTCTCGCTGCGCCGCCACAGCGAACAGGTCGACTGCCGGGGAAGCGGCATGGTCCTGGTCCCGTCCGTCATGTCGTCATGGGGATGCATGGTGCTCACCGAGCCGCCGGCACAGCCCACCCTGTTCTATCCCGCCCGGGGAGTCACGGCCGGATGGGCCCGCGACGCCACCGAGATCGCCGACGCCCTCGGCGCCCTGTTGGGGCCGGCCCGAGCGGCCATCCTGCTCGGCGCCGGCACGGCCCGCACGACCTCGCAGGTGGCACGCGATGCCGACATCGCGATATCGACGGCATCGCACCACCTCTCGGTGCTGCGGGGCGGCGGTCTCATCGCCAGCGAACGCGACGGCGCCAGGATGCTGCATCTGCGCACGCCGCTGGGCGAGGCGATGGTCGGCGCGATGCTCTGACGCCCGCTCGTCCGACTACTCGGTGGAGCCCACCGGGATGATCGGCCGGTGCTCGTAGTACGTCTGCAGGACCACGGTCGTGCGGGTGCTGACGTTCGCCGCGAGCCGCACGTCGCGCACCAGTTCTTCGAGCGCACGCGGTGACGGAACCCGCACGAAGAGCATGTAACTGGCATCGCCGGCGATGGAGTGACATGCCTCGATCGCGTCCAGGTGCTCGAGCAGCTCGGGCGCGTTGTCGGGCTGCGCCGGGTCGAGCGGGGTGATCTCGATGAACGCCGAGAGCGGCGTGCCCACCTGCTCGGGGTCGAGGATCGCCTGGTATCCGGAGATGACTCCCCGCGTCTCCAACCGACGCAGGCGCGACTGCACCGCCGAGACCGACAGCCCCACCGCATCCGAGAGCTGGGAGAGCGTGGCACGGCCGTCACGGGAGATCGCGGTCAGGATCGCGCGGTCGACAGAGTCATCCATGGCTGTAAGATTATCGTCAGGATTCCGTTTGTGCAGGAATCTTTCCGTCAAAAACTCCGATCGGAGGTCCCGATGTCCCTTCTTTCCGCCAACAGTTCCGCTGTTCAGGCCATCGTCGGCGAACCCGAGGTCGTCGAGGACGCATCGATCGCCGAGCAGTCGACCGCCTGGGCACAGCTCAAGGACGCGGCGATCGCGATCCGCGAGATGCAGATCAAGGACGGCTCGATCCCGGACGCCGCTCATCATGCCGCGGCCCGCGAGCTGGTCGGCGCCATCACCGCCGCGATCCACGCGCTCGCCCCGGCCTTCCCGCACGACGCCGAGTATCTCGCCGCCTCCGTGGTCGACTTCGACCGCTGGTCCGCCTCGGACTTCGGCGTGCCGGACTTCCTCGACTCGCTCATGGCCTTCCAGCCGCAGCAGCACCGCGTCGACGGCATCCGTCACCTCGTCGTGTTCCCGATGTACACGCAGAACGGATCGAGCGACCGCCTGGTCGAAGCGCTGATCGTCGAGACGATCTGGCCGGAGTTCATCGCGGCGCTCGAAGCGGGCGACTACGGCAACAAGCTGTTCGTCTCGCTGCGTCTGGTCGACTTCACGCCTGGATACGACACCAACTCGGCCGTGCTGTTCCCCGAGACCGTCGCGATGCGCGAGATCCCGTCCTTCACATGGGGCGCGATCTTCCAGGACCGCGAGGCGGCCCGCTACCGTCGCGTCACCCGTGCCGCTGCCGAGATCACCAACCTCGACCTGCCGGAGCGCGCGGCCGCGATGCTGGACGATCAGCAGGTGGCAGAGAAGACGTTCGTGATGTGGGACATCATCCACGACCGCACCCACATGCGTGGAGACCTGCCGTTCGACCCGTTCATGATCAAGCAGCGGATGCCGTTCTTCCTCTATTCGCTCGAGGAGATGCGCTGCGACATGACGGCGTTCCGCGAGTCCGTGAAGATCGAGCGCGCCCTCGCGGCACGCATCGACGCCGGCGAGGAGCTCACCGCGACCGAGCAGGAGATGCACGACTACGCGCACCTCGTGCAGTACGCGGTGATCTTCGACCGCATCTTCCGCTTCTCGATCACGGGCACCCGCACCCGCAACTACGACGCGGTCGGCGGGCAGCTGCTGTTCGCATGGCTGCACCAGCGCGGCGTGCTGCACTGGACCGACACCGCTCTGGCGTTCGACTGGGACAACGTGCCCGATGCCGTGGTGGCTCTGGGCGATGCGATCGACGACCTGTACTGGCACTCGATCGACCGCCCGAAGGTCGCGCACTGGCTCGCCGCATACGAACTGGTGCGCGGCACGCTCACCCCGCACCCGGCATCGCAGTGGGCTCGCGGGCTCTCGGACGAGATCCTCGCCGGGGCGCCGAAGGGCTACACGGACGCCGTGATGGACGACGAGTTCCCGCTGTCGATGTTCTTCGAGACCCTCGACAAGAAGATGAAGCCGGTCATCGAGTCGACTGTCGGCATCCGCGGTACCGACGACTGAGGATGAAGACCACGCGCGCACCGCGCGCGTTCCGAGTGTGACGCTGGGGCGCACCGCGCTGCGGCCGGAACCTGTTCTGCGGATCTCTCCGCGGGTTCCGGCCGCAGAAGCCCCGACGACGCGGAAGAGTGGACACATGGCTGAACGCACCGATTCGAACGCCGCCGGACGCACCGTCGTCCTCGCCGGAGCGACCAGCGCCGCCGGCCTCGCCGCCACACGCGCACTGGTCGCCGCGCATGCCCGTGTCATCGCCACCGGCCGCTCCGCGGAGCGCCTGCGGGAACTCGCAGATGCCGGGGCTCAGGTCGAGGTCGCCGATGCGACCTCCCTCGACGCGATGACCGCCGTGGCCTCGCGGATCGGCCCCGTGGATGCGGTGGTCCCGCTGGTCGGCGGCTGGCGCGGTGGTGGAGGGCTGGCCGGGCAGTCCGACGCTGACTTCGCCGCCCTGCTGCCGGCACTCGAAGCGGTGCGCGCCACGAGCCGGGCGTTCGACACTGCCCTGCGCGCCTCCGCGGCCGGACGCTTCGCGATCGTCTCCTCGACCGCCGTCGCACGTCCCCTCGCCGGCGGGGCGAACTACGCCGCCGTCAAGGCCGCGAGCGAAGCCTGGGCCCGAGCGGTCGCTCAGGGGTATGCCAAGGCGTCGCGCGAGGCCGGGGAGCCACTGCGGGCCGCATCCGTCGTGTTCCGCGCCCAGGCGCTCGATGCCGAGGTGCTCGCTGCACGGATCGTCGCGCTGTGGGATGCGGACGCCGCCGAGCTCAATGACCGGGTGTTCGACGTGGCCTGATTCCGCCCGGGATCACCGACGCGGTCCCCCGGATTCGGGGGGCATCCCCGGCACGACGGGCGGTGCGTCCGCACGCCGGGTCACGACGGGCTCGGTCTCGTCATCGTCCGGTGTCCGGTCCGAGATCTCCTCCTCCGCCCCCGCGACCTCCTGCTCCGGAGCCTCTGCGTACAGCTCTGTGAGCTTGCGATACGAGCGGGTGAAGAAGGCCAGGGTGGCGGCGACGACCATGATCAGTCCGGCGAACAGGCAGATGAGCGCGATGCCTCGAGCCTCTCCCTCGCCGAGCAGCCACCCCCACTGCCGCTGCCCCTGCGCCGTGTCCATGTACGGGATGATCAGGAACTCGGCGATCGGTGCGATCAGGAATGCGGTGATCGGGGCCGCTGCCGCCTCCATCGCGGCGGCCACTCCGAACACGCGCCCCTGCCGCTCGAACGGCACGACCTTCTGGATCACGGTCTGCTCGGCCGCCTCCACCGGAGGCACCAGCGCCATGTACACCCACATGCCGACCACATACAGCGGCCACCACTCCCGCAGCATGAACACGGAGCCCAGCAGCCCCATCGCGATGACCACGAGCAGCATCGTGCGCATCGGCTTCGGACCGAGACCGAACTTGGCCACGAGTCCCCCGCCGACCAGGAATCCGGTCGACGCGAACGCCAGGGCGAATCCCCAGGTCTGGGCGTCGAAGAGCGTCAGCCCGTAAGGATCCATGAGCGCCATGTAGACGCCGCCGATGAGGTTGTTGAACGTGGAGAAGATGATCAGTGCGAAGAGGCCGGGAGCCAGCCGGATGGCCCGCACGCTCCCCCGGAAGTCGAGCGCGCTCGACGCGTTCGGGTCGGGCTCCGGATTGCCCTCGGGGATGCGTACGAACAGCAGATGCACGAACGTGAGCGCCATGGCGGCGATCGCGATCGCGAGCGTCCACCCCATGCCGAGGAAGCCGATCGAGAGTCCCGAGAACACGCTCGTGACGAGGAAGGCGATGCCCTGCACCGTGCCGACCAGGCCGTTGGCGTTCGCACGTCTCTCTTCGGGGATGAGCAGGGTGACCGTCGTGGACAGCGCGATGTTGCGCAGCTGCTCGATGACTCCGCCGAACAGGATGATGCCAGAGAACAGCCAGAACCACGGTCCTCCCAGGTCGAGCAGGGCCGCCTCGGGCTGCCAGAGGTAGAGCACCCCGGCCACCAGGAAAGCGACAGCCGAGATGACGCTCGAGATCACCATGACGGTGTGCTTGCGGTTTCGATCGACGATCGTGCCGAACGCCATCGCGAAGAACGCGACGAACAGCATGTAGGCACCGCCGATGATGCCCGTGGCCAGCACCGACTGCGTCTCGATGTAGACCCAGAACGTGAGCGCGAACCACAGGAAGCTCGTCGTCACGTTCGCGATGAGCGTGTTGACGAGGACGTTGGCGAAGGCCCTCTTCGCTGCGGTGCGCTGCATGCCTAAGAGGGTAGGACCGGCCTCCGACATCCGGAAGCCCCTCTCCGGACAGAGCATCGTCGTCGCACCGCGAGCACCGGCCGGACAATTAGGCTGGGGAGGTGAGCATCCAGCATGACCCCGCGATCCGGGGCTTCGCCAGTGACAACTACTCCGGTATCCACCCCGAGATCCTTGCGGCGATCGTCGCGGCGAACGGCGGCCACCAGAGCGCCTACGGCGAGGACGCGTACACCGCGCGCCTGCAGGAGGTCTTCCAGGAGCACTTCGGCGAGGGCGTGGAGGCGTTCCCGGTGTTCAACGGCACCGGCGCGAACGTGACCGGCCTGCAGTCGATGCTGCCGCGTTGGGGCGCGGTGATCGCCGCCTCCACCGCGCACATCAACGTCGACGAGGCTGCGGCGCCCGAGAAGATCGGCGGCTTCAAGCTGCTCACGGTCGCCACCGACGACGGCAAGCTCACCCCCGAGCTGATCGACCGCGAGGCCTGGGGCTGGGGCGACGAGCACCGCGCGCAACCGCTGGTCGTCTCGATCACCCAGACCACCGAGCTCGGCACGCTGTACACGGCCGAAGAGATCCGCACGATCGCCGACCACGTGCATGAGCGCGGCATGAAGCTGCACCTCGACGGCGCACGCCTCTCGAACGCCGCTGCCGCCCTCGACCTGCCGCTGCGCGCGTTCACCCGTGACGCGGGTGTCGACGTGCTCACCTTCGGCGGGACGAAGAACGGTGCCATGCTCGGCGAGGCGATCGTCGTGCTGAACCCCGAGGCCTCCCACGGACTGAAGTACTCGCGCAAGTTCAACATGCAGCTGTCGTCGAAGATGCGGTTCGTGTCGGCGCAGCTGATCGCCCTGCTCGAGAGCGACCTCTGGTTGCGCAACGCCCAGCACGCCAACGCCATGGCGGCCCGTCTGCGTTCCGAGATCGAGGCCGGCATCGCCGACGGCTCCATCCGGGGCGTCGGATTCACCCAGCCGACCCAGTCCAACGGCGTGTTCGCCACGCTCCCCGACGGCGTCGCCGACCAGCTCCGCGACTCATTCCGCTTCTACGACTGGGATGCGGCGCGCAAGGAGGTGCGGTGGATGTGCGGCTTCGACACCGAGCAAGCCGACGTCGACGCCTTCGTCGCCGAACTCGCCCGGCTCACCACGGCCTGACCCTCCACGAGCGTCGGCGCAGAAGACGTCAGCGCAGCAGACCGAGGCTCGCGAGAGCCTGTCGGATGAGCGTGCCGCGGCCGTTCTCCATCTCGGCGGCGACCGCGTCGGAGCCGGCGGCCTCCGGCGAGAACCAGGTGACCTCGAGAGCGTCCTGACGCGGCTCGCACGTTCCCGTCACCGGCACCACGAACGCCAGCGACACGGCGTGCTGCCGATCGTCGTGGAACGCACTCACCCCGGGGATCGGGAAGTACTCGGCCACCGTGAACGGCAGCGGCTGCGGCGGCAGCAGCGGGAAGGCCATCGGGCCCAGGTCGTTCTCGACGTGGCGGAAGAGGGCGTCGCGGATCGTCTCACCGAAGCGGACGCGACCGGACACGATCGTGCGCGTCATCTCGCCCATCGGAGTGGAGCGCAGCAGGATGCCGATCTCGATCACCTGGCCGGAGCCGTCGGTGCGCACCGGGATCGCCTCGACGTAGAGCATCGGCAGACGGCGCCGAGCCTCTTCGAGCTCGAACTCGCTCAGCCAGCCGGGATTCGCGTCGGGCGCGGGCCGGTTCGAATCCGGGAAGTCACCGAGACCGTCGTCATCGGGCTCCGGATCGGGATCAGGTGTGCGGACGGCCATGTGTCCTTTCTACCAGCCGCTTCTGCGAACCGACACCGCTCGCACGTCGGTCGCCCCTGGCAGGATGACGGTGTGAGCGAGAACCTGACGATCGACGACACCGCGACCCGATGGTCGTCCCCCGACCGCGCGGGGATGCCACTGCTGGTCCTGCTGCACGGCTACGGCGCCGACGAGCACGACCTGTTCGGACTCGTCCCCTTCCTCCCCGAGGGCATCGCCGTCGCATCCGTCGCTGCGCCCCTCGCACCCCCGTGGCCGATGCCGGGGCGCTCCTGGTATCCGATCGAGGGGCTCGACGGGCGCAGCTCCGAGGCCGTGACCGTCGCGGCGGAGGCATTCCTGCGCTGGCTCGACACCGCAGCAGCCGATGCCCCCTCGGTCGCCCTGCTCGGCTTCTCTCAGGGCGCGGCGGTGTCGCTGCAGGCTCTGCGCCTGGCACCGGAGCGCTTCGGGGCCGTCGCGGTCCTGAGCGGCTACGCGGCACCGGGCGAGCTGCCGAACGACGAGTCGCTGGCAGAACTGCGCCCGCACGTGTTCTGGGGTCGGGGCACGCACGACGACGTCATCCCGCCCGCGTTGATCGATCACACCGCGCAGTGGCTGCCTGCGCACTCCGAGCTTTCCGGACGGGTGTACACCGGACTCACCCACAGCATCTCCGAAGAGGAGCTGACCGACGTGCACCGGTTCTTCACGAAGTGGCTGGAGGGGATCACCAACGGCTGATCAGAGCTCGGGCTTCTCGTCGGGCTTCTCCTCTGGCTTCTCCGCGGAAGCGCCGGGATCGCCGTCAGGGCCGTCGTCGGTGTCGTCGCCGTCAGGGCCGTCGCTGTCAGGGGCGTCGTCAGGGTCGCCCTCAGGCTGTCTTCCCGGGCGGGAACCCCCGCCCGACGTGATGGCGACGGAGAGCGCGACGCCGATCGCCAGACCGATCCCGATGCCGAGCGCCCAGTTCTGCAGGGCGGCGCCCATCGACGCTCCGATCGCCACCCCGAGCGCGAGCCCGACGCCCAGCCCCATGCGCGAACGCGACTCCTGCGGACTCGGATCCTGATCTGCCATGACTCCACGGTACGGACCCGTCGGCTCGACGGCATCCCCCACGCGACGGAGATCCGACACGCCCGGGGGTTGCGCGATCCTGACAACCCCGGGTATCGTCGGGGAGTCCTGTCCGCCGTGTCTGGAAGTCCTTTGATCTGATCCGTCGCCTCCGCGCTCTTCTTTCCGCGCGCTGACCCGACGATCGCCGACTCCACGGCAGACCCTCTCCTCTCGCATCCTGTGACGCGTGTCACGGCCCGGCAGGGGCTCGGTGTCAGTGCACCCTCGCACCCGACAGGAGACACTCATGTCAACTCCCACCACTGTTCACGCGTCGGTCATCCTCGACCGGCTCACCTTCACCTGGCCCGACGGATCGGTCGCGCTCGACGGCGTCTCCGGGTCGTTCGGCTCGGGCCGCACCGGCCTCGTCGGACGCAACGGCGCAGGCAAGTCCACGCTGCTGCGGCTGATGGCCGGCGAACTCGAACCGACGTCGGGCGTCGTCTCGGCATCCGGCGAGGTCGCGTACCTGCCACAGCAGCTGACGCTCGACGTCGACCGCCGCGTCGCCGACCTCCTCGGGGTGTCCGAGGCGCTCGATGCCGTGCGGGCGATCAGCGCCGGCGACGTGGATCCCGCCCACTTCGACGCGGTCGGCGACGACTGGGACATCGAGGCGCGCGCCGAGGCGTCCCTGGCGGAGGCCGGACTCGCCTCGGACTTCCTCGACCGCAGGGTCGGCGAGCTGTCGGGCGGGGAGGCCGTGCTCGTCGCGATCGCCGGCATCCGTCTGCGCCGCGCACCGATCACGCTCCTCGACGAGCCGACCAACAACCTCGACCGTGACGCCAGGGCGAAGCTCGCGGCGATGGTGCGCGCCTGGAAGGGCACACTCATCGTCGTCAGCCACGACCTGTCTCTGCTCGAGCTGATGGACGACACCGCCGAGCTGTACGCCCAGACCTTGAGCGTGTTCGGCGGACCCTACTCGGAGTGGCGTGCGTGGCTGGACGCCGAGCAGGATGCCGCGAAGCAGGCCGAGGTCACCGCCGCCCAGGTGCTCCGCAAGGAGAAACGCCAGCGGATCGAAGCCGAGGTGAAGCTCGCTCACCGCACCCGCACCGCGAAGAAGGCCGAGATCGAGAAGCGGGTCCCCAAGATCGTCGCGCACGGCCGGAAGATGGCCGCCGAGGTATCGGCCGGCAGGCTCCGCACCGAGGTCGGAGCGAAGGAGGATGCCGCGCGCTCGGTGCTCGACGAAGCCGGGCGACGGGTACGCTCCGATTCGTCGATGAAGATCGAGCTGCCCGACCCTCAGGTGTCGCGCAGCCGCCGCATCGCGACGGTCGGCGATCACGAACGCGCGTGGGTGATCCAGGGGCCGGAGCGGGTCGCGCTGATCGGACGCAACGGCGCGGGGAAGACCACACTGCTGGGGCGGTTGGTCGCCACCGGCGTTCACAGCTCAGGAGCAATGACTCCCGTCGGGCCGCAGGGGCGGGAAGGAAGCGGATCCGAGACGGAGGTCCTGAGTTCCGTACGGCCAGCCCTGCATGCCGAAGCCCATACCGACCTGATCGGCTACCTGCCGCAGCGGGTCGACGGCCTCGACGAGGAGCGGTCGGTGTTCGAGAACATCGCGGCCGCGGCGCCGCACGTCCCGGAGAAGGAGCTGCGCAACCGCCTCGCGCGGTTCCTCATCCGAGGGGCCACCGCCGAGCGACCGGTCGCCGCCCTCTCCGGTGGCGAACGCTTCCGCGTCGCGCTGGCGAAGCTGCTGCTCGCCGACCCGGCACCCCACCTCGTGGTGCTGGACGAGCCGACGAACAACCTCGACCTCGACACGGTCGACCAAGTCGTCGACGCCCTCCGCGCCTACCGCGGGGCCGTGCTCATCGTGAGTCACGACGATGCGTTCCTGCGGCGGCTCGACCTCGATCTGACACTCCAGATCGACGCCGACGGCGCGCTCCAGGAGGTCTCGCTGGAGCAGTGACGCGCGGGAGGACGACAACGCGCGGAAGACGACGACGCGCGGAAGACGACGACGCGCGCCGGGACTCCGTTTCCTCGGCGCGCGCCGTCGTCGCACCGGAACCGTCAGACGAGGCCGACCTCGTAGGCGAGGATGACGGCTTGCACGCGGTCGCGCAGATCGAGCTTGAGCAGGATGCGGCCGACGTGGGTCTTCACCGTCGACTCCGACACGAACAGGCTCTCGCCGATCTCGGTGTTGTTGTATCCCTTGGCGATCGCGAGGAAGACATCCCGCTCGCGTTCGGTCAACACGTCCAGCCGCGAATCGACCGCCTCGGCCTGTCGGGGAAGACGGGTGGCGAACAGGTCGAGCATCGACCGTGTGACGCGCGGCGAGACAAGGGCGTCACCGGCGGCGATCGCGCGGATCGCGGCGGTCAGCTGCGCGGGCGGGGTGTTCTTCAACAGGAACCCGCTCGCTCCTGCGCGGAGGCTGCCGAACGCGTACTCGTCGAGGTCGAAGGTCGTGAGCACCAGCACCCGGCTCGACGGCGTGCTCCGCACGATGCGCCTGGTCGCCTCGATCCCGTCCATCTCCGGCATCCGGATGTCCATCAGGATCACGTCGGGTCGCAGATCGGCCGCGAGGTGCACGGCCTCCGCTCCTGAGACGGCCTCCCCGACCACCTGCATGTCATCTTCGGCATCGAGCACCATCCGCATACCGCGACGGATCAACTCGTGGTCGTCCACGATGAGCAGCCGGATCTTCTCCTCGGTCATCCCTGTTCCTCCTGTTCGGGAAGTTCCACCCGTACGCGCCATCCGCCCTCGGGGAGCGGACCGGCGTCGACCGTCCCGCCGGCCAGCCGCGCACGTTCCCGTACGCCCACGAGGCCGCGGCCCGATCCGACCGAGGCCGCCGGCGGGCCCTGCCGGCCGTCATCGGTGACCTCGATCACGAGGACCTCGCCACGGAGATCGAGACTCACGAGCACCTCACGCGGGTCCTTGGCATAGCGCAGCGCGTTCGTGAGCGCCTCCTGCACGATGCGGTGGATCGTGTTCTGCAGCGCCGGTGACCCGGGCGCCGCCCCTTGCATATGCACCGTCACCGGCAGGCCCGCGGAGCGGAAGGTCTCGACCAGGGCCGTGAGTTCCGCCAGTCCGGGGTTGGGGCGCAGCGGGCTCTGCTCCTCGCCGTCGTCCGCGTCGTCGCCGAGCGCGCCCAGCAGCTGGCGCATCTCGACGAGCGATTGCCGTCCGACCTCGCCGATCTCCTGGATGGCGCTGCGCGAACGCTGCGGATCCTTCTCCGCGAGCGCGCCGGCGCCGTCGGCGAGCGACACCATGACCGACACGCTGTGCGCGACGACGTCGTGGATCTCGCGGGTGATCCTCGCGCGCTCGGCCAGCGTCGCGATCCGCGCCTGCTGGTCACGTTCGCGTGCGAGCTGGTTGGCGCGGTCGAGGATCGCCCCGATGTAGCGCCGCCGGTCACCCACGGTGACTCCGAGGAGCGCGGCGATCAGCATCACGACGAGGAACAGCAGGCTGCCCGGCACATACGTGAAGCCGCCATCGGGGGCACCGCGGCGCAGCCAGTCGAGAGCGGGGAGCACCACGACCCCGGCCAGCACCGTCACCCCGAAGGCGACCCATCCGCTGCGGTTCGAGCGGTAGACGAAGAGCGCGTAGAGGGCGAAGCCGACGCCGATCGGCTCGGCAGGCGTGTCGGCGATGAGCGCGACGACCGCGACGACCGCGAAGACCGCGAACGTGAGCCACGGCCGATGCCTGCGGAAGAGGAGTCCTCCCGCCGCGAGAACGCCCAGCACTATCGGGACGACGATCGGAGCGAGCGGAGTCCAGTCGCCCGAGGAGAGGGGAGCGACGACCGCCCAGAACACGCTCACGATGAGGTAGGCGAAGGTGAGCAGACCGTCGAAGAGCCAGGGGTGGTTTCCCCAGAACCGCCGGACGACCCCCGGCGGCCGCGGCAGGTCCACCGACCGGACCCCGCTCTCGCCGACGGATGCTGACTCTCGCATGTGACGACTCTACGCACCGCACGTCGGGTTCCTCAGCGGGAGACGGCGACGAGCGCACCCGTCGTGGTGCGACGCGCGGTGCTCTGATGCGGGTCGAGGGTCGGCGCCACCGGTTTCCACGTCTCGCGCCGTACCCGTCGACGCCGCTGCGCGACCGCCGTGTCCATTCCGAGGATCGCGAGCCACCCCATGCCGATGGTGGTCGCGACGAGCTCGAAGATGCTGCCGATGTCCGTGCGGAACTGCAGCAGGGAGAGGATGCCTCCCGCCGCGGCGATCACGGCCGTCGAGATGCCTGCGCCGAGCGACAGCACCCGGAGCGTGCGCCGACCTTCGACGAAGGAGACCTGCAGCATTGCGAACGCGGCCAGGGCGAAGGCGAGCACGGCGACCGTGGTGTGCACCAGGTCCTGCCAGGTGAACGCGGGCCCCACCGGCAGCGGGCACCCGGTCGTGCACGTGACCTGCGAGGCCACCAGGAACAGCGATGATGCCATCGCCACCGAGAACGACGGCGACCAGATGCTCAACCACGGCACCGTCGAACGCAGCCCGCGCGAGGCCCAGGCCACAGCGAAGCCACCGGTGACGAGGAGCAGCAGTGCGAGCTCGAACCATCCCGCGGTCGGCTCGCCGTCGGCTCCGAGTCCGCTCACATACAGGACGCGGTCGATGCTCAGACGGGCGACCCAGATGATGGTCAGCGCGACGGCGACGAGCAGGCTTCCGACGATCGAGGCGACGATGCGGAGAGCGTTTCCGGCGGACGGAGGGGTGGTGTTCTCGGTGGGCATAGGGAGACGGTATGAGCGGAGGGAACCCGGTCGCGTCGGCCCGGAGTGCCCACTGTCGAGGGGCGTCGTACCGAGGTACGACGCCCCTTCGCCGTCGCGATGTGAGGGGAACGACCTCCGCCGAAAGCCGTCGCTTCGCGGTCGCGGGAGGTGTGCGCATGCGAACCTCCCGCCTTCCGCCGACATCGTTCACGACCCCGATGTCCCCGGCCTCGACGAAGATGGAGGGATGAGCGACGTGCTCGACCGTTTCACCTCCGCGACGCAGGACTGGTTCCGGGGGGCCTTCCCCGCGCCCACGCCGGCGCAGGCGGGCGCCTGGAATGCGATCTCCGCGGGCAAGCACGCGCTCGTGGTGGCACCGACCGGGTCGGGCAAGACGCTGTCGGCGTTCCTGTGGGCGATCGACAGCGTGTTCCGGGAGCGCATGGCGGAGACCGCCCCTCCGGCGAAGGGCGAGCCACGCACGCGCATCCTCTACATCTCTCCGTTGAAGGCGCTCGGCGTCGACGTCGAGCGCAACCTCCGCTCGCCCCTGATCGGCATCGGACAGTCGGCCAGACGGCTCGGAGTCCCGGCGCCGGCGGTGACGGTCGGCGTGCGCTCGGGCGACACGACCTCGAGCGACCGACGCAAGCTCGTGTCCGACCCGCCCGACATCCTCATCACGACCCCCGAGTCTCTGTACCTCATGCTGACGAGCCGCGCAGGTGAGACGCTGCGCGGCGTGCACACCGTGATCATCGACGAGGTGCACGCGGTCGCCGCCACCAAGCGCGGCGCGCACCTCGCCGTGAGCCTGGAGCGCCTCGACGCGCTGCGCCGCGCGAACGGCATCGAGACTCCCGCGCAGCGCATCGGACTCTCGGCCACCGTCCGCCCGATCGACGAGGTCGCCCGGTTCCTCGGCGGCTCGGCTCCGGTCGAGATCGTCGCGCCCCCCGCATCCAAGACCTTCGAGCTCGGCGTGGTCGTGCCGATGGATGACATGACCAACCCGCCGCCCCCTCCCGGTGTGCCGGGGGATGCCGCCGATGCCGAGTACTCCGAGGTCACCGGCTCGGTCTGGCCGCACGTCGAGGAGGCGATCGTCGACCGCATCCTGCAGAACAACTCGACGATCGTGTTCGCCAACTCCCGTCGCCTCGCCGAGCGCCTCACCGGGCGTCTGAACGAGATCTACTCCGAGCGGATCGGCGTCGAACTTCCGGCGGCGACCGTACCCGCCGCCATGATGGCGCAGGCCGGAGCGACCGCAGGTGCCGATCCCGTGCTCGCGAAAGCGCACCACGGTTCGGTCTCGAAGGAGCAGCGCGCGCAGGTCGAGGAAGAGCTCAAGTCCGGCGCGCTGCGCTGCGTCGTCGCGACGAGCAGCCTCGAGCTCGGCATCGACATGGGAGCGGTCGACCTCGTGATCCAGGTCGAGGCACCGCCCTCGGCGGCCTCCGGTCTGCAGCGGGTGGGCCGCGCCGGTCACCAGGTGGGCGAGATCAGTCGCGCCGCGCTCTTCCCGAAGCACCGCGGCGACGTGCTGCACACCGCGATCGTGACCGAGCGGATGCTCGCGGGCAAGATCGAGGCGATCCAGGTGCCGCGCAACCCGCTCGACATCCTCGCGCAGCAGACCGTCGCCGCGAGCGCCCTCGGAGCCATCGGGGTCGAGGAGTGGTTCGAGACGGTTCGCCGGTCGGCGCCCTTCCAGGCTCTTCCGCGTTCGGCCTACGAGGCGACGCTCGATCTGCTGGCCGGTCGATTCCCGTCCGACGAGTTCGCCGAGCTGCGCCCCCGACTGGTGTGGGATCGCGATGCCGGCACGCTGACCGGGCGACCGGGAGCACAACGGATCGCGGTGACCAGTGGCGGCACGATCCCGGACCGCGGCCTGTTCGGCGTCTTCGTGGCCGGCGAATCGACGGGCGCGCGGGTCGGCGAGCTCGACGAGGAGATGGTCTACGAGTCGCGGGTGGGCGACGTGTTCACGCTCGGTACGACGAGCTGGCGGATCGCGGAGATCACCCACGACCGCGTCAACGTGATCCCTGCCTACGGGCAGCCGGGCAAGGTGCCGTTCTGGCACGGCGACGGGATCGGCCGGCCGTTCGAGCTCGGCGAGGCTCTGGGCGCGTTCTCCCGCGAGGTGTCGGCGGCCACGCCCGAGAAGGCGGCGCAGAGACTGATCGACGCCGGACTCGACGAGCAGGCGCGCGCGAACCTCATGGCGCACCTGACCGAGCAGCGCGAAGCGACGGGCACGCTCCCGACCGACCGCACGCTCACCGTCGAACGCGGTCGCGACGAGGTCGGCGACTGGCGTGTCATCCTGCATTCCCCCTACGGCATGAAGGTGCACGCACCCTGGGCGCTGGCGATCAATGCCCGGGTGCGTGAGCGCCTCGGCGTCGAGGGGTCGGCGGTCGCGAGCGATGACGGCATCATCGTGCGCATCCCCGATGCCGAGGCCGAGCCGCCCGGCGCAGAGCTGTTCGTGTTCGAGCCCGACGAGCTGGAACACCTGGTCACCGAAGAGGTGGGCGGCTCCGCCCTGTTCGCGTCCCGCTTCCGCGAGTGCGCGGCGCGGGCACTGCTCATGCCCCGCATGAATCCCAACAAGCGCACCCCGCTGTGGCAGCAGCGACAGCGGTCGGCTCAGCTGCTCGAGGTGGCCAGGCGCCATCCGACCTTCCCGGTGATCCTCGAGACCCTGCGCGAAGTGCTGCAGGACGTCTACGACCTCCCCTCGTTGCGCACCCTCGCGACGTCGATCGCCGACCGCCGCATCCGCCTCGTCGAGACCGAGCCCGGCCAGCCCTCGCCGTATGCCCGTGACCTGCTGTTCGGCTACGTGGGCGCCTTCATGTACGAGGGCGACTCCCCTCTCGCCGAGCGCAGAGCGGCCGCTCTCTCGGTCGACCCCGCACTGCTCGGCGAGCTGCTGGGCACGGTCGAGCTGCGCGAACTGCTCGACCCCGACGTGATCGCCCAGTTCGAGCGCGAGGCGCAGCGTCTCGACCCCGATCGCCGAGCGCGCGGACTCGAGGGCGTCGCCGACCTGCTGCGGATGCTCGGCCCCCTCGACGCCGACGAGGCGACGGCCCGCCTCGACCCCGACTCGATCGTCGACACCTCGGCAGCCGCCCTGCTCGACGAGCTGATCACCGCGCGCCGGGCGATCCCCGTGACCATCGCCGGCACGAGCCGGGTCGCGGCGATCGAAGATGCAGGACGCCTGCGCGATGCCCTGGGCGCTGCGCTCCCGACCGGTGTCCCTGTCGCCTTCCTCGAACCCGTCGCCGACCCGCTCGGCGACCTCATCGCCCGCCATGCCCGCACGCACGGCCCGTTCACGACGGATGCCATCGCCGCCCGGTTCGGACTCGGCGCCGCGGTGGCCCGGCACACCCTGCAGCGCCTCGAGACCGCGGGGCGGATCACGAGCGGCTACTTCCTGCCGGAGGCGGCGGGCAGCGGCGATGCGATCGAATGGTGCGACACCGAGGTGCTGCGCCGCCTGCGGATGCGCTCGCTCGCCGCGATCCGTGGATCGGTCGAACCGGTCTCCCCCGAGGCGTACGCCCGATTCCTGCCCGACTGGCAGCACATCGGTCGCCCCCTCGACGGCGTCGACGGCGTGCTCAGCGTGATCGAGCAGTTCGCCGGTGTTCCGATTCCCGCGAGCGCCTGGGAATCGTTGGTCCTCCCCTCCCGCGTGCGCGACTACTCCCCCGGGATGCTGGATGAGCTGACGGCCGCCGGCGAGGTCATCTGGTCGGGGCACGGCACGCTTCCGGGGCGCGACGGCTGGGTGTCGCTGCATCCTGCCGACATCGCGCCCTTCACCCTCCCGGAACGCGACGCCGAGATCGCCTCCGACTCCCTGGAATCACGTATCCTCATCGCCCTCGACGTCGGCGGCGCCTACTTCGCCGGCCAGCTGAAAGAGATGGCCGCGGCCGAGAACGAGCAGTCCGTGCTCGAGGCGCTGTGGTCGCTGACGTGGTCGGGCTACGTCACCAACGACACCTTCGCCCCGATCCGCTCTCTTCTCGCCGGCGGCTCGCAGGCACACAAGGTGAAGCGCCGCGCCCCCCGTGCCCGCACCTACCGCGGCGTGTCCTTCACCGGATCCGCCGCACCGCGGCCCGCGTCGATCGGCGGACGCTGGTCGCTGCTGCCCGCACTCGAGACCGATCCCTCCCGTCGGGCGACCGTCACCGCCGGCCTCCTGCTCGACCGCTACGGCGTCGTGACCCGCGGCGCCGTGCAGGCCGAAGGCGTGCCCGGCGGCTTCGCGCAGGCCTATCGAGTGCTCGCCGGTTTCGAAGAGGCGGGGCACTGTCGCCGCGGCTACGTGATCGAGAAGCTCGGCGCCGCGCAATTCGCCGCCTCAGGCACCGTCGACCGACTGCGCACCTACGCGGGCCTCGCCGATCCACCACCCCGCACGGCCGTCACCCTCGCCGCGACCGACCCCGCGAACCCCTACGGTGCGGCGCTCGGCTGGCCCAAGCTCGACGGGGTGTCGCACCGCCCCGGGCGCAAGGCGGGAGGTCTGGTCGTCCTGGTCGACGGCACCCTGGTGCTCTCCCTGGAACGCGGTGGCCGCACGGTGCTGTCGTTCAGCGATGACGTCGACGTGCTGCGTGCCGCCACCGCCGACCTCGCTGCCACCGCGCGCAGCCGACGCCTCGATACCCTCACCGTCGAGAAGATCAACGGCGAGGGGGTCTACGGCACCGCACTCGCGCTCGCCCTGCAGGAGGCCGGCTTCGTGGCGACGCCGCGCGGATACACCCTCCGCAAGGTCGTCTGAGCGATGCCTCTACGCTGGAAGCCATGATCCGAGAGTTCGCCGCCGGCATCCGTACGCTGCTGCGGGGATTCGGCCTGTGGCGCACGCGGCCGGGCCTCATGGTGCTCGGACTGATCCCCGCGATCATCGCGCTGATCCTGCTCGCCGCCGCACTCGTTCCGCTGATCATCTCGCTGCCGTCGGTCTCCACCTGGCTGACGCCGTTCGCCGAGGGGTGGCTCGAACCGTGGCGCGGACTGCTGCGGTCCGCAGTGAGCTTCGTGATCGTCGCGGCGGCGCTCGCCCTGGCCAGCGTCGTGTTCAGCGCTCTGACCCTGACGATCGGCGACCCGTTCTATCAGCGCATCTGGCACGCGGTCGAGGTCGATCTCGGTGACGCTCCCCCTGCCGACGGCGGCGGCTTCTGGAGCGCCCTCGGCGAAGGGCTCCGACTGGTCCTGCTCGGCATCCTGATCGCGATCCTCGTGCTGCTGATCGGCCTCATCCCGGCCGTCGGCGGATTCCTCGGCACCATCGCCGGTGTCGTGCTCACCGGTCGACTGCTCGCACGCGAACTGACGGGCCGCGCCTTCGACGCCCGCGACCTCAGCCCCGCCGACCGAGCCGTGCTGTTCTCCGGCAGCCGCGCACGGGTGCTCGGCTTCGGTGTCGCGACCCAGCTCTGCTTCCTCATCCCCGGCGGCGCCGTCGCGATCATGCCCGCCGCCGTCGCCGGGAGCACCATGCTCGCGCGGGACATGCTCACCCGCGCCGGAACCGCTGCGCTGCCCACGACGACGACCCCGACGCCGCCCCCGCCCGCGCCCCTCGGGGCTTCCTGATGCCCGAGGGCGACACGGTCTTCCGCACGGCCCGACGCCTCGACGAAGCGCTGGCCGGTGCGGAGGTCACCCGCTTCGACCTCCGCGTCCCCCGGTTCGCCACGCTCGATCTGACCGGGCAGCCCGTGCACGGCGTGGTTCCCCGCGGCAAGCATCTGCTCATGCGCATCGGCGACAGCACACTGCATTCGCATCTGCGCATGGACGGCGCCTGGTTCACGTACCGCCCGGGAGAGAAGTGGCGGCACCCGGCGTTCAAGGTGCGCGCCGTCGTCGGCACACCGCGGAGTGAAGCCGTGGGCGTCGACATCGCCGAGATCGAGGTCGTCGCCACGCGCGACGAGGACCAGCTCGTGGGGTACCTGGGGCCGGATCCCCTCGCCGACAGCTGGGACGCGGCCGAAGCGGTCAGGCGTCTCGGGGCCGATACGCGCAGCATCCATGTCGCGCTCCTCGATCAGCGCAACGTCGCGGGGTTCGGCAATGAGTACGCCGCGGAACTCCTGTTCCTGCGCGGAATCCTGCCGACCACGCCGACGCCGGACGTCGATGTGTCCACCCTCATCGATCTCGGCGTCCGCACCATCCGCGCCAATCGCGACCGCCGCCACCGCACCTTCACCGGCATCGATCGCCCGGGTCAGGGCACCTGGGTGTACGGTCGCGCCGGACGCCCGTGCCGACGCTGCGGAACCCTCATCCGACGCGGCGAGCAGGGCGCCGATCCGACCCGCGAGCGCGTCACCTTCTGGTGCCCCTCCTGCCAGCGCTGACCACATCCATCCGCGGGAATGAATCCGCCGCTGCCGTGGTTGTTGATATATCCGGAGAACTCCGGAGCACGGGAGGAATCGTGGGCAAGAACTACGTCGACATCGAGAACGACCAGGGCGCGACGCTGCGGTATCGCAAGCACGCGAACGGCCGGGGTCTCGTCGCGCACGGCGCGAAGGTGCACCCGAAAGCGCACATCGAGGCCGGTGCGTATATCGAACCGGGGGCGCGCGTCGGCGCCGGGGCCACCATCGCCCGCGGCGCCTGGATCGACGAGGATGCCGTGATCGGCGAAGGCGCGTTCGTCGACGCGCACGCGCACGTCGGCCACGGTGCGGCGATCGGCGATCACGCCTACGTGGGTGTCCGCACCGACATCGGCGCCGGAGCGCGCATCGTCCGCGGCGCCAGGATCGGCGACGACGAGACGGTCGCCGCGGGACTCACCATCGCGACGGACCAGAAGGGCCTGTGGCTCGCGGCCTGACCGGCCGAGCCCTGAGCCGGCTCACAGCAGGCGCCGCTCCGACGCCCATGCGGTGAGTTCGTGCCGCGACGACAGCTGCAGCTTCCGCAGCACCGATGACACGTGCGTCTCGACCGTCTTGATCGAGATGAACAGCTCCGACGCCACCTCCTTGTAGGCGTACCCGCGGGCGATGAGGCGCATGACCTCCTGCTCACGCGCCGAGAGCCGGTCGAGCTCGTCGGTCGCGGTGGCGGTCTCTCCGGAGACCGCCCCGAACGCGTCCAGCACGAAGCCGGCGAGTCGCGGCGAGAACACGGCGTCTCCCTCGGCCACCGCCCGCACCGCGCTGCTGACCTCGATGCCGGACGAGCCCTTGGTGATGTAGCCCCTGGCCCCCGCACGGATCACCCGCACCACGTCGGCCGCCGCATCCGAGACGCTCAGCGCGAGGAACCGTGCGCCGGTGGGTGCCGAACCGCGGATCACGGCTTCACCGCCGGCCGCATCGTCGCCGCTTCCGCCCGGGAGATGCACGTCGAGAAGCACGACATCCGGCTGTGTCGCGCCGATCACGGTGATGGCGGAGGGCACGTCGGCCGCTTCGCCGACCACGTCGACGCCCGCGTCGAGATCGGCACGCAGGCCGGAGCGGAAGATCGAGTGGTCGTCGACGATCACGACCCGGATGCTGTCAGCCACGTTGTTCCTCCCGAGCGGGTGCCGGCCGCGCGGCCGGGCGATCCTGGAGCGGGCCCGTCATGATCCGCAGGTGCACCTCGGTGCCGTTCTCGTCGCTGCGGACCGCTCCGCTGCCACCCGCACGCCGCATGCGCCCGATGATCGACTCCCGCACGCCCAGCCGATCGCTGGGCACGTCGTCGAGGCGGAACCCTGCACCTCGGTCACGGATGAACACGTCGACGCCCGAAGCGCTCCCCTCGATGTACACCGAGATCTCGCCACCCGCATGACGGGCTGCGTTCAGGATCGCCTCCCTGGCGGCCGCCGCGAGCTCCCCGCTCGCACGTTCGGTCGACAGTCCGGCCGAGACCACGTCGATGCGCACCGGGTAGTCGAGCTCGAGCGCTCCCGCATAGTCGCGCAGGTCTGTCGGAAGGTCGCTGTCGGCCGGGGCGTCCCCGTCGTAGAGCCACGCACGCAGCTCGCGCTCCTGCGCCCTGGCGAGGCGTGCGGCCTCGCTGGAGGCCCCCGCCCTGTTCTGGATCAGCGCCAGCGTCTGCAGCACCGAGTCGTGCAGGTGCGCGGCCATCTGGCTGCGCTGCTCCTCGCGGATGCGGCGCACGCGTTCACCCGAGAGCTCGCGCCATCGGGGGATCAACGTCGACGACACCACGGCCGCGAGTCCGGCCAGAGGAAGGAGCACGAGTGCCACGCCGGATCTGGCGACGGGCCAGGACAGCAGGATCGTGAACAGCAGAGCCAGCAGCAGGATCGAGAGGATCCGGATGCTCATGGTGTGCCGGGGTCCTCGCGCCGTGTCCGTGCGGTCGATCAGCGTGGCCCAGAGCCCGGCACCCGTCGCGAGCGCCGCCGTACCGCCCACGACCAACGCGGCGAGGTCCGGCGGGATCGATCCGCTCAACCAGTCGCTGCCCCCGCGCCAGACCAGCACGACGAGCATTCCCACGGCCGCGGGAGCGAGCAGCAGCCAGGCCACCGGCATCCGCCTCGTCGGCGCGCCCTCCCCCTCCTCCCACGGCGTGAACATCCAGCACCAGGCGTAGAGGAGCACTCCTGCGCCGCCGCACAGGGTGAGGGCGATGAACAGTGCCCGCACGGTCCACACCCGCACGCCGAGATGACGCGCGAGCCCGGTGCTGACGCCGGCGACCAGGCAGTCGCGATCGCGGGTCAACGGCGGGCGCGGCGGTGCCGCGGCACGCGGGGGTCGCGCCGGAACGTGCGCCGAAGAGGACATGTGGCAATCCAATCACCCGCACGCGTACTCCGGGGGCTCCCCTGCCCGGAATCAGGGTCCGTTCAGGGGTTCCCCCCATGGCAGCAATCCTGCTGTCGCCGCCAGGATCGAAGCATGACGATTCCGACTGCGCCCCCACCCCCCGCCGACCCCGCCGCTCCGGCCGTCGGCGCTCCGGGCACCGACATCCCGCGCGGTGCCGATCGCTTCCTGCTCTGGGTCGCCGGTCTCGGCGTCGCCCGTTCCGAGGGCTGGCTCGGCGGTGTCGCCGCCGGCATCGCCGCCCGCCTCCGCATCGACCCGCTGATCGTGCGGGGTGTGCTCGTGGTCGCGGCCCTGTTCGGACTGCCGACGATCTTCCTCTACGCCGCCGCCTGGGCACTGCTGCCCGACATCGACGGACGTGTGCACGTGCGCGACCTCCTGCGCCGCGATTACCAGCCCGTGCAGTGGGGCATCCTGGCGATGGCCGTCATCGGCCTGTTTCCGACCGCGCCCCTCGCCGGCCGCCTGGTCGGGCTCGGATACGACGGCTGGTCCGCTCTGTCCCTCCTCAGCTGGATCCTCGGGCTGGTGCTCGTCGCCGGCCTGCTCTTCCTGATCGTGCGCGCGGCCAGCCGCACCCCGGGTGCTTCCGCGTCCGATCTGCCGATGGCTTCCGCAGATCAGACGGCCCCGGCCGCGTCCGCTCCCCTCGACGGTTCGGGTACCGCCGAGGGGGCGGACGCCACTCTCTCCACGCAGGCGCTCCCCGCTGCCGACACCGTGACGGAGCCCGCCGCGCCGGATGCCGGGCTCGGGCTGACCCCGCCGGCGCCGCCGGCCCCGCTGCCGCCCGGATCCCAGGACCCTCTCGCCCTCGAGGCGTGGCGCGCCCAGCATGCCGCCTGGAAGGAACAGGATCAAGCGTGGCGGCGCCAGCAGCAGGATGTCGAACGGGCCGCCCGCGACCAGCTGCGCCGGGAGCGCCAGGCTGAGGCCGCCGTGTTCGCCGCGGAGGCGGCCGAGCGCCGCCGCATCCGCCGCGCATCGAACCCGCGAGCGGGCTTCGCCTTCGCCGCGACCATGATCGGCCTCGCCATCATCACGGGCGCCGCCGTCGGTCTCGTCGCCGGTGGGGAAGCCCTCGGCGGGGCACTGGGCCTGCTCGCCGCCGCCCTCATCCTCGCCCTCGGGATGATCGTCGCCGGGGCGTTCCGTCGGCGGAGCGGCTTCCTGGCCTTCGCGACAGTGCTCACGCTGGTGGGCGGACTGGTGGCCGGTGCATTCTCGGCCTTCCCCGGCGTCACACTCGGGTATGCCTCGATCGGCAACAACGCGCCCGCTCATGTGCGCCAGCCCTTCGGAGATGTGTACGTCACGCTGAACCCGCACGACGACGGCCCCCGGGCGATCGTCGTGGACAAGGGTTCCGGGAACACCTTCATCTACGTGCAGCCGGGAGTGGAGCTCGATCTGCGGGCCACCGTCGATACGGCCACCGTCTCCTGGACGCGGCAGGATGAGGAGAGAGGCGGGATCGTCGACAGCGGCGTCTGGCCCGTCGAGGAACGCGACGGACGCTCGTCCGTGTCGGAGAAGATCGCCGCGGAGAACGCCTCGACGACCACGGTCCAGCCGGTCACCGTCCATCAGTCGAGCGGCGAGATCGCCGTCATCGTCATCGAGCCCGTGAAGGAAGACCAGTGATGAGCACGCCGACGATCACCGAGACGACCACCCCGCCCCGCACCCGCTGGGCCGCCATCATCTGGGGACTCCTGTTCGCCGCCATCGCGGGAGGTGCCCTCTGGGCGCTCGCCGATGAAGCCCGACGCGAAGCGGTCGCGGACGCGCTCCTGGCTCTGACTCCACCCACGATCATCACGATCCTTCTGCTGACCGCGGGCGTGCTGCTGCTCGTCGGCGGCGCCACGGGACTCATCCGCCGGGCGCAGCGCAAGCTCGCGGCCGCGACCCCCGCTGCGTCACCGGAGGTGCCGGGGCCGCTCGCCGAGTAGCCTGGTCCCCATGGCGAATCAGGGAAGACGGCCCGCGAAGGGCGCAAGCCGCGGCACACCGGTTCGCCGGAACAAGGCCGCTCCTGCCGAGCGCTTCCCCCCGCAGAAGCCGAAGAAGAAGACCACCAAGGTGGTCTTCGACTCTCCGCCGCCCGAACCCGAGGCACCGCGCACCTTCCGTCTGGGAGCGGTGCCCGGCGCGACGCCGGGCAAGTGGGTCGATGCGTGGAAGCAGCGGATGCCGCACGTTCCGCTCGAACTCGTGGAGATCGAGGCGGCGTCCTCGCGGGCAGCGCTGGACGATCTCGATGCCGCCCTGGTGCGTCTGCCCCTCTTGGACGAGTCGTTGCACATCATCCCGCTCTACGACGAGCTCCCCGTCGTGGTCGCCGCGGCGGACTCGCATCTGATGGCGGCCGATGACCTCACGGCGGCAGACCTGGAGGGCGAGATCGTGATCGCGCTGACCGACGATGTGCTCGGTCCCCTCGATCTCCCGGGCGCACTCCCGGCGACGTTCGCGGCGCTCCCCACCGATGACGCGATCGCGACCGCAGCATCCGGAGTCGGCATCGTGATCGTCCCGATGTCGCTCGCCCGCAAGCACCACCGCAAGGACGCCGACCACCGCATCCTCACGGACGGACCGACCTCGACCGTGGCCCTGGCCTGGCCCCGCGAGCGCACCACACCCGATGTCGAGACGTTCGTGGGCATCGTCCGCGGCCGCACGGCGAACTCCTCGCGCTGACGACCGCGACGGCCGACCGCCGCACGCTCGTTACAATCTCCTGATGGCCTCGCTTCTCTACATCTGCGTGCGTCCCGAGATCGGGGCGGCGGATGCCGAGCACGCTTCGTTCCGGCGGGCGCTGGGCGTGGACGTGGTCGACCGGCTCGACCTGCTGCAGACGCCGTTGCACATCGAGCGCCTGCGCGGCTACCGCGGCGTCGTGGTCGGCGGCTCGCCCTTCAACGTCTCCGACGCCGTGAAGACTCCGGAGCAGATGCGCGTCGAAGCCGATCTGCGGACTCTCGCCGATGCGGCGACGGCGGCGGAGATCGCGGTGTTCTTCACCTGTTTCAGCATCGGAGTCGTCACCCGCATGCTCGGTGGAGACGTCGTGACCGACACCCCCGAGCCCGCGAGCGCCACCGTGATCGAGACGACCCCCGAGGGCGCGCTCGACCCGGTTTTCGGTCCCAGCGGCTCCGCCCTCACCGTGTTCACCGCGCATAAGGAGAGCGCAGCGAACGTGCCTCCCGGTGCGGTGCTGCTGGCGACGAACGAGGTCTGCCCTGTGCAGGCCTACCGCGTGGGCACGCACCTGTATGCGGCGCAGTTCCACCCCGAGCCCACCCCTCGCGACTTCGCCGACCGGATGACCTTCTACCGCACCACCGGCTACTTCGACCCCGACGAGTTCGACGCGGTGCAGCAGCAGGTGCTCGCCGCATCCGTCACCGAGGGCGCAGCACTCCTGCGCCGCTTCGCCGAGACCTTCGCCTGAGTCGCTTCGTCGGCGTCTCTTCGCCGGCGTCAGCTCGACGCGGAGTCGCGCAGCAGCGCCACGCGCTCGCGCAGGTATGCCTCCAGCGGCATGAATCCACCGGCGGTGCTCCACCGCACGGAGGGGACCGCATCGATGAGGGCGAGCGGACCCGAGGAACCGCCGGCATCCACCGCATCGACGTCGATCACGCTCCACCCCACGTGCACCACGTCGCCCTCGTCGAAGCCGCCGCGCAGGGCCTCGGCACGGCGCTCGGCGCGCTCCCTCGCCGACTCGGCCGTGTAGCCGCGGCGACCGGGGTCGGCGGCGCGCAACACTTCATTCGTGGCCAGCGCATGCGTATCGGTCAGCAGCAGCACGCCCAGGTGCCAGGCCGCGCCGACCCGCACGATGCGACGCCCGCGCCACCGGGAGTCGCGCTGCTCGCCGAGGCCCTCCTTCGGAGCGTCCTTCAGGTCCTTCACGGCCTGGGTCAGGAGGGCGGATGCGGTGGTCACAGTTCTCCCTGCGTGGATTCGGCGGCGTGCGTCGGCCCGACGACCTCGGCGCGATCGCCGCGGAGCGTCATGCCGATGAGCGGATACAGCAGCACCGACAGCATGCCGGCCCCGACCAGAGCCGCGGCCGTGCCGGTGTCGAGCATCTTCTGGTCGACACCGATGGCCGTCACCGCGACGATGATCGGCAGGCCGGTCGCGGCGAGGAGCCCGAGGGCCGCCCGATCGCGCACGCTCGCACCGTGCGGAACAGAGAGCTGCGCCGCCGATCCACGGATCACCAGCAGGGCGACCAGGAAGATCGGCACCATTGCGAGCGCGGACGACGAGGTGAGCAGCGCCTGCAGGTCGAAGGTGACGCCGGTGTAGAGGAAGAAGATCGGCACGAGGAAACCGAAGGCGATCGCCTCGATCTTGCTCTCGACCTCTTCCGCGTCCTTCTTCGGGGCGCGCGCCATGATGATGCGCCAGATCGCACCTGCCACGAAGGCGCCGAGCAGCATGTCGAGGTCGAGCATGACGCTGAGGCCGACGAGCGCGGCGATGAGGAGGATCACGAAGCGTACGCCGAACTGGTCGGAGGTGTGCAGCGTGGCGCGCACGATACGGTGCAGCCGTCCATGCGGCACACGATTGGCGAGAAGCACGGCGAGACCGGCGAGCACGACGAAGGTCAAGAGGATCACGGTGGCGATCGGCGTCGTCCGCGTGCTCAGGAAGATCGAGATCGCGATGAGCGGCAGGAACTCGCCGACCGCGCCGATCGCGCTGATCGCACGGCCGAAGGGGGTGTCGAGCTCGCGGGCATCGCGCAGGATGGGCATCAGCGTGCCCAACGCGGTCGAGCTCAGCGCGATGCCGATCACCACCATGCCCTCCCCCGGCGCGAAGAAGAACCCCAGCCCGATGCCCAGCAGGACGCTGAGCAGCCACCCGAGCGATGCGCGCGCCAGCGGCTTGCCCGCGACCATCTTGAAGTCGATCTCGGTTCCGGCGACGAAGAACAGCAGCGCCAGGCCGAAGTCGCTGAGCTTCTCGAGCAGCGGCCCCGGCTCGACCCAGCCGAGCACCGCCGGGCCGACGAGGATGCCGAGTACGAGCTCGAACACGACGATGGGCACCCGCACCACGGGTCGCACACCGCGCGCGAGCAACGGCGCGGCGACCGCCAGCAGGGGGATCAGCACCAGGCCGAGGTCGCTCGCTTCCATGCTCTCAGGGTAGGTGAGCCCTCGGTCTCGCGGGTGACGCGCTGCGGGTGATCTTTCGCGATTCGCCCGCTCGGCGCATCCACGGCAGAATCGATGCACACCCTCGAGGAGCCCCCATGTCTCAGCCCGATACCGCCCGCCTGCTCATCGCCTGCGACGACCAGCCCGGCATCGTCGCCGCCGTGGCCGGCGTGCTCGCGCAGCACGGGGCGAACATCATCTCGCTCGATCAGCACTCGACCGACTCCGAGGGGGGCCGGTTCTTCCAGCGCACCGTCATCCACCTCGACGGGCTCTCGGCCGCACGTCCCGCACTGGAGGCCGACATCGCGGTCGTCGCCGAGCGCTTCCGCATGGAGTGGTCGCTGCATGATGTCGCCCGTCGCAAGCGCGTCGCGATCTTCGTCTCGAAGTACGATCACTGCCTGATGGAGCTGCTCTGGCGCACCCAGCGGGGACAGCTCGACATCGACATCACGATGGTCGTCTCCAACCACCCCGACCTGGCGGAGGCCGTCCGCTCGTTCGGGGTGCCGTTCGTGCACATCCCCTCCGGCGACAAGTCCGCGATGGAGGAGCGACAGCTCGAACTGCTGCGTGGCAACGTCGACCTGGTCGTGCTCGCCCGCTACATGCAGATCCTCACCGACGACTTCATCACCCGTCTCGAAGCCCCGGTGATCAACATCCATCACTCGTTCCTGCCCGCGTTCATCGGGGCGAACCCGTATGCGCGCGCCAAGGATCGCGGCGTCAAGCTCATCGGCGCGACCGCGCACTACGCGACCGCCGACCTCGACGAGGGACCGATCATCGAGCAGGATGTCACGCGCGTGACCCACTCCGAGTCGGCGGCCGAGCTGCAGAGCCGCGGTGCCGACGTCGAGCGCCTGGTGCTCGCCCGCGCCGTGCAGTGGCACGCCGAGGACCGCGTGATCGTGCACGGAAAGTCCACCGTCATCCTCTAGAGCAGCGTCTGGCTCGTGGAGCAGCGTCTGGCTCGCGAGGGTTCCGGTCGCACTCCCTGTCGCTCCGAGGCCGTCAGCGCGGCAGGAACTGCGACCGGAACGCCGCAGAGCGAGCGTCAGCGAGCGTCAAGGAGCCCCCGGAACCCCCGCGAGCAGTTCGGCGAACACGTCCGCGGCGGTTTCATGGCGCACCAGCGGCGCGGCCTGCCCCATCCACAGCGACTGCAACGCGCCCAGGTTCTGCTCGCCGGCCGCTGTGCGAAAACGTCCGGTGAGCCAGTTCTGCATCGGGAACGGCGCGATCGTGCCGCTCGCCTCGATCGCCCGCACCACGCGGTTGCGCGCACCCCGGGCGAGGCGTCCGCTCATCGCGCGCGTGAGCACGGTCTCGTCGGCGGCGGTCGAGCGGATCGCGTCACGGTGCGCCTGGTTCGCCGCCGACTCCGCCGTCGCGAGGAAGGCCGTACCGACCTGCACACCGGCGGCGCCCAGAGCGAACGCCGCGGCCGCGCCGCGCCGGTCGGCGATGCCTCCCGCCGCGATCACGGGCACGTCGACCGCATCGACGACCTGCGGGATCAGGGCGAACGTCCCGACGAGCGACTCCTCGGCAGGGCGCAGGAACGACACCCGATGACCGGCGGCCTCCGCGCCGGTGGCGACCACGGCATCCACTCCTGCTGCGGCGAGCGCGACCGCCTCCGCCACCGTTGTCGCCGTGCCGACGATCCGGACGCCGCGACGTCGGGCCTCCTCCACCAGCGCGTCGGAGGGCACCCCGAACACCACGCTCAGCACCGCGGGGTCGATCTCCCAGATGGCGTCGAGCTGCTCATCGAGGGAGGGCGTATAGCGCTCGGGTCTTCCGGGAACCTCGACCCCCACGGCTTCGTAGAAGGGCTCAAGTGCCTGCGCGAACACCGTGTGCTGCGGGTTCGGTTCGACCTCATCGCCTCTGGGCAGCCAGATGTTCACCGCGAACGGTCGATCGGTCAGGGAACGCAGCTCGGCCCCGGTCGCGCGGATGCGATCGCCGTCGTAGCCGTACAAGCCGAACGATCCCAGTCCGCCCGCATCGCTCACGGCCGCGGTGAGCGCCGTCGAGGAGAGCCCGCCGAAGGGGCCGAGGATGATCGGATGATAGATGCCGAGCAGGGCGCGCAGGTCACTCATGCTTCGACGTTACGCCCGCGGTGCAGGTATCGTCCCCGTTCGGATCGCGCGAACGGTTGCATTCGAGCCGCCGATGCGACGCTTCGCGCGATTCGAAGCCGGGGCGAAGCGCAGACCCCGGTGATACCCTCGTCGCAGGGAGGAGCGCGCACATGAGCGAGTGGTTCGGGCAGATGCTGAGCTTCGTCGCGACCGCGCTCGGTCTCGTCTCGATGCCCGACGCGGCGGCCCTCGGCCTCGCGATCGCGCTGCTCGCCGTGACCGCCCTCACGCTCGCCATCGTGCTGAGCGTGCGCCCCGGGGCCACAGCCGACGCCCCGCATCCGCTGCGGGCCATCGACGTCGGCACCCTCCTCACGCAGAGCGATCCCGATGCCGCGGGGCATCCGCGCCCTCGGGCGCCGGGAGTCGCGACCGCCGCGTAGTCCGTTCACACGACGGGACCACGCGGCTTTCGCCGACCCTTCCCGACGCCACGAACGGACACCCGCATGGACATCTTCGCCTTCCCCCCTCTCGCCGCCCTCCTCGACGCCGCCTACGGCGCCCTGACCGGGCTCTCCGACCTCCTCACCCCCCTCGCCGGTGCCTCGGCGGCCGCCCTCGCGGTGGTCCTCGTCACTCTGCTGGTGCGGGCGCTGCTCATTCCCGTCGGCATCTCCCAGGCCAAGGCCGAGCAGACCAGGGCGCGCCTCGCCCCGAAGCTGCGTGAGCTGCAGCGCCGCCACAAGAAGAACCCCGAGCGCCTGCAGAAGGAGACGCTGGCGCTGTACAAGGCCGAGAACACGTCGCCGTTCGCCGGGATGCTTCCCGTGCTGGCACAGGCCCCGGTCGTCGGCATCCTCTACACGCTGTTCCTCCGACCGGAGATCGCGGGGCACCCGAACGAGCTGCTCGCACACGACCTGTTCGGCGCGCCGCTCGGCACGAGCCTGGTGTCGGCGCTCTTCGGCGGCACCGCGACCCCTGCCACGTTCCTCGTCTTCGGCGCGCTGCTGGCGGTGATGATCATCACCGCCGAGATCACCCGTCGCGTCTTCCGTCCGGCACCGGTGGAGGGCGACGACTCTCCGCTGAACTCCCCCGCCATGCTGCGCGTCGTCTCGGCGATGCACTACCTCACCGCCGTCTTCGCCGCGTTCGTCCCGCTCGCTGCCGCGCTGTATCTCACGGTCACCGTGGTGTGGACGCTCGTGCAGCGTGTCATCCTGCGGCGGCGGTTCCCGCTGCCGACGCCCGCTCTCAGTCAGGCAGCGGTATCGGCGCGGTGAAGGGGCCGGAGGGGCCGCCGTCGCGACGGTCCCTCCGTACGCCGAGCGTGGTGCCGACGCTCGCGGCGATCACGAGCCCGACGGCGAGCATCCGTAGCGGTGTCGCGTCCTGCCCGAGGATGAGCCACCCGGCGAGGGTCGCGAACGCGGGTTCGAGGCTCAGCAGCACCCCGAACACCCGCTGCGGCAGACGGCGCAACGCCGCGAGTTCGAAGCTGTAGGGGATCACCGACGACAGCACCGCGGTGATCGCCGCGAGCAGCAGGAGCTGCGGGTCCATCGCGACCGTCGATGCGGCGGGGATACCGACCGGGATGAGGAGCACGGCCGCGACCACGAGGCCCATCGCCAGTCCGCTGCTCCCGGGGATCAGCGCGCCGACACGGGCGCTCATCCGGATGTACATCACCCAGAAGCCGGCGGCGATGAGGATGAACACGACCCCGAGCGGATCGAGCGGCTCGGCGCCGATCATGCCGTCGATGCCCAGGACGACCATGCCGAGCAGGGCGACCCCGACCCAGGCGAAGTCCGCGAGCTTGCGGGTGAGCACGGCGGCGAGCACGAGCGGACCGAGGAACTCGATCGCGACGGCGGGGCCCAGCGGGATGCGATCGATCGCGGCGTAGAAGAAGCCGTTCATCGCGGCGAGCGACACACCGAAGAGCACCGCGGCGAGCCACTGCGGGCGGGTCCACTTCCGCGGTCGCGGGCGCACGATGACGACGAGCAGGATCGCGGCGATCGCGACGCGCAGCGAGGTCACGCCCCACGGCCCGAGCACGGGGAAGAGCTGGGCCGCGACCGCGGCCCCGAAAGGGAGCGAGAGGCAGGAGCCGATGACGAGCGCGACCCCCACGAGGGGACTGGACGCGGCGGGCTTCTGCACCAGACAAGCTTAGGCGGCGGCCCCCGGCCGGACCGCCGCCTCGACGCAGATCAGAGAGCCTTGCCGCCCGTGACCGCGATGACCGATCCGGAGGTGTACGACGACTCGGACGATGCCAGGTACACGTACGCCCCGGCCAGTTCTGCCGGCTGTCCCGCCCGGCCCAACGGGGTGTCGTCTCCGAAGGTCGCCAGCCGCTCGGCGTCCCACCCGGTCGCCGGGATCAGCGGCGTCCAGATCGGCCCGGGCGCGACGGCGTTGACCCGGATGCCCCTGGGCCCTGCCTCCTCCGCGAGCGCCTTCACGAACGCCACCTGCGCCGCCTTCGTCATGGCGTAGTCGATCAGTCCCGGCGAAGGGTTGTACGCCTGCACGGACGCGGTCACGATGATGCTCGCTCCAGGCTCGAGCCGGGGGTAGGCCGCCCGTGCCGAGAACAGCATTCCCGCGAGGTTGGTGTCGAACACCCGGCGCATCCGCTCCGTCTCCAGGTTCTCGAAGCCGTCGATGTCGTGCTGGTAACCGGCGTTGAGCACGAGCACGTCGAGTCCGCCGAGCGCACTCCGCGTCCCCGCCACGATCTCGGTCGCGAACGCCTCGTCCCGCAGGTCACCGGCGAAGCCCACTCCGGTGCGTCCCGCCTCGCGGACCAGGGCGAGGGTGTCCTCCGCGTCGTCCTGCTCCTCGGGCATGTGCGCGATCGCGATGTCCGCACCCTCGCGTGCGAAGGCGATCGCCACGGCCCGCCCGATGCCCGAGTCTCCGCCGGTGATGAGGGCGCGGCGTCCGTCCAGACGACCGTGGCCGACGTAGGTCCGCTCGCCGTGGTCCGGTTCGGGCCTGGTCTCCTCGGTCAGACCCGGCTGGTCCTGGTGCTGTGCGGGGAAACCCTCCTCGCGGTGCGCGTGCCGTGGGTCGGTGGTGTCGTCGGTCATGGCCGATCCTCCTCGTCTCGTCGGACGTGTCGTCGTCGGAGCAACCCTCCCCGATCGTCCCGTCCTTCGTCAGGGGGTTGACAGATCTCGCCGTGCCCCAGGGGCCTTCGATGTCCGGGCGCAACGCCGAGACCCACCGGCGGATGCTGCGCGCCGGTGGGTCTCGATGAGGTGCGTGGGCTCGAGGAGAGCCCCGGAGGTCAGAGCGGGGGCGTGACCGGAACCTCTCCGGCACCGGGCTCGTCGCCGGCCTCGGCCGGTTCGGGAACCAGGTACAGACCGCTCGGAGCGTTCGCCGTGAACGCCAGCGCCTCGATCCACGCGCGGTTGATCGAAGGCTGACGGCTGCCGAAGTACTTGAAGACGAGCGAGCTCCCGGGCTGGATCCAGACGGTCGTGCGCCCGCCGCCCACGCTCGCATCTTCGCGCCAGCTGAACGGGAACGGCTCGCCGCGCCGCAGCTTCGCGGTGATGACGAGTTGCAGGTGGGTGAGGGCGCGGTCCTCGATCTCGGTCTTCACGCCGCCTTCGTAGACGAACTTTCCCATTGGTGGTGCTCCTTGGTCGCTGCCTGGCCGAGACGACGGCTTCGATCCATTGTCGCGCACTCCTCCGCCGGATGCCGCCCTCACGGGCAGGTGTGCCCGATGCCGACTCGATACACCGAAGTCAACCCCCTCGGCGAGACATCGACCGGGGCCTAGCCTCGGGGTCACTCGAACTCGAGAAGGGCAATGCCATGAACGACCGACACATCGACGACCGTCCCGACGAGGGCTACACGCCGACGACCACCCACGCCCAGTGGGGCGCGGGAAACCCGCGGCTGCGCATCACGCGGGACGACGAACGCACCGAATTCGCCCTGGAAGACGACGTGGTGCGCATCGGCTCGGCCGACGGCAACGAGCTGCGCCTCGCCGACACCGACCCCGTGCATGCCACGATCACGCACGACGACCGCGACGAGTATGTGTTGACGATGCACGGCGAGGGCGAGACGAACGCGAGCCTGGGTGTGGACGCGACCCATGTCGATGAGGACTCCGAGACGCTGCGCACGGGAGCGCACTTCACGGCCGGTCCGTGGACTCTCGTGTTCGCGCGGGATGAGTTCGCCGATCACGGTCGCCCGTACGGAGGCCGCGCGGGCGGCGAGTACTCCGACCAGCCGCTCCAGCCTCCTCGCCCCGACTATGACGAGAGCGAAGAGCGATGACCACCACCCGCGATCTGATGACGCCGAGTCCGCGGTGCATCGGGGTGAACGATTCGCTGCGCATCGCCGCGTCCGTCATGGCGGATCTGGATGTCGGCGCCCTGCCGATCTGCGGCGAGGACAGCAAGCTGAAGGGCATGCTCACCGACCGCGACATCGTCGTCGGAGCGATCGCCCTCGGGATGGACCCGGAGACGACGCCGGCGTCCGCACTCGCGAAGGGCAGGCCCGTCACGGTCGACGCCGACGACGACATCCGTGTGGCCCTCGATCGGATGCAGGAGAACCAGGTGCGACGCCTGCCGGTGATCGCCGATCGGCGACTGGTCGGGATCGTCAGTCAGGCGGACATCGCCCGTTCGCTCTCCGCGGCGACGACCGGCAAGACGGTGGAGAGCATCTCACGGTGACCCTGCACGACGACCCCACAGCCGATCCGGACACCGAGACGGACGACGCGAACGACACCGAGACAGACGGCGCGAGCGGCGGCCCCGGCATGCGCAGCCACATCGCGCGACTGAGTGAGCTGGCCGCCGAGCGACCGCTGCGGGTCGGGGTGGCGGAGTCGCTCACCGCCGGCCTGCTCGCGCACACCATCGGCTCCGGCGACGCGGCCTCGGACTGGTTCGCCGGCGGCGTCGTCGCCTACCGGACCGACGTCAAGGAGCGGGTGCTCGGGCTGACACCGGGGACCGATCCCTGCTCCGCCTCGTGCGCAGAACAGCTCGCCGCGGGGGCACGGCGCCTCTTCGACGCCGACATCGCCGTGTCGACCACGGGCGTCGGAGGCCCCGAGCCGCAGGGGGGTCACCCCGCGGGGACGGTCTACCTGGGCTGGGCCACCGCTGACGATACGGGTCATCGGAGGCTCGCTCTGGTCGGCGACCCGGAAGAGGTACTGGCCGCGACCGTCACCGCCGCCGTCCGCCTGCTCGCCTTCCATTCCGAGGGGCTCCGCCCGCTCGGGCCCCTGCGCGGTCAGGACGCCGACGAGTAGCGTCGGCGATCCGGGCGTCACTGCCCCGGGATGAGCCCGATCCGCAGGGGCGCGCCCGGGCCGGCGGCTGCCGCCAGAGCCGCGTCGATCTCGAACAGCCCGCGCACCGCGCCGACCGCATCCGCGAACGGGTAGGCCCGCCCCCGTCCGGCGAGGAAGGCCACGGCATCGGCCAGCTCGGCACCGGTGTAGTTGTGGACACCGGCGACCGTGACCAGCCGTCGCACGATGCTCTCGGCATCAAACGGCACCGAGTCGGCGGGGAACACGCTCCCGACGAGCACGACCGTTCCCCCAACCGCGACACCCGCGAGTGCCTCGGCCACGGCATGCCCCGAGGCCTCGATCACCACGTCGGGTTCACGGGCGAGACCCGTCGCGCCGAAGCGTGCGGCGAGCGCACGTCGATCCGGATTGGGGTCGAGCACCTCGACGGTTGCGCCCTGCTCGGCCGCGATGGCCGCAGCCGACAGCCCGACAAGTCCGGCCCCGTGAATCCGCACGGCGGCCCCGTCGAGGTCGCGGTCCTTGGCAGCCCTCGCCACCGCCGCCCAGGCGGTCGCCGTGGCGCACGAAGCGGGGGCGAGCACCGAGGCGGGGAGCGCCTCCGGCACGCGCACGATGGCCGTCCCCTCCCGCAGCTGCACATGACTCGCGAAGGCTCCGGTGAGATCGCCGTGCGCGCCGACGCGGTCGTGCCCGTACTTGCCCAGGTCGCGGCATTTCTGCGGCATGCCCTGCAGGCAGCGGTCGCAGCGCGCACACGACACCGTGACCGACCAGACCACCCGGTCGCCGATCCGCAGCGGAGTGCCGTCGACGGTGAGCGCTCCGGCGTCGCCGGTCGCGATCACCCGCCCGACGCTCTCGTGTCCGAGCACGAGCGGCGTCGGCGCGGATCGACGGCCCTGCACGGTGTGCACATCCGAGCCGCAGATCGTCGACATCTCGACCGCCACGAGCACATCGCCGTCGGCGAGCGCGACCCCGGGCACGGCGATCGTCTCGTGCGGATGGCCCTCGCCGATCCAGACCATCGCGGTCGCCGCCGGGCGCAGAGCGACGTCTCTCCGGTGTCCGGGAGGACGGATCAGCAGCGTTCCCATGTCGGGCCTCTCAGGAGGTGGCGACGAGCGGGAGCAGTTCGCGCTGGACGAGCACACCGCGCAAGGCGGTCACATCACTCAGCACGGCATCCGCCCCTGCGGCGCTCAGCGCCGGACGATCGTGTGCACCGGTCAGCACGCCCGCGACGAATCCGGCACCGGCTCGGCGGCCCGACTCGACGTCGCTGACGGTGTCGCCGGCGACAGCGACGGCCTGGACAGAGGCGGTCTGCGTGCGCAGCAGCGCGGTGAGCACCAGGTCCGGGGCGGGACGCCCGCGTCCGGCGTCGATCGGCGACAGGACGAGGTCGACGAGATCGCCCCACCCCAGACCGTCGATCAGGGCGTCGCGGGTCACCGGGGCGAAGCCGGTGGTGAGCACGACCGTCAACCCGGCATCCTTCAGCCCCTGGATCGCGTCGGCGGCGCCAGGCACCTCGGAGACTCCCTGCTCGGAGACGATCTCGGCGTACGCGCCCTCGAACGCGGCGGTCGCCCGTGCGGCCGACTCGGCGTCGCCACCGGAGAGGTGCGCGAAGACATCGATCTTCGACTGCCCCATCGTCACGCGCACGTAGTCGAGCGCCTCGTCCCACGGCATCCGGTCCGCGACGCCCGTGCGCTCGGCGGCGCGCTGGAACGCCTGTTCCACGACGCCGTCGTCGAGCACCGTGGTTCCCGCCATGTCGAGGACGACGAGTTCGAGAGGAGTGGTCATGATGTTCCTTCCATTGCTGCCGCCCACCCGAAGGCGGCGGTGAGATTCTCTTCGGCGAGCCCCAGCCCTGTGGTCATCCCGATGCCGGTCGTGGCGGCGAGCACCAGCACACCGTCGTCGGTCCGGTCGATCAGGAACTCCTGCCGCCCCTTCGCGTATACGCCCTGCCACCGCTCGATCACGCGGGGAGCCGGTGCGTCGAACAGCGCCTCCGCCTCGGCGAGGAACGCGGTGAACGCGGCTTCGGGCTGAAACGGCACAGGGGCCACGGCGGTGGAGTGCGAGTCGCCGATGATGAGCGTGCCGTCGGCGAGCTGCGTGTACATCTGGTTGAGGTCGATCGCGGCGAGGTCGGGCCGCTCGGTGTGCAGGCGCTCGCGCAGCACGGCGGCCTCGGGTCCGTCGGAGAACCGACCGTAGCGGACGAGCGACCAGCCGGTGAGCAGCGGCGCCGCCAGCGGATGCCGGAACGACACGGCCGCCCGCATCATGTCCAGGGCGCAGCGGACCACCCCGTGCCGTTCGGCGACTTCGGGGAGCAGCTGATCGATGTCGTGGTTCACGGCGACGACGACGCTCCCGCAGGCGATCGGACCGCGGGTGGTCTCGACACGTCCGTCTCCGACCGCGGTGACGGCGGTACGGAAGCGGAACTCGACGCCCAGACGAGCCAGGTGACGCACGATGGCATCCGCCGCGGTGCGCGGATCCGTCTGCAGGTCGGTCTCGATATGCGCGCCGCCGATGAGTCCCTCGGCACGGAGCGGGGCGAGACGCAGGAGCTCCGCGGAATCCAGCATCCGGATCCCGCCTTCGCGGGACGCGGCCTCCAGCACGGCGAGCTCATCGTCGTGCCGGGCGGCGACCAGCGTGCCCGACTCGCGCAGCCAGAAGCCCGCATCCTGGGAGAGGCGCAGCCACAGGTCGCGCGAGATGTCGGCGTACCGCCGGGCCTCCCCGCCCTGAGCCCCGATGCAGAGGTGCCCGAAGTTGCGGATCGTGGCGCCGACCGGTGCGTCGGTGCGGTCGACCACGATCACGCGCAGACCGCGCCGGACCGCCGCGTACGCCGCACCCAGACCGACGATCCCGGAGCCGACGACGACCACGTCGGCCGTGTCGAGAGGACGATTCATCGGAACACCTTCCGCATCCACATCGCGAGCCCTTCGACCACCAGCACGGTGGCGAGGATCATCAGCACGATCGCCGTCACGGTCTCGTAGCGAGAGCCCTGGCTGGCGTTGAGCAGGTAATAGCCGACGCCGCCGCCGCCGACGATGCCGAGGATCGTCGCCGCGCGGATGTTCGTGTCGAGCATGTAGAAGCTGTGGCCGATGAGCGCCTGCATGCCCTGCGGCACTGTCGCCGAGGTATAGGTCTGCAGACGCGTCGCGCCCACCGCGCGAAGTGCGCGTTCCGGTCCGCGGTCCACTTCTTCGAAGGAGTCGGCGATGAGCTTGCCGAGCAGTCCGATGCCGCCGATGGCGAGAGCGATGACGCCGGCCTGCGCGCCGAGTCCGGTGATGACCACGAGCACGATCGCGAGGATCAGCTCCGGGATGCCCCGGATGCCGACGAGCAGCAGACGTGCCGTGCCACGGGCACCGGAGCTCGGGGCGACGTTGCGTGCCGCGAGCGAACCCAGCAGCAACGACGGGAGCAGGGTGAGCACGGTGGCCGCGAGGGCGATCGCGACGGTCTCGCGCATCGCCTGGAACATCGCGCTCGCGTCGTAGTTGCCGAACGACGGCGGCCAGAACTTCTCCGCCACCTCTGGCAGCTTGGCCCAGAACGTGATGAGGTCCATCCAGTTGATCTGGCTGACCACGACGCTGCCGATCACCACGAGCATCGCGATGACGCCGGCGATCGTGTGGCGCACGCGCTGCGCGGTCCAGGGCCGCCGCACCGCGGTCTCCGGGCTGGCCGCCCAGGCGGGGCGGGCGTCGGGTACCGATGCGGCGTTCGCGCCGAGACGCGGATGCAGGATCCTGTCGATCCACGATCGGGTGTGCTTCTGCTCGCCGAGCATCGCGCCGCGGACCATGCTCGAGACGATCTCCATCGCGACGCACAGGATGAAGATCACGAGGGCGATGCCGAGGCCCTTGCCGTAGTTGAGCGACTTGAACGCATACGACATCTCCAGGCCCAGACCGGCGACGCCCACGTAGCCGAGAACCACGCTGCCGCGCAGGTTGATGTCGTTGCGGTGCAGCACGGTGGCCACCCAGCTGGGCAGCACCTGCGGCAGGATGCCCGACGTGAACTCCTGCATCTTCGAGCCGCCCGCCGCACGGATGGCGAGGCGGGGGCCTTCATCGATCTGCTCGATCGCATCGGCGAACATCTTCGAGATCATTCCGATCGAGTGGATGCCGATGGCGAGGATCCCGGGAAGGGTGCCGAGCGAGAACATCAGCACGAACGCCATCGCGAGCACCACGTCGGGAAGCGCACGGGTGAGCACGCCGATGAACCGCGCGGCTGCGCGCCATCCGTTCCCCGGCGTGGTGTTGGCGGCGGCGAGGTAGGCGATCGGCACCGACAGCACGGCGGCGAGCAGAGTGCCCACGAGCACGAGTCCCACGGTGAGGGCGATCAGCCAGGCGAGGTCGCCAGGGGCGGGGAAGGTGAGACCGCCGACGCGTGCCATGAAGTTCTCGGCATTGCCCCAGCTCTGCACCATCGCCGGGAGGGAGATGTCGACATCGCGGACGGCGAGGATGCCGAGCACCACGAGGGCGACCAGGGTGAGGGATGCCGCGATCCGCTCCGGCGAGATCGGACGCCTCGGGGCACGCTCGGCGACGCTGCGCCCGCCGCCCTGAGCCACGGGGCCTCCGCCGCGTGTGGCGGCATCCGTCGCGGAATCGAGGGCCGTCATGATGCGGCCACCTGCGCAGCCGCCTCGACCAGCTCCTCGGCCACGGCACGGATCTCGGCGGTCGTGGTGGCGACGCGGCCGTAGATCTCCATGACCTCGGCCTTGGTGAGATCGTCGGTCGGGGTGTCCAGCACCACTTCGCCGTGACGCAGACCGACGATGCGGTCGGCCCACGAGATCGCGAGGTCGACCTGGTGCAGGCTGCAGACGACGGTGAGTCCCTCGTCGGCGGCGATCTCCCGGATCAGCGCCATGACCTGCTCGCTCGACTCCGGGTCGAGCGAGGCGACCGGCTCGTCGGCGAGCAGGATGTCGGGCTTCTGCATCAGGGCCCTGGCGATGGCCACGCGCTGCTGCTGCCCACCCGAGAGGGTGTCGCTGCGCTGGTAGGCGCGGTCGAGCAGACCGACGCGATCGAGGTGCTCGAGTGCGGTGAGCTTGGCGGCACGCGAGTATCCCCAGAGGCCGAGGCGCGGTCCGCGCACGCCGGACAGCGAGCCGGTGAGCACGTTCTCGAGCACGGTGAGCGAGGGCACCAGCTCGAACTGCTGGAAGATGAAGCCCACGCGGCTGCGGAGGTCGCGCAGCGCCCTGCCCTTCAGCGCCGGGACCTGGGAGCCCAGCACCTCGACCGAGCCCGCGGTGGGGGTCTCGAGACCGTCGAGGTGGCGCAGCAGGGTCGACTTCCCCGAGCCGGAGAGGCCGAGGAGCACGACGATCTCGCCGCGGGACACCTCGAGCGAGGCATCCTTCAGTGCAGTGGTCGTCCCGAAGGTCTTCGTCACGCCGTCGAGGCGGATGAGGGCGTCGGATGCCGAGGCGGTCATGTCGTAGCTCCTGTGGTGTCGTGAGTCGTGCGGTGGTGCCCTCCGTCCTGTCCGTGCGCGACGGAAGGGACGGAGGGCGCCGGGTGAGGGGAAGCGGTCAGGCCGGGCTCAGGCCTTGCACTGCTCTGCTTCGGTCTCCTTGCAGATGTCGCGGATCAGGTCGTAGTACGCGTCGTCGACCGGCTTCGTGGCGTAGAACACGCTGCGGAAGGCGTCGGTGTCGGCACCGTCGATGCCCGCGGCGATGATGTCGTCGATCGTGATCTCGGCGAGGCCGTCGATGAGCTTCTTCGAGACGTCGTCCGGGAGCGTGGAGGAGTAGACCAGCGGCGCACCGGGCACCATCGTCTCGTCGACGACCTTCACCTTGTCCGACTTCTCGACCTCGGAGTCCTCGGCGAAGCCCGCCTCGCACTCCACACCCTCGCCGACCTTCGTGACGCTGACATCGTGCTTGCCTGCGAACACCGGGGTGATGTCGGTCTTGGGGTCGATGCCGGCCTTGAGCAGGTTGTACGACGGGAACAGGTAGCCCGAGGTCGACGACGGGTCCACGAAGCAGACCTTCTTGCCCTTGAAGTCGTCGATGCTCGTGATGTCGCTGCCGACCGGGACGATCGCCTGCGAGAAGTAGCCCGGCTCCTGGCCCTCCTCGGTCACGATCGAGGAGATCGGGGTGAGCTTGGCACCGTTGTTGGTGGCGGTGACGTAGGTGAATCCGGAGAAGGACGCGACGTCGACCTTGCCGGCGACCGCGGCCTCGATGAGTGCGGCGTAGTCGGTCGACTCGTGGTACTCGACCGTCTTGCCGGTGATCTCGGCGATGTAGTCCATGAGCGGCTGGTAATTCGTCTCGGTGTCGACCGAGTCGGGCACGACGCCGAAGACGAGCGTGTTCTCGTCGACCGCGAATCCGCTGGCGGAGGACGACTCGTCGGCACCGGATGTGCCGGCTGCGTCGGCCGAGCCGGAACAGGCGGCGAGGCCGAGGGCGAGGAGCGCGACGCCGGCGAGGGCGGGAAGAGCGCGAAGCTTCATGAGGACCTTTCAGGGTGTGAGGGGTGATCCACGGAAGACTCTCTCAGGTGCCACGCCGAGATATGTACCTAACTCGGAAGAGTTCAGGGCTCGTTTACCGAGCATTCGCCTGGATGAACACTCCTCGAACGTGATCGCGCCCACCGAGATGGCGAAGTAATGTACCTATGTGGCCGAAGCTGTGTACACCCAGATCGCCGACGACCTTCGCGCGCAGATCGCGGCGGGCACCCTGCGCCCGGGCGACGACGTCCCGACCGAGGCGGACCTCGCCGAGAAGTGGCGCACATCTCGCGGTCCGATCCGCAATGCCCTGGCCGCCCTGCGCGGCGAAGGTCTGATCGAGACGAGCCGCGGGCGGCCGGCGCGCGTGGTCGCCCGCAAGGCCAATCAGGCCGTCGACGTGTCGGTGCCGTTCACGCGCTGGGCTCGGGAGCTGGGCGTCACCCCGGGGGCGCAGACGCAGGAGCTGAGCCTGCGGCGCGCCGGCGATCTGGGAGCAGCACTCGGCGTCGACGCGAGCGACACCATCGTGAGCGTGGTCAGGCTGCGCCTGCTCGACGGCCGCCCGACCATGCTGGAGCGCCTCCACTACACGGAGGTCGCGGGACGACGACTGTTCGAGGTGAACCTCGACGAGGTCTCGATCACGGAGTACCTGGGCTCGGTCGGACACCCGATCGTCACGCTGCAGCACGTCATCGATGCGGTGGCCGCCGACGACCAGGATGCCGCACTGCTGCGCGTGCCCCGTGGCACGCCTATCCTGCGCCTCACACGCACGTCGCGCGATGCGGAGGGGCGGATCTTCGAGGCCTCGGAGGACCGCTACCTGAGCGAGGTCGTGCGCTTCACGGTCGCCGCGTCGGGGATCTCCACCGACGGCCATTTCATGCGTGCTGTCGGCGCCTAGCAGGACGTGCATGAGCACCGGTCGGGAGGCCGGAGAATCGGCCGTTAACGCAGAAGGCGATCGCGAGCGCGCAAGGTGTTTCAGAAGCCAGAAAGACCGCGCCCGCGATCGCAGCGCTGGGGACGCTTTATCTGGGGAGCCTTCAGATTACGGGAGGCTGCAACGCGTTCCACAGGGTCGAACGTCGAGACTTCTCTAGACTTTCGTCTAGGTTCTCGCGGATCGTGGAAGGGGTGCTCACACACTCTAGAGCATCAGACGACCGGAAGTCGGGCCGACACGACCCAGAATCCCTCGACTTCGCCGGCGCTGAACTCGCCGCTCGCGCCCATGACGCGCTCCGCCATCCTTCCCAAGCCGGTGCGACTGGAGGAGAGCTCGCGGCGCGGCGTCGTCGGGAGCGGGCTGCGCAGCGTGAGGTGGGCGACGTCGTCGTCCACGGCGAGGTCGATCTGCACCTCACCGGGTCCTGCGTATTTGAGGATGTTCGTGGCGGACTCGCGCACGATGCGCGCGAGGACGATCTCGACGGCACGCGGGATGCGCTCGTCGCGGGGGTCTCCGTCGCGGGCCACGGAGTGACCCGCGGATTCGAACTCGCTCTGCGCCTCGTCGATCGCCGCTGCGAGGTCGCCCGTCTGCACACTGGACGACTGCGGACCGTCGTCCGCCAATTCGATCACGAAGCGAAGATCGGTCATCGCCTTGCGCGCGGCGACACGGATCGCTTCCTGCGAATCGGTGCTGGTCTCGGGGTCTTCGAGCATCTGCACGTGCAGCGCCACCACCGTGAGGTGGTGCGCGATGCTGTCGTGCAGCTCACCGGCGATCCATCGTCGCTCGGCGAGCACTGCTTGACGTTCTTGTTCCGCGCGCTCCTCGAGTTCGCGCTCGAGGCGACTGCCCCGAGCAAAGGCGAGCCGCAGGGCGAACCCGACAGCTCCGGCCACCGTGGCGAAGATGAGGAACAGACCGACGTTCACATCGGTGTCGGCATCGCCGTTGGCGACGAGTGCTGCAGCGATGAGGAACGCACCGGTGTACGACAGGATCAGGGAGGTCCATCCCAGCCTCATGACCAGCCCGGCCGCGACAGCGGCTGCGGTCAGAACCTGGGACTCGGTTCCCACGAGGAATGATGTCGCGAACACGACGCCGAGGGCGCATGTCGCGATGAGTGGATTCCAGAGATAGAGGGCGAACGCTGCGGTACATGCGACGCTCACCAAAAGTGCGACCGGGTTCACACCCGGCGTGGTGAAAAAACCTATGACGTCCGTGGCGATGGTGATGGAGACGATGACCAGGACGACGATCCGCTCGATCGCGCTGAGCTTCTCGCCCCGACTCAACCGGAACGAATCCGCAGATCGTCGGGTGGACTGGTCGAAGGCCATGGTTCACTATCTCCTATTCGCCAGGTACGCTAGCGGACGAGACCAAAAAACTTGCCAACCTGCTGCCAGAAAGTCATTACGTTCACCTCCATTATGTAGTCGTTCGTCGATGTCTGTATTCATCTTCTCGGCGAACAACGCGGCGCACATCTGTCTCACGTCTAGAGGTTTTTGGCCAAAGGTCTACATGACGTCATCGAAGCGCTCCCGCCGTTAGGCTTCCCCCTATGCAGGAAATCCGTGTCGTGATCGTCGACGATGATCCATTGGTCCGTTCGGCGCTGTCGCACTTCGTGTCGCGTGACCCGGAGATCACCGTGATCGCGCAGGCGGAGGACGGCCTCGAGGCGATCGCCACGGTGGAACGCGAGCAGCCCGATGTGGTGATGATGGACGTGCAGATGCCCGAGATGGACGGCATCGAGGCCACCGGCGTGATCGCCGAGCGCTGGCCGCACGTCCGCGTCCTCGCGGTGACGACGCTCGACGGCAGCGACACGGTGCTTCCGATGCTCAGCGCCGGCGCCTCCGGCTACCTGCTCAAGGACTCCAGCGCCGACGACATCGTCACGGGCGTCCGCGAAGTGCACAGCGGCGCCAGCTCCCTCTCTCCCCGGATCGCCTCGATGCTGATCAAGCACGTCCGCGAATCTACGCCCGTGGCGGCCGACGCCGACGCCCTCGAGCCGCTCACCGAGCGCGAGGTCGAGGTGCTCCACTGCCTCGCCCAAGGCATGTCGAACGCCGAGATCGCCAAGGCGCTGATCGTCTCCGAGGGTACGGTGAAGGCGCATCTCGGCCGCATGATGTCCAAGTGGCACCTGCGCGACCGCGTGCAGATCCTCGTGACGGCCGCGCACGCTGGTCTCGTCAGCTTCCGCTGATCACCACGCGAGCAGGACGATCCCCGCGACGACGACGAGCGACGCCGCGATCCGCCAGGCGGGACGCGACTCCCGCAGCACGAACACCCCGAACAGGCTCACCAGCACCACGCTGACCTCGCGCAGGGGGGCCACCAGCGCGACCGGTGCGATCTGGATCGCGGTCAGCACCAGGATGTACGACAGCGGCGACAGGATGCCGAAGGCCAGGATGCGGCGCCATTGCGTGCGCCCGAGCGCCCACACCGCACCCCAGCGCCGACGCACCGCGATCGAGTAGAACGGCACCTGCAGCAGCGTGGTTCCGACCATGAACGCGACCGGCGAGAGGCCCCAGGTGCGTACCGCGTGCGCGTCCCAGATCGTGTAGACGGCTATCGCGACACCGGTGAGGAGCCCGAAGACGATGCCGGGATCGAGCCGCCGAGAACCCGCCCCTCTCCCCCGGTCGACGAGTCCGATGGCGACGACGCCGACGATCACGGCGGCGACGCCCACGAGCGCGAGCGCCGAAGGACGCTCACCGAGCAGCAGCACGGCCACGATCACCGAGAGGAAGGGGCCCGTGCCCCGCGCCGTCGCGTAGACGGTGGAGAGTTTGCCCTCCCGGTACCCGCGCTGGAGCACCGCCATGTAACCGACGTGCAGCACCGACGAGACGGCGACACCGAGGGCGAACGACCCCAGGTCGTCGGCCCCGAGACCGCCGGTGAACGGCACCGCGCCGATCCACACGACGGTGCTGCCGACCGATCCCCACCACAGGAACGGCGCTCCGGCCCGGCTGATGCCGTGCGCGATGATGTTCCACGCCGCGTGGGCTATGGCGGCGCCGAAGACCAGGACGAAGGCGAGTGGAGACACGACGAGACCCTTCCGTCCGACGCGCGGCGCGACGAACAGGGTCCTCCGGGCTTTTGTCCTGTCAGATGACGGCTCTCCTGTGGAGGAGGGCCGTGGCGCCGCTCGGACCAGACGGGCGCGAACCCCGGAACCCTAGGCGCTATCGGGACGAGCCTAACGCGATCGGATGAACGGCGGGGAAACGACGACGCGCCCCGCTCGATCATCGGGCGGGGCGCGTCGTGCGGATGGAGCGGCGTCAGACCTCGACGTCGCGGCGACGCACGCGGGCGATCAGCAGCACCAGGGCGCCGACCGCGAGCAACGCGAGCGCCCAGCCGATTCCGGTGATCACGCCACCCGTGGCGGCGAGCCCGTTCAGGTCGACCGTCGCGGTGGCGGCAGCCGTGACCGTCACGGCCCCGCCGACGCCACTCGCCGTGGCCACGTTGACGACCGTGCTCGCCGCGATGTCCGCCGTGGTGAGGGCGTAGGTCACCGGACCGCAGCTCGCCGTGGCGCCGGGAGCGAGGGCGGGGATCGCGCAGTCGACGACGCCACCCAGCTTCGGGTCGTCGATCTTCACGTTCGTCAGCGTCACCGCTCCCGTGTTGGTGACGGTGAACCGGAAGGCGATGGTGTCGCCCGCGTTCATCTTCCCGTTGCGGTCGGCATCGACGTAGTCGCCGCCGGTCTTCGTCAGGGCGATGGCCGGCTGTGCCACGAGCGGGGTCACCACGGTGTCGGTCGCGACCGGCGGGATCTCCGAGGTGCCGGTTCCCGTGGCGGTGGCCGTGTTCTCGATCTCGCCCGCATCGATCTCGGCCTGCGTGAGCACGGCAGGGGCGCCGGCCGCGCAGACGGTCGACTCACCCGGGGCGAGCTCGGTCGCATCGCACGTGACCGCCGCCCCGAGGCGCGGGTCGCTGACCGTGATGCCTGTGAGGGTCGTCGTGCCCGCGTTCGTCACGGTGAACGTGTACGCGATGGTGTCACCGGCATCCGTGCGTCCGTTGCCGTTGGCATCGACCACGGCTGCCGCGGACTTCAGCAGCGTGATGTCGTCGGTGCCCGCGACGCGCACGTCGGCCTCGTCCTGGGCGTCGGCGCTGCCGTTGCGCGACTGCCCCTCGACGGTGGCCACGTTGTGCACGGTCCCGTCGTCGACGTTCTGCTGCGTGAGCACATAGTCGACCGGCCCGCAGGTGACCTCGTCACCCGGACTCAGCTCGAGACCGTCAAGAGCGGCGCAGTCGACCCTGCCACCCAGCAGTGGATCGTCGAGGATGATGTCGCGCAGCACCGTCGTGCCGCTGTTGCGGATCGTGAACGTGTAGCCGACCGTGTCACCGGCTCCTGCCCGACCGTCTTCGCCGAGCGCGATCGCTCCCGGGGTCTTGGTCAGCTCGATCGCGCTCGTGCCCGTGATCACGACGTCGGCCGATGCGTCGTCGCTGACCGGACCGAGCGGGCTGGTGCCGGTCGTCGTGGCGGTGTTGCGGACGATCTCGGCCTCGATGTCGGCCTGGGTCAGCGTGTACGTGAACGAGCCGCAGTCCGAGGTGCCGCCCGGCGCGAGAGCACCGACTGCGCAGAGGGTTCCCGCACCGAGCATCGGGTCGGTGATCACCACACCCGTGAGGGTGGTGGTGCCGAGGTTGCGCACCGAGAAGGTGTAGTCGACCGTGTCACCGGCACCGATGAAGCCGTCGCCGTCGGCGTCGAGCACGCGCCCGACGTTCTTGAGCAGTTCGATCGCCGCGGTACCGGTGATGTCCACGTCCGCCTGCGCGGTGTCGGTCACCGTGCCGATCGGTGCGTTCGCCGTGACCGCGGCCTCGTTGTGCACGAGCCCGCCGTCGATGTCGGCCTGGGTGAGCGTGTAGGTGATCGGTGTGCAGGAGACCGACTGCCCCGGTGCGAGCGCGATTCCATCGAGCTCGGGGCACGTCACGGTTCCGCCGAGCATCGGGTCGGTGATCACCGCGTCGCGCAGCGTCGTCGTGCCGTTGTTCGTGACGGTGAACGTGTAGTCGATCGTGTCACCGGCTCCGACGGCGGAGTCGCCGTCCACGTCGACCACGGTCGACGGGTTCTTGGCGAGACTGATGCCGTTGGTCGCCGCGATCGTGACGTTCGCCTCGGCATCGTCGGTCGCGGGGCCCTGGGCCGACTGGGCCGTCACCGCGGCGGTGTTGCGCACCGTCCCGGCATCCACGTCCGCCTGCGTGAGCGTGTACGAGACCGGCGCGCAGGTCACCGTGCCGCCCGGTGCCAAGGGTGCGGCGAAGGCCGCGCACGCCACCGCACCGCCGAGCAGCGGGTCGGTGATCGCGGCACTGGTGAGCGTGACGTCGCCGGTGTTGCGGACCGTGAAGGTATAGGCGACCGTGTCACCCGCACCGATGCGTCCGTCGCCGTCGGTGTCGGTCGGAGCGCTGACGCTCTTGACGAGTTCGACCTGCGGCGTTCCCGAGACCGGAACGGTCACCGTCGAGGTGTTGTCGCTCGGGTCGGGGTCAGGAGTGTTCGATGTCACCGTCGCCGTGTTCGACAGCGTCGCACCCGCGATCGACGGGTCGACCGTGCCGCTCACCGTCGCGGTGAAGGTGGCGCCGACCGCGAGGGTCGGCTGCGTGCACGCGAGCTGCGATCCGGTGACCGTGCACCCGGGGGTGGCGGTCGACGGATTCAGCAGGCCGGCGGGAAGGGCATCGGAGACCGCGACGGCGGAGGCGATGCTCGGCCCGTTGTTGGTCACGACGAGCGTGTAGGTCACGGCGCCGTTGAGAGGAGCCGGGTTCGCCGAGATCGTCTTGACGATCGCGAGGTCGGCGGAGGGCGTGACGGTCACCGACGCGGTGCCGGTGTTGTTCGACGTGTCAGGATCCGGCGTACGCGAACTCGCCGTCGCGGTGTTGGTCAGCTGTCCTTCCGTGTTGACGGTCGCGGTGACGGTGATCGTCTCGGAGTCGCCCGGCAGCAGGGTGCCCACCGTCCAGCGCGCGTCCTCCATCGACCACGTGCCTGTCGACGGCGTGGCTCCGGTGAGCATGAACCCGACGGGGAGCAGCTCGTCGAGCACCACGCCGGCGGCCGCCGACGGACCTTCGTTGGTGACCGTGACCTCGAACGTCGCGGTCCCGCCGAGCGGAACCGTCGGGGTCGAGGTCGTCTTGACGACGCTCACGTCGGCGTTCGGCGCGAGCGTGACGTCGACCGTCGAGGTGTTGTTGTCGGTGTTCGGATCCGGAGTCCCGGAGGTGGTCGTCGCGGTGTTCGACACCACGCCCGTCGCGGTCGTGCTCCACGTGCCCGTGACCTCGATCGCCACCGATCCACCGGGAGCGATGTCGCCGAGCTCGCACCCGACCGTCCCTCCGACGATCGAGCAGCCCGGTCCGTTCACGACGACGTCGAGGAATCCCGCCGGGAGCGTGTCCGAGACCGAGGCGCCGCGGGCGACGGAGGGCCCCGCGTTCGCAACCCGGAGCGTGTACGTGAAAGAGCTCCCCGGCTCGCCCGTCGTCGGCGCCGTCTTGACGATGCTCAGGTCAGCGCTCTGGACGACCTCGACGTCGACCGAGCTGGAGTTGTTCGTGGTGTCCCGGTCGGCCGCGGGGGCCGCGACGGACGCGGTGTTCGTCACGGTGCCGACGGGTGCATCGGCGTCGACCAGAGCGTGCACGACCACGTTCGACGGTCCCCCGACGAGGAACGACGCCCAGGTGCACATGATCGAACTCGCGGTGGATGTGCACGTCGCGCCGGGCGGGGCGTCGACACCCGTCACCGAGAACCCTTCGGGCACGGTGTCGACGAGCGCCACGTTCACGGCGTCCGACGCACCGAGGTTGCGTACAGCGAGAGTGAAGTCGATCGTGTCGCCGGCCGAGACCTGCGCGGCGGAGGCCGTCTTCACGACGGCCATGTCGGCGATCACATCGGGCTGGAAGCTGGTCGACGAGACGTTGTTCGCCGGGTTCGTGTCGGTCGTGCTGGTCGTCACCGTCGCGGTGTTCTGCAGCACAGCGGTGGCGCCGGGGTTGATCTCCACCACGACGAAGGTTTCGACGGAGCTCGCGCCGGGGGCGAGCGTACCCACCTGGCAGGTGAGCATCGACCCCTGAGCCGCGCACGTGCCCTGGCCGGGATCGGCGCTGATGAAGGTCGTGTCCGGGTCCAGCGGGTCGGTGACCACGACGTTGCGCGCCTCGGACGGCCCGGCGTTGAAGACCGAGAGGGTGTAGGTCACCTGCTCGCCGGCGACCGGCGTGGACGGGGAGAACGTCTTGACGATCGACACGTCGGTCTGGGCGGACATCGTGCTGACGACGCTCGCGGTGTTGTTCGCGAGATTCGGATCGGTGCGGGTGCCCGAGACCGTGGCGGTGTTCGATAACGAGGCCCCGGGGTCGCCCGACGGGGAGAGCGTTCCGGTGATCTTGATCTCGGTGCTCTGCCCGACCGCCATGTCCGGTACGGCGCAGCTCACCGTCGCGGTGACGGTGCACGTCACGTCACCCGAGTCGACCGTGACGTTCGTGATGCCTGCAGGGATGGGGTCGGTGACCGTCACCCCTGTCGCAGTCTGCGGGCCGTTGTTCGTCACACCGATCGTGAACGTCACCGGCTGGCCGGCGACCAGCGGATCCGTGTCGATGCTCTTGGTGATCGCCAGGTCGGCGGCGGCGTTCACAGGGGTCTGGGTCTCCTGGCTGACCGAGGTGCGGTCCTGGCCGACGACGTTGTCGCGGAAGGCGACCCGTGCCTCATTGACGATCGTGGTCGCCGCGGCCGAGACATTGACCTTGGCGTCGAAGGTGTAGCTCGTGCTCGCTCCCACGCCGATGGACCCGCCTGCAGTGGCCGTACCCCCGTCACCGAGGCGCACCTGCACCGTGCGGCTCCCCGAGGTGTACGAGCCGCGGTCATCGCCGGCGGCGTCGGTGAGGGCACCCGTGCCCGCTCCGCTGATGATCTTGAGCGAGCCCGGGACGAAGTCGATCCCTGCGGCGAGCACGTCGGACGACACCGACTGCAGCGCCGGGTTCCCGCCGCCGTTGTTCGTGGTGACCGTGTAGCGCAGCGTGTCGCCCACCTCAGCGGTCGTGCCTCCGCGCGTCAGATTGGTCACCGACTTGTTCGTGATGAGACAGGGGCCGGTTCCGAAGGTGATGTCGTCGAGGAAGTTGCCGACGGAAGCGCTGCCACCAGCCGAGCTGACCGCCTCGAAGCCGAAGCGCGTCACCGTCTGACCCGCGGGAACGGTGTACGTGCCGGTGTGCGCGCCCCAGGCCGTGTTCCCGTCGGAGAGGTTGGGGCCGCTCTGCACGAGGGCTCCGGTCGGGGTGCCGATCACGACGCGCATGACGTCGGTCCCGGTGCGCCCGCGGTGCTTGAGCGACCACGACAGCGTCTGGCCCGGCGTCGTCGCCACGTCCTGATAGAGCCGGCTGGGGCTGTTCGCGTTGAGCTCGGCGAACTGCCGCCCCGCGGCGGCGGTGACGCCGTTGAATCCGCTGCTCCACAGCTCGATCTGGTTCAGGCTGTCGTTCGTGAACCACCCGGGGACCTGATTCTCGTCGGGGAGCGACACCGAGGCGTTCGGGATCACCGGCGCCTCGAACCCGCCGTTGACGAGGGCGACCGTTCCCTGACAGCTGGTCGGGGTCTGCGCCGCCGATGCCGATGTCGGAGCGACCGCTTCGGTGACGACGGTGAGGCCAGCAGCCAGCAGCAGTACCGAAGTCGCCCCCGCGATGGCGCGACGAATGGACAGACGTGGGTGTGCACGCATGTGAAGTTCTCCCCGGTTCACGGAAGAGCCCGAACCGGCATCTCCCCCGCTGGAAGGCTAACCCGGGTGTAGCCGAAAGTGGTAGACCCGCCTTCGGACGAAGTCCCCGACTACGCTCGAAGCACCGCGTTCTCCAGGAAGGTCACGACATGCCCGTCACCCCCGCAGCCCTCGCCCACGCCGAGGACCTCGCCGACTTCGTCGCCGCCTCGCCCTCGAGCTACCACGCGGCGGCCGAGGTCGCTCGACGACTGGAGGAATCGGGGTTCACGCGGCTGCAGGAGGAAGATGAATGGCCTCTTCAGCCCGGTGGGCGCTTCGTGGTCGTGCGCGACGGCGCGGCGATCGCCTGGGTCGTGCCGTCGGGCGCCGCGACCACCACGCCGGTGCAGATCTTCGGCGCGCACACCGACTCCCCCGGGTTCAAGCTCAAGCCGCAGCCGACCACCGGTTCGCGGGGCTGGCTGCAGGCTGCAGTCGAGGTGTACGGCGGACCGCTGTTGAACTCCTGGCTCGACCGCGAGCTGCGCCTCGCCGGGCGACTGGCGCTGGCCGACGGCCGTGTCGTGCTGGCGGACACCGGCGCCCTGCTGCGCCTGCCGCAGCTCGCGATCCACCTCGATCGCGGCGTCAACAACGGGTTGGCCCTCGACAAGCAGACCGAGACGCAGCCCGTGTGGGGGCTGGGCGACCCGACCGAGGCCGACATCCTCGCCGAACTCGCCGCAGCGGCCGACGTGGCAGCGTCCGAGATCCGCGGATACGACGTGGTCGTCGCCGACTCCGCACGCGGCGCGGTGTTCGGCAAGGACGACGCGTTCTTCGCCTCCGGCCGTCTCGACGACCTCGCCTCGGTGCACGCCGGCGTGGTCGCACTCGCGACGCACGAACCGTCCGCGGGCGCACCGATCGCGGTGCTCGCCGCGTTCGACCACGAGGAGCTCGGCTCGGAGTCCCGTTCCGGGGCCGCCGGCCCCTTCCTCGAAGACGTGCTCGAGCGCGTGTACTCGAGGCTGGGCGCCGATGGATCCGCGCGCCGTCAGGCGTATGCCTCGTCGTGGTGCCTGTCGAGCGACGTCGGACACTCGGTGCACCCGAACTACGCCGCCAAGCACGACCCCGTGGTGCAGCCGGTGCTCGGCTCGGGACCGATCCTGAAGATCAACGCCAACCAGCGCTATGCGACGGATGCGATCGGCACGGCGTCATGGCGGAGCTGGTGCGAGCGCGCAGGCGTCGCGACGCAGGAGTTCGTGTCGAACAACAGCGTGCCGTGCGGCTCGACGATCGGCCCGATCACGGCGACCCGCCTCGGCATCCGCACGGTCGACGTGGGCATCCCCATCCTCTCGATGCACTCCGCACGAGAGCTCGCCGGGGTCTCCGACCTGCACGATCTGGCCCGCACCGCGCAGTCATTCTTCGCCGGCTGAGCACGCGGGCGGTTCCGGCCCACGCGAAGTCCGCCCGGCCGCGCCCCCGCAGTGCCAGGATGTGAGCATGACGGACATCAAGCCGGCCCTCATCGAGCGTGCGGGCATCGAGATCATCCCCGAATCCGAGCGCACCGCGAAGCCTCGTGACCTGTTCTGGCCGTGGTTCGCGGCGAACGTCTCGGTGTTCGGCATGTCGTACGGCTCGTTCGTGCTGGGCTTCGGCATCTCGTTCTGGCAGGCGACGCTCGTCTCGATCATCGGCATCGTGGTGTCGTTCCTGCTGTGCGGGCTCATCGCGATCGCCGGCAAGCGCGGCTCGGCGCCCACCATGGTGCTCTCCCGCGCGGCGTTCGGCGTGCAGGGCCAGAAGGTTCCGGGGATCGTCTCGTGGCTGACCTCGATCGGCTGGGAGACGTTCCTCGCGATCATGGCGGTACTCGCCACCGCGACCGTCATCACGCAACTCGGCGGTGACGGCGACAGCATCTGGCTGCGCATCGTCGCGACCGTCATCGTCGCAGCGCTGATCGTGACCGCCTCCGTGCTCGGCTATCACACGATCATGAAGCTGCAGTCGGTGCTCACGTGGATCACCGGCGTGGTCACCGTGGTCTACATCGTCCTCGCGGCGCCGGCGATCGACTTCTCCGCCGTGCTGGCCCGCCCCGACGGCGGTGTCGGTCAGGTGATCGGCGCGCTCGTGATGGTGATGACCGGATTCGGGCTCGGCTGGATCAACATCGCCGCCGACTGGTCGAGGTACCAGAAGCGCACGGCGTCCGACGGGGCGATCGTCGCCTGGAACACGATCGGCGGCTCCGTGGCACCCGTGATCCTCGTGGTGTTCGGCCTGCTGCTCGGCGGCTCCGACGAAGACCTCATGAACGCGATCGCCGCCGACCCGATCGGCGCGCTCGCCTCGATCCTTCCTCCCTGGGTACTCGTGCCGTTCCTGCTGACGGCCGTGCTCGCGCTCGTCTCGGGCGCGGTGCTGGGCATCTACTCCTCCGGGCTCACCCTGCTCAGCCTCGGCATCCGCATCCCGCGCCCGTCGGCGGCCGCGATCGACGGCGTGATCCTGACGCTCGGCACGATCTTCGTGGTGTTCTTCGCGACCGACTTCCTGGGGCCGTTCCAGAGCTTCCTGATCACGCTCGGTGTGCCGCTCGCCTCGTGGGCCGGCATCCTGATCGCCGACATCCTGCGCCGCCGGAAGGACTATGACGAAGAGGCCCTGTTCGATCAGAACGGTCGTTACGGCGCGTGGGACTGGACATCGATCGCTACCCTGGTCGTCACGAGCGTGATCGGTTGGGGCCTGGTCGTGAACAACTTCGCCGAGGATGCCGCGTGGAACAACTGGCAGGGCTACCTGCTGTTCCTCATCGGCGGCAGGGACGGCGAGTGGGCATACGCGAACCTCGGGGTGTTCTTCGCGCTGGTGCTGTCGTTCCTCGTGACCTACGTCGCCAGGGCCGCGAAGATCCGGCGCCAGGAGGCCGTGTGAAAGCTCCGGCGGCCGGGGACACCTGGCTCGTGGTGAGCGATCCGCAGGCGATCTTCGCCTCGCCGGAGTCTGCGTGGGGTTCACCTTTCTTCGCCGAGGCGATGCCGAGCATCCGCGCCCTGGCGGAGGCGTTCGGCGACCGCGTGCTCGTGACGCGCTGGGTGCCGACCGCCGATCGGTCCACCTCCTGGGGCGACTACTTCGCAGCCTGGCCGTTCGCCGACCAGCCGCCGGGCGACCCGCTGTTCGCCCTGGTGCCCGAAGCGATCGACCTCTCCCCGCATCCGAGCCTCGACCTGCCGACGTTCGGCAAGTGGGGCCCCGAGCTCGAAGCCGTGGTCGGTCGCGGAGGGCGCCTGGTGCTCGCCGGGGTCTCGACGGACTGCTGCGTGATCTCGACGGCTCTGGCCGCGGCCGACGCGGGTGCGCACGTCACGATCGCCGCCGATGCCTGCGCCGGCTCGACTGCGGAGAACCACGCGACTGCGCTGCACGTCATGGGACTGTATCCCCCGCAGATCACCGTGAGCGACACCGCCACCGTGCTCGGCAACCGCTGACGGCGGGCGTGGGCCTCAGTCCGAGGCTCGCACGGCGGCGGCGATGTCGGTCGGGGAGCCGTGCCAGGGCGCGCCGTGACCCGGCAGCACCCAGGAGGCCGAGACCGCGGCCAGGCGGTCGAGCGAGGCGAGCGCCTCGTCGGGCTCGTCCGTGAAGGGCGCGCGCTGCGCCCCGGTCCGTCCCGTGAGCACGTGCCGAGTGGTCAGCGCGTCGCCGACGAACACCGCGTCGACGGCCGGCACGTGCACCGCGATGCTCCCCGGCGAGTGGCCGGGCATCCCGATGACGACCGGAGCACCGGGCAGATCCAGCACGTCGCCGTCGCCGACTTCCGTGACGACCGACACGTGATGTGTGCGCAGGGCGTTCTTGCGCAGGCCGTAGGCGAAGAAGCCGAGCGTGGGCCCGATCTTCGCCGGTCCCATCGCGGTCTTCGGCTTCTCCCCGGTGCGCACACGATGGCCGTCGGCCGCATGGATGAACACCGGCACTCCCGCCTCTGTGCGCAGCCGCTCGGCGAAGCCGATGTGATCGCCGTCGCCGTGGGTGAGGACGAGTCCGCGGATGTCGGACAGCGGGCGACCGAGCGCGGCGAGTTCACGCTGGAGATCGTGCCAGTGCCCTGGCAGCCCCGCGTCGATCAGGGTGATGCCCTCGGGCAGGTCGATCAGGTACGAGGCGACGATGTCGTTGCCGAGGCGGTGCAGGTGCGGTGCGAGCTTCATGGCGGATCCTCTCGGGATGATTGCGATGGCTACGTTACGTAGCTATCATGGCTATTGTCAATAGCCATCCAGGGAGGACCCGATGCCGACACCGGAACGCACGTCCACCGACGAGATCGTCGCGGCCGGACGGGAGATCCTCGAGGTCGCGGGACCTTCGGGCCTCACGATGCAGGCGGTCGCGAACAGGGTGGGCGTCCGCGCCCCCTCGCTCTACAAGCGGGTGCGGGACCGGGATGCTCTGCACGCCGCCGTCGCCACCGCGTCGATCGAGGCGCTCACCGCGCGGCTCGAAGCCGCGGGCGACGACATCGGTGCGCTCGCTCATGCCTACCGCGACTTCGCGCACGCGCATCCGGAGGGCTTCCGGATCATGTTCACGATCGCGGCTCCGCATGACGCGCTGGAACGTTCGGCGGCACCCCTCATGCGCGCCGCCGCCTCCCTGGTCGGTGACGACGACGCGCTCGACGCCGCCCGTCTGTTCACCGCCTGGGCGACCGGCTTCCTGCAGATGGAGCTGTCCGGAGCGTTCCGACTCGGCGGCGACGTCGACCGCGCTTTCGAGTACGGCCTGCGTCGACTCATCGCCGGGATGGCCGGCTGAACCGCCACGGGTTCGATCACTGTCGCGCACCGGCATCCGCATCCGGAGTCGCGCACCGCGGGCCGCCGGGCTACTTCATCGTGTCGAGGATGCCGACGAGGTCTTCGAACGTGGTGAGGGGATTCAGGATGGCGAAGCGTGTGTTCGGACGCCCGGCATGGGAGCTGGGGACCACGAACGCCCGCTGCGAGTCGAGCAGGGCCGCCGACCATCGGTCGTAGTCGGCACGCTCCCAGCCGTCGCGCTCGAACACCACGATCGACAGCTGCGGGTCTCGCACCAGACGCAGCTCCGGACGTCGGGCGATCTCCGCGGCGATCCGTCGCGTCAGCGCGAGTCCGGCACTCACCGCCTCACGGTAGGCCGTGACCCCATAGGTCGCGACCGAGAACCACATGGGCAGGCCGCGCGGGCGACGCGTCAACTGGATGGAGTAGTCCGAGGGGCTGAACTCGTCGACGTCGGTGAGGATGTCGAGGTATTCGGCATGCTGCGTGTGCGCCCGGCGCCCGCTGTCGGGGTCGCGGTAGATCAGCGCGCAGCAGTCGAACGGTGCGAACAGCCATTTGTGCGGATCGACGATGACCGAGTCGGCGCGCTCGACGCCGGCGAAGATGTGCCGCGCTTCCGGCGCCAGCATCGCGGTGAGACCGTAGGCACCGTCGATATGCAGCCAGAAATCGAACTCGTCCTTGAGCGCCGCGATCCCCTCGATGTCGTCGACGATGCCGAAGCTGGTCGAGCCGCCGGTCGCGACGACCGCACAGATCTCGTCACCGTGCGCGAGGAGGGCTTCGCGCACGCCCTCCGCACGCAGCACGCCATCGTCGCCCGCAGGAACCAGCAGCACGTCGGCATCCATCACCTTCGCGGCCGACTTGTTCGAGGAGTGCGCCTCGACGCTGCACAGGATCTTCCATCGGGTCGGCAGCTCCTTGCCGGCCGCGATCAGCCGCGCCTTCGCCGCCTCGCGCGCGGCGACCAGTGCCGAGAGGTTGCCGATCGTGCCGCCCTGCACGAACACTCCGCCCGCGGTCTCGGGCAGCCCGAACTCGCTCGCGAGCCACGACAGCACCTCGTTCTCGGCGTGCACGGCCCCCGCGCCCTCGAGCCAGCTGCCGCCGTAGAGTCCGGATGCCGACACGACGAGGTCGAACGCGATCGCCGCCATGGTCGGCGCTGTCGGGATGAACGACAGATACAACGGGTGACTCGTGGTCAGGCACGCCGGGGCGAGGACGTGCTCGAACACGCTGAGGGCACGCGCGGCCCCGAGTCCCGCATCGGTGATCGTGGGCCCGACGAGGCGGTTCAGCTCGGCCTCGGACTGGGGCTTGTCGAGCGGCACGTCGGCGGCGAGCATGCGACGACGCGAGTAGTCGAGCACGGCGTCGACGATCGCCGTCGATTCGGGCGAGGCCGCGTGCATGCGCACAGCATCCATGGGCGTTCCTTTACTTGTCATCAGATCGGGAGTCGGCAGATCGGGTGTCGGCAGATCGGGTGTCGGGCGGTGCGGTGTCGAGCGGTGCGGTGTCGAGCACGGCCGACAGTGCACGCCTGGCCAGGTCGGCGCGGTCGCGGGGCGCCCACTTCACGAGGGAGTGCGCGTTCATTCCGTCGACCATCGCGAGCAGCAGCCACGCGGCCATGTCGGCGCGGGCGGCCGCGATCGCACCGGTCGCCGCGGCCCGGGCGAAGATCTGCTCCAGCGCGCTCTGCCACGCGTCCATCTCCTGCCGCACGCGGGCGGCGAGCGCCTCGTTGCGAGCACCGAGCGCCCACGCCTGCACCCAGATCAGGGTGACGTCGTCGCGGTCGGCGTCGAGGAGTGTCTCGATCAGGCGCAGCAGACCGGCCCGCAGCGCGGCGGGGCCGTCGGCGCCATCGAACGCGGCGATCACCTCGTCGCGCTCAGCCGCCACGATCAGCCCGAACACATCGGCGACGAACGCGTCCATCCCCGGCCGGTAGTGCGCCACGAGCGCCGGAGTCACCCCGACGCGAGCGGCGACCGCCCGCACGGTGAGGCTCTCGAGACCACTCTCGCGCGCAAGGCCGATCGCGCCGTCGAGGATCGAGTGATCGCGCTCCTCCGGCGACATCCGGCGAGCGCCCGCACCTGTTGACGTGGTCTTCATCAGGGGTTACCGTAACACCTGTTGATCGCATGTTCAATAGAAGAACCGGCAGCAGCGAGGAGATCACGATGAGCTGGCGCATGCCCACCGAGACCGCACGTCACGAGCGCACCTGGATGGCGTTCCCTGCAGAGGGCGAGACCCTCGGCGACACCGACACGGCGCGCGAAGAGGGCTACGCCACCTGGACCGCCGTCGCCCATGCGGTCGCAGAATTCGAGCCCGTGTCGATGCTGGTCGACCCGAGCGAGGTCGACAGGGCCCGGCGCATGCTCAGCAGCAGCATCGAGATCGTCGAAGCGCCGGTCGACGAGTTCTGGATGCGCGATTCCGGGCCGACGTTCGTGGTCGACGACGACCGGCCGGGAGTGCTCGGTGCGGTCGACTGGATCTTCAACGGCTGGGGTGCGCCGGAATGGGCCGAGTGGCGCAAGGCCGCGCAGCACGCGCGCATCGTCGCCGGCGCCGTCGGGGCGGAGCTCGTGAGCTCCACACTCGTGAACGAGGGCGGCGGCATCCACGTCGACGGCGAGGGCACCGTGCTGCTCACCGAGACCGTGCAGCTCGACCCTCGGCGCAACCCCTTCGCCGACAAGCAGCGGATCGAGGCCGAGATGGCCCGCACTATCGGCGCGACCAAGGCCGTGTGGCTGCCCCGTGGGCTCACTCGCGACTACGACGACTTCGGCACGAACGGCCACGTCGACATCGTCGCCACCATCGTCTCGCCCGGGCGGCTGCTGCTGCACGATCAGCAGAACCCCGAGCACCCCGACCACGCCGTCACCCGTGAGCTGCGCGCCCTGCTCTCGGAGCAGACCGATGCCGCCGGACGCCGCTTCGAGGTGATCGACCTGCCCGCACCCTCCACGCTGACGGACCAGGAGGGGCCCGTCGACTGGAGCTACGTCAACCACCTGGTCACGAACGACGGCGTGGTGGCGTGCGGCTTCGGCGACGAGAAGGCGGATGCCGCGGCGCGCGAGATCCTCGCCGACGCCTACCCCGGACGCCGGGTCGTCACGGTGGATGCGCGCCCGCTGTTCGACCGCGGCGGAGGGATCCACTGCATCACTCAGCAGCAGCCCGCCCTCGACGGAAGCCACTGATGTTCGACGTGGTGGAGGCATCCATCGCCGAGCTGCGGCGCGCCCTCGAGACCGGCGAGACGACCGCGGTCGAACTCATCGACGCCTACCTCGCGCGCATCGCCGCCTTCGACGCCCCCGGCACGGCTACGGCGCTGAACGCCGTCGTCGTCGCCAACCCGGAGGCCCGTGCCGAGGCGGCGGCATCGGATGCTCGTCGCGTCCGCGGCGAGGCCCTCGGGCCCCTCGACGGCATCCCCTACACAGCGAAGGACAGCTACCTCGTGCGCGGCCTCACCGCCGCCGCGGGAAGTCCCGCTTTCGCGGAGCTCGTGGCCCAGCGCGATGCCTTCACGATCGAGCGGCTGCGTGCGGGCGGAGCCATCTGCCTCGGGCTCACGAACATGCCTCCGATGGCGAACGGCGGCATGCAGCGTGGCGTCTACGGTCGCGCGGAGAGTCCGTACAACGCGGCCTTCCTCACAGCGCCCTTCGCCTCCGGCTCGTCGAACGGCTCCGGCACGGCGACGGCGGCGAGTTTCGCCGCTTTCGGCCTCGGCGAGGAGACCTGGTCGAGCGGCCGGGGCCCCGCGACCAACAACGCGCTGTGCGCCTACACCCCCTCACGCGGCGTGATCTCGACCCGCGGGAACTGGCCTCTCGTGCCGACCATGGACGTCGTGGTGCCGCACACCCGCTCGATGGCCGATCTGCTCGAGGTGCTCGACGTGATCGTCGCCGACGACGCCGAGACCCGCGGCGACTTCTGGCGGGCGCAGCCGTGGGTCGAGCTGCCCGCCGCATCCGCCGTCCGCCCGGAGTCGTATCGCGCCCTCGCCGCGGACACGGCGCGCACGCTCGTCGGTGCACGCATCGGTATCCCCCGCATGTACATCAATGCGGACCCGGATGCCGGCAGCACCGAGAGCCCGGGCATCGGCGGCCCCACCGGCCGGCGCATCGACACACGGGCGAGCATCATCGCGCGCTGGGAGGCCGCCCGCCGCGTCCTCACCGCTGCCGGAGCGACAGTGATCGAGGTCGACTTCCCCGTGGTGTCGAACTACGAGAGAGACCGTCCGGGGGCGCACACCATCGCGACTCGCGGCCTGGTGTCACCCGAGTACCTGCACCGCGAGATCGTCGACCTCTCGGCGTGGGCGTGGGAGGACTTCCTGCAGGCGAACGGCGACCCGGGCCTGCGCTCGCTCGCCGAGGTCGACGGCGCCAGGATCTTCCCGCATCCGGAGGGCGCGCTTCCCGACCGTTACACCGGGTTCGACGACGATATCGCCGAGTATCCGGACTGGGTGCGCCGCCATCCCGACGTCTCGTTCAGGGACATGCCCGAGCTCGAAGACGGGCTGCGCGGCCTGGAGGAGACCCGCCGCCGTGACCTCGAGGTGTGGATGGATGTGCTGCGGCTCGACGCCGTGGTCTTCCCCGCGGTCGCCGACGTGGGGCCGGCCGACATGGACGTGAACCCGGAATCCGCCGACCTCGGCTGGCGCAACGGCGTGTGGATCGCGAACGGCAACCTCGCGATACGTCACCTCGGCATCCCGACCGTCACCGTGCCGATGGGACTGATGAGCGACATCGACATGCCGATCGGGCTGACATTCGCGGGACGGGCGTACGACGACACGCGACTGCTGCGTTTCGCCTCGGCATTCGAAGCGGCAGGCGGCCCTGGCACGCGTCGCACGCCGCCGACGCGCACCCCCGCGCTCTGAAAGAGCCGCCAGCGTGACATAACACTCCTGTGACGCTCGCCACGATAGTGATATGTTCGGCGCATGCACAGCGAGAACGAACGCGCCCTCGAATCCGGTATCGTCACCGACCTCTCGGGGCGGATGACCTACGGCTCGTACCTGGCGCTCGACCAGCTGCTCACCGCGCAGCACCCGGTGAGCGCACCGCAGCACCACGACGAGATGCTGTTCATCATCCAGCACCAGACCACCGAGCTGTGGCTCAAGCAGCTGCTGCATGAGCTGTCCTCCGCTCGCGAGCTGCTCGCCCACGACTACCTGCGCGAGGCCCTGAAGCGCATCGCCAGGGTCAAGCGCATCCAAGACGTGATGACACAGCAGTGGTCGGTGCTCGCCACGCTCACCCCCACCGAGTACGCACAGTTCCGCGGGGCACTGGGCAACTCGTCGGGCTTCCAGTCCGTGCAGTACCGGGCGGTGGAGTTCGCCCTCGGCAACAAGAATGCGAAGATGCTGAGCGTCTTCGCCGACCACCCCGCCAATCTCGCTCTGCTCACCGCCGAGTGGGAGAAGCCGACCCTGTACGACGAATTCCTGCGTTTCGCCGCCCGCCGTGGGCTGCCGATCCCGAGCTCGATCCTCCAGCGCGACGTGCGCGAGCCGTACCGGGAGACCCCGGAGCTGGTGCCGGCGATCCGCGAGATCTACCAGGACCCGAGCCGGTACTGGGACCTGTACGAGGCGTGCGAAGACCTGGTCGACCTCGAGGACAACTTCCAGTTCTGGCGCTTCCGGCACCTCAAGACCGTCGCCCGGACCATCGGAATGAAGGTCGGCACCGGTGGCTCCAGCGGGGTCGGATTCCTCCAGCGCGCGCTGGACCTGACGTTCTTCCCCGAGCTCTACACCGTGCGCACCGAGATCGGCAGCTGATGAAGGCCGCGACGTTCTTCGACGGGACCGCATGGCGCGAGGGCGTCGTCGAGCTCGCCGACGGGCGCGTGCGGCTGCGCGATGAGCGCCCCACCCCCGACCTCCCCCGCATCCGCGGCGCCATCACCGGCGGATTCACCGACCACCACGTGCACCTGCAGCTCGTCGAGCACGGCCTGCTGGCAGGGTCGCGCCTCGGCCGCGTGATCGACCTCGGCGGCAACCCCCAGGTGCTGAGCCGGCTCGCCGTGCAGGCGGTCGCGATCGACTATGCCGGCGCTTTCCTGACCGCTCCGGGCGGTTACCCCTCCGACCGCGACTGGGCACCGGAGGGCTCTGTCCGCGAGATCACCGACGCGGATTCCGCCGCCGCCGCGGTCGCCGGGATGGCGGCGGCCGGAGCCACCCGCCTCAAGGTCACCAGCAACAGCGCCGCAGGACCGGTGCTCTCCGACGACCTCTTCCGCGCGATCGTGCGGGCGGCCGACGAGCACGGCCTCGCGGTCGTCGCGCATGCCGAAGGGGCGGGCGAAGCGCAGCGCGTCGTGCGTCTCGGAGCCTCCCACCTGGCCCATGCCCCGTTCACGGAGCGCCTCGACGACGCGGAGATCGTGCGCCAGGCGGCCTCGGCCTCGTGGATCTCGACGCTCGCGATCCACGAAGACCCCGAGCGCGCGATCGCGATCGACAACGTGCGCCGCTTCCACGCCGCAGGCGGGACCGTGCTCTACGGCACCGATCTGGGCAACGGGCCGATGCCGGTCGACCTGAACCCGCGCGAGATCGCCGCCCTCCGCGAAGCCGGGCTCGACGACGCCGCCCTCCTGCGCGCACTCGCACCCGGGGATCCGTTCGACCCGACCTCCGTGCTCCTCCTCTCGGGAGGACCAGCCTCGACCGCCGATCCGCTCGACGCCCGCCCCCTCACCCCCGCAGATCTGAAGGTGTGACATGACCACGACATCCGACCCCTCGCTCCTCGCGCATGCCCGCGCTCTCGACGCCGCCGATCCGCTGCGCGCCCACCTCGACGCGTTCGCCGAAGCCCCGGGCGTCACGGCCTACCTCGACGGCAACTCCCTCGGCCGACCGCTGCGCGACATGCCCGACAAGCTCGCCGCGTTCGTGCGCGACGACTGGGGAACACGGCTGATCCGCTCCTGGGACGAGCAGTGGATGGCGCTGCCGATGGAGCTCGGTGACCGCATCGGGCGGGTGGCGCTCGGTGCCGCTGCCGGGCAGACGGTCGTCGCCGATTCGACCAGCGTGCTCATCTACAAGCTCATGCGCGCCGCCGCGAGCGCCGATCCCACCCGCACCGAACTCGTGATCGAGGCCGGCAACTTCCCCACCGACCGGTTCCTCGCCGAGGGGGTGGCCGTCGAGACCGGGATGACTCTGCGCTGGCTCGAACCCGACCCGGTGCACGGGGTGACCGTCGCCGACGTCGAGGCCGTCGTCTCCGCACGCACGGCGCTGGTGTCGCTGAGCCATGTCGACTACCGCTCGGGCGCCCTGGCCGACATGCCGGGCATCACGGCTACCGCGCATGAGGCCGGAGCACTGATGATGTGGGATCTGTGCCACTCCGCCGGCGTGGTCCCGATGCAGCTCGACGAGTGGGGTGTCGACATGGCCGTCGGCTGCACCTATAAGTACTTGAACGGCGGGCCGGGCTCCCCCGCCTTCGCCTACCTCCGCCACGGACTGCAGGGTGTGCTGCGCCAGCCGATCCAGGGCTGGTGGAGCGCGGCCGACATCTTCGCGATGGGGCCGGAGTACGTACCATCGGGCGACATCCGCCAACTGCTCAGCGGCACGCCGCCGGTGACCTCGATGCTCGCGATGCAGGGCATGCTCGACCTCATCGAGCAGTCCACGGTCGAGGGAGTGCGGGCGAAGTCGCAGTCGCTGACCGATCTTGCGGTGCAGGCCTACGACGAGCTGCTCGCCCCTCTCGGCGTGCGACTGCTCAGCCCCCGCGACGCCGGGGTGCGCGGCGGTCATGTGACGATCGGCCACCCCGACTTCCGTGAGGTCACACGGCGCCTGTGGGCGGACGGCATCATCCCCGACTTCCGGTTCCCGGATGGCATCCGCCTCGGCCTCTCCCCGCTCAGCACTTCGCACGTCGAGACGGTGACCGGGGTTCTCACGGTGCGCGACGCGTTGGAGTCCGGTGATCTCTGACCCCGCCGTCGCACCCGTGCTCGACGACATCGATGCGCGCCCCGGCAGCACCGCCTCGCTGCTGCGGACGTTCATCGGCGTCTTCCTGCGCCCGCTCGGCGGATGGATCTCGACGGCCGACCTGGTCGCCTTCGCCGGCGACCTGGGCATCGAAGCGGCACAGGCACGCACGGGTGTCGCCCGCCTCAAGCAGAAGGGCCTGCTGCTCGCCTCGCGCGAAGAGCAGATCGGCTATCGCCTCAATCCCGCAGCCACCGGGATGCTGGAACGTGGGGATCGACGCATCTTCGAGATGCGGGAGATGACGGATGCCGACACCTGGTGCCTGGTGTCGTTCTCGATCCCCGAGAGCGCACGGAGCGTACGCCACCAGTTGCGTCGACGGCTGCAGTGGATCGGCGCGGGTGTCGTATCGCCGGCGCTGTGGATCTGTCCCGGCCACCTTCAGGCGGAGGTGGAGCAGATCCTCCAGGAACTCGACGTGCGCGGCTGGGCGACGCTGTTCCCGACATCCGTGCCCGTCCCCGCCGGCACGCTGATCGAGGCCGCGGCGCAGTGGTGGGACCTGGAGGCTCTGCGCGGCGAGCACCTCTCTTTCCAGGGCGCGCTCGCGACGCTGCCCGCCGAGCCGTTCGCCGCGTACGTGCAGCTGATCGACCGTTGGCGGGTGCTGCCGTACACCGACCCGGGGCTTCCTCCCTCGATGCTGCCGACCGATTGGCCCGGTCGTCGCAGCTTCGACGAGTTCGCCCGTCGGTCGGCGGAACTGGCCGCACCCGCCTGGGCGCATGTGCGCGCCCGGATCGCCTAGTTCCGTCATCCACCCCGCCGTTCCGGTCGCACCTTCTGTCGCGTGCGCGCCTCGCGGGCGACAGGAAGTGCGACCGGAGCAATCCGAAGCCGGGATCGCCTAGCCCGCCTGCCCCGCGACCTCGGCGAGGAAGCCGGCCACGTGCTCCTGCAGTCGCAGGATGCGCAGGTCGCGCGCGAACTCGCGGTCGAACCCCTGGTAGGCCAGGGGCGGCAGGATGCGGACATTGTGGTTGCAGCCGAACTCGGCGCAGGTGAGCACGCCCACGCTGTCGCCCTTGCGTCCGGCCGGCCCGGCCTTGCGCGCCACGTACAGCTGCACGTCGTTGCGGAGCGTGACGTCTTCGCACCATGAGCATTGCGCCCGCGCGATCACGCGCTGTTCGGCGCGCTGCAGGAAGACGCCGACCGGGGCGTCGTCGACCCAGCTGACGACGTAGGCCCGGCGGGGCATCCTCGGGTCAGCCCAGCCGAGGAAGTCGAGGCGATCGAAGTCGATCTCGGCGAAGCCGTGCGGCAGGGTCAGGTCGGAGACCTCCTTGCGGGAGGCGTTGAGGAAGGAGGCGCGGATGCCGCGCTCGTCGATGGGACGCATGAGAATGAGTGCTTTCGGGGTGGTCGCCGCGAGGGCGAGTCGATGGGAGGAAGGTCCCGGACGCGGATGCCGGGTACGTCACGACACCGGGGACGGGGGTTCCGCCTCCGGTGGGTCCTCAGCCTCTGTCTGCGGCGCGGAAGGCGCCTGCAGCTCCGTTCTGCGCCCCGTGGGCGCTCATCGACGACAGCACCCGGCGAGCTTACACCCGTTTGTTTCACTCCGTGTCGGCCCGCCTGGGCACAGCGCGACGGGCGTCTTAGTCTTTCCGGAACGTCCGACCAGAAGGAGACCACCGTGTCCACGCCGCTGAACCGCCTTTCGCCTCTCCCGGTGCGTGAGCGTGCGGCGTGCATGTGCAGCCACGGCGGCCGGTGCTCCTCCTTCGCCCCCGGCCATGCTCTGCACCTCATCCAGGCACGCATCGCCTCGGCGACGCCCACGGAGTGGGTCGACGCCCTGGTCGAGTCTGCCGACGCGGTATCGGGAGACCTCGTGGTGCGCACGCTCGACGGCGAAGCGCACGATCTGTGGAACGGCTCCGGCGCTGCGCTCGAAGCCGCTCCGGGCACCCCCGTCGCACTCCACGCGCGCTACGGCGTGCTGGCCGTCGGCGGCACGCCGTTCAACGTCGCAGCCGTCTGATCGCGCCCTGAGCCCGCCCCCGGTTCAGGCGCTCCGGTTCAGGCGCTCGCCATCAGCATGTCCTTCATGGCGGTGCAGGCATCCATGCAGGCCTGGCACGCCTGAGCGCACATCCGGCAGACGTCGCTCTCGTCGGCATGCCGCGCGCACGCGTCCATGCACGTCCTGCACATCGCGATGCAGGCGTTCAGCATCGCCATCATCGACGCCGGGGTCATGCCCTGCATCCGCATCATCGACCGCATCATGGTGTTGCACATGTCGGCGCAGTTCATGCACGCCGGTGAGCAGTCCATCATCTGCGTCGAGCACACCGTGCAGGCCTGCTCGCAGGCAGCGCACGCATCCATGCACGCCTGCATGACGGCCATGTCCATCATCTGCATGTCGGGCATCGACTCCATGTTCTTCGACATGGCGCCCATCATCATCGAGTCCATCGCACACCGCTTCCTTGGTCGAGGTCCGCGGGCAGGACCACCCGCCTGGCGCCAGGCTAGTCCTTCCCGGTGCATGAGTCGATGGGCGCCGAACGTTGTCATGGTGCGAGCCGATTGTCAATCCCGTGGCCGCTTCTCCGCAGGAGTGAGAGTGTCGGAAGCAATCGATCCGCCTACGAGAGGAGCCGCACATGAGTGCCGCAGACGACATCAAGAACGCCGCCGAGAAGGCCGCCGGAAAGGTCAAGGAAGGCGTCGGAAAGCTCACCGACAACGAGAAGCTCGAAGCCGAGGGCAAGGCGGATCAGGTCAAGGCCTCCGCCAAGCAGGCCGGCGAGAACGTGAAGGACGCCGCGGGCAAGGCCGGCGACAGCGTCCGGGACGCGTTCGAGAAGTAAGACGCCCCACACACCGAAGAGGTGAGGCCCGCCGAACGGCGGGCCTCACCTCGATGGGTCAGACGTGTGGAGTCGTCAGACCTTGCGGCTGCCGCTGATCGCTCGGATCAACCAGGCGATCACAGCGATCGCGAGGAGGACGAGCCCGACCCACAGGAGGAACTGGAGCGACTGCACCAGTCCTCCGGTGATCGCAAGGATCACTGCGACGACGATGACGATGATCAGGAGGATGTTCATCGGTCTTTCCCTTCTTTCGGCAGGCGCGAACGCCCGACTGTGGTGCCTCCACGCTAGCCGTGGGAAGCGTTATGCCCGAGGGGGTTGACTTACCCCCTCCGAGTGCGCGAAGGAGACGAGCACATGCCAGGAAGACGCGACAACTCGCTGAAGGATCCCGAGCTGTACGAAGAGCTGAGGAAAGACGGCGCCTCGAAGGAGAAGGCCGCGCGCATCTCGAACGCCGCGGCGAAAGAGGGGCGCAGTGCCGTGGGGCGCCGCGGCGGCGAACACGGAGACTACGAGGATTGGACCGTGCCGGAGCTGCGCGCGCGTGCGAAGGAACTCGGTCTGACCGGCTACAGCGGCAAGCGGAAATCCGAGTTGATCTCCGCGCTCAGGAATCACTGAGGCCGGGGATGGCGCGCTTCGGCATCGAGGAGGAGTTCCTCTTCCTCGATGCGCACTCGCTGGTGCCCGTGACGCTCACCGCCGGCACTCGCGAGCGCATCACGCGCCTCCGGACGGGCGGAGAGGTGACGAGAGAGTACCTGACCTCGCAGATCGAGTGCCTCACCGAGCCGGTCACGACCGCGACGGACGCCGAAGCGCAGCTGGCCCATCTGCGCGGCCTCATCGGATGGCACGCCCAGGATCAGCATGCCATCGCCGCCGGCACCGGCACCCCGTTCGCCTCCACCCGGTCCTCCGCCGTATCGCCCTCGCCGCACTACGACGACGTCGCATCGCAGCTCGGACATCTCACGCGCGACCACGAGGTCAACGGGCTGCACGTGCACGTCGAGGTCACCGACGACGAGGAGCGGGTCCGCGCCCTGAACCGGGTGCGCGGCTGGCTCCCCGTGCTGCTGGCGCTCACCGGGAACAGCCCGTTCGTGAACGGACGGGATTCCGACTTCGCCAGTTGGCGCAGCATCCTGATCCGTCGGCTGCCGTCGTCATGGGCGCCGCCATGCTTCCGCGACTACGACGACTATCGCTCGGGTGTGCAGCGTCTCATCGACGTCGGCGCGCTCACCGATGCGGCGTCGCTTTCATGGTCGGCCCGGATATCGGAGCGGTACCCGACCGTCGAGGTCCGGGTCTTCGACGCCCAACTGACGGCCGAGGACTCGGTGTCCGCCGCGCTCCTCTCCCGCGCACTCGTGCTCACCACCGATCTGCCGCTCGCCGACATCGGTGTCGACGGCATCGACGCCTCTCTGTGGACGGCGGCCCGTCGAGGGATGGACGCACGCCTGCTCGATCCGACGACCGGCGAGGCCGAAGACGCCTGGAAGCTCGCCGACCGCATGCTGTCCGCGATCGCTCCCACGCTCCGCGAACTCGGCGACGAGGATCGGGTCCGCGACGGCATGGATCGGCTGCGCACCGACGGGTCCGGTGCGCAGCGCCAGCGACGCGCCGTCGCCGAGGGCGGGACGCGTGCCCTCGGCGATCTTCTCCGCGCAGGGACAGCCGCACCGCTTCCCGCCCCCGCAGAGCAGCCTGCCTGATCTTCGCCGGCCCCGATCTTCACCGGCCCCGGCGTCCGATGACGGCGGTATGGTCGGCCTGTGGCCTCCTTCGCCCCGCTCCAGCGCCTCGTGATCTCGATCGCGGTGCTCGCGTCTTTCGTGACGTTCCTCGACGGCACGGTCGTCAACGTGGCGCTGCCCGCGATCAGTCGCGAACTCGGAGGCGGCATCACCACCCAGCAGTGGGTCGTCGACGCCTATCTGATCACTCTGAGTGCCCTGATCCTGCTGGCCGGATCGGTGTCGGACGCCTACGGCCGGGTGCTGGTGATGCGTATCGGGCTGATCGCCTTCGGCGTGGCATCCATCGCCGTGGCCGCGGCATTCGATCCACTCGTCATGATCATCGCCAGGGCCGCGCAGGGGGCCGCCGGTGCGCTGCTGGTGCCGAGCTCGCTCGCACTGATCACCGCGACCATGCGCTCCGACGTGCAGTCGAGGGCGATCGGCGTCTGGACGGCGTTCACCACGGGAGCACAGCTGGTCGGGCCGCTGCTGGGCGGATTGTTCGTCGACTACCTGTCCTGGCGCTTCGTCTTCCTCATCAACGTGATCCCGATCGGCATCACGATCCTCCTGCTCTCCCGTCTTCGTCTGCCCGAGCATCCCCGTGGCATCACGGTCGACTGGTGGAGCGGGGCGCTGTGCGCGGTCGGACTCGGCGCCGTGGTCTTCGCACTCATCGAACAGCCGAATCTGGGGTGGCAGTCGCCCGCGATCTGGATTCCGGCCGTGGCCGGCGCCGCCCTGTTCGCCCTGTTCCTGTGGCGTCAGCAGCACTCGGCGTCGCCCCTCATGCCCCTGTGGTTGTTCCGGGTGCGCGACTTCGGCTGGGGCAACCTCGCCACGTTCTTCGTGTATGCGGCTCTGTCGCTCAACGGCTTCGTGGTCGGCGTCTACCTGCAGCAGGGGGCGGGCCTCAGCGCGACCGCCGCGGGATTGGCCAGCCTGCCCATGACCATCCTGATGATCCTCGTCAGCTCGCGCGCGGGCCAGTGGGCCGGCCGGTGGGGACCGCGCATCTTCATGACGGTCGGACCGCTGCTCATGGCCGTCGGCGCCCTCATGCTGCTCCTCGTCTCGGCCGACTTCGACTACTGGTGGCAGGTGCTGCCGGCGATGATCGTGATGGGCCTCGGGCTCTCGCTCACGGTCGCTCCGCTCACGGCCGCGATCCTCGGAGCGATCGACGAGAACCACTCGGGTATCGCCTCGGCCGTCAACAACGCCGTCTCGCGTGTCGCCGGGCTGCTCGTGGTGGCGATGCTTTCGACGATCGTCGGCGGTGCGCTCGACCTCGACGGGTTCCACAGCGCGGCATGGGTCACGGCGACGCTGCTCGTGATCGGCGGCGTGGTGTCGTGGATCGGCATCCGCCGCAATCCGGCCGAACCGACACCGGCCGACGCCGCCGCGACCGGCCCCGTGCCGCGATGACCGTGGCCGCACTCGCGCGAGGCCGATGGGCCGGTCTGATCGTCGTCGGAGCGCTCGCGCTGACGGCCTGCTCCCCCGCGCCCGCGCATTCGCCTTCGTCGGGCGTCACCCTTCCGCCCTCCGGCGCGGTGCCCGACTACCAGCTGGGCGGAGCTTACGCACCGGGCCCCGAGGTCGGCATCGTCGGGCGGGACCGGAGCGCCGAGCCCGTACCCGGCGTGTACTCGATCTGCTACGTGAACGGCTTCCAGACGCAGCCGGGCGAACTCGCAGACTGGCCGCGCGATCTGCTGCTCCAGCGCGGGGGCGAGGTCGTGTTCGATCCGGACTGGCCGGACGAGGCACTGCTCGACACCTCGACCGCGGAGCATCGAGACAGGATCTCCGAGACGGTGAAGCCCTGGATCGACGAATGCGCGGATGCCGGCTTCGACGCGGTGGAATTCGACAACCTCGACTCGTACTCACGGTCCGATGGTTCCCTCTCGTTCGACGACAACCGGGCACTGGCCTCGCTCCTCGTCGATGCCGCCCACACCGCTGGGCTCGCCGCCGGGCAGAAGAACGCCGCCGAGAACGCGGCTCCGCTCCGCGCGCGGGCCGATTTCGACTTCGCCGTCACCGAGGAATGCGCCGCGTACGAGGAGTGCGAGGCCTACACGTCGGTCTACGGCGACCACGTCATCGACATCGAGTACGCCGACGAGCTCCCGCGGTCCTTCGCCGAGATGTGCGACGACGACGCCTCTCCCGCCGCGATGGTGCTCCGCGACCGCGATCTCGTCACACCGGACGACGGCGCCTACGTGTTCGAGACCTGCGGCTGAGCGATCCGGCCGCTCAGAGACCGTCGTCCTCGTGCCAGTGCTCCTGCCAGCGCCAGTCGATCGGCTCGGATGCCCGCTGATAGCGGATGTCGGTGGAGAGACGGATACGCCCCTGCGGGTCGACGTTGTCGGTGCTGGCGTGCACCACGTACGACGAGTGGACCATCACGTCGCCGGCCCGGTAGTCGGCGAGCAGCCACCGCGCATCGTGCGCCTCGGCGAGAGAAGGGAGGTCGGCCGTGATCGACGCAGCCGGGGGCCTGTCACCGCGCTCCCGCTCGGCGGCGAGGGCCCAGTGGTGGCTGCCTTCGAGATAGGTGAGACCGCCCTGCTCGACGGGACAGTCTCCCAGGGGGATCCACATCGAGAGCACGCGCTCGCTTCCCTCGCGCAGATAGACGAGGTCGTAGTGTGCCTGTGTGGCGGTGCCGATGCCCGATTCGCCCGGACGGATGTGGCGGATGATCTTGCGCCGGTGCAGGTGCACGTCATCGCCGAGGAACCATTCGAACCACCCGCGGATGTCGGGGTGTCCGGTCAGCGCCGCGTATCGCTCCCCCGGAACGATCTCGTCGAACAGGGCGGCGCGGATCTTCGCCCTGTCGATCTCTCCCTGCGCGCCGATGCCGACGGCGGGATCGGAACCGTGCTCCGTGATCCCGGTGTCCGCCATCGCCGTGAAGTAGTACTCGCGGAACGAGGCGACCAGCTGCGGATCGAGCTGCTGCGGCAGATAGAGGTAGCCGTCGCGACGCAACCGATCCCACAGCGCATCCTTGTCGCTGCGGATGGCGTCCGGCACGGGCTCCATCCTGCCCAGGCGGGACGGAGAATCGTCGAGGGTGTATCCGTTGGAGGTGAGCATGACTCCAGCGTCGGCGACACTTGGACTTCCGTCCATGGACTTTTCCGCCGGATCATTGGACTATCCGCGATGAACCGACCGCGACTTGGAGTATTCAGTCGAAGTGCGATCGGGCCTGCTGCCGGCGGAACGCCGATGGCGCGGCCCCCGTGCGCCGCCGGAAGAGTCGGGAGAAATAGGCCGCGTCCTCGTACCCGACCTGCGCGGCGATCTGGCCCACATCGAGCCTGGTCTCCGCCAGGAGCGACTGGGCCTGCGCGATGCGCACCTCGATGACCAGATCGTTCACTGTGAGCCCGGTCGCGGAACGCACGGCATCCCCCAGCTCGCGCGCGGTGAGCCCGACGGCGGCTGCCCGCTCGGCGACCGAGAGGGTCCGGGTCGCACCACGAGTGACGAGGTCGACGATGGTGGCACCGGCCGCCGCCCCTTCCGCCGGATCCGCGGCATCGAGGATGGCGAGCAAGAGCCGTTGCGTCGCGACCGATGCGGCGATCTCCGCCCGCGCCCCCACCGCGGCGACAGCCACGCAGAGCTCACGGAAGATCGCATCCGCGTCTTCGACCGGCCGGAGGAGTTTCTGCACCGGCCGGTGGCGCCCTCCCAGTCCGGTCGTCTCGAATGCCGCGAAGGGCTCGCCCTCGAACAGCACCCAGTGCTCCGACCACCCCCGGGCGTCGGAGCCGTATCCGTGACGGACTCCGGGCGTGAGCCAGATCACCGCCGGGCCCTCCACCGGCACCTGCAGGCCGCGCGGCTCGTACTCCTCGTAGGTGCCGCGCCCTTCGGAGATGTAGACGAGGCCGCGGGTCGGGAGTGCCCGCTGACGGAAAGGCGGCTGCAGGCCCGCCTGTTCCCCGGCTCCATGGCACGAGATCAGGAATCGTCGCATCGCATGGCGCGGTGAGGCGTAGTGGGACCAGGAGGCCGTCGGCGTCATCGACGTCAGCCTACTGCCGCGCCCGCAGTCCACCCCGCGCATCGCTCCGGCAGCTCCCGCGCGTGGCTCACGGAAGAGCCCACGTCAAGTCCCTGGCCGGATCCCACCGTTCCGCGCAGGATACGGAGTGTCCGCATCGATTGGGAGCTCGACACATGACCTCATCCGCCCCGGCAACCGCCCCGGCATCCGCACCAGCCCTGGCATTCTCCGACAGAGGGCCGGTGAGCCGCGCCGTGATCGCGCATCTCACCGGCGCGGAAGACGCCGGCGACCACACCACCCTCGCCGAGGAGGTCGTCGCGGCGAGCGCCGACGTCGTCCGCGACGACGACGTCCAGCTCGCCCTGTTCGTGCTCTACGCCTCCGCCTACGGATCGCTCCCGCAGCTCGATCCCGATCGGGAGTGGGATCCCGCGCTCCTCGCGACCCGGCGCCTGCTCGAAGCGGCCTTCGAGGGCGAGCTGCGCGGGAAGGTGCCGATGCCTGACCTCCCGGAGCCGACGGTGGATGCCGTCGGTCGAGCGCTCTTCGCGCTCGCGGGCGCCGATTCCGGACCGAGTCTCTCGCGGTACTTCGCGAAGAAGGCCACCGAGGCGCAGGCGCAGGAGATGCTCATCCAGCGTTCGGCCTACACACTGCGCGAGGCGGACCCGCACTCCTGGGCGATTCCTCGATTGGACGGACGCGCCAAGGCGGCGCTCGTCGAGATCCAGTCCGACGAGTACGGCGGCGGACGCCCGCATCGCGTGCATGCCACCCTCTTCGCGCGAGCGATGCGTGCGGCCGGTCTCGATGACACCTACGGCGCATACATCGACGATCTGCCCGCCGTCACGCTCGCGTCACTCAACATGATGTCGATGTTCGGGCTCAATCGCCGCCTGGTCGGTTCGATCGTCGGACACCTGGCCGCCTACGAGATGACCTCGTCGATTCCCTGCCGCCTGTACGCCGACGGTCTGCGCCGGCTGGGGTTCGCCCCCGATGTCACCGAGTACTTCGACGAGCACGTCGAGGCCGACGCGGTGCACGAGCAGATCGCCGCCCGAGACCTCGCCGGCAGCCTCGCCGAGGACCGCCCGGAGCTCCTGCCCGACATCATGTTCGGTGCCGCCGCCGGCCTCACGATGGACGGGTGGGGCGGGGCGCACATCCTGGAGTCCTGGTCCGCGGGTGTCTCATCCCTCCGCGAACGGACACCGTCGTGAGCGGCGAGGAGCGCGCGACGATCACGCCTTACCCCGACGGCCCGCTGCTCGTGCGGGGTGAGATCGATCTGCGCACGGCCGACGGCGAGCGGATCGCACCGCACCGCCGCACGGTCGCACTGTGCCGCTGCGGCCTCTCGGCGCTCAAGCCCTTCTGCGACGGCACCCACAAGGCGGCGGGCTTCCGCACCGACGACTGAGGCTGCCTCCGCGGCTCGGCGCCAGCGCGTCATCGCGTCATCGCGTCAAGAGCGGATCGATACCCACCGCCAGGAACAGCACCGCGAGATAGACGATCGACGCGCGGAAGACGAGCATGGGGCGCAGCTCCGCACCGCGCCGGTCGCGCACGCGCATGCGGTACGCAGAGAAGAGGAAACCCGCCCCCGCGGCGAGTGCCGTCATCACGTACAGTCCACTGACCTCGGCGACGAACGGGAGGGCCAGCGAGCACACGACCGTCGCCACGGCGAACCCGATCACCCTGACGGCGACATAGGCCGGGGCGCGCGTCGCACCGAGCATCGGCACTCCCGCACGCCGGTAGTCGTCCCGGTACCGGATCGAGAGCGGCCAGTAGTGCGCCGGAGTCCAGAAGAAGACCACGAGGAACAGCACGACGGCCGGCCATTCGATGCCGCCTCGCACCGCGCTCCAGCCGACGAGCACGGGAACGCACCCCGCGACACCGCCCCAGACCACGTTGTGCTCGGTGCGACGCTTCAGCAGTACCGTGTAGAACGCCACGTAGAGCACGAGTCCCGCTGTCGAGAGCGCAGCGGGCAACGGACCGACCAGGGTCAGCATCCACACGACGGAGCCTGCGGCGAGCACCCACGCGAAGGTCAGCCCAGCCCGCGGTGAGACGATGCCGGTGACCAGCGGGCGCTGAGCCGTCCGTTCCATCAGCGCGTCGCTCTCCCGCTCGATGTACATGTTGAACGCGCCGGCGGACCCGGCACTCAGCGCCCCGCCGATGAGCACCGCCGCCATCAGACCCAGATCGGGCAGGCCATCGGCAGCGAACACCATGACCGGGATCGTGGTGACGAGGAGGAGCTCGAGGATGCGGGGCTTGGTGAGTTCGACGTACGCGCGCAGGGTCTGCAGCACGCGCGTTCAGCCCTCGGGCCAGTAGTAGCTGTCCGGGAGCGCGCGGGCTCCGAAGATCGCCTGCCCCACGCGCACGCAGGTCGCCCCCTCTTCGACGGCGATCTCGTAGTCGCCCGACATGCCCATCGACAGCTCGCCCGCACCGATCAGGTCGGGGGCGTCTTCTCTGGCCTGATCTCGCAGCGTGCGCAGCAGGGAGAAGCACTCACGTACGCGGGTGTCGTCGGGGGTGAGGATGGCGAGCGTCATCAGGCCCCGCACCCGCAGCGTCCCGTAGGAGGGAAGCGCCTCCAGGAATGCCGGGAGCTCTTCGGGGGGCATCCCGAACTTCGAGTCCTCGGCCGAGGTGTTCACCTGCACGAAGACGTCGAGGCTGCGACCCGCGGCCTGGAGACGCCGATCGAGCGCCTCGGCGACGCGCAGCCGGTCGAGAGCCTGGAACTCCGCAGCGAATGCGGCGACGTCTCTCGCCTTGTTGGTCTGCAGGTGTCCGATGATCGACCACGACACATCGAGGTCGGCGGTCTCGCCGTTCTTGCGCACCGCCTCCTGCACCTTGTTCTCGCCCAGCAGGCGCATACCCGACTGGATCGCGACCCGGACGCGATCGGTCGGAACGGTCTTGCTCACCGGCAGCAGCGTCACCTCGTCCGGGTCACGGCCCGCTCGGTGCGCCGCCGCGGCGATGCGTGCTTCCACGCCCGCGAGGTTGCGCCGGAAGTCCTCGACGGTGAACGCCGTGGGATAGCGGTCGTCGGAGCCGACCGGTGCTTCCATTTTTGACATAGGTCAAACTGTAACATAGTCTTAGGCCGATTCGACCGGGCGAGGCCCTTCGCTCGGCACCGCTCACCCAAGGAGCCGCCATGCCCTCGTCTCTCGTCCTCCCCGACGCGTCCGCCGCGCCTTCCCTCCTGACCGAGGTGCCCGGCCCGCGCAGCCGGTCGATCCACGAACGTCGCACGAGAACGGTCGCGCGCGGTGTCGGGAGCATTCTGCCGGTGTACATCGCGCACGCCGAGGGTCCCTGGGTGACCGATGTCGACGGCAACCGCTTCCTCGACCTGGGCAGTGGCATCGGCGTCACCACCATCGGGCACGGCAATCCGGCCGCGATCGCCGCCGCCGCCGCACAGCTCGAGCAGGTGACGCACACCCTCTTCACGGTGACCCCCTATGAGGGCTACGTGCGACTGGCGGAGCGCCTCGCCGAGAAGACGCCGGGCGACCATGAGAAGCGCTCGGTGTTCGTGAACTCCGGCGCGGAGGCCGTCGAGAACGCGGTCAAGATCGCTCGTCGATACACCGGTCGCCGCGCGGTCGCCGCCCTCGACCACGCCTTCCACGGGCGCACCAACCTCACACTCGCGATGAACCACAAAGCCGCGTACGGCACCGGGTTCGGGCCCTTCGCCCCCGACATCCACCGCGTGCCCAACTCGTACCCCTACCGCGATGGACTCACCGGCGCGCAGGCGGCGCAGCGGACGATCGCCCACCTCGAACAGCGCATCGGCACCGCCGACCTCGCCGCTCTGATCGCCGAACCCATCCAGGGCGAGGGCGGATTCGTGGTTCCTGCAGACGGATATCTCCCCGCCTTGCAGGAATGGTGCACGCGCAACGGCGTGGTGTTCATCGCCGATGAGATCCAGACGGGGCTCGGCCGCACGGGCACCTGGTTCGCGAGCGAGCACTTCGGCGTGATCCCCGATCTCGTGCTCACAGCGAAGGGCATCGCGGCCGGACTCCCGCTCGCCGGCGTCACCGGTCGCGCCGAGATCATGGATGCGCCCGACCCGGGTGGGCTCGGGGGCACCTTCGGCGGCAACCCGGTCTCCATCGCCGCCGCCCTCTCGGTCTTCGACGAGCTCGACCGCGGCGACTTCTTCGCGGAGGCTCTGCGCATCGGCGCACGCCTCCAGGACCATCTCGCCGCCCTGGCCTCCCGCCACCCGTTGATCGGAGACGTCCGCGGGATCGGCGCGATGTACGCGTTCGAGCTGAGCGACCCCGACACGTCGCTGCCGGCAGCCGGGGCCGCGTCGGCGATCGCGGCCTACGCGGCCCAGCACGGCATCCTGCTGCTGACCGCGGGCAGCGACTCGAACGTCATCCGATTCCTGCCGACGCTCACGACCACCGACGATCAGATCGACATCGCCATGGACGTGATCGACCGCGCCCTGACGACGCTCGGCTGACGCTCTACCGGCACGTCAGTCGACCCCGCCGGCGGTGTCGACCACGAGGACGCCGTCCCGCCACCGAACCGCGCGGAGGTCTGCGACCACCACGTCGGGATCGCCGTCGGCCGATCCTGCTCCGACGCCGACGACGAATCCGGCACCCGCCGCGCGAGCCGAGCGGATCCCCGGGACCGAGTCCTCGAACACGATGCAGTCCTCGGCAGCACGCGCCAGCCGGTAGGCGCCGAGGAGGTACGGGTCGGGTTCCGGCTTGCCGCGAGGCACGTCCTCCGCCGCAACCAGGGTCGGAGGCCGTGGCACGTGGGAGCTCTGCAACCGGGCCAGCGCCACGGCGCGATTGCTGCTCGTCACGACCGCCCAGACATCACGCGGCAACGACCCCACGAGGCGTGCGGCACCGGGGATCGCTCTCGTATGCACGGCCGCCTCGATCTCGAGGGCGACCAGTTCTGCAGTCGCGGCGGCCGCGGCATCCGGGCCCACCAGACCCGCGACGACTTCACTCGGCCTCATGCCATGCGGCGCATCCCGGAGGAAGTCGAACGACGGGGCGTGCCGACGCGCCCAGGCCTCCCAGGCGGGAGCCGCCGACGCGACCGAGTCCACCAGGACGCCATCGCAGTCGAACAGCACGCCGGCGCGTTCGAACTCCCAGGAATCTTCGCTTCGCACATGTGATAATTTTGGCATAGGCCAAAACTATCATCGGCACGGGGGGACCGCGCCACGGAGGGGACCACCATGCCAACGAGGATCGCCGTCAACGGGCTCGGCCGGATCGGCCGCAACCAGCTCCGCCTGCTGCTCGCCCGCCGCTCGGAGCTCGAGCTCGTCGCGGTGAACGATCCGCGCGGGCCCCGTGCTCTCGCCGAGCTGCTGCAGCGAGACGGTCACAGCGGTCCGTCGACCCGCGGCGTGCGGTTCGACGACAAGCACCTCTTCCTCAACGGCCACGCGATCCGCATGTTCACGGAACGCGATCCGCTGCGGCTTCCGTGGGCGGCACTGGGGATCGACATCGTGATCGAGTCCACGGGAGCCGAGACCCGGTCCGAAGACGCGAGGAAGCATCTGGCCGCAGGGGCTAGAAAGGTGATCATGACCGTTCCCACCGCGGGCGACGACGGCACGTTCATGCGCGGGGTCAACGAGCACACCTACGACCCGACCCGGCACCACGTCATCTCCAGCGCCTCCTGCACGACGAACTGCCTCGCCCCCGTGGCGAAGGTCTTCCATGAGGCTTTCGGCATCGACGCCGGCCTCATGACGACGATCCACGCCGACTCGACAGACCTTCTCCTGCAGGACATCCCGCACTCCGATCCACGATCCGCCGGAGGGAAGGGCACGAAGATCTCCGCCGGCGACACCGGGGCGGCGCTGGCCATCGGACGCGTGATCCCCGAACTCGAGGGCCGTCTCGACGGCTTCGCCCTGCGCGTCCCGGCGATCAGCGGTTCCATCACGCATCTCACGGTCACCGCTTCCCGTCCGGTCACGGTCGACGAGGTCAGAGCCGCTTATGAGACCGCCGCCGACGGCCCGCTGAAGGGCATCCTGCGCTGCGCCGACGACGAGATCGCCATCGCCGACACCGTCATCGATCCGCATTCGTCGATCCTCGATGCCGGGCTGATCCGGGTGATCGGGTCGCAGGTGAAGATCTCCGCCTGGTACGACGACGAGTGGGGGTACTCGCACCGTCTCACCGAGCTCGCCGAATACGTCGCAGAAAGGCTGCCCGCATGACGAACGCCACCCCGTGGGAGCGCACCGCGCTCGCCTTCCGGCACGTGCACTTCGAAGACCTGGGAAACATCGAACCGCTCCTGCGCGAACGCGGGTATCGCGTGCAGTACGTCGACCTCGGGATCGAGGCCATCGACATCGAGCGGGTGGATGACGCCGATCTCCTGGTCGTCTTGGGGGGTCCGATCGGCGTGCACGACGCCGACGGCTATCCGATGCTGCATGCGTCGAAGGAGGCCGTCTCCCATCGACTCCGCTCCGGGCGGCCTCTGCTGGGGATCTGTCTCGGCGCGCAGCTGATCGCCGAGGCGCTGGGGGCCGAGGTGCGCCCGACAGGTGCGGTCGAGATCGGCTATGCACCGCTCGACCTCACCACGGAGGGCCTCGATTCGCCGTTGCGTCCGCTCGACGGCATGCCGGTGCTGCACTGGCACGGCGACGCCTTCACGATTCCCCCGAACGCCCGCCATCTCGCCTCTACGCCCGAGTTCCCGAACCAGGCTTTCAGCACGGACGCCGTGCTCGCCCTGCAGTTCCACCTCGAGGCCGACCACCGCACGATCGGACGCTGGCTGATCGGCCACGCGCACGAGCTGCACCACAACGGCATCGATCCGCGCATCATCCGCGAGGATGCCAGAGCCTACGGACCGAAGCTCGAAAAGGCGGCTCGTTCCACCATCGCCGCCTGGTTGGATGCGGTCGAGAAGCCGACTTCCCCCGCCTGACGCCGCCGCCTACGAGGCGCGCAGCACACGCAGAAGCCGACCGTGCACGCAGAAGGGGCCGGGTCCACACGGACCCGGCCCCTTCTGCGTGGCGGCGTTCAGCTCGCGCGACGCAGCGCCACGCTCGGGAAGTCGATCGGGACATCCAGAGCGATGTTCACGTAGTTCGTGAACAGATTCAGCGCGACCTGTGCGATCGTCTCGACGATCTGCTCGTCGGTCCAGCCCTGCGCGCGCACGGCGTCGACGTCCGCCGAGGACACCTGGCCGCGTTCCTCGACGAGCTTCAGCGCGAAGGCGAGCAGTGCCGCCGTGCGCGGGTCGTCGGACTCGCCGCTCTGCGCGGCAGTGAGCGTCTCGCGGCTGAGACCGGCCTTCTTGCCGAGGGCGGTGTGCGCTGCGAGGCAGTACTGGCACGAGTTCCGGTCGGCGACGGCGACGGCGATCTGCTCGCCGAGCGCCGCACCGAGGGATCCTCCGCCGAAGGCACCGAATGCGCTCCACATGCTCGTGAGAGCAGCAGGAGAATTGGCGACGGCGCGGAACATGGCCGGCACGGCTCCGAAGGCGCCGGCGATCTGGTCGAGCTGCTCCTTGACGTTTCCGGTGGCGTTGTCGCGGTCGATGAGAGGGACGTTGGGCACGGGATGCTCCTTCGATGACGGGATGGGCCCGGATCCGGGCTCACTTCAGTCTTTCGAAACATATCGGACGATACGCACCAAAGAGTCTTGCTTTCATGACATATCGTCCACGATACTGAAGGTATGCCCGCCGTCGACCGCCTCTCTCCCCTGCTCGAACGCTTCCGCGTGCGGACCCGGCTGTTCCACAACGGCCCCCTCTGCGGAACGACGGTCTTTCCGGCGAGCGGCGGCCACGGCTTCCTGCACGTCCTGCGCCGCGGCGAGATGGAGGTGACGCACCGCCGTGCGGACGGCAGCTCAGAGCGCGAGGTCATCACCCGACCGAGCCTGCTGTTCTTCCCCCGCCCGATCGACCACTCCTTCCTCAACGCACCGACCGATGAATCCGACTTCGCCTGCGCGACGCTCGACTTCGACGGCGGCGCCACGCACCCGCTGGTGCGCACTCTGCCGTCGTCGATCGTCCTGCCGCTCGACGAGGTCGAGACGCTCAGCCCCGCACTCGACCTGATGTTCTCCGAGGTCGACAACGTGCGGTGCGGTCGCCCCCTGGTGGCGGATCGCATGTTCGAGGTCGTGCTCATCCAGTTGTTGCGGTGGATGCTCGATCACGCCGAACGACTCGACCTCCCGCCAGGCTTGATACCCGGCCTCGCCGACGAGCGGCTCGCCCCCGCACTGGTCGCGATGCACGAGGCCCCAGGAGAGTCCTGGAGCCTGGAGGCCCTCGCCCGCACCGCCGCGATGTCGCGAAGCGCATTCGCCGCCCGCTTCAAAGAGGTGCTCGGGCGCTCCCCCGGCGACTATCTCACGGAGTGGCGGCTCACGATCGCCCAGGAGCAACTGCGCGCGGGCGTGTCCGTGAGCACCGTGGCGGCGGAACTGGGCTACGCCAGCTCATCGGCGTTCTCGCGGGTGTTCGCTCAGCGCATCGGGCACTCGCCTCGAGCGTGGCTGACGCTCGCCGTGTGATGATCGACCGTGACAGGTCCGCGTGACGGAACCGATCAGCGACCGGCCGCGAGCACCGCTCGGAGCCCATCGATCACCCGTTCGAGATCGGCGGACGAGAGTGAGGGATGAACCGGGATGGAGAGCACTTCCTGCGCCGCCCGCTCGGTCTCCGGCAACTCCGCTTCCGGGGCGAACCTCTGCAGGGACGGCAGCCGATGGTTCGGGATCGGGTAGTAGACGCCTGCGCCGACCCCATGCTCGTCCCGCAGGGCATCACGCACACGATCCCGCTCGCCGTCGGCGATGCGGACGGTGTACTGGTGGTAGACGTGCTCGGCTTCGGGAGCGACCGGAGGCACGGTGAGACCGGGGAGGCCGGCGAGCTCGGCATCCAGCAGGGCGGCGTTCCGCTGTCGCTGCCGCGTCCACTCTCCCACCTTGCGCAACTGCACACGCCCCACTGCCGCATGTACCTCGCTCATGCGGTTGTTGTACCCGACGATCTCGTTCGCGTACTGCGTCTCCATCCCCTGATTGCGCAGCAGGCGGACGGTCCTGGCGAGATCGTCCCGGGCACACGAGACGATGCCGCCCTCGATGGCGGTCATGTTCTTGGTGGGGTACAGGCTGAACATCCCGAACGCACCGATGGTTCCCGCCGGACGTCCGCGCCAGGCGGCTCCGTGCGCCTGCGCGGCATCCTCGTAGATGGCGAGTCCGTGCTCTCCCGCCAGCGCTTCGATGCCATCGACGAGGAAGGGGTGCCCGTACAGGTGCACGGGCATGATCCCCTTCGTCCTCGGGGTGATCGCCGCCCGCACCCGTTCGGGGTCGAGGGTGAAGTGCGCCGGCTCGATGTCGGCGAAGACCGGAGTCGCCCCAGCGAGGACGACGGAGTTGGCGACGGCCGCGAAGGTGAAGGAGGGGACGATCACCTCATCCCCCGGACCCACGCCTGCGGCGATGAGCCCGAGCAGCTGACCGCTCGTGCCGGAGTTGACGGCGACCGCCGTCCGTCCGTCGAGGAACTGCGCGGAGAACTCGGCTTCGAAGGCTGCGACTTCCGCCCCCTGGGCGAGCATGCCGCTGCGGAGCACGCGTTCGACGGCGGCGACCTCGTCATCGCCGATGATCGGCTTGGCGGCGGGAATGAATGCGCTGTCCATCGTGGAAGCCCTTCGTCGGCGGCGGCTCGCATGAGCCCGGTTGAGGTGGAGGCAGGAATCGAACCTGCGTGCACGGTCTTGCGGACCGCGACCTGGCCACTCGGTCACTCCACCGGGTCGGATGTGCTCAGCGTCCCGGCGGCGAGTACCCGTTCAGGAACGTTCCGAGCCGACGGAGCGCGTCGGTGAGCACTTCGGCCTCCGGAAGGAAAGCGATCCGGAGGTGGTCGGGCGTCTGCAGGTTGAAGGCCCTGCCGTGTACGAGGAGGATCCGCTCGGCGTCGAGGAAGTCGAGCACCAGCTGCTCGTCGTCTTCGATGCCGTGCACCTCGGGATCCAGTCGCGGGAAGAGGTAGAGCCCCCCACCCGCCGGCTGCGTATCGACCCCGGGAATCGCCTCGAGCGCTTCGAGGGCCGCATCCCGTTGCCGCGTCAGCCGGCCGCCGGGCGCCACCAGAGCGTCGAGCGAGTCGTCGTGGGTCAGGGCCGCGGTGATCGCGTGCTGGGCCGGCACCGACGCGCACATGCGCATCGAGGCGAGCAGACGCACCCCGGAGAGGAAGGGATCGTCGCGGTGGAACCCCGTCGTCGTCATCCATGCCGCACGGTAGCCCGCGACACGGTGGGTCTTGGACAGCCCGGCGAACGTGACGCACGGAACGTCGGGGGCGATCTGCGCCATGGACACATGCGCGTATCCCGGAAAGACGACCCGGTCGTAGATCTCGTCCGAGAGCAGCAGGAGGCCGTGGCGCCGCGCGAGCTCGGCGATCCGCTCGAGGACCGTACGCGTGTAGACCGCACCGGTCGGATTGTTCGGGTTGATCACCACGATGGCCGCGGTTCGCGGACCGATCGACGCCTCCATCGCGGCGAGGTCGGGCGTCCATCCTTCGGCCTCGAGGCACGGATAGTGCACCGCTCGCCCTCCGGCCAGCACGGTCGACGCCGTCCATAAGGGGTAGTCAGGGCTCGGGATGAGCACTTCGTCGCCCGGCTCGAGCAGCGCCTGCAGCGTCAGCCCCACGAGCTCCGAGACGCCGTTCCCCACGGTGATGTCGTCGATCCCCAGTGCGGGAAATCCGGGGCGCAGCGCGTAATGCGCTCCGATCGCTTCGCGGGTCTCGGGAAGACCGGCCGACTCGGAGTAGCCGTGCGCCTGAGGCAACGCCGAGCGGAGAGCCTCGACGATGGCCGGCGGGGCGTCGAAGCCGAACGGGGCGGGGTTGCCGATGTTGAGACGGAGGATGGACTCTCCGCGCTTCTCCAATTCGGCCGCGCGCTCGGCAACCGGTCCGCGCAGGTCGTACAGGACGCCTTCCAACCGCGAGGAGCGTCCGATCCGATGATCGGCCCTCTCCGGCCGGGACGGGGTCACGCCTCCACCCCCGCCGCGCTCGAGCCCCCGGCGACCCCGACGAGGTCGTCGACGAGGCGCTGCATCTCCGCGTCGTCGAGCGTGTGCACGGTCAGGCGAAGCTGGGTGGAGCCCTGCGAGCTGCCGGGATCGAGCGCGAACTCGGAGCCGGGGCGCACGAGCCACCCGCGCGAAGCGAGGCGACGGCTGATCTCCGTCGCATCGTCGCGGACGTCGACCCACACGTTGAGCCCGCTGTCCGCCTGCGCATGCATCCCCTGTTCGACGAGCATCGACACGAAGAGGCGGTTGCGCCCCGCATAGTGCGCGCCCGCCTCGATGATGAGCTCCCGGGTCTCGTCATCGCGCAGCATCGTGGCGGCGAGCCGCTGCATCACATGGCTCACCCACATGGTTCCGGGGCTCAGGCGCAGCGCCAGACGCTGAGCGGTCACCCGATCGGATGCCGTCACCGCGAGGCGCATGTCGGGCCCGAGGAACTTCGACACCGAGCGGACCAGCGCCCACCGCTGCTGCGTGGGGGCGATGATGCTCTCGTAGGGCGTGGGTGCGAGCATCGAGAAATGGTCGTCTTCGATGACGAGCACGTGCGGATGATCGGCGAGGACCTCGCGGAGCTCTCGTGCGCGTGCAGGACTGGTGCCGACACCGGTCGGGTTGTGGGCACGCGGCGTGCAGACGATCGCGCGCGCGCCGCTCTCGAGGGCCGCACGCAGGCCGGCGACGGTCATCCCTTCGCGATCGACGGGGATGGCGACCGGCACGTATCCGGCGAGACGCGCGGTGTGGATGCTGGAGAGGAAGCACGGGTCTTCGAGCCCGACGCGGTCGCCCTGCACCAGGGTCTGGGCCAAGAGGCGCTCGACGGCATCGACCGCCCCGGAGGTGATCGACAGGCGGAACGGACGCGGATGGTCGGCCGCGATCCACTCGGTCGCCCATTCGGCGAGGTCGGCGTCGATGACGGACTCACCGTAGAGCACGTGGCCGGGCGTGACAGCGGCGAAGGCGGCTGCGAGGTCGGGAAGGTGGGCGGGATCGGGATTGCCGCTGCCGAGATCACGCAGCACCGAGCCGGGGGTGAATCCCTCGTCGGGGTTCTGCGCCGGCCCGAGCACCGTGGTTCCGGTGCGGCCACCCGTGGCGGCGATGCGCGCGGTGACCAGCGAACGATAGGCCGCCAGCACCGTGTTCCTGTTCACGCCGAGGCGAGCGGCGAGTGATCTGACCGACGGCAGCTGGTCTCCCGGAGCGTATGCACCCCGCTCGACGAGGTCGCGCACGCTCTCGGAGATCTCCGCCGCGGTCGACCCGACGATGCCATCTTCGACGTCTTCGCGATCGGGTGCCTGGGCCATGGTTCGACCGTAGGCGATCTTTTGACCTATGTCAAAAGATCCGCACGGTCTGCTTCGACTTCGGGGTGCGCACGTCGGAGGCACCGGGCACGATGGGGGCATGACCGACGGCTACGAATCGGACTTCCTCGGGAAACGGCTCCCCCTCCCCTGTCCCGAACGCGAGATGCGTTCGCTCCCGTATCCGCGATTCACGGTGCTGCTCGACCCCGAGCGGCGTCTCGCGGCGGTCACGGCGGTGAACATCGACGGCGCCACGCTGCAGGACCTGCCGCGCACCGGCGACTGGCGACTCGACGACCGCCTCCCGGCCGACGAGCAGACGGGACCCGAGGTGTACACGCGGAACGACCTCGACCGCGGGCACCTCGTGCGGCGACGAGACCCGGGATGGGGACCGACGCAGACCGCGCGCGCCGCCAGCGAGGCGACCTTCTTCTATCCCAACGCTGCGCCGCAGGCTGCGGGATTCAACCAGTCGAAGGAGCTGTGGCTCGGCCTCGAAGACCACGTGCTCGCTTATGCCGAGAGCACCGATCAGCGCCTGTCGGTGTTCACCGCCCCGGTACTGGCCGAGAGCGATCCTCCCTACCGAGGCATCCGCGTGCCCCTCCGCTTCTGGAAGGTCGCCGCGTGGCAGGGACCGGATGGCCTCGCCGCCGCGGGCTTCGTGCTCGATCAGTCCGACCTCGTCGACATGCGGGATGAGACGCTCGCCGTCCCCCCGCTCGGCGCCTTCCGCACGTTCCAGGTGCCGATCGCCGACATCGTCGCACTCACCGGCATCGACCTCGGAGCACTGGTCGAGGCGGACACGCTCCCGCGACAGGGAGCGCGGGAGTCCGGATGGCGGACGCTCGACACCGCGGGCGACATCGTGCTGTGATCCGGGAGCGATCGCGCCACACTGGACCGATGGAGTACAGCGGAGTGGTCCCGACCGATGCCCCCGACCCGAGCATCGAGTCCGATGCCCGATTGCAGAGCCTCCCCTTCCCGGTATTCGAGCTGAAGCCGCAGCGCGCTCTCACGCGACTCCCCGTGGCCGGCTTCATGGAGATCTCCGGCGCAGCGGGCCGCGACGAGGTTTCGGCATCGTTCAGCTACACGCTGTGGCGGCACCCCGACGACCATGCCGATCCCCGCAACGAGATCGAGCTGGACGAACCCACACGGCGCTCCCTCACGGAAGAGCCGCCCTGGGGTCGTCCGGCCTGGCTGATCGCGCAGGTGCAGGCCTTCCGGTACCCGATGCTGTGGGAGGCGGTGCGGACGACCTGGCATGCATCGCCCGGCCGGGAGGGGGCCTCTCTCGCCGAGCAGCTCGCCGCGCACACCGACCACATCCTGCGCAACCGCTTCCGCGGCGAGCTCGGCCTCTCGACCGACCCCGTGCCGACGCCGACGGGACCGGGAAGCCCCCCGCCGCCTCGGCATCGGACGCCTCGGTCGAGGTCGACGGCGAGGAGCGTCCCGCGCTGTGCGTCGACACCGACCCGTTCGTCTACAGCATCGGCTTCCGGGTCGACGAGCACGTCGTGTGCACCGCGGTGATCCCGCGGGACGCGCTCGCCCTCATCGACCTCGCCCTCACGCGCTTGTCGACGCCGCCTCAGACTCCGGCGCGCACCGACTCCAGCGACGGGTAGTCGCTGTATCCCTCGGCGGTCCGGCCGTAGAACAGTTCGGGACGCGGGTCGTTGAGCTCGGCTCCCTGGATCCAGCGCTCGACCAGGTCGGGATTCGCGATCACGGGACGACCGGCGGCGACGGCGTCCGCCCGTCCGTCGGCGACGAGCGACTCGGCCTCATCCTTGGTCGTCTCCGCCGCGAAGCCGGTGTTGACGATCAGGGGCGCACCCGCCGTGCGACGGATGTGCTGCACGAGCTCTCCGGCGGGGTCGGCGTTGAGCACGTCGATGAACGCGAGGCCGAGCGGCGCGAGACCCTCGGCGAGGGCCGTGTAGGTCGCGCGGACATCCGCATCGTCCTCCTCCAGCACACCCTGGATGTTGTGCTGCGGCGACAGGCGGATGCCGGTGCGGTCGGCTCCGACAGCACCGGCGACGGCCGCGGTGACCTCGATCGCGAAGCGCGCGCGGTTCTCGGGCGATCCGCCGTACGAGTCCTCGCGGATGTTCGACACCGGCGAGAGGAACTCGTGCACGAGGTACCCGTTCGCGCCGTGCACCTCGACACCGTCGAAGCCGGCGGCGATCGCGTTGCGGGCGGCCTGCGCGAACTGCTCGACGACCTCGGGGATCTCGTCGAGGGTGAGCGCATGAGCCACCGGCAGATCGGCCTTGCCCTCGGGCGTGCGCGTCTGTCCGGGTGCCGCGAGCGCACTCGGACCGACGACTCGCGCCTCGCCCGAGATGGCGGGGTGCCCCACACGGCCACCGTGCATGAGCTGCATGACGATCGTTCCCCCCGCGTCATGGACGGCTGCGGTGATCGGCTTCCACCCCTCGATCTGCCCGGGCGTCACGATGCCCGGCTGCCCGGGGTACGACTTGCCTTCGGCGACCGGCCACGTGCCCTCGGAGATGATGAGCCCCTGCCCCGCACGCTGCCGGTAGTACTCCTCCATCGTCGCGGTCGGGACACCGTCGTCATCCGCACGGGTGCGGGTGAGAGGCGCCATGACGACGCGGTTGGACAGCTGCAGGGCGCCGAAGACGGCGGGCTCGTAGAGATTCACAGTGGGAGGTAAGGCGCGAGGGGATCAGCATATTCCCGGTCGGCGTTTCGCTCCGCCGGACGAGGTCGGTCGTCTCCCTCAGCCGCCGAGGCCGGCGAGCAGATCGGCGAAGTGGTCGAGATCGGCCGCGGTCCAGTTGCGCAGCCGCTCGCCGATGCGCCCCTCATAGCGCGAACGGGCGAGCGCCACCCGCTCCTGCGCCAGGTCGGTCGCCACGAGCACACGGGCCCTGCGGTCTTCCGGGTCCGGCACACTCTCCACGAGTCCGAGCTGTTCGAGCTGTCGCACCTGGCGGCTCACCGCCGACTTGTCGGTCTGCAGCCGTTCGATGATCGCTCCGGCCGAGGTCGCCTTTCCCGTCGCTATGGAGGTCAGCACCTGATAGCCGAGGGGCTGCAGATCGGGATGCACGGTCGCTGCGGCCTCACGCCAGCCGATGCGGATCCGCGCGAAGAGTCGACCCAGTTCCTGCTCGACCCTGGTGACGGCCTGGTCGAGGTCGGCGTCGCCCAGCAGGTCGGTCGCGGCAGCGGATGCACGGGTCTCGCCAGGGGCCCCCGCGGCATCATCGGCGGCATCATCGGCGGCATCATCGGCGGCATCATCGGCAGGGGCGTCGGAGGAGGCGCTCATGCTCGCCAGTGTACGGCGAAGCCCCGCCGTCGATCGTGACGGCGGGGCTTCGGGTCAGACCTCGGCCAGCAGCCGGAAGGCCTTGGACGCCGCCCGGATCTCTTCGGGAGTCAGCTCATCGATCACGGCCTGGAGACGGGTGCCGTAGTCGCGGCGGACCGCGGCGAGCGCATCACAGGCCGTGGCGGTCACGCTCAGCACCCGCAGCCGACCGTCGCGCTCGTCGGGGCGGGACTCGAGGAGACCGAGCTCTTCCAGCATCCGCACCTGACGGCTGATGACCGACTTGTCCATCTCGAACCGCTCGGCGATCTCGTGCGCGTTGGCCGTTCCCGCCCTGTCGATGAAGGTCAGCAGTTTGTAGCCGGCCACCTGCAGCTCCGGGTGGACCCGGGCTGCGGATTCCTTCCACAGCGACCGGGTCCTCGCGAAGATGAGGTTCAGATGCGCCTGGAGGTCACCGAGCGCACTGTCGACATCCGACGCCGCGACCGCTGCCGAGGCCATGACCTCAGCGCTCCCCGTCCCGGTCTTCGCGGGCAACGTCATCACGGGCACGATCGTCGCGCTCGAGAACGCGGACCGCACCGGTCGCGGGGGCGCTGCCGGCACCCTCGATCCGGATGGTTCCAGTGGAGAGCGAGGCTCCGACCTCGGCCTCGGAGACCTCGATCACCGATTCCTCAGCCTGCTCGAGCATCTGCTCGGCGGCGTTCTTGGTCGACAGCGGCTTGTTCTTGATGAACGCGATCGCGATGATCGCGATCACCGCGAGCGGGATGGCGATGATGAAGGAATCGGCGATGCCGTGACCGTAAGCTCCTTCGACGATCGTGCGGATCGTGTCGGGCAGCTGACCGACCTTGGGGACGTCACCCGAGGCGAGGTGCTTGAGCGCGTCGATCTCGGCGGGTGTCGACGGGACGAAGCCGTCGAGCGCATCGGTGATGTAGTTCGCGACGCTGGTGGACAGCAGCGAGCCCATCACGGTGACGCCGATGGTGCCGGCGATCGTGCGGAAGAAGTTCACGTTCGACGAGGCGGCGCCCAGCTGCTGCGGAGCAGTGTCGTTCTGCACGATCAGCGTGAGGTTCTGCATGACCATGCCGAGGCCGGCGCCGAGCACGAACATGTAGACGGCGACGAGCGGGAACGGGGTGTCGTAGCGGAGCGTGGCCATCAGGCTGACGCCGACGGTCGCGAGGACCGACCCGGTCAGCATCCAGCCCTTCCACTTGCCGAAGCGGCTCACGAGCTGGCCGATGATGATCGACGCCCCCATCTGGCCGATGATCATCGGGATGGTCATGAGGCCGGACTCGGTGGGCGTGGCGCCACGGGCGAGCTGGAAGTACTGCGCGAGGAACACCGACGTCGCGAACATCGAGACGCCGATCGCGATCGAGGCGATGACCGACAGGGTGAAGGTGCGGTTGCGGAACAGCGACATCGGGACGATCGGTTCCTTGACGAAGAACTCGACCGTGATGAACGCGGCGATCGCGACCGCGGCGGTGACGATCAGCATGATGCTCGTCGAGGAGTCCCAGTCGAACTGGTTGCCGCCCATCGAGACCCAGATCAGGAGGGTCGAGACGCCGACCGCGAGGAGCACGATGCCGAAGTAGTCGATCGAGACCTTGGTGTCGCGCTGGGGCTTCGGCAGGTGCAGGGTGAACTGCAGGAGCACCAGGGCGAGGATCGCGAACGGCACGCCGACGAAGAAGTTGGAGCGCCAGCCCCACACGTCGGTGAGAAGTCCGCCGAGCAGCGGGCCGCCGATGGTGCCGAGGGCCATGATGCCGCCGACGACGCCCATGTACTTGCCGCGCTCACGCGGGGAGATGATGAGGGCCACGGCGATCATGACGAGCGACATCAGGCCGCCGACGCCGATGCCCTGGATGACGCGGACCGCGATGAGCATGTTCGTGTCGGTCGAGAAGCCGGCGATCACGGTGCCGACCGTGAAGAGGATGAGGGAGATCTGGACGAGCACCTTGCGGTCGACGAGGTCGGCGAGCTTGCCCCAGATCGGGGTCGAGACGGCGGTGGCCAGAAGGCTCGCGGTGATGACCCAGGTGTACTGGGACTGCGTGCCGCCGAGGTCGGCGATGATGACCGGCATCGAGGTCGACACCACGGTGCCCGAGAGCACGGCGACGAACATGCCGACGACGAGCCCGGAGATCGCGGTGAAGACCTCGCGAGCCGACCGGGTCGTCTCGGGGGGTGCGGATGGGGTGTGTGTCACGGGGTAACGCTCCTGCGTAGAAAGTTGATCGAGGTCAACCATACGCCTTTAGTTGCCAAAGCGCAACTAAAGGCGTATGTGCTCGCGTCGTGCTTCTGCTCGGCGGAACCGAGCGGTACCGTGTCAGCGTGTCGACTGATTCCAGGAGCGGACGGGCGCCCGGCGCCCCGGCCTCTCTCGACGCGGCCATCGGGGACGTCGACTGGACCGTGCCTCCCGCCGGATCGACGAGATCGTGGTTCCGTGCCCCCAGCGGCGAGTTGTCCGTGATCTCGCTGGGCGCACCCGAGCGTCCGCGCGTGGTCCTGGTGCCCGGGGCCACCGGTTCCAAGGAGGACTTCGCCCTGATGCTGCCGCTGCTGGCCGATGCGGGGTACTTCGTGCAGTCGTTCGACCTCGCCGGGCAGTACGAGTCGCACGCGGCCGGCGCAGACTCCGCCTACACGTACGAGCTGTTCATCGCCGACCTGGTCGCATTCCTCGACGCGGGCGCGCCGGCGCATCTGCTCGGGTACTCGTTCGCCGGCACCGTCGCACAGCTGGTCGCCGTCCGTCGCCCCGACCTCGTGCTCTCCCTCACGCTCCTGACCACTCCTCCCGGTTCCGGCAACGTGTTCGCGAGCATGAAGTGGCTGGGACCCCTCGCCCCGATCGCGAGTCCTCGTCGCGGCGCCGGCCTCATGATCTGGGGGATCGTGACGAACAAGAACCGGGTGCCCCCACGGCGCCTCGAGTTCGTCCGCTCGCGGTTCGCGCTCACGAGCAGACGCAGCGTCGATGAGATCGTCGGCCTGATGATGGCCGCTCCCGATCTGCGCAGCCGCGTGCGGGGATTGCCGATGCCCAAGCTCGTCGTCGCGGGATCGCACGACCTGTGGCCGCTCGCCGCCCACGAACGGTATGCACGCGAGATCGGCGCGGAGTTCCGGGCGTACCCGACGGGACACAGCCCGAGCGAGACCACACCGCACCAGCTGACCGCCGACCTGCTCGATCTCTACACGCGGGCTCGCGACTGACCCGCCTCCGGCGTCACCGACCGGCTGCGGACCTATCGGCCTCGCGCCGAGCCCGGCGCCGCTGATGCAGAGGCTCCGGCGACAGATGCAACCGCACCGTGGGCAGCACGTAGCTCAACCGCCGTCGCAGAGACGCCCAGTCCTGGAACGGTCGCGCCGACACCTCGACCACGAGGCCCCGATCGCGCAGCACCGTCATCTCCGGACGCACATGGAACGACAGGTCGAAGTCGTCGTGGATGTTCGTCGCCTCCCGATGCACCTCTCCGCTCAGCACCCGCCAGACGGAGGCACGCATCGCCATGTTCGATCCATAGAGGGGTGCGTGCCCGAGGACCGGAGTCATCGAGGCGTACATGCCGCCGATGTACAGATGCGTCCCCATCCAACGCACCAGAGGCGTCGAACCGTAGAAGCGCGGTTCGCCGGTGACGAAGTCGACGTCGGGGCGGTCGCGGAAGGTGCGCTCGATCCGCTCCACCCAATCCGGCCCCGGGCGGGAATCGGCGTCGAGCCGGGCGATGATGTCGCTCGTCGCCGCGTCGTAACCGGCCGCCGATGCGCGCGGGATGCCCGGGACCGGCTCGGTGACGACCCGTGCCCCGAACCCCTCGGCGACGGCGACCGTGTCGTCGCTGCTGCCGTTGTCGACGATGACGATCTCATCGGCGATCCGGGTCTGATGCTCGAGCGCCCGCAGACACACCTCCAGCAGGCGGGCGTCGTTCCGTACCGGGATCACCACGGAGACGGAACGAGAGAAGGCGGTCGTCATCGTCCCCCCATTGTGCGCGTAGCCGACCGTTTCGGCCGTGTGCCCCGCCCTCACCCGAAACTGCGTCGTGCAGAAGCTACTCCGCGGCGGGGAAGTGAGGTCGCGTCCCACTCCCCCGCAGCCGGTCACTCGATGGCGTCGTCCGCTCGCTCGCGCCTGGTCGTGCTTCCGTGCGCCGGGATCAGACCGAAGTCGGTGAGGAGCTCGCCCATCTGGGTGTTGTCGAGCTTGTCGAGAAGCTTGCCCTTCACGAAGTTCGGCCCGGGGATGTGCACGGCCTCGCCGTCGCGCAACCGCGCGGTCGCCTTCAGCAGGTAGCGGATGTCGTAGGTGGAGTTGAACACCTCCGGCACACCGCGCTCGATGTCGAGCAGCTGATAGGTCGCCTCCATCGCGGTGCGCACCGAATACTCGGTCGTGAAGATGGTGTCGCGGGTGGTCTCGGCGAACTGACCGAGGAAGGCGAAGTTCACGCTGCCCTCCGGCACCACCTGCGGGCGGTCGCCGGCCTTGCGCGGCAGGAAGAACGACGTGACGTACGGCATCATCACCGGCACCGTCTTCGCGGCGGATGCGGCGAGCTCGGGAATGTCCGCGACGGGAACCCCGAGGTGATACAGCCACTCCTGCGCGATCTCCTCGCCCGTGCAGTCCTGCATCGGCTTCTTGATGAAGTCGCCCGGCGTCTCGACGAACAGCCCGTACACCCACACCACGATCTCGTTGGGCTTCTGCGCCTTGAAATGCGGCTGCCGGTTCACGGTCCAGCTCATCAGCCACGACGAGTCCTTCGCCGTGACGATGCCACCGGTGACGACCTTCCCCGAGAAGGGGTCGCGCTGCGCGATCTTCTCGATGTACGCGGGGATGCGCTCGTCGATCGTGGTGACCGTCGCCGACTCCCACTTCGTCTTGTCGATGTCGTTGCAGAACACCTCGGGGCGCCCGAAGTCGGGCGACTTCGCGGCGACCTTCTTCCAGAAGTCCCACGCGGGGGCGGAACCGTCGAGGAGCCGGGGCGCCGTGTTCTGATCGCCGTTGTCGGAGTTCTCCGTCAGCGACCCGATCGTCATGAGGCACAGATCGTCCGGTCCGAGGTCCACGCCACCGGGCTCGCCATCCACGATCCAGTCGATGCGCGTCGCCTGCTTGCGCCCGTCCGTGAGGTCGAAGTGCACGTCGGTGACGGTGTGATGGAAGCGGAACCGCACCCCGTGGTCGTCGAGGTACTTCCGCATCGGCAGCACGAGCGATTCGTACTGGTTGTACTTCGTGAACTTGAGCGCCGACAAGTCGGGGAGACCGCCGATGTGGTGCATGAAACGGTGGAGGTACAGCTTCATCTCCAGGGCGGAGTGCCACTCCTCGAAGGCGAACATCGTGCGCCAATAGAGCCAGAAGTTGCTCGCGAGGAACTCCTCGCCGAACACCTCATCGATGCGCTTGCCCTCCATCTGCTCCCGCGTGGCGAGGATCACATCGATGATGTCCTTCTGCGCCTTGTCGGAGAGCGTGAACAGCTTGTTGGTGTGGGCGTCCTGCCCCTGCTTCTCCGTCACCCGGCACAGGGACGAGTTCGGGTCGTCCTTGTTCAGCCAGTAGAACTCGTCGAGCACGCTGGCGCCGTCGATCTCGAGCGATGGCACCGAGCGGAACAGATCCCACAGACACTCCATGTGGTCCTCGAGCTCGCGCCCGCCGCGGATCACGAATCCCTTCTCCGGATACTTGATGCCGTCGAGCGCTCCACCGGGAAGACCCAGCTCCTCGAGGATCGTGATCCGCTCGCCGGCGATCTGGCCATCGCGGATCATGAAGATCGCCGCCGCCATCGCGGCGAGGCCGCCCCCGACCAGCCACACGGTCTTGTCGTCCGCCCCTTCGGGTTTGCGGGGCCGCGCGAAGGCCTCGTAGTTTCCGTTGCTCCGATACATGTCGATCTTCCTTCCCGCCCATCGGTCGATTCGCGTCCAGTAGACCGCAGGAGCGCGAGGAACGGAAGGCGGGCCGGGGCATCTCACCCGTAGTAGACCGGGCTGGGAGAATCGACCCATGACGGATTCCTTCGAGGCGCTGATCGAGGCCGGCGACACCGCTGACGTCACCGGGTGGGACTTCGCCTGGCTGGATGGCCGAGCGACCGAGGAGAGGCCGCCGTGGGGCTACGCCCGCCTGCTGTCCGACCGTCTCGGCACCGCTTCGGCGTCGCTCGACATCCAGACCGGGGGCGGCGAGGTGCTCGCCGAAGCGGCGTCTTTCCCGCCAGCGGCCGTGGCGACCGAGTCGTGGCCCCCGAACGTGCGTCGCGCGACGCAGCTGCTGCACCCCCGCGGCGTGGTGGTCGTCGCCGACCCCGACGAGCCTCCACTGCCCTTCGCCGACGAGGCCTTCGACCTGGTGACCAGCAGGCACCCCGCGACGATCTGGTGGTCGGAGATCGCACGGGTGCTGACGCACGACGGCACCTATTTCGCGCAGCACGTGGGGCCGGCGAGCGCGTTCGAGCTGATCGAGTTCTTCCTGGGCCCGCAGCCCGAGGCACGCCGCGGACGCCACCAGGATGATGAGGTCGCCGCCGCGGAGGCTGCCGGGCTCGAGATCGTGGACCTGCGCACCGCGCGCCTGCGCATCGAGATCCACGACGTCGCCGCCGCTGTCTATCTCCTGCGCAAGGTGATCTGGTGGGTGCCGGGATTCACCGTGGAGAACAGCCGCGACCGACTGCGCGACCTCCACGACCTGATCCAGCAGGACGGTCCGTTCATCGCGCACTCGACCCGTCACCTCATCGAAGCGCGCCGCCCCTAGCGAGCGCCACCGCCGCGGCAGGCATGCGCACTCAGTACACGGTCCCCATCGCCTCCCGCACCTCGTCGAGGGTCGCGTCGGCGATGCCACGGGCACGCTCGTTCCCCCGGCGGAGCACGGAGCGTACGAGGTCGGGATCAGCGGCGAAAGCTCGGCGGCGCTCCCGCAGGGGAGCGAGGAACTCGTTCACAGCGGTGGCGGCGAGCGACTTCAACGCGCTGCTGCCGCCGTCGCCGATGCGATCCGCCAGCTCCTCGGGAGAGACGTCCAGGCACAGAGCGGCCGTCGTCAGAAGCGCCGAGATGCCGGGGCGATGCTGCGGGTCGAAGGTGATCCGCCGATCCTGATCGGTCCGTGTGCGACGGATCGCCGCGACGGTCTCGTCCGGTGTCATCGACAGCGCGATCGCGTTGCCGTAGCTCTTCGACATCTTCCGGCCGTCGAGCCCCGGCACCTCCGGGGTCGCGGTGATCAGCGCCTCCGGAACCGGGAAGATCGCGCCGTACCGGTCGTTGAACCGCCGAGCGATCACCCGCGTCATCTCCACATGCGGCAGGTTGTCCTTCCCCACCGGCACGAGGTTGCCCTTGCAGAAGAGGATGTCGGCGGCCTGATGCACCGGGTAGGTCAGCAGCAGCCCGCTGAGCGCCCGCCCCGACGCCTCGAGCTCCGATTTGACCGTCGGGTTCCGGTGCAGCTCCGCCTCGGTGACGAGGCTGAGGAACGGCAGCAGCAGCTGGTTCAGCGCCGGAACCGACGAGTGGGTGAAGATCGTCGTCCGCTGCGGGTCGATCCCCGCGGCGAGGTAGTCGAGGACCGCACCGTACACGTTGTCGCGCACGTGCGCCGTCGTGTCGCGATCGGTGATGACCTGGTAGTCGGCGAGCACGAGGAACGTCTCGACCCCGGCATCCTGCAGCCGCACGCGCTCCCGGATGGTGCCGAAGAAATGTCCGAGGTGGAGCGCCCCAGTCGGGCGCTCCCCCGTGAGCACGCGGAACCTTTCCGGGTGCCGGGCCACGGCGTCGGCGACCTCCGTCGATCGCTGCGCGGTCGCGGTGAACGAATCCATCTGTCTCTCCCTGCGTCGGGAGCCGCACGGAGTTCTCGGGTGCTGTCACGAACTGCCGCGCAGCCCGTGATCATGCTTCAACCGGCTGCTATCGCAGCCACCACCATGCGGAGAGGTTGAAGTTCATGGAACAGATGCTATCGCGCACCGCGACCCAAGGAGTCACGACGGATGCCGACGCCGACCGCTCACGGGGTGAGCCGGTGCAGATCGCGTGGGAAGAGCGTCACCTCACGGATGTTCGACGCCTCGATGAGCCGCGACACCCAGCGCTCCAGCCCGATCGCGAAACCGCCATGCGGCGGCATCCCGTGGGCGAAGGCCGAGAGGTACGCGGAGTAGGCGTCGGGCGATTCACCCCGCGCCTCGATGGCCGCGACGTACTCGGAGTGACGGTGCAGGCGTTGCCCGCCGGTCACGAGCTCGAGGCCACGGAAGATCAGGTCGAAGCTGTTGCTCCACCGCGGGTCGTCCGGCTGGGGGTGCGTGTAGAAGGGCCGCTTGCGCATCGGATACCCCTCCACGGCGAGCACGTCGCTGCCGTACCGCTCCTTCGCCCATTCGCCGAGAGCGCGCTCGTGCGCGGGAGCCAGGTCGGGCTCGTCGTCCGGGGCGCCGACCCGCCGCAGCGCGTCCTGGAAGTGGATCACCGGGATCTCGTCGGGGATCGTCGGAAGAGCGAGACCGAGGCGCTCGACGGCCTCCGCGCTCTCGGTGCGGATGCCGTCGATCATGCCGAGCAGGACCCGATGCAGCAGCGCGAGCACATCGCGATGGTCGCGGATGAAGCCCAGCTCGGCGTCGAGCGACACGTATTCGGCGAGGTGCCTCACCGTGTCGTGCGGCTCGGCTCGGAACACAGGCCCCGTCTCGTAGACGCGCTCGAAGACGCCGACCAGCTGCTGCTTGAAGAACTGCGGACTCTGCGCGAGGTAGGCGGTGGTGCCGAAGTAGTCGACGGGGAACACGTTGGCCCCCGACTCCGTGACGGAGTCGACGAGCTTGGGCGTCTGGATCTCGGTGAATCCCTCGGCGTCGAGCGTGTGACGGAATGCGCGCATGCTCGCCGCCGCCAGCTCCCACTTGGCACGCTGGGCAGGATGCCGCCAGGTCACGGCCGCATGGTCGAGCACGGTCGGAAGCGCGGCGTCGAGTGTGGGACGCCACAGCTCGACGACCGGGGTGCGCGCGGGCTCCGAGAGCAGGGTGATGTCGGGAGCGGTCACCTCGATGCCGCCGGGGGCATGCGCGTTCGCCGTGGCCGTACCTTCGATGCGCACGACCGTCTCCTCACCCGGCAGGCCGCCCTCCGGCAGCTGTTCGGGCCGGAACACGATCTGCGCGAGTCCGGTGCGGTCGCGCAGGATAAGGAACGACACGGTGGCGAGTTCCCTGCGCCGATGCACGTGTCCCATGAGGGTGATGCGCGCGCCAGGGGGCGTGAACGGAAGCCGGGCGGCGAGAGTGCGAGCGGGGTCGGATGACGACATGATTCCTCCAGGTGGCGAAAGCCCTGGAGGTGCGGGCGGGGGCTAGATCGCGGTGCCACCACACCTTCGCCGATCGCTCATCGGCCTCTCGTCGATACGCCGGACGCGCGGGAGCCGCCTGCCCGAAGGCCGAGGGTCGTCACTCCCTCGCAGCTGCCGTCGCCATCGTAACATCGCGCTCACCCTCTCCCCCGGCACGTGCTTCGCTCACGAGCACGGCCGCGACGCCGGCAGCACACAGGACGAATCCGAGGAGCGTGATGACGGTGAGCGGCTCCCCGAGCAGCAGCGCTCCCGCGGCTGCGGTCGTCGGAGCGACCAGGAAGAGCAGCGCGTTCAATGCTGTGATGCCCACCCGGCGCAGCAGCCACCAGTACAGCCCGTAGGCGGCGAGAGTCGGGAAGGCGGCGGCGAATCCTGCGGCGAGCCAGAACGAGACGGATGCCGGGGGCGCGAGCGCTCCGAAGACCGCGGCGATGGGCACGAGTGCCACGGCCGTCACGGTCACGTGGATGGCCAGCGTGACGAGGGTGCCGGTCCGCGGCGCCGAGCGGCGCTGGAGGAACGTGCCGACGATCAGGCAGGCCATCGCCAGCGCCGGCCACACATAGCTGGACGGGTGCGCCTCCGAATCGTCGAGCTGCGACCGCACGACCAGGAGCACACCCGCCGCCCCGGCGAGGAGTCCGGCCCACTGCACTCCGCGGACGTGCAGGCCCAGCAGCGGACCGACCAGGACCGCAACGATGAGCGGCTGCACTGCGTCGATCAGCGCGGTCGTCCCTGTCGCGACGCCCGCCGCGATCGCCGCATAGACCGATGCGCAGTAGCCGAACTGCGCGAAGAGGCCGATGAGCGCCTGCCGCCCGACATCGACGCGAGTGATGCCCTCGGAGGCCCCGGTGAGCACCACGATGACGACCAGGATCACCGCGAGCGGCACGAACCGCCACACGAGCAGGGTCAGGGGCGCCACGGCCTCGACGGCGATCGCGGGAACGAGGAAGCCGGAGCTCCACGTCACGACGAACGCCGCGGAGGCCAGCACCGTCACCACGAGACGAAGTACACCGATCTGTTTACTCATCTCGATGACTATACAGGTCGGTGTAGTCAGAGCGGTATAGTGAAGACATGGCCGTCCCGGTTCCCGAACTCGCCCCGCTCACCCCCGGCGCCACCCGCGTGCTCGACGCGGCGTCACGACTCTTCTATGAACGCGGCATCCATGCGGTCGGCGTCGACACCATCGCCGACGCGGCCGGGGTCACGAAGAAGACGCTCTACGATCGGTTCGGCTCGAAGGAAGCCCTGGTCGTCTCCTACCTCCAGCACCGCGACGCACTCTGGCGCGCGCACGTCGCCCGGCACCTCGACCGCACTCCCGAGCCCGGCATCGATCGGGTCCTCGCCGTGTTCGACGCGGCGATCACCTGGTCCGACGAATACAGCCCGAAAGGGTGCAGTGCCATCAACGCCCGAGCGGAGATCGGCGACGGCCACGACGGCCACCCGGTCTTTCCCGAGGTGTCGCGGCAGAAGGCCTGGCTGCTGGAGCTGTTCTTCGAGCTGTGCCGCGAAGCGCGCCTCTCGAAACCCGCACTGATGTCGAAGGCCATGATGCTGCTCTACGAAGGTGCGATCGTCACGGTCGGGATGGAGACCTTCGCCGAGCCGTTCCAGGTGGCGCGAGAGCTGGCGCGCACCGCTCTGGAGCAGGACCGGCGCTGACCGACCCCGTCAGCCGATCGACTGCTGCGGAGCCACGGTCCGGCGACGGACGAGCGGCATCACGGCAGCGGCGACCACGACGATCGCGGCGACGAGCACCGCCGTGGTGAAGCCGCCGACGACCACCGCGGCGATCGTTCCCAGAACCGCGATCCCGAGACCGCCGCCCAGCGCGAAGCCGACCTCCTGGATCGCGCCGACCTGACCGGCGTCGTCTTCGGTGGTGACATCGAAGAGCGCGGTGGCCGCGAGCGTCGCCCCGATGCCGAAGCCGAAGCCGACCAGAGCCAGCGGCGCGGCGACGACCTCGGGATCGGTGAAGAGCCACGCCATTCCGCCGGCCTGCAGCAGCAGCGCCCCGACGGTGAGCGCTTCGGCCCGCACCCAGCGGAGCGCGATCGGGGCGATCACTCCGCCGATCGCGATGGCTGCCGCCTGCGGGAGGATCGCGAGACCGGCCTCGGCGGCGCTCCATCCTCTCGTGTCCTGCAGGTGCAGGCTCACCAGGAGCACGGATGCCGAGGAGACGCCGCTCGCGACGAGGATGCGGGTGATGGCGGGACTGAATCCCGGGATCCCGAACAGGCGCATGTCGATGAGCGGTTCGGACAGCCTCCGCTGGCGAAGGACGAAGAACACGAGACTGCCGACGGCGACCACTGCGGCGATCCCCGCCGGCACGGGGGCGACGAGCGCCTCGTGCAGGGCGAAGGCGAGCGCGCCGAGAGCCACGATCGACGTGGCGATGCTCGGAAGATCCCATGACGGCGCCCGGGAGCTGCGGGAATCGGGCACCAGCCAGAGGGCGAGCACGCCGGCGAGCACTGCCAGGGGCACACTCCCCAGCAGCAGCCAGCGCCATCCCGGCCCCTCCGCGAGGAGCCCACCCAGAACCGGTCCCAGCGCACTGCCCACTCCGAACGTCGCCGTCCACAGCCCGTACGCCAGCACCCGTTCCCTGGCGTGGTACTTCGCACCGATCGTGGCGACCACGCCGGCGACGACGAACGCCTCGGCGACGCCGAGGAGCGCCCGGACCGCGATGAGCAGCAGTCCGCTCTGCGCGAATCCGCCGACCGCGTTGAGCACCGCGAATCCGGCGAGGCCGATCAGCACGATCCGCTTCCGCCCGAAGGCGTCGCCGATCCGCGCCGCGAGGATGAGCGTCGCTGCGAGCGAGAGCGCGTAGACGTCGGCGAGCCAGAGACCCTCGGTGTCGCTGAGGGCGAGCTCGCCGCGGATGGCCGGAAGCGCCGTGGAGACGCTGCTGATGGCGAGCGCGCCGATCAGGATCCCGAGCAGCAGAGGCACCATCGCGAACCAGAGACGAAGGGTCGAACGCGCAGCGGTCACGGTGGGGGTGGAAGTCACGTATTCAGTCTGTAAAGTACGGACAGAAGCTGCAAGTACTGTGAATCCTGTCACGTACTGACACCACGGATACTATGGGCGACCGGCACGAGGAGGGTGCGATGAGGGAGAAGACCGAGCGGATCGTGCGCGACTGGTCGGAGTCATGCGACGCCGAGGTGTCGATAGCGGTCCTCGGCGGGGCCTGGAAGCCGAGCATCCTCACGCTTCTCGGCGAGCACGAGGTGCTGCGGTTCGGAGAACTCGGGCGCCTCTTGGAGAACCCCACCGCGCGCGTGCTCACCCGCCAGTTGCGCGAGCTGGAGGAGGACGGACTCATCACCCGCACGGTGTACCGGCAGGTGCCGCCGAAGGTCGAGTATCGCCTCAGCGAACTCGGCACGACCGCGACGCCGCTGCTCGTCGAACTGACACGGTGGGGCACGCAGTACGCCGAACGGCAGCGCGCCTCGGTGACAGCCGGCACGTCCGACGACCGGGATCCGGTCGTCGGCTAGCGGTCTGCTCCCTCGCTGTCGAGGAAGACCCCGACGCGCTCGCCGTCGTACACGAACTGCAGCGCCGTTCCCGAGGGGAACCGTTCGCTGAGTTCCTTCGGCGCGCTGCTGTCGAACGGGACCTCGACGGTCGCGGGGAACGTGCCGACGGCGCAGCCGGTGTAGATGGGTCCGTCATAGCTCCAGCTCGAGGAGGCGTCGAACTCCTCCGCTTTCGGAACCTGGTCGGCGCGGGCGACGGTGAAGCACTCGCTTCCGATGCCCCCGCCGCCATACCCTCCCGTGGTCTCCATCAGAGCCAGGCCATAGAAGTCGAACACGGCGGAACTCGGGCCGGCCCCCATCCACCCTGCCGGGATCTGCAGGGCCGACGTGGGTTCGAGGGTGGCGATCTGCGGCGCTCCGGAGGAGACGGCGACGGGAGCGATCTTCACGAGAGCGAAGGTGACGGCCGCCGAGATCGCGGCAGCAGCCACGATCGCGACCCACCAGAGGACCGTGGTCGTGCGCTCCGAGAACCAGGCCGCCATGCGCTCCGCCGGTTCCTCCTTCGGTGCGACCGGATCCGACGGATCGGCGGGAACATCGGCGGGGGCGTCGGCGAACACGTCGAGCGCATCCCCCTCCGGCTCCGGCGTGCCTTCTCCCGGCCATGTCTCGTGCCGAGCGGAGTCGGCCGATCGGTTTCGGGCGGCCCGCCCGAGCTGCTCGACGTCGGGAACGGGCATGACGGCATCGGTCACCGCGGGCTTCGGCTGCCGCATCGCTTCCAGCTGCTGGAGGCGCCGGAGCGCGGCCGGGTCGTTCTCGATGTCCGCCGTCGGACCATAGGCGCGGGCCCGCAGGACGCGGAGCTCGTCTTCAGCCGCAGTGCTCATCTCCGGCATCGTCTCACAGGCCGGAGGATCAGCCGCAGAACGCCGAGGCCGAGTCCTTGAGCTGCTCGATCGCCTCGACCGTCTCGGGAGCCTGCAGGTCTGTCATGCCGCCGATCTGCGTGGCACCCGAGCGGATGAGGTCTCCCAGCTGGCCGTCGACATTCGCCGCGAGCCCCTCGAGCGATGAGACGAGCTCATCGCGGGCGGCATCGGCCTGCTCCGCCGAGACCTCACCCTGGTCGAGCAGCGACTGGTACTGCCCGTAGGCGTCGTCGATCGTCGTGCAGGTCGCCTCCACGTCGATGCCCACGGCGTCGCCGGCCATCTGCGTCACCTGCGAGCACCCGGCGAGGAGCCCGGCGGCGAGTCCGGCAGCGAGAACGACGGGGAGGACCACGATTCGGCGCATGCCACGAGGGTAGCCGGTCCGCCTGACGGCCTCCTGCGCCGCGTGCGATCTCCTGCGGCGCGTGCGACCGCGGGCATGGAGCATGTGCACGGGCGCCCCCGTCTATCATCGCAAGCGCACGATGGCCGAGGAGGTGGGCGCCTGATGAAGGTCATGCTCGTGGACGATGATGCGGAGATCCGCCTCGGTTTCACGACCGCCCTGCGACGCCGGGGCCACACCGTCGATACAGCCGAGGATGTCGCCTCGGCCCGCCGGCTCGCCGAACTCATCGTCCCGGATGTCGCGATCATCGACGTCATGCTCCCGGACGGCGACGGGTTCTCGCTGTGCCGAGAGATCCGCACCCGATGGGGCTTCCCGACCGTGATGCTCACCGCGCGAGACGAGGATGCAGACGTCGTCGTCGGCCTCGACGCCGGAGCCGACGACTACATCGCCAAGCCCGTCAGCGTGGCCGTGCTCGAAGCACGCCTGCGGACGGTTCTGCGTCGCAGCTCCCGCCTCACCGTGGAGCCCCTGCGTGTCGGGTCGCTCGAACTGCACGAGGACTCCGCCGAGGCGCTGGCCGACGGCGAGCCCCTCCCGCTGAGCGCCACCGAGTTCCGGCTCCTCCATGAGCTGGCCCTGAACGACGGACACGCTCTGAGCCGCTCCCGACTGATCGATGCGGTCTGGGCGCAGTCGCCGCCCGACACCCCGCGGGTCGTGGACACCGCCATCCAGCGGCTGCGTGCCAAACTGACCGCAGCGAACGTCTCGACGCCGCAGCTGGAGACCATCCGCGGGATCGGGTACCGGCTGCGATGACCGCACGTCGTCGTCGCCCCACCCTCCGTGCGGCGATCGCGCTCGCCCTCGTGGGCAGCACGATCGCGGTGTCGGTCCTCGTCACCGGGGTCGTGGTGCTCACCGCGGGACGGATCGTCTACGAATCCCGGCAACAGGGGCTGCTCGACGAGTTCTCGACCACCGCGGACGCCCTGTTCACGTCCATCTCCACCGGGTCCCCCGAGGACACCTGGAAGTACTACGCCGAGATCCTTCCCGGCGAGACGGTCATCATCGACCTCGACAGCGGCCGGAGCGCGGGCGAGCTCCGGCCGGACCAGGTGCCGGATCCGCTCGCCATCGACGACACCCGGCGCTCCGGAGACCTGACGTCGCTGATGACCACGCTCGAAGGGCGCGATGTCTTCTTCGTCTCCGTGGTGCGGGACGATCTCCCCCAGGACCCGAGCGCCCGACTCGCCGTGGTCACGGCGTACTCGATGGAGCCGCAGCGGGAGCAGGTGCGGGAGCTCGTCATCTCCGGGGCGCTCCTGAGCGGCGGCGTGGTGGTGCTCGTCGTGCTGCTCGAACGCCTGCTCGGCGGAGCGTTGACACGCCCGCTCCGCCGTCTGGTCGACACCGCGCAGGCGGTCGGGTCCGGCGAGGGGCCACCGGCGTGGAAACCGTCGTTCGACGACGTCGACCGGGTGGCCGACGCTCTTCGTCTCTCCTCCGAACAGTTGGGGGCCACCATCGCGCAGCTGCAGCGCCGGGAAGCGGAGTCCCGACGGCTCGTCAGCGACGTCGCCCATGAGCTGCGCACGCCCCTCACGTCGATGATGGCGGTCGACGAACTCCTCGACGACGACGAGCAGACGACGGCGGAGGAGCAGGCGGTCGCCGCCGCGGTGGTACGCACCGGAACCCGCCGCCTGCACTCGCTGATCGAGCACCTGCTCGAACTCTCCCGCCTCGACGGCGGGGTCGCGCGCGTGCACCGCACGACCGTCTCTCTCCCCGATCTGCTGGACGACGTGATCGACGCGACAGGGGTCGATCACGTCGAGGTGTCGATCTCCCCCGATCTCCGCATCCACACCGACCCCGCCCGGCTGCACACCGTGGTGGCGAACCTGCTCACGAACGCCTCCAGGCACGGGCGACCACCCCTCACCGTCCGGGTGCACGAAGACGGGGACGCGGTGCACATCGACGTCGGCGACCAGGGCCCCGGCATCGCCGAGGCCGACGCGGAGCGGGTGTTCGACCGCTTCGTCACCACCGACCGTTCGCGCTCCGACGGGGTGGGAACGGGGCTCGGTCTCGCGATCGCCCGCGACAACGCACGGCTCCTCGGCGGAGACCTCGCACTCCTGGTCCGGTCTCCCGGGGCGACGTTCCGTGTGACCATGCCCCGCGTGTGACACTCGTGTGACATTCCTCCTCGACACTGGCCGTTCGCCGATGTCGAGAGGTCGTGCCCATGAGTCTTCCCCCGTCCCCTTCTCCGCGCAGACAGGCGTCTCCGAGCGGACAGCGCCGGAGACGCCTGCAGCGCTTCCTCACCCTGACCGCAATCGCCGTCCTGGTCATCGGCGGAGGAACGGTCGCGGTCGCGGCGATCCGGTTGTCGCAGAACGTCACCACGGTCGACCTGCACCCCGCACGCACGGACGAGCCACCCGTCGTCGCGGATTTCGACGGCGAGTTCGACGTGCTGCTCGTCGGTTCCGACGGTCGCGCAGGGCAGGGGGCACAGTACGGTGAGGGCGGCGACGTCGAAGGCAGCAGGAACGACGTGACGCTGCTGCTGCACGTGAACGAGTCGCACGACGCGGCCACCGTGATCTCCTTCCCGCGCGATCTGCTCGTCGACATGCCCGCATGCACCGACCCCGACTCCGGGAAGACCTGGGATGCCGGTCACCGGGTGCAGTTCAACGAGTCCCTCGCCCGCGGCGGACTGGGGTGCGTCGCCTCCACGGTCACGGCACTCACCGGGATCGATCTCGCCTACGCGGCGGAGATCAGCTTCACCGGGGTGATCGACGCTTCCGACGCGGTCGGCGGCGTGCCCATCTGCTTCGCAGGTCCGGTACACGATCGGCACTCCGGCTTGGAGATCCCCGAAGCCGGGACCTACGACCTCAGCGGAGAACAGGCTCTGGCGCTCCTGCGCTCCCGCTACGGCATCGGCGACGGGAGCGATCTCGCCCGCATCTCGACCCAGCAGGTGTTCCTCTCCTCTCTGGTGCGCACGCTCCGCGATCAGTCCACCTTGACGGATCCGGTGAAGCTCTACGGGATCGCCGATGCGGCGACCAGGAACATGACGCTGTCCACGCCGCTCGCCGACCTCGGCACCCTCGCGTCGATGGCGAAGGTCTTCAGCGACCTCCCCCTCGAGAACATCGCGTTCGTCTCCTATCCGCACCTTCCGGCGGGCGATCGTGTCGTCCCCGATGAGCAGGCCGCGGCCGCGCTGATGGAACGGGTGACCTCGGGCGAGACGGTGAACATCAGCGCCGACCACACCGGCCGCGGCAGCGAGCTGGCCACCCCGCCGGTCGCCTCGCCGTCCGAAGGACCGACGACGACGCCCGGAACCGAGGCGCAGCCCGGCACCGAGACGCAGCCCGAGAGCCTGCCGGCGAACGTCGACGGGCAGAGCGCGGCGCAGGACACCTGCGTGCGTCCGTACTCCGGGTAGCTCCGCGCACTGTCAGGGACTGCGGTCAGGAGGATCCAGCGGCACGCACCTGTTGAGGACGATCAGGGCGACGCCACCGACAGCCGAGATCACGGCGGGAATCCAGAAGAGCTGCGGCAGTCCCAGCCACAGGGAACCGAGGCTTCCCACGAAACCGCCGACGGCGGCGTTGATCGCATAGGAGCTCATGAAGACGCTGGTCGCCATCCCCACGCGAGCCGGAACCAGTCGCTGCGCCACCGTGATGCCCAGCACGCCGAATGTTGCGATCACACCCGCCATGAGCACCTGTCCCACGATGAGAGGGACGAGGTGGGGGAAGATCTGACCGGCCGAAGCGTAGGAGACGTGCGCGGCGACCGCCATCAGGGCGCCCGCGAACAGGACGCGCGCGAGACCGAATCGCGTCGCCAGCCGTGCGGCGAACGGCATCAGAAGGAGTTCGACGAGAGGTTGGAAGCCGATGATCGCGCCGCGAACTCCGGCGTCGACCGCGAGCTCGCCGTCCATGTACAGAGGCAGATAGGCGAGCTTGACCGTTTCGCCGCACATGATGAGCACGTAGATCGCCGTGAAGACGAGCAGCGGCATCATGGAGCGCGGGTGCGGTGCCGACGGCGCTGCCGAGGCCGGCGCGGCGGCACCGGGCTCGCGGATCGGCGTCGACAGCGCCCTGCGCGCCGCCGCCGTATCGGTCTTCACGCCGATCAGCGGGACCAGTGAGAGCAGCACGCAGAGCCCGGTGACGAGAAGGAGAGGACGCAGTCCGATGACCGCTCCGAGCACGGCGCCGATGACCGGGCCGACGATCCACCCGAACGCCATGGCCATCCGCATCACCGCGACGACTTCGTTGTCCGCCGGTGTGGGGCTCCGATTCAGTTCATCTCTCACCGCGGCCTGAAGCTGGGCAGCACCGGCACCGGCCGTGCTCAGCAGGAGCATGTTGATGGCGAACGGCATCCATGCCTGCATCGCGACCGCCATCAGGACCCAGCCGACGAATCCGGCGAGCGCGGACAGGCGGAAGACCAGCAGTCGCGAGCCGGCGCGGTCCGACAGCGAGCCCACGAGATACCCGGCGATCGGAGCGGTGAGGTTGGTCAGGAAGTAGAGGCCGGCCTGCGCCGTCGAGAGATGGAGTTCCCCCACGAGGAACAGGGTGATCTGCGGGATCGTGACCGAGATCCCGATTCCGGAGATGACGAGGCTGACGAACACGCCGCGCAACAGCCTCGAGCGGAGGATGTAGCGCGAGGCGGAAACGGGGCTGCCCGATGGGTCCGCGGTTCCTGATTGCCGAGCCGCCACGCGGAACCGTCCTCGTCTGCCGTGCGAAAAGGGGGAACGGCAATCGTATCGAGGGAAGCTCCCGGGGATTCCCCCGTGGAAGCGCTGCCCCCGGCAGCCTCCTCCTCCACGCACCGCCCGGCACCGCCCTCGCGGGGCGCGAGACCTCGCCCCGCGCCCCGCGAGGGCGGACTATCCTGCGGCGCTCGTCACGGCGAACCACCCGTCAGGGTGAACGGGACGGTCGTGGCATTGCCCGCCACGTCGTACACGATCAGAGTGTTCGCCCCGGCGACGGCTCCGAACGCTCCCGGCTTCACGAAGTTGAGGTCTGACCAGACGTTGTCCGTCAGGTCTTTCCCCACCCCGTTCAGGACCAGCCGATCCACCCTGCCCGCGTCGTTGAGCTTGTACGACACCAGGCCGTACGAGCCGTCCGCACCGACGGTGAACGCTCCACCGTCTTTGACGGTGACCGCGGGACCGGTGACGTCGAGGGTGAATCGCACGGTGGTGGCGTTGCCGGCCACGTCGTACACGACCAGGGTGTTCTCCCCCTCGACCGCCCCGAACGCGCCGGGGACGACACCGTTGAGGTCCGACCAGACCGCGTCCGTGAGGTCCTTCGGCACCCCGTTCAGCGTCAGCCGATCGATCATCCCGACATCCTGGAGCTGGAACGATGCCCTGCTGTAGGCGCCGTCCCGTCCGACCGTGAACTCCGCACCGCTCTTGACCGTCACCGCGGGCGCCGTGGTGTCCACGGCCGCCGCGGTGATCGAGAGGTCGCGCAGGCGCCCGAAGTTGTCGAAGGAGCCGAAGCCCACCCGGCCCTCGGGGAACGTCGTGTCGTTCGCGGTCATCAACGGGGTGTCGAGGCCGTCCACGTAGACGGCGATGTCGCCGCTGTCGGCACAGCGGACCACACGCACGTCGTGCCACTCCTCGTCCGTGACCGCCGGTGGAGCACCGACCGCGCCGTCCCACTGATCGTCGATCCGCTCCCGATCCGCCTTGTTCACCTTGAAGATGCCGTTGTGCGGGTAGATCGAGTTGTCCTGCGAGAGGTGTGCGTAGTAGTACTCCGTGTCCGACTTCCAGCCGAACACGATGATCACGTCGCGGTTGTTCACGGAGGCCTTCTCGTCGAGGCGCACCTCGCCGGTGAGATCGAACGAGCCGAGCTCCGGCCCCTCGGTGAGCACGGCGTACTCGAACGGCCGGCGGATCCCGTCGTTCGGGTTGGTCCCCGCCTCGGTGAGCACGATCTGGTCACCGGGGAAGTCCCACTTGGCCGGTGTCCGCGGCGCCCAGTCGCCCTCCTCCATCACGTCGGTGATGACCTCGCCGTTCGGTGTGCAGGTCGGCGGCGTCGGCGGTTCGACCGGCGGCACGGCGTACAGCGCATACTGCGCCGCGACCTGCTCGGCCGTCGGCACCGTGTCGAGCAGCATGATGTCGTCCATCCGCCCGTTGAACGGATTGGCCTCCTTCGTGTTCTGCGGGAAGCTGCCGCCGATCTTGATGCCGGCCGGTGCGGTGTCGGACGTGGCTCCTCCACCCCACGGGTTCGCCGCGGTGTACTTCCCCGCGAGCTCCTCGCCGTTCATGAACAGCTTCATCTCGCCCGCCGCGAAGTCGAAGGTCGCCGCGAGGTGAACCCACTGCCCCTTCTTGAGGATCTCGTTCCACGGCAGGTCGGCCGCGAACGTCCACGAACCTGCGCCGTCGACTCGACGCCCGAGCGCCACGAGCTTGAGCTCGCCGTCGACCGTGATGACCTCGAGCAGCGCCCGCACCGCGTGACCGTCGGAGGTACCGGTGAGCACGCCCGCGAGACCGATCGCGTTGTACACGTCGTCGGGGTTCGCCGTGCCCGAGTTCGGGGCCGGGTGATCGCCGGTCGGCTTGAACCACCCCATGACGGCGGCCTTGTCGGTGTCGGCGAACGCGCCGAGCGAATCGACGCCGTCCGCGTCGTAGATGCCCGCCTTCCAGTCGTCGTTCGACGCGGTCCGCGGACTCATCTGCTGTGTCTGCAGGGCCTCTCCCGCACCGGGATAGGCGCGGTCCGCGACCCGCATCTCGACCCCGCCGTTGATCAGCGAGATATCGGTGCCGGAGCGCCCCTGATCGACCTCGATCGTCGGCGTCGCCGCGTCCGGGTGGTCGAAGTCATGGTGCGTGACCACGTTCGGGGCGAGCGCCGGAAGGACGAACGGGTTGGTCGGCCCATCGACCGTCCGCGCCCCTGTGACCTTCCAGATCTTGCCGTTCGCCTTGGAGACGAGGTAGAGCTCGCCGTCGGCGTCGGAGCCGAACCGCAGGTCGACGCGTGTGTCGCCGACCAGCTTCTGGAACGTGGTCTCCTCACCGTCGGCGAAGACCCGCAGTTCCTCGATCGTGGCGAGGTCGTCGATGTCGCCGTCGTTGCGCACCATCTCCTCGGCATCCGTGGACAGCACCCAACCGCGCACCAGATCGGTGAAGAGGTAGCGCCCCTGGAGTTCGGGGATCTCACCGCGATAGACGAATCCGCCGTTCACGGCCACTCCCGCATCACCGGTCTGGCCGGGGTCGCGGTTGTGATCGTAGGCGGCCACCGGGTAGGTGAAGCCGTTCTCGGCATCGTCCGTCGGCAGCGGGAAGATCTGCCGGTTCTCGGCGAGGAAGGAACCCTCCCGCACCGACCAGCCGAAGTTGTCTCCTGGTTCGACGGCGTAGATCGACTCGACCTGCCACTCGCCGATGTGCGCGAGATACATGGTGTGGTCGCCCTCGGTGTCCCAGCTGATGCGGTGCGGGTCGCGCATGCCCACCGCGTAGATCTCCGGCAGGGCATCCGCCTCGTCCACGAACGGGTTGTCGGACGGGACGCCGTACTCGCCGTTCTCGCTGTCGTCGCCCGTGGGGTTCACGCGCAGGATCTTGCCCTGCGGTGTGGCCAGATCCTGCGGGTTGCCGTTGCCGACACCGTTGCCGCCGTCTCCGACCAGGATGTAGAGGTTGCCGTAATCGGCATCGCCCTCCGACACCGTCGGGTTGAACGCGATCTGCTGCACGGTGTGCACCCGACCCGCGAACGGGATGCGCATGACTTCGCGGTGCGTTCCGGCGAAGATCTCCGCCGACGGGTCGTCGGCCTTCCACTCGGTGATCACGCTGTGGAACGCGGTGGTGCCGAAGGCCGGGAAGTCCGGGGTGTCTTCGGTCAGCGCCGTGCCGCCCTCGGTGTGGACGGTGTAGAACAGCCCGTTCTCGGCGAAGTCGGGGTGGAACTCCGCGGAGCCGAGGCCCGTCCCGAGCCCTGCACTGTTGTGGAAGTTGTCGATGAACTCGTTCCGGACGTTGAGGTATGGGACGTATTCGCCCGATTCCCTGTCGACCAGGTAGAGGATGTCGTTGTTGTCGGGCACCATCAGCCGGCCGGAGTCGTCCGGCACCTCGTCGAGGTGCGTGATGCGGTTGTGGCGCACGAGGCGCGGGTCCTGCGTGGCCGGCGTCGTCTGCGACGCGGGCAGCTGCGCGAGCTCGGTCACCTCGATGCCGAGGTCGGCCATTCCCGGGTCGGGCAGCGGGTTCAGCAGTGGCTCGTTCGCCGTGCCGCCCGGTGCGCAGTCGCCCGGGTTGCCCGTCGCGATCGCGAGGTTCTCGCCCGTGTTGTCGACGGCCACGTCGTCGAGCAGGAGGCGACCCGTGCTCGTGGCGCCGTTCTTCCAGAAGAATCGGTCGAGCGCGCCGTTCACCGCCTGGCGGAAACCGAACTGCTGCTCGGCGCCCTCGGGGAGGCGGGTCTGCTGCTCGTATGCGCCGCCCTGGCTGTACACGGTGACCTTGTCGGCCGCGTTGTCGGCGACGATCCACACGCACTGCCAGGCGTCCTTCGACCACACGCCCGCCGGCGCGAACGACCCGCCGTCGCGCACGCGCAGCACGTCGTCGTTCTGGTTGTTCACGTAGGCGCGGCTGTGCGCGTAGTCGTTCGGCGCATCCACATCGGTCACCCCGAAGGAGGTGTCGACGCTGCCGGTGCGCAGGAAGCGGAAGAACAGCGTGCCGGTGGTGCCCTCGGCGATGGCCGGGATCGCGCGATACGACTGCTGACCGCCGCCGACGGACTCGACGACCTGGTTGTTCCCGTTGAGCGGATCGGCGATCACACGGGGAGCCGCGGACGACGTCCATCCGTCCTGCCCGTTCAGTGCGACGCGCTCGTAGGCCTCGAAGTCGACGAGTTCGGTGAACGGCTCCGCCGCGGCAGCAGGGCTCGTGGTCAGCAGTGCTCCGACCACGGCGGCCGCGGCGACGACCGCACCCGTTCGTCGTATGCCGAAGGATCGAGGAGGAGGTGCGACCGATCGGGAACTCGAGCTCGCGGTTCGCATGATTCGTTCGTGCATCAGAAACCTCTCAACGTCGTCGTCGTGTGGTGTCGTGCCGATGGTCGTGCCCCTCTCCGGGCCGGCACTGCAGCGGAGAAGGCTCGAGCGGTACTGCAGTTCGGGGCATCAGCGCCTTCGGAAGCGCTTTCGCCGGATGGACGGGAAAGGCGGAAGGAGGCCGTCGCTGCCTCCTCCCGCCCGGTTTCATCCCGCGTCGGGGACGGCGGGCTTGCCGCCGAGATACAGCGCGGCGAGGGTCGGATCGGCCAGGAGCTCGGATGCCGGACCCGAGATGTGCACCCGGCCGAGGTCGAGGACGCACCCGATGTCGGCGGTCTCGAGCGCGCGCCGGGCGTTCTGCTCGACGAGCAGCACGGCGGTGCCCGCATCGCGCATGCGCACGATCTGCTCGAACACCTTCTCGGTGGTCTTGGGGTCGAGACCCATCGACGGCTCGTCGAGGAGCACGACCTTGGGGCTGACCATGAGCGACCGTGCGAACTCGACCTGCTTCTGCTGGCCGCCCGAGAGCAGGCCGGCGAGCTGCTTCCACCGCTCCCCCACGATGGGGAAGAGGTTCTGCACGAACTCGACGCGCTCCTGGATGACCTTCTGATCCTTGAGCGTGAAGGCGCCGAGCATCACGTTCTCACCGACCGTCATCTCGCGGAACACGCTGTGTCCCTGCAGCACGTGCGCGAGCCCGTGACGCAGCATCGACTGCGGCCCCTCCCCCGTGATGTCTCGGCCGTCGACCTCGATCGTCCCCGACCGGGGCTTGAGCATGCCGCTGGCCACCTTGAGCACGGTCGACTTGCCGGCCCCGTTGGGGCCCACGAGGCAGACCACCGACCCGGGCGGCACTTCGACGGTGAGACCGCGCAGCACGAGCGCCGCACGGCCGTAGCCCGCCTCGATGTCGCGCAGCTCGAGCAGATTCTTCGCTTCAGACTCCAAGGTAGGCCTCCAGGACTCGGGGGTCTTGCTGGATGATCGCCGGGGTCCCCTCGGCGATCTGACGCCCGCGGTCGAACACCACGACGTGGTCGCACAGGCTCATGACCATCTCCATGTTGTGCTCGACGATGATGAACGTCTTGCCCTCGTCGTTGAGCTCGCGCACCAGGGTGGCGATGCGTCCGATGAGCGCGGGGTTCACGCCTCCCGCCGGCTCGTCGAGCATGATCGTGTCGGGTTCGGCCATGAGCACCCCCGCGAGCTCCAGCAGCTTCTGCTGGCCGTAGCTGAGGTTGCGCGCCTCGGCGTGCTCGAGGTGGTCGATGCCGACGCGTCGCAGCCATCCCCGCGCCCGTTCCACCTCGTCCGGGTCGGCTGCCGATCGGAGCTGATGCCAGACGCTCGGACTGCGTACCGCGACGAGCAGGTTCTCCATCACCGTCATGCGCGGGAACACCCGGCACAACTGGAAGCTGCGTCCGATCCCGGCGCGGGCGATGCGGTCAGGCGACTTGCGGGTGATCGCCTGCCCCCGGTAGCGCACCTCTCCCGAGTCCGGCTTGATCATGCCGGTCACGCAGTTGAAGAAGGTGGTCTTGCCCGAGCCGTTCGGCCCGATCAGGCCGTTGACCTTGCCCTCCTGGAACGTGACCGTGGCACCGTCGACCGCTGTGACGCCGCCGAAGGACTTGGTCATCGAGACGGTGTTCAGGCTCTCGAGCGTCGTGGACTGTGCGGTGGGGGCGTTCATGACGAGGTCTCCTTCGTCGGGACATCCGCTGTTCGGGTCTTGTTCTGTTCGAGCAGTTCGCCGACCGTCACCTCACGGATCGACGCCGCGTGGGACTTCCGGGTGAAGAGCCCCTTCACGGCCGGGATGATGCCGTCGGGCATGAAGAGCACGACGATGCCGAGCAGGATGCCGGTGGCGATGAGGTGGAACTGGGTGTCGCCGAACTCGAGCTTGAAGTACTCGAGCGCGATGCCGACGACGACGGCCCCGAGCAGCGGGCCGAAGAGATTCCGCACCCCGCCGAGCAACGCCATCAGCACCATGTACGAGCCGATCAGGATCGAGAACTGGAAGATCGGGTCGAGATCGCCGAACCACAGCGCGTAGAGTCCGCCGCCGAGCGCGACGAACAGCGCCGAGAGCACGTAGGCGATGAGCTTGTACCGCGTGGTCGGCACCCCGAGCGCCTGGGCCTTGTCCTCGTCCTCGCGGATCGACTTGAGCGCCGTTCCGAACTTGGACCGGTCGATGATCCACCACACCACGAGAGCTGCGGCCAGCAGCCCGGCGAACAGATAGTAGAAGATGCGGTGGTGCTCCGGCCGCAGCACGTCGAACGGACGTGGCACGTTCAGTCCCTCGGATCCGCCGGTCACGTCACGCCAGCTCTGGAACACCAGCAGCATGATCAGCACGAAGGCGATGGAGACGATCACGAACGAGGCGCCACGCACCCGGAGGGCGGCGATGCCGATCGGGATCGCGATGATCACGACGAGCACGGCGGCGAGGATCCAGGCCACGAACCCGGGAAGGTCGAGGAACTTGATCAGCAGTCCGGTGCCGTAGGCGCCGAGCCCGAAGTACGCGGCATGCCCGAGGGAGATGTAGCCCGTGAATCCGCCCATGAAGTTCCACCCCGTCGACAGCACGGCGTAGTTGAGGATCACGACGCCCGCCGAGAGGATGTACGGGTTCGGGGCGATGGTCGGGAAGGAGAGCACGAGCGCGGCCCCGACGATCAGGAGGACGATGCCCACCCACTTCGTGGAAGGGCGACGCACAGGGGCGGGTGGAGCGATCACGACCGTCTCGGTGGCGATCGGCTCTCTGCTAGAAACGCTGGGCAAGACGACCTCCGAAGAAACCTTGCGGACGGAACATGAGCGTGGCGAAGAGCGCGACGTAGAACACCGTCTGCGCCCACGTCGGCCCCAGCGGAAGCTGGAGCAGGCTCTGCGCGACTCCGAGGATGAGAGCCGCGATGGCGGCACCGGGGATGCTGCCGAGTCCGCCCACGACGATGATCGCCATGAGCGGTCCGATCCAGTGCCAGTGCAGGGAGGGGTAGATCGTGGCGTCGAGCGAGAGCGCGGTGCCGCCGATCGCCGCGGTGGCGAGCCCGAGTCCGAATCCGTACCCGGCGACTCGATCGGTGTTGATGCCGACGAGCCGCGCAGCCTCGGGATGCTGGATCGTCGCCCGCAGCGCCTGACCGAACTTCGTGTATTTGAGCAGCACGAACAGGAGCGCGAGGGCCACGGCCGCGAGGCCGAACGCGATGAGCTTGACCACCGGCACCTGTGCGCCGAAGAAGTCGAGGCTCGCGCTGGCGTACGGCAGCGGGATGCGGCGCTGGGTCCCCGTGAAGAAGAACCCGAGAGCTCCCTCGATGATCAGCGCGACGGCGAAGGTGAGCAGCACCGACATCATGGTCAGGGTCAACGGCTTGAGTCGCGAGACGAGCAGCCGCTGCATCACGACACCGGTCACGAAGAACAGGGGCACGGTGACGATGAGCGAGACGAGCGGATCGATGCCCGTCTCCCGGTTGAACCACCACGCGAGGTAGGCGGCCAGGATGAGGAAGGCCGAGTGCGCGATCATGACGACGCGCATGATCCCGAAGTACAGCGTGAGCCCGGCCGCCAGGAGGGCGTAGAGCCCTCCCAGCAGGACGCCGAGGATCAGGCTTTGCAGCAGCAGTGCTCCACTCACGGGTGGATCACCACGTCGGCTTCGGGAAGAGGAAGTCGGCTTCCTTGACGTCCTCGGGGAGGACGATCAGGATCTCGCCGTCGATCCACTGCTGGATGAGGTGGGCGCCGGTGGGCTTGCCGGTCTCATCCCAGCTGAGCGGACCGACGACGGTCTCGACCTCGTTGTCGCGCAGCCAGTCGATGAGCTCCTGCTGGCACTCGCCCTGCTCGGCACAGCCGACGGCTTCCACCGCAGCGGCGACGACCTGACCGGTCGTGTAGGCGTTGGCCTCGTCCTCCGACGGCGGGTTGCCGTGCATCTCGGTGTACTTCTCGACGAACTCGATGTTGCTGGGGAACTGCGACTTCGGCGAGTACCCGGTGGGGGCGAGGATGCCCTCGGTCGCACCGCCGATGGCGGCGGCGAACTCGGGGTTGGTCGGAGCGGTGGAGAATGCGGCGAGCTCCGGCTGATAGTTGAGCTGCTGCAGCGCGATGATCAGGTTGACGGCGTCCTGATACTGCGTACCGCCGATCACGATGTCGGCGTTCGACTGCGCGATCTTCGCCGCGATGGTGGAGAAGTCGGTGGTGTTCGGCGGGTACACCTCGTTCACGAGGATCTCGACGCCGGCATCCTCGAGCTTGTCCCTGAGGCCGTAGGCCGTGCCCTGCGCGAACGGGTCGTCCATCGAGGCGACGGCTGCCGTCTCCGGGCGTTCGCCCTCCGGGAGCGCGAGCAGGTAGTCGGCGAGGTTGTTGTAGTGGTCGTTCGCGATGGCGGGAGCGGCGTAGAAGAGGTTGTCGAAGCCCTGATCGAAGACTTCCTCCGCGGCACCGGCCGGCTCGACGAAGAGCATCCCGTACTCCTGCGCGACGCGGGCGGAGGGAACGACGAGACGTGTGGAGAACGGGCCGAAGACGAGGTCGACCCCGTCCTGCGCGATCAGCGATTCGTAGTCGGAGACGACCCGGTCGGCGTTGGACTGGTCGTCGAGGATCTTCAGTTCGACCTGTCGGCCCAGGAGGCCGCCGTTCTCATTGACGATGTCGCGCCAGGCTTCGTAACCACGCTCGACGCCTTTCCCCGGCTCCGAGAAGTCTCCCGTGAGCGGCAGCGAGATGCCGATGACGATCGGATCGTCGGAGCCACCCCCCTCGGTTTGATCGCCGGTCGCCGAGCAGGCCGAAACCGTGAGCGCGGCGATCGACAGCGTTCCGATCGCTGCAGCGATCCGTCGACCGTATCTGGGTGCAGTCATCCGAGTCTCCTACGTCATCGTAGCGAAAGCGCTTTCGTAAGCGCTTCCGCCACTATAGTGGGACCGAAGAACGAAGAGCAACCTTCCGCGCAATCAGCGTTGATCTTGCTCCATGGGGGAGGTTTCGTGAAGCGTGAAGGGGCGCCACGACTCATCGATGTGGCCGAAGCCGCCGGGGTCTCGCTCGCGAGCGCGTCACGAGCCATGACCGGCGGCTCCGGAATCTCTCCGGAGGTGGCCGCGCATGTACGCGGGATCGCGACGCAGCTGGGATACGAGCCCAACATGCACGCACGGGGCCTCGCCGGGGGGCTCGTACCGACGATCGGCCTCGTGGTGCACGAGATCGGCGACCCCTACTTCTCCGACATCGCGAGCGGTGTGATCCGCAGCGCGGCCCTCGAGAACCGTTCGGTGCAGATCGCCCAGGCCGACCGCACGCCCGACAGCGAGCTCGCGCAGGTGAAGTCGCTGCTGCGCCAACGCGTGGGGTCGATCATCATCGCCGGATCGGGATACGCCGATCCGGATCGCGAGCAGGGGATGTCCGAGGCGCTGCTGGACTTCACCCTGGCCGGCGGCCGTGCCGCGGTCATCGGCCGCCACCATCTGCCGGTCGATGCCGTACTGCCCGACAACCAGCGCGCCGGAGTCTCCGTCGGACGACACCTCGCGGAACGGGGACACCGCCGGATCGGCGTCGTCGCCGGTCCACTCGACCTCAACACGGTCGCCGACCGTATCGCGGGCCTGCGTGAGGGCACGGACGGCACCGGCGTCGAGCTGACGGTGGTGTCCAAGGCATTCACCCGCGAGGGCGGCATCGAAGGCGCCCGCGAGCTCCTCGACCGCGACGTCACCGCCATCGTCGGGCTCAACGACGCGATGGCGATCGGCATCCTCAGCGAGCTGCGGCAGCACGGCATCCGGGTACCCGACGAGATGTCGGTCGTGGGCTTCGACGACATCGCCGTCGCCGCGGACGTGGCCCCCGCCCTCACCACCGCGCGGATCCCGATGTTCGAGATGGGCCAGCACGCCGTCTCCCTCATCCTCCGCCCCGCGAGCGACGAGGCGCGGACGATCGAGACCGCGCACGAGCTCATCATCCGTCAGTCGTCGGGCCCGCCCCGCGGCTGAGCGGGTGCGCTCGCGCGCCGGACAGCTCGTCACCGCACGGAGCCCGCCACCCTCAGAGTGACGGGCCCACGCGACCGGCTCGGGCCGACCGGCCCAGATTCGTCAGGAGTTGCCGGCCGTCGACTCCAGCTTCGCCATCACCTGGTTGATCGTGAACGACGCCGATTCCTGCCGTGCCGGGAACTCGACGAGCGTCTGCAGCATCCGCGCGACGTACGCCTGTGCCGGGACGAACAGGAAGACGTGGTCGAGCACCCAATCCCAATAGGTGTTCGATGTGATGTCGGCGCGCTCGTATGGATCGGTGCGGAGGTTGAACAGCTTCGGGAAGCGCAGCTCGATGTAGGGCTCCTGCCACACCTGCAGCGTCCCCACGGCACGCTGCTCGAGGAACACGAGCTTCCAGTTCTCGAAGCGCAGCGCCGTGAGGTCGCCGTCGTCCGAGACGTAGAAGAAGTGTCGACGTGGGCTGTGCTCGACGGCACCCGTGATGTAGTCCAGCTGGTTGTTCCCGTCCAGGTGCACCGTGAAGTCCGTGCCGTGCAGCTCGGTTCCCGCCTTCAGCCGCTCGGCGATATCGGTGTCTCCGACGGCGGCCAACAGCGTGACGAACCAGTCGTTGTGGCTCACGATGCCGTTGAGCGTCGTACCGGCGGGAATGTGTCCGGGCCAGCGGACCATCGCGGGCACGCGGTACGCGCCCTCCCAGTTGGAGTTCTTCTCATTGCGGAACGGGGTCATACCCGCATCCGGCCAGCTGTTCATGTGCGGGCCGTTGTCGGTGGAGTACATGACGATCGTGTTCTCGGCGAGCCCGAGCTCGTCGAGCAGGTCGAGCAGACTCCCCACGACGTCATCATGGTCGAGCATCGTGTCGTGATAGTTGGACTGCCAACGCCCGGCCCGCCCCTTGCTCTCCTCCTTGGTGTGGGTGCGGAAGTGCATGTGCGTCGAGTTGAACCAGACGAAGAAGGGCGTATCATCCTCGGCCTGGGCGCGGATGAAGTCGGCGGCCGCATCGCGGAACTCCTCGTCGACGGTCTCCATGCGCTTCTTCGTCAACGGACCGGTGTCCTCGATCCGCTGGGTGCCGTCCTCGTTCGCCCACGAGTGGAGCACACCCCGCGGGCGGAACTTCTCACTGAAGCCCGGGAATTCCTCGTCGGTCGGATAGTCGGGGTGCTCCGGCTCCTCCTCGGCATTGAGGTGGTACAGGTTGCCGAAGAACTCGTCGAAGCCGTGCGCGGTCGGCAGATGCTCGTCACGGTCACCGAGGTGGTTCTTGCCGAACTGCCCGGTGGCGTAGCCGTGGTGCTTGAGCGCGTCGGCGATCGTGGGGTCTTCGGGTTGCAGACCCAGCTTCGCCCCCGGCATCCCGACCTTGGTGAGTCCGGTGCGATACGGGTTCTGGCCGGTGATGAAGGCCGCGCGCCCCGCGGTGCAGCTCTGCTCGCCGTAGTAGTCGGTGAATTTCACACCCTCGTCGGCGATACGGTCGATGTTCGGCGTCCGATAGCCCATGAGGCCGTCGGAGTACGTGCTCAGGTTGCTGATGCCGATGTCATCGCCCCAGATGATGAGGATGTTGGGCTTGTCAGCCATGACGACTCCTTGCTTCGACGCGTGAGACGGGGCGATCGCCCTCGCTCGAAGCCAAGCACCTTCTCGCAGCTGCGCGCAGGGCGCCTCACTCGGAGCGGGTGAGACGGAATCCGATGTGCGACATACCGGTGTCCTCGGCCTGCGGCGAGCGCGCAGCCGGGCGGAAGCGCAGGCAGTAGTCCGGTGAGCAGAGGTGCGACCCACCCTTGAGCACGCGGCGCGGGATGTCGGGGAAACCCTCCTGCGCGCTGGCGACGGCGAGCAGGTTGGTGCGCTTGCCGGCGTCGACGGGGGTGTCGGAGAGGCGGATGTGCCGAGGGGTGTAGAAGTCGGTCGTCCACTCCCAGACGTTCGCGATCATGTCGTAGAGGCCGTAGCCGTTCGGGGGGTACGAGCCGACCGGCGCCGTACCTCCCACGCCCTGGTTGTCGTAGGGGAAACGTCCGAGCCACGAGTTCGCCTGGGCGATGCCGCCCGGGTAGGCCTCGTCGCCCCAGGCGAAGGGGGCGCCGTCCACTCCCCCGCGTGCCGCGTACTCGTGCTCGGCTTCGGTGGGCAGCCGCATCCCCACCCAGTCGGCGTAGGCGACCGCGTCTTCGAACGCGACATGCACGACCGGATGCTGCAGGCGATCGTCGATCGTCGAGTCGGGTCCGAACGGACGACGCCAGTACGCGCCGGGCTGCCAGCGCCACCAATTGCGCCAATCGCCCAGGTTCGTCGGCCCGGAGGTCGGTGTGAACACCATCGCGCCCGGCACGAGATCGGCGGGATCGGCGCCGGGGAACGCGGCAGGATCGAGCTCGCGCTCGGCGACGGTGACGTACCCGGTGGCGTCGACGAACTCGGCGTACTGTGCGTTCGTCACCTGGTAGCGGTCGATGAAGAACGAAGCGACCTCACGCCGGTGCGCCGGGCGCTCGTCGGGATAGAAGTCGTCTGACCCCATCAGGAAGGTGCCGCCCGGGATGTGGACCATATCGCGCGCGTTCGTCACGTGCTCAGCGTAGTGTCCGGGCTCTGCGACATCCGGACCGATCTGGAAAGATCATCCGCATGATCACCGTTCATCTGCGCTACGAGATCGACCCCGACAAGCTGGACGACTTCACCGAGTACGGGCGCACCTGGATCCGGCTCGTGGAGAAGCACGGCGGCACCCACCACGGCTACTTCCTGCCGAGCGAAGGCGACAGCGACGAGGCCTTCGCCCTGTTCACCTTCCCTTCCCTCGCGGAGTACGAGGTCTACCGGACGGCCTCGAAGACCGACCCGGAGTGCGTCGAGGCGTTCGACTTCGCGCGCAGGACGCGGTGCATCCGCCGCTATGAGCGCCGCTTCCTCAGTCCGGTCTTCGAGGGGGTGTAGGCATGAACCCGCCCGCCGTCGACGTCTCGGCGCTCACGGACGTCGCCACGCTGTCGACCCCGCGACTTCGCCTCGAACCCCTGGGCGTCGCCCACCTCGACGGCGTGTGGGAAGGGTTGCTCGACGACGAGAGCATGCGGCTCACGGGCACGCGTCAGTTGTTCACCCGCGAGGCGGTGGTGCGACACCTCGATTCCCTCGCCGACCGCGACGATCGCGCCGACTGGGCGATCATCGAGCTCGGCTCCGAGGAGTACGTCGGCGAGATCGTCCTCAACGAACTGGAGCCGGACGATGCGTCGATGAACTTCCGCATCGCGCTGAATCCCGGCCGGCTCGGGCGCGGCTTCGGCACCGAGGCGACCCGCGCCGTTCTCGATCACGCGTTCGACCGCATCGGGCTTCACCGCGTGAGTCTCGACGTCTTCTCGTTCAACCCCCGCGCGCAGCGCTCCTACGAGAAGGCAGGGTTCCGGTACGAGGGCCGCCAACGCGACACGCTGTTCTGGGACGGCGAGTGGGTCGACTCGATCCTCATGTCGGTCTTGAGCACCGACGAGCGGCCCGCCGCTCCCGAAGCCGCTGACATCGCGGATCGCCCCGAGAGAACCGCGGTTCCGAGGCACCTGAGCGACTTCCCATTGCACGCGTCCGTCGCCGTGTCGGACATCGACCGCGCCGTCACCTTCTATGAGGGCACTCTGCGGCTCCCCCTGGCACGGTCGGGTCCGAGCGCGCGGATCTCGGGTGGCAGTCGCGTCTATCGCTCGGGCGGCGACGAGGCATTGCACGTCTATCAGTCGACGACCGCAGGCACCTCGCAGGCGACCGTCGCGACCTGGCACGTCGACGACCTGGATCAGGTCGTCGACGAGCTCGCGGCGAACGACCTCGATTTCCTGCGCTACGACGGACTCAGCCACGACGCTCGGGGCATCACGGCGAGGGCCGGCGGAGGTCGGATCGTGTGGTTCGCGGACCCCGATGGCAACACGTTCGCCCTGGAGAGCGACCGCTGATCGCCGCTGCTCCGACGCGGGTCCTTCGGAAGGGCCGGCGGGGCCGGGTCGGAGGTGCCGGCGCCGGGCTGCGGTCAAGACGAGGCCCGACCGGCGACCGCGCGCGATCGACGAGCGCGTGCGGACGGAGTGCTCAGCCCGCCGCGATCCACGATCGCGTGAAGCCGAGCACGCCGCTGCCGTCGGTGTCGGCGAGGGAGACGCCGACGAACCGCGTCGCAGCCTCCGAGCTCTGCCAGCGGAAGCGGTATTCGTCGGAGAGGACTGCCGCCGCGATCGCCGCCCCCGCGGATTCGGCGGACTGCGCGTTCGCGAAGGCCCCGGTGCTGCGCGCGATGTACGCATCCAGGAGCGAACCGTAGGGACCACCGCTCTCCGGCCGGATCGCGTTCTCGACGAAGGCGCTGGCGACCGCGGCTGGCTCGATCACGCTGATCCGGACACCGAAGCGCTCGGCGACCACCGCGAGCGACTGCATGAAGCCCTCCACGGCGAACTTCGCCCCGCAGTAGGCGTCGGCGAACGGCTGGCCGACCGCCCCGCCGACACTCGCCACCGTGAGGATGCGGCCGTTGCCACGCTCGCGCATCCCCGGCAGCACGAGCTTGGCGAGGTTGACCGGCGCCAGGTAGTTGATGTCGAGCTGCGCCTGGATCTGCTCCATCGTCAACTGCTCGGCGGTGGCGACGTTCCCCTGTCCGGCGTTGTTCACCAGGACGCGGATGCCGCCGAGCTCCGCCTCGATCTCGGCCACCAGCCGGGCCGCGGCCGCATGATCCACGACATCGAGGGCGCGCACGTCGACCTCGACGCCCGCCTCGGCCGCAGCGTCCCGCAACGCCCCGGCCTTCCCGGTGTCGCGCATGGTCGCGACGACGTGCAGGCCTCGTCGTGCCAGTTCGACGGCGGCGTGGAGTCCCATTCCGGACGAGGTGCCGGTGATCAGTGCGATGTCGTTCATCAGGCGACTCTACGACCCGCCGTCCGGAATCCCCTGACGGTCACGACCCTGGACTGACGCATGCATCCGCTTCCAGCTAACTTGCACGTTGATGTGCACGTAATGTGTAAACTCGTCCTGTGAAACAGAGCTGGCGGGTCTACAAGCGCGACGTCAAGAGACTCTCCCGCGTCCCCAAAGCGTGGATCATCATCATCGGGGTGCTCATCACCCCTGCCCTGTACGCGTGGTTCAACATCAACGCGTTCTGGGACCCCTACGCCCACACCGCGAACATCCGCGTGGCGGTCGTCGACCTCGACGAGGGCGCCACCTCCGACCTCACCGGCCACATCGACATCGGCGAGCAGGTGACGGAGCAGCTCGAGGACGACGACCAGCTCGGCTGGACCTTCATGGGCGAAGACGAGGCCCAGGAGGCCGTGAAGAAGGGCGACGTCTACGCGGCCATCGTCATCCCCACCGCATTCAGCGAAGACCTGCTCAGCATCACCAGCGGCGACTTCACGCAACCGTCGCTGCAGTACTACGTCAACGAGAAGGCCGGGGCGATCGCGCCGAAGATCACCGACGTCGGCGCCTCCGAACTCGACAAGCAGGTCACGAGCGCGTTCAAGGAGCAGGTGGCACTCGCGGCGACGAACGCGCTGAAGGACGTCGGCGACTCCACCGAGCTGCGGCTACTGAACGCCAGGGACAACACCCTCGATGCGTTCGACCAGGCGACGCAGACACTCGCCTCGGCCCGCGAGAACCTCGCCGAGACCCAGGACGGGCTCGCCTCCTCGCGCGGCACGCTCTCGTCCGCACGGAACACGCTCGGCGACGTCGACAAGACGCTCGGCGATGTGCAGAAGTCGCTCGCCCAGACGCAGTCGATCATCGCGGAGACGCAGAAGGAGGTGATCGCGTTCAGCGACAGTGCCACCACCGCGTTCCTGCGGGGCACGACGCTGCTCGCCGACGTCTCATCGAAGGCGAACGTCTCGATCACCCGTCTCACCCAGAGCCTCGAGCAGGCGGGGGTGCGCATCGACGCCGGGATCGACGACGTCTCGAACGTGCTGAAGGCGAACGAGGCGGCGGTCGCCCGGCTGCAGGCGCTCCTGGACGACACCGACCTCAGCGAGGACACGAAGCAGCGCCTGACCGAGGTCATCGCCTCGCTGCAGCAGCGCAACGCCACCGACCAGCAGCTGCTCGCCGACCTCAAGGACCTCAAGACCGCCGCGTCCGACACGGTGCGCTCCGTTCAGGCGACAGCCGACGCGGTCGACCAGGCGATGCAGGACACCCGCGACGCCTCATCGGCGATGCGCGACATCCTCACCCGCACCGTCCCCTCACTGAACAGCGCCATGTCGCAGCTGTCGGCGAGCGTCGGATCGTTCTCAGGGGCGCTGGACGCGCAGAAGGGCGTCCTCGCACAGGCCGATCAACTGCTGGCAGGGTTGGACTCGCAACTCGTCGCCACCTCGTCGGCACTGGAGAGCTTCGACAACGACCTCGCGGGCATCGAGCAGGGTCTGCAGACGTCGCGCACCGACGTCGTCGCGCTCAACGCTGCATCCGAATGGGGCCTGCTCGGTACCCTGACCGATCTGGAACCCGAGCAGATCGCCCAGTTCATCTCCTCTCCGGTCGAGGTCGACGAGCACCTGGTGTTCCCGGTCGACACCTACGGGTCGGCGATGGCCGCGCTCTTCACGAACCTCTCGCTGTGGATCGGCTCCTTCGTGCTGATGGTGATCTTCCGCGTCGAGGTCGACACGGAAGGCGTCGAGGGCGTCACGGTGCGCGAGGCCTACTTCGGCCGCTTCTTCCTCTTCGCGACGCTCGCCGTGGGCCAGGCGCTGATCGTGTGCATCGGAAACCTCATCATCGGCGTGCAGACCGTGAGCGCCGCCGCGTTCGTCGGCACCGGTGTGCTCATCGCCCTCGCGTACGTGAGCATCATCTACGCCCTCTGCGTCGCGTTCGGGCACGTCGGCCGCGGTCTGTGCATCCTGCTGGTGATCATGCAGATCCCCGGTGCGTCCGGCCTGTACCCGATCGAGCTGATGCCCGGATTCTTCCGTGCGATCTATCCCCTCCTCCCCTTCTCCTACGGCATCGACGCCATGCGGGAGACGATCGGGGGCTTCTACGACGGCCACTACTGGCGCTTCCTCGGCGCCCTCGCCGTGTTCGTCGCCCTCGCCTTCCTCCTCGGACTCGTCCTGCGTCGCCGCCTCGCGAACTTCACCCTGCTCTTCAACCGGCAGGTGCTCTCGACCGACCTCCTCATCGGCGAGAAGGTGCAGGTCGTCGGCAGCGGATACCGGCTCACCGACGTCATCCGGGCGCTGTCGAACCGCGCCGAGTACCGCGACGACCTCGCTCGGCGGGCCGAGCCGTTCACACGCCGCTACCCGACGCTGCTGAAGGCGACAGTGCTCACGGGCGTCGCGGGGCTCGTCGTTCTCGGCGTCCTCACCTGGGCGCTCCCCGGATCGAAAGCGCTGCTGCTGGGACTGTGGACCCTCTGGATACTGCTCGTGATCGGGTTCCTCGTGGCCATCGAGTACATCAAGCACAGCTTCGAGCACGGCGCAGAGGTCGCTGCTCTCGACGATGCCGAACTGCGCCAGCTCGCTCTCGCCGGCCCCGCCGGCCCTGCAGCGGTTCTGCCACCCACGGCTGATGAGTCGTTCGCCACCGTCCCGCACGTACCGGTCGCCCCGGTCGCACCCGCTGAGGCGGATGACCGGGACACCTCCGAGGCGCCGCTCGCCGGCGCCTCGGCCGACGCACTGCTCACGGAGTGGTTCGATCCGGAAGCACAGTCGGAGACCACCGGCGACACGGAAGCGGAACCGGAGGCCGACCCCGCGGCTTCCGAGCCGACGGAGGAAGCGACCGCCACCGAGGCGGCAGACGACCCGCTCCCCCCGGAGGAAGAAGCACCCACCGCAGACGACGAGCCCGCCGACGACGAGCCCACAGAAGGGGAGGACCGCGCGTGAAGGACATCCTGCACCTGACGGCCCGCGACATGCGTCACGCGACCCAGAACGTGATGGCGTGCATCGTTCTGTTCGGCCTGGTCGTCATCCCCTCCCTGTTCACCTGGTTCAACGTCATCGCCAGCTGGGACCCGTTCGCGAACACGAAAGACCTGAAGATCGCCGTCGCCAGCACCGACGCCGGGTACGAGAGCGACCTGGTCCCGATCCGGGTGAACGTCGGCGAGCAGGTCCTCTCCCAGCTCCGCGGGAACGACCAGCTCGACTGGGTGATCACCGATGAGCACGACGCGATCGATGGGACCAAGGCGGGCGAGTACTACGCCGCCATCGTGCTGCCCGAGACGTTCAGCGCCGACATGCTGACGTTCTACGCCGACGGCGGCGACCGCACGCACATCGCGCTCTACACGAACGAGAAGAAGAACGCCCTGGCGCCGAAGATCACCGGCCAGGGCGCGGAGGGAGTGTCGTCCGCGATCAGCGACACGTTCGCCGAGACACTCGGCGACGTGGCGCTCGGCCTCGTCTCGTCGATGTCGGACTACCTCACCGATGAAGACACGCAGGCGACGCTCACGCGCATCGAGACTCGACTGGGAAGCGTGGGCGCTCAGCTGCGCTCGGGCGCGCGCACGGCCGACACGTTCACGGCCCTGCTCGAGACGAGCCGACCGCTGCTGGACAGCGCGTCGGCCCTGGTCGACGAGGCCGGCGACGCGTTCTCGGACACCTCGGGCGCTCTCGGCAGCGGAGTGGATGCGGCGAGCACGCTGAAATCGACCCTGCAGACGGCGGCGCAGTCGCTGGCGGACGCCCTCGCGGCCACATCGAACAGCTACGACGCGGTGGGCCAGCGCATCGACGAGCTCTACGCAGGTGCCGCCTCGCTCAGCGGCAGCCAGGTGCAGGCGATCACCACGCTCGCGGAGCGCGTGCAGCAGCAGATCGATCAGTATGCCGCGGTGAAGAACACGCTGGTGACGCAGGTCGGACCGAACCTTCCCGAATCCGCCCAGCCCGACTTCGACGCCGTGATCAGCCGACTCGACGAGGCGATCGCGCGGCAGCAGGCGCTGCAGCAGCGCCTGCAGACTGCGGCGACCGAGATCGCGGCCGGCAACGACTCGGCACAGAGCTCGCACCAGGAGATCACGGCGGCGATCGCCGAGGCCAAGAAGGCGATCGCCGACGCCCGGAGCACCTACGACGACGGGCTGAAGGCGCAGCTGAACGCCCTGTCGTCCACGCTCACGCAGATCGGGTCCGATGTGTCGGCGATCCGCTCCGACCTGTCCGGCATCACCTCCGGGCTGTCCGGAGCATCCGACTCCGTGCTGTCGACGCTGTCGCGAGCGCAGGAGGCCACGACGCAGCTGTCCGCATCGTTGAACGCCCTGGCCGACAGGTTCGACACCGTGCAGCAGTCGATCGCGAAGGCCGCGGACACCGGCGATCTCAGCGCGCTGATCGGCGCCGATCCGGGTGTGCTGGCCACGTCGCTCGCCGAGCCCGTGCGCCTCGATCGCACCGCGGTCTTCCCCGTGGCCGGGTTCGGTGCAGCCATGGCCCCGCTGTACATGATCCTCGCCCTGTGGGTCGGTGCCCTTCTGATGACGGTGACGATCCGCGTCGATGTGAACGCCGAGACGCTCCCCGACCGCCCCGAACTCACGCCGACGCAGAAGTACCTCGGCCGCTACGGCATCTTCGGTCTGGTCGGTCTCGCGCAGAGCACGTTGCTGACGCTCGGCCTGATCCTCTTCGTCCAGATCGAACCCGCGCATCCGCTTCTGCTGATCCTGGCCGGGTGGGCGATCTCGACCGTGTTCACGCTCATCGTGTACACGGCGGTGGTCGCGTTCGGCAACGCGGGCAAGGCGCTCGCCGTGCTGCTGCTCGTGATCCAGATCTCGGGGTCGGGCGGTGCGTACCCCCTGCAGCTGCTTCCGGACTGGTTCCAGAGCGTCAGTCCCTTCCTCCCCGCGACCTATGCCGTGAACATGGTGAGATCGGCGATCGCCGGCGTCTACCAGGCCGACTTCTGGTGGGCGCTCGGCGCACTCGCGCTGTTCATCGTTCCGGCGCTGCTCCTCGGACTCGTGCTGCGGCGGCCGTTGATGACCTACAACCGCAAACTGGTCGAGGCGCTCGCGTCGACCAAGCTGATGTCCTGATCCCCGCGCCCCCGAAGGACCCGAAGTGACCGCACCGAACCCGCCGCGTCGACGCGACGCCCTGGCCAACCGGGAGGCCCTGCTGCGCGCGGCGCAGTCGGTGCTCGCGACCAACCCCACGGCGTCGCTCGATGTCATCGCGCAGGCGGCAGGCCTCACCCGCCGCGCCGTCTACGGACACTTCGCCGACCGCGACAGCCTGCTCCGCGAGGTGATCGCGGTCGGTGCGCAGCGGTTCAACGCGATAGCCGAGACGACCGACGAGTCCGACCCCCGGGTGACCCTGGCACGGATGGCGACGCGGCTGTGGCGGGAGGCCTCCGCCGTGCGCGCCTCGGCCAACATCGCCCTCGACGATGCGCATCTGGCCGATACCGTGCTCGCCCTGGCGCCGCTGCGTCGCCGCATCCGCGATCTGACCAGCGTCGGAGTGGACTCGGGGGCGTTCCGGGGAGACATGCCGGCCGATCTGCTCGCCTTCCTCATCGAGGAGACCGCCAGAGCAACGCTGCGCGAACTGCGGCTCACCACGACCGACGCGGATTCGACCGTCGTCCGCGTGGTGCTGAGCATCGTGGGCCTCTCGTGGACCGAGCAGGCCGAGCTCATCGCCGCGCACCCCGAGGTCTTCGCGCAGGACTGAACCCTGCGTCCCACACCGAGAGCTGCGACACCGAGAGCTGCGACACCGAGATCTGCGACACCGAGATCTGCGACACCGAGATCTGCGTGCAGTGCGGGGCTCTGGAGCAGGGCCGAGGGGACCGTTCCGTACCGTTCCCGGCCCGGCCGGCCCGGACGCGAGACCGCTCAGACGATCGCGTCGTCGTGCCGCGGCACCCCGTCCTCATCCAGGACCTCATCCGGGTCCGACTCCACCGGCGATGAGGACCGATCATCCGCGCGCACACGGAACCAGAGCGTGAGCTCGGTCAACGCTCTCACCGCTGTGCCGACATCCGATCCCGCATCCAGATCTGCGAAGGAGTCCCGGTACCCGGTGGGAGCACTCGCGCGGCGCTGCAGTGGCCGATACCCCATGGTCCAGTCCGCGAACCGACGCTCGCGGATCGGTTCCTCCAGGAGCACCCGCAGATCATGGTGTCGGGAATCCCCTCGGATGCTCTCGAGCACGCGCGCCACGGTGTCCGGATTCCCTTCCAGCACCTGAATGAACCGCCCCTCCCGATGAAGGAGCATCCCGGTGATGCCCCGTCGAAGATTGAGACGTCGACACACGGTCAGCAGATGCTCGAGAGCCGTCGCGCGAAGCGGCTGAGACGCGGTGCTCGTGTACACCAAGGAGATCAACCCGGGTGCCGTGCCGCCGTTCACAGCGCCACCCCCTGCTCACCGTCGTGGACCGTCGGCGAGGGCTCCCCCGTCAGCTGCTCCACCGCGTTCGTGGCTGCTGCCAGCGTCGCGAAGTCGCCGAGCATACGGGACCGGGCGTCGAACGCGCGATACGCGCCGCCCGCCTGCCTGTCGACATATCCGAGGAAGTCGCCGCGGCGGCTGCCGACGTGGAAGCCCTCCTCGACGCACGCCCAGAGGACGTCATGATCAGGTGGGGCAGAGTGCGGCACCCCAGCAGAATATGCGTGCGGCGCGCTCACCGCGCTCCCCTTTACAGCGGCCCAGCGGGTGCGCTAAGCGCGGGTACCGTGCTCGATGTCGATGTCGACCGCGGGAATCCCGAATCCGCCGTCGTCCTCGTCGTCGCCGGGGGTCCGCTGCGGGAACAGGGGGTGCATGCGGATCTGGGCGGCGTCTTCGGAGAAGTCGGGGTCATCGCCGTCGGAGGTCTGCGGACCGACGAGCAGATCGTTGCCGACGCCGACGATCAGGTCAGCGGAATCCTTCTTCCCGTCCACCACGATGGGAAGCCGCAGAGCCGCCGACTCCCCTTCACTCGCGAGGGCGGCGGCGAGAGCGACGAGCGCCTCGGCGACGTCGTCCGTCGTGACCACCTGTTGGCCTGCGTACGATACGAGTTTCATGTCTTCGACGGTGCCATCACGCGGGGCAGGCCCCAAGGGGGTTGTGCGGACCACGTCCGACGCGCTAACCGCGAGCGAGTGCACCCACGACCGGACAGCCTGCCCCCGATCACGCGCCCGGGCGGGAGAATGGAGCATATGTCCGCGAGATCCCGCCGGCCGCTGCTCTCCTCCGTGCGCCGTCTGCTGCACACCGATCCCTCGGCCGTCGCGCACACCGAGGCGATGCCCGTCATCGACGAGCGCACCGTCCCCCGGGTGCTCGATCTCGCGACCCGCATCGGTGAATCGATGTTCGCCGTCGGCGCCTCAGCACACGAGGTCACGCTCGCGATCACCCGCGTGTGCGATGCCTACGGGATGCGGGGCGTGCAGGTCGACGTCACCTACAACTCGATCACGGTGTCGTTCCATCTGAGCGGCGAGGTCTGGCCCGAGACCCTCGTGCGCGTCGTGCGTGTCACCGCTCCCGATCACGCGAAGCTGCAGCGCGTGCAGGCCCTGGTCGCCGACATCGACGGCGGCCTCGACCTCGAATCCGCGCGCACCACGTTCCGCGCCATCCGGCGGGTGCCGTTCCGCTACCAGCAGCCGGTCGTGATCGTCGCGCGCGCCCTGCTCGCCGTCGGCGTCAGCATCATGCTCGGCGCCGCCCCGATCATCGTCGGTCTCACGTTCGTCGCGGCGCTGTGCGCGGCACTGACACAGGCGGGGCTCGCGCGACTCCGGGTGCCGCTGTTCTTCAGCCAGATCGCCGGAGGATTCGTGACCACGGTCGTGGCTGTCGTGGTCTCCGCGCTCGGTACCGCCGGGATCGAACCGTTCGTCGGCATCCGCCCGTCGATCATCGTCGCCTCCGGCATCGTGCTGATGCTCGCCGGCCTGACCGTGGTCGGCGCTGCGCAGGACGCGATCGACGGCTTCGCCCTCACGGCCGGCGGACGCATCCTCGATCTCACCATGCAGACCCTCGGCGTGGTGATCGGCATCCTCGTCGGCCTGGAACTCGGCGGCGTCCTGGGCTTCACCATGGACCTCCCCGACGACCCCGCGCCGTTCGGACCGCTCGTGAACCAGTTCGCCGGAGCAATCATCATCGCGGTCGCCGTAGCCGTGTTCAACGGTGCCGGCATCCGGATCATCCTCGTCAGCGCGCTGCTCAGCGCTGTCACCCTCGCCGGCTACTCGACATCGGTGGCGCTGAACCTGCACCCCGCGGCGGCGAGCGCGGTCGGTGCCCTGCTGGCGAGCTTCCTCGGGATGCTGATCGCACGCAACCTGCACGTGCCCTCGGTCGCGGTGACCACCGCCGCGATCGTGCCGCTCGTCCCCGGAGTCGCGGTGTTCCAGGGGCTGCTCGAGATGGTCCACGCGGCCGGCACCTCCACGGGCATGCTGCTCGCCGGGGGATCGCTCATCGATGCGGCGGTCATCGGCATCGGCCTGGCCTCCGGCGCCTCGCTCGGCCTCTATCTCGGCACCCCGGTGCGTGCCACGCTCGCGAGCGTGGCGAAGACGCGGGCCCGCGTCCGCCGCTGATCGGCGCCCACGGTGTTACCTGCTCGTCGAGTGCACGGGATCTCGCCGAGTGCACGGGGTGTTCGCGTCGACAGACCGTGCACTCGCGCGCAAGCCGTGCACTCGGTGCACCGCGAGCACCGCGGGTTGAGCAATATATCGGTTCGGATTACAATTCCAGTGAATTCTGGCGGGCTGAAGAGCGCCCGTTGACCGCGCGGACGCATGCACCGCGCCGCGCGGGGTGGTGCGCTCCTCGGCAGCCGATACCGGTCCACCGATGGGAGTGTTGAGTTGTTCACAATGCCCGATCCCCGATTCGAGCTGAGGAAGATCACCGATACCGAGTGGCTGATCCTCGATCACCGCTATGCCCAGAATGACTCGCGACGCACGGTCGCGTGCATCTATGAGGTCGATGCCGCGGAGGTGGAGGTCGTCTGGCTGCGAGACCTCCCGCTCGCGAGTTCGTACATGACTGCCGCCGACGTGTGGGAAGACGTCCAGCGTTTCCATGCGCCGCGCCGCGCCGGCCGACCGATCCCGATCCCGCATCATCCGCCCCTCGCGACCGCCTGACCGGGCGATCACGCTCACGCAGGCGGGATTCTCCGCTCGCTCGCGCACGCCTGTCAACGGGCAGACGTGCACGCCTCACAGGGGCAAGACTGGGCGATCAATCCACCTCGGTGAACGGAGAACATGATGTCAGACCCGCAGGACCACACGGACGACCCACCCGCAGTCGAAGCCCAAGGCATCGATCCCGACATGCCCTCGACCGACGACGGCCCCGAGACAGACGAGGACGACGACGAGAACGAGGACGAGAACGACAACCTCGGTGCGGAGAAGGGCAAGGGCACCCCTCCCACGGTGCCGCCCACGGGCGGTGGCTCCGAGGGTGTTCACGCCGAGGATGCTCGACGCGACTGACCGGAGTGGAGCGCCGTTGCATGCTCCCGCTCCAGGGACGGTGACGCGGGCTTCGGGCTCGGGGAAATGGGTGCCGGGCTCGGAGAAGTGAATGGCGGACGGCGGGGACGGGAACGATCTCCGACTGTTCGCCGATCACTTTTAGCCGAGCTGATCGAGGACGAGTTCTCCGCGGGCGTTGAGGTTCTCCATCATCCGCTCGATGCGCTTGGTGTCGATCTCGGGCATCTTGGAGCCGTCGAAAGCGAGCGCCAGCGGAATCGCGGGGTGCATCCAGATGGTGAGCCGACCGGCAGGGTTCTTCTCCTCCGGCAGCCACGTCATCATGAAGCTCTCGTGTCGACGGAGCTTCGTGCCGATCACGATCTTCAGGTGCGCCAACGTCGCATCGTCGATCACGATCGGAGGGCGTGAACTGTTGTACTCGAGAGTTCCCATGCTCCGAGAATACGCGCCTCTGCGCGTCTCCGAGCCCGATGTCGACGCGTGATCGAGGCCGGACGGCCACCACCAGGCAGCCGCCTCTCAGTGTCCGTGCGCAAGCTGTTGGATCAGAACGACAACGCTGCCGAGCGCAACGAGGATTCCGAGCGCGATGGCCTGTTTCCACCATGGAGCGTCGGTCCGGCGTACGGCCACGTAGCCGATCAGTCCGAGGATCGCGACGTAGGTGATCGATGCGATCGTGAGAGCGGTTCCCAGATCGATCCACCCCAGTACAGCGAGGAGAAGGACGAGGAGAGGCACCGCCGCTGACGCCATCGCCGTCCCGGTCAGACGAAGGAGTCGGCCGAACTCGCGGCGGTCAGGGAAGGTCGCATGCACGGCCAGGTGCGCCAGCAGCTCCGCGACGAATCCAGCGATGGCGATCGCGACGATTCCGACGAGGAGCGTGATGGTCGCGCGACCGGCGTCGGTGTGGGCGACGTTCGAGTTCTGGACGAGCACGATGGCGAGCCCCGTGAACGTGGCATAGACCCGCTCCTTGATCGACGCGGTGTCCACCCCCACCTCCTCGTCGTGGGTGCGCCCGTCGTCGGAAAACTGCATGCGCCGCAGATTATCAGCCATCCCCCGCGGGCCCATGTCGGATGTCGTAGCCTCGACGCATGGTGAGCCCCAGCGATAGCGCGGTCGTCGAAGCCCGGCCTGCTCCGCGGACCACGGCCGGACGTTCGCTGGCGGTGATCGGACTGACGATCCCGCTCATGCTTCTGATCGACTACGCGGTGTCCTACGCAACGGTCGTCGCGCTCTTCGGCGGTCTGCCGTTCGTCCTGATAGCGGCGATCCTCATCGCGTTCGCCGTGCTCGCAGGCGGTATCGCGCTCCTGAGCACGGCGTTCACGGGACGGCCGGCGATCCTCGGTGGAGTGGTCGCTGCCGGGGTGCTCACGTGCGCGGGGGCGTTCGGCCTCGTGCACGGCATCCTCGGTCCCCTGGCTCTTCAGACCGATGCCCTGCTGCATGTCGCGGTGTATGCTCTCGCGGCTCTCACGTTGGGAATCTTCCTCGGGCCGATGCCGCTGCGGGTCGCAGGCGCGGTGTCCGCCGCGGCGCTGGTGGCCGTGCTGGCCCTCGTCCCGACACCGACCGAGACCGCGGCCGTCGATCGCGCGAATGCCGAGGCCGACCGTTCGGCCGAGGTGAAGGCGAGCTGGATGAGGTCGGGGAAGTTCCCGCTCGTGACCGACCTCGACGATTGGTCGAACGTCGAAGTCAGAGCGACCGGGACGGATGCCGCCACCTGGGTGCGCAGTGACACCGGCTCCGTCGCACGCATCATCATCCAGTGGAACGCGGTCGAACCCGACCCCCTCGCGCCGTGCAACTTCATCGGCGGACCCGGACGGGAGTGGGATCGGGGTCCCGACCAGCTGCCGTCGTGGTGCGTGCGCACAGGCGACCAGTGGTCGCGGTCAGACGGTACTGCCGTCTACAGCTACGACGCGGGCACCGGCACCACGATGTGGATCATGGCGTTCGGCGGGTACGACGCCGAACGTGTCGGCGGATCGAACGCTGCGACCGCGGAGGACATCGCCGCTCTGATCCCGTCGCTGCACCCGATGAGCCGGGAGGACGCGGAGCGCTACCTGCTTCCGACGTTCGACGGCATCGACAGCCCCGAGGTGCAGACGCCCGACCTGTGAGTCGACGTCACGCGTGAACCCCGCCGCCCGTTCAGGCGGAAGGCGCATGGGGCAGTGCCAGATCCACGAGGCTCACGACGAACTTCCCCGGCTCCTCGAACATGCACAGGTGTGCGGAGTTCTCGAACCAGACGACGTCCACCGACGGCGCCGACACCTCGTCGATCCAGCGCTCCACCGGAGCCGTCGGCGTGGTCCAGTCATGGCGTCCGAGGAACTGCAGCATCGGCACCGCGAACGAGGTCTTCGCACGAGCGTCGAAGGACAGCAGCGCCGGAAGCACGTGGGGCATGGTCACCTGTTGTCCGACGCCGACCAATGCCCGCTCATCAGCCGTGTAATACGGCGACAGCCCGGCCGCGTCCGTGAAGTAGGCGAAGTCTGAGCGGTAGGCGGAGAGTCCGCCGTAGTGCTGCGCCCATCTCCGGCACGTCACGATGCGCTCGATCGTGAGAGGCTGCGTGCCGGGATATTCGCCGAGCGACTGCAGTTCGGCGATGGCCTGCTCATTCCCGTCCGTGAGTGCGCTGCGCATCGCGAAACCGAAGCTCCCGGTCTCGTTCTCCGGACCGGAGATCACCTGCCCGACCCCGATGTAGGCCCAGAGCAGGTCCGGCCGCCGCTCCGCCAGGGTGAGGCCGATGATCGTTCCCCAGCTGTGCCCGAGCACGCCGACCGTGCTCACCCCGAGTTCATGCCGGAGCCAGGCGATCAGTTCCTCGAGGTCTTCGACGTACCGCTCGACGCTCAGATCCATCCCGTCGTGCGCCCCCGCCGCAGACCTCCCACTGGCGCGCTGGTCGTAGTTCACGACGGTGAAGTAGTCCTCGACCGCGCGTTGCCAAATCCACGATGACGGCAGCGAAGGGAGGGCCGGGCCGCCATGGCAGACGATGAGCACAGGGTTGCGGGTATCGCGCCCTCGAATCGAGACGAACTGCTCGACGCCGCCGAGCTCGACGAAGGTCGTGCGATCGATCGCTTCGGGATTCGGGAGGCGGCAGAGATCGGCGATCACTTCGGGGCCGTTTTCGTCGGTCATGCCGTCACACTAGCGAGACGTCGGTACGGTCTTCCCTCTCGCCGCCCTCTCGCTCGCCGACGCGTTCAGAGCAGTGCGGCGACCTTCTCTGCCGTCTCCTTCGCGGAGCCGGGGTTCTGGCCCGTGACGAGATTCCCATCGACGACGGCATAGGAGACGAACGGCAGCAGCGCCTTCTCGTACAGGGCGCCGCGCTTCTTCATCTCCTCCTCCGCGTTGTACGGCACGAGCTTGTCCACACGGGCCAGCACCTCCTCCTGCCAGGCGAAGCCGGTGACCTTGCGACCGTCGACCAGGAGAGAGCCGTCCGAGAGTCGCGTGTTGAGCAGACCGCAGTAGCCATGGCAGACCGAGGACACGATCCCTCCCCGCTCCCAGATCTCTCGCGTGATCCGCTGCAGGCCTTCACTCTCCGGGAAGTCGTACATCACCGCGTGACCACCGGTGAAGAAGATCGCGTCGTAGTCGGCGGAATCGACGTGGTCGGGCCGCAGAGTGGTCTCCAGCAACGCCATGCGTGCGGGGTCGGCGCGCCATGCCTTCGCTGTCTTGTCGTAGTTGGGGAACTTCAGCGACCGGGGCTCCAGCGGCGAGGGCCCGCCAGCCGGACTGACGATCCGCTGCTCGAAACCTCGCTCCTCGAAAACCTCCCATGCATGGGTGAGTTCCGACAACCAGAGCCCGGTGGGGTGGTCGGGGTCGTCGTAGTGTCCGACGTTGGTGACGACGTGCAGGATGCGTCTGGTCATGCGAGTCTCCCGGGGATCGAATCGGCCGCCGATGGCGGTGCCGCATGGGTGGAGATCGCGAAGATCGCCGCAACGGACGACCGCACCCGCTCAGCCACCGCTTCGGCGGGTTCGGGACGGAACTTGCCGTCGAGGTGCAGGAAGGCGAGGCCGTGGGCCATGCTCCACAGCGCCGTGGACAGGCTCGGCACGTCAGCCCCGGGGAACAGCTCTTCGATCGCGTCGTTCAACACGGCGTGCAACCCATGGGACGCCCGCACACGGTCGCTGTCGGATTCGTCGCATTCGTTGCCGAACATCAGCCGGAAGACCGCGGGACGACGCAAGGCGAAGGTCACATAGGCGATTCCGAGCTGCGTGATGACGGCGGGCGCCGGCGAGGCGGCGGGGACTCGGTCCAGAGCGGCGGCGAGGTCGGCCTGCAGGTCCTTGAAACCTTCGACCGCGACGGCGGAGTCCAAGGCCTCCCGGTCGGCGAAGTGCCGATACGGGGCGGCCGGCGAGACCCCCGCCCGACGCGCGACGGCGCGAAGCGAAAACGGCTCCCCGGCCTCGAGAGCCTGTATCGCCGCATCCAGAAGAGCTGCACGGAGATCGCCGTGATGGTAGGTCTTCTCAGAAGTTGACACCGATAACATCCCCTCGTACGATCATGTAAGCAGTGTAAACATACCGTGTCGGATATCGCAATCGAAACGCCGCAATCGAAAGTCGAGTCGAGGAATGCAGACCATACTGGGCGCGAACGGACAGATCGCCGTGGAACTCGCACGCGAGCTGAACCGGAACCACACGTCCGACCTCAGACTCGTCAGCCGCAACCCCCGCAAGGTCAACGCCACCGACACCCTCGTACGAGCCGATCTTCTCGACGCCGTACAGACCGCCGCCGCGGTCGACGGCAGCGACGTCGTCTACTTCACCGCCGGCCTGCCCGCGGACACCGAGCTGTGGGAACGGCAGTTCCCGACGATGGTGAGGAACGCCCTCGACGCGGCCCGCGCCGCCGGCGCGAGTTTCGCCTACTTCGACAACACCTACATGTACCCGCAGGATGACCGGCTGCAGACCGAGGACACGCCCTTCGAACCGGTCGGCCCGAAGGGCAGGGTGCGTGCAGCGATGGCGTCGATGGTGCTCGACGAGATGGCGCGCGGCGACATCCCCGTGCTGATCGCCCGCGCGCCGGAGTTCTACGGCCCCGGGCGGACGCAGAGCTTCACGAACGCGCTCGTCATCGACAGGATCAAGAGCGGCAAACGTCCGCTCGTACCGGTGCGCGACGACCGGCAGCGCACTCTGATCTGGACGCCGGACGCGAGTCGTGCCCTCGCGACGCTGGGCAACGCCGCCGATACCTTTCACCAGACGTGGCACCTCCCCACAGACTCCGACCGTCCGACCTATCGGCAGTTCGTCGCCATGGCAGAGTCCGCTTTCGGTCGACCAGCCGGGTCCGGGTACACCGTCGTCCCGAAGTGGGCGCTGAGCACGGCCGGTCTCGCGTCTCGCCAGGCGCGTGAGATCAGAGAGCTCCTGCCGCGGTACGAGCACGACAACAGGTTCGACTCATCGAAGTTCGTCGGGCGATTCCCGGAGTTCGAGGTCACGAGCTACCGTCGCGGCGTCGACATCATCCGCGAAGAAGCGGTCGCGTCGAGCTTCTGACGGGGCGACGCTTACCGCCCGCTCGTCGGTGTCACGGGCTCGTGGACGTCCCTACGCGTTCGACCGCGCCTCATCCCGGAACTCGATCGCGCCGAGGAGGTTGTCGCTCGGATCATAGAACTTCAGGAACCGGGCGAAGCCGAGATCCTCGAGACTGGCGATCCGTGCCCGCTCCCGCTCGAGAAGGGCGGCGAGGTCGTCGAAGCGATCGGTCTTGAGGAAGAAGGTCGGCTTGGTCTCGCCATCCACGGACACGTGCATCGGATGGCACTCCTCCGCCTCCCAGAGCATGAGGTCGAGTGCGGACTCGAGCCGCAGCATGGCGTAGGTACCGTAGTTCGTGAGCACGCGGAAACCGAGGATGCCCGAGTACCAGGAGATCGCTTCGTCCAAGCTCCTGACCGGGAGCTGCAGGTGATCGAGTGCCGTGACCAGGGGTGCCATCGACGTCCTTTCCATGAATGGGTTTCAATCTATCCACGCCGGACGACACGCACGATCACCGGCTCTCGGCGGGCGATCATCTGCGCGCGGTGATCGGTGCGCGAGCCAACACCTCCGCCACGAACGCATGCGAGCGCTCGCGGAGTTCCGCCCGGCGCTGCGCGACGAGTTCTTCGGGGCTCGGCTCCAGCGGACTGGACGGGCGCAACGCGTTCACCCTGACGTTGCAGTCCAGGTCGGCGCAGAGGTAGCTGCCACGGGAGGACAAGCTCCGATCCGCGCCTTCTGACGTTCCTGTGAAGAGCACGACCTGCTCGAAGCGTCGCGGAATGCGGCAGAGTGCGCACATCACCGCGCGCGACGGCCTCGCCGACAGCCGGGCATGGGTAAGCATGATCCCCTTCAGCCGGCCGGACTCTTCGATGATGATGTACCCGCGCTGAGGGGCACTCGGATCCCGCCACCCGAGATAGTCGGCCTCGCCCCAACCGAGCGGGAGCCGCTTGGGCACCCGCACCGTTCGACGAACACTCTCGCTCACGTTCAGCAGGGCGGCGCGAAGCTCCCTGCCGCTCCTCGGCTGCATACTGCGTCTCCTGCCCGTCACCCAATTTGTACGCGTGTACAGATTAGCATCTCTCGTCATAGGATGGATCACCATGGCCTACCTGCCCCGAGAACAACGACGCGTGGCGATCATCGACGCCGCAGTGCGCGTCGCGCGCCGGTCAGGCCTCTCCGCCGTCACCGCACGCACCGTCGCCTCCGAACTCGCCGGCTCGCCGGGGCTCATCCACCAGCACTTCGCCAGCATGCCCGACCTGCAGGCGGCAGCATGGGAGTCGTACGTGGCGGGGCAGGCGGCCACCTTCGCCGACGCCGTCGCGCACGGTGCGGACCCGCTCCACGACTTCTTCGCGAACCACGTGGATGCCGAGCACGCATCGGAGCTCGGGCTGTGGGCTGATGCCTGGGCGCACGCGCTGCGCACACCTGCTTTCGCCGTCGCCTTCACACAGAGCCTGGACATCGTCGTCGAAGCCCTCCTCGCGGCTGCACCCGACATGCACCCCGACGAGGCTCGCCGCTCGACGCTTCTCGCCATCGCGTTGGCCGGAATGCAACGCATCGCCCCCGGCAGTTACACACCTGAAACGGTCAGCCGGATACTCGGCCTCTCTGAGCACGAGCTGTCCGAGCACGAGCTCGTCGACAGAGGCAGCGACGCCACCGCCAGCTGACGTCGCCGCCTCTCCTCACACGGTGAGTCCGCCATCACGATTCACCGATCCGAGAGCGATTCATCGCCGCGGTCAACCCCCTGACGTTCCCCCTCCGTCAGGAGTAGCTTCGCGAGACCGAACGAAGGAGACGGATATGAGCGACCCGAAGAACACGCAGGGCACACCGGGCCCCGACGAAGAAGCTGACACCGCATCGGGCGGCGCTCCCGACGACGGGCCCGACACCGAAGAGGTGCTCGAGGCGGAGACGACCGACGAGAACGGGAAGCCGCTCGAGAACCCGTCCGGGGGGTGACCGATCGGGCCGGAGCCGCCTCCTCGCCGGAGCCTCAGACCCTTGCGGGCACGAGCTCGTCGCGAAGGATGTCGGCTCCCGCGCTGAGTGCTCGGAGCTTGCCACGCGCGACGTCACGCGACACCGGAGCCATGCCGCAGTTCGTGCTCGGGATGAGCTTGTCGGCGTCGACGAATCGGAGGGCGTTGCGGAGGGTGTCGGCGACCTCGTCCGGGGTCTCGATGGTCGGGCTGGCCACGTCGATGGCCCCGAGCATGACGTTCTTTCCTCGAATGAGCTCGATGAGGTCCAGAGGAACGTGCGAGTGGTGGCTCTCCAGTGAGACGGTGTCGATGATCGAGCGCTGCAGAAGCGGGAAGGACTTCTCGTACTGCCGCCATTCCGCGCCGAGGGTCGCCTTCCAGTCGGTGTTCGCCTTGATCCCGTATCCGTAGCAGATGTGCACCACGGTCTCCGCGCGCAGTCCTTCCGCCGCTCGCTCGAGCACCGCCACGCCCCAGTCCTGCACATCGTCGAAGAAGACGTTGAATGCCGGCTCGTCGAACTGGATGATGTCGACCCCGGCTGCTTCGAGCTCCTTCGCCTCCTGGTTGAGGATGGTCGCGAACTCCCACGCCAGCTTCTCGCGGCTCTTGTAGTGACGATCGTAGAGAGTGTCGATCATCGTCATCGGGCCGGGCAGCGCCCACTTGATCGGCTGATCGGTCTGCTGACGCAGGAACTTCGCATCCTCCACGAACACGGACTTCTCGCGGCTCACGGCCCCGACCACCGTCGGCACGCTGGCGTCATACCGGTCGCGGATCCGCACGGTCTCGCGCTGGTCGAAGTCGACGCCGGAGAGGTGCTCGATGAACGTGGTGACGAAGTGCTGTCGGGTCTGCTCCCCGTCGCTGATGATGTCGATGCCGGCCTCGCGCTGCTCTTGGACGGCGATGCGCAGAGCATCCTGCGTACCCTCGATCAAGGCGTCGCCCTGCAGTTTCCACGGAGACCAGAGCGTCTCCGGCTCGGCCAGCCAGGAGGGCTTCGGCAGACTGCCGACGATCGAGGTGGGGAGCAGCTCGCGCACGATCGGCGATCTCTGGTTCGTCATCCGACGGCCACCAGGGATGCGGCGGAGGTGCCGGCCGCCCACTGCTCGAGCAGCTCACCGTGCGGGGTCATGAGGTGCGCATCGGCGTACTGCCCCTGCTCGGCCGCGAGCCTGCTGCGCTCCTCGCGGTCGTAGGCGATCTTGGTCACCGAGTAGTCCTGCTGTTCCAGAGTCGGCCGGTAGATGCTCGCGGCCTCGGAGTTCGCATTGTAGATCTCCGGACGGTAGATCTTCTGGAACGTCTCCATCGTGCTGATCGTGCCGATGAGCTGGAGGTTGGTGTAGTCGCTCAGCAGGTCCCCGCGGAAGTAGAAGGCCAGCGGGGCCACGCTGCCTCGCGGCATGAAGTACCGGACCGAGAGGCCCATCTTGCCGAAGTACTCGTCGGTCAGCGAGCCGTCCTTCTGCTCGTACTCGACACCGAGGATGGGGTGGTGGTTCTCGGTGCGGCGGTACGTCTTGCTCGTCGAGACGCTGATGCAGATGACGGGCGACAGCGAGAAGCGCTCCCGGTAGGCCTCGGAATCGAGGAAGTGCTGGAAGAGCTTGCCGTGCAGATCGCCGAAGTCGTCGGGGACGGTGAAACCCCCCGCGGCCTCGCTGGCCGCCGGCAACCGCACACTGAAGTCGAAGTCGCGGATGTACGACGAGAAGTTGTTGCCCACGATCCCCTGGGTGCGCGTGCCCGTCGACCGGTCGACGATGGTCACCTCCAGCACCTCGAGAAGAGGGAACTCCCGATCCTCCCCCTCCGTGGCGAACTGGATCGCGACCGAGACGATCTCGAGTTCGAGGGTGTAGCGGTCACGGCTCGGGTTGTCCCAGTGCGCCAGATCGTTGAACCGCCGGTCGATCATCGTCAGGGCATTGCGGAGGTTCTGCTGACGGTGCTCGCCGCGCGCCAGATTGGCGAAGTTCGTGGTGATGCGGGAGTCGTCGGAGGGCGAGTAGTCCTCGTCGAAACGGGTCGTCGTGATGCGGAACGTGAATTCGGATGCCATGAGCGGCCAATCGGTGGGATGATCGGCCGGGCTCGGCCTCGATCGGGGGTTTCTCCATGATGACGAGTGCGGGCGCCCATCGGGTAATGCGCGCGAACTATGCCGTGACATAGGCTGAATCTATGGCCAAGCGTTCGAGCGGCATCACCCTGCAACAGCTCACCTACTACATCGAGGTCGCTGCGGAGGGATCGATCAGCGCCGCCGCCGACCTGCTCTACGTCGCCCAGCCCACCATGTCGGCGGCGATGAAGGATCTGGAGAGCAGAGTGGGGCGCGTGCTCCTCCTCCGCTCCGCCCGCGGCGTGACGCTCACGACCGACGGTGTGGAGTTCCTCGGATACGCCCGGCAGGTCGTCGAGCAGGTCGCGCTCCTCGAACAGCGCTACCTCGGTCGTCCGCCGTCGCGACGCCTGCTCGGAGTGTCGACCCAGCACTACTCGTTCGCTGTCGACGCGTTAGTGCGGATGGTGAAGGCGACCTCGGCTGCCGAGTACGAGTTCTCTCTGCGGGAGACGCGGACGTGGGACATTATCGAAGACGTCCGCACGCTCCGCAGCGAGCTGGGGATCCTCTACCGGAACGACTTCAACCGCAACGTGATCGACAAGCTGCTCCGCGACTCCGGGCTCGCCTTCCACCCGCTCTTCGTCGCACAGCCGCACATCTTCATCTCCCGCAAGAACCCCCTTGCCACCCGAGATCGCGTGACCCTCGACGATCTCGCCGACGTGCCGAGGCTCACCTTCGACCAGGGTGCGAACAACTCCTTCTACTTCGCCGAGGAGATCCTCTCCACCCTCTCCAGCCCCCAGGACATCCGCGTCTCCGACCGCGCGACCATCTTCAACCTGATGATCGGCCTCGACGGCTACACCATCTCGACGGGCATCATCAGCGACGACCTCGACCCCGAGATCGTCGCCATCCCGCTCGACGTCGATGAGAACATCGAGATCGGCTGGATCGGGCATGCGGCGATCCCCCTCACCGAGCAGGCACAGCGCTACCTCGCCGAACTGCGCACGGTGGTCTCCGAGTTCGGGGTGGAGTTGCTCGGGTGAGGGGTACGCCTCCGGGGGGAGAGGAGCTCCGCCTCCACAGGGCACCGAAAGATCGTGCACCCCGCCAAAGATCCTTATACAATGGCTTATACAGAACTTCCGCGAAGGAGGAGCCATGGCCGTCACATCGATTGACATCGACCCCGACGAGCTTCAGCAGGCCAAGAAGCTTGCCGGCACGACCTCCAACCGCGAGACGGTGGATCTCGCGCTGCGCACGCTCATCGCGGTGCGCCGCCAGCCCGCCGCCGTGGAGCGCATCATCGCCCGCCACTTCGACACTGACCAGATCGACGCGCCGACGATCGCTCCGGACACGGGTCCGGATCCCGACACGGGCGCTCGCCGGGAGAAGAGCACCGTTCGGTGACCACTTACCTCGTCGACAACAGCATCTGGCAGAAGGCAGGCAGGAGCACGGCGATCGGCGACAGGCTCCGGGCCCTGTCGCCGAATCACCTGATCATCACGTGCCCGCCGCAGGTCCTCGAGTACTGCCACTCCGCGCGCAATGCGAAGGAGTACGCAGAGTTGCGTGCGGACATGGAGGGGCTGCTCCCCGCGTGGGAACACCCCGACGAGCGTGACGCCCTCGACCTTCAGCAGGCGCTGTGGGACACAGGGCTCATGAGAGCAGCCGCAGCCTTCGACTGCCTCATCGCCGCATACGCGGTCGCCAACGACGCAGTGATCCTGAACTCGGACCAGGATTTCGGGTACATAGAGATGGCGACTGAGGGACGAGTCCGCCAGGAGTACGTCGCGGCCTGAGGTCAGACACATGTGAGCGTGCGGCGCCATCGAACTTCCAGGCAAGAGCGCTCGCTCTCGGAGAGCCCCGTGATGATACGGAAAAACCCCCTCACTCGGAGGGGGCTTCCATGGCGGTGACGGTGGGATTTGAACCCACGGTAGGGGGTTACCCTACACAACTTTTCGAGAGTTGCACCTTCGGCCGCTCGGACACGTCACCGCGGAATAGCTTACGCGACGCGGGGCCCGCACGCGAATCGACACCCGCACGCCGCCGCGCACGTCACCAGGCGGCGGCGACCTCGGCGTGCGTGCGCAGGATGCCCTCGGTCGATCCGGCGGGCGCGCGCCCGATGCCGCACTCGGTCGCGACCCCGAACTCGGTGGCGAACGGAGTCGCGGCGGCGACGCGACGGGCGGCGCCCTCCACCCCGTCCTCGCGGTGCACGAGGCCCAGGTAGAGCTCGCCGACCGGGGCGAGGCCTGTGAGCGGGGCGAAGTAGGCCTCGTCGTCGTGGTCGATCGGCACCGGCAGGTGCAGCCACGTGAGCGGACGGGCGGATGCCGCCACCACGGCGTTCGCGTAGCGGACCAGGTTCGCGGCGTCGCGCGGCTCGAAGAAGTGCTTCTCCCCCGCGTCGCCGTAGCAGAGGTGCACACCCACCTCGACGTCGGCGGGCACCGCATCGACCAGTGCGGCCAGGCGCGAGACCAGACCGTCGAACGGGTCGCCGGGCCACCACGCCTCCATGACCGCTCCGTAGCCGGCGGCGCGCTCGATGATGCCCATCTCGCTCGCGACGTCCCACTGCACCGCGAGGTCCTCGTGCGGGATGGCCTCGAGGATCTCGTCGAGCTCGCGCAGGATCGCGGCGGTGTAGACGGGCTCGATCGCGGCGCGGTCATCGCCGTGGAAGAAGGAGGAGATCACGGCGAGCGGCGTCGGCAGCGACACCTGGAACCGCACGCCGGCGGGCACCGCGCCCTCGGCCCGCAGCCGCTCGAACACCGCATACGACTCGATCGCGGCTGCGGCGTACCCCAGCGGCGGCATCTCGATGCTCGCGGCATCCACTCCCTCGGCGATGCGCAGGCCGCGGGCGTCGATGCCGGCGGGGAACGGGATGGGTACGTCGCCTGTGCGCTCGATGCCCTCGGCCTCACCGATCACGTCGGGCTGGAACATGATCCAGTGGAACCGCTTGCCGACCTCGCCGTCCGGAATGCGACGGAGCCGGGTGCCGAGCAGTTCCGCAGCGGTGCGGATCGTGGTCTCGGCATCGTCGTAATTCACGCTGCCCACGAGGAGGGCACCCTGCGGCTGAGTCATACCCCTCAGGATATCGACGCTCCCGTCGGGCCTTTTCCCCGGCGAGACCCCCACGCTGCGATGGGCATTCGAGTTAGGATGGCCTAAGAACCCGCCGCCTGTGGGGGCAGCGATGACGGGAAGGTATTCATCATGGGCTTCATCACGTCCGAGGCGCTGTCCGAGACCGGCTACGTGGTCCTCGACGACCACACCTCCGCCACGGATCCCGCCGAATGGTTGGGCCTGGAGTACGTCGGCTGGCGCTCCTCCGGCATCACGCGCTTCGCCCCGCTCACCAGCTATGCCGGCGACGTCGACTGCAACGGCTTCTGGAACCACACCCCGCCGCGCACCGACAAGGATGGCGTCTGGGTCGCCTCGCAGGTCGCGGTCGCCCCGACGCTCCAACGCCGGGCACAGGAACCGGGCGCCGGCATCGGCCGCTGCCGCGTGATCGAGCTGCAGCCGAACGAGTACGCCGACGCGATCTACAACCTGCATCAGGACGACAACAACCGCCTCAACGAAGAGGGCACCGGCTGGGTCGTCCGCGGGTTCTTCAACCTCTCCGACGACACCGAGTCGATGTTGATCCTGCGCGCCGACCGTTTCGATCCGGCGACCGAGATCCGCCTGCCGCTGCGCGCCGGCTCGCGCATCATCGTCGACACCCAGCGCTTCTGGCACGCGGTCTGGCACCGCGGCACCGCCCCGCGGTACGCGCTCATCACGTCATGGACCAGCGGCCCCGAGCTCGACGCCTACATCGCCGCCAACCACGGCGACCCGCACCCGAAGACCGTCGATCTCGACCCGCAGTTCGTCGACGATGCGCAGGTCGAGCTGCACCGCCGCATCGAAGAGCGTCGTCGTGCCTTCGAGGCGCAGGGCATCGTGATGGAACCGCCCGTCGACATGAACGTCTGAGGCGACGGCCCGCGGGTCTCCCCACAGGCTCCTTCTCGCTGCCCCTCAGATCGTGCGGCCGTCGTGGATCCGCACCACGCGGTCGACCGTTCCCGCGGGAGGCGCCACGTGCGAGATCAGCAGCACCGACTGCTCCCCCGCGGCCTGCAGCAGATCACGCAGCAGGGCATTCGATGCTTCCGGATCGACCCCCGCCGTCGGCTCGTCGAGGACCAGCACGGGGAAGCCGCGCAGCAGCGCCCTGGCGAGCGCGATCCGCTGCGCCTGACCGCCGGACACCAGCGCGCCGCGGTCGCCGACCCGCGCATCGAGGCCCCCACGCTCCCGTACCCAGTCACCGAGTCCGACCCGCTCGAGCACCGCCTGCAGGTCTTCGTCCGAGGCGGAGTCCCGCGCGAAGAGCAGGTTCTGGCGGATGTCCTCGTCGAACAGCTGAGGGCTCTGCTCGCACAACCCGATCACGCGTCGCAGCGCCGGACCCGAGAGCTCCGCGGCATCGCGACCACCGACCAGATACTCGCCCTCCACGCGCAGGAAGCCGACCAGGGTCGCCGCGAGCGAACTCTTGCCCGCCCCGCTCGGCCCCGCGACCAGCACCCGTTCGCCGGGTCGGAGGTCGAGATCCACGCCTCTCAGAGCGGGCGTCCCGCCAGGCCAGGTCGCACGCGCGTCGCGCAGGCTTACAGCCGGGGTGCCTTCGAACTCGACGTCTTCACCCGCGTCGGCGCGCAGCTCGGCCGGCATCCGCTCGGGCAGCACGTCGACGATGCGCTCCGCGCTGGAACGCACGCTCCGCCACGATGCGGCGGCGATCGGCACCGCGCCGAAGATCTCGAACACCACCATCGGCACGAGCACGGCCACGGCCAGCCACGGCCCGTCGATCGAGCCGTCCGAGAGGCCGGGAGCCGCCGCGGCGAGCGCCCAGACCGAAGCGACTCCGGCGACCGCGGAGACCACGCCGGCGGCTACGGCCTGCGCGAGCGAGGCACGGTCGACAACGCGTCGCAGCGCGGCATCCGCTGCGGTGATCCGTGCACGGGCCTGCTCCTCCGCGCCATAGGCGATGAGCACGTCGAGGCTGCCGAAGTAGTCGACGAGGGCCGCCGAGAGCTCGGCCCGACGTTCCGAGACCTGCGCTTCGGCGCGTGAACCGAACACCCACCCCAAACCGATCGCGGCTGCCGCAGCGACGAGCAGGCACACGGCCAGCGTGAGCGCGGCGGCGGGCGATACGAACGCGATGAACCCGACGGCCCCGACAGCGACCAGAGCGGCGACCCCGAGCGGCTGCACCACCCGCAGCGGCAGGTTCTGCAGGTTCTCGACGTCGTCGACGAGAGCTGCGAGCACCTGTCCGCGATCCGTCGCGCCGAGTCCCGCCGGCGACAGGGGGATGAGTCGGCGCACCATGTCGGCGCGGGTCGAGGCGAGCTGACGCAGCGCGGCATCGTGTCCGCTCAGGCGCTCCAGATAGCGGGTGACCGCGCGCGAGACGGCGAAGAAGCGCACACCGACGACGGCGATGGACAGCGGCACCAGCGAGTCGACGATCGATGCGCTCACGATCAGCCACCCGCTGACGGCGAGCAGGCTCACGGCGGCGGCGGCCGAGAGCAGACCCCAGATCAGACCCGGCACGAAGCGGCCGAGCGGCGGTTGCGCGAGTCGCAGGATGGCGCCGACCCGGTGACCGCGGGAATGCACGGTGTCGGTTGTGCGGGGTGCAGTCATGCGTTCACCCCCAGCTCCACGATCTGATCCGCGATCTCCCGTGCGGTCCGACGGTGGGAGACGAGGAGGATCGTCGCACCGGCATCCGCCTTCTCGCGCAGCGATCGCCACAGCCGGTCCTCGGTCTCGGGGTCGAGTGCACTCGACGGCTCATCGAGTGCGAGCACGCGTCCGGACGCCGATGCCTGGCGATACAGGGCTCGAGCGACAGCCACCCGCTGCGCCTGCCCACCCGACAGCCCCGCTCCCTGCACGCCGAGTTCCAGCGCGGGGTCGATCCCCTCGGCGCAGGCATCGTCGAGCGCATCGCGCACCCGGTCGGCATCCGGCTCAGGATCACCGAGGGTGACGTTCGCCGCCACGGTCCCGCGCGTGAGGCCAGGTGCCTGTCCGGCCCAGGCGAGCCACACCGAAGGCGCGATCCCCCGCACGTCCGCGCCGCCGTAGGACGCCGTCCCCTCGAACTCGACCGCGCCCCGGAGCGCGGCCAGCAGCGACGACTTCCCCGACCCGCTCGGCCCTTCGAGGACCGTGATGGTCCCCGGCCCGGCAGCGAACGACACGGGCGGCAGGTCGCGCACCCGCAGACCGTCGACCACGAGGTTTCCGCCCTTCGCCGGTTCCACCTGCATGACCGATTCCCGGATGCCGGGGGCTTCGACGGCGATTCCTCCGGCATCCGTCGAAAGCTCCTGCATCCGTGCGCGCTCCCCTGCCGCATCCAGCACCTCGAACACGTCCTCCGTCGCCGCAACCCCTTCGGCAGCAGCGTGGAACTGCACCCCCACCTGCCGGATGGGCAGGAACGCCTCGGGAGCGAGCAGCAGCACGAACAGCCCGACCTCGAGAGTCAGATCACCCGACAGCAGCCGGAAGCCGACCGACACCGCGATCAGGGCCACCGCGATCGAGGCCAGCAGCTCCATCGCGAAGCCGGACAGGAACGAGAACCGCAGCACCTTCATGGTCTCGCGGCGGTACTCGTCCGCGGTGACCTCGATGCGGTCGGCAGCGCGACGATCGCGCCCGAACAGTCGCAGCGTCGACAGCCCCTGCACCGTGTCGGCGAAGCGTGCCGCGAGGCGCTGCAGCGTCTGCCACTGCCGCGTCTGGACGGTGCGGGTCGCCATGCCGATCAGGATGAGGAACAGCGGGATCAGCGGCAGCGTGATCACCGCGGTGAGTCCGCTCGGCCAGTCCTGCCACCACATGACCGCGACGAGCACCGGCGTCGCGATCACGGTCAGCACGAGCTGCGGGATGTAGCGCGCGAAGTAGGCATCGAGCGCTTCGAGTCCGTGGCCCGCGGTCACCGCGAGCGCGGTCTGGTTGCGTTGCGCGAGCCACCCTGGCCCGAGTTTCCCGACCGCAGCCACGAGCGCCGTGCGCAGCTGCATCCCCGTCTTGGCGGCCGCCCGTGTCCCCGCCGCATCAGAGGCAGCGATGAGCAGGCCTCGCAGCAAAGCCGTGAGCAGCAGCCAGAGCAGCGACGAGGTGACGTCCCGCCCCGCGAGCGCCCCCGTGATCGCTTCGGTCAACAGCCACGCGAAGGCGATCGTGACCGCGGTCTGGACGACGCCGATCAACGCGGATGCCGCGAGGAAACCCCTCGCGGCACCCGCGTATCTCAGCAGTCTCGGATCGACGGGTTTCACGCGTGTGCCGGAGCCCCCTCGATCGACTTCCGGGTGACCCGCTTGCGGAAGACCCAGTAGGTCCACGCCTGGTATGCGAGCACGAGCGGCATCGCGATCAAAGCCGTCCAGCTCATGATCTGCAGTGTGTACGGGGTGCTCGACGCGTTGGCGATCGTGAGGCTGTACGCCGGGTCGATCGTCGACGGCATCACGTACGGGAACAGCGCGGAGAAGAGCATGACCACGGCGAACAGCACCGTGAGCATCCCGGAGAAGAACGCCCACCCGTCGCGACGGACCATGGAGAGCCCGACAGCCGCGATCAGACTGACCGCCGCGAGCGCGCCGGCGCCGATGACCAGCCAGAGCAGCGGAGCCTCACGGCCCATCGCGATCGCGACCGTCCAGATCACCGTCGCGGCTGCGACGAGGATCGTCGGGATGGCGGCCTTCTTCGCGAGCTTCTGCGCGTCCTCGTGCACCTGACCATCGGTCTTGAGCGCCACGAACAGCACGCCGTGCAGGAAGAAGAGCAGCAGCGTGGTGACGCCGACCAGCAGTGCGTACGGGTTCAGCAGGGCGAAGAACCCGCCGACGTAGATGTGGTTCTCATCGATGGCCACGCCCTGCACGATGTTGCCGAACGCGACGCCCCACAGCAGTGCGGGAACGACCGAGCCGATGACGATCATCCGGTCGAAGCCGGTCTTCCACTTCGCGCTGTCACGCTGGTGTCGGTACTCGAACGAGACACCGCGCAGGATCAGCGCGAGCAGGATCAGCAGCAGCGGCAGGTAGAAGCCGCTGAACAGCGTGGCGTACCACTCGGGGAACGACGCGAACAGCACGGCGCCGGCCACGATGACCCAGGTCTCGTTGAGGTCCCAGACCGGGCCGATCGTGTTGATCACCTGTCTGCGCGAGACGTCGTTCTTGCCGAGGAACGGCAGGGACATGCCGACACCGAAGTCGAAGCCGTCGAGCACGAAGTAGCCCACGAAGAAGAAGGCGACGATGAAGAACCAGAGTGTTGCGAGATCCATGATGCTCCTCCCTCTCAGTAGACGACCGACGGCAGCTGGGCCGTCTCGTCATGCGGCTTCTCTTCGGTGTCGGGCCCCTTCTGGGCGGCCCGGATGATGAGGCGGATCTCGACGACGGCGAGCGCCGCGTAGATCGCCGTGAACGCGATGAGCGATATCAGCACCTCGAGGCCGCTGACGCCCGGCGAGACGCCGTCCTGCGTGGTCATGAGCCCGAACACGATCCAGGGTTGTCTTCCCATCTCGGTGAAGACCCAGCCCATGATGTTGGCGGCCAGCGCGAGCGGGAACGACCAGATCGCGACCTTCCACATCCACGGTGCGACCGGCTTCTTGGCGCCCTTGCGGGTGACCCAGAGGCCCGCGACGGCGACGAGCGCTGCGGCGATGCCCAGGCCGATCATCCAGCGGAAGGCCCAGTACGTGATCCACAGGATCGGGGCGAAGTCGGTCAGACCGGTGGAGGCGTACGTCTGTGCGTACTCGGCGTTGAGGTCGTTGATGCCGTGCACGCACGCGTCGAGCGTGTGCGTCGACAGCAGCGAGAGCAGATACGGCACGCGGATCGAGAACAGCTCGGAGCTGCCGTCCGGTGTGCCGAGCGTGAAGATGCTGAAGGAGGCGTCCGGCCCGCACACGGTGTTGAAGGTCGCCTCGGCGGCGGCCATCTTCATCGGCTGCGCGGCGTACATCGCGAGGCCGAGCTGGTCGCCCGTGAGCACGACGCCCGCGGTGGAGACGATCATGGCCCACAGCCCGAACTTCAGCGAGATGCGCATGGTGTCGAAGTGCTGACCGCGGGACAGGTGCCAGGCCGAGACCGAGATGACGACACCGGCGGCGAACATGAACGCGCCGAAGATCGTGTGCGGGAACGCGGCGAGCGCGACCGGGTTGGTCAGCAGCGCCCAGAAGTCGGTCAGCTCCGCGCGGTTGGTCGCCTCGTTGAACGTGTAGCCCACCGGGTTCTGCATGAAGGCGTTGGCGGCGATGATGAAGTACGCCGAAAGGATGCTGCCGATCGAGACGCACCAGATCGTGGCGAGGTGCAGTTTCTGCGGGAGCTTGTCCCAGCCGAAGATCCACAACCCGATGAAGGTCGCCTCGAAGAAGAAGGCCAGCAGTCCCTCGAATGCGAGCGGAGCACCGAAGACGTCGCCGACGAAGCGGGAGTAGTCCGACCAGTTCATGCCGAACTGGAACTCCTGCACGATGCCGGTGACCACGCCCATGGCGAAGTTGATCAGGAAGATCTTGCCGAAGAAGCGGGTCAGGTGCAGGTACTGCACCTTCGCGGTGCGCACCCACGCCGTCTGGAAGATCGCGGCGACCAGCGCCATGCCGATCGTCAGCGGCACGAAGAGGTAGTGGTAGACGGTCGTCAGCCCGAATTGCCATCGGGCCAGAGCGAGCGGATCAAGCCATTCCATGCACGACTCCTGTTCTGTGGTGCCGCTGCGTCGTGCGGTGACGCGGCGGCTCCGTTCCCTCGACCAGCGGCGCGGTGGTGTCGCGCAGCTGCACGGTGCAGTCCGACGGGAGGACAGCATCGCGTACGCACTCGGCTTCGAGTGGTCCGCCTGCCTCGTTCAGGACGCCTTGCATGAGTTCGAGGTGCACGCGGCAGAGCATCGGGCGGTCTTCCGATCGTCCGGCGGCATGCGGGCACGGGCTGAGGTCGACGGTGAGCCGACGGTCGTCGAGGACGGGCTCGAAGCCGCTCTCCTCGAGGTGCTCCACGAGCGCGTCGAGCTGATAGGTGGCTTCTCGGCCGAGTCCGGACGCCACGGCATCCGGGAGCATGCTCCGCATCAGGTCCCCACGGCGGGCGGCGGCCTTGGCCTTGTCCCGCGCCACCGGACTGGAAGCTCCGGGCGCCCCGGTGGCGGCGCTGTACAGCGTGCGCGGTCGCCCTCTCGTGGTGCGGTGCTCGATCGTGGGGATCACGTAGCCGCCCTCGATCAGGCGCTGCAGGTGCTCACGGACCGTGTTGGCGTGGAGCCCCGTGGCGTCGCACAGTTCGGTGATCGAGAGCTCTCCTCGGGTCTGCGAACTTCCCGCTTCGAAGAGCAAGTGCAGGATCTGCACCCGGGAGTAGCTCGAGATCGGCCCGCACACGGGCCCGCCGTTGGCCATGAACCCAGTATCCCGCGACGCTGCGAGTTTGCCGAGAGGTATGGCCGTGAATAAACACCTGGCCGATAGGGATGTCTGATGCCGGCGATAGCCTGGGGGCATGGCCACCCGGAAACCCGCTCCTCTCGCGTACGTGTGCACGGAATGCGGGTGGACGACCGCGAAGTGGGTCGGCCGCTGCGGCGAGTGTCAGCAGTGGGGAACGGTGCAGGAACAGGCGGCGCAGACCGGCATCCTCCGTCGCGTCGGCCCCGTCGCCCCGACGGCCGACCGTGCCGCTCGGCCCATCACGCAGATCACGACGCAGGATGCTCCGCGGCGCTCGAGCGGCGTCGGCGAGTTCGACCGTGTGCTCGGTGGCGGCATCGTGCCCGGCGCCGCCATCCTGCTCAGCGGAGAGCCGGGCGTCGGCAAGTCGACGCTGCTGCTCGAGGTCGCCGCCCAGGCCGCGCGCGGCGGGCGGCGCGTGCTCTACGCGAGCGCCGAGGAGTCCCCTGGCCAGGTGCGCCTGCGCGCCGAACGCACCGGCGCCCTGCACGACGAGCTCTACCTCGCCAGTGAGACCGATCTGGCGACGATCCTCGGCCACATCGACGAGGTCAAGCCCCAGCTGGTGATCGTCGACTCGGTGCAGACCGTCTCGTCGTCGCTGATCGACGGTGCCGCCGGGCAGCCGAGCCAGGTGCGCGAGGTCGCGGCCACCCTGATCCGCATCGCCAAGGACCGCGATCTGCCGATCATCATCGTCGGCCACGTCACGAAAGACGGTCAGGTCGCCGGTCCCCGCGTGCTCGAGCACCTGGTCGACGTCGTCTGCCACTTCGAGGGCGACCGGCAGACCTCGCTGCGCTTCATCCGCGCGCTCAAGAACCGCTTCGGCCCCACCGACGAGGTCGGCTGCTTCGAGATGACCGGAGACGGCATCGCCGAGGTACCCGACCCCTCGGGGCTGTTCCTCTCGCAAGGGGCCACCGAGCCGGGTACCTGCGTCGCGATCTCGCTCGAAGGACGACGTGCGCTCCCTGTCGAGGTGCAGGCGCTGACGGTTCCCAGCAACGCACCGAATCCTCGCCGCATCGTGCACGGCCTCGACTCCTCACGGGTGGCGATGGTGCTGGCGATCCTCGAACGGCGCGCAGGCGTGCCCACCGGCAGCCTCGACGTGTACGTGTCGACGGTCGGCGGCGTGCGCTTCACCGAACCGGCAGCCGACCTTGCGATCGCCATCGCCGTGGCCGGTTCCATCCAACAGATATCGGTGCCGCGCACCGTCGCGGCGGTGGGCGAGCTCAGTCTCGCGGGCGAGATCCGTCCGGTGACCCAGGCGGCACAGCGGCGGTCCGAGGCTGCGCGTCTCGGCTACGAGCAGGTGGTCGACGATCGCTCGAAGACGCTCCGCGCCGCGCTCGGCGATGTGCGGGCGCGTAACACCTCACGCCGCGCCGACCGCGACATCCCGCCGTTCTGACCGGTACCGCGCCGACGGGAGGCTGGGCTCAGGCGTCGAGCGCCTTGAGCAGTTCGGCGGGGTCCGCCTGCATCGGGTGGGGCCCTGCGATGTCGAGGAAGACCGTGGTGATCGGATGCGCCGCCAGGAACTTCCGCAGCCACTCCGCGCTGTAGATGCCCACGCCCGGCGGCAGATTGGCCGGCTTGTTCTTCGCGTCGCTGAACAGCAGCAGCGCGAGGTCACCGGTCTTCGGGTCACGGTATGTCCACACCTCGCCGCTGTCGAGCGGGTTGTCACGCGCCCCGGGCTTGATCAGCGGCACGACGGTGGTGCCGTGACGGAGAGCGAGAGCGACCGCGGCGACGTCCTGCTTCTCCAGGGCCTGTGCCAGAGCATCCGACCGGAAGTCCTCGGGTGCGGGCTTGTTCTTCGCGGACTTCGCCTTCTTCGCTGCCATGTGTCCAGCTTATTCACGGCGCAACACGCAGAGCGCCGATTCGGCCGTGGATACGATTGGGGCCCTCTCGAGTCCCACATTGGGGACTGGGGTACTCGAGAGGGCCCTCGGACTCTCGGGCGGCGGTGTCGAAGCGCTGGGGACGCTGTAGTTCGACGCCACTGGGGATGGCTTGGTGCCGCTGATGCGGAGAGTCGCTTCTATGGTATCCCAAAGACCCACGGATGTCAGCATCGCGGGGGGATGACCGCCGATGTCGCTCCGTTTCGTGCGAGATCCGCCGATTCGCAACGATTTCCGACGAGGTTCACCGGGATCCCTTCGAACTCAGCGGAGCGCGATCCGGCACGACTCAGTAGAGCAGGATCTGCGCGCTCGACGGGCTCGTGAACCCGCCGATCGAGACCTCGACGTGGTACGAGGCTCCCCCGCCCGGTGCCCGCTGTCGGTTCTCCTGCGCGCAGGTCTCGACGCTCGAACGCGTGCGATCCCAGGTGACCGGGTCCTTGCTCGTGACGGTCGTGCCGGCCGTGAGCGTGGCGATCATGCTGCTCGGGTTCTCCTGGCAGTCGGTCGAACGCCACCACACGTCGGCGCCGCTGGAGATGGTGAAGGACTGGGTCGTCGATCCCACGTCGATCGTGCAGTCCTTCGCGCCCTTGTTCGTGAGCGAGATCGAGAGCTTCGGCAGCACACCGGCTGCGTACGTCTCGGCGTCGGTCACGGCCGCGACCTCGATGTCGGCCGCCTCGCAGGGCGCGACCGCCGGAGTCTGCTCGGCGGACGGATCGGGGGTCGGCGACTCTCCGTCAGCGGTGGAGCTGGAGGAGGGCGAGGGAGACGTCGACGGCGTCGGAGACGGGGTCGACGCCGTGTCTGCGGCAGCCCACGGTCGCGCGATCAGAAGCCACGCTCCGATGCCGATGGCGGCGACGGCCAGCACGAGCGCGATCAGGACGACCAGTCGCCGACGACGGTACACGGCGGCGGAAGGACGAGGCATGTCTCCAGGCTAAGCGATCCTCTGCCACGAGCCGGGGAGGCCCCTCGGCACGGACCGGCGAAGGAGTGTCAGAGCACCTTGAGCATGCGGGTGTTGCCGAGGGTGTTCGGCTTCACGTGCGCGAGATCGAGGAACTCCTCGACACCCGCGTCACCGCTGCGCAACAGCTGCGAGTACACGTCGGGGTCGACGACCTGCTCACCGATCGGCGTGTAGCCGCGTCGTCCGAAGAACTCCACCTCGAAGGTGAGGCAGAACAGGCGGGTCAGGCCGAGCATCCTGGCGTTCTCCTCGAGGCGGTCGACGATCGCACGTCCGACGCCGTGGTGCAGCCAGTCGTCGCGCACGAGCAGGGTGCGCACCTCGCCGAGGTCTTCCCAGATCACGTGCAGGGCACCGCACCCGATCAGCACCCCGTCGGCCTCTGCCACGACGAACTCCTGCACGGCGCCGTACAGCACCGCCAGATCCTTGCCGAGCAGGATGCGCTGCTCGACGAGCGGCTGCAGCAGGGTGCGGATGCCGACGATGTCAGCGCTGCGCGCCGGTCGGACGATGTACTCGCTCACACCACAAGCCTAGAACCCGGGACCCGGCGGCACCTGTACCGGACACAGGAAAGGGGCGGATGCCGCAGCATCCGCCCCTTCTCATGAATCGACCGGAGGTCACTCCCCGCTGGCGACCGCCAGGTCGGGGGTGCCGGCGATCGCGCCGCCGCCGGTGTTGACGCCGACCGCGACGGGGCCGCCGTCGCGCGGGCCGTGCTCGAAGAGGAACTGCCCGTCCTTCGCGTCGACCTTCACGTGGTCACCGGAGTTGAGCTCACCGTGCAGGATCTTCTCCGAGAGACGGTCCTCGACCTCGTGCTGCATCGCGCGACGCAGCGGTCGGGCACCGAGCGCGGGGTCGAACCCGATCTCGATGAGGCGCTCCTTGGCGGCCTGCGACAGCTCGATCGTCATGTCGCGGTCCAGCAGACGCTCGCCGAGGCGCTTGGTGAACAGATCCACGATCTGCACCAGCTCCTCCTTCGAGAGCTGCGGGAACACGATGATGTCGTCGACACGGTTCAGGAACTCGGGCTTGAAGTGCCGCTTGAGCTCTTCGTTCACCTTGCCCTTCATGCGGTCGTAGCTGGTCGAGTCGTTGCCCTCGATCTGGAAGCCGACGGGACCGCCCGCGATGTCGCGTGCACCGAGGTTGGTGGTCATGATGATGACCGTGTTCTTGAAGTCCACGATCCGACCCTGACCGTCGGTGAGTCGACCCTCTTCGAGGATCTGCAGCAGCGAGTTGAAGATGTCCGGGTGGGCCTTCTCGATCTCGTCGAAGAGGACCACGCTGAACGGCTTGCGCCGCACCTTCTCGGTGAGCTGGCCTCCCTCTTCGAATCCGACGAATCCGGGAGGGGCACCGAACAGACGCGAGACGGTGTGCTTCTCACCGAACTCGCTCATGTCGAGCGAGATCAGCGCAGCCTCGTCGTCGAACAGGAACTCGGCGAGAGCCTTGGCGAGCTCGGTCTTTCCGACGCCCGTGGGGCCGGCGAAGATGAACGAGCCCGAGGGACGCTTCGGGTCCTTGAGGCCGGCACGCTGGCGACGGATCGTCTTGGAAAGGGCGGCGATCGCCTCTTCCTGACCGATGACGCGCTGGTGCAGGGCCTTCTCCATGAAGACGAGTCGGCTGGACTCCTCTTCCGTGAGCTTGAAGACCGGGATGCCGGTGGCCTGTGCGAGCACCTCGGCGATCAGACCCTCGTCGACGACCGCGGAGGTCGCGACGTCGCCCGCACGCCACTGCTTCTCGAGACGCAGACGCTCGGCGAGGAGGCTCTTCTCCTCATCGCGGAGGGCGGCGGCCTTCTCGAAGTCCTGCTCCTCGGAGGCGATCTCCTTCTGCTCGCGCACGGCGGCGATCTTCTCGTCGAATTCGCGCAGCTCGGGCGGGCTCGACAGGATCGACAGACGCAGGCGTGCGCCGGCCTCGTCGATCAGGTCGATGGCCTTGTCCGGGAGGAACCGGTCGGAGACGTAGCGGTCGGCGAGGTTCGCCGCGGCCACGATGGCGCCGTCGGTGATCTGCACCTTGTGGTGCGCCTCGTAACGGTCGCGGAGTCCCTTGAGGATGTTGATCGCGTGCGGCAGCGTCGGCTCGTTGACCTGCACCGGCTGGAAGCGGCGCTCGAGCGCGGCATCCTTCTCGAAGTGCTTGCGGTACTCGTCGAGCGTGGTCGCACCGATCGTCTGCAGTTCGCCACGGGCGAGGAGCGGCTTCAGGATGCTGGCCGCGTCGATCGCGCCCTCGGCGGCACCCGCACCCACGAGGGTGTGGATCTCGTCGATGAAGACGATGATGTCGCCGCGCGTGCGGATCTCCTTGGTGACCTTCTTCAGGCGCTCCTCGAAGTCACCGCGGTAGCGGGAACCGGCGATGAGCGAGCCGAGGTCGAGCGAGTAGAGCTGCTTGTCCTTCAGCGTCTCGGGCACATCGCCCTTGACGATCGCCTGGGCCAGCCCCTCGACGACGGCGGTCTTGCCGACACCGGGCTCACCGATCAGGACGGGGTTGTTCTTGGAACGGCGGGAGAGGATCTGCATGACCCGCTCCGCCTCCTTCTCGCGCCCGATCACCGGGTCGAGCTTGTTGTCGCGCGCGGCCTGGGTGAGGTTGCGGCCGAACTGGTCGAGCACGGCGGATCCGCCCTGGGTGCCGGCCGGCGAGTCGTTGGTCTGCGCACCGACGGAAGCCGGCTCGCGACCGGGAGCTCCGGAGAGCAGCTGGATGACCTGCTGGCGGACCTTGTTGAGGTCGGCGCCGAGCTTGACGAGCACCTGGGCGGCGACGCCCTCACCCTCGCGGATGAGGCCGAGCAGGATGTGCTCGGTGCCGATGTAGTTGTGGCCGAGCTGCAGGGCCTCGCGGAGGCTGAGCTCGAGCACCTTCTTGGCGCGCGGGGTGAACGGGATGTGCCCGGTCGGCTGCTGCTGACCCTGGCCGATGATGTCCTGCACCTGCTCGCGCACGGCGTCGAGGGAGATGCCGAGGCTCTCGAGGGCCTTGGCGGCGACGCCTTCACCCTCGTGGATGAGGCCGAGCAGGATGTGCTCGGTCCCGATGTAGTTGTGGTTGAGCATCTTCGCCTCTTCTTGGGCGAGGACGACCACTCGACGGGCTCGGTCCGTGAATCTCTCGAACATGCTGTGACTCCTTATTCGCACGGGGCGAAGCGCTGACACCTGTGGCGTTCTCTGCGCCTGTACATCGAGAGTAACCACCGTGCGGGGCACGTATGCCCGTGTTCGCCGTGGGCATACCGGGGCTATGGCAGGCGGTGTGACGCGGTGTCGAAAGCGACGGGGATTGACGAGCTTATCGATTGTCGTTATCTTATCGTTTATCGCTAACAACGATCATCGATAAGGAGCGATCATGACCTCGACGAAACAGGGCACGCTGTCCCGCGGCGACGCCGCTGCACTCATCGCCTTCTGCGTCGCCGGCGTGGCGATCGCGGCGTACATCACGGTCTTCTCGATCATCCGCATCATCACCCTGCTCAGCGGCACGATGATCCCGGTGATGGTCGAGTTCGTGGATCAGCCGATCGAGGCTCCGCTCGGTGCAGGTGGCGCGAACATCACCCTCGAACTGGACAGGGCGATCCTCACCGCCCCGACCCTGCCGGGGATCGCGATCGGCGCGGGCGTCCTCGGACAGCTCGCCCAGATCGTCGCGATCATCGTCGTGATCGGATGCCTGATGCTGCTGGCGCGCAGCATCCTGAGCGGCACGGTGTTCAGCCGACGCAACACGCGACTCGTGATGGTCGCCGGCATCGTCGGCCTGCTCGGCTTCGCGGCCGTGCGGTTCTTCGACAACATGCTGGCCAACGCTGCCGTCTCCGCGCTCACCGAGAACGCTGTCGACAATGCGGTGATCAGCATCGAGCCGTTCACCTTCATCCTGGCTGCGTTCATCATCTCGGTCATCGGCACCACGTTCGTGATCGGCGATCGACTGCAGCGCGAGACGGAAGGATTGGTCTGATGACCACGACGAAGACGACTTCCCCGGCCACCCGCTCCGAGACCGCTGACGCCATCACCGTGATCCTCTACGCTGCAGCGGCGCTCGTCACCGTCGCATTCGCCACGATCCTGCGCGTCGCCGGCACCTTCCGCGAAACGGGGATCGCGTGGACGGTCCCCATCGACCAGCAGCCGATCTCCGCCACGACCGACTCCGGTGCCATCTCGATCGAGGGGTTCGCGGACGAGGCGATGGTCATCGCCGACGGGGTGAACGCGGCCTCGGTCACGGCCATCATCGCCGCCATCGCGCTGTGGGCTCTCGCGGCTGTCGCGGTCATCGCGGCGGTGACGCTGGTCGCCTGGAACTTCCTCCGCGGACGCTTCTTCGTCCGTCCGAACGCGCGAGCCTTCGACGTGATCGGTTGGACGCTCGTCGGCGCTCCGATCCTGATCGTGATGTTGGAGACGATGGGCCGCAACGGCGTCACCTCCGCTCTCGGCATCGGCGACGGGGAACCGGTGCATCCGATCGAGTTCTGGAGCGTCGCGCCAATCTTCGCCACCGGCGTGACGGTGGGCCTGATCGCAGTGGCATTCCGCCGCGGCATCCGGTTACAGAACGAGAAGCTCGCGCTCGAGAAGGAAACGGAAGGACTCGTCTGATGCTCAGCTTCGGTTCGGACGAGGTGTGGCCGTCCCTGCTCAACATCGGGATCGCGCTCGCGGTGATCGCGGTCATCCTCGGTGTCGTCGTGTGGAGAGGGCGCCGGAGGGGCAGCCGCACGATCGCGCTCGACGCGGCACTCACGCTCTCCGGGTGGTGGATCCTGATGTCGGCGGTGGGCGCTGTGATCTACATCTTCAAGGCGTTCACCGTCCCCTGGGCGGAGTTCGACGGTCAGACCCACGTGTATCTGGATTGGCCGGCCGGTCTGGCGTGCTCGGAGTTCGGTGACAGCGCAACGACGATGCTGACCTGTGGCAGCGAGCAGCTCTCCGAGTTCACTGTCGGCCAGGCGTCGCTGGGGCTCCGGTTGCTCGCGGCATCCGCACAACTGAGCAGCCTTGCTCTGGCCACCATGCCCGCGGTCATCGTGGCGGTCATCTGCTTCCAGACGTTGCGGGGCCGCGCGTTCTCACGCTCCGTGACGCGTGGCCTCACCGGCGGCGCGATCGCCGTGCTCGTGTTCGGCGTGGCCGCCGATCTCCTGAGCGGTATCGCAGCCACAGCCGGCCTTCGCGAGGTCTTCTCACCGGACAGCGAGTGGTACCCATCGTTCTACCAACTGACCGTCACGCCGCTCCCCTTCGTCGGCGCGCTCGGGCTGCTCGCTCTCGCCGCCGTGTTCCGTCAGGGCACACGTCTCGAGCAGGAAAGGGCGCAATTGCAGCAGGAGAAGGCGGTTCTCGAGAAGGACACGGAGGGACTGGTGTGAGCCCGGCGGAGAGCGACGACGAGTTCACCGGCATCCACTGCCGACTCGACGAGCTGCTCGCCGAACGCGGCATGACGCTCACCGAGCTGAGCGCCGCGGTCGGGGTGAGCATCGTGAACCTGTCGGTGCTGAAGAACGACCGCGCCCGCGCCATCCGCTACTCCACGCTGCGCGCGATCTGCGAGGCCCTCGACTGCGAGGTCGGCGAGCTGCTGGTGCTCGCCCCGCGCTGACGGGGAACGCTCGCCCCGGTCGCAGTTCCTGCCGCCCGTGGCGCGTTCAGGCGGCAGGAAGTGCGACGGCAACCGGGCCTTCCCGCCGCACCGAACGGATTCCGGCTCGCAACGTCATCCTTCGTCATATCCACCCAGGGAATTCTCAGGGAGTCATAGCGTTGGGCCTCATGGCGCGCACACGGTGCGCCGCGATTCTGGAGTCCCCACCCTCATGAGCACCACCGCACGCGCCCAGAAGGCGCCTGATACCCGCGGACCGGTCCGGAAGCTGCTGACCTCGTTCGGCTTCCAGATCCTCGCCGCTCTCGTCCTCGGCATCGCCGCCGGTCTGATCGGCCGCCAGCTCGGCGCGACCGCCGAGAACCCGACCGGGCTATCCGCGACACTCGATACCATCGGCAACTCGTACGTGACGCTGCTGCGCGCCGCCGTCGTCCCCCTGATCTTCACAGCGATCGTCGCCAGCATCTCGAACCTGCGCCGCGTGCAGAACGCCGCACGCCTGGCTGGCCAGACGATCCTGTGGTTCGCGATCACCGCGTTCATCGCCGTGATCATCGGCATCGTCCTCGGCCTCGTGATCCAGCCCGGCAACCGCGCCGGCGAGGGCCTCGAGCCGGGTGACCCGTACACCGTGGGCACCTGGTGGAACTTCCTGCTCGGGCTCATCCCGCAGAACTTCCTCGGCCTCACCGTGAGCACCAACCCCGGAGCGGCTGAGGGCACGTTCTCGTCGAGCGTCGGCTTCAACATCCTGCAGGTCATCGTGGTCGCGGCCGTCGTCGGCATCGCCGCACTCAAGGCCGGCAAGAAGGCGGAGCCGTTCCTCGTCTTCACCGAGTCGCTGCTGAAGGTCATCCAGCGCGTGCTGTGGTGGATCATCCGCATCGCCCCGCTCGGCACATTCGGGCTCATCGGCTCGGCGGTCATCAAGTACGGCTGGGAGAAGCTCGCCTCCCTCGGCTGGTTCGCCGCCGCCGTCTACATCGGTCTGGCCCTCGTGCTGTTCGTGGTCTACCCGATCCTCGTGCGCACGCACGGCCTCTCGATCAAGCAGTACTTCTCGGGCGTCTGGCCCGCCGTGCAGCTGGCCTTCGTCAGCCGCTCCTCGATCGGCACCCTGCCGCTCACCGAGCGCGTGACCGAGCGCAACCTCGGTGTGCCCCGCTCGTACGCCTCGTTCGCCGTGCCGCTGGGCGCGACGACCAAGATGGACGGCTGCGCCGCGATCTACCCGGCCATCGCCGCGATCTTCGTCGCGCAGTTCTTCGGCATCGAGCTGAACTTCGTGCAGTACCTGCTGATCGTCATCGTCTCGGTCGTCGGCTCGGCCGCCACCGCCGGCACCACGGGTGCTGTGGTGATGCTCACGCTGACGCTGTCGACCCTGGGCCTCCCGCTCGAGGGCGTGGGACTGCTGCTCGCGATCGACCCGATCCTCGACATGGGCCGCACCGCGGTCAACGTCGCAGGTCAAGCGCTGATCCCGACGATCGTCGCCAAGCGCGAGGGCATCCTGAACGAGGAGCTCTACAACGCGCCGCGTGAGGGCCTGCCCTTCGCCGACGACTCCGGAGACGACGACGCTCCCGAAGCGGATGCCTCCGCCGACAAGGAACCGGTCAGCGCCCGCTGACCTCGCCGCGGAACGGCAGAGCGCCTCGTCCCCTCGTGGGGCGAGGCGCTCTGCCGTTCGAGCATCGAAGCGGTCAGGGGGTCAGGCGCGGCCCTCCTGGCGCGTGGCGCCGCGGGTGTCGAGAGCGAGCTCCTCGGCGTCCATCGCCGCGATCAGCTCGCGCATGACCTCCTCATCGAGGTTGCCCGCGTCGCGTTCCGCGAGGAGGATATCGCGACGCACCTGCAGCCACCCCTTCGACAGGGCGACGAGGTCTTCGTAGGAGGGTCGGCTCGCGGCATCCTCCACCTTCTGCGCCTCGTCGGTGTCCTTCTCGACCCGTGTCATCCGCTTGGTGAAGGCATCGAACACCCGGAGGTCGACCTCGCCGTACTTCGCCTCCCACTCGACCCGCTTCTCGGCGAGGAACTTCTTGCCGGCCTCACGGCTCTTCGCGCGCACTTCGGCGAGCGCCGCCTCATCCTCCTCCTCGTCCACATCGCTGGCGATGCCGAGGCTGCGGATGAGAAGAGGCAGGGTCAGACCCTGGATCAACAGCGTTCCGACGGTGACGATGAAGGCCACCACGACGATGGCGTGCGATGCCTGCGCGTCGAGGGTCGCGAGGTCGGCGGCGGCCACCGCGATCGCCAGCGTCACGACGCCGCGCATGCCCGCCCACGAGATGACGGCACTGTCCTTCCACGTGAGCGTGAGTCCGGCCATCCGGTCGCGCACGATCTGACTGCGCAGCTCGTCGGCGGTGTAGTTGCCCCAGCGCCGCGACTTCTGATGCCGTTTCTCGAACTCGCCGGACTCGACACCACGATCCCAGCGCTCGAGCTTGCGGCGGTCCTGGAAGTTCGCCCACGCACTGGTCGGATAGATGTAGAGCGGCCGCACGATGACGACCACGAGCAGCACCGCCCCGGAGAGCAGCAGGATCTGCCCGACCGACTCGCTGCCCAGGTCGCTGAGCACACGGGGGAACTGCAGCCCGATGTAGGCGAACACGAAGCTCTCCAGCAGCAGGTCGGCCGAAAGCCACAGCGGCTTCTCCTGCTGGCGGGTGGTGTAGTCGGTGCGCGGCGAGTTGTAGCCGACGTACAGCCCCATCGCCACGACCGCCAGGACGCCCGATCCGAGCAGATGCTCGGCGATCGCATAAGCCCCGAACGGCGCGAGGAGTCCGAACGTGCCGATCACCACGGGATCGCTGATGCGCATGCGCAGCTGGTGCAGGACGATCCCGAACACCAGACCGACGGCCACACCCACTCCGACCGCCACCAGGAACTGCCAGATGCCGCCCCAGATCGAGACGGTGGCGCCCGCGAGGATCGCGGCGAAGACGCGGTACAGCGTGAGCGAGGTCGCATCGTTGATGAGGCTCTCGCCCGAGAGCACGGTCATGATGCGTCGCGGCAGCCCGAGCCGACGGCCGATCGCCGCAGCGGACACCGCGTCCGGCGGAGCCACGATCGCGCCCAGGAGCAGCGCGCCGGGGAGGGTGAGGGACGGCAGGATCCACCATGCGACGAAGCCGACGGCCACGGCGGTGAGAAGCACCAGCCAGATCCCGAGCCGGCGGATCTGCGGCAGGCTGCGCTTGAATCCGACGAACGACACATCGAGCGCGGCCGAGTACAGCAGCGGCGGCAGCACGAGGCTCAGGAGCACATGCCCATCGATGTCGAGGTCGGGCACGAAGGGCAGGAAGGATGCGGCGAGCGCCACGATCGTCACCAGCAGCGGGGCCGGCCAGCCTCGCCAGCGTGCGAACGCGGCGATCGCGACGGACCCGACGAGGACGTAGAAGATGCCTGCTTCCATGCCCCCACGGTATCGGGGGAATGGAGGCGCTCAGGTGCGCGTTGTGGTTGAGGATGTCCGATACAGCTCTCTCCGTCCTCGACCTCGTTCCGGTGCGCACCGGCCAGACCAGCGCGGAGGCCATCGCCGCCTCCCTCGCGCTCGCGGAGACCGCCGACCGTCTCGGCTATCGCCGCTACTGGTTCGCCGAGCACCACAACATGCCGTCGGTGGCGTCGACCACTCCCCCGGTGCTGATCGCCGCTGCGGCCACCCGCACCTCGCGTGTGCGGCTGGGCTCTGGCGGAGTGATGCTGCCCAACCACGCACCGCTCATCGTCGCCGAGCAGTTCGCGGCACTCGAAGCGATCGCGCCGGGACGCATCGACCTGGGCCTCGGCCGGGCACCGGGAAGCGACCCGGTGATCACGCAGCTGTTGCGCGGCTCGGGGACCACCAGCGACGTCGAGCAGTTCCCCCGCCACGTGCAGGACATCGCGGCCCTGCTGTCGGCAGACGGGGCTGCGCTGCGTTTCACCTCCGGCGGGGAATACACGGTGCGTGCGACGCCGGCCGCGACCGGCACCCCCGAGGTGTGGCTGCTCGGGTCGAGCGACTATTCGGCGCAGCTCGCCGCCTCGCACGGGCTGCCCTATGTCTTCGCGAACCACTTCTCGGGGCAGGGCCTCGAGCGCGCGCTCGACCTGTACCGCACCGGCTACCGTCCGAGTGAGGAGCACCCGGAGCCGCACACGTTCCTCACCGTGAACGCGGTCGCCGCGCCCACGCAGGAGGAAGCGGAGGCCCGTGCACTCCCCCAGCTGCGGATGATGGCACGGCTGCGGCTGAACCAGCCGCTCGCCGCTCTCGAGACCGTCGAGCAGGCGGCGGCGGCCGTGACGGATGCCGCCACCGACGAGGTCGTGCGGGCCGCCCGATCGCGCTGGTTCGTCGGCACCGGCGAGAGCGTCGCCGCCGAGCTGCATTCCTTCGCCGAGCGCTACGGCGTCGACGAGGTCATGCTCTCCCCCGTCGCCGGCGCCTACGACGCCGAGGCGAACGATGCACCGACCGGTCGCGCACAGACACTGGAACTGATCTCCGCCGCACTTCGCAGTTGACGTCGCGCGCCTGTCAACCCCTGGCTTTCCCGGCGGCACAGGCGTAGCGTCACGAACAGTGCCGTCGACAGGGGCGCGGCCCCCTCGGCGAACGCACTGTCGGCAGCAGCAGAAGGAGTTCGACGATGAGCACGACCAAGACTCTCGCCCTCTGGGTCGCCTACGGACGCAACGGTGTCGTCGGCAGCATCCGCCACGACGAGGACGGCTACACGGTCACGATGGTCGGATCGGATGCGACGACCGGAACCTACCCGAGCCTGGCCTCCGCGAAGGGTGCTCTGCACTCCCATATGGCTCCGGGCAGCGACTGGCCGCGCTTCCAGGAGCACTGAACCACCCGCACTGAACCACCCGCACTGGACCACGGCATCCGCCCGGGTCCCGCACGGGGATGGCGCGCAGCGGGCGGGTGACGTCAGGCTTCCGGCTCGCCGGAGAGGATGCCGCGCAGCCAGTCGCGCGCCTCGACGAACACGTCATCGGAGTAGCGGTCGGGGTACTGCACGATCTGCCGGTCCGCGCGCGGATACGACCCGAGGAAGACCACACGAGGGCTGAATCGACGGATGCCGAGCAGCGCGTCGGCCATGCGCTCGTGCTCGATGTGTCCGTCGGCGTCGATCACGAATCGGTAGCGCCCGAGTTCGTCGCCGATCGGCCGCGACTCGATGAGCGACAGGTTGATGCCGCGGGTCGAGAACTGCTCGAGCATCTCCAGGAGCGAACCGGGGTGGTCGTGCGGGAGCTCCACGATCAGCGAGGTCTTGTCGGCACCGGTCGGCTCGGGCGAACGGGTCGTGCGGGTGACCAGCACGAAGCGGGTCACGGCCTGCGCGTTGTCGCCGATGCCGTCTGCCAGCACCTCGACGTCGTAGTGGTTGACGATGCCGGGTGCCGCGATGGCCGCCTGCGCGGGCAGCGTGCCGTCGAGGACGCCGATCGCGGAGGCGACGTTGCTCGACGCGGGAACGTGCGAGTGTGACGGCAGGTGCGCGCCGAGCCACCCATGACACTGGGCGTAGGCGACCGGATGCGCCGCGATCACCTCGACCTGGTCGAGCGTCGTCCCCCGCGGAGCGACCAGCACGAAGTTCACCCGCACGAGATATTCGCCGATGATGCGCAGCCCCGGAAGCGTGGCCAGAGCATCCTGCGTGGTGGACACCCCGCCCTCGATCGAGTTCTCGATCGCGATCATCGCGGCGTCGCTCCGACCCTCGAGCACGTCGGCCAGAGCCTCGCCCACGTTGTGCACGGGGCGCCAGTTCTGGCCGCGGGCCTCGGCCACCTGATCGAGCGCCGCCTCCGTGAAGGTTCCGGCAGGGCCGAGATAGCTGTAGGTACGGCGTTCAGTCACGGGTTTCACCTTAGCCCTCGGCGGGCCGACGGCTCGTCCGGGCGACTTCTCGGATGCGGTCCCGCCGAACAGGGGGCAGACTGAGAGGATGACCAGCCGTGCCGGCCTCCCCGCGGAGGAAAGTGACCTGATCGATGTCGACGAACTGATCGCCGCCTACTACGACCGCACGCCGAACCCCGAGGTTCCTGCGGAACGCGTCGTGTTCGGCACCAGCGGTCATCGCGGTTCCTCGCTGTCGAACAGCTTCAACGAGAACCACATCCTCGCCACGACGCAGGCGATCGTGGACTACCGCGACGCGCAGGGCATCACCGGCCCGCTCTTCCTCGGCCGCGACACGCACGCGTTGTCGCTGCCCGCCGAGCGCAGCGCGATCGAGGTGCTGCTGGCGAACGGCATCGACGTGCGGGTCGACTCCCGCGACTCGTGGGTGCCCACTCCGGCGCTCAGTCACGCCATCCTCACCTACAACCGCGGCAAGGCGGCCGACGACCCGAGCCGCGCGGACGGCATCGTCGTCACCCCCTCGCACAACCCTCCGCGCGACGGCGGCTTCAAGTACAACCCGCCGCACGGCGGCCCTGCCGACACCGACGCCACGGGCTGGATCGCCGACCGCGCGAACGCCCTCATCGCCGCCGGACTCGACGGCGTGAAGCTCGAGCGCTTCGCCGACATCGACTGGGATGCCCTCACCGGCTACGACTTCCGAGACGCCTACGTGCGCGACCTGCCGTCGATCATCGACATCGACGCCATCCGCAGCGCCGGGGTGAGCATCGGCGCCGACCCGCTCGGCGGAGCCTCCGTCGAGTACTGGGCACTCATCGCCGAGATGCATGACCTCGACCTGACCGTCGTGAACCCCGAGGTCGATCCGACGTGGCGCTTCATGACGCTGGACTGGGACGAGAAGATCCGGATGGATCCGTCCTCACCGTCGGCAATGGCCTCCCTGGTCGCGAAGAAGGGGTCGTACGACGTGCTCACCGGGAACGACGCCGACGCCGACAGGCACGGCATCGTGACCCCCGACGCCGGACTGATGAACCCGAACCACTATCTCGCGGTCGCCATCGACTATCTGTTCTCGCACCGCGACGGCTGGCCGCGCGACGCCGCGATCGGCAAGACCCTGGTCTCGTCGATGATCATCGACCGGGTCGCCGAGTCGCTCGGACGGCGTCTGCTGGAGGTTCCGGTCGGGTTCAAGTGGTTCGTGCCGGGACTCCTCGACGGCTCGGTCGCCTTCGGTGGCGAGGAGTCGGCCGGGGCCTCGTTCCTCCGCAAGGACGGCTCGGTCTGGTCCACCGACAAGGACGGCATCCTGCTGTGTCTACTGGCCGCCGAGATCATCGCCGTCACCGGCAAGACCCCGTCGGAGCGGTACCGCGAGCTGGAGACCGCCTTCGGTGCCTCCGCGTACCAGCGGGTGGACGCCCCGGCGACGCCCGAGCAGAAGGCCACGCTCGGCAAGCTCGCCCCCGAGGCCGTCACGGCGACCACGCTCGCGGGCGAGGACATCACCGCGAAGCTCTCGCATGCGCCCGGCAACGGCGCGGCGATCGGCGGCCTCAAGGTGCAGACCGAGCACGCGTGGTTCGCCGCCCGCCCGTCGGGCACCGAAGACGTCTACAAGCTCTACGCCGAGAGCCTGCGCGGCCCGGAGCACCTCGCCGAGGTGCAGGCCGAGGCGCGCGCCGTGGTCTCCGCCGCACTCGGAGGCTGAGCGGGCTCCGACCGTCGGCGAGAGGGCCGACGGTCGGAGGGCCGGCGGGCCGGCGGTCGGAGAGCCGATGGCCGGGACGCTTCTCGGCTCAGCCCCGCACGATCCGGTGCGCTCGATCCTGCGCGGCCCGTGCCAGGTCGGCACCTGCGGCGCGCAGCCAGCGCACGGGTTCGGTGCGCGCAGCCTCCGACGATCCGGCCAGATCGGTGAGGGAGGCGGTGGCCGCGAACAGCGCGGTGTCGGCGTCCGGGGTGATCCGACCGGCCGCGAGCATCGCGTCGGTCCCCGCGACGGCGGCGAGTCCGGCGAGGAACGAAGGGACCTTGCCGTCACCCGACTGCCCATCGTACGAACCCTCCCCCGTGATGACCACGTCGGCGCCGGAAATCGCGGCGTCGAGGCCGATGAGGTCGGCCACCTCGGCGGCGCCGGGAGCGAGCGCGCCTCCCCAGGCCACGAGCGCAGCGCCCGTGCCCCCGGCCGCACCGTTGCCCTCGCCCGCGGGATCGACGCCGAGCAGCACGGCGAGACGACGAAGCCCGTCGTCGACGAGAGCGATGTCGTCCGGCGATCGCAGGCCCTTCTGCGGGCCGAACACCGCGGCGGCACCGCGCGGACCGGTGAGCGGATTGGTGACGTCGGTGAGCACGCGCACCTCGGGTGCCGGGCGCAGGGCGGTCAGATCCGCCGATGCGACGGAGGCGACCCCACGCGCACCGCGGGGAACCGGAGCCCCAGCGGCATCGAGGAACAGCGCACCGAGCGCCGAGAGCATCCCGGTGCCACCGTCGGTGGAGGCGCTGGAGCCGATGCCGACGACGAGTCGCGAGACGCCATGGTCGAGAGCCGCGGCCAGTGCTTGCCCCAGACCGGTCGTGTCGGCATCCCACGGACGCAGCTCGCGCAGCAACTCGATCCCGGAGGTCGACCCGAGATCGATCACGGCCGTGCCCGCCGGGGCATCGCGCGTCGGCGGGAGCAGCAACCAGGAGGTGTCGATCTTCTCGCCGGCCGGTCCGTCGACCGTGATCGGCATCCGCACGGCGCCGGGCACCGCCGCCTCGAACGCAGCCACCGTGCCCTCGCCGCCGTCCGCCATCGGCCGGTGCACGAACTCGGCGGTGGGATCGACCGTCGCCCAGCCGTCGGCGAGGGCCGTCGCGGCATCCGCCGCCGTGATCGTGCCCTTGAAGCTGTCCGGGGCCAGCACGACCCGCGTCACCCGGTGATCCCCGGGGTGCTGTCGCGCACGATGATCTCGAGCGGCAGGGGCGCCTGCTCCCATTCCGCATCGACCGTCGCGCGGAAAGCCTGATATCCGACCTCGCTCAACGGCACGCGCACGGTCGTCAACCGCGGGGTGGCATCGCTGCTCGCCGGCACGTCGTCGAACCCGCAGACCGCGATGTCGCTGCCGACCTCGCGCCCGGATTCACGGATCGCGGACATCGCACCGAGGGCCACCACGTCACTGATCGCGAAGATCAGGGTGCCGGGTTCGATGCCGTCGACGAGAGCTTCTCTCATCTGGGCCGCCCCCGACTCCCGGCGGAAGTCACCCCGTCGCACGCTCTCGACCGCACCGCCTGCCGCCTCGAACCCGGCGTGGAAGCCGGCCAGACGATCATCCGAGGTCCGGACTCCGGCCGCCGCCCCGAGCGCGATCGCCGAACGGTACCCGAGCTCGGCCATCCGTCGGCCGAGCGCCTCCGCCCCGGAGCGGTTGTCGATCTCGATTCGACGCTCGCCCTCGCCGTCCGGCCCGAACGCCACGACCCGGCCGCCCAGGCGCACGAACTCCGCGAGTTCCTGCGCGGTCTCGGTCTCCGTGGGCTCCTGTGTGCGCGAGGCGGCGAGGATCAGACCTCGCGGCCGCTGCCCGCGAAGCGCACGCACGATCCGTGCCTCACGCGCCTGGTCGCGCTCGGTGATCGCGATCGTCACGACCAGGCCCTCCTCGTCGGCGCCGCGGGCCACACCCGACGCGATCAACCCGAAGTAGGGGTCGGCGATATCGGCGACGAGGAGGGCGATGACCGGTGATGTGCCGCGGGCGATCGACTGGGCCGAGACGTTCGCGGTGTATCCGAGCTTCTCCGCCGCTGATTCGACGCGTTCCCGGAACGACTCGGCGACTCGGCGCTCGGAACCGTTGAGCACCCGGGAAGCTGTCGCCAGGGAGACCCCGGCTTCTCGGGCGACGTCGTGCAGTGTGGGCGCCGGCCCCCGGGCGTGGCGCGGAGACCGCGTCGGCGACGGCCGCTCCGCGGACGTTGCGGGCTTGGTCATGACCCAGATCCTACTTCCCGACACGTGCGCCCGCCGGTACGGACGTCGGGTGGCTGCACGGCTGTCGGCCCGGATCCGCGGTCTTCTCCGTGCATCCGTGCATCCTCCTGAGAGGCGGTAAGAGACCGGTGTCCGAACACCTTCACGCGAGATGCGGAGAGACCGCGGCGGCGAACGTCTCGGCGGTGCGGCGCACCACGCTCTCGGGATCATCGGCCCAGATCTCGGCGTTGAAGATCTCGACCTCGATGTCGCGGTCGTACCCGGTCGCGACCACCGCGCGGGTGAGGGTGCCGAAATCGATCACGCCCTCGCCGGTGTAGTGCCGTGAGAGCAGCACGTCGGATGCGAGAGGCGTCTTCCAGTCGCACACCTGGTACGTGGCGATGCGTCCTTCACGACCGGCCCTCGCGATCTGCTCGAGCACCTGCGGGTCCCACCAGATGTGGAAGGTGTCGACGGCGGCGCCGACCACCTCCGGATCGAAGTCCGCTGCGATGTCGAGCGCCTGGCCGAGCGTCGAGACGACGGCGCGATCGGACGCGTACATCGGGTGCAGCGGTTCGATCGCGAGCGTCACACCAGCCGCCTTCGCCTCGGGAGCCAGCACACCGATCGCATCGCGCACGCGCTGCCGAGCCCCGATCAGGTCGCGCGATCCCGCGGGCAGGCCGCCCACGACCAGGACGAGCACAGCGGTCGAGCCCTCGGCACCGGCCGCGGCCAGCGTCGCGGTCTCCTCGATCGCCCGGCGGTTGTCGTCCAGCGCCGCCGCCCGCTCCGCCCCGTCCGGCAGCGTGAAGAACCCACCACGGCAGTGCGTCGAAAAGCGCAGGCCCGAGTCGCCGAGCATGCGGGCCGCGACGTCGAGGCCGACGTCGTTCACCGGCTCACGCCACAGTCCGATCGCCTCCACACCCGCGGCCGTCGTGACCCGCAGGGCCGTCGCGAGGTCGGCATGCTTGATGGTCGCCTGATTGATCGACAGGCGCGGGTCCGGGGCCGGCGCCTGGGCCTGGGCCGGGGAGGGGAGGCTCATGCGTCCACGCCGTTCAGACGCAGCATGCCGTGCCACCGCTCGCGGGCGAGGTCGGGCTGCTCCAGCGCCAGGGAGGCGTTGGCGAGCTCGATGATCCGGCTCAGGTGCGGCAGGCTGCGCGCGGAGTGCAGCCCGCCCACCATCTGAAAACCGGGCTGATGGCCGTTCATCCACGAAAGGAAGGCGACGCCCGTCTTGTAGTAGAACGTGGGAGTCGCGAAGACCTGCCTGCTCAGTTCCTCGGTCGGTCCGAGGATGCGCCGATACCGTTCCGGGTCGCCGGCGTCGAGTGCCTGGATCGCCGCCGACGCGACCGGGGTGATCGCAGCGAAGGCGCCGAGCAGGGCGTCGGAGTGCGTGCGCACGCCCGCTGCGTCTCCCGTGTCTTCCCCGAGTGCACGACCTGTCGCCGAGTGCACGCCCTGTTCACGCGAGGGAGCCGTCCGCTCGGCGAGATCGCGTGCAGTCGACGAGCCCGCCGCGGCACCTCCGATCAGGCTCACGTAGTTGAAGTCGTCGCCCGTGAACATCCGGACGCCCTCGGGGAGACGATCGCGTACCGAGACCTCGGACTCGGCGTTCAACAGGCTCATCTTGACTCCCGCCACCTTGTCCGGATTCTCGGCGATGATCTCCAGGAGCACGTCCGACGCCGCCTGCCAGTCGTCCGCGCCGAAGTAGCCCGCGAGCTCGGGATCGAACGCCGCACCGAGCCAATGCAGCACGACCGGAGTGGTCGCACGCGAGAGGACCTCTCGATACACACGCCGGTAGTCGTCCGCGTCCGTCGCGGCACGGACCAGGTGACGGGAGGCCATGAGCACGGGGCCGGCGCCCTGCTCCTCGGTGAAGTGCAGTTGCTCGAGGTAGGCGGAGATGAGCTGGTCGAGCGAGATGTGCGGTTCGGCGATGTGGTCGGTGTTGACCCCCACCACGACGGATCCGCCCTCCTCACGGGCGACCTCGGCGCTGCGGGCGATCAGCTCGCGGGTGGCAGCGGCGTCCAACCCCATGTTCCGCTGCGCGGTGTCCATGGCATCGGCGACGCCGAGACCCCACGAGTACACGTTGCGGCGGAACGCGAGCGTGGCGTCCCAGTCGATGTCGGCCGCCTGCCCGGGAGTGTTGTCGGCGTGCACCTTCGGCACGACGTGTGCGGCGGCATACGCGACGCGGCTCTGCAGCGGGCCGGTCGGGCGCGTGTAGGTGCCGGAGTCGTTGAGGGCGACGTCAGCGACATCGCCGTTCGCGCGGAGGAGGCGCAGGGTGCTCATGCTCACCTCAGTCCAGCGTCAGCTGCGACAGGGCGATCTTGCGACCCTCGGCGCTGGAGGTCAGACCGGCCTCGGCGAACTGCACGCCGCGCGCGCCCGCGAGCAGGTCGAACGGGTAGTCGGTGCCTTCGACGTACGAGACCAGGTACTCCTGCCATTGCTGGCGGAACCCGTTGAGGAACACGTCGTTGGTGGGTACGTTCTGCCAGTCGGCGTCGTAGTCGCGGGTGTCTTCCAGATCGGGGTTCCACACCGGCTTCGGCGTGGCATCACGCGGCTGGATCTTCGCCCCGAACAGTCCGACGACGGCGGAGCCATGCGTGCCGTCGACCTGGAACTCGACGAGCTCGTCCCGGTTCACCCGCACGGTCCACGAGGAGTTGATCTCCGCGATCACGCCCCCCTCGAGCTCGAAGATGCCGTAGGCCGCGTCCTCAGCGGTCGCGGTGTAATGCTCGCCCTTCTCATCCCAACGGTCGGCGATGTGCACCGCCGCCTGCGCGTAGACGCTCTCGACCTCGCCGAACAGGTTCTCGAGCACGTAGTTCCAGTGCGGGAACATGTCGGTGATGATCCCTCCGCCGTCTTCCGTGCGGTAGTTCCAGCTCGGGCGCTGCGCGGGCTGCCAGTCGCCCTCGAAGACCCAGTAACCGAACTCGCCACGCACCGAGAGGATGCGCCCGAAGAAGCCGGAGTCGATCAGACGCTTGAGCTTCTGAAGTCCGGGGAGGTAGAGCTTGTCATGCACGACGCCGGTCTTCACTCCCGCCCGGTCGGCGAGGCGGGCGAGGTCGAGCGCCTCGTCGAGCGATTCGGCGGTGGGCTTCTCGGTGTAGATCGCCTTGCCGGCTGCGATGGCCTTGCGGATAGCCGTGGCCCGGGCCTTGGTCACCAGGAAGTCCGCGTAGATCTCCCACCGCGGGTCGGCGAGGGCGGCGTCGAGGTCGGTCGTCCAGTCGTCGATCCCGTGCTTCGCGGCGAGTTCGGCGAGCTTGGCCTCGCTGCGGCCGACGAGGATCGGCTTCACCGTGATCTTCGAACCGTCGGGGGACTCGATACCGCCCTCGTCACGGATCGCGAGGATCGAGCGCACCAGGTGCTGCCGGTACCCCATGCGTCCGGAGACGCCGTTCATGATGATCCCGATCTCGCGGGTGTTCGCCTGTGCCATGGTGTTCCGTTCCTGTCGCGGGACGCTGTCGTGCTTTCACCGAGGCAGTGGGAAAGCGCTTTCCGAGATCATGGCATGAGATGAGCGACGATCGCAACCATGGGTGGGGATCCCACGATCGGCCCGCTGGGAGGCAGACGATTGCGCACGGCGGACGCTGCAGCGTGCGCGGCAGCCGCGTCGTACGATTCGACGCACAGGACGGCCGACCGATTCGACGCGCAGGGCCGCCGACCGGTTCGCTGCGCGGGGCGGCCGGCCCGCACGGGAATCAGCGCGACGCGGTACTGGCGCGCTCGACGAGTACCGTCGGGATGACTCCGGATCCCTCTGCGGGCGCAGCGCCTTCGATCGCGTCCACCAGCGCTGACACCGCACGCTGGGCGAGCGCGGCGAAGTCCTGCCGGATCGTGGTCAGCGGCGGGCGGTAGTTCGCGGCGTCCGGCACATCATCGAAACCGATCACGCCGACGTCTTCCGGCACCCGACGGCCGTAGTCGGACAGCGCCCGCAGCAGCCCGAGCGCCATCTGATCGTTGGCGCAGAAGACGGCGGATGCCGTGCGCAGTTCCGCGCCGGCGGCGTACCCCGAGTCAGCGCTCCAGTCACCCCGAACGACGGCGGGCGGCCGGACGCCGGCGGAGACGAGCGTCTCCCGCCATCCGCGTTCCCTCTCGGCCGCCGCGAAGGAGTCGGCTGGACCGGCGAGATGATGCACCCCGCCTCCCCCGAGGGCGAGAAGCCGGCGTGTGGCTGCGGCGGCGCCGCCCGCGTGATCGCTGTGCACCGACGTGAACCCGTCCTCGCTCGGGGCGTCGACGACCACGAGGTGCAGCCCGGCAGGCCGCTGCGCGTCGGAGACCAGGGCCGATGCCTCGTTCAGGACGATCGCACCGTCGACCTCCTGCTCCGCGAGCCGATCGAACGCGTCAGCGACGCCGCGGGTGGCGGTCACGAGGGTCACCGCGTACCCCCGTTCCGCCGCAGCTTCGGCCGTGGCCTGCAACATCCGGGAGTTGCCGACGGTGGCGAGGGTGGTGACGACGAGTCCGATCGTCTGCGAGCGCCCGGTGCGCAGGGCTCGGGCCGCGCGGTGGGGGCGATAACCGAGCTCCGCCATCGCGTGCTCGACGCGGGCACGGGTGTCGGGGTCGACGCGGGGGCTGCCGTTGACGACCCGCGAGACAGTCTGTCCCGAGACACCGGCCCGGGCAGCGACCATGGCCATGGACACACGTCCGGACGGGGGATTCCGACGGTTCGAACCCGATCCGTCGACGCGGTCGCGTCTGCTCTGCCCCACCTCATCCTCCATCCGCTACGACGTCGCGCGGGTCCCGCCTTGTATCTCAGAAGCGTGCGATCTGCCTCAGAGGCGTGCGCGCAACTCCGTCATGTTGACGTTACCACGGCGCTGTGCGTACCATGTTGACGTGAACACGGACGATCTTCCTGAGTTGCGCACCGAGACTCTTGGCGCCGGCGTCGTCAGACGCGCCACCGCCCTCGCCGACGGTCGCGACCTCATCTACTACGACGATCCCGGCACCGCGCTGGGCGCCGACCGAGCCGTCGACGCGCGCGCCCTCGACCCCCGCCCGGAGACCGCGACGATGCGTCTCGACGTGCTCACCGGCGACTGGATCACGGTCGCCGCGAACCGACAGAACCGCGTGATGATGCCCGGCGCAGAAGCCGACCCGCTGGCCCCGCAGACACCCGGAAACCCCTCCGAGGTGCCCTCGCGGTACGACGTCGCCGTGTTCGAGAATCGCTCGCCCGCGTTCGGACCCGCCCTGGCCGCAGCGACGGGCGCCGCACCCCGGGCGTCGAACGCTCCTCGCGGGCTCGATGACCTCGCGGCCCTCGGCCTCGGCCGCACGCGCACCGCCGTCGGCCGCTGCGAGGTCGTCTGCTTCAGCCCCGAGCATGCCGGATCCTTCGGTACACAGACCGTCACCCGGGCGCGCACCGTGATCGAGGCGTGGGCCGACCGCACCGCCGCACTCTCACAGCTGCCCGGCATCGAGCAGATCTTCCCGTTCGAGAACCGGGGCGAGGCGATCGGCGTGACCCTGCCGCACCCGCACGGGCAGATCTACGCCTACCCGTACGTGACCCCGCGCACCACCCGCGTGCTGGAAGCGATCGGCCGCACCACCCCCGACCTGTTCCAGCACATCCTCGAGTCCGAGCAGGCGTCCGAGCGCGTGGTGTTCCGCGGCGAGCACTGGACCGCCTTCGTGCCGTTCGCCGCACGCTGGCCACTCGAGGTGCACCTGATGCCGCACCGCCACGTGCCCGACTTCGCCGAGACCACCGAAGCCGAGCGTGACGAGCTCGCCCCGCTCTACCTGCGGCTGCTCCGCGGCGTCGATGCCCTCTACGACTCCCCGACGCCCTACATCGCTGCGTGGCACCAGGCGCCCGTGCAGGTCGGGCGCGACGCCGTGCGCTTGCACCTTCAGCTCACGAGCCCGCGCCGTGCCGCCGACAAGCTGAAGTTCCTCGCCGGTTCGGAAGCCGCGATGTGGGCCTGGGCCGCCGAAGTGCCTCCGGAAGTCGGTGCCGCACGCCTCCGCGAAGCGATCGAGCGCGCCTCGCACGACCAGCCCGACACCGGAGATTCTGCATGACCGCCGCACACGACGATGCCCTCGCCCTCTTCACCCGCCTGACCGGGCGTGAACCCGATGGAGTCTGGTCGGCACCCGGGCGCGTGAACCTCATCGGCGAGCACACCGACTACAACGACGGGTTCGTGCTGCCGTTCGCCATCCCGCAGCGCACGGTGGCCGCGGTCGGTCGGCGCGATGACGACCGCGGTCGCGTCCTGGTCGGCTCCACGTTCGCCGAAGAACCGGTCGAGGTCGCCCTCGACGAGCTCGACCGGCTCTTCCCCACTGCACCCGGCTCGCATCCGGCCGTCCCGGAGTGGGCCGCGTACCCGCTCGGGGTCGCCTGGGCGCTCGGTCAGGCGGCCGCCGAGCGCGGACCGTTCGGCGGGATGGACATCGCCATCGCCTCCGACGTGCCCGTGGGCGCCGGGCTCTCGTCCTCGGCCGCGATCGAGGGGGCGACATCCTCCGCCTTGAACGACCTGTGGGGCACCGGGTTCGACGGAACGGCCCTCGCCCGCATCGGACGACGGGCCGAGAACGAAGCCGTCGGCGCCCCCACAGGGATCATGGACCAGATGGCGTCGATGCTCGGCCGGCCCGACACCGCGATCTTCCTCGACTGCCGCACACTGGAGACCCGGCTCGTGCCTCTCGGCGTCGCCGAGGCAGGCCTCGCGATCCTCGTGATCGACACCCGTGTGAAGCACGCCCACTCCACCGGCGGCTACCGCGAACGCCGGGCCTCGTGCGAACTCGGCGCCTCGATCATGGGAGTGCCTGCGCTGCGCGACATCTCGATCGACGACCTGCCGCGCGCTCAGAAGCTGATGGACGAGGTCACCTTCCGGCGCGTGCGTCACATCGTGACCGAGAACCAGCGGGTCCTCGACACGGTGCGGGTGTTGCGCGAGCAGGGCGTCCGAGCGATCGGCGACCTCCTGGTCGCCTCGCACGCATCGATGCGCGACGACTTCGAGATCTCGACCCCCGAACTGGACACCGCGGTCGACACCGCCCTGGCAGCCGGCGCCCTCGGTGCACGGATGACCGGCGGTGGGTTCGGAGGTGCCGCGATCGCCCTCGTCGAGCAGGCTGCCGTCGCATCGGTGTCGGATGCCGTGAACGCCGACTTCGCGAAGTCCCGGTTCGCGCCGCCCCTCCTGTTCACGGTCACCCCGTCGGCCGGCCCCCGCCGCGACGCCTGACAGAATGATCCATCGGGCCGCGACGACTCCGCGGCAGGAGAGGAATGCAATGTCCTGGATCGTCACCGGAGGCGCCGGCTACATCGGTGCCCACGTCGTCCGCGCTCTCGCGGATGCCGGACTCACCCCGGTCGTGCTCGACGACCTGTCCAGCGGCGTCGAGTCCTTCGTCCCCGAGGGCGTGGCATTCGTGCGGGGCAGCGTCCTGGACCGCGATCTGGTCGAGAAGACGCTGCGCGACCATGGTGCCGAGGGCGTGATCCACGTCGCGGGCTTCAAGTACGCCGGCGTCTCGATGCACCGCCCCCTGCACACCTACGCGCAGAACGTCGAGGGCACGCGGGTGATCCTCGAGGCCATGGAGGCCGCGGGAGTCTCGAACATCGTCTTCTCCTCCTCCGCCGCCGTGTTCGGCACGCCCGATGTGGCCCTCGTCGTGGAAGACACCGCCAAGAAGCCGGCCAGTCCCTACGGCGAGTCGAAGCTCATCGGCGAATGGTTGCTGCGCGACCAGGCGATCGCGACGGCGGAATCCGAGCGGCCCCTGCGACACACCTCTCTGCGGTACTTCAACGTGGTGGGCTCCGCCGATCCGACGGTCTACGACGTCAGCCCGCACAACCTCTTCCCGATCGTGTTCGAGGCGCTGCTGGCCGGGAAGACGCCCCGCATCAACGGCGACGACTACGCCACGGAAGACGGGACGAACGTGCGCGACTACGTGCACGTCGGCGACATCGCGGCCGCCCACGTCGCGGCCGCGCAGCGTCTGTCCGACGGACGCCCGATCGAAGCCGCCTACAACCTCGGCTCCGGTGACGGACTGAGTGTGAAGCAGATCATGGATGCCGTCGCCCGCGTGACCGGCATCGACTTCACGCCCGAGATCGGCCCGCGCCGCCCCGGTGACCCCGACCGCATCGTCGCGACCGGTGAGCTCGCAGCCCGCGACCTCGACTGGACCATGCGGTACTCGGTCGACGAGATGGTGCGCACGGGGTGGGAAGCGCGGCAGGCCGCCCGCCCCTGACGGTCAGAGGTCGCGGGAGCGGATCGGGTACGCCCAGAAGCAGAGCCAGGCGAGGGCGGTGAACCCGAGCGGGATCACTGCGAGCATCAGCCGGATGCCGCCGTCGACGCTGTCGGGCTGCGTGTCACCGCGGGCGGCGTCGAAGCCGGAGGCCGTGAGCACCGCGGCAGCGACGATCGCCTGCAGCACCACCGAGCCGCGCACCACGAACCCGTTCACCCCGAAGTAGGCGCCTTCGCGACGGTGACCGGTGCGCACGGCATCGTCGTCGATGATCTGCGCGAGCATGACCTCGAGCAACTGCAGCAGGCCCCCGACCCCCACGCCGACCGCGATCCCGACCAGCGCCGCGCCGATCACGTTGGACGGCGCGAGGTAGCCGAGCACGGACACCCCGAACACCGCGACGCTCCACAGCACAGCGGTGCGGGGGGAGGTGCGGCGGACGACCGCGCTCCACAGCATGATCGACGGGATCGCGGTGGCGAAGATGGCACCGAGCAGCAGGCTGCCCTGCCCCTCCGGCGCATGCAGGGAGTAGCGCACGTAGAAGGGGATCGCGGCGAGGATCACCGCGATCGAGGTCTGCACGAACAGCGAACCGAGCACATACGGAACGAACGCCCGGTTGCGGAACGTGTACTTCAGCTGGTCTGCCCAGCGCATCGCTTCCGACGATGCCGTCGACTCCGCATCCGGAAGCCGTCGCTCGATCATCCCGCCGAAGAACGACCAGACGAGCAGCACCAGGCAGACGGCGCCGAGAACCAAGGCCATTCCTGGCCACCCGATCGCGCTGTACAGCGCAGGGGCGCCCGCGGTGCCCAGGACCATGCCGAAGATCGCGAAGATCTGTCGCGGCACGTTGCCGCGGGCGCGTTCCTCCGTGGTGCGGAACATCTCGGGGAACAGTGCCGAGATGTTCAGCACCACCACGACGAACGCGATGTCGTACACCGCCACGACGACCAGGAACCAGGTGATGAGGCCGGCGACGGGGAGCTCCGGCGGCATCCAGACCAGCGCGAATGCGACGACCAGCGGCACGATGCCCAGGCCGATCCACGGGATGCGCCGGCCCCACGGAGTGCGCAGTCGGTCGGAGATCGTGCCGACGACGGGGTTGAGCACGGCGTTCAGGATGCCGTGAGCGATCATCGCGACCGCCACCCACGTGGCCGGTACGGCGAGGTGCGAGACGTAGAAGTAGACGACGAAGGCCGAGAACGTCTGCGCCATCAGCTGCGTCGGGAAGCCCGAGGCTCCGAAGGCGATCGCCTGCGACCTGCTCGGGGCCGCGTCGAGGCGTCGGTCGCGCACCCGATCGCCCAGGGAGGTCACCGCGCGTCTCCCCGTTGCAGGTCGCGTCCCCGCTGCAGGTCGCGCAGGTCGCGCCAGCCGATGCGCACGAGCCCCTCATCGTCGATGGCCTGCCGGACCGCGGGGTCCTTCAGCAGACGAAGCTCATATCCGCGCTTCGTCGCGCTGAAGTCCACGGCGGCGCGGAGCTCATCGTCGTCGACCATCGGATGGAGGTAGATCTCCGTGACCCCTGCCGGCACCGCGCGCAACAGCGCGATGAAGCCGTCACGCATCTGCGCGTACGTCTCCTCGTCCGGCGCGCCTTCACGCAGCAGCTCGAACGGGTGCGACCAGAGCCGGTCGATGATCTCGACGCCGGAAACATCGGCGGCCGCTGCCGCGGCATCGAGTTGAGACTGGAGCGCGGAGTCCTCGCCCACGCCGTCCATGCTGCGGGGCAGCCGGAACGGCAGACCGTGGCGTGCAGCGAGTTCGAACACCGGCCGGAGGAAGCCGCGTCCGGTCACGAGTCCGTAGACCGAACCCATGTGATTGTCGAGATGCGTCACATCGACGCCGGCATCGAGCGCGGCCTGCACCTGAGCGGCGAGTTCGGCAGCGACGTCGTCGTCGGCGGCGTTCCGCTCGACGGAGAGTACATCGGTCGGGAAGAAGCCCGCATCATCGACAAGGGTCGTGGCGGTGCCGGTGAGCGGGCGCCACCGGTAGCGCGCCCATTCGCTGGTGAGCACGAGATGCACGCCGATATCGAGATCGGTGCGGGATGCGGCGAAGGCGAGCGCCTCCGGCGACCACGAGCACGGGACCATCACGGTCGACGAGTCGATGCTCCCGGATGTGAGCAGATCCATGATCGCGGTGTTCGCCGCGTGGCACATGCCGAAGTCGTCCGCATTGAGGATGATCGCCCGTGCGCCGGGCGGGAGGCCGAGTCGGTCGGCGAGATCGGACGGTGCGGTCATCGGGAGTCCTGTCGGGTGGTTCGAGCGACACTGCTCGGGCGGGCGATGTTCGGCGGGTGGTGTTCAGCAGGCGTTGGGGGGCGGGGTGTTCAGCGGGCGCTTTTGGGGGCGGGGGTGAGGATCCGGGTGAAGAGGTCGCCTCGGAGTGCGGCCGCAGCCTGGTCGACGGCGCCGATGAGCGGAGCCTCAGGCCCGAAGGAGGAGACGAGGAACCGCAGCGGGAGCTGCGCGTCATACTCGCCGGCGACGCGCTCGATGGCAGCGACGAGCACGGGATGAGCCGCCTTGCCACCGAGGACGAACGCCTCAGGGTCGAGCACCAGCCCGACGCTCCCGGCCACGAGAACGATGCGGCGGGCGACCTCGGAGATGATCTGGAGCGCTCCATCGTCTCCGTGGACTGCGGCCTCCAGATGATCGCTGAGAGATGCGGCGGGATCGCGACCGACGCCGAGCGCGAGGTCGCTGACGACTGCATCGCCCACGAGGGGAGCACCGATCGGGATGGGGGTCTGCGGCAGGTACATGACCTCACCGGCGACGCCGGAGAATCCACGGTGCAGCGCGCCGTCGATCACGATGCCCGCTCCGAGTCCGTCGTCGAGGAGCAACAGCGCGAAGCTGGTGAGGCTTCCTCCTCCGCCGCCGGTGAGTTCGGCGAGGGCCGCGAGGTTGACGTCGTTCTCGATGCGGACAGGACAGTCGAGGGCCGCGGCCAGTGCCGCACGGAAGGCGCCGCCGTCGGGACCGAGGTCGTCACGGATGCCTCCGTCAGCGGTGACGATGCCGGGCACCCCGACGACCGCGAGGTGCACGGCGCCCTTCGCCGCCTTCAACGAACGGCGGCACTCATCGACGAGCCCGACGATGTGGGCGACACGGTTCTCGGCGTCGGGGAACGGCGAGTGCGCCTCCGCCCGCACGATCCCGGTCGCGTCGACCAGCACGACGTGCGCCGCGTGGTGATCGACGTGCACGGCCGCGGCGAATCCGAGGCGCGGATGCAGGGCCACACGTCCGGCGGCGGGACCCCTCGTGTCCCGGTCCACTCCCGCAGGCGCGACTGCTCCGGCGTTCTCGAGCATCCGCAGCACCTGAGTCACAGCGGTACGCGACAACCCCGTGGCGGACATCAGCTCCGAGCGGGTCTGCGGGCCGCTGCGGGCGAGGGCCTCCAGGATCGCGCGGCCGTTGAGCGTGCGTAGCAGGCCCTGCGGTCCCGCGAGTGGTCTGGACATAGGTGTTCCGGAGGCGCCTCTCGTTTCGCGTACTTCACCCGGCTTCTGAGGCGGGCGCAGTGCCCGCCAGCATGCCACATCGCGTCGCACCAGTCGAGACTTCGCGCCGATTCCGGTGCCGGTGAGTGCCGTGGGGCAAGTCACGGTCACGGTCACGGTCACGGTCACGGTCACCGTCAGAGCCTCGAGTCGGCTCGGCTCGGCTCGAAACGGCACGGCACGGCACGGCTCGGCTCGGCTCGAGTCGGCTCGGTGGCAACAATTCACACCCTGAGTGGTGGCGTCACACCCTGAGTGGTGCCGCGCGGCTGATGGCCGGCTCTCTGCGCCCGCCGCCTCGGGGTCGCCGCGTTCGCCACTGCCGGGTCGGGTCCCACCAGGCGGGGCCACGGATGTGCGGGATGCCGTGGCGCATGCGGATCTCCCATCCGCTGGTGCCGAGGGTGCGGTGGTGGTGCCAGCAGAGAGCGACGCCGTTGTCGGTGTGGGTGGGCCCGCCGCGCGCATGCTCTTGGACGTGGTGGATCTCGCACCACGTGGCGGGGACATGACAGCCGGGAATGAGGCATTCCCCGTCGCGGATGGCGATCGCGCGGCGTTGATGGGCGGTGAAGATCCGGTCGGTGGCGCCGATCCCGATGATGCGCCCGCCGGAGTCGAACATCACGCGCTGTATTCCGCCGGCGCAGGCGGTGTGCGCGGCGACCCGGATGGGAACGGGGGTGTCGATGCCGTCGATGTGGGCCCATCCGTTTCCCGTGGCGTAGTCGTCGGCAGCGACGGTCACGACCAGGGTCGGGGCGGCGCCTCCGAGGCGAGGCATGTCGTCATGGCGGGCGGCGATCCCGAGCGCGGCGGCGAGGATGTCGTGCTGCTTCTGCGCCCGAGATCGGGTGTCGACCATTCGGCCCGGATCACCGGATGGAAGGTCACCGTCGTCTGGCCCCGTGGGCTCGGTATCGCGACGGGGGAATTCTTCCGAGGGTCGGAACATCACTCCGGGGAGGGGAGGCCCGTCGACTTTCGGATTCAGGTGAGCGTCGAAGATGCGTTGCAGTTGTCCCGCGACTTCGGGCAGGAGCCCGCCTCGGACCGGGATGACCCCGTCTTTCGCCCGCCCCAAGACGATCCCCCGGGCGCGCATCGCGATGTCGTCCGCGGGTTCGGCGCCATCAGGATCGAGGTACTGCACGATGACCTGCGCCAGAATCCTCAAGTCCTCCGGCGTCCCCGCCGGCGCGGAGTCTCCTTCGACGCCCGCACCCGAATCCGCTCCTGGAACGTCCTGTGCACTCGCACCCGCGGCCGGGATCCCCCGCGAGTAGGCCGCCAGCTCCCCGTCCGCGAGCAACCGGTCTGCTGTCCCGACACGGATCCCGGCCTGTTCCACCGGCCCGATCGCGGCCAACAACCCGGCCACACCGAGGGCCCCGTCGAGTAGCGCCGCCCGCAGTTCGGGCCATCGCGCGGGCGAGCGGAACCCGGATGACAACTCCACCTCCCGGCGCACCGCCCGCGCCGCCTTCATCATCCGCCCTGCACCGGGCCCGTCCGTCCGCAGGACCCGCTGCAGCAACTCGCTCATCGTCCGGCACCCGAACTTCCCGCAGAATCCGGCCTCTCCCGACCCGGCGGGACGCCCATCGACCGACGCGACCGCCTCCACGACGACTGCCTCCGCCCGCCGCTGCACCTCACCCGCCACACGCAACAGGTCCATCTTCACCGCATCGGACATCACCGCCATCGCGTCAGAGTGCAACACGGCATCCAAGTCGGTCACCACCTGTTCGAGCACTTCCACGGGGTTGTTCATGGGTCGAGTCAACTCGGGGGTACCGACATTCCTTCCCGGATAAACCCCGATCAGGACAATATTCCGGAACACGCGTAGAGCTCATGCGTCCTCCACGAACTCGCCCCGAATCCGTCTTTCCACATCTCAGGTAGAGGCGTGATGCTGCCACCCCCGAAGGTCCGACGCCGGAAGCAGAATCGGTACATGCGCATCGACACGACCCACACACAGAAGCCCATGAGCAAGAGCACCGATGACCGAGAGGCGAGTCGAATCATCCACCCTCGATTTGACGCTCGCGGTTTCGCGAATTAAATTACAGATCGGTAACGGTGGCATCCGGGGGGATCGACCGCCGCGCACGCCAGCCTCCCGGAAGGATCCCGTCACGAATTCCCTGCCACCCGAGCGCGATCACGACGCCTCGGAAGCTCCCACCGAAGTCCCTGACTCATCCCGACCGCTTTTGCGGCGTGACCTGCGACGCTCCGTTTCCGCGGACTCGCAGAGTCGCCGCCCGGCGAACACCGCCCATGCTGCTGCGGTACCGGAGACGACCCCGGAACCCGATCCGGCCGCCGCCTCCGCAGCAGTCACAGGGCCCACGCACGCAGCAGACACGGAACCCGCATCCTCTGCAACCCCCACATCCCCCGCGCCGGAGACAGTCCAGGCCGCACCCGACGCGGCTCCCCCTCGCGCACAGCCACAGCCACAGCCACAGCCTCCCCACACCCCTCGCGCCTGGGATCCTCGCCTGCGCCCCCGCCACATGGCACCGAAGTCGACGCCGAAGACGGCCCCGACCTCTCGCGGCGAAGCCCGGCGACAGAAGCGCCAGTGGGCGAAGACCAAGGCACTCGGCGCCACGCTGGCGATCGGCGTGATGATCACCGGGGCAGCGCTTCCCGCCCTCAACCCCGCGGGTGGCCCTGCCGCCGCCGCCAGCTCCAGCGTCTCGACCCTCGCCGATGGCACCGCGCAGTCCTACACGGCGAAGTCCGAGATCCGCGCTGTGATCGACCCACGGGGCAGCTTCTCCGCGACCACGCCCGAGGAGATCAAGGAGACCCGTTCGCGCGCCGCCGCCGCAGCAGTCGCCGCCGGCATGCCGCTCTCGAGCGCGATGGACATCCCCCTCGCCGGACGCATCGTGATGCCGATGGCCGATGGGACCTACTCGTTCACCGACGGCTTCGGCGCCTCGCGGCCGGGACGTTCGCACCTCGGGCAGGACTTCGCCGCCCCGGTCGGCACACCGATCAATGCCGCCATGAAGGGCTGCGTCTCACGGTCCACGGAGAGCTACCAGGGCTACGGCGTGACGATCCAGATCGAGAGCATCGTCGACGGGCAGGCCGTGAGTACGGTCTACTCGCACATGACGTACGGAAGCCGTGCGGTCGAGGTCGGTGATTGCGTCGACGAGGGGCAGTATATCGGCGACGTCGGATCGACCGGCTACGTGTTCGGCTCCTGCCTGCACTTCGAGGTGCACATCAACACCGCGCCCGTCGACCCGCTGCCGTGGCTCAAGAAGAACGTGAGCTGATCGGCGTCGACCGCCCCCTTCTCCCGTCTGCGGTTCACCGTAGGGTGGATGGATGAGCTCCCTGGAGATCCGCAACGCCCGCGCGGAGGACGCCGACGACATCGCCGGGGTGCATGTCCGCTCGTGGCAGGTCGCCTATCGCGGGCTCATCGACCAAGCCGTGCTCGACGGCCTCTCCATCGACGAGAGAGCTGTGGGCTGGCGTCGCACCCTCGCCGAACCGTTGCCGACGAGCCTCGGGACCGTCGTCGCCCTGCGCGACGACCGTATCGTCGGATGGGCTTCACTCGGCTCCGGACGCGACCCCGACGGGGTCGCCGACGGCGAGGTGTACGGCATCTACGCCGATCCCGCCGCCTGGTCTACGGGCGCGGGTCACGCCCTGTTGGAAGCCGCCGAACAGCGGATCGCCGAGGCCGGCCACAACCGCGCCTACCTCTGGGTGCTCGACGGCAACGAACGCGCCGATTCGTTCTACGCCCGCCACGGCTGGATCGAAGACGGCGCGATCAAGATCGAGGAACGCCCCCAGCTCACACTGCGCGAGCATCGTCGCGTGAAGCTGCTCGGCGCCTGACCTCGCACCTTCCGGCACCTCCGTCCTGCCTGACCTCGCGCCTTCCGGAGCCTCCGTCCCGCCTGCCGTCCCGCCTTCCGGAACCTCGGGCGCCCCTCAGTCGAGAGCGCTCATGACGTGCTTGATGCGGGTATAGTCGTCGAACCCGTATTGCGACAGGTCCTTGCCGTAGCCGGAGTGCTTGAACCCGCCGTGGGGCATGTCCGACACGAACGGGATGTGGGTGTTGATCCACACGCAGCCGAAGTCGAGGTCGCGAGAGAACCGCATCGCCCGGGCATGATCCGTGGTCCACACCGAGGCGGCGAGCGCGTAGGGCACGTCGTTCGCCATCCGCAGAGCCTCGTCGTCCTCCGAGAACGCCTGCACCGTGAGCACGGGTCCGAAGATCTCCCCCTGCACGACCTCGTCGTCCTGTCGTACTCCCGACACGATCGTGGGCTCCCAGAAGTACCCTCGATCGCCCTGGCGGCGTCCGCCGGTCTCGATCGTCGCGTGCGCGGGGAGCCGGTCGATGAATCCCTGCACCTGCGCGAGCTGCGCGGCACTGCTCAGGGGCCCGTACAGCACCCCCTCCTCGCGCGGGCCACCGGTGCGAGCGTGCGTCTTCGCCCGGGCGACCAGAGCAGCCACCAGCTCATCGTGCTTCGATTCGTGCACCAGCACCCTGGTGGCGGCAGTGCAGTCCTGTCCGCCGTTGAAGAAGGCACCGGTGATGATGCCCTCGACGGCCTTCTCGATCGACGCATCCGAGAACACGATCGCCGGAGCCTTGCCGCCCAGCTCGAGGTGCACCCGCTTGACGTCGTTCGCCGCTGAACGGGCCACGGCCATACCGGCCCGCACGGATCCGGTGATCGCCACCATCTGCGGCGTCGGGTGCTCGACCAGCGCGACACCGGTGTCCCGGTCGCCCAGGACGACGTTGAGCGTGCCGGCGGGAGTGTGCCGGGCGACGATCTCCGCGAGCAGCAGCGTGGTCAGTGGCGTGGACTCCGCGGGCTTCAGCACGACGGTGTTGCCGGCGGCCAGCGCGGGGGCGATCTTCCACACGGCCATGTTCAGCGGGTAGTTCCACGGCGTGACCTGACCGATCACGCCGACCGGCTCGCGCCGCACGAACGAGGTATGCCCGGCGAGGTACTCCCCCGCCGCCCGACCCTCGAGGCTGCGCGCCGCACCCGCGAAGAAGCGCAGCTGGTCGACCGACTGCATGATCTCGTCGGCCACCAGGCTCGCGCGCGGCTTACCCGTGTCCTGCGATTCCAGGTCGGCGAACTCCTCCGCCCGCGCCTCCATCTCATCGGCGATGCGGAACAGCGCCAACTGGCGGTCGGCGGGCGTCGTGTCGCACCAGATCGGGAAGGCGGCGGATGCGGCGGCGTAGGCGGCATCGACGTCGACGGCGTCCGACACCGGGAGTTCCCCGTACGTCCCTTCGGTGACAGGATCGAGGAGCGGCATCCGCTCGGCACCACTCGCGTCGACGAAACGGCCGCCGATGAAGTTCTGCAGCGGCGCGGAGTTCTTCAGAAGATGACTGGGCATGGCGCCATCGTACCGACATCAGTACGGAATCTGAAGATCTAGCAATATGAAACAACTGAATCAGTTGCAGATCGTTGGCATGACTGACAATATCGACACATGAGTACGAAGTCTTCCCAGCCTGCCCTTGATGACATCTCGAAGCGCATCGTCGAGCTGCTGCAGGAGGACGGGCGACGCCCCTACGCCGAGATCGCCCGCGAGGTCGGCCTCAGCGAGGCTGCGGCGCGCCAGCGGGTGCAGCGGATGACCGAAGCCGGGATCATCCAGATCGTCGCAGTCACCGACCCGATGCAGCTCGGCTTCCACCGTATGTCGATGATCGGAATCCGCGTCTCGGGCGATCCGCGGGAGATCGCCGAAGAACTCACCCGGATCCCCGAGCTGGCGTACGTCGTCGTCACGCTCGGCACGTTCGACATCCTCGTCGAGGCCGTGTGTGAGAACGACGAGCACCTGATCGACCTCATCGCGACCCGCATCCGCACCATCCCCGGCATCACCCACACCGAGAGCATGCTCTACGCCGGTCTCTACAAAGACCTCTACAACTGGGGCACGCGCTGACGCGCACCCCGCTCCCGTACCTCGCACCCGCACACCACGGAGAGAAACCATGGGCACCACCGTCTTCGAACGTCAGCAGCCGTCGCCGTCCGTCATCGACGACTCCCTCCGGGACACCGCCCTGCGGGTGTTCTGGCTCGACGATGTCGACCGGCCGACACATCCGCGGCTGAACGGCACGGTCCGCGCCGACCTCGCCATCGTCGGCGGCGGGTACGCCGGACTGTGGACGGCGGTGCGCGCAAAGGAGCGCGACCCCGAACGCCGCGTCGTGCTGCTCGAGGCCTCGCGCATCGCCTGGGCGGCATCCGGCCGCAACGGCGGCTTCTGCGAGTCGAGCCTCACACACGGACACGAGAACGGCGTGAACCGCTGGCCGGAGGAGATCGACCGCCTCGAAGAGCTGGGACACGCGAACCTCGACGCCATCGGCGAGACCGTCGAGCGCTACCGGATGGATGCGGAGTTCGAGCGCACCGGACAGCTGGCCGTCGCCATCGAGCCCCACCAGGTGGAGTGGTACCGCGATGAGCCGGGCTTCCTCGACCGCGCAGTGGTGCAGGCCGAGGTGCACTCCGAGACGTTCCTCGCCGGCGACTGGGACCGCGACGGCTGCGCGATGGTGCATCCGGCCAAGCTGGGTGTGGAGCTGGCCCGCGTGGCCGCCGACCTGGGCGTCGAGATCTACGAGCACAGTGTGGTCCGCGCCATCGAGGGCGACGGATCGGGACCGATCACGCTGGTCACTGCGAACGGCCGCGTGATCGCGGATGCCGTGGCGCTCGGGACGAACGTCTTCCCCTCGCTCCTCAAACGCAACCGCCTGATGACCGTGCCCGTGTACGACTACGTGCTGATGACCGAGCCGCTCTCCTCCGAGCAACTGGCCTCGATCGGCTGGTCGAACCGACAGGGGCTCGCCGACAGCGCGAACCAGTTCCACTACTACCGGCTCACGGGCGACAACCGCATCCTGTTCGGCGGCTACGACGCCATCTACCACTTCGGCGGCAAAGTGCGCGCGGAGTACGAGGACCGCATGGAGAGCCACCGCAAGCTCGCCTCGCACTTCTTCACGACCTTCCCGCAGCTGGAGGGCCTGCGCTTCACCCACCGCTGGGCCGGAGCGATCGACTCGTCGAGCCGCTTCTGCGCGTTCTTCGGCACCGCCCGCAAGGGCCGCGTGGCCTACGCGACCGGCTTCACCGGGCTCGGCGTCGGGGCCGCACGCTTCGCGGCCGACGTCATGCTCGACAAGCTGTCCGGTGAGGAGACCGAGCGCACCGCGCTGCGGATGGTGCGTGAGAAGCCCATCCCGTTCCCGCCCGAGCCTGCCGCCTCGATCGGCGTCAACCTCGTCCGCGCCGCGATGAACCAGGCCGATCACAACGAGGGCAGGCGCAACCTGTTCCTCAAGACGCTCGACGCCGTCGGCATGGGCTTCGACTCGTGAACGGTCTCGCCGCCGGGGCAGGACTGGATGCCGCAACCCTGCCTCTGGCACACGAGTCACTGCCTGCGGATGAGGTGCTCGCCGGCGCGCCCACGACCGCCGCGCAGGAACTCGCGACACTCGGCGGGACCGAGATCGGCGTCTGGGAGATGACCCCCGGCACCGCGACCGACACCGAGGCCGACGAGGTGTTCGTCGTGCTGTCGGGCCGCGCCACGATCGCGTTCGCCTCGTCCGGACTGCCCGACCTCGAGGTCGGTCCCGGCTCGGTCGTGCGCCTCGCCGAGGGCATGCGCACCACCTGGACCGTCACCGAGACCCTCCGCAAGATCTACATCACCTGACGCTCTTCGAATCGCGCGAAGGGCTGCATCCCCGGGCGCGATGGAGCCGTTCGCGCGATTCGAAGGCGAGAGATCAGCCTTTCCGAAGGAACCAGACGCGGCGCTCCTGATCGCGCCGCAGCCAGGGCAGGAACGCCCACCACAGCAGGAGCGCGACCGCCGCCCCGCCGATCAGTCCGGCGCACGTGTCGGTGAACCAGTGCGCGTTGATGAGCGTGCGCTGCCATACCATGCCGACGGCCAGGAGCACTCCGAGCACGATCCAGACGCGGCGCGCCCAGACCGCGGATGCCGGGATCAGCGCGAGCACCGTGATGATGATCGCGGCCATGCTCACGGAATGTCCGGACGGGAACGAACCGTGGTCGACCTGCACGAGCGGGCCGAAGAGTCCACCGGCCACGTCTTCGGCCGGGCGCGGCCTGTCGACGAGGTTCTTCGTGAGCTGCGACAGCAGCCCTGGGCCGGCGAGCTGCACCGCGATCACGAACAGCGCGGAACGCCAACGCCCCATCAGCGACAGCACGAGCGGGAGGAGGATCATCATGAGCACCGCCCCAGGGAGCTGACCGAGATGCTGGAATATCTGCGCCAGCACGAAGCCGGGCAGCGTCGATTCCGGCCCGACCCCGACACCTCTGCGCCACAGGTCGTCGAGGCCCTGCGTCCACGGCGCATCGGGCGCTGCGAGCACGCCGACCGCGAGAGCCACGAACACCGCGAGCAGTCCGAGAGCGGTCCACAGCATCCACCGAGGGCGCGGCGAGGCCACCGGTCGGGTGGCATCCCCGACCGCGACAGCCGTGGTCACGACGGCGTTCCCAGCAACGGCCGCACGGAGGCGTAGGCGTCGGCGACATCGCGGGTCGGCACGTCGTAGACCCGCGCGATGCCCTTCGATCCCTGGTGACGCGGCCAACCGGGGTCTCCCCCGACGATGAACGCGACAGCGGCGCCGTGCACCTCGTCAGCCAGCTCCTGCGGCGGGTTCGGACCCGCGAGCGGCTCCATCGCCGGACCGTCGAGGCAGTCGAAGAAGAACGGCACATCGAGGCAGTGCTCGGCGAAGCCGAAGTGTCCGGACGGCCACGAGAAGCGGTACAGCCAGGTGGGAGCGGCGCCGCGGTCGGCGACGATCTTCAGCAGCGCCGAGCGGAACATCCGGTCCGTCAGCAGCCGACCGCCCAGCCGGGCGTTGCCGAGTCCGGTGATGTCGGCGTTGGCGGCGAGGTACTGCCGACGCGCGCTCTTCGGCAAGCCGAGCTTGTTCAGCAGCAGCGACCTCGGCACCCAGCGCAGCTTCTTCTCGGAGCCTGCGAAGACCATCGTGAACTCGTCGTCGGTCGCACCGATCACGAGCGGCTTGTCGGCACCGACACCGGCGCGGAGAGCCTCACGCGTCGGGCGTGGCAGCAGGTCGCCGTCGACGGCCGGACCGAGCGGAAGGCCCTCTTCGACCACGCTCCCGAGCGAATCAGGACCGAGCTCGGTCGCCTTCTTCTGCAGTTCGAGGATGCGGTCCTCGGACAGCGTCGAGAACCCGGCCACGGTGGGCGCGACCCGGGCCGCTGCGGCGAGTCCGCGCCCGAAGGCCTCGGCGCGGGCCGGAGCCACGTCGGCGAGCGCACCGGAGATCGCGTACACGCCGTGGAACAGATGCTGCGCCTTCTCCATGCCGAGCAGGGTCAGCACGGCTCCTCCGCCGGCGGATTGCCCGGCGATCGTGACGCGCGACGGATCCCCGCCGAACTCGGCGATGTTCTGCTGCACCCATTCGAGGGCGAGCAGCCAGTCGCGCACGCCCCGGTTCGAGGGGGCATCCTCGATCCAGCCGAAGCCGTCGAAGCCCAGGCGGTAGGAGAGCGACACGGTCACGACGCCGTCACGGTTGAAGTTGCGGCCGTCGTACCAGGGACTCGCGGGCGAGCCGGCGAAGTATCCGCCGCCGTGGATCCAGACGAGAACCGGAAGACCGGCGCCCTGCGCGGCAAGGGCCGGGTCCGGCGTGAAGACGTTGACGTTGAGCGTCGAGTCGCCCTCGACGCTCGGTTCGGGGATGAGCGTCACCCCGGGGTCGCCGCGCTGGGCGGTGGCGGCGAACTCGAGCGCATCGCGCACTCCCTCCCACGGCGCTTTCGGCACGGGCGCCTGAAAACGCAGCGCGCCGATCGGCGCCTCCGCGAACGGGATGCCCAGGAACGCCGCCGACCGCGGATTCCCGCGCCCGCCCGTGGTCGGGCGCCAGCGGCCCCGCACCCGTCCGGCGGCCGTGGCCACCTCGACGAAGTCGGCGGTCGTCTCGAAGTCGGTATCCGTCATCACAGCATTCTCCTGCTCATTCCCGGTCATCAGCGCACTCCCTTGATCGGCGCGGTCGCGACGGCGGCGAGGATCACGAACACGATCGCGAAGACGAAGAGCATCGCGTAGCCGCCGACGGACGTGATGATGACACCGCCGATGGCGGGACTCAACGCCTGCGGCACGTTGGTCGCGACGTTGAGGATGCCGAGATCCTTGCCCGCCGAGACGCCCTCGTTCGGCAGCACCTCGGTCATGAGCGCCGCATCCACCGACATGTACAGGCCGAAACCGACGCCGTTGATGATGCTCATCAGGACCATGCCGGTCATGTTCGGCTGCAGCAGCGGCATCGCGAGGCCCGCGACCATCACGGCGGAGGCGGCGTAGATGAACAACTTGCGGCGCCCGACCCTGTCGCTCCACCACCCGGAGAGGGCGATCGCGATGAGCGTCGGGATGAAGGCCACGAGCGTGAGGGTGACGACGGCCCCCTGGGCATCCGCGAGCGGCAGGCCGATGTAGTCGGTGAGCATGTACAGCTGGTACGCGCTGACGACGAAGTAACCGAGGATCAGCAGGAACCGCGCGGCGAACGCCCAGGCGAAGTCCGGGTGACGGCGCGGGTCGATCCAGAATCCTCGGAAGAATGCACCCCAGCGGAACGCATCCACGGCCGCGTGCTTCGACGACCAGTCGCGGTTCACGAGTGCGAACAGCAGTGCCGCCACGATCACGGCACCGCCGAACACCGCGTAGCCGATGCCGATCTGCGCGGCGAATGCACCGGCGAGCATGATGCCGACGGTCATGCCGACCTGCGTGCCGAGTCCGATCATCGCGCTCGCCCCGCCGCGCTTCGAACGCGGGAACCGATCGGCGGTGATCGCGGTCAGGGGCGCCTGGAAGAAGTTCAGCGCCACCTGGATGATCACCCAGAACACCGTGATCCAGAGGATGTCGGTCAGCGAGCCCAGCCCGAACAGAAAGATGCCGCCGATGATCGCGCCGAGCACCATCCACGGCACGCGGCGTCCGAAGCGCGAGCGCGTGCGGTCGCTCAACGCCCCCACGATCGGCTGCGCGAACAGCGTGAACACGAAGGAGATCGTGGTCACGACGGCGAGGTTGCCGACCTTTTTCGCCTCGTCGATCATCAGGATCTGACTGGGAAGAAGAATCGCGATGAGTCCGCCGTAAGTGGCGAACAGCGTGAGGGAGGCGATCAGCAGGCTGGGCAGCAGCCGCCGGTTCGCCGGCGGACTCGCCGCCGGCTCCCCCGCTTCGGGCGGGACGGCGCGGATGGTGCCGGTCGGCGCCAGTTCGGCGGCGGGGTCGAGCGGGGACACGGACATGTCGGCTCCTCGTTGAGCGGAATGTTGAGCGGAATGTTGAGCGGATCTGATCAATACCAAACGACATTCGGTATTCACCCGACATGCTGACAGATCGTCTCCACCCTTCGCAAGTCATTCACGAACGTTGTTTGGTTTTTGTGATCCGGTCGTGACGGTTACCCTGGAGCCATGGCGACACGAGGGGCGTATGCGAAGGGTGTCGCGAAACGCGAGGAGATCCTCGAGGCCGCCCTCGCCGTCGTCGCGGAGCACGGATACCGCAAGGCCTCCGTACGCGAGATCGCGGATGCCGCCGGACTCAGCCCCGCGGGACTCCTGCACTACTTCGGCAGCAAGGAAGAGCTCTTCGTCGCGATCCTCCGCGCCAGAGACGACCGCGACGAGCAGGAATACGCGGGCGAAGACGCCTCCTCCGCGTTCCTCGCGGTCATGCGCCACAACACCTCGGTACCCGGTCTCGTGCAGCTCTACGCACAGCTGGCCGCCGAGGCCGGAGACCCCTCCCACCCCGCCCACGCCTATTTCCGCGAGCGCACCGAGCGGGTCGAGGCCTTCACCCGCGCGCAGGTCGCCGAAGACCAGAAGGCCGGACGGATGCGCGACGACCTCGACCCCGCCTGGGTGGTGCGCACTCTGCACGCTCTGGCCGACGGGCTCCAGGCCGCGTGGATGCTCGATCCGTCCCTCGACATGGCCGCCGAGATCGAGCAGTTCCTGGTGCTGCTGCGTCCGGCCTGACGACCCGCCTCAGTCGAGCGTCGTCGCGACGGCGTGCGGCATTCGGGCCCTCATGATCCGGACCGCCTCGGGGTTGTCATCGACGAGCACAGCGTCGCGGCCGAGCGCCGAGGCGACAGCTCCCGTCGTGCCACTCCCCGCGAACAGATCGAGCACCCGGTCGCCGGGGCGACTCGACGCCGTGACGATACGCCGCAGGATCCCCTCGGGCTTCTGCGTGGGGTAGCCGGTCTTCTCCCGTCCGGTCGTCGGCACGATGGTGTGCCACCAGACGTCGGTGGGGAGTTTGCCGCGCGCGGCCTTCTCGGCCGTGACCAGCCCGGGCGCCATGTAGGGCTCGCGGTCGACCTCGTCGGAGTTGAAGACATACTCCCGTGGGTTCTTCACGTAAACCAGGATCGTGTCGTGCTTGGTCGGCCAGCGGCTGCGCGACTTGGCGCCGTAGTCGTACGCCCAGATCAGCTCGTTGAGGAAGCAGTCCCGTCCGAAGACCGCGTCGAGCATGACCTTCGCGTAGTGCGCCTCGCGATAATCGAGGTGCAGGTACAGAGTGCCGTCGTCGGCGAGCAGCCGCCAGGCCTCCTCGAGCCGCGGCATCAGGAAGGCGCCGTAGTCGTCGAAGCGGTCGTCATAGGCACGCAGCATCCCGCGTACGCGCTCGTACGCATGGCCGTGGAAGCCGTGCCGCACCTCGGTCCCCGGCTCGGACTCGCCGGCACCCGGTGCAGAACTCAGGACGACCGGCTCCGTGTTCCCGGTTCGGACGGCTGCCGTGCCTGAATCCGCGCTCTCCTCCGGAGTCATGAACGTCCGCCGCGCAGTGACCACCTGCCGCTCCTGCGTGCGGCCGGTGTTGAACGGCGGATCGAGGTACACCAGGCTGAAGGACCCGGAGGGCAGGGTCGCCGCGACGGCGAGGTTGTCGCCCTCGACGATCGTCACCGCCCCCGGCACGACCGGCGCGATCACCGGCATGACGTCAGGCACCACGCCCTGCGGGTCCGCCGCGGCGGGAACAACCGGGTCCGGCGCCGTCACGGCACCCGATGCAGCCACGCCTCGGTGGCGAACTTCGACTCGACGAGCGCCTCGGCGTCGGCGTACTCGTCCGCAGAGATCGAACCGGTCTCGGCATGGGTCAGCGAGCGGAAGGTGTCCTTGAAGCGCTCGATGATCTCGGCGCGCTCGAGTCCGGTCTGGCTGCGCAGCGGATCGACGCGCTTGGCGGCGGATGCAGTGCCCTTGTCGCTGAGCTTCTCGCGGCCGATGCGCAGCACCTCGGTCATCATCTGCCCGTCGATGTCGTACGAGAGGGTGGCGTGGTGCAGGACGCCGCCGTTGGCGAGGCGCTTCTGGGCGGCACCGCCGATCTTGCCGGTCGGGCTCGCGATGTCGTTGAGCGGCTGGTAGACCGCGTCGATGCCGAGCGAGCGCAGCGCCTGCAGCACCCAGTCGTCGAGGAAGGCGTAGGAGTCGGCGAAGGTCATCCCCGCGACCAGGGATGCCGGCACATAGAGCGAGTACGTGATGATCTGCCCGGCGGCCATGAGCATCGCACCCCCGCCGGAGATGCGGCGGACCACGTCGAATCCGTGCTTCGCGGCACCCTCGGGGTCGACCTCGTTGCGGTACGACTGGAACGAGCCGATCACCACGGCCGACTCGTCCCACTCCCAGATGCGCAGGGTGGGTCGGCGGCGCCCTTCGCCCACGCGGGAGGTGAGCACCTCGTCGAGGGCCAGGTTCATGCGCGGCGAGACCGCCTTCTCGTGCACGATCTCCCAGTCGAAGTCACGCCACCCCGGGGCGGTCACGAGTGCGCGGCGCACCGCGGTGCCCACGGCCTCGGGTGTGAAGCCGAGCAGCTGAGCCCCGTCGGGGAGGGCTGCGCGCACCGCGGTCGCGATCGCGGTCGCATCGGACTCCACGGGCAGCCCATCGACCGCGGCGTTGATGTCGTCGAGCGCCGAGTCGGGTTCGAGGAAGAAGTCTCCGGCGAGGCGGAAGCGCGAGATCCGGTCGTCTTCGATCTCGAGGTCGACGACGACGAGCTTTCCCCCTGGGACCTTGTATTCACCGTGCACGGTTCCAGCTTAAGGCGCGCAGCCCTCGTTCCGGCGGTCAGCCTCCGAGCACCACCACGCGCTCTCCCGCCCTGATCGGCGTCGAATACCTGTTGCCGGCGGGCGGCAGCGGGCACACGAACTGATCCGAGAACGCACACGGTGGCAGGTAGGCGCGGTTGAAGTCGATCACGGCCGTGCCGTCGGCGGCGGGTTCGTCGACAGGGAGGAAGCGGAAGCGGTAGGTCTCGAGCCCGTTCGTCCCGTCGGCGAACACCGCGCTCAACGCGCCCTGAGCGCTCCTGGTCACGGTGAGCGTCTGCGGCGCCCCCGCCAGCTCGAACCGCAGCCGCCCGGCGACGGGAGTCTCGCGCGCATCGCCGTCGACCGAGGTGATCACGATCCGCTCGTCCGGGGTCTCCTCGAACACGGCCGGCAGCCGCCAGCGCTCATCGGGGGCGTAGGCGTCGATCGCCGTGAACCACTCGCGCTGCGGGCGCGCCGGATTCAGCACACGCAGGGCGAGCGTGCCGTGGCGCTCGAACACCCGCAGCTCACGCCGGCCGAGACGGATGCTCTCGCCTCCGCGCAGCACGACGGTGGATCCCGCCTGGCCGAGCTCGCTGCCACGGATACCCCCGTCGCCGGTGAGCGCCCAGAGCCCGGGGATGCCGTCGACGGCCGCCGCTTCGGTGATGAGCCAGTTCGTCGACTCGAGCGCCGACGGACCGTACTCCGAGCCCGCATAGCGTTCGCGTGACGCGTGCCAGTCTTGCCAGTCCTTCACGAAGCTCAACGGAGCGCTCCCTCCCGGCGAGGGAACCGCACAGCGGGGGCTCTCCTCGCTCATGCGCGGAATATTGCCCCGAATCTACGGGGGCTCCGCGGCCGGCGAGGCGGTCGTGTCACACGCCTTCACCGCGCGTAACGCCGCGTCATACCGGCATCGTCGGAAAGATCTCACACCGAGACCCACGCTCTCCGCCGACACCCATGTTCACGTACGCGCGCCACGGTGGGTATGGGCGCGGGCCGTGGGTCTCGCCGATGGCGACGTGAGTCTCAGCGCGCGGGGATGTGCGTGTCGAGCCAGGCGAGCACGTCGGCTCGCACCTCTTCCTGCTGCAGCTCGGCGAAGATCTCGTGCCGCGCATCCGGGTAGACGAGCGTCGTGACGTCGGTGAGACCGGAACGGCTGCGGTACTCGTCGGCGAGCTTGTGCACGCTGCGGGGTCCACCCACCGGGTCGTCGCGACCCACGAGCAGCAGCATCGGGATGTCGTGTCCCAGGTCCTTGGCCGGACGACCGTAGAGCTTCGCGGCCTCGATCGGGCCGAAGAGCTTGAGCAGTGGCACGTCGGTGGTCAGCGGATCCTCATCGAACGCGGCCCAGACGGCGGGGTCGCGGCTGAGCCATTCGAGACCGGTCGCGCCCTCGCCTGCCCAGCGCGCGTTCAGGGGCGCGGCGTTGAGCGACCCCGGCATCCGCAGTGCCGAGCCGGAGAGGATGACGGCGTCCCAGGCTTCCGGGTGGTCGTTGACGAGCATCTGCGCCAGGAACGAACCCCAGGAATGACCGAGCAGCACGAGGGGCAGATCGGGGTTCTCGTCGCGGATGATGCCCGTCAGCTGCCAGACGGCGTCCTCGGCCGCGCGCAGCCCGCCCTTGCCCAGACGGCCGAGCTTCTCCGGGCCGCCGTGCTGACGGATGCCGGTGCGACCGTGTCCACGATGGTCATCGGCGTAGACATGGAAACCGGCAGCGGTGAGCGCCGCGATCAGCGCGCCGTACCTCCCCGCGTGCTCGCCGACGCCGTGCAGCAGCTGCACCACGCCGCGGGGAGTCCCCTCGGCGGGATGGACGTCGTAGACGATGTCGACGCCATAGGCATCGGTGAACTCACGGGTATCCATCACGGTGCGAGCCTACCCATCACGCGAGAGGGCGGCTACCGGGCGAGGCGGGCGGCTACCGCGCGAGGGCATCCCGGATCGCGAAGGCGATGTCGCGATCGGTGACCTCGTATCCGCCGACCCCGTCGGAGGCGGAGCCCATGCGCACGCCGCCGTCCTGGGTCACGGCGCGCTTGGCGGAGAAGTGGATCGCATCGACCCCCGCCGCCGCCAGAGCTGGGGCGCTGGCCACGTCGACGCCGCTGCCCGCCATGATCTCGATCTCGCCCTCGGCTGCGGCGACGAGGGCACGCAGCGTGTCGATGCCGTCGATCGCCGCGGACGCTCCCCCGGACGTGAGCACACGACGCAGGCCCAGCTCGCGGGCGCTCTGCAGTGTCGCGACAGGGTCGGCCGTCACATCGATCGCACGGTGCAGCGTGGCGGGCGCTCCCCCGGCCGCGTCACGCAGACGCGCCATCGCGAACAGGTCGAGACGCCCGTCGGCATCCAGGGCACCGATGACCACACCGGAGGCACCGGAGGCGATCGCACGGCGCACGTCGAGCTCGGCGACCGCCAGCTCGTCGTCGTCGTAGTGGAATCCACCCGCGCGTGGGCGGATCAGCACGTGCACCTCGGGGCCGTCGGCTCCTGCCGCCTCGACGGCGAGTTCGAGCGTCGCCGGCGACGGGGTGAGTCCGCCGAGGGCGAGGGCGGTGGCGAGTTCGACGCGTGCAGCGCCGACCTCCTTGGCGATCCGCACTCCGGCGGGGTCCTGCACGGCGATTTCCAAGGCGAGCGATCGGGTCACCCCTCCATTGTGCCCGCTCTCCTGCCGGCATCCGGAAAATTAGATAGGCTATCTAAGTAATGTCTGCGTCTGATGAATCCCTCGACCTCACCGCCACAGACCTTCGCATGGCCACGTTCCGGCTGGCCCGCCGCCTTCGCTGCGCCCGCGCCGCCGACTCGATGAGCGACGCGCAGCTGGCGGTGCTCGCCGACCTGCGCATGAACGGACGCCGTACGATCTCGACCCTCGCCCAGCGCGAGCGCGTCACCGCACCGTCGATGACCAGCACGATCAACGGCCTCGAAGAGCAGGGCTTCGTCGTGCGCACCCCCGATGAGGACGATCGCCGCCGCGTGCAGGTCGACATCACCGAGGCCGGCAGCGAGATCGTCGTCGAGACCATCCGCCGTCGCGACGAGCTGCTCGCCGACATGCTGCGCGAGGTCGACTACTCCGAGGCCGAGCTGACCACGCTGCGTGAAGCCAGCGCCCTGATGAGGCGGGTGGTGGAGCGATGAGCGCCATGTTCCGCTCCTTCGCGAACATCAACTACCGGATCTGGTTCGCGGGCGCCCTGATCTCCAACGTCGGCGGGTGGATGCAGGCCACGGCGCAGGACTGGGTGGTGCTCACCGAGCTCACCGACAACGACGCCACCGCGATGGGCGTCACGATGGCCCTGCAGTTCGGGCCCCCGCTCGTGCTCGTGAGCCTGACCGGGTGGGTGGCCGACCGCTTCGACCGGCGGCACATCCTGTTCGCCACCCAGTCGGCGCTGCTCGCCCTCGCGATCGCGGTCGGCGCGCTGCTGCTCGGCGGCCTCATGACCCTGCCGATGATGTTCGGCTTCGCCCTCGGATTCGGCATCGTGAACGCGTTCGACGCTCCGGCTCGACAGGCGTTCGTCTCCGACATGGTCTCCACCGGCGACACCTCCAACGCGGTGGCCCTCAACTCCGCGTCGTTCAACCTCGCCCGTATGGTCGGACCCGCCGTCGGCGGCCTGCTGATCGTGGCGATCGGCTCGGGCTGGGTGTTCATCGTGAACGCGGCGACGTTCCTGGCGATGCTGCTCGCCCTGCTGCTCATGCGCCGCAGCCTGCTCGCCCCACGTCTGAAGAACCGCAATCGCGGGGGGCTCGCCGACGGGTTCCGGTACGTGTGGGGGCGCAGCGACCTGCGCGTGGTGTTCGTGACGGTCTTCCTGATCGGCGCCTTCGGCATGAACTTCCCGATCTTCGCCTCGACCATGGCGCTCGAGTTCGGCGCGGGCGCCGACGGCTACGGCGTGCTCAGCTCGGTACTCGCGATCGGATCCCTCATCGGGGCGCTCCTCGCCGCCCGGCGCGATCGCGCCAGAGTGCGCGTGGTGATCCTCGCTGCCGGAGGTTTCGGCGTCGCCGCGTTCGTGTCGTCGGCCATGCCCACGTATGCCTCCTACGCCGTCACTCTGACCTTCACCGGCTTCATGATCGTGACGCTGCTCACCACCGCCAACGGCTACGTGCAGATCACGACCGACCCCGCTCTGCGCGGACGCGTGCTCGCCCTGTATATGGCCGTCATCATGGGTTCTACCCCCATCGGGGCCCCCATCGCGGGATGGGTCGCCGACACGTTCGGCCCGCGGGCCGCGATCATGCTCGGTGGCACGGCCGGGTTCGTGGCCTGCGCGATCGGGGTGATCTGGGTCGCGACCTCCGGCCGACTCCGCCGGGACGAGAACCGCCGGTTCCTGCTCACGCTCGACGAGACCCGCCCGCTTCGCGTGATCGAGGTCGACCCGATCGAGTTCAGCGACGAGGCCGCCGTGACCACGCCGATCCGCACCGCCGAGAAGCGCGACCTCGGAGACTGACCCTCGTCGCGGGATTTGTCAACGCCCTGCACGACCCGGGGCGACCGGTCGTACCGTCTGTGCATGGACGAGAACACGGAACGCACCCCCCATCCGCAGGATCCGGCAGAGGGCGCGCCCGGCGTCGGAGCACCGGACGAAGACTCCGGCCAGGGCGACGGCACCGGCGGCGCCATCCAGGGCGACAGCTCGCGCGGCGAATCCACGGGCGGCGCCATCCAGGGCGACGCCGGCCAGGGCCATCGCGCAGCGCTCGGTGGCGACGAGCACACCGAGGATCAGCTCGACGCGGACAACGCCGCCGAAGAGGACACCCTCAAGACGCTCGATCCGGATTCCCCGCCCGCCTGAGCGTGCACGAAGGCAACGCCACCGCCAGCCGTCCATCCCCAGAGACGGCCCTCCCCTGCGGTGGCGTTGCTCGTGTCGCGTCGAGCCGCGCGGGTAGGGTTCTGCGCGTCGGGCCTAGGCGCCCAGCACGAGCTTGAGCTGCTCCACCGCCCAGTCGAGCTCGGTCGCGCGGATCACGAGCGGCGGAGCGATGCGCACCGTCTGTCCGTGCGTGTCCTTGACGAGCACGCCGCGTTCGAGCAGCTTCTCGGCGATCTGACGCCCGGTGCCCTTCGCGGGATCGATGTCGACGCCGGCCCAGAGCCCGGCGATGCGCACGGCCGTGACGCCGTGCCCGATCAGCGGCTGCAGCGCCTGCTCCAGGTGGGCGCCGAGTGCGCGCGCCCGCTCCTGGAACTCACCGGTCTGCAGCATCTCGACCACGCGCAGGCCCACGGCCGCGGCCAGCGGGTTGCCGCCGAACGTCGACCCGTGCTCGCCCGGTCGGATGACGCCCAGCACGTCGGCGTCGCCGACCACGGCGGATACCGGGAGGATGCCGCCGCCGAGCGCCTTGCCCAGGAGGTACAGGTCGGGCACGACGCCTTCACGATCGCACGCGAAGGTCTCGCCCACGCGGCCGAGCCCCGCCTGGATCTCGTCGGCGATGAACAGCACGTTCTTCTCGTCGCAGATCTCGCGGATGCGGCGGAGGTAGCCCTCCGGCGGGATCACGACACCGGCCTCGCCCTGGATCGGCTCGACCAGCACGGCCGCCGTGTCGTCGGTGATGGCCGCGGCGATGGCATCCGCATCTCCGTACGGCACCACATCGAAGCCCGGTGTGTAGGGGCCGAAGTCGTCACGCGCCGTGTCGTCGTCGCTGAAGCTGACGATCGTCGTCGTGCGGCCGTGGAAGTTGCCGGCCGCGACGATGATGCGCGCCTTGCCCTCGGGGATGCCCTTGACGCGATAACCCCAGGCGCGGGCGACCTTGATGCCGGTCTCGACGGCCTCGGCGCCGGTGTTCATCGGCAGCACGAGATCCTTGCCCGCCAGCTCCGCGAGCGCCGCGGCGAACGGCTCCAGCCGGTCGCTCTGGAACGCACGGCTGACGAGCGTGACCCGGCCGAGCTGCTCGGTGAGCGCGGCGACGAGGGCCGGATGCCGGTGGCCGAAGTTCACGGCCGAGTACGCCGCGAGCAGGTCGAGGTAACGCTTGCCCTCGACGTCGGTCACCCACGCACCCTCCGCGCGGGCGATGTTCACCGGCAGCGGGTGGTAGTTGTGGGCGACGTGCGGCTCGGTGCCCGCCTCTCCCGCCGTGGCCGCTGTACCCGGGGTCGCTGTTCCCGTGGTCTCGTCGACCGCGGTCACTTCGCACCCCGCAGCTCGAGCGTGCAGCACTTGATGCCGCCGCCGCCGAGCAGCAGCTCGGACAGGTCCACCATGATCGGGTTGTAGCCGCGCTCGCGCAGCTGCTTCTCGAAGCCCTTCGCCCGCGGCGAGATGACCACGTTGTAGCCGTCGCTCGCCGAGTTCAGGCCGAACACCGAACCGTCCTCGTCAGAGACCAGGATCGCGTCGGGGAAGCGCTCCTCGAGGATCGCGCGGCTGGCGTCGTCGAAGGCACCGGGGAGGTAGGCGATGTTCGCGCGCTCCGGGCCGCCGTTCTCGACACCCTGCACCGGATCGAGCACGGCGATCGCGGTGTCGAGGTGGTAGAAACGCGGGTCGACCAGGTTGAGCGACACGACCTCGCGCCCGAAGACCTCGCCGACCTCGCGGTGGCTGTCGCCCGTGGAGCGGAAGCCGGTTCCTGCCAGGATCACTTCGCCGACGAGAAGGAAGTCACCCTCGCCCTCGTTGACCTCCTTCGGCATCACCGTGTCGTAGCCCGCAGCACGGAACCAGTCGGCGAAGGCCGGCGACTCGCCCTGACGCTCGACGAAACGGAACTCGGGCACGTAGGCGCGACCGTCGATGAGGAATCCGCCGTTGGCCGTGTAGACCATGTCGGGGTAGCCGGGAAGCGGCTCGATGAGCTCGACCTCGTGGCCCAGCTCGATGTACAGGTCGTGGAGCTTCTGCCACTGCGCGACCGCGTTGGCGGTGTCGGTGGGCTTGGTCGGCTCCATCCACGGGTTGATGGAGTAGTTGACCGTGAAGTGCTCCGGCTTGCACATGAGATAGCGGCGGTGGTGCGCGGTGCGGGCGGGGGCGGTGGAGACGGCGGCTTCAGGCGTCGACATGGGTGCTCTCCTCGTGGGACGGGCGCGGCGGACGCTGTCCAGGGGCCCGGCGGTCCTTCGACCCTTCGCTCGATCGAGCGGGCGTCGGGGAAGATGCGACTCGGGCACGCCGAGGTCCATTCTGTCACCCGCCCCCTGTACGCCGCCAGAGCGCCGCCCGTTACCCTCCGCCCCCGCCCCGCCCCTCCCCTGTCCCCTCCCCGTCCCAGCTCCGTCCCATCCCCCGACCCGTCCCCCGACCCCCGACCCCCGGCCCCCGGCCCCCGGCCCCCGGCCTCCGGCCTCCGATCGCTCCGGTCGCACTTTCTGCCGCCGAAAGCGTCTGAAGGCGGCAGGAAGTGCGACCGGAACACGCAGCGGGTGCGACCGGAGGGTCAGAGGGCGGAGCCGGTGACCACCAGCTTGCCGACGGTGTGGCCCGCTTCCAGACGGGCGAGAGCGGCGGATGCCTCGGCGAAGGGGTACTCCCGCTCGATCACGGGAACCATCCGTCCGTCGGCGACGAGTTCGAGGAGCTTCGCCAGCACCTCGGGACGCGGCGTCGCGGCGAGTGGTCGGATGCTCCGCGAGCCGATCGACAGGAACACCGCGCGGAGCATCCGCGGGATCGGGCCGAGCACGTGTCCCCCGTCGCCCGTGACGAGCACGACCGTGCCGCCGGGCACCACGAGGCGCTTCAGCTCCCGCAACGGCATCCCTCCGGCGATGTCGACGATCGCATCGAATCGGCCGTCCGGCAGCGCACTCAGGGGCGACGTCCGGTGGTCGAAGGTGCGCACGGCACCCAGCTGCTCGATCAGCGGTGCGTTGCGGTCACGGCAGGACGCCCAGACCTCGGCGCCGCGGAGAGCTGCGAGCTGCACCGCGAACGTGCCCACCCCTCCGGAGGCACCGATGATCAGCACTCTCGGCGCGCCATCGGCGCGAGCACGTTGCGTGAGGCCGACGCCCGCGAGGTCGAGCGCCTGCCAGGCGGTTCCCCCGGCCACCGGGAGGCACGCGGCGGTCTCCGGGACGATATCGATCGGGACGGGAACGAGCCGCGCGGCGGGAACGCTCACGTACTCGCCGAGACCTCCGCCGCCGACGAGCTCACCCACCACGTCTTCGCCGATCTCCGCGCCCACGACGTCGGGTCCGACGGCGACCACGGTGCCCGCGACCTCCATCCCGCGCACCGGGTGCTTCGGGCGGGTCAAGCCGAACACCGGACGCACGAGCAGCGGATCGCCGAGCAGGAGGCGCACATCGCCCGCGTTCAACGCCGTGGCGCGCACCCGCAGCAGCACCTCGCCGCGGCCGGGCGTCGGAACCGGGATGCGCTCGAGGGCGACGCCGTCGGCCGGACCGTACGTCTCCCGACGCCACGCCTTCATCGAACGGCTCATGATGATGCTCCTGACGTGTCGGGGTATTCGAAGATGTCGTCGAGCCCCACGCCGAACGCGCGGGCGATCTGGAAGGCGAGTTCGAGTGTCGGCGAGTACTTCTGCTGCTCGATCGCGATGAGGGTCTGGCGCGTCACGCCGACCGTGCGCGCGAGCTCGGCCTGGGTGAGTCCGGCCTGTTCGCGATGCGCGCGGATGGTGTTCGAGACGCGGGTGGGCTTGACCATCAGACGAGGCCCCGCCGGTAGGCGACCACCCGGGCGATGCCGCCGATGAACGCCGACACCGCGAAGCCCGCGAACATAGTGTTCGCGATCCAGAAGACATCGGCGCCGACGGCGCACAGCGCGATGACCCCGAGACCGGCGATCACGACGAAAGCCTGCTCCACTCGGCCGCCCATGCGGCTGATGTCGCGGTCGCGAATGTCGGAACGGCCGACACCGTCGGGGTCTCTCAGCCCCGCGATGATGCCCCACCCGACGCTGAGGATGATCGTCGCGACGATGCCGCCGCCGATCACCCACAGCATGAGCGGGAACCAGTCGACAGCGGTGAGCGGCCCTCCCCCGGCCTGCTGGAGCACCAGCACGACGTAGACGACCATCACGATCGGGCTGACGATGAGTCCCGCCCAGGCATTGCGCTCTTCGTAGACCATGACGACTCCGATGTAAAAGATTATTGACACGCTCAGCGTACGTCCGTCGGTGAGGTGTGTCAAGAATTCTTTACACCAGGCTCAGATCACGTCGCTGCTCCACGGGTCGAGGTTGCCGTAGCGGTGGGCGGTGATCGAGATCGACTGCTCGTGCACGAACGGCAACAGCTCGATGCGGGCGGCGGCCGTCACCTCGCCGTCGTACACCGCCAGGTCTGGGTCGCCGGCGGAAGCCGTGGCGAGCTTCGCGCGAAGGGCGGCGACACCGTCCCGCCCGCCGACCAGCCGCACCCGATCGCTCACCGGCAGCGCGACGCCCTCGGGTGCATCGTCCTGTCGCAGCAGCCGCTGCAGCCACTCGTCGTCGCTCTCCAGGAACACCGGGGCATCCAGGTCACCGAGAGCGCGACGCACCTCGCCGGGCACCCCGACCGGGGTCGAGATGACGAACTTCGCCCCTGACCGCACACCTGCGATCACGACGCGCAGCAGATCCTGCAGTGCCGCATCGTCGGTCGCGCGGACCTCGACCGGCACCGGGCGATAGCGGAACAGGTTGCGCTCGACGCCGAGACGCGAGACATCACGGACCTGCCCGAACTCGCGGTCCCAGGCCAGCGCATCCGACAAGGCCGAGCGCCGCAACCACTCGAACGACTCGTAGGCGAGCGACGACTGGGCCGCCTCGATGAGGGCGGTGATGCGGGAGTCGAGTCCCCGCAGATGCAGCGTGCTGGAGGCCGGCCCACCCGGCAGGGAACGCCAGGATCCCAGACCGATGAGGTAGTTCGGGCCGCCCGCCTTGGCACCGGGGCCGACGGAGGAGCGCTTCCACCCTCCGAACGGCTGGCGCTGCACGATGGCTCCGGTGATGCCGCGGTTCACGTAGAGGTTGCCCGCCTGCACACGGCCGAGCCAGAACGCGAGCTCCTCCGGGTCCTGGGTGTGGAGTCCTGCAGTGAGGCCGTAGGCGACGGCGTTCTGCATCTCGACGGCGCGCGCGAGCGTCGGCGCATGCATCACGCCGAGCACCGGCCCGAAGAACTCCTCGGTGTGGAAACGCGACCCCGGCTGGACGCCGACACGCACCCCCGGCCGCCACAGACGTCGGCTGCCGTCGTCACCCGCCGCGAGCGACGGTTCGATCAGCCATTGCTCGTCGCCCTCCAGCTCGCTCAGCGCCCACGCGAGCTTTCCGGTCGGCTGGTCGATCACCGGGCCCACCTCGGCCAGCGGATCGGTGGGCTGCCCGACGTGCAGCGACCGCACGGCGTCGGCCAGCTGGCGCGCGAACCGGGCGGAGCGTCCGACCGGTCCCACGAGGATGGCGAGCGAGGCCGCCGAGCATTTCTGCCCGGCGTGGCCGAAGGCGCTCTTGACGAGGTCGCCGACCGCGAGATCGAGATCCGCCGAGGGGGTGATGATGATCGCGTTCTTGCCGCTGGTCTCCGCGAGAAGCGGCAGATCGGAGCGCCAGGAGCGGAACAGCGCCGCCGTGTCCCACGCGCCGGTGAGGATCACCCGGTCGACGGCGTCGTGCGTGATGAGCTCGCGGCCGAGCTCCCCCTCCTCGATGTCGACGAGCGCGAGCAGGTCGCGCGGCACCCCCGCCTGCCACAGGGTCTCGGCGATGACGGCGGCGCAGCGGCGGGCTTGCGGAGCGGGCTTGAAGACGACACCCGAACCTGCGGCGAGCGCGGCGAGCACCCCACCCGCGGGGATCGCGAGGGGGAAGTTCCAGGGCGGCGTGACGACGGTGACGGATGCCGGAACGAACACGGCGCCGGCGATCGCGTCGAGCTCGCGCGCCTTGGCGGCGTAGTAGCGGGCGAAGTCGACGGCTTCGCTGACCTCGACGTCGGCTTCCGCCAAGACCTTGCCCGTCTCGGAGGCCGCGACCTCGATGAGGTCCCCTCGCCGCGACTCGAGTGCGGCCGCCGCACGCAGCAGCACCTCGGCTCGCTCGGCAGCCGGCCGTCCACCCCATGATGGAGCGGCCCGGCGCACGCCCTGCACGATCCGCTCGAGATCCTCGGGATCGGACACCCGGGCAGATGCGATCGTGGCGTCTCCCAGATCGGAGGCGGCGATGCGCTCGCGCACCTCGCGTGCCCACTCCCGGTTCGCGGGGAGAGCAGGATCGGTGTCGACCGTGTTCGAGAAGCCCGGAGCGCCACCGGCATCCTGGTCCAGCTCGCGCGCCGAGTACACGGCGGTCTCGAGGAACGCCTCGCGCCCGCCGTCGTCGGATCCGCGCGAGATGCCGAGCACCGCCTTGGTGAGGTCGGTCTCGGGCACCGGGGCTGCGGGTGCCGTCCGCACGGACTCGTGCACGGGCGCGCTGCGGTCCTGCGTGCGACGCGGGCCGATGCGGAGCGTGGCGTCGGCCGACCTGTCGAGCGCATCGAGGAAGCGATCCTGCTCGCGCACGAACAGCGCCTCGTCCTCTCCGAGCCGGAACGCGGCGGAGAGGAAGTTGTCCGACGAGGCGTTCTCCTCGAGCCGGCGCACCAGATAGCTGATCGCCACATCGAACTCGGCGGGCTCGACCACCGGCACGTAAAGCAGCACAGGGCCGACCTCGCGCGAGACGGCCTGCACCTGCCCCTGGGCCATGCCCAGGAGCATCTCGAACTCGACGGCCTCGCGCACCCCCCGTTCTCCGGCGAGCAGCCAGGCATACGCGATGCCGAAGAGGTTGTGCCCTGCGATGCCGAGCTTCACGGCCGCGGTGTGCTCGGGCTGCAGAGCCCAATCCAGACAGCGCAGGTAGTTCGCGTCGGTGTCGAGCTTGGTGTCGTAGGTCGCAGGCGTCCACCCGTGCATCCGGGCCTCGACGTTCTCCATCGCGAGGTTCGCCCCCTTCACGAGGCGTACCTTGATGCGGGCGCCGCCGTGCGCGACGCGGTCCTGCGACCAGGCGGTGAGCTCCTGCAGGGCGGGCAGGGCGTCGGGCAGGTAGGCCTGCAGCACGATGCCCGCTTCGAGCCCGGCCAGGCGCGGGTCCTCGAGGATGCGCGTGAAGACCGCGATCGTGAGGTCGAGGTCGCGGTACTCCTCCATGTCGAGGTTCAGGAAGGTGCCGTCGGCCGCCGCCGTCAGGTACAGCGGGAGCAGTCTTTCGACCACCTCGTCGACGACCTCGTCGAACGCCCACATGGAGAGGTGGCTGATGATCGCCGAGACCTTCACCGAGACGTAGTCGACATCGGGACGCCGGATGAGCGCGTGGATGCCGTCGAGCCGTCGCCGCGCCTCCGCCTCGCCGAGCACGGCCTCGCCGAGCAGGTTCAGGTTGAGACGGGAGCCGTTCGCCCTGATCCGCTCGATCGCCGCCCCGAGCTTCGCTGGTCGTGCGTCGACGACGAGATGCCCGACCATGTCACGGAGCACCCGGCGGGCGATGGGCACGACGGGTGACGGCAGGACCTGCGCGACACCGCCGCCGAGACGCACGGCCGAGCGCAGGTACCAGGGCAGGAACTCCGGCACGATCGGTGCGATCCGATGCAGCTGCGAGGCGGCCGCGGTCAGGCTCTCCGGGCGCATGACGCCGTCGACGAAGCCGAGCGTGAACGGCAGCCCGTTCGCGTCCTGCAGCACGCCCGCGAGCCGTGCGGCCGCGGGGTCGGGTTCGATCGCCGCGGCCTCGATCGCCCACCGCCGAGCCAGCTCGACGGCACGGTCTGCGAGGGGTGCGGATGCCACGGCATCCGGCGGGAGGTCTGCCATGGATTTCAGCCTAGGTCTGGAGCAGGATCCTCCCGCCGTTCGAATCGCGCAAATGGTCGCTTTTCCCGCTCGGATGCCGTCATCTGCGCGATTCGAAACGGATTCAGAGCGCCGCGATGATGTCCTCCACCCGCTGTTTCGCATCTCCGAACAGCATCGACGCGTTGTCGCGGAAGAACAGCGGGTTCTGCACCCCTGCGTACCCGGCGGCCATCGAGCGCTTGAACACGATGACGCTCTCGGCCTCCCACACCTTCAGCACCGGCATCCCGGCGATCGGGCTCCCCGGGTCCTCGGCGGCGGCCGGGTTCACGGTGTCGTTCGCGCCGATGACCAGCACCACCGAGGTGGAGGCGAGGTCGTCGTTGATCTCGTCCATGCTCAGGACGATGTCGTACGGCACCTTGGCTTCGGCCAGCAGCACGTTCATGTGACCGGGCAGCCGTCCCGCGACCGGATGGATGCCGAACCGCACATCGACGCCCCGCTCGCGGAGCCGCCGGACCAGATCGGCGACGGGGTACTGCGCCTGTGCGACGGCCATGCCGTAGCCAGGGGTGATGACCACGCTGTCGGCGGCGACGAGCATCTCCGCCGCGCCCTCGGCGGTGATCTCGCGGTGCTCGCCGTATTCGGTGTCGTCGGAGGTCGGCGCCGCGACCCCGAATCCCCCGGCGATGACGGAGAGGAACGAGCGGTTCATGGCCTTGCACATCACGTACGAGAGGTACGCACCCGACGATCCGACGAGCGCGCCCGTGACGATCAGCAGGTCGTTGTTCAGGATGAACCCCGCCGCGGCGGCGGCCCAACCCGAATAGCTGTTGAGCATCGAGACGACGACCGGCATGTCTCCGCCGCCGATCGAGGCGACCAGGTGCCAGCCCAGGGCGAAGGCGAGCACGGTGACCGCGATCAGGAGCCACAGCTGCTGGTCGTTCACGAACCACACGGTCAGGGCGACGAACGCGATGAGAGCCCCGATGTTGAGCCCGTTCTTGCCCGGGAGCATGAGCGGCTTCGACGACATCTTCGCCGAGAGCTTGAGGTACGCCACGATCGACCCGGTGAAGGTGACGCCGCCGATGAAGATCCCGATGAACACCTCGGCGTTGTGGATGCCGACGAGCTCGGGGGCGATCTCCGGGTGCGCGAGGTAGCCGTTCCAGCCGACGAGCACCGCGGCGAGGCCGACGAAGCTGTGCAGGAGCGCGATGAGCTCGGGCATGCCGGTCATCTCCACGACCCGCGCTCGCCAGAGCCCGATGGCCGCCCCGATCAGCACCGCGGCCACGAGCAGGCCCAGCCCGAGGAAGGCACCGGTGCTCCATGCGTCGGCCATGGTGAGGGCGACCGTCGCGACCAGCGCGATCGCCATGCCCGCGATGCCGTAGACCACACCGGAGCGGGCGGATTCATGGCGACTGAGGCCGGCGAGGCTGAGGATGAACAGCAGGGCGGCGACGATGTAGGCCGCCCCGGCGAGCGCGTCGACGGTCATTTCCGGCCGCCCTTCGCCGATGTCCCGAGTGTGAACATCGCGAGCATTCGTCGGGTCACCGCGAACCCTCCGAAGATGTTGATGGAGGCCAGCAGCACCGCGATCGCGGCGAGCACCTGCACCACCGGCAGCGGCGACGTGATCTGCAGCATCGCGCCGACCACGATCACTCCCGAGATGGCGTTGGTCACCGACATGAGCGGGGTGTGCAGCGCGTGATGCACCTTGCCGATCACGTAGAAGCCGATCACCACCGACAGCACGAGCACCGTGAAGTGCTGCGGCAGCGGGGCCGGGGCGAACGCGTTCACGGCGAACAGCGCGGCGACGCCCACCACGATCAGCGTGACCTTGCGGGCGGCGGACATCTTCTTCGGCGGTGCGACCTCGACCGGCGCCGCCGCGGCCTTCGGGGCTGGAGCGGCGGCGACCTGCACGGCAGGCGGGGGCCAGGTGACCTCGCCGTCGCGCACGACCGTGACCGAGCGCTGCACGACATCGTCGAAGTCGATCACCAGCCGCCCGTCCTTCGCAGGCGTCAGCAGCGCCACGAGGTTGGCGAGGTTCGTGCCGTAGAGCTGGGAGGCCTGTGCGGCCAGACGCGAGGCCAGGTCGGTGTAGCCCAGGATGATCACACCGTTTTCCGTGACGACGCGCTCGCCCGCGACCGAGCCCTCGACGTTGCCGCCCTGGCCCGCGGCCATGTCGACGATCACGCTGCCCGGCTTCATCTGTGCGACATCGGATGCCGCGATCAGGCGCGGCGCCGCGCGTCCGGGGATCAGCGCAGTGGTGATGATGATGTCCACGTCGGCGGCCTGCTCGGTGTAGATCTCGGCGGCCCTGCGGTCATAGTCCGCGCTGGTCGCCTTGGCATAGCCGTCGGTGGAGGCCGCGACCTCGACGTCGACCGGGAGGTAGCTGCCACCGATCGAGGTGACCTGGTCGGCGACCTCGGGGCGCGGATCCGTGGCGCGGACGATCGCACCGAGACTCGATGCCGCGCCGATGGCCGCAAGCCCCGCGACTCCGGCTCCCGCGACCAGCACCTTCGCCGGCGGCACCTTGCCCGCGGCGGTCACCTGCCCCGTGAAGAAGCGGCCGAACTCGTGCGCGGCCTCGACGACGGCCCGGTACCCGGCGATGTTCGCCATCGAGCTGAGCACGTCCATCGACTGCGCCCGCGAGATGCGCGGCACCGCATCGAGCGCGAGCGCCGTGATGCCACGCTGCGCGAGCGACTGGACGAGATCGGGGCGCAGTGCCGGCGAGAGCAGGGCGATGAGGGTGGCGTCATCGGAGAGGAGGGAGATCTCCTCCGCCCCGGGAGCTGTGATCGCGAGGACGATCTCGCTCCCCCAGGCCTCTGCGCGATCCACCAGCGCCGCACCCGCCGCCGCGTACTCGGCGTCGGGGTACGAGGCCGCAGCGCCCGCTCCCCGCTCGACTCTGACCGTGTGGCCCAGCTTCCCGAGCGACGCGATCGTCGCCGGGGTGGCCGAGACCCGCGCTTCGCCCGCAGGCTCCCGCACGATGCCGATGACTGCCACTACTTCCTCCTCCGCCCGTCTGCGTCGACGGGGTCACCGGGGCGTCTGCGCCCCTGACTTCCCGCTCAGAGTACTGAGGAGCGCTCCGGAAGCGCCCCTCCTTCGGCTCTGTGACAGGGAAAGAAGCGGGGTTCTTACGGAAAGCGGAGGAGGAAGATCTCGGGGCGCTCCCCCAGCGGCGAAGCGATCGTGTTCGGATCAGGAGGTTTCGACGAGCGCGGCCTGCGGAATCGGTCGGCCGCGAAACCACCTCCGCGATGGCGGAAGGAACAGCAGCACCGATTGACCGCCGCAGACCAGCACCGCCCAGAGTCCGAACGGCGTCGCGATCAGCAGCGCCATCATCGCCAGCGCCTGCACCACGACGACCCACCGCATCCACGCGGTGCGTCGGGCGAGCCCGATGAGGATCGTCATGTTCACCAGAAGGCCGAGCAGCACCACGACGCCCCAGAGAATCGACGATGTCCCGTTCGCCGGCGTGGGGAAGGCGCGGAAGAGCCAGACCAGGATGAACCCGGCCGCGATCCACGCCGCGACGAGAGTCGCCGAGAGCAGCATCGGGAGGACGATCGTCACGGGCATCCATTCCCGATCTGCTCGCGGGCGCTCCTGCGGCATGGATCCTCCCGACGTCATCGCGCTCAACCGTGCTCGTCTCGCGCGACACCCACCCTAAGGTCCGCCCGCCCGGGGTGTCGAGAACCGCTCAGCCCCAGACGCTCGGCGCCTTCACGCGAACCGGCGGGAGCGCGGATGCCGCGGCCCAGTCATGCACCCAGGCATCGATCTCCGGCACGCCCTCGGGCTTGCCCACGGCGGCGAACAGCTCTTCGTTGCTGACGGTGCCGCCGGTACGGCGCAACATGCGCGAGCGCACGATCACCCGCGCATAGATCTCTCCGTCGACGACGGCCCTGTGCTCGAGGAACACCGCCTTGTCGTCGTGCCCGATGAAGCGCGACTGCACCTCGAACCGCTGCCAGAGCTGCAGCGACTTGCGGAACGTCACCGTCTCGCTGGAGACGACCGCGTACCAGCCGCGGTCCTTCATCGCGTCGAACAGCCCGGTGCGTATCAGCAGATCCCAGCGTCCGAGGTCGAAGAGCGACAGATAGCGCCCGTTGTTCATGTGGCGCAGGATGTCGATGTCGGTCGGCAGCGTGGTCAGGCGGATGCTGCTGACCGACGACGCATCGAGAGTCCTCCCCCGTCGCACGCGGCGGCGAGCGCCGAGGATCACCAGGAGGGTCCGCCAGATCACGTTCACGAAGAATGATCGTAGCCAGGCGTGCACGATTCGCGAACATCATTGTGCGAACCCTCCATGCCCGCGTATCGGGCGTCATCGAACATCCCCTCGATTTCCTCTTCGTGGACGCCGCGCGTAGAGTCACGAACATGAGCGCCGAAGCCCAGCCTGAAGTCATCGTCCGTCCGGTCCGTGATGTGGATGCGGAAGCCCTCGGTCGCGTGCATGCGCAGTGCTGGCACGAGACCTACGACCACCTGATCAGCAAGGCGGCACTGGAGAAGGTCTCGCCCCGCCGCATGGCCGAGTTGTGGACGCACTGGGCCTCGCAGGGCCCCGAGTTCAAGATGAACGCCGCGCTCGTCGACGGCGAGATCGTCGGCTTCGTCGGCTCCGGTCCTGCCCGCGACAAGGATGCCCCCGCGTTCCGCGAGCTGTACTTCATCTACCTGCTCGACGCGTGGCACTCGACCGGCATCGGTCAGAAGCTGTTCGACGCGGCCGTCGAGAAGGACGAGCCGCTGTACCTGTGGGTGGCCGAGGACAACCCCCGCGCGCACCGCTTCTACACGCGCAACGGATTCCACCTCGACGGAGCATCGCACACGGAGCCGTTCCTCGGCGAGACGCTGACCGAAGTGCGCTTCGTCCGCCCCTGACACACCGCCGCGCACGCACGCAGAACGGGCCGTCTCCCCTCGGAGGCGGCCCGTTCTCGCTGTCGGTTCCGGTCGCTCCGGCTCAGAGGCGCTCGATGATGGTCACGTTCGCGATGCCGCCACCCTCGCACATCGCCTGCAGGCCGTACCTGCCGCCGGTGCGCTCGAGTTCGTTCAGCATGGTCGTGAGCAGTCTGGTGCCGGTCGCACCGATGGGGTGCCCGAGGGCGATGGCCCCGCCGTTGACGTTGACCTTCTCGTGCGGGGCGTCGAGCTCGCGCATCCAGGCGAGCACGACGGGCGCGAAGGCCTCGTTCACCTCGAACAGGTCGATGTCGGCGACACCGAGTCCCGCGCTCTCCAGAGCGTGCCGGGTCGCCGGGATGGGCGCGGTGAGCATGAGCACCGGACTGGCACCGCGAACGGTCATCCGATGGATGCGCGCGCGGGGCGTGAACCCGTGCTCGCGCACCGCCCGTTCGCTGGCGATGAGCACGGCGCTGGAGGCGTCGCTGATCTGCGACGACACGGCAGCGGTGATCCGTCCCCCCTCCCGCAGCGGTGCGAGTCCGGCCATCCGCTCCAGGGTCGTGTCCCGCCGCACCCCCTCGTCGTTGGCGAGGCCGTTCAGGGGCGCGATCTCGTTCGCGAAACGCCCCTCGTCCTGAGCGACGGCCGCACGACGGTGGCTCTCCAGGGCGAACTGCTCCATCTCCGCACGGGAGATGTCCCATTTCTCGGCGATCATCTCCGCACCGGCGAACTGCGAGATCTCCTGATCGCCGTAGCGCTCGCGCCACCCGGAAGACTCCGCGTACGGGGTGGTGAAACTGTACTGCTCCCCGACGGTCGCGGCCGCGGTCAAAGGAACCTGGGACATGTTCTGGAGACCGCCCGCGATGACGAGGTCGTTCACACCGCTCATCACGGCCTGCGCCGCGAAGTGCACGGCCTGCTGGCTCGATCCGCACTGACGGTCGATCGTGACGCCGGGCACGTGCTCGGGGAATCCGGCGACCAGAGCGGCGGTGCGTGCGACATTGCCCGACTGCCCGCCGATCGCGTCGATCGTGCCGAGCACGACGTCGTCGATCGCGGCGGGATCGACACCGACGCGGTCGACCAGCGCCCGCAGGCTGTGTGCCCCGAGATCAGCGGGATGGATGCCGGAGAGCGATCCCCCACGCCGCCCCACCGGGGAACGGACCGCGTCGATGATGTATGCCTCGACCATGATCTTCCTTCCGTCGCGGGAGACGCGGTGACGTCAGCGGCCCGAGACCTTGCCGAACGCCTTCGCGATGGGCGCGAGCACGAGGGGCCGGGCGGCCACCCAGCCGATCGCGATCACCACGAGCGAGAGGATGAACACCCAGAATCCGGTCCAGGTGACCGCGTCCTGCGAAGCGAACATGTGGTTCAGGTTGCGCAGGAAGCCGGTGAGCATCACGAGGGCGACGTGGGCGATGATGAACGCCACGAAGTAGAGCATGATCGGGAAGTGCAGCGCGCGCGCCCACTCGACCGGGTAGGCCTTCGACAGCTTCTCGGCCTTCTTCGGCCAGAGCCCCGACATGCGGAATCCGGTGATCGCCGCCAGCGGCGCGGCGATGAACACGGTCGCGAAGTAGGCGAGCTGCTGCAGGCTGTTGTAGTTGTTCCAGCCGTTCTCGTGCGGCCAGTCGAACGAGACGTACTGGAGGGCCGCCGACAGCGCGTTCGGGAAGACCTCCCAGCTCGTCGGCACGATGCGCACCCAGTGACCGGTCACGAACAGCAGCACCACGAAGATCACGCCGTTCACGAGCCACAGGATGTCGAGCGACTGGTGGAACCAGAGGTTCAGGCTGATCTTGCCCTTGGCGTTGCCGCGGGGCGTCCAGAAGACGGTCGGCCGCTTCTCGGTACGCACCTGGAGCCCGGAACGGATGATCAGCACCATCAGGAACATGTTGAAGAAGTGCTGCCAGCCGACCCAGGGCGAGAATCCGGGTTCGACCGCGATCCCCGGCTCGTACTCGCCCGGGAAGGCTGCGAGGAAGTCCTGCATGAACGGGAAGCTCAGGAGTGCGCGCACGAACGCGATGGCGGCGCCCGCGAGGACTCCGAGCGCGGCGGCGCCGAACAGCACGGCGATGGCCTGGGGCCACGTCGGACGGCGTCGACCGGTCGCAGCGGCGGGTGCCTCGGCGATGCGACGTGGCGCGCGCCCGTTCCAGACCGTGCGCGTCCACGGCAGCGGGGTCGCGACGTCGGCGATGGCGGGTGCGTTCACGGGCGCCGCGACGACCGGGGTGCTCTCCGGTCCGGTGCTCTCCGGTCCGGTGCTCTCCGGTCCGGTGCTCTCAGGAGCGATCGGCGCCGGAGCCACGGGCTCGACGGATGCCGCGACAGCGTGTGTGCGCGGGACGGTGTCTGCGGCGGGCCACGGCTCGCCGCCGACCACTCGGGGCAGGCCACGACGGACACCGCCTGCGGCAGCGATCGGCGCTTCGGGTGCGCTGACGGCGGGCGAGGGTGCGGTCGGGGGTGCGGTCGTGGCAGCGGTCGAGGCACGAGCCGTCGCCGGTGCGCTCCCGGTCGCCGAAGATGCGGGAACTGCTGTCGCGACAGCCGATACCGGCTGCGTCGTCTGCGGAGCGGGGGTCGCCACGGCGGCGGCGGGAGCGACGGCGACCGATGGCGGCCAGGGCTCTCCGCCCGGCACGCGTGGCAGGCCGCGACGGATTCGCGCGGCTCCGGCGGTCGCCGCGGGAGCAGGGCTCCCGGTCGGCGCTGCGGTGGCCACGGCTGCCTGATCCACCGCAACGGCGGAATCGGCGGCGGCGACATCCGGCGTCGCCGCAGGCTCAGCCTCTGTCGACGTCGGAGCCTCGGGTGCCACGGCAACCGCCGGCTCCTCCACAGCCGCCGCATCGGCGGGGGGCCAGGGCTCTCCGCCCGGTACACGCGGCAGACCGCGTCGCAGCATCCGCGTCGCCATGGCTACTTCTTCCGCGCCTCGAGGGCGGCGATCACCTGCGGCACCACCGCGAACACGTCGCCGACGATCCCGAAGTCCGCCACGTCGAAGATCGGCGCCTCGGGGTCCTTGTTGATCGCGACGATGTTCTTCGACGTCTGCATGCCGGCACGATGCTGGATGGCGCCGGATATGCCGAGGGCGACATACAGCTGCGGCGACACCGAGACACCGGTCTGGCCGACCTGATGCGACTGCGGGATGTACCCCGCGTCGACGGCGGCCCTGGAGGCACCCACCGCGGCACCGAGCGCATCGGCGAGCTCTTCGACGAGCACGAACTTCTCCTTCGAGGCGAGACCTCGACCGCCGGAGACCACACGCGTGGCTCCGCGCAGGTCGGGACGGGACGAGGCGACCTCGACCGCCTCGACCGGACCGGCCGTCGCCGCGACCGCACCGGACGGGGTGACGTCGAGCGCCTCGACCGAGTGCGACGGCACGGCCTCGGCGCGCGCGTCCACCGCGCCCTGGCGCACCGTGATCACCGGAGTGCCGAACGTGGGTGCCGAATCGACGAGGTAGGCCCCGCCGTAGACCGAGTGGTGGGCGACGACACCATCGTCATCGCGTGACACTCCGACCGCGTCGACCGACAGTGCGCTCTTCGTGCGCACCGCGAATCGTCCGGCCACGTCGCGTCCGGAGATCGAGTTCGAGATCAGCACGGCGTCGGGGCGCACCTGGGCGGCGGCCGCCTGCAGGGCGTCCACGATCGGCACGGTCAATGCCGTCGGCTCACCGTCGGCGGTCAGCACCACCGATGCACCCGCCGCGGCGGCCTGATCCACCGCGGCCGGACTGCCGCCCACGATCAGCGCGACCGGCGTGCCGATCGTCGAAGCCGCGCCGATGAGCGCCGCCGTGCTGCTCGCGACGTAACCGGAGGGGTCGACGTCGACGAGGACGAGGATCGGGTTCTCGGAGGATGTCATCTCACACCAGCCTGTTCTGCACGAGGTAGTCGACGAGCTTGTCGGCCGCGTCACCCTCATCGGTGATCTTCACGCCGGCCGCCCGCGGGGGCTTCTCCGACACAGTGGTCATGATGGTGCGCGGAGCGACGGACGGATCCGCCGAAACGTCGAGGTCGGCGAGCGCGAGCACCTCGAGCGGCTTCTTCTTGGCCGCCATGATGCCCTTGAAGTTGGGGAACCGCGCGTCGGGAAGCGCCTCGGTGATCGAGATCACGGCGGGCAGCGGCGCCGAGACCGGCTGGCTGCCGGCATCCGAGCCACGGACGCCCGAGACGCCGTCGGCGGTGATCTCGACCGACGTGAGCGCGGTGGCCTGCGCGAATCCGAGGTGTTCGGCCAACATCGCGGGAATGACGCCGCCGGAACCGTCGGTCGACAGGTTGCCCGTGATCACGAGGTCGGGGGCGCCGCGGCGGATCGCGGCGGCGAGGACCTCGGCGGTGAGACCGAGGTCGGCGCCGGCGAGCTGCTCGTCGGCGATGTGCACGGCCGAGCCCGCACCGATCGCGAGCGCCCGGCGCACGGACGCGGTCGAGCCCTCAGGAGCCATCGAGACCGCCACCACCTCGGTGCCGTCGTTCTTGTCGGCGTAGCTGAGCGCCACTTCGAGCGCCCGCTCCGTGATCTCGTCGAGGACCACGTCACCCGCCGCACGATCGGCGAGGCCGGTCTCGAGATTCAGCTTGCGATCGCCATAGGTGTCCGGCACCTCTTTGACCAGGACGAAGATCTTCATCGATTGCTCCTCACGACTGCTGCAATTCTAGACCGCGATACTGAGTTCCAGCTCACCTGCGACTGAGACTCATGGATGTCCACAGCGGATGCGTCGCGCGCCGTCGCCGCCCCCCGCGCTCGCGCCACTACCGTAGAGAAATGGCCCGACCCCGTCCGCTCCCCATCGATCCGCTCGCCGAGGCGAAGCGGCAGTGGCTCGCGCACGGCTGGACGGATGCCGCGGACGGCATGGCCCTGGTCACTTCGGTCATGCGGGCCCAGCAGCTGCTGCTCGCCCGTGTCGACGCGGCCCTGAAGCCCTTCGCTCTGAGCTTCGCCCGCTACGAGGTGCTGCGTCTGCTGGCTTTCAGCCGCGCCGGCAGCCTGCCCCTGTCGAGCGTGGTCGCCCGCCTCCAGGTGCACCCGACCACCGTGACGAGCACGGCGGAGCGCCTGGTGCGCGACGGTCTGGTCGCGCGTGAACCGCACCCCCATGACGGACGCGCTGCGCTGCTCGTGCTGACGGAGTCCGGCCGGGAACTGGTCGAGCGCGCCACACAGGCTCTCAACGCCGACGTGTTCGCCGAGCCCGGTCTGAGCCGCGACGACGCCGCCGAGCTCGTCGCGATCGTCGCCCGGCTGCGCAAGGACGCCGGCGACTTCGCCGATCCGCGCCCGCAGCCCGAAGCCCTCTGACATGCCCCGGTTCGCGCTCGAGACGATCATCAGCGCGCCTCCTGCCGAGGTGTTCGCCGCATCGCTCGACCCGGCACTGCACGTGAAGAGCATGGCCCGGTTCGGCGAGACCATGGTCGAGGCGCCGGCCGGCGGCGTGTTCACCGAGGGGACCACCGCGACCTGGCGGGCACGCCACTTCGGCATCCCGTTCCGCCTGCGCTCGATCGTCTTCGACATCGATCCTCCCCACGCGTTCTCGGATCGGCAGATCTCCGGCCCGTTCGCGGCATTCCTGCACGAGCACCGTTTCGAGGAGCATCCGGCCGGCACGCTCATGCACGACACCGTGACCTTCCGCTCGCCGTTCGGCCCGCTCGGCCGAATCGTCGACGCGATGTTCCTCGGCGGGTACATGCGCCGCCTCATCATGGAGCGCAACGCGATTCTCGCCGCGGAATTCGAGGAGCCCGGGCGTACCCTTTCGGCATGAGCGAACTGCGCCTGCACACCGTCCTCACCGGCCGCGGCCCCGCTGCGGCGATCCTCCTCAGCGACGAGCAGGTGGCCTCTCTCGGCGCCGGCAAGGCGTTCCCGGTCGCCGTCACGATCGGCGGACGCACCGCCCGCCTGCGTCTGGCGCGGATGGGCAGCGAGAACATGATCGGTTTCAGCAAGGCCGTGCGCGCCGACCTCGGACTCGAGATCGACCAGGAGATCGACGCCGTGATCCGGGTGGACTCCGCCGAGCGCACGGTCGACGTTCCGGCCGAGCTCGCCGCGGCCCTGGACGCCGACCCCGCGCTGCGCACCGCCTTCGACGCCCTGTCGTACACCGCACGCAAAGAGCACGCGAGGAGCGTGGCCGAAGCGAAGCAGGAGGCGACTCGCGAACGTCGCATCACGAAGATCGTCGACGCGCTCCGCGGCTGACTGCTCCCCGATTCCGGCAGACATCTCGTCAGGCACTCGTCTCGTCAGGCACTCGTCTCATCAGGCACTCGTCTCATCACGCACTCAGCGGTTCTGGAAGTCGGGTGCCCGCTTCTCCCGGAAGGCCGACATGCCCTCCTTCTGGTCCGCGGTGTCGAACAGCGCGGCGAACGCCTGCTTCTCGTGAGCCAGCCCCTCGGCGAGGGTCGTCTCCATCGCGGTATCGAGCGCGGCCTTCGCGGCGTACACCGACGGCAACGACTTGGAAGCGATCGTGTCGGCGAGCTTCGTCGCCTCGGCGAGGAGATCGGATGCCGGCACCACGCGCGACACGAGCCCGGAACGCTCCGCCTCCTCTGCGCCCATGAAGCGCCCGGACAGCACCAACTCGGCCGCCTTGTAGTATCCGACCGCACGGATCAGGCGCTGCGTACCGCCCATGCCGGGGATCACTCCGAGGTTGATCTCGGGCTGCCCGAACTTGGCGTTGTCGGCCGCGAGGATGATGTCGCACATCATCGCCAGCTCGCATCCCCCGCCCAGGGCGAAGCCGGAGACCGCGGCGATCACGGGTGTGCGCACGGCCGCGAAGTCGTGCCAGACACCGAAGTGATCGGTCTCCAGCATCTGCGCCGCGGACATGCCCTCCATCTCCTTGATGTCTGCACCGGCGGCGAAGGCCTTCTCGGAGCCGGTGACGACGATCGCACCGACGCCCTCGTCCGCATCGAAGGCGAGCGCCGCTGCGGTGACCTCCTCCGCGAGCCGACTGTTCAACGCGTTCAGCGCTTCCGGGCGGTTCAGGGTGATCCACCCCACCCGTCCGCGCTGCTCGACCAGGATCGTCTCGTACTCGGTCATGTCGCCCTCTCCGTCGAAGTACCGATCATCACACGCGGTCGTCGCGGATGTCGGTGATGATGCCGGAGAAGTCTCGCGTCGCGCCGTCGCCGGCCGCGAAGACGGCGTAGATCTCCTGGGCGAGCCGGCCCATGCGCGCATCGGTCGAGGTCTGCTCGATCGCCTGCAACGCGAGCCCGAGATCCTTGGCCATCAGCGCGCCGGCGAAGCCCGGCTGGTAGTCGCGATTGGCCGGGCTCGTGGGCACCGGACCCGGCACGGGGCAGTTCGTGGTGATCGACCAGCACTGGCCCGAGGCCTGCGAGACGACGTCGAAGAGCGCCTGATGCTCGAGTCCGAGCCGCTCCCCCAGCACGAACGCTTCGGCGACCGCGATCTGCGAGACCGCGAGCACCATGTTGTTGCAGACCTTGGCCGCCTGTCCGAGTCCGGGACCGCCGCAGTGCACGATGCGCTTTCCCATGATCTCGAGCAGCGGCAACGCCGCGGCGAAGTCCTCGTCCGAGCCGCCGACCATGAACGCGAGCGTGCCGTTCTCCGCACCGACCACGCCGCCCGACACCGGAGCATCGACGTTGCGGTGACCGGCGGCGAGCGCGAGAGCGTGTGCAGCGCGCGCTTCGTCGACGGCGATCGTGGAGGATTCGATGAAGAGGGTGCCGGGTCGGGCCGCCGCCAGCAGTTCCGTGCGATAGGCCTCGATGACGTGCTTTCCGGCGGGGAACATCGTGATGACGACGTCGGCCTCGGACACCGCGTCCGCGCCGCTCGGGGCCACGCGGATGCCGGCCACCCGCGCCGCCTCGACGGCGGCGGGGACGAGGTCGAAGCCGTGCACCTCGTGACCGGCTTCGACGAGGTTCTTCGCCATCGGCAGCCCCATGTGGCCCAGCCCGAGGAACGCGACGACCGCCTTCGACGAGGAGGCGTTCATGATGCGCTCCGCGTCTGATCCCCGCCGCTGCGCTGGACCGACGCGGAACCCGCAGGTCGCAGCATCTCGCGTCCGACGATCAGTCGCATGATCTCGTTCGTCCCTTCCAGGATCTGGTGCACGCGCAGATCGCGGACCACCTTCTCGATCCCGTAGTCCTGCAGGTAGCCGTAGCCGCCGTGCAGCTGGAGGGCGCGGTTGGCGACGTCGAACCCGGCATCGGTCGCGAAGCGCTTGGCCATGGCGCAGCGCATCGTCGCATCGGGAGCGTGCTCGTCGACCGCCTGCGCGCCGTCACGCACCATGAGGCGTGCGGCGTGCAGGTCGGTGCGCATGTCGGCGATCGCGAACAGGATCGACTGCTTCTCGGCCAGCGGCTCTCCGAACGCCATCCGCTCGTGCACGTACTGCACGGCCTTGTCGAGCGCCCACTGTGCGCCGCCCAGCGAGCAGGCGGCGATGTTGAGCCGTCCGCCGTTGAGCGCCGACATCGCGATCGCGAAGCCGCGGCCCTCATCACCGAGCATGGCGGACGCCGGAACCCTGACACCGTCGAGGATCACCTGACGGGTGGGCTGAGCGTGCCAGCCCATCTTCTTCTCCGGTGCGCCGAAGCTCAGCGCTTCGGAATCGCCCGGGACGAGGAACGCGCTGATGCCGCGTGCTCCCGGCTCCCCCGTGCGCGCCATCACGACGTAGACGGCGGCCTCCCCGGCTCCGGAGATGAACTGCTTCACCCCGGTGAGCACGAAATGGTCGCCGTCGCGCACCGCGCTGGTCGCGATGTTCGCGGCATCCGAGCCCGCGCCCGGCTCGGTGAGGCAGTAGCCGCCGAACTCGGACATGGCGGTGAGCTTCGGCAGCCATTCGCCGCGCTGTGTGTCGTCGCCGTAGGTGTCGATCATCCAGACCACCATGTTGTGGATGGAGATGTAGGCCGCGACGGCGGGGTCGCCCTTCGCGAGCTCCTCGAAGATCGCCACGGTGTCGAGGCGGCTGAGGCCGCTGCCACCGAACTCCTCGTCGACGTAGATGCCGCCGAGGCCGAGCTCGCCGGCACGGTTCAGCGACTCCCTCGGGAACAGGTGCTTCTCATCGCGTTCGGCGGCGTAGGGGGCGAGCTCGGTCTCGGCGAACTCGCGGACGGCGCCGATGATCGCCTCGCGCTCCTCGGCGGTGGTGGTGACGGTGGTCATGGTCATCGTGATTCCTTGTGGGAGGTGTCCGGGGCTAGTGCATGGTCGGGATGACGAAGCTGGCTCCATCGCGGATGCCTGCCGCGGGCCACCGGCTCGTCACCGTCTTGGTCTTCGTGTAGAACCGGAAGGCGTCGGTTCCGTGCTGGTTGAGGTCGCCGAATCCGCTGCGCTTCCAGCCGCCGAACGTGTAGTACGCGATCGGGACCGGGATCGGCACGTTCACGCCGACCATCCCGACCTCGACACGGGCCGCGAAGTCGCGGGCGGCGTCACCGTCGCGCGTGAAGATCGCGACGCCGTTGCCGTACTCGTGCTCCGAGGCCATCCGCAGCGCCTCCTCGTAGTCGGCGGCGCGGGCGATCACCAGGACAGGGCCGAAGATCTCCTCGCGGTAGATCGCCATGTCGGTGGTGACGTGGTCGAACAGGGTCGGGCCGAGGTAGAAGCCCTCCTCGTGCCCGTCGACCGTGAAGCCCCGGCCGTCGGCGAGGAGCGTCGCCCCCTCGTCGACCCCCTGCTGGATGTAGCCTTCGACCCGTTCGACGGCGGCTCGCGTGACCAGGGGCCCGTAGTCGACGTCGGGTGCGAGAGAGGGGCCGACCCGGAGCTGGGCGACACGTTCGGTGAGCTTGGCCGCGAGGGCGTCCGCCGTCTCCTGCCCCACCGGCACCGCGACCGAGATGGCCATGCAGCGCTCACCCGCCGAGCCGTAGCCGGAGCCGATCAGTGCGTCGACGGCCTGGTCGAGGTCGGCATCGGGCATCACGATCATGTGGTTCTTCGCTCCGCCGAAGCACTGCGCCCGCTTGCCGTGAGCCGCGGCCGTCGCGTAGATGTACTCGGCGATCGGGGTCGAACCGACGAAGCCGACCGCGCGGATGCGGTCGTCCGTGAGCAGGGTGTCGACGGCCTCCTTGTCGCCGTGGACCACATTGAGGACGCCGGCGGGGAGGCCCGCCTCGAGGAACAGCTCGGCGATGCGCACCGGCACCGAGGGATCGCGCTCGCTGGGCTTGAGCACCACCGCATTGCCGGCGGCGAGAGCGGGCCCCGCCTTCCACAGCGGGATCATCGCGGGGAAGTTGAAGGGGGTGATCGCGGCGACGACCCCGAGCGGCTGGCGCATCGAATAGACGTCGATGCCGGTTCCGGCGCCGGTGGAGTACTCGCCCTTGAGCAGGTGCGGAGCGCCGGCGGAGAATTCGATGACCTCGAGACCCCGCTGGATGTCGCCCTTCGCGTCGTCGACCGTCTTGCCGTGCTCGCTCGCGAGCAGCTCGGCCAGCGACGTCATCTCCTGCTGCACCAGGTCGAGGAACCGCAACAGCACACGAGCGCGCTTCTGCGGATTGGTCGCCGCCCATGCGACCTGCGCCTCTTCGGCGTTCGCGATAACGCGACGCACTTCGTCGGCCGAGGCCAGGGGCACACGGGCCTGCACCGCTCCGGTGCTCGGATCGAACACGTCGGCGAAGCGACCCGAGTCGGGAGTGAGAAGCGATCCGCCCACGAAGTGCGGGATAGTACGAGTCATTGTGTGACATCCCTCCGTGCCGTCGTTGGCACATTGGGGAGTTTACTCGGAGTACCGGATATTTACTAGGACATCCTTGTATCGCCCCGCGCCCGCCGCTCGACTCGTGATCGAGGTTGTTCGCGTCTCGTTCACCACCGCGTCATCTCGCCCGGGTACAACTGCAGGTGCGCGGACAGAGACTCAGACCGGATCGGGTGTCACGTCTACCGCGCGCACGGTGAGCGCTCTCGCTCCCGTCGCGGCTCCCACGCCGCGAGACCCCCGCCGAATCGGGTCGGCGGGGGTCCTCCTCGTTCAGGCGGCGACGGCCTGGGCCACGCCGCATCCGAATTAGAATCGACGGTGCGCTGCCACCCCTGGCGCATCCGCTTCGGCGTTCTCACCCCGGACGCCCGTTCCCCCGAGGACCGCACCATGTCCGAACCCCTCACCGTGTCCATCCGCCGCGAAGTCGACCCCGAGCGCATCGTCGAGGCGACCGCCTGGGTGCAGACGGGGGTGAACCTCGCGACGAAGTATCCGGGCTTCCTCGGCTCGGGCTGGGTGCGCGCCGGCGAGGACTCGCAGGTCTGGCACATGCTCTACCGCTTCGCGAGCGAGGATTCGCTCACCGCCTGGGAGCAGTCGGCCGAGCGGGCATGGTGGTTGTCGATGGGCGAGGGCTTCGTGCGCAGCGAGCGCTCCAAGCGTCGCACCGGAATCGAGGGGTGGTTCGACGAGCCGACGACCGGGACGATCACGCTCCCCGCGTCCGACGGCAGCACCGAGACCGTCACGGTCGCGCCCGCTCCGCCGCGCTGGAAGCAGGCCACCTCGATCTGGCTCGGTTTCTTCCCCGTGAACCTGGCCTTCACCTACGCGATGAGCCCTGTGCCGGGCTGGAACGAGCTGCCGATCTGGCTGCGCGTGCTCGTCACCACTCTCGTGCTCACGCCGATCATGGCCTACTGGGTGCTGCCGTTCGTGACCCGTTCGCTGCGGAGCTGGCTCACCCGCTGAGGCGCCGCACCTCTTCCGCATCCGTCACGCGACGGCTGCCCGCAGCGCCCGATCGATCTCGGCCACCGCAGCCGTGAGCGGACCTGGCCGGCGCACCAGGTAGAGGGTGTTGATCGGCGGATCGTCGGTCTCGCGCAGCACGACCAGCCGACCGTCGGCGAGCTCCTCGGCGATCAGATAGGTCGGCAGCACCGTGATTCCCGCTCCGGCGACGGCTGCGGCGGCGAGCGCCCGGAGGTCGGACACGATCAGCGCGGGCTCGCGCTCGAGTCGAATGCCGAACGCATGCCGCCAGTACCGCCGCAGGATCGGTACGTCGTGGGCGTAGGCGAGAAGGGGGACGGTGTCGAGGTCGCCCGGTGCGAGCGCGGACGAAGGAGCGAGACCGAGGGAAGGGGCCGCGACGAGCACGAAGTCCTCATCGACGAGGGCCGCAGAAGGAAGGGCGCGGCCCTTCGGTCGGACGGCGGAGATCACGAGGTCGAGGCTTCCGGCACGGAGCTGATCGAGCAGGTCTTCCGCGAGCCCCGCGGCGACCGTGATCCGTTGCCCCTCCGCGATCATCGACGCCAGCGCGGGCATCAGCACCCGCTCGACGAACTCCGCTGCGCCGCCGATTCGCATCGGGGGCGCCTCGGTCGGCGACGGGCTTCCGAGGGCGAGGGCGAGCGCGTCGAGCGGACCGGACAGGCGCGCAGCCAGGTCATCGGCGCGAGGGGTCGGGAGGATCCCCCGCGCGTGACGGACGAAGAGAGGCTCCCCGATGCTCCGCTCCAGAGCCTGCAGCTGCGTCGTCACCGAGGACTGGGCGACTCCCAGCGTGCGCGCCGCCGCCGACACGGACCCGGAGCGGTGCGCGGCGAGGAAGGTGCGCCACAGTGCGAGGTCACGCAACCCATCGCCATTCCGATCACTCATATCGGAAATCTATCGGAATCGGATGCGAGAGCTGTCCGTTGTCCTCGATATCGCATCCTGCACGGCGTCTGCCGTCCGACCCCTCTGGAGCACGCATGTCCTCTGTTCTCTTCGTCGTCACCGCCGCCCGCACCTGGACCCTCACCGACGGCACCGCGCACCCGACCGGTTACTGGGCCGAGGAGCTGCTCACTCCCTATCGCGCGCTGCGCGACGCGGGTCACTCGGTGTCGTTCGCGACCCCGGGCGGCGTCGCCCCCGTCGCCGATGCGTCCAGCCTCTCCGAGGGCGACGCCGAAGCGATCGCCGCGATCCATCAGCTCGCCGCCCCGCTGATCCTGGCCGACGTCGACCCCGCGGACTACGACGCCGTCTACTACCCCGGCGGGCACGGTCCGATGCAGGACCTCGCGGTCGACGAGGACTCGGCCGCGCTGATCACGGCGACGCTCGCCGCCGGTCGCCCGCTCGCGGCCGTCTGCCACGGACTGGCCGCCCTGCTTCCTGCCCGCACCGCAGCCGGAGAATCGGTCGTGGCCGGACGCCGCATCACCGGGTTCACCGATGAGGAGGAGCGCATCGGCGGCCTCGCCGACCGCGCACCCTTCCTGCTCGAGAGCGAACTGCGGGCCCGGGGCGCCGAGCTCGACATCGCCGCCCCGTGGAGCGACAACACCGTGATCGACGGCCTGCTCATCACCGGTCAGAACCCGCAGTCATCGGCATCCGCCGCCCGCGCGCTCATCGCGGCGCTCTCCTGAGCCGTCGCCGGCGCCGCGATCATCGCGGCGCCGGTTCTGCTCAGGCCCCCGATTCCCTGCCGCTCGCCTTCGCCTTCCCTCCGGACTCCACCAGCGAGAGCGGATCCGCGATGTCTTCCAGCGACTTCCCCGCGGCGCTGACCCCGAAGACCCCGCAGACGATACCTCCGAACATCATGATCGCCGCGCCGAGCACGTAGCCCCAGAACAGCGGGCCCCGGTCCCCGCTCTCGGCGCTCTGACCGATCAGGGCGCCGTAGAGCACCGGCGCGATCGCTCCGACCAGCTGCCCGATCGAGAAGATGTACGAGATGACCTGGCTCCGGAGCTCCAGCGGGAAGATCTCGCTGACCGTCAGGTACGCCGCGGAGGCGCCGGCGGAGGCGAAGAAGAACGAGGCGCACCAGAACGCCGTGTGCGTCGCGGCGTTGAGCACTCCGGCGTTGAACAGGAAGGCGCTCACGAGAAGGATGAGGCCGGCGAGCATGTACGTGCCGAACAGCATCCGCCGCCGACCCCAGGTGTCGAAGAAGTGCCCGAGGATGAGCGCGCCGGCGAGGTTTCCGACCGCGAACACGATGAAGTACTGCGATGCCGACGCCGGCGGGGTGTCGTAGAAGTTCTCGAGCACCAGCGCATACGTGAAGAAGATCGCGTTGTACAGGAACGACTGCGTCACCATCATCGTGATGCCCACCAGCGTGCGCCGGGGATACTTGCGGAAGAGCACCTTCGCGATGACGAGGAACGGCACACGGCCGTACTCCTTGACCGTGATCGCCTTGCTCTCGTCGACCGGAGGGATCGTCTTGCCCTCCTTGCGGATGCGCTCCTCGATCTCGTCGACGTTGCGCTCCGCCGCTTCTTCGCGCCCGTGGGTCATCTGCCATCTCGGGCTCTCCGGGATGTGTCGGCGCATCCAGATGAGCAGAATCCCGAGAACCGGACCGAGGAAGAAGCTGAGTCGCCAGCCGATGTCCTCAGGGAGGATGTCGGTGTTCAGGAAGAACACGTTCGCCACGGCACCGAGCGCCGCGCCGCCCCAGTAGGTGCCGTTGATCGCGATGTCGACGCGGCCCCGGTACTTCGCCGGGATGATCTCGTCGATCGCCGAGTTGATCGCCGCGTACTCGCCGCCGATGCCGGCACCCGCGACGAACCGCCAGATGTAGAAGAACCAGGGCGCGAAGGCGAGTCCGGCGACGGCGGATCCGACGAGGTACACCGCGAGCGAGACGAGGAACAGCTTCTTGCGTCCGAGGCGATCGGTGAGGCGTCCGAAGAAGAGCGCTCCGAACACCTGCCCGAGCAGGTAGCACGTACCGGCGAGTCCCACCTCGGCCGGTCCCATCCCGAGGGTGGCGGCGTAGCCGTTGGCGGCGACGATCTGCACTTCGAGGCCGTCGAGGATCCACGAGAATCCGAGTCCCACGACGATCAGCCAGTGGAATCGAGACCAGGGCAGCCGGTCCATGCGTGCGGGAACGAGCGAGCGGACCTCCTTGACGGTGGTGTCGGATGCGGACATGGACCCTCCTTCGTCCGGGACGCGCGTTCGTCCCGGATACGGTCTTACTCCCGTCGCGCTCCCCGGCGCATCCGCTTGACCCCGGGCTGCCGGCACGCTACAGCCCCGAATCGCGCGAATGGCTCCATCCCGGGCGGAGATGGAGCCATTCAGGCGATGGGAACGCGGAGCTCAGGCGGAGACGTGCCGCTCGTCCGGGCCGTCGTAGAAGGACAGCGGACGGATCAACGCGTTCGCCCCGGCCTGCTCGATCACGTGCGCGGTCCACCCCGTCACCCGCGCCGCGACGAACAGCGGCGTGAAGGTCAGGGTGTCGAAGCCGATCAGGTTGTACGCGGGCCCTGAGGGGTAGTCGAGGTTCGGGTAGATGCCCTTGCGCGCGACGAACTCCGACTCGAGCGCATCGTAGAGAGCGGCGACCTCGGGGCGGTCGTAGTGCTCCACGAGGGTGTCGAGCGCGGCCTTCATGGTCGGCACCCGAGAGTCGCCCTTCTTGTAGACGCGGTGCCCGAAGCCCATGATCTTGCGCTTTTCGGCGAGCGCCTTGTCGAGCCACGGCACCACGTTGTCGGCTGTGCCGATGTCATCGAAGATGTGCAGCACGGCTTCGTTGGCGCCACCATGCAGCGGGCCCTTGAGAGCGCCGATCGCACCGACCACCGCCGAGTAGATGTCGCTCAGGGTCGAGGTGATCACGCGCGCGGTGAACGTCGAGGCGTTGAAGGAGTGCTCGGCGTACAGGATCATCGAGCGGTTGAACGCGTCGACCACCACGTCGTCCGCTTCTTCGCCGAAGGTCATCCAGAGGAAGTTCGCCGAGTAGTCGAGGTCGTCGCGCGGCGCGATGATCTCCTGTCCACGACGGCGACGCTGACCGTAGGCGACGATCGCCGGGAGGGCGGCGAACAGGCGGATGCTCCGCTCGAGGTTCTGCTCCGGACTGCCGCCTGCATCGAGCACGGAGCCGCCGGCACCGGGATCGGAGGCACCGATCAGGCTGACCGCGGTGCGCACTTCGTCCATCGGGTGCGCATCCAACGGCACCAGATCGATCGCGGTCTTGACGTTGTCGGCCAGCGCACGGTGCTTCCGCTCCTCCAACCGGAACGCCGCGAGCTCCTCGGGCGTGGGCAGCTCACCGTTCCACAACAGGTACGCGACGGCTTCGAACGGCTGCGTGTCGGCCAGCTCCTGCACCGGGTAGCCGCGGTACAGCAGGCTGTTCGTCTCGGGGTTGACCTTCGAGATCGCGGTCGTGTCGACGACGACTCCCGCGAGGCCCTTCTTGATGTCCGGCTCGGTCATGGTCACTCCTTCGTGATGGTGAAGTTGAAGACGCCGGAGTCGAAGTGGTTGTACGACTCGTAGTCGATCAGATCGTAGAGATCGGCGCGATGCTGCATCTCGCCGAGCTTCGAGGTCAGATGCCCCTCCTCGTTCAGAGTATCCAGTGCGCGGCCCGCAGCCCCCATCGAGATGCGCAGCAGCGACACCGGCCAGATGACCAGGTTCACTCCCGCGTCGCGCAGCTGGTCGACCGAGAAGAGCTCGCTCTTGCCGAACTCGGTCATGTTCGCCAGGATCGGCACGTCGAGCGCCTCGGCCATGGCCTCGAACTCGGCGAGCGTGCGCATCGCCTCGGGGAACACCGCGTCGGCACCGGCATCCACCAGGGCCTTCGCGCGGTCGATCGCCGCGTCCAGCCCCTCGACCGCCCGGATGTCGGTGCGCGCCATGATGAGGAAGTTCTCGTCACGACGGGCGTCGGCGGCGGCACGGATGCGCTTGATCGCGGTGTTCTCGTCGACCACGGCCTTGCCGTCGAGGTGGCCGCAGCGCTTCGGGTTGATCTGGTCCTCGATGTGCGTGCCGGCCAGGCCCGCGTCCTCGAGCTCCTGGATCGTGCGGGCGACGTTCATCGGCTCGCCGAAGCCGGTGTCGGCGTCGACGATCGCGGGGAGGTCGGTCATGCGGGCGATCTGCTTCGCGCGTCCGGCGACCTCGGTCAGCGTGGTCAGGCCGATGTCGGGCAGCCCCAGGTCGGCGGAGAGCACGGCGCCGGAGATGTAGACGCCGTCGAAGCCCTTCTGCTCGATCAGACGGGCGCTCAGGGGGTTGAACGCGCCGGGGAAGCGCAGCAGTTCACCGCTCGCGAGCCGCTCACGGAACAGCCGCCGCTTCTCGGCGGGGGTGACGGTGGAATACAGCATCAGAACAGTCCTGCCGGCGTGGGTGCGGCCTCGAGCGGGCCGGGCTTCGCGACGATCGACAGCTCACCGACCTCGGCAGCCGTCAGCTCGGGCAGACGCTGCACGAGGGCGAGGAACCGCTCGATCTCGGCCGGCTCGAGCACGGGCTCTGCCAGCAGACGGAACTTCGCGATGTAGTTCTCGCGGGCGAACGGGCGTGCTCCCAGCGGGTGCGCGTCGGCCACGGCGATCTCGTCGACCACTGTCGAGCCGTCGGTCAGGCGGATCTCGACGCGACCGCCGAACGCCTTCTCTGCCGGGTCCTCCGAGTGGTAGCGGCGGGTCCACTCGGCGTCTTCGGCGGTGGTGATCTTGTGCCACAGCGCGACGGTGTCGGCGCGGCCCGCGCGCTCGGGGGCGTAGGAGTCGACGTGGTGCCACCCGCCATCCTGCAGCGCCACCGCGAAGATGTACGGCACCGAGTGGTCGAGTGTCTCGCGCGAAGCGGTCGGGTCGTACTTCTGCGGGTCGTTCGCGCCGGAGCCGATCACGTTGTGGGTGTGGTGGCTGGTGTGGATCACGATCTGATCGATGTTCGCGGGGTCGCGCAGCGCCGGGTTCTCGATGCCGAGCTTGCGGGCGAGGTCGATGAGCGCCTGCGCCTGGTACTCGGCCGAGTGCTCCTTCGTGTACGAGTCGAGGATCGCGCGCTTGGGCTCGCCGGCGGCGGGCAACGGCACGTCGTACGCCGCGTCCTTGCCGTCGAGCATCCAGGCGATCACACCGTCTTCGCCCTCATAGATCGGGGCGGGACTGGTCTGTCCGCGCATCGCCCGGTCGACGGCTTCGACGGCCATCTTGCCGGCGAAGGCCGGAGCGTGCGCCTTCCAGGTCGAGATCTCGCCCTTGCGGCTCTGACGCGTCGCGGTCGTGGTGTGCAGCGCCTGGCCGACGGCCTGGTAGATGGTCTCGACGTCGAGCCCGAGGAGGGTGCCGATGCCGGCCGCGGCAGACGGGCCGAGGTGGGCGACGTGATCGATCTTGTGCTTGTGCAGGCAGATCGCGCGCACCAGGTCCATCTGGATCTCGTAGCCGGTGGCGATGCCGCGCACGAGCGCCCGGCCGTCCTTGCCGGTGTGCTGTGCGACGGCGAGGATCGGCGGAATGTTGTCGCCGGGGTGCGAGTACTCCGCCGCGAGGAAGGTGTCGTGATAGTCGAGCTCGCGCACGGCCACACCGTTGGCCCAGGCCGCCCACTCGGGGCTGGTGCGGTGGTCGAGGGCGGCACCGAAGAGGTTCGCTCCGACGCCGCCGGTGGAGACAGGATGGCTGAACGCCTGCGCGCGGGCCGCGTTGATCGGGCCGCGGGTGAGGGAGGCCGCCGCCACCGAGGCGTTGTCGATGATGCGGTTGATGATCATGTCGACGACGTCCTGCTCGACCTCGACCTGATCGGCGGCGACCTGGGCGATCTTCCAGGCGAGCTGGTCTTCCCTGGCGAGGTTCTCGTCGCTGCGGTGCACGCGGACGTGGTGGGTGACAGTCATTTCTTATCCTTCACTGGTGCGGGGTCGACGGTGGTGCGGGGGTCGACGGTGGTGCGGGGGTCGAGCGAATCGAGGATGCCGGCGAGCGCGTTGTGCAGGTGCACGTGCGTGGCGTGGGCGGCGAGGTCGCCGTCGCGCGCGGCGAGCGCCTCAGCGATGGTGCGGTGCTCTGCGGCGGAGGCGGCGAGGCGGGCGGGCTTGTCGCGGGCCATCCGACGCACGCGCACGAGGTGCGTGCGCACGGTGCGCAGCGCCGAGGCGATGTAGTCGTTGGCGACGGCCGCATCGAGCGCGGCATCGAAGCGGGCGATCAGGGCGTAGTACGCGTCGCGTCCCTCGACGGCGTCGAGATCGACGTGTGCGAACTCGTCCGCGAGTGCCGCGAAGAGCTGCGCGTCTCCTCTGGCGGCGGCGAGACGGGCGGAGCTCTCCTCGAGGGCGCGGCGGATCTCGAAGAGGGAACGAATGTCGTCGGCATCGAGACCCGCCACCACAGTGACCCGCGGCGACTGCTGCACGACGAGCCCGTCGGCGATGAGGCGCCGGAGCGCTTCGCGCATCGGCGTGCGGCTGACGCCCAGCCGCTCGGCCTGCTCGACCTCGCCGAGCACGACGCCGGCTGCCAGCGTGCCGGACTGGATGTCGTCGAGCAGGGCCGCGTACGCACGATCACTCGCGGAGGTGCGTTCGACGGCGATGGTCATGCCCTCAGTGTATACATAAAGCCAGGCTGCGGGCTCAGAACTCTTCCTCAGCCCGCTTCCCGTATACATTATCGGCCGCGGACATCGGCTCCACAGGCACCGGCCCCACAGGCACCGGCTCCACGAACTCCGGCGCCGCGGGTTCGCCCAGCTTGACGACCACCACACCCACGAGCACCAGCACGCCACCGAGAGCCTGCAGCAGGTCGGGGAGCTGTCCGAGCAGCAGCCAGCCGAACAGGAGCGCGGCGACCACCTCGGCGAGCGCCACGAACGAGGCGAGTCGCGACCCCAGCATCCGCGTCGAGGCGATGCCGAGCAGGTACGCGAGCGCGGTCGCGACGACGCCCATCGCCAGCACCGGCACGAACCAGGGCACACTGCCGAACCGGTAGGCGATGTCGTCGGTCGTCCACCGGATCGGCAGCACACCGATCGCGCCGGCCACGGTGAGCCCGAGCGCGCCGAGCAGCAGACCGCTGCCGGCGAGAGCGATCGGCGGCAGCCCCGTGTCGGCTTTGGCCGAGAGCACGAAGTACGTCGCCGCCCCCACCATGGCCCCGAGCGCCCACAGGATGCCGGCCACGTTGACGTCGGCGCCGGTGAGGATGTCGAGCATGAGCACCAGTCCGACGAAGGCGATGGCCGCACCGATGATGCTCCGTCGTGTCGGACGCTCCCCCCGCCGCAACCAGAGCCACAGCAGCACCGCGATCGGAGCGGTGTACTCGATGAGCAGCGCCAGTCCGACATCCATGACCGCGACGGCCTGGAAGTAGAAGAGCTGGGTCGCGGCGACTGCCAGCAGTCCATAGGCGAGGATCATGCCCGCGTTGCGCCGCAGCAGCCCCCACCGTCCACGCAGGGACAGCATCGCGGGGATCAGCAGTACGAGCGCGGCGACCCAGATGCGCGCGGTGACCGCGGCACCGGGCGTCCATCCCGCATCGATGAGCCCGCGCGCCCATCCACCCGACATTCCGAAGGCGAAAGCCGCGGCGATCGCCAGCGGCAGCCCGAGGCGCACCCCGCGGGCGGAAGCGACCGCCCTGTCACTGCTCACCGTGCTCATGATCGATGACGCTACTCGCGCGCGCTGTAAGATGTCAACATGATCTTCACCGATGACACGGAGGAGGCGCTGCGGTCCGCCGTCTGGCTGGTGAACTCCGCCGAACAGCCAGACACACTGACCGACCTCGACGATGAAGACACGTTCCTCCGCGAGTTCCCGTACACCGGGCGCCTCGACCGCGACGAGCTCGAGGTGGCGTCGCTGCGCGAGCTGCGTCCACGCCTGCGCACCATGCTGCTGGCACCGCGCGACGAGATGGCCGCGCACGTCAACGACGCCCTTGCGGAATCACGCCTCACCCCGGCTCTGCGCCGGCATGACGGCGTGGACTGGCACCTGCACGCCGTCGCCGACGAGCAGCCCTTCGCCGAGCGCATCCTGATCGAGACCGCGATGGCCCTGATCGACGTCATCCGCGCCGACGAGGGGTCGCGTCTCACCGTGTGCGAGGACGACACCTGCCGATCGATCGCCCTCGACCTCTCGCGCAACCGCTCGAAGCGGTACTGCTCGACCACGTGCGCGAACCGCAACGCCGTCGCCGCCTACCGAGCGAGGCTCGCGGCCGAGTGACCCGGCACTGACTCCGACGCCTTCCCCCCGGCTGCGCGCTCCGGCCCCGGCTGCACGTTCCGGTCCGGCTGGCCCCGCGTTCCGGCCCCGGCTGACCCCCGCGTTCCGGTCGCACTTCTTGCCGGGTTTTTCCCGATCAGGCGGCACCAACTGCGACCGGAGCAGCAGTAACCAGCACCAACCGCGACCGGAGGACCAGCAGCCGGCACCAACTGCGACCGGAGGACCACCGCCGACCGCCGCACCGTGCGCAGATGCGCGCCGCGGATCGCGCGCGGGAGCGATCCGCTCTGGACGCCACCTGTCATAACAGGTACAGTGAACCTGTCATTACAGGTTGCGCAGCGCCGCAGCACCGTTACGAGGAGCACCGATGCCCGAGTTCCATACCCCGCCGATCTCTCCGATGGCGATCGCCTTCGACGCCGAGAAGCTCACGCTCTCCCCCGAGGGCCCGACCCTCACCCGGCGGATGTCCGACCTCGAGGGGCTCTTCCTCGACGCAGATGCCTGGGCTGCGGCATCGGCCGGCGAGAACCCCGTGGTCTACACGGTCGTCAGCTCCCCCGTGCCCGAGATCGACCGCGAGCTGCCGCAGTCGATCACCACGATCATGCCCGGCGACACCTCCGGCGAGCTCTGGATGACCAAGGGCCACCAGCACCCGGACCACCAGGGCGAGATCTACCTGGCGTTGAAGGGGCAGGGCGGACTGCTGATGTTCGACGGCGAGCGCACCGAGTGGCTCGACATGCTCCCTGGCACGATCGGCTACATCCCTCCGGGCTGGGCTCACCGTTCCGTCAACACCGGCGACGAGCCCTACGCCTTCCTCGCGGTGTACCCGGGAGGAGCAGGACACGACTACGGCTGGGTGCTGGAGCACGGCATGGGCTCGCGCGCCTACCGCGGAGCCTCCGGCGTCGACCTGCGTCCCTACGCGGAATAGGCTCCGGCCATGATCATCGCGCACGACCTGGGCACCACCGGGAACAAGGCGTCGCTGCACCACGATGACGGCCGTCTCGTCGCCTCGGTCACCGTCCCCTACCCCGCGCACTTCGCCGCGGGCGGGGTCGCCGAGCAGGATCCCGCCGACTGGTGGGATGCGGTCGTCGCCGCCACGCGCGATCTGATCGCCCGCACCGGCACGGCCCCGACCGACATCGCCGGACTCGTGGTGAGCGGCCAGATGATGGGTGCCGTGCTGCTCGACGCCCATGGTGAGCCCGCACGCCCGGCGATCATCTGGGCCGACACCAGGGCCGGCGCGCAGCAGCGCGAGCTCGAGGCCGCGATCGGCGCCGAACGCGCCTACGGCATCCTGGGCCACCGCCTCAACCCCACCTACTCCGTCGAGAAGGTCATGTGGGTGCGCGACAACGAGCCCGACACCTGGGCGCGCGTGCGACGCGTCTGCGTCGCGAAGGACTTCATCGTGCTGCGCCTGACCGGGCGCCTCGCGACCGATCGCTCCGACGCGTCGGGCACGAACGCCTACGACCAGGCCGCGGGCACGTGGTCGGACGAGGTGCTGCAGGCTGCGCGCCTCGACCCGGAGTTGTTCCCCGAGATCCTGGAATCCACGCAGATCGCCGGCACGTTGACGGATGCCGCAGCCGACGCCCTCGGCCTCCCCGCGAGCGTGCGTGTGGTGATGGGCGGCGGCGACGGCCCGATGGCCGCCGTCGGCTCGGGTGTCGTCGCGCCGGAGGACGGCCCCTACGTCTGCCTGGGCACATCGTCGTGGATCTCGTTCGCGGCCGACGCCCCGCTGCACGACCCTGCGATGCGTACCTTCACATTCGACAACGTCGTGCCAGGCTCGTTCGTGCCGACCGCCACCATGCAGGCCGGCGGCGCCTCGGTGCAGTGGATCGCCGAGGCCCTCTCCCCCGATCCTGCGCACCCCGAGACCGGACGACTGACGGCCGAGGCCTCCGCCGACGTCGACACCGACGATCTCTACTTCCTCCCTTATCTGCTCGGCGAGCGCTCTCCGATGTGGGATCCGGAGGCGCGGGGCGCATTCGTCGGCCTCGCCCGCCACCACGCCAGGGCGCACCTCGTGCGGGCCGTGCTGGAGGGCACCGCGTTCAACCTGCTCAGCTGCATCCAGGCGTTCCGCGAAGCCGGCGCCGTGATCGACCGCATCGACGCGGTCGGCGGCGGAGCCCAGAGCGACGTATACCTCTCGGTGCTCGCCGACGTGTGGGGGGTGCCCGTGCGCCGCCGGACGATCGTCGAAGAGGCGAACAGCCTCGGCGCCGCGGTGACCGCCGCGGTCGGGCTCGGCCTCACCGACTTCTCGGCCGCCCGCGCCCTGAGCGCGGTCACGGCCGAGTTCATTCCGGATGCGGCACGTCACGCCGTCTATGCCGAGCGGCACGCCCGCTTCGCCGACGCCTACACGACTCTCGCGCCGTGGTTCGCCGGACGGCCGCGCTGATGGGCGTCATCCTCGTCACCAGCCGCTCGTTCTCCGACGGCGACCTCGACCTGGTCGAGCGCGCGGCGCAGGCGGGTCACCGCATCCTGCGCGGGCCTGCCCACCACGACCTCGACGAGCTGCGGTCGCTGCTGCACGGTGCCGATGCGTGGATCGCGGGCACCGGGTCCGTCACCGACGCGCATCTCGCGGCAGCCCCGAAGCTCAAGGTGGTCGCCCGCTATGGTGTCGGCACCGAGTCCGTCGATCTCGACGCCGCGCGCGACCGCGGCATCCCGGTGACCAACACCCCCGGTGCCAACGCCGACGCGGTCGCCGACCATGCGGTCGGACTGATGCTCGCGGCCCTCCGCTTCGTGCCCGACGGCGACCGCCGCGTGCGCGCGGGCGACTGGGGTGTGCGGCGTGGTCGCGAGCTCGGCGCCGCCACGGTCGGCATCGTCGGCTTCGGGCGCATCGGCCAGGGCGTCGCCGCACGGCTGAGCGGCTTCGAACCGCGCGTGCTGGCGGCCGATCCGTTCCTTCCCGACGATGTCGTGCGGGCGCGGGGTGCGGAGCCCGTCTCGCTCGCCGAGTTGTTCCGCGCCGCCGACGTGATCACGCTGCACGCTCCGGGTGGGCAGCGGCTCGTCGACGCCGAGCGCCTCGCCGGCATGCGACCGGGAACCGTGCTGGTCAACACCGCCCGCGGCGACCTGATCGACGAGGCCGCCGTGGCGCAGGCCCTGCACGACCGCATCCTCGCCGGCTACGCGGCCGACACCCTCGACGGCGATACCGCGGCGCACGACAGCCCACTGCTCGCGCCGGAACTCGCCGACCGCGTGATCGTCACCCCGCACCTGGGAGCGCAGACCACGCAGGCTGTCGACAACATGGGGTCCCTGTCGCTCGCTGACGTGATCGCGGTCCTCTCCGGCGCCGAGCCCGCCCACCCCGTCCCCAGCCCCGTCCCCGTCGCCGTCCCCGAGGAGACCCGATGACCACCACCGCCGACGTCGTCGCCACCGCACACGCTCCGGCATCCGCCGACTACATGGGCTTCGTCGGGGTGACCACCGCGTCGTCGTCGATCATGAAGGTCTTCCCCCTGTGGGCCGACATCCTGGAGCTGCCGACGCGCACCCTGGTCGGCCACGACCTGCCGATGGATGCCGAGCCCGCGCAGTACCGCGCCATGGTCGAGCAGATCCGCGACGACCCCCATCACCGCGGCGCGCTCGTCACCACGCACAAGATGAACGTGTACGCCGCGGCATCCGACCTGTTCGACGAGCTCGACCCGTTCGCGGTGTCGTGCTCCGAGATCTCCAGCATCTCGAAGCGCGGCACTGTCCTGTCGGGGCGGGCGAAGGATCCGATCACGGTCGACCTGGCGCTGAACGACTTCCTTCCCGCCGACCACTTCGCGCGCACGGGGGGTGCGGTCGTGATCCTCGGAGCCGGTGGATCGGGCACCGCGCTGAGCTGGGCGCTGGCCGAACGCGACGACGCCCCGTCGAAGATCACGGTGACCGCCCGCACACAGGACAAGCTCGACCACCTGCGCGAGGTGCACCGTCAGCACGGCACCCGCGAGGGCCTGATCGACTACGTCGTGACGGCGACCCCCGCAGACGCCGATGCCCTTGTGGCTGCGGCCCCCGCAGGATCGGTCATCGCGAACGCGACCGGACTCGGCAAGGACCGCCCCGGATCGCCCCTGACCGACGCCGTGGTGTTCCCCGAGGGGGCGTACGCATGGGAGTTCAACTACCGCGGCTCGCTCGAGTTCCTGCACCAGGCCGAGGCTCAGGCATCCGCCCGCGGGCTGCACGTGGTCGACGGGTGGCGCTACTTCATCCATGGCTGGTCGCAGGTGGTGGCCGACGTGTTCGAGCTCGACCTCACGCCCGACGTCGTCGAACGGCTCGCCGAGGCCGCGGAGTCGGTGCGCTGATGCCCGCCGTCGTCCGGACCGTGCTCGGCGACATCGCCCCTGCGCTCCTCGGGCGGGTGGACTATCACGAGCACCTGTTCCAGGTGACTCCGCTGCTGCCGGGCGACGAACTCGACGACGAGAAGGCCTCGGGCGAAGAAGCCGCCCTGCTGCAGGCGAGCGGGTTCGAGACGATGGTGGATGCCACGCCGTTCGGTCTCGCGCGCGACCCCGCAGCCCTCGCCCGGATCAGCGCCTCGACCGGGCTGCACATCGTCGCGACGACCGGACGACACCGGGAGGCCCACTACGGCGCGGACCATCCGATGCAGGTGTGGACCGCCGACCGTCTGGCCGCCCTGTTCATCGCCGACATCACGCGCGGCATGCCCGCCGACGACGGGGAGATCTTCGAGACGCCCGACGTGCCGCTCGCCGCGGCACCCGATGGCAGCCCCGTGCGTGCGGGCCTCCTCAAGGGCGGCGCCGACTACTGGCGCATCAGCCCGTTCGAGCGCACCACCCTGATCGCCGTGGCCGAGGCGCACCGCGCGACGGGCGCCCCGGTCATGGTGCATCTGGAGTTCGGCACGGCAGCCCACGAGGTGCTCGACCTGCTCGGGGCCGAGGGTGTGTCCGCCGACCGTGTCGTGCTGGCGCACGCCGACCGCGACCCCGACCCCGGGCTGCACGCGTCGCTCGCCGAACGCGGTGCCCACCTCGAGTACGACGGCTTCGCGCGTCCGCGCACCCGCTCCGACGCCGAACTGCTCGCCCTGACCGTCGCGGTGGTCGAGCGTGGTGCCGGCGACCGGATCGTGCTCGGCGGCGACGTCGCCCGGCGCACGAGGTACATCGCGTACGGCGGCATGCCCGGACTCGCCTACCTCGGCGACCGCTACCTCCCGCGCCTCCGCGCGGCCGTAGGAGACGAGGCCGTGCATCGAATGCTCGTGTCCACCCCGGCGCGGTTGCTGACCCTCTCGCCCTGACCCTGCCGCCCTGATCCGCGCCCTGAGCACGAGCATGGCCATGAGCATCCGCTTCCACCCCCGACACCCCCGAGGAGACACCGTGTCCGAGCCGACCATCCTGCACGCCACGTTCACCGCCCAGCCGGGAGCCGGCGATCGCGTGGCCGCCCTGGTGCGTGACTTCGCCGAGGTCGTGCGCGCCGAGGAGGGCAACGTCGTCTTCGATGCGACCCGGCTCGTCGACGACCCCGACCGCTTCTTCGTCTACGAGGTCTACCGCGACGAGGCGGCCTTCCAGGCGCACATCGCCGCCCCCGCCGGAGTCCCCTTCAACGTGGCGTTGCAGGAGCTTATCGTCGAACCGACGTCGCAGCTCACCTTCCTCCGCCGCCTCTGACGGCCCCGACGCCGTTCACGCGGCGCCGTGTCGCCGTGGCACGCCGTCCGTGACCATGCGGGGTGAGACCTCCGTGTGGGTGGGACCGCCCCGCGCGCTCCCGGCCTCTCCGCCCTGTTCACCTGTCGGAAGAATGCACGCATGTCGGAGGAATCGCCGGCGTCCGCCCCTGCATCCGGGAGACCTTCCGACATCCGGCACACGCACACAGCACACAGCACACGCACACAGCACACGCACACAGCACACGCGCCCACCCCGAACACGAAGAAGCCCCCCACCCGAAGGCGAGGGGCTTCTTCGCGTCAGCGCGGTGTCACTCGTAGAGCACAGCCGCGATCTTCGGGTCGTCGATGTTGCTCTTGTCGTACCAGTACGAACCGGTGTCGTAGAACTTCTCGACGTCCTTGCCGTTGGCGGCGTCGTACGCGGCCTGCACGACCTGGGCACCGATGCCGATCGGGTCCTGCGTGATGGCACCGGCCATGGTGCCGTCCTTGATGGCGTTGATCTGTGCGGCACCGGAGTCGAAGCCGACGATCGTGATCTTGCCCTTCTCGAGGCCCAGCTCGTTCACGGCGTTCACGACGCCGATGGCCGAGCCCTCGTTGGTGCCGTAGATGCCCTTGAGGTCGGGGTGTGCCGCGATCAGGGTCTTGGCGATGTCAGCCGACTTGAGGTGGTCGCCGTCGCCGTACTGGATGTCGACGATCTCGATGTCGGGGTAGTCCGCCTTGATCTTGTCGACGAAGCCGTCGCGACGCTCGACACCGGTCGAGTTGATCTGCGAGTGGCCGACGATCGCGACCTGTCCTTCGCCGCCGATCAGGTCGGCCATGTGCTCGGCAGCGAGCGCACCGGCGACCTTGCTGTCGGTGGCCGACAGGCTGAGCCCGACGTCACCGTTGCAGGGGGCGTCGAAGTAGACGACGGGGATGTCCTTCGCCTTGGCCTGCTCGAGCGGAGCGACGCACGCCTCGGGGTCGAGGGCGGCGTAGGCGATGGCGTCCGGGTTCTTGTCGATCGCAGCGGTCAGCATCTCGAGCTGGCCGGCGATCTCGGTCTCGGCTGCGGGGCCCTCGAACGTGATCTTCACGCCGAGCTCCTTCGCCTTGTCCTCTGCACCCTTCTTCACGGCCTGCCAGAACTGGTGCTGGAAGCCCTTCGAGACCATGGCGATGTACATCTCGCCGTCGTTGCTGCCGCCGCTGCTCGAGCCTTCCTCGATCACGTCGCCGCCACCGCCGGCACAGCCGGCGAACACCAGTGCGGATGCGGCCACGAGGGCCACGAGTGCGGTCTTCTTCCCGAATTTCATGAAAACTCCATTGTTTGGGTACGGCTCGGTTTGTTCTGTGTGGATGCCGGACGGGCCGGCGCTGTGGACATTCCAGGTGCCTGTGCGGATGTCTCCGCGGAGCCGGCCGGAGCCGGAGGACGACGACGGGCACGGGTTTCGCCGCCGTCCAGGTCTCAGGTGCGCTGTCGGTTGCGGAGCGAGTCGAGGAACACCGCGAGCAGCACGACCACGCCGACGACGATGTTCTGCCACTCGGGCTGGATCGACATGATGCGCAGGCCGTTCACGAGCACGCTCATGATGAGCGCGCCGATCACGGTGCCGAGGATCGATCCGCGTCCGCCCAGCAGCGAGGTGCCGCCGATGATGACTGCGGCGATCGCCTGCAGTTCGTATCCGGTGCCGATCTGCGGCTGGGCCGAGTCGAGGCGGGAGGCGATGACGATGCCCGCGACGCCGGTGAACGCCCCGGCGAACATGTAGATCAGGATCGTCCAGCGACGCGTGTTGACACCCGAGAGGCGCGTGGCCTCTTCGTTCGATCCGATCGCGAACGTGTAGCGGCCGAGCAGCGTCTTCGACAGCACCAGGTAGGCGATGATCGCGAGCACGGCGGTGACGAGCACGGCGTTCGGGATGCCGGGGATGATCACGCCGAGGGCGATCTTCTTGAAGTCGGGGGCCGAGGTGGAGAAGTAGATCGGTGCGACCCCCGAGATCACGAGGGCGAGGCCGCCGGCGATCATCATCATCGCGAGGGTGGCGATGAACGGAGGAAGCCGGAGGAACGTGATGTTCACGCCGTTGACGAGTCCCATCAGCACGCCGGTCAGGATGCCGCCGATGACGCCGACCCATACCGGGAGCCCCATGTTCGTCACGAACACACCTGTCATCACGGCGCAGAGCGCCATCCCGGTGCCGATCGACAGGTCGATGCCGCCGGTGATGATGACGAAGGTGGTGCCGAGGGCGAGGATGCCGATGACGGCGGTCGACAGCAGCACGGTGGCGATGTTGCTGAAGGTGAAGAAGTTGGGGCTGGCGATCGAGAAGAAGATGATCAGCACGATGAGCGTGCCGAACGCCAGCGACTGCTGGAACTGACGCTTCAGGAACGCCCCGACGTCCCTCTTGTCCGTGTTCTCGTTCACGGCGGTCTGGATGATCGTCGTCGTCGACGATCCGGGCTGCTGCGGAGCGCTCATCAGTCTTCCTCCCCGTGGGCTGCGAGTTGCATGATCTTCTCCTGGCTTGCTTCCTCGTTGCGGAGCGTCCCGGTGATGCGACCGTTGGCGAAGACCGCGATGCGGTTCGCCACACGGAGGATCTCCGGGAGCTCGGATGAGATGACGATGATGGATTTGCCTGCGTCAGCGAGCTGCTGCATGAGGCGGTAGATCTCCTCCTTCGCGCCGACGTCGATCCCTCTGGTCGGCTCGTCGAAGATGAGGATGTCGCAGTCGCGCATCAGCCACCGGGCGATGACGACCTTCTGCTGGTTCCCTCCGGAGAGGAGCTTGACGACCTGGTTGACCGATGGCGTCTTCACGCGCAGCTGCTGCACGTACTCCTTGGTACGGTTCTTCGCCTTGCTGTCGCCCATCCAGCCGATCGCATTGGCGTAGGAGCCGAGCGAGGCGAGCACGGTGTTGAACGTCACGTCCTGCTCGAGCATGAGTCCGAGGAGCTTGCGGTCCTCCGAGAGGTATCCGACACCGTGGTGCACGGCATCCGCCGGCTGGGCGATGCGCACCGCGCGACCGTCGATGGCGATCGTGCCGCTGTCGCGGTGGTCGGCACCGATGACCGCACGGGCGGTCTCGGTGCGACCGGCGCCCATGAGCCCGGCGAAGCCGAGGATCTCGCCCTTGTGCAACTGGAACGAGACGTCTTTCAAGAGGCTCTTGGTCGACAGACCCTGCACTTCGAGGACCACGGGGTCGTTCGCGTGCTCGCGGGCCTGGGGGCGGGTCCCCTCGTCGATCACACGCCCGACCATCATCTCGATGATCGTCGGGATGGTGATCTCGGACTTGTCGAGTGATCCGATGTATGTGCCGTCACGCAGGACGGTCACTCGGTCGGCCAGACGGCGCAGCTCGTCCATGCGGTGCGAGATGTAGACGATCCCGGTGCCGTGCGCCTTGAGCTGCTCGATCAGCACGAAGAGCGTCTCGACCTCGGTGTCGGTGAGGGCCGAGGTGGGCTCGTCCATGATGAGGACCTTGGCGTTGAAGGACAGCGCCTTGGCGATCTCGACCATCTGCTGCTCGGCCACCGTGAGCTCGCCGACGAGCTGACGGGGGTTCAGGTGGATGTCGAGGCGCTGCAGCAGGTCGGCGGTCTGCGCGTTCAGCTTGCGCTCCGACAGGAACGGCCCCGTGGTGGGCTCTCGCCCCACGTAGATGTTCTGCGCCACGGTCAGATCGGGCATCAGATTGAGCTCCTGATGGATGATCGTGATGCCGAGCTCCTGCGCCTGGAGGGGGCTCGTGAGCTCGACCTCCTGACCCTCGAACGTGATCGTGCCCTCGTCCTTGGTGTAGATCCCGGAGAGGATCTTCATCAGGGTCGACTTTCCCGCGCCGTTCTCGCCCACGAGCACGAGCACCTCGCCGGCGTGCACCTCGAGGTGCACGTCTTTCAGCGCCTGCACGCCGGGGAATCCTTTGCTGATCCCCTCGACCCGGAGGATGGGTCCACTCATGCGCTCACCTGCTTCCTTGAAGGTTCTGCTTCGACGTCGACGGATCATTCCGTCGCAAACATCGGATCAATTCTGCGTCCTACGCTACGGGCAGCGCAAGTTGTATCTAAATGTATCTAATGACGGCCGGATGGGGAAGACCTGTAATGACATCTTGATCTTCCGATGCTCCTCCGGCCGGATTCCCACTCAGTGGAGGCGGATCGACTCGACCGCCACGAGCTTGTCGCGGATGTACGCGTTCGCGTGGGCGCCGAGTTCGACGTTGTCGTTCCAGAGGTTGCGCCAGATGCCGAGCATGCGGCTGAGGTCGGGGGCGACGACCGCCGACGAGAACGACTCGAAGACGATCGGACCGTCGTAGCCGATGCGGCCGAGCGCCTTGAAGAACGTGTCGAAGTCGACCGTCCCGGTCCCGAGATAGCCACGGTGGCTCTCACCGATGTGCACGTAGCGCAGGGCAGGGGCGGCATCGAGGACCGGCGCGAACATATCCGACTCCTCGATGTTCATGTGGTACGTGTCGATGTGGATCCCGAGGTTCGGCCGATCGACCTCGGCGACGTACTCCAGAGCCTGCCTCGCCGTGTTCAGCACGTTGGTCTCGTAGCGGTTCACGACCTCGAGCGCGACGGAGACCCCCCGTTCGGCGGCATGGTCGGCGACCCGCGCGATCGCGGCCTTGCTGCTCGCGAGCCCTCCGGCCGTCACCGGCTCCATGTACTTCTTCATGGCGCTGTAGATCACCCCGCAGAAGTGCTGACCCCCCAGATCCGCGAGCACGTCGACGGCTTTCAGGAGCAGGGCTTCGCCGGCCGCGACGATCGCGGGGTCGGAGTTGGTGACGTCGGTCGCCTCGGAGAGTCCGAGCGAGGCGCTGACGGCGAGGTCGTACTCCTCCAACGCGTCCTTCGCGACGGAGACGTCGAACGAGAACGGGTCCATCAGCGGGAACTCGATGAGGTCGAAACCCGCCTCCTTGGTCTTGCGCACCGCCAGACGGATGCCCTCGGCATCGAAGTTCCCCGTCCAGACGAGCCCGTGGCAGCCGATGTTCATGAGACCTCTCCCAGCGGGTGTGCGGCACCGTCGCCGTCCGCGGTTGGCACGTGCCAACCCCGGTGTGCGAGTCACGCTACGTCGGGCGGACGAGCCCTGTCAAGAACTTTCTTGGCACGTTGCAACTCCTCCGATATCCTGAGGCCGCCGACGTGGTCAGGAGCCCCGACCGACGCAGCGACGATGAAGACAAAGATGACGAAGGAGCCCCATGCCCGCGAGCGTCAAGGACGTCGCCGCCCTCGCCGGAGTCTCCTCCTCCACCGTCTCCAACTACCTCAACCATCCGCACGTGCTCGGAGCTGCGACGCGGGAGCGGGTGCGCGCGGCGGTGGAACAACTCGGCTTCGTGCCGAACGAATCCGCTCGGCAACTCCGCGCGGGGTCGAGCAAGGCTCTGGCCCTCATCCTGCTCGACGCCTGGCTGCCCTACTTCCACGACCTCTCGCGTGGGGTCGAAGACGTGGCGCGAGAGGGCGGCTGGTCGCTGTTCTTCAGCAACAGCAATCGCGACGACGCGCAGGAGCGGCGCAACGTCGACATGTTCGAGGCGCACCGGGTGCAGGGCATCGTCATCTATCCGCTCGGCGACGTGGTGCCGCGCCTGGAGGGGCTCGCCGATCGCGGCATCCGTTCGGTCGTCGTGGGCCCGATCCCCGACTCGTCGAAGGTCGCCTCCGTGCTGTTCGACGACCGCGCCGGGGGGCGGCTCGCCGGCGAGCATCTCGTCGGACTCGGGCGAGAGCACATCCTGTTCCTCGGCAATCCGGCCGTGAGTCAGTCGAACGACCGCCTGGCCGGGCTGCGCGAAGCGGTGGCCGGCACCGACGTGACGGTATCCACGATCGAGGTACCGCACCTGGCGACAGAGGACGGCCTGCAGGCCGGCGCGCAGATCATCGCGATGCCCGCCTCCGAACGACCCGACGCCGTGTTCGCGGCGAACGACATGGTGGCGCTCGGCGTGCTCACCACGCTGCTGCGCCACGGAATCCGCGTGCCCGAGGAGATCGCGCTGGTCGGCTTCGACGACGTGGCGCAGGCCCACCAGGGCGTCGTACCGCTCACGAGCGTGCGGCAACCCGGCTACGAGATCGGCCGCGCCGCCGGGGCCGCCCTGCTGCAGCAGCTCGCCGATCCCTCGGCTCCGCCGCCTGCGACGACGCCGTTCCCTGCCGAGCTCATCGTGCGGGAATCGACCGTCGGTCGCTGAACTCGGCGTTCACAACTCCCGGTGTTCACAACTCAGGAGAAGAGAGCAGCTCAGAGTCGAAACGGCCGATCCGGCCGCCTCCGCCGACGCCGTTCCCGGGTTGTGAACGGCGTCACGCCGACGCGTGCCCGACGACACCCTTGCGCAGCAGCGCGTTGCCGTACTTGCGGGTCTCGCCCGTGCGCACGAGCAGGTACGCGGCCTTCGCGACCTCGTAGTAGGCGAACCGCTCGACGAAAGCCGTCGTATCCACGGCCGTCCCCGCCGCGGCCATCAGCTCGTTCTGCACGTCGAGCACCTCGCCGTCAGCCGAGGTCATCAGGTCGATCCCGGGCGCATCATCCAGAGGGAGCACCGTGCGGATGGCCGCCACGACCTCGGGCGTCGTCGTGCCGGGGAGGTCGATCACCCGTGCGCCCAGACCCCATGCCGGGAAATGCGCGTCGGCGACGACCACGGCATCGGAGTGTCCCATGCGATCGAGGTGCAGCAGCAGCTCTCCGGTGAGCAGGGGATGGATTCCTTCGAGCACGAGTGCTCCTCTCGGTGAGACGTCGGGTGATTCCGGGGACAGGTCGATCAGGCGGGGATGAGCCCTTCCGCCGCCAGGTTCTCCCACAGGGCCGTCGGGATCTCAATCGCTGCGTACTCCGCATTCTGCCGCAGCTGCGCCGGGCGGCTGCCGCCCACCACGACCGATCGCACGACGTCGGACTGCAGCGGGAACTGGATCGCCGCCGCGGGCAGCGGCACGTCGTGGTCGGCGCACACGGCGGCGATGCGCACGAGCCGGTCCCACAGCTCGTCCGGCAGCTGCCCGTACTCGTAGCGTCCGTCGCGACGCGGCTCGCTCGACGCGAGCAGACCCGAGTTGAAGACGGATGCCGCCACGATCCCGGTCCCGGTCTCGCGGCATGCGGGCAGCACATCGACCGCAGCCGGCTGTTCGAGGAGCGTGTAGCGACCGGCCACCATGACGAGGTCGAGGTCGGCCGAGCGCACGGCCGCCGCGAGCGCATCCGACACCATCGAGCCGATGCCGATCGCGGTCACCTCGCCATCGGCGCGCAACCCCTCCATCGCGGGGAGAGCCTCGGCGAGCGCGAGGTCGAGGTCGTGCCGCTCAGGGTCATGCAGGTAGAGAAGGTCGATGCGCTCGATGCCGAGGCGCTCGCGCGACTCGTCGACGCTCGTGCGGATACCCGCTTCCGAGAAATCCCACACGCGCTGCAGGTCATCGGGAACGTGGAAGTCGTTCGCGGTGTCGAGACCGCCGCCGACGTGGTCGGGGTTCGGCCGCAGCAGGCGCCCGGCCTTGGTCGAGAGCACGTACTCGTCACGCGGCTTGGTCTGCAGGAAGGCCCCGAGCCGACGCTCGGAGAGTCCGAGCCCGTAATGCGGCGCCGTGTCGTAGAAGCGGATGCCGCTCTCCCACGCGGCATCCAGCACGGCCCAGGCCTCGTCATCGGTCAGCGGCCGAAACAGGTTGCCCACGTTCGCGGCACCGTAGCCGAGCGTCGGGACGGTCAGGCGGTCAGGCACTCCCGCGCGATCAGGCACCGACATGTGCACCCTTCCAGGTGTAGGTCGCGATGCTGTCGGCCTTCATCTCCATGCCCGTTCCCGGCGCGGTGGGTGCCATGTACGAACCGCCCTGGATGTCGGTGGGCACGACGAAGTGCTCGTGCAGGTGGTCGACGAACTCGATCATGCGGCCCTCGCGCGTGCCGGTGACGGCGACGAAGTCGAACATGGACAGGTGCTGCACAGCCTCGCACAGGCCCACACCGCCGGCGTGCGGGCAGACCGGCACGTCGAACTTCGCGGCGAGCAGCAGGTTGGCGATGTTCTCGTTCACGCCGGCGACGCGCACGGCGTCGATCTGCATGACGGAGATCGCCTCGGCCTGCAGCAGCTGCTTGAAGATGACGCGGTTCTGGGCGTGCTCACCGGTGGCGACGCGGATCGGTGCGACGCCGCGGGCGATCTCGGCGTGGCCGAGCACGTCGTCGGGGCTGGTGGGCTCCTCGATCCAGGCGGGGTGGAACTCGGCGAGCGCGTTGACCCACTCGATCGCTTCCGACACCTCCCAGCGCTGGTTCGCGTCGATCGCGATCGGGAAGTCGGGCCCGCACACCTCACGCGCCTTGCGGAAGCGGCGGATGTCGTCGTCGAGGTCGGCGCCGACCTTGAGCTTGATCTGGGTGAAGCCGTCGGCCATCGCTTCGCGGGCGAGGCGCTCGAGCTTCTCGTCGGAGTAGCCGAGCCATCCGGGGCTCGTGGTGTAGCCGGGATATCCGGAGGCGAGCAGTTGCTGTTCCCTCTCGGCCCGACCGGGCTCGGCGGCACGCAGGATCTCGAGGGCGTCGTCGCGGGTGAGGGCGTTGGTGAGGTACCGGAAGTCGACGAGGTCGACGAGTTCCTCCGGCGTCATACGGGCGAGCAGCTGCCAGAGCGGAAGGCCGGCGCGCTTGGCCTTGATGTCCCACAGCGCGTTGATGACCGCGCCGATGGCCATGTGCATGACGCCCTTCTCCGGCCCGAGCCAGCGCAGTTGCGAATCGCCGATGATGTCGCGGAACGTGCCGCCCATGTCGTCGAGGAGGGGCTCGATCTCGCGACCCACCAGGTGACCTGCCAGCGCGTCGATGGCCGCGACCTGCACGTCGTTGCCGCGGCCGATCGTGAAGACGAACGCGTGGCCCTCGATGTCGTCGTCGGCGTCGGTGCGCACGATGACGTACGCGGCCGAGTAGTCGGGGTCGGGGTTCATCGCGTCCGACCCGTCCAGGCTCAGGGACGTGGGGAAGCGGATGTCGGTGGTGTCGAGGGCGACGATACGGCTCACGGGATTCCTCTCGATGCGCGGCTGATTTCTTCCGCGCGGATCTCTTGGAGTGTAAACATCGGATGTCTATACTGTCAACGAGACCGGCCGCCTCATCGCGGCCTCCCGACCGATCAGGAGAAACATGAAGTTCGCGCGGCTCGGCACCCCCGGGAATGAGATCCCCGTCCTCGTGGAGGGCGACCGATACCTCGACCTCCGCCCCGTAACATCCGATGTGAACGGCGATTTCCTCGAGGGTGACTTCGTCGACCGCGTCGTTGCCGCCCGCGATGCCGGAGACCTCCCCGAACTCGCGGACGCCGCATCGCTGCGCGTCGGCGCCCCGATCGCCCGCCCGAGTGCCGTGATCTGCATCGGCATGAACTACGCCGCTCACGCCGCCGAGTCGGGATCGGAGCCGCCCACCATCCCGATCCTCTTCCTCAAGACGCCGAACACGGTCGTGGGCCCGAACGATGCGGTCACGATCCCGCGCGGCAGCGAGAAGACCGACTGGGAGGTCGAGCTCGGCATCGTGATCGGCACCCGCACCGCCTACCTCGACTCCCCCGACGAGTCGATGGCGCACGTGGCCGGCTTCGTCGCCGCGAACGACGTCTCCGAGCGCGACTTCCAGATGGCCGTCTCGGGCGGGCAGTGGTCGAAAGGCAAGATCGCAGCCGGCTTCAACCCCACCGGGCCCTGGCTCGTCACCCCCGACGAGGTGGATCACCACGCGCTCGGGCTTCGCAGCTTCGTGAACGGCGAGCCGCGGCAGGACTCGAACACGAGCGACATGATCTTCACCGTCGAGCACATCGTGCACCACCTCTCGCAGTACGTGACGCTGGAGCCCGGTGACCTCATCCTCACCGGCACGCCGCAGGGCGTCGCCCTGTCGGGCAAGTACCCCTATCTCGCCGCGGGCGACGTGGTCGAGATCGAGATCGACGGCCTCGGCCGTCAACGGCAGGAGTTCGTGGCATGGGAGGCCCGGAAGTGAGCGCATTGAACGGACTGGTGGCGATCGTCACCGGTGGAGCATCAGGGATCGGCGCGGCGATCGCCCAGCGTCTGCACGCCGACGGAGCGCGCATCGCGGTCCTCGACCGGGACACCGCCGCAGCCGACCCCGCCTTCGCCGCCTTCACGGCCGACGTCTCCGACCGCGCGAGCGTCGACGCGGCGGTGGCCGCCGTGGGCGAGAAGTTCGGGCGCATCGACATCGTCGTCAACAACGCCGGCATCGGCGCCCAGGGCGACATCACCGCGAACGACGACGACGAGTGGGCGCGCGTGCTCTCGGTCAACGTCACGGGCATCGCCCGCGTCACCTCGGCAGCCCTCCCCTGGCTGCGGAAGTCTCCGTCCGCCGCGGTCTGCAACACGGCATCCATTGCCTCGACGACAGGGTTGCCGCAACGGGCGCTCTACAGCGCGTCGAAGGGAGCCGTCGCAGCCCTCACGCGCGCGATGGCCGCCGACCACCTGCGCGAGGGCATCCGTGTGAACGCGGTCAACCCCGGCACGGCCGACACCCCGTGGGTGGGCCGACTGCTCGATTCGGCAGCCGACCCCGCCGCCGAGCGCGCCGCCCTCGAAGCACGCCAGCCGCACGGACGCCTGGTCAGCCCCGACGAGGTCGCCGCTGCGGTCGCCTACCTCGTGAGCCCCGCAGCGGGATCGACCACCGGCACCTTCATCGAGGTCGACGGCGGTATGGCCCAGCTGCGCCTGCGCGCGGAGTAGCATCCGCCTGCGTTCCGGTCGCAGTTGACGCCGCCTCCGTCGCGCGAGGGCGGCAACAATTGCGACCGGAAGCGCAGAGACCGACGCCGGACGACGGCAACTGCGACCGGAGCGCGTGACACGAGCCACCTGTGGAAAGCCGCAGCAGCGACCGCGCAACCCTGCGATCGTGGCGCGATGACTCCGTCTCGCCCCCTTCCCGCGCATCTCGGTGCATCGTTCTCAGTGCAACAGGCACTGGATGCTGGAATCAATGCGGGCCGCCTGCGAAGAGGCGATCTCGAAACTCCGTTCCGTGGCGTTCGGCGGCAGGTGCGAACTTCTACAGTTCGCGACGATCTCGACTCCTTCGAGCGGCAACAGGTCGAGAGACGCATCCGCGCGCATGAGTACGGCCCTCGGCTGCGCCCGGGTCAGTTCCTCAGTCACGAGAGCGCCGTCGCGATCTGGGGTGGTCCCATGCCTCTGGTCCTCGCTGACAGACGGCCCGCCGACGGGCGCACGCTCCCGGTACACGTCACCACCCTCGGTTCTGGAGCCCTTGTCCGCGCGGCTGGAGTACGAGCGCATCGACTTCGCGCGCCCGCTGCCCGCCTTCTCCACCCATCCGGGCTGACGGTCGCCAGCCCGGAGCTGACGTTCGCCGGTCTCGGAACGTGGGATCTGCTCGACCTCGTCGCCCTCGGCGACTACTTCTGTCGCGTCTGGCGGGTCGGATACGGCCGACCGGATCCCGGCAAGACCTCCTACTCGACAGTGGAACGTCTACGCAGCGCGGTCGAACTCGGACGCCGCGTCGGCGCGACCCGTCTTCGACAGGCGATCGAACTCATCCGCGAGGACTCCTGGTCTGCCCGCGAGTCCGCGCTGCGGTGTCGCATCGTGTGGGCAGGTCTGCCTGAACCGGAGCTCAATGTCGATGTCTATGGTGACGACGGCCAGTTCCTCGCCTGCGTAGACCTCGCGTATCCGGCCCGGAAGGTCGCGATCGAATATCAGGGGATCCGGCACGCCCAGCGCTACGCCGCAGACGTCGAGCGGATCGAGGCACTTCGGGTCGCAGGCTGGACAGTGATCGAGGTCACCAGCGTGCTCTTCGCGCACCCGGAGGACTTGATCCTGCGAATCCGACGTGCTCTCGGCAGGTCGCCCGGCATCAGTTCCGGTCGCAGTTGACGCCGTCTCGGAGCCGACCCCGCGGCAGCAATCGCGACCGGAACCGCAGAGACCGACGCTCACCCGCGGTGACCGCGGAGCCAACCCCGGAGGCCGGAGCGCGGAGCAGCATCAGACGGGATCTGCCGCGGCTGAGCGGTGCGATAGAACCGCTCGGCGTTCCCCCACAGGAGGGCGTCGAGGTCGTGGCCCCGCGACTCCGCCCACGCCACGACGGTGTCGGCCCAGCGCGACCGCGCGGTGGGCTGGTACGTCGCGGAGCCCTCCTCCGGCGCGTGCGGGTCGCCGGGCTCGGCGGGGCCGATGGCCGAGACCGGCCAGTCACTCCCCCACATCAGGCGCTCGATCCCGAAGGCATCCGCCGCCACGTCGAGGAACGGCTCCAGCTGCTCGGCGTTCCAGTCTCCGCCTGCCTCTCCCGGCAGGCCGGAGAGCTTGCAGAAGGTGTGCGGATGACGGGCGAGTTCGGCGAGATCGCGAGCCCACGCCGCCGACGGCGGGAGCGGCGAGGCCGCCGTGCCGACGGCAGGCTTGCCGAGATGGTCGAGCACGATCCGCAGCTCCGGGATCGCACCGGCGAAACGGGCGATCTCCGGGAGCTGATCGGCGCGCACGCACGCGTCGAAGGTCAGATCGCGCGCGGCGACCTCACGCGCGCCGGTCACGAACGCGGCCGAGACGGCCAGTCCGTCCGGCTCGCCCTGCAGGTTGTGCCGCACTCCGACGACGAGGGGCTCGGCCATGAGCCCCTCCAGGTGCGCGACCGTGTCGGTTCCCCGGTCGAGACGGATGCCGGCGACGATCCCGACGATGCCGAGCGCAGGCGCCAGCCCCGCGACCCACTGCACCTCGTCGAGGAAGTCGTCTTCGATGGTCTCCGCCTGCACGAACACCGACTTCTCCGGGTGCGCGGCGGACAGGCGGGCGAGCTCCAGCTCCCGGTCGGCGAACCGGTACGCCAGCGGCCCCTCGAGCCAGGTGTAGGTCAGCACCCCCGGATCCCAGAGGTGCAGGTGTGAATCGAGAACGCGCATGGCTCCATCCTGCCGGAGACATCCGATCAATCGCTAGGATGACGCCATGGCAGTCACCGACGAGGCGATCGAGAAGATCAAGGCGATGATCGTGGCGGGCGAGCTCGCCCCCGGCGATCGCCTTCCCCCCGAGAAGGAGCTGTCCGAGCGGCTCGGCCTCTCCCGCAGCTCGATGCGCGAGGCGGTCAAGGCGCTGGAGGTCATCCGGGTCCTCGACGTGCGACGCGGCGACGGCACCTACGTGACGAGCCTCGAACCGCATCTGCTGCTGGAGGCGATCGCGTTCGTCGTCGACATGCACGACGACGACTCGATGCTCGAGATCTTCGCGGTGCGCCGCATGCTGGAGTCGCAGGCGACAGGGCTGGCGGCCACCCTCGGCACGGAGGAGCAGATCGCCGAGCTGCAGGACGAGGTCGATTCGGTCGACGCGGCCGTGACCATCGAGTCTCTGGTCGACCACGACATCCGGTTCCATCGCGAGATCGTCGCGATGTCCGGCAACGCGTACCTCGCGAGTCTGATCGAGCATCTGAGCAGCCAGACCGTGCGCGCCCGCGTGTGGCGCGGCCTCACCGAGGGCGGCGCGGTCGAGCGCACCCTGTCCGAGCACCGGGCCATCGCCGACGCGATCGCCCAGCACGACTCCGCCCTCGCGACCTCGCTCGCCACCGCGCATATCGCGGGCGTGGAGCGCTGGCTGCGCCAGGCCGCGGCGAGCTGACCCCGCCTGCGGACTTCAGCAGACCGCGCTCACGCGCCCAGGCGCACCATCGCGGCGTCGAACTCGGCGGCCGAGCTGTCGCTCACCTCATGGAAGAGCACCCGGTCGAGCACATCCGGCGCAGCGGTGAAGTACGGCACTCCCGCAAGGCGCAGACCGGTGATGTCGTCCGGCGAGCGCAGCGATGCGGCGAGCACGTTCGAGTCGCTCCCCGCGCACACCTCCTGCATGCGGGCGATCGTCGCGTCGCCGTCGAGGCCCGCGTCGCGCATCCGTCCGAGGTATGGAGCGATGTACTGCGCGCCGATCGAGGCGCACGCGAGGGCCTGCGCGACCGAGTACACGGCGGTGACGAGCACGGTGGCGCCGTCGCGCACGAGAGCGGATGCGGCGGCGAAGCCCGCCGCCGTGGCCGGGACCTTCACGGCCACGCGGTCGCCCAGTGCGCGGATGCCCTCGGCGTTGCGGAGGAAGGACGCGGCGTCGCCGCCCCAGGTCTGGAAGAAGATCTCGCGCGCCCCCTCCGACTCCCACCGGGCGTAGAGCTCGGGGATCTCGGCGGCGGTGCGGCCTCCCCGTTCGAGGATGGTCGGGTTGGTGGTGACACCGTGCACCACACCAGCGGCGAGCAGTCGGGAGACACGGTCGACGTCGGCGCTGTCGACGTACAGGCGTGGCGCGATCGGGTTCATCGGGGTCTCCTCGCGGACAACCTGTCGTTACAGGTGCGGTTTCGGCTAATGTAATGACAGCCACCGCGGTCTGTCAAAGCGTCGGCTACGCCTGCCGTCGAGGAAGATCAGGAGCGAGATGACCCCCGCACACCCCGAGGACCGTACCGGCGTCGTCATCGTCGGCAGCGTCACGGCCGATGTGACCACCTTCTCCGGACGTCTGCCCGCCAGGGGCGAGACGATTCTCGGGGACGAGTTCACGCTCATGCTGGGCGGCAAGGGCGCGAACCAGGCTGTCGCCGCCGGGCGCTCCGGTGCGCGCACGAGCTTCGTCGGCTGCGTCGGAGACGACCTGTTCCACGACCTGGTCGTCGACGGGCTGACCGCGGCCGGCGTCGACCTCGCGCACCTGCGCACGGTCCCCGGCCCGACAGGCGTGGCGCACATCCGCGTCGACTCGTCGGCGCAGAACGACATCGTCATGGTTCCGCTCGCCAATGCCGCCCTCAGCGCCGCGCAGATCGACGAGGCGCTCGCAGCCCTCGCCCCCACGACCTCGGTGCTGCTCACCCAGCTCGAGACGCCCTCCGCGCTCACCGCCCACATCACCGCGCGCGGTCGCGAGCACGGCATGACCGTGATCCTCGATCCCGCCCCGGCAGCCGAGCTCGACGCCGAGATCTGGCGGAGCATCGACATCGTCACCCCCAACGAGACCGAGGCGACGCTAATCAGCGGTATCGAGGTGACGGATGCCGCGTCGGCCGAGCAGGCCGGACGCTGGTTCCTCGCCCAGGGGGTCGGCGCCGCCGTGATCACCCTCGCGGGCCAGGGCTCGTGCGTCGTGACGGCCGAGGGCGCATCCGTGATCCCGCCGTTCCCCGTGGATGCGGTCGACACGACCGCCGCGGGCGACGCCTACGCCGGCTATCTCGGCGCGGCGCTCGCGAGCGGCAGCACCCTGGCGGATGCCGTGCGCCTGGCCACCGCGGCCGGCGCGCTGGCGGTCACGAAGCAGGGGGCATCGCCGAGCCTTCCGCACCGCGCCGACGTCGACGCGTTCCTGGCGGAGCGCAGCTCAGCGCACGCCCCCGCACCCGTCGCGAGCTGAACCTGCGAACCGAGCATCCGGAGAACCGAGGAGACACATGCGCAAGACGGCCACCACGATCAATCCCGCGCTGTCCCGCGTGATCAGCGAGACCGGGCACACCGATCTGATCGTCGTCACCGACGCAGGCCTGCCCATCCCCCCGGGATCCGAGCGCATCGACCTGGCGTATCGCCCGGGGGCTCCGGCCTTCCTCGACGTGCTCGACACCGTGCTCGCCGAGCTGGTGGTCGAGGGGGCGACGGTCTCGGCCGAGGTCGCCGAGAAGAGCCCGGAGGTGCTGGCCGCACTGCGCGAGCGGTTCGCCGGCATGGGGTTCGAGATCGACCTCGTCCCGCATGTGGAGTTCAAGAAGCTCAGTCACGGCGCACGGGCGTTCGTGCGGTCCGGCGAGTTCACCCCCTACGCGAACGTGATCCTGCACGCGGGGGTGGCGTACTGATGGCCATCGTCGACGACGCGATCGACCGGCACTCCGCCGCGCCCATGTACGACCAGCTGCGCCAGCTGATCATCGACGGCATCGCCCGCGACGGTCTGCAGCCCGGCGACCCGCTGCCCGGCGAGCACCGCCTGTGCGAGCGCTACGGCATCTCGCGCACCGTCGTGCGCCAGGCGCTCGCCCAGCTGGAGCACGAGGGGCTCGTCGAACGGGTGAAGGGCAAGGGCACGTTCGTCTCCCGCCCCCGCACCAGCGAGAGCCTGGTGCACACGCTCGTCGGTCTGTACGACGACGTCGAGCGCCGCGGCGGACATGTGCACAGCGACGTGCTGCGGCACGAGCAGACGGCAGCCGATGACGAGGTCGCGCTCGCCCTCGAGGTGCCGGTCGGCTCCCCTGTCGTCGTGCTCGAGCGTCTGCGCCACGTCGACGGCGAACCGTGGTCGCTCTCGACGACCTGGATGCCGGAGGCCGTCGGATCCGTCACCCTCGGCGCCGACCTCACAGAGGGCTCGCTCTATCGACTGCTCGCCGACAACGACATCGTCGCGACGCACGGTGTGCGCTCGGCGGAGGCGACCGTGGCCACGCACGAGCAGGCTCAGCACCTGGGCGTGAGCGCCGGTTCGGCACTGCTGCGTCTACGCAGCGTCAGCCGCAGCGCCGACGGCACGCCCATCGAGTACTTCATCGCGTATCACCGCGGCGACCGTTCGCGTTTCGAGTTCCAGTTGCAGCAGGAGCAGTCTCAGGCATCGCTCCTGCACGTCGACGGCGACGGCGGGGCCTCCCCGGCCGGAACGGTCGGCTGAGGAGACCCTGTCGGCGGTACCGCGCCGGGTGTACCGTCACCGCATGATCACCGACGATCCCACCCTCACCGACCCCGACCACTACCGCACGCTCTGGGAGAACGAGCACGTCCGCGTGCTCGACTACACCGATGAGCCCGGCGACAAGACGACGCCGCACGATCATCCGAACAGCGTTCTGGTCACCCTCAGCGATTTCTCCCGCCGCCTCAGCCTGGGCGACCGCACCTTCGACACCGTCCTCGCCGCGGGACAGGCCGTGTGGTTGCCCGCGCAGCGTCATTCCGGCGAGAACACCGGAACGACGCCGACGCACACCATCCTCATCGAGCTCAAGGGCGATGCGGCAGGCGAGCCGACCTCCACCCACCTCGGCCCCGAGCGTCCCGCCGCCGCGTGATCGACCAGGGTGCCCGGACGTCCGCCCGGTAGTGTCGAGGACATGAGCGACTGGACCAGCACCGCGATCGCCCTGCTGGAAGCCGATGCCAACCGCAGCGCCGACACGCACCTGCACCTCTTCCCGCTGCCGCCCGAGTGGGGCATCGACCTGTACCTCAAGGACGAGTCCGTGCACCCGACGGGCTCCCTCAAGCACCGCCTCGCGCGTTCGCTGATCCTCTACGGCCTGGTCAACGGACGCATCCGCGAAGACACCACGCTCGTCGAGTCGTCGAGCGGATCGACCGCCGTGTCCGAGGCGTACTTCGCCCGCATGCTCGGGTTGCCGTTCATCACGGTCGTGCCCCGTTCGACCGTGCAGGAGAAGATCGACCTCATCGAGTTCTACGGCGGCACGTGCCACTTCGTCGACCGTGCGGAGGACATGTCGCCCGAGGCCCAACGTCTGGCCTCCGACTGCACCGGCCACTACCTCGACCAGTTCACGTTCGCCGAGCGCGCGACCGACTGGCGCGGCAACAACAACATCGCCGAGAGCGTGTTCAGCCAGCTCGCTCAGGAGCGGCATCCGATCCCCACCTGGATCGTCACGGGCGCCGGAACCGGCGGCACGAGTGCCACGTTCGGCCGGTACGTGAAGTATCGCCGACATGACACGAAGGTCGCGGTCGTCGACCCCGAAGGCTCGGCCTTCTACGACGGCTGGGCAGGGACCGTGGATCCGCCGGCCGGGCGCCCGAGCCGCATCGAGGGCATCGGACGCCCCCGGGTCGAGGCCTCGTTCGTGCCGACCGTGATCGACGAGATGATCCAGGTGCCGGATGCCGGGTCGATCGCCGCGATCCGCCTGCTGCGCGAGCGCACCCTGCACTGGGCCGGCGGCTCGACCGGCACCAACCTCTACGGTGCGTTCCAGCTCATCGCCCGGATGCGGGCCGCGGGCGAGACCGGCAGTGTCGTGACCCTGATCTGCGACAGCGGCGTCCGCTACGCCGGCACCTACTACTCCGACGAGTGGGTCGCCGCCCAAGGTTGGGACCTCGCCCCGCACCGCGCGCGCCTCGAAGGATTTCTGGAGTCCGGGGTCTGGGTGGAGTGAGGGCAGTCGAACCCAGGGCGGAGTCGCGTGCCAGTCATGCCCGGTTGACAGAGGTCGCTAACCTCAGCTTGATGACCAAGATGCACCGCTCCGCCCTGGAAAATACGACCGGCCAGCAACCGTGGAAGGCCTCCCTCTGGTTCGAGCCCGCGATGTTCGGCCTCATCGCTGCAGGCGTGTTCGCCCTCGCTCCGCCTCCGAACCTCCCCGGAGACTATGGAGACCAGTACGCCGCCATCGGCACATATCTCACTCCAGTCCTGGATCAGTCCCTCGCCGCCCTCGGTGTCGTCGGCACAATCATCGTGTCGATTGCCGTGATGACACGCTTTGGGCTCGACGCGGAAACCCTTCACCCGAAGCTCCACCAGATTCTCACCACCGTGCTCTTTGTCACGTTCTTGCTGCTCCTCTTCATGGCGGCCTGCAGTGTGCGCATCGCCGCTGGTGACAGCACACGATGGCCGGAGACAGTCGTCGTTCTTGTGTTGACCTGGATACTCTCGCTGGCGGCGCGTCTCGCGATAGGTCGCACATCACCACAAACAGCAGCCGATCAAGAGACTGAGCGCTGGCGACGCCAGAGACGACGCGCTCAAAGTTATGGCATCCGCCGCACTGACGATCCCCCCGCTCATCCTTACCGAGGCGCGATCCTCGTACTCGTCGCTCCTTCTGTTCTTTGGCTCGTCGTCATAGCCTTCGTCGCGGTGCTGACGGCAGAGAGCACCGACGCCTGGCGCGAGTTCGCGCTGCCTCTCTACTGGACACTCCCGACAATCACAATTGCCACGATCTCGATCATGTGGTGGCTGACACGCGACATGTCCATCGCCGCAAACACAACTTTGCTGCTCGCGTCACCGCTCGTTGCGATTGCACTCACCTGCGGGGGACTTCTCACCCTCATCGTGTTCTTGGCGCACGAATCCACTGCTCCTTGGTTTGGTGTGGGTGTTGGAGCAATCGTGCTGGTCCTCGCGCAGGTGACCTTCCTGACCCTCACACCCATCCGACGACGTGTTCCCTGGATCCGTGACGCAGAGGACTCGGCAACGATTCGGTCCTTGCGCAGATCACGAAAGAATGCAAAGAGGCTCAGGGAACGCGCAACAGCCGCCAGTGCCGCTCACATGACCTCCATCTGAGGGCTTGAGCGCTACGGGCTACGCTGGCCGCATGACTACTCTGATCCTCACCGTCGCGGGTGCAGACCGTCCTGGCCTCGTGGCCGCCGTCGCCGATGTCGTGGATGCGCACGGCGGCAACTGGGAGAACAGTTCCCTGGCCGAGCTCGCCGGCACGTTCGCCGGCGTGATCGAGGTCTCAGTCGCGGATGACCGGGAGGCCGAGCTGTCGTCCGCACTGCGCGGCCTGCAGGGTCAGGGACTCCTCACGCTCGCCGTGCTCACCGGCACTCCGGATGCGGCTGCCGACGACGATCAGCTGCTCGAGATCCAGGTGCTCGGCAACGACCGCCCCGGCATCGTGCGCGAGGTCTCCGGCGTGCTGAGTGCGCACGCCCTGAGCATCGAGGAGCTCGCCACCGAGACTCGAGATGCCGCGATGGCCGGAGGGCGTCTGTTCGAAGCGTCGGTGACCGCGAAGGTCCCCGCTTCCGTCGACCTCGACGCCCTGCGTGCCGACCTCGAACGCATCGCCGCCGAGATCCAGGTCGACATCACCCTCGGCTGAGGTGTTCCGCTTGCCGCGGTACTCGGAGGATTGACCGCCCCTCCCCCCGCTTCACTTGGAGCTTGTGCACGGGGGGCCATGACGGCATGCTTACGGGCATGTCTCTTTGGCCCAGCTGGATGCGTTACACATCAGAGAAGGCTCGACAGCCGGACTTTGCGTCGCTTGGGGCGAACACCCACGTAGATGCAGCTTCGGATGTTATGACGGCAATCGCGGGGATCACGCTACGAGGGCCGTCCGAAGGCGTCGTCTGGCGGGGACAGGCCAATGAGAGCTGGCGGCTGGTATCGAAGGCGGGCCGGGAAGGACTCTCGTCAGAACAGATCCACGAGAACGAGCGAGCCATGATTCGAAAAGCGCGTCGGCTTGGCATCGACGGCGCCCAGCGCATGGGCGATTGGGAGATCCTCGCCCGTCTACGTCACCACGGGGCCATCACGCGACTGATTGACTGCTCAACCGATCCGTTCGTCGCGCTTTGGTTCCTTTGTGACGACGATTCCGCCGACGCTAATGGGAAGAGTGTCCGAGACGTTGATGGCGTTTTGCTTGCGATGAAGCGCGGACAGTTCACTGAGATCGATCGCCCTTACAGCGCTGACACGTACGAAGCCGCGTTCGACGCATCGCATCAGCCAGCGAGGATGCTATACGCGACCCCTCCGATCGATGCTCGGATCGCGGCCCAGCGTGGTGTTTTTGCGTTTTACAGCGCGCCGGAATCGTCTTCCGCTTGGCCCGAGTCAGAACTCGGGCCACTCACGCTTCCTTCGCAAAAATGGGGCGAATCTCCCCACCGGCGTCTCGAAAAGCTCTGCGGGCCGTCGGGCCTGGCCAACGAACGTGGCCGCCGCCAGACGGTCTTTCCAGACGTTATTGCGGTCACCGTTCGGTCAGAGGTGAAACCCATCCTCTTAGCTATGCTCGCGAGGAATTTTGGCTTCACACGCGACACAATGTTCCCCGACTTCGCTGGGATGGGACAGTACTCCTCCGCCGTCGGGGTCTAGCCGACGACGTCCCAAACGTCTCGCTTCGGAACTCAATTCCATGCCTGACTAGGTGCCCCGAGAGCAGCGCGAGACGGTCCGTTCGAGCGGACGTTGCAAGACCCGTGCGCGGACGGGCGGGAGTTCGCCGGGTCGTCCTGCAGCTCGGGTGCGTCGACCACCGGGTAGAAGTGATCGAGCTCGAAACGGTCGGCGTTCGCGTACTCGTCATGTGGGGCGTCGCAGTCGATGTGATTCTGCCCGCACGGCCAGAACGACTCTGCGAAGGGATGCGAGCGTGCGGCGGCGGGACCCACCCGAGAACGAAGAGACCGCCGCCAGATCGGCGACACTTCGAGCCATAGTTCAGGTGCGAGCACCGCTTAGCACACCACTCCGACACGTTTGACATGTTTTTCTTCCTGGAAGATTGCGAGAGGCATGCCCCCGGTTGGTCTCCGAGGTTCCCGATAGAGTGCAGCCATGACCGCGCGTGATACCCGACAACCTCGCTGCTTTATCGCTATGCCGATCTCCACGCGGACCGAAGACGCGGAGCGGTTCGGGGGCGACGCGGAGCATTGGATTCATGTGATGGAGACGATCTTCGTGCCGGCGATCGAAAAGGCGGGGTATGAGGCGATTCGACCAGTCACTCAGGGCTCACACATGATTCATGGCGAGATCATTAAGCACCTGGCTACCGCGGAGATGGTGATGTGCGACCTCTCCAGCCACAATCCGAACGTCTTTTTCGAGCTCGGGGTGCGCACGTCTCTGAACAAGCCGGTGGCGCTGGTTCGAGATGAGCACACTTCACTTCCCTTCGACACGTCGGGCCTGAACACACACGACTACGACTCGACGCTGCGTGGATGGGGTGTTCCGGAACAAGTCGAGAAACTTGCGAAGCATCTTCGCGCTAGTGAGGCCAGTTGCGGGGGCTCAAATCCGCTGTGGCGACACTTTGGGTTGACAATCACTGCCGCTCAGCCCGAACCGAACGGTTCGGCGACAGACGCCAAGCTCGAGCTCATCCAGGAAGACATCCACGCGCTACGCCGACTAATCAACTCGGAGGACAAAGGTCGCTTGCGCGCGGAAGGGGACCCGACGAGGGAGCCGATACAGGAAGTGACCACCGCGCTTGGGCAGATGGTCGGAGCTCACAGCTGGACCGTCTCCTACGACTACACGGAGTCCCTCCCAACTGCCACGGCAGAGTACAAGCCCTTCCGTGCGCGGGTCCCCGCGGCAGAGCTGGATCTTGAAGCCCACCGCTTCGGGTTTGAGGTGACTTCTGTCTCTGCAACGGACGACACCTACCGAATCTCTGTAAGAGAACTTGCCAGGTGGGGTTGAATACTCCGAGCTTTCGGCTCAGCGTTGCTCGTCGTCTGCATCGTCATTCGGTGCGTGGATGAGTCCTTCCGGAAGAGACGCGGACTCAGAGTCGGACTCATCCCCGCGTTCGACCCCGTCCACATCGACGGGCGTCAGAGACCGGAGTACCGCCGCACCCAGTACTCGGTGTACGCGACATGGGCGGAGGCTGCGGCACTCGCGGCGACCGGATCCGCCGCCGCCAGACCGCGCAGGATCGCGCGGTGCCCGGCATCGGAATGCACCTTGAGCTCGGCCGCATCCTCGGGGTCGGAGATGCGATACGCCCGCGACCGCGATCGCAGCACGTCGATCAGGCTGGTCAGCGCTTCGTTCCCCGCGACGCCGGAGATCGCCATGTGGAACTCGTGGTCGAGCCGCGACTGCGCCTCGAAGTCGGTGGTCGCCTCGATCTCGTCGAGCACGCGGTCCAGGGCCTCCACGGTCTCGTCGTCGATGCGGGCGGCGGCGAGCGCGGCCGCATGCGGTTCGAGCACGCGGCGGAGTTCGGTCAGTTCGAGCACTCCCGCCATCGGCAGCAGCCCGACCGTGAGCGACAGACTGCCGATCAGGTCGGCCGCGCGCAGCTCGCTGACGTAGCTGCCCGAGCCGTGACGGGTGTCGAGCACGCCGAGGGCGGCCAGCATCCGGATCGCTTCGCGGAGAGACCCGCGGGAGACGCCGAGACGTTCGCAGAGCTCGCCTTCGCTCGGCAGTCGGTCTCCGGGCCGCAGCGCACCGTCGGCGATCAGCGCCCGCAGCCCGTGCAACGCCGTGTCGAGTGCGCTCATCGTCATCCTCTCTGACACTCCCCCACCCCTCGTGAAGTCTGTCGGAACTCCCCTTCGCAGGAAACTCGTATGACAACTATGTTTCATCTTCACCTTTTCATGGCAGTTTTCGACGGCATGTGGCAAAGTTGTGCAACAACTCGCCCGACTCATCGATGAGGACTGATGCCCACACCGCTGTTCCCCGCACCGCTCACGCTGAACTCCGGCATGCGAGCGCGCGACGCCTGGCCCCTCGACCCGGCGGTGATCCACCTCAATCACGGATCCTTCGGCGCGGTCCCGTCCGTCGTCGTCGAGCACCAGGACGCCCTGCGCCGCCGCGCGGACCTCAGCCCCGTCGAGTGGTTCCCGCGCATCGCCGAGCGCGTGCGGGCGGCCCGCGAGCGCACCGCCCCGTTCGTGGGCGCGCGCGCCGAGGACAGCGCCTTCGTACCCAACGCCTCGGCCGCCGCGACCGTCGTCTACAACGCCCTGCAGCTCGAAGCCTGCGACGAGATCCTGGTGACCGACCAGGGCTACGGCGCCATCACCATGGGAGCCGAGCGCCTCGCCCGCCGGTTCGGGGCGCGCGTGCGCACCGTCGCCCTGCCGCTGCTCTCCTCCGACGACGAGATCGTTCAGCTCTTCGCCGATGAGCTCACCCCCCGCACACGTCTGATCGTGGTCGACCAGATCACCTCCCCGACCGCCCGCGTGCTGCCCACCCGACGCATCGCCGATGCGGCAGCCGAGCGCGGCGTGCGCACGCTCGTCGACGGCGCCCACGCCCCCGGCCTCATCCCGGATGCGGCCACCGTCGCGGGTGGCGACTGGTGGTTCGGGAACATGCACAAATGGCCGTGCGCCCCGCGCGGCTCCGCCCTGCTGGTGACCTCCGCCGCCGACCGTGACGAGCTCTGGCCGCTCATCGACTCGTGGGCCGCGCGGGAGGCGTACCCCTCCCGTTTCGACACGCAGGGAACGATCGACGCCACCACGTACCTGGCCACCCCGACCGCGATCGACTTCATCGAGAGCGAGTTCGGCTGGGCCTCGGCACGCACGGCCATGGCGGAGATCGCCGACGCCGGCGCCGAGCTGATCGCCGAAGCCCTGCGCCCGTACGGTGACGAGGATCCGCTCACGCCACTCCCCTCTCCGGTGCCGTCGATGCGACTGGTGCGTCTTCCGCTCGGGCTCGGCGCGACCCGCGAAGAGGCCGACGGCCTGCGGATGGACCTGCTCGACGAGGTCGGCGTCGAGACGGCGTTCACGAGCTTCCGCGGGGTCGGCTACTTCCGGCTCTCGGCCCACCTCTACAACGAGGCCGCCGACTACGAGACCTTCGTCGAGCGCTGCGTGCCGCAGATCCTGAGCCGGGCCGGCATCCGTCCCGCCGACTCCCTCATCGTCCCCTGACCGCAACACCCACCCGACCGCAACACCCACCCCCACCCCACCGAGAGGCACATCGTGAAGAACAAGATCTTGACGACCGCAGCGGGATTCGGCACCGTCGCCGTCCTCGCTCTCACCGGCTGTTCCGCAAGCTCCGGCCCGTCCACCGACGGCACCGTCACCCTGCAGATGGTCGAGAGCCTGACCAACCCCGCCCGCACCGAGCTCCTGCGCGGGCTGCTCGACGACTTCGAGAAGGCGAACCCGAAGATCACGGTCAACCTCGTCTCGCCTCCCACCGAGCAGGCCGACGCGAAGATCCAGCAGATGCTGCAGTCCGGCAAGGGCGTCGACGTGCTGGAGGTGCGTGACATCACGGTCGGGCCGTTCGCGAACAACGGCTGGCTCTACGACCTGGGCCCCGACCTCGAGAAGTGGGACGGCTGGGACGCGCTGACCGACAACGCCCAGTCCGCTTCGGTCGCCGCCGACGGCAAGAGCTACTTCGTGCCCTACGGCTTCTACGGGCTGTCGCTGTTCTACCGCACCGACCTGGTGAAGGACGCAGGCTTCGACGGTCCGCCGCACAGCTGGAAGGACCTTCTGGAGCAGGCGAGCACGATCCAGGACCCGTCGAACAACATCTACGGCTACGCCTTCCGCGGCGGTCAGAACGCCAACAGCAACGTGGTCGCGGCGATCGAGGCGTACACGATCGACGGACTCGACGTCGACGACGCGTTCCTGATGGAGGACGGCTCGACGATCTTCGCCGCACCCGAGGCACAGGACGCCGTCGACGACTACTTCGATCTGTTCAAGGAAGCCTCCCCGCCCTCCGCGGTCTCGTGGGGCTACCCCGAGATGGTCGCCGGCTTCACGAACGGCACCACGGCGTTCCTGCTGCAGGACCCCGAGGTCATCGCGACCGTGCAGGACTCCTCGCTGACCGAGGACCAGTGGGACACCGCTCCCCTGCTCGTCGGCCCCTCGGGCAAGGCCGCGCAGCCACTCGCCGTCGCGGGCTGGGGCGTCGCCGAGAACAGCGAGAACAAGGAGGCGGCCGTCAAGCTCGTCGAGTTCCTGTCGTCCGCCGAGCCCGCCACCGAGTTCGCACAGGCCAACAGCCTGGTGCCGATCATCACGGCCGCCGCCGACGACGAGTTCTACTCGTCCGGCCCGTGGACCAGCTACGTCACCATGACCGAAGACCCGGAGACCTACGTCAACGTGCGCCAGCCGCGCGGGGTCAGCTGGTGGACCGAGTGGATCCAGAAGTCCGACCAGGACGTGCAGAACGTGCTGCTGGGCAACATGTCGACCAGCGACCTGCTGGCCTCGTGGGATGCGTTCTGGACCGAGAAGTACGCCGCGGAAAAGGGCTGACCTGTGGCCCGCACCGCTCAGAAGGGAGGCTCCGTCGGCACTGCTTCGCAGCAGACCGCCGCCGGGGCCTCCCCGGCATCCCGCCGACGCCCGTTCCGCGGCCGTCAGGCGTGGACGCTGCTGGCCTTCCTCGCGCCGGCGATCGTCTTCGTCTGCTGGTTCACCTACTGGCCGATGCTGCAGGGCGCGCGCATGGCCTTCCACGACTGGAACCTGTGGGACCTCACCTCGACGCCGTTTGTCGGCTTCGACAACTTCCTCGCGGTGTTCCGGGATCCTGCCTTCCCGACCGTGGCGTGGAACTCTGTGCTCTGGGTCGTCGGCTCGCTCGTGCCGCAGCTCGTGATCGGATTCCTGATCGCCCTGGCCCTGCGCAAGAGGTTCCGCTTCCGCGGCCTCTACCAGGCGCTCGTGTTCTTCCCGTGGGCGGTGTCGGGCTTCCTAATCGGCATGCTGTTCCGCTGGATGTTCAACGCGGAGTTCGGCGTGGTCAACGACCTGCTCATGAAGGCGGGGCTGATCGACGCCCCGCTCCCCTGGTTGGCTGATCCGAAGCTCGCGATGTTCGCGGTGATCGTCGCCAACGTCTGGTACGGCGTGACGTTCTTCGCGATCATGATCCTCGCGGCGCTGCAGTCGGTGCCCGACGAGATGCTGGAGGCGGCGAGCCTCGACGGCGCGGGCAAGTTCCGGCAGCTGTTCTCGATCATCATCCCGTACATCTCGATGACGCTGCTGCTGACGATCCTGCTGCGGGTGATCTGGATCTTCAACTTCCCCGACATCATCTACGCGATGACCAACGGCGGACCCGCCAACCAGACGCACATCATCACGACCTGGATGATCAACTACACCCAGCAGGGCAACTACGGCTTCGCGAGCGCGATCGGCCTCATCGTGATGGCGGTCCTGTTCGTGTTCTGCGCGTTCTACCTGATGGCGATGCGGAGAGTGCAGCGATGACCATGACAGACGCCTCGCGGACAGGTTCCTCGATCACCGAGACCCGGCGCATCACCGTCCCCGATCCGGCATCCGCCCCGCGACCGAAGCCGCGTGTCACGGTCGGCGGTGTCATCCGCGTCGTGGGCCTCGGCGTCTGGCTCGTGATCACGCTGTTCCCGCTGTACTGGATCGCGCTGACGTCGATCAAGTCGCCGGGGACGATCAACCGGTTCCCGATCGAGTACTGGCCGAGCGAGCCGTCGCTCGAGAACTACATCAGCCTCTTCCAGAAGAGCTCGTTCGGCGTCTTCCTCGGCAACTCCGCCCTGGTCGCGGTCGTCGGCGGTGCAGTGGCCACCCTCATCGCCCTGTTGAGCGCCTACGTGCTGGCCCGGTTCGAGTTCCGCGGCAAGGGCACGATCCTGATCGCGTTCCTGCTCACGCAGATGATTCCGGCGTTCATCGCGCTCGGCCCGCTGTATTCGATGATGACCGACCTGGGACTGGTCGACACCAAACCCGGCCTGATCCTCGTCTACATCGCGATCTGCATCCCGTTCTCGACCGTCATGCTCCGCGGCTTCTTCGAGAACGTGCCGGACGCGCTCGAAGAGGCGGCGATGATCGACGGATGCTCACGCCTCGGCGCTCTGTTCCGGGTGCTCGTCCCGGTGATGACCCCCGGCATCATCGCGGCGTTCATCTTCAACTTCGTCAATTGCTGGAACGAGCTGTTCCTGTCGGTCGTGCTCATGAACACCGACGCGAACCGCACCGTGCCGTCGGCGCTGAACGGCTTCATCTCGACGTTCAACATCGACTGGGGCTCCATGAGTGCCGCCGCGGTCCTGACGATCCTGCCGACCATGGCGATGTTCGCCCTCGCGAGTCGCTGGATCGTGCAGGGCCTGACCGCGGGTGCCGTCAAGGAATGACCGTCGCCGAGACCCACGCCCAACGTCGAGACCCACCCGCGCGTACGTCAGCGGGGGTGGGTCTCGACGTTACCGATGGGTCTCGGCGTCAGATCAGGGCACTCAGACCAGGCGCGACTTCGGCGACACCGAGTAGGTGTTCTCGGCGTCGCGGTTGACCGTGTCGCCGAGGGCCGCGTCGATCGCCGCCATCGTGTCGGCGTCGAGCTTGACGCCCGAGGCCTTGACGGTCTCGGCGAGCTGCTCCGGACGAGAGGCCCCGACCAGCGCCGCGGCCACGTTCGGGTTCTGCAGCACCCACGCGATCGCGAGCTGCGGCATCGACAGGCCGGCCTGTTCGGCGATCGGCTTCAGGCGCTGGACGGCGGTGAGGATGTCGTCCTGCAGGAAGCTCTTGATGAAGTCGGCGCCGCTGTGCGGGTCGGTGGCGCGCGAGCCCTCCGGCACCGGCTGACCCGGCAGGTACTTGCCACTGAGCACGCCCTGCGCCATCGGCGACCAGACGATCTGCGAGATGCCGAGCTCTTCGGACGCCGGGACGACCTTGCCCTCGATCACACGCCACAGCATCGAGTACTGGGGCTGGTTCGAGATGAGCTGGATGCCGAGCTGCTTCGCGAGGGCGTGCCCTTCGCGCAGCTGCTCCGCAGTCCACTCCGAGACGCCGATGTAGAGCGCCTTGCCCTGGCGGACGACGTCGGCGAAGGCCTGGAACGTCTCCTCCAGCGGGGTCTCGTAGTCGAAGCGGTGTGCCTGGTACAGATCGACGTAGTCGGTGCCGAGGCGCGCGAGCGAACCGTTGATCGATTCGAAGATGTGCTTGCGGCTCAGGCCGGTGTCGTTCGGCCCCTTCGGACCGGTCGGGAAGTAGACCTTCGTGAAGATCTCCAGGCCTTCGCGGCGCTGCCCCTCCAGGGCCTTGCCGAGCACGACCTCCGCCGCCGTGTTGGCGTACGTGTCGGCGGTGTCGAAGGTGGTGATTCCGGCGTCGAGGGCGGCGTGGACGGTCTTGACGGCGGCGTCGTCGCCGACCTGCGAGGCGTGGGTGACCCAGTTGCCGTAGGTGATCTCCGAGACCTTGAGACCGCTGTTGCCGAGATAGCGATAGTTGACCATGGATCAACGCTACTGGCTGACACCGTCAGCGGGGCCGGACGCGAGGGAAGAGCTCAGGCCGACGCAGGAGCGGCGCGTGCCCGGAGCACGGCGACCACCCCGCCGAGCATCAACAGGGCTGCCGCGAAGGCGCTGATGATGTAGAACGCTCGCACTCCGGGGAGGGAGACGCCCGCCGAGATCATGAAGGTATCGGCCAGCGCCATGCCCGGGGCGAATGAGGCGAAGAAGAAGCCCGGGGCTCCGAGCATGAGCAGACTCAGGAAGCCGGCAGCCGCGATCATCGGAGTGGCCCTCGACGTCATCGCGATCACACCGAGGGCGAGGGCGAGCACGACTCCCACCCCGAGAATCATGATGGTCGTCGGCGCGTCGATCGACTCACCCGCTCCGCTCAGCTCAGCTCGGATCTGGTCGAGAGTGAACCCGGGAGCGGCCGCGAGAGGCGTCCACACCAAGATCTGCACCGCGGCGAGCGCCGCATAGATCGTGACGGCGAGCACACCGGCGATCGAGATCCACAGCGTCTGCATCCGCATGGTCCGACGCCGCACCCGAGTCATGCGGGTCAGCCTAAGCGGACATCCCGAGAGTCTCCCGATACTCGCGCCAGGCCGCTCCGAGGCGGCGGATGCCCTCGGCGAGCACGTCGTCGGGGGCGGTGAAGGGGATGCGGATGTGATCGTCCGGCGACGCGGAAACGGCGAACGCCGCACTTCCGGCGATCGAGACACCGTGTGCGGCCGCCGTTCGGGCGAGCGCTGCTGCTGACCCCACGGGCACCCGCACCCATAGCGACAGCCCGCCACGGGGCGGCTCGACCGTCCAGTCGGGCAGGTGCTCTGCCATCAGTCGCTGCAGCAGCCGGAGCCGCTCCTGGTGGATGCGGCTGTTCGCGCGGCGCAGGTCGTCGGCGCGCGCGATCAGGTCGAGAGCGAGCATCTGACCCGGCACGCTGGTGGACTGGTCGGCGAGCTGACGCGCGCCACGCAGCCGTCGTACGAGCACGGGGTCCGCCCGCAACCAGCCGATCCGCAGGCCCGCCCACACCCACTTCGACACCGACTCGACCACGATGACGGGCGCGTCGGCGCGTTCGGCGGCGAGCGTGGGCGGCACCACCCCGTCGAAGGAGATACCGGCGAGCACGCGATCCTCGATGACCGGAACGCCGTACTGCGCGGCGAGCGCGGCCACCCGATGCCGAGCAGCTGCAGGCAGGCGCGACCCGGTCGGGTTCTGGTGATGCGGGTTGAGGGCGACGAGTACCGGACGCAGACGAGCGAGGGCCTGCTCCAGCGCGTCGACGTCGAGACCGTCGTCGCCCATCGGGACGCCGTGCACCGCACCGCCGCGCAGGCCGACCGAATCAGTGACGCCCGGCCAGGTGATCTCCTCGGCGAGCACGATGTCGCCTGGGCCCACGAGCGCGTTGACGACGAGACTGATGGCCTGCTGCGCGCCGTGCGTGACGAGGATCTGCTCCGGTGTGGTCGGTGTTCCCTCGGCGGCGTACATGTCGGCGATGAGGGTGCGCAGCGCAGGCAGGCCCGCAGGGTCGGTCTCCGGCAGCAGGGCGAGGTCGAGCCGCGGCTTGTGATCGCGAATGAGCTGCACCCCGAGGTCGGAGATCTGCGGCACGGTGCGCAGGAGATCGATCGCGTTCGGCAGCGCCGAGAAGAGGGCCTCTCCGCGTCCTGGTCGTGAGGCAGGCACGGCGGTTGCGGCTGTCCCGGCGATGCGGGTGCCGCTCCCCTGCCGCCGGTCGACGAGACCGCGGTCCGCGAGGTCGCCGTACGCAGCGACGACCGTGCCGCGCGAGACGGATCCTGCCGCTGCCAGTGCGCGCTCCGCGGGCAGCCGGTCCCCCGGGCGCAGCTCTCCACTTGCGATCAGACCCTCGATGCCTCGCGCGAGCCGGGCGGCGAGAGTGCCGTCTCCCTGTGTCCAGCGGCCGAGGCGTGCCGAGAGCGCCTCCGAGGACACGTCACCTGCGTGGACGAGAGATGCCGCTCGTACCGCAGGAATGGCCGATACCTGATCCATTGGCCCACCATTGGCCCTGTGCTTCACGCTCATGAGAACCGATTCTGGACCAATGAACACGCACCTCGCCAGCTTTCCTTCAGAGACTGGACCGATCAATCCCGATTGGACCATCGCGCAGCTCCTGGAGTGGCTCAGCGATGATGTCCACCAGCACGAGGTGACGCTTCAGCATCCGCTCGCCCGCATCGAGGCGTCGCTGACCGGGGCGCGCTGGGCACGCACCCCGTCGACCGTGGCGTTGATCCGCTCGATCGCCGCCGCCGTCCGCGACGAACCGGTGCGGGGAAGCATCCGGATCAGCGAGCTCTCCCCGCAGCAGGCGCCACGGATACCGGAGCGGATTCCCGAACCCGCCTGACCGGAGCCTCGCGCAGCCTCGCCGCACCGCGATGCCCGGTTCAGCCGATCGTCGGACGAACGAGCTGCTCCTGCTCCTCGAGCGTCTGCGCCTGCGCGCGCTTCTCCGCCCGTTCCCGCTCCTGCGCCTCGGCCGCCTCTCGGCGTTCCGCACGCGTCTGCGGCTCACCGGAGCCGGCCTCCGCCTGTATCCCCTGGGACTGATCCGTCACGATCTGCGCACGGTCTCGGAAGCCCTCGGCCGTCACCTTGTCGAGGGCGACCTGCTTGCGGATCGCGGCGGCTTTCTCGTAGAGGCTCGGATCACCGTAGCTCGTCAGCACCTTCACCAGCACCGGCAGCAGCTCGATCATGAAGAACAGCGCGGCTATGAGGATGTGCGCCCACAGGATCGAGGGCTCCTTCTCGCTCAGCCGGTTCAATCCGCTGATCTGACTGAGCAGGCCGACCGCTCCGGCGTTGCCCTGCGCGACCGCATCGGCGCGTGCGTTGTACGCGGCGAGCGCCTGATCGTAGGAGTCGCGAGCTGTCGGCAGCTGCGACTTCGCCTGCTCGCGGTTCTGCGCCTCGGACGACGAGGTGTTCTCCTTCGCCGCAGTGCCGGCCGCGGCGAGCTCCTCGTTGGCGGTGCGCAGCTGGGCGGCGAGGGCGTCGTAGGTCTGCTGAGCCTCGGCGAGCTGCGCCTTGGCGGCGTCCGAACTGGCGCCCTGGCCGTTGACGCCGGTGCAGCCGGGGACGGTGCCGGCACCCTCACCCGTGAGCTCGCACTGGTACAGCACGCGCGCCTGGTCGATCACGGCCTGCTGGGCGGTCATCTTCGCGGTCACGTCGTCGACCGTGGCCTGAGCCGCGGACTCGGTCGCCGACGAGGAGTCGGTGCCGGCGACGATGCCGGTCGCCGCCTGGTTCTCGAGTTCGGCGACCTTGGCGGATGCCGCGTCGAGTGCGATCTTCTCCGGGCCGTTCTCGAGCGCCTCCTGGTCGGACTGCGACTGGGTGATGTTGGTGGAGGCGACCTCGCGGGCGATGTCGTTGTGGAAGATCTGCAGCACGAGTGGCTCGGCCACGACGAAGCCGATGATCGCGGCCATGATCACGCGCGGGATCGCAAGGCCGATGAGGCGCCAGACGTTCCTGGTCGAGCTCATGGTCGATGTGAGGAATCGGTCGAGGTTGAAGATGATGAGCGCCCAGACGAGCGCCAGGGGCACGGCCAACCAGACGGCCGCCTGCACCCCGGTGGTGAGGGCGAAGAGCATCGAGATCGCCGAGACGAGCGCGGTGCCGGCGAGCACGAAGAACATCTGCACGAAGCGCGGGGTCTCGCCGGGAACACGGTCGAGGATCTCGCCCTCCGCACCGCCGAGGATCGCGAGGGTTCGCGCGCGCGAACCGGGAGTGCGCGGTGCGCGCTTCGCGCGGGGACGGCGGATGCGCGGCTCCCGCGGCGGCTTCACCGGAGCGGGTTCTTCGACGGCGGAATCGTCCGCGGCGATCGCGTCGGCAATCGGGGTCGTCTCTGCGGGCACGGACTCGGGCACCTCACGGGTGGCGTGGTCGGTGCCGGTGGGCTCGAACTCACGCAGGAAGTCGAGGTCATCCGTGACGGCGTCGGGTTCGCTGTCGAGGATGATCCGACCCTGCGAGTCGTAGCGACCCGGTCGATGGGCGGAATAGGGCATTCGAACAATCTACGAAACCTCGCCTGTGCATCGCGTGGAAGAGTGCTTTGAGCGACTCACAGGTTGGACGACGCAACCATGACGGATCACTCCGCGGGAAGCAGCCGATCGAGGGCCGCGGCGTAGGCCGACAGTCCGTCCTCGAGCGTGAAGTGGCCTGCCGCAGCGAGCGTGCCGAGCCCGTGGATCAGTCCCCACAGCGCGACGACATCCGTCGGTCGATCGAGGCCGACTGCCGCCGCCCCCTCGGCGAGCACCGCCTCGAGCCCGTCGATCAACGGCGCCATGGTGGGAGTCGGGGATCCGGGCACGCAGACCGTCGGGTCGTAGACGGCGTCGAACGCGTGCGGGTGCTCGACGGCGAAGCGGATGTACGCCGAGCCCCCGTCGGCGAGCGCGGCCCGCGGGGTCGAGGCCTTGTCAGCAGCGGTGCTCACCTGGCCCAGGAGATCGGCCATGCTGCGCTCGGCGATCGCCTTGAGCAGTCCCAGGCGGTCGGAGAAGTGATGGTACGGGGCGTTGTGGCTGACGTTCGCGGCCCTGGCGACCTCGCGCAGGCTGATCTCCGCCGCGGGCATCCGCTCCAGCAGCTGCATGGCGGCGTCTTCCAGAGCACGGGCGAGATCGCCGTGGTGGTACCCGTCCTTGGAACTTGACATGAGCAACATCCTCTCCTATCTTGACAGTGTCCACCAGCTTGACACTGTCCAGATAGGAACCGGAAATGCCCGCTCTCGTGATCGACGGCCACCCCGACGCCCGCTCCCTGACCGCCGCTCTCGCCCAGCGCTACGCCGCAGGGCACGGCGACGCCCGTGTGCTCACCCTCCGCGACCTCGACTTCGACCCGAACCTGCGCTTCGGCTACCGCGAGCGCATGACGCTCGAGCCCGACCTCGTCGAGGCGAAGCGCGCGCTGCAGGACGCCGACACGATCGTCATCGCGACGCCGCTGTGGTGGGGGTCGGTGCCCGCGCTGCTCAAGGGCTTCTTCGACCGCGCCCTGCTGCCGCAGCAGGAGTACCGCTACACGAAGCTCGGGCTCGTCGAGGGACTGCTGCCCGCGCGAAGGGGCAGGCTGCTGCTGCTCGCGGACACGCCCTGGTACTTCACACCCTTTACGGGGCTGCCCGCCCAGACCCACGTCGCCCGAGGCACGATGCGCTTCTGCGGGATCCGCTCGGTGCGCACCCATCGCATGCTCGGCGTGAAGGATGCGAGCGAGACCACGATCTCCCGGTGGCTCGACCGCGCCGAGCACCTCGGCGCCGTCGACACCCGCCGTGCCGGCCGGCCTCAGGCCATCGCGGCGGAGGCGGCCTCATCCTCGGTCGTGGCGACGAGCTGACCGCAGGCGCCGTCGATCTCCTTGCCGCGGGTGTCGCGGAGAGTCGTCGGGATGCCGGCGTCGTTGAGCCTGCGCACGAACTCGTTCGTGACGTCTTTCTCGGACGCCGTCCAGATCGAGCCCGGCGTGGGATTCAGCGGGATCGGGTTCACGTGCACCCAGCCGCGTCCACGCTGGTTGAGCTTCTCCGCCAGCAGATCGGCACGCCAGGCATGATCGTTCATGTCCTTGATCAGCGCGTACTCGATCGAGACGCGGCGACCGGTCTTGGCGTAGTAGTCGTAGGCGGCGTCGAGGGCCTCGTCGACCTTCCAGCGCGAATTCACCGGGATGAGCTCGTCACGCAGGTGGTCGTCGGGGGCGTGCAGCGACAGCGCGAAGGTCACCGGGATGTTCTCGTCGGCGAGCTTCTTGATCGCGGGCACCAGGCCCACCGTCGAGACCGTGATGCCGCGGGCGCTCATCCCGAGCCCGTCCGGCTGCGGAGCGACCATCGAGCGCACCGCATCCATCACGCGCTTGTAGTTGGCGAGCGGCTCGCCCATCCCCATGAAGACGATGTTCGAGACGCGCTCCATGCTGTGGTCGTCGGACTTCTTGCCGCCCAGACCGCCCTCGGCGATGAGCCGGTTGGCGCGCACGATCTGTTCGATGATCTCGGCGGTCGACATGTTACGGGTCAGGCCCGCCTGGCCGGTCGCGCAGAACGGGCAGTTCATGCCGCAGCCGGCCTGGCTCGACACGCACAGCGTGATGCGGCCGGGGTAGCGCATGAGAACCGACTCGACCAGGGCGCCGTCGTGCAGGCGCCACAGGAACTTGATCGTGTCGCCGCGGTCGGTCTCGAGGCGGCGGACCTCGGTGAGCAGCGGCGGGAGCATCCCGGCGACGAGCTGCTCGCGGGTGTCGGCCGGGAGGTCAGTCATCTGCTCGGGGTCCGACGTGTAGTGACGGAAGTAGTGCGTCGACAGCTGCTTGGCGCGGAAGCCGGGCAGGCCGAGCTCTTTCACCTTCTCGACGCGCTCGGCCGGCGTGAGGTCGGCCAGGTGCACCGGCGGCTTGCCGCGCTTGGGGCTCGCGAACTGCAGCAGTGGACGCCCCTCGGCGTCCTTCTGCTGGGTCCATCCCTCGGTGGCAGGGCGCACCTGTGGCTTCCTGGTCTCGCGCACCTTGCCCTGGGCGGGGCGTCCCTGCGGGGCGGACGCGGATGCTGCGGGGCGCGTCTCGCGCGTGCGGGGAGTCTCGGTCATACCCTCCAGGGTACGCGGTGGCGGATGGGAAGGCCCTGGGGCGCGGGCGGTGACCTCTCTAGACTGAGCCCATGGATGCCGTGCTGTGGATCATCGCGATCGTCGTCGGCCTGATCGTCGTCGTGGCGATCCTCGCCGTCGCGGTCCGCGGCATGCGCCCCAAGCTGCCAGAGCCGCAGGTGTTCACCCCGTCGCCGACGACCGCGCGCACGGCTCCCGCTTCGTCGGCGTCGACGGCCGCCTCCGGTTTGACGCCGAGCGTGATCGCCGAGATCGACCGGCTCGTCGGGGCCGGGCAGAAGATCCACGCCATCAAGCTGTACCGCGACCACTCGGGCGTCGGCCTCAAGGAAGCGAAGGACCGCATCGACCACTGGTCGGTCAGCACCACGGCGCCGCACCTCGCCGCCGTGTCGAACGCCACGGCCACGCGCTCGTCGATCACCCCGATGGTCGCGACCCCTTCGTCCGTGCGTGCGTCGCTGCCGGCTTCGGTGGCCTCCGAGATCGACCGGATGGTCGCTGGGGGTTCCGCCATCGCCGCGATCAAGGCGCTCCGCGAGCACACGGGACTCGGACTCAAGGAATCGAAGGACCTGATCGAGGCCTGGCCGCACACCCACGCGTCCTGACCAACTTGTCATTACAGGCTGCGCCCGGGAGAATGGACGTGCCCGCCCGATGAAGGAGCCCCATGTCCGACCGTCTCGACCGCGCCCGCACGACCGGCATCCTCGCCGTCCTCCGCGCCCCCTCCCCTGAACTGGCCATCGAGGCCTCGGAGGCGATCATCCGCGGCGGTGTCACCGGCATCGAGGTGACCTTCTCCACCCCCGACGCTCCGGCGGTCATCCGCGAACTCATCGCCCGCCACGGCGACGCCGCCTACGTCGGCGCGGGCACTGTGACCACCGCTGCACAGGCCGAGCACGCAGCGGATGCCGGAGCCGAGTTCCTGGTCAGCCCCGGCACACTGCCGCACCTCACGCGCAGCATGCTCGACACGGGCCGCGTCGTGATGACCGGCGCGATGACGCCGACCGAGGTCATGGGCGCGCTCGAGCTCGGCGTCGACGTCGTGAAGATCTTCCCGGCGTCGCTCGGCGGCCCGTCCTACCTCGGCGCCCTGCGGGGACCGTTCCCCGACGCCCCGCTCATGCCCACCGGCGGCGTGAACCCCGACAACCTGGCCGCCTGGTTCGCCGCCGGCGCGGTCGCGGTCGGCGCGGGCGGAGATTTGGCGAACGGAACCTCGATCGCGAACGGCGACTGGGCCGACATCGAGCAGCGCGCCGCGCGATTCGCCACGGCACTCACCGCCGCGCGGAGCTGACCGCCACACGGGACTGATCACCGCGCGGGGGAGATCACCCGATGTCCGGCATCATTTGGTATACCGGATGCATGCGTGCGCGAAGGATGTTGGCCGTCGGCGCCGTCACAGTTGCTCTGCTGACCGTGACGGCCTGCACAGCAGCGCCGCATCCTTCCCCGTCGACCCAGGAGGCTGCCATGACCGAAGCCACTCGCGATCTGCTCGCCGCCGCTGAATACGGAGACGCGATCGCCGTGCAGACGGCGATCGACGAGGGCGCGGACATCGAGGCGCGCGGATCCGGCGGGATGACAGCCCTGGTGGCGGCGACCAAGGCGAACCACGTCGACGCGGCGCGGGTCCTGATCGAGGCGGGGGCGGACGTGAATGCCAAAGACGACATCCAGGACTCCGCCTACCTCTACGCGGGCGCCCGCGGCCACGATGACATCCTTCGACTGACGCTCGACAACGGCGCCGACCTCGCGAGCACCAACCGCTTCGGCGGCACGGCGCTGATCCCCGCCTCCGAACGCGGACACCTCTCGACCGTCGAGATCCTGCTCGAGGCCGGTGTCGACCCTGACCACATCAACAACCTGAACTGGACGGCGCTGCACGAGGCGATCGTGCTCGGCGACGGATCCTCGACCTACGTCGACGTGGTTCGTGCCCTCCTCGACGGCGGGGCCGACAGTGGCATCACGGACGGCGACGGCGTGCTCCCGGTCGACCTCGCGAAGGCCAGGGGCTACGACGCGATCGTCGCCGAGCTCGAACGGTGATCGCCCTCGACCCGTGGGCCTGGGCGGCGCTCGCGGTGGCGGCGGCGGTCATCGGCATCTCGAAGACCGCACTGCCGGGCGGGAGCATCCTGGCGATCGCGCTGTTCGCGGCCGTCCTGCCCGCCCGCACCTCGACCGCGGCGACCCTGCTGCTCCTGATGGTCGGCGACCTGTTCGCCCTGTTCGCCTACCGCCGGCACGCGCACTGGCCCACGCTGCTGCGGCTCGCCCCCGCGGTCATCGCGGGATTGCTGGTCGGATTCGCGTTCCTCGCGCTCGCCGGCGATGGTGTGGTGCGCCGTGCGATCGGAGTGATCCTGCTGCTCATGATCGCCGTGACGTTGTGGCGCCGGTGGCGGCAGAGCAGAGCGGATACCGCGTCACCGCCCTCCAGCGGCATCCTGCTCGCAGGCGCCTACGGCACGCTCGGCGGCTTCACGACCATGGTCGCGAACGCCGGCGGGCCCGTCATGTCGATGTACTTCCTGGCCACCCGCACCCCGGTGCAGGTGTTCCTCGGTACCTCCGCGTGGTTCTTCGCCATCATCAATGTGATCAAGGTGCCGTTCCTCGCGGGCCTCGGGCTGTTCGAGCCAGCGGTACTGCTGATGGATGCCGTGCTCGCGCCGCTCGTGGTGGTCGGCGCGCTCCTCGGGTTGCGGGTCGCCCGTCGCATGAATCAGCGTGTGTTCGACCGCATCGTGATCGCACTCACGATCGTCGGTGCGGTCTACCTGCTGATCTGACCCCATCTATCTGCTCCCGCTCTGACTCCGGGGGTGCCCCCTTCGGCCCTGCGAGAACGGAGACGAGCGGGGTTCCGCGCGGCGCGGCTCGCCCCGACACGCGGCGCTACGGACGGACGGTCTCTGTTTCGGCCGCCCGTTCCGGCCTCTGACTCCGGGGCCGCGGGAACCTCAGTCGAGGAAGATGTCGGGGAAGAGCGCACTGTCGGGAGTGCCGGGGATCGCGGCATACCCGGAGAAGTCGGTCACACCGTCGGCTTCGAGCACGTCCTCGACGATGAGCGTCTGACCGGTGTACGACGCCGCGGGCTTGAGCAACACGGCATACGCGGCGTCCGCATAGATGTCGGGCGTGCGGCTCGCAGCCATGACCTTGTCACCACCGAGAAGGTTCTGCACGGCCGCCGTCGCGATCGTGGTGCGCGGCCACAGGGTGTTGGCGGCGATCCCGTCGCGTGCGAACTCGGCGGCGAGGCCGAGGGTCGCCATGGTCATGCCGAACTTCGCGAGCGTGTATCCGGTGTGCGCGCCCAACCACTTCGGGGTCGGGTTGAGGGGCGGCGACAGCGAGAGGATGTGCGGGTTCTCGGCATCCTTCAGGATCGGCACGGCGGCGCGCGAGAGCATGAACGTGCCGCGTACGTTGACGTCCTGCATCAGGTCGTACTTCTTGGCGTTCAGGTCGAGCGAGCGCGAGAGGTCGATGACGCTGGCGTTGTTGATCACGATGTCGATGCCGCCGAACTCGCCCTGCGTCTTCATGACCGCTTCGGTGATGTCGTCGTCGTCGCGCACGTCACCGACGATCGGCAGAGCCTGGCCGCCGGCCGCGCGGATCTGCTCGGCCGCGGTGTGGATCGTGCCTTCGAGCTTCGGATGCGGGGTGTCGGTCTTCGCGAGCATCGCGATGTTCGCACCGTCGGCAGCCGCCCGCAGCGCGATCGCGAGGCCGATGCCGCGGCTGCCGCCCGACATCAAGATGGTCTTGCCTGCAAGGGACATGGGTTCTCCTGGGTTCTCGATCGCGGGTTCTGAGGGGTGCCGCGGGTCAGCGCGGCGCCATGCGGATGGCACCGTCGAGGCGGATGGTCTCGCCGTTGAGGTAGCCGTTCTCGACGATCTGCTGCACGAGAGCGGCGTACTCGTCGGGGCGTCCGAGGCGCGAAGGGAAAGGCACCTGCTGGCCGAGCGAGTCCTGGGCCGCCTGCGGAAGACCCATCAGCATCGGGGTCTCCATGATGCCCGGAGCGATCGTGCACACCCTGATGCCGTAGCGGGCGAGCTCGCGCGCCACCGGGAGAGTCATGGCGTGCACACCGCCCTTGGATGCGGAGTAGGCGGGTTGGCCGATCTGACCGTCGAACGCGGCGACGCTCGCGGTGTTCACGATGACGCCGCGCTCCTCGTCGTGCAGCTCGTTCTTCGCGATCACGGCGGATGCCTGTGAGATGACGTTGAACGTGCCGACGAGGTTGATGCGGATCACGCGCTCGAAGTCGGCGAGCACAGCCGGGTTGCCTTCGCGGTCGAGCACCTTGGCGGGCGGCGCGATGCCGGCGCAGTTCACGACCACCCGCAGCGGAGCGGCGGACTGCGCGGCTGCGACGGCCGCCTGCACCTCATCCGCGTTCGTGACGTCGGCCGCGACGAATAGCCCACCGAGTTCGTCCGCGATCTCGGCCCCCTTCGACGAGGCGAGGTCGATGATGGTGACGTGCGCTCCCGCGGCGACGAGCCGGCGCGCCGTGGCGAGTCCGAGACCTGAGGCTCCGCCGGTGACGAGTGCACCCTGTCCGCTGATCTGCATCTGATGTTCTCCTTCGAACGTCGTCGTGCGACATGCATTGATGGAACGCAGTCCCAGCCTACGTGGTTCTTGGTTTCACCACGAGCCGAGGTACGGCGTCGAGAGCGAGCCTACGACACCGCCTCGCGCGCGAAGGAACCCGATAACCGGTGCGGGTAGGATCCGGAGAATGCGCCGCTCGCCCGGGATCCTCCGATCCGCGGGCACCGTCGCCCCGCCGGTGATAATGCGGCTCATTACCACGGCGAGCCTGGCGCTCCTGCTGCTCTTCGCCTTCGCCGTGACCACCCACGGGGCGCAGGACGAGAACGGCGCTGCCCCCTCCCTCACCGCCGCAGTCGTCGACGCGTTCGACCATGCGGCCGCAGCTGCCCAGGAGCAGGTCCTCACCGCCGCACCCGACAGCGGGACGAGCGCTCTCGTCGGAGCTGCGCTCTGCGCTCTGGGCGTGCTGTGCGGGCTCGCCGTGATGCTCCTGCGAACACGCGCAGCGCACCGGCGGGCACTGGTCACGCGACTCCGAGCCGGATCCGAGGCTCTGCGTCGATCGTCTGCATCTCCCCCGCGCCCACGCGCGACGACGCTCTCCCTCCTCCAGCTCGGCCTCTCCCGAACCTGATCCGCCGGCCGCACCCGCGCGACCGCATCGATCGCTCGCAACCCGGCCTCCCCCGCGGCATCCCCTCGATGTCCCTGTCGACCTCCTGTGTCGACGTCTCGCGTCGACGTCTCGCGTCGACATCTCGCGTCGACTCCGTGCGTCGACTCCAGGTGTCCACTCCGCGCGACCCCGACTCCTGAAGCCGTGCGTTGTGTGCGCGGCACCATCCGAGGCTCCGCCCTCTCGAACAATCTGCTCTCACCCCTCGAAGGAGACCCATGAAAAGCCCCGTGGACGACGCCGATCGGCGCGCTCCCCAACGCCCGAGTCCGCAGACGAACCCGATCGGCTGGACGATGCGGCGCGCGGTGGGCACGACCGTCATGGGAGCGGTGCTCAGCGTCCTGATCCTGCTCGTCGGCGGGGAGTCGGCGGCCGCACACGTGCCCCACAGCATCGTCGGCGTCTCAGAGGCGGATACGCCCGCGACGACTCAGACCCCCACACCCACACCCACCCCCACACCGACACCCACACCCACACCGACCAGCAGCACGACGCACGAGCAGCAGAACGGCGAGCGGAGGGTGCAGCGCGACGACCTCGGATTCCTGGGGACCGTCTTCCTCGTCGGGATCGGCTTCCTCCTCGCCCTCGGAGCGACCGGGGTGGTCTTGGCGGGGCGCGCGCGGCGGAGACGCGATCGGGCAGCGGAGACGGGACCGTCCGATGAAGCGTGAGAGCGTCCCGAAGTACGCCGTCGCCTTCGTGATCGCCGGCCTCGTCGTCCTGATCGACCAGAGCACCAAAGCGGCCGCGATCGCCGGGCTCAGCCAGACGGAACGGATACCCGTTCTGGGTGATGCGCTCGGCCTGCAGCTCGCCTACAACCCCGGGGCGGTGCTGTCGCTGGGCTCCGGGGCGACCTGGGTGCTGACCGTGGTCGGCGTGGGCGCCGTCGCCGCCCTGTTCGTCGCCGCGGTCCGCGCACGCACGACGTGGCGGGCCTGGGGGTTGGGTTTCATCCTCGGGGGCGCCATCGGGAACGTGCTGGACCGTCTGCTCGCTCCCCCCGGGTTCGGCATCGGCCATGTCACCGACTTCCTCGCGTACGGGAACTGGTTCATCGGGAACCTCGCCGACGTCGCGCTCGCGATCGGAGGCTTCGTCCTCGTCATCGGGGCCGGGGTCCGTCACCGTGCGCAGACACGGAACGCGGCAATCGGCGACCGGCCGGACGACGAACGAGAGGGCGCGAACGGATGAACAACTGGATGCCGGACGCGCCGCCGACCTTCGCCGACCTCGTGCTGCCCGCACCGGGCCCGTTCCCCCTCCTGCCCCTGGTCGCCGCCGTGCTGGCCATGGCGTACCTCGTCGGCGCGATCCGCCTCTGGCGGCAGCACCGCCGGTGGCCCGTCTGGCGCACGGTCGTGTTCCTCCTGGGCTGCCTCGCGCTCGCGGCCGTCACCGGTCTCGGGGTCGAGGCATACGGCTACGCGCTGATGTCGGTGTTCATGTTCCAGCAGCTCACGCTGATGATCGCGATCCCGCCCCTGCTGGTGCTCGGATCACCGGGCACCCTGCTCCTGCGTGCCACGCCCCACCACGGGCTGGGTGCCGCCGCGCTGCGTGCCGCGCACGGCGGACTCCGCAGCCGCGTCGCCCGATGGATCCTGAGCCCGTGGATCGCCCTGCCGGTGTACCTGATCGCGTTCTACGGTCTGTATCTGGCCGGTCTCGCCGATCGCGTCCTCGCTGCTCCCGGCGGTCACATCGCCCTGGAGGTCGGGTTCCTCATCGTGGGCATCCTGTTCGCGATCCCGGTGCTGAGCTCCGATCCCCTCCCCGTGCGTCTCGGGCACGGCGGGCGGGCACTCGACGTCTTCGCCGAGGCCGCCCTGCACGCGTTCTTCGGGGTCTTCCTGATGATGGCGACGACGATGCTCGTCGACCACTTCGTCGCCCCGACCCTCGCCCTCGGGATGGATCCGCTCGAGGACCAGCGTCTGGCGGGCGGTCTGGCCTGGTCCTACGGCGAGGCGCCGACGCTGCTGATGCTCGTGTACGTGATGCATCGGTGGTTCCGTGACGACACGGCCCGTGCCGCCGCCGATGACCGCTACGCCGATGCGCACGGCACGACTGAGCTCGACGCCTACAACGCCTACCTCGAAGGCCTGCGCGACGAGAGCCGATGAACCGCACCCGTCGCCGTCACCCGTCGCCGTCGCCGTCACCCGTCGCCGTCGGGCAGGATGGACGGATGAGCATCCCCTCCGCCTCCCTCGACGTGCCGACGCGGGTGCGCGAGCTCGCCCGCGGTGTGGCGCTCGTGCCGGTCTGGCTCAACGGGATCGGCGGGCTGACCTTCCGCACCGACGACGGCCGGTACATCAAATGGGGGCCCCTCGACGATGAGGCGAACATGCGCGACGAAGCCGAGCGCATGCGGTGGGCGCGCACCTGGATCGCGGTGCCCGAGGTGCTCGAACAGGGGCAGGACGAGACACACGAGTGGCTCGTCACCGTCGCGCTCGACGCGAGCAGTGCCGTCGACCCGCGCTGGGCCGACCAGCCCGAGACCGCGGTACGGGCGGTCGGCGCGGGCCTGCGGGCGCTGCACGACGCCCTGCCCGTGGCCGAATGCCCCTGGGAGTGGAGCACGCAGTGGCGGATCGCCAACGCCGCCGACCGCGGAACGATCGTGCCCGACGAGCTGCTCCAGACGCCGCCGATCGACCGACTGGTGGTGTGCCACGGCGATGCCTGCATGCCGAACACGCTTCTCGATGCCGCCGGCCGTCCCGCCGCGTTCGTCGATCTCGCAGCTCTCGGAGTCGCCGACCGCTGGGCCGACATCGCCGTGGCATCGATGAGCACGATGTGGAACTTCGGATCCGGCTGGGAGGACACGCTCATCGAGGCCTACGGGGTCGAGCCCGACCGCGAGCGCCTCGAGTACTACCGGCGGCTCTGGAACGAGACATGAGCGTGGCGCCCCCGCCCGCCGGTCGACCGCCGGTGTTCGGCCCGGTCGTCGACGACATGACCCGGTGCGTGCACTACCGGGGCCCGACAGACATCATCGCGATCCGCTTCGCCTGCTGCGGCGATCACTACCCGTGCCATCGCTGTCACGAGGAGTCCGCGGGGCACCCGGCGCAGCAGTGGGCGCCCGAGCAGCACGACACCGCGGCGATCCTCTGCGGCGCATGCGGACACGAGCTCACGATCACCGAGTACTTCGCGGTGACGGGCTGCCCTCGCTGCACCGCCCCGTTCAACGAGCGCTGTGCTCTGCACCGGGAGCACTACTTCCAGCCGAGTTGGAGCTAGCCGACCCTAGCTCCACACGAATCGGAAGGTCCCGACGAGGACGGCGGCGGCAAGGGCGAGGGCCATGATCGCGATGCCGCCGATCAGCGCCACCGCATCGCGCGGGTGCAACCGGGACGGTCGCGACCAGGTGCGGGGGATGCCGGAGCCGAAGCCGCGCGCCTCCATCGCGAGTGCCAGCGTGGACCCGCGCCGCACCGCGAACACGAGCAGCACGAAGGCCATCGAGAAGAATCGTCGCAGCACACCCCGATCCCCCACGCCCCGTGCACGACGGGCCAGGCTCATGGTGCGCCAGTCGTCGAGGAACAGGCCCAGCATCCGGGTGCCGGCGAGGATGCCGAGCACGAAGCGACTGGGGAGCTTCGCGACCTGGGCCAGCGCATCGGCGAGCTCTGTGGGGTCGGTGCCGCCGAAGAGCAGGATCGTCGGCAGTCCGAGCGCGATCACGCGCAGGCTCACCGCGATCGCGAGCGTGATGGAATCCTCGCTGATCGTGGCGAATCCGAAGGTCCAGTAGATCCGCCCTGCGGGTTCGGCGTAGAGCAGCATGCTCACGCCGGCGATCGGTGCGAAGATCGCGATCGGCAGCAGGCGCTTCAGCACCGTCGACAGCCGCAGTCCGGTCAAGGGCAGGCAGAGCAGCTGCAGGACGATCGCGGCCAGCGCGCTCGTGACGTCGATCGACGCGAACAGCGGCACCGACAGCAGCACGGCGAGCACCAGCTTCGTCACCGGGTTCACACCGTCGAGCCATACCGTCCGTACGGTCTCGACCGCCGTCACGATGTCGCCTCCCCTTCGCGTCCCAGTTCGATGCGATGCCCGCCCAGGTACCGGATCACGGCGTCGTCGTGCGTGACCGCGACGATCGACCGACCGCGCGCGATCTCCTCCTGCAGGAGCGCGACGAGCGAGATCCACCCACGCCGGTCCTGCCCGAAGGTCGGCTCGTCGAGCACGATCACCTCGGGTGCTCCCGCGAGCACGGTCGCGACGGACAGTCGACGCTTCTGCCCGCCGGAGAGCGTGAACGGGTTGGCGAGCGCGAGAGACGCGAGTCCGAGGCGCTCGAGCAGTTCCTCGACGACGCCGTCCGTCTTCGCGCGGTCCCACCCGAGGGCTCGCGGGCCGACGGCGAGCTCGTCGCGCAGCGTCTGCGTGAGGAACTGATGCTCCGGCTCCTGGAAGACCATGCCGATGCGGGTGAGCAGCTCACGCGAGGACCAGCGGATCGGGCGGGGGCCCTTGCGCCCCGCCAGCTCGGGCGCCGAACGCACTTCGCCGGCCTGCTCCGGGATGAGGCCGGCGAGGGTGAGTGCGAGCGTCGACTTGCCCGCGCCGTTCGGCCCGGTGATCACGGTCGCGTTCGCACGCGGCACGCGCAGGTCGAGCCCCGACTGCACGACGACGCCCGCCTCTCTCGCGATCGAGAGCGCGGAGGCCGTGAGGGCATCGGAGGCAGGAACCTGTTCGAGCATCGGAAGGTCGATGCCGCGGTCGGGCACCCACACCCCCGCATCGGCGAGCACGTCGCCGTGGGCCGCGAACACCTGCGCGGGCGCACCGTCGGCGAGGAGTCCTCCGTCGGCCGCCAACACGATCACGCGCGTCATCAGATCGACCCAGATCGGGGTGCGGTGCTCGACGACCACGAGCGTCGCGCCGGTCGTCTCGACGGCGCGCTCGACACTCGCCCGCACCTCCCGCACCCCCTCCGGGTCGAGGTTCGCGGTGGGCTCGTCGAGCAGCAGCAGCCCCGGTCGCATCGCGAGCACACCGGCCAGCACCAGCCGCTGCTTCTGCCCGCCGGAGAGCGCCTTCGTGGGGCGTCGCAGCGGAACATCGAGGCCGACGGCGTCGAGCGCCTCGGCGACGCGACCCGGGATCTCGGACGCCGCGACGCCCAGGTTCTCGCAGCCGAACGCGACGTCGTCGCCGACCTTCGACAGCACGATGCCGGCGTCCGGGTCCTGCAGGACGAGTCCGACCTGACCGTGCCGTGACTCGGGGGCCGCACCGTCGATGCGCAAAGACCCCGTCCGTTCCCCCTCGTCGTCATCGCCGAGGACCCCGGCGAGGCCGGCGAGCAGCGTCGACTTCCCTGCACCCGAGGCGCCGAGCAGGAGCACCCGCTCGCCCGGTTCGATCGTGAAGGAGACGTCCGCGACGGCGGGACGCTTTCGACCGGCGTACCGCCAGCCCCAGCCCGCAGCCTGCACGCGGGCCGGGGAGGCGAAGGTCACGCTCAGACCTCGCGCACGTGCTCTCGCCCGACGGCGAAGCGGTTGAGGGCGCCGGTGACGGCGAGGGCGCGTACGAGCAGCCAACCGACCACGCCGGCCAGGATCGCCCCGGAGACGACCACGCTGATCAGATAGATCGTGTTGAACTCGACCGACTTCAGGATGTTCGGCGAGCTGCCGTAGAACAGCTCGAACACCCAGGCGGCCACGGCGGCTCCGACGCCGGCGAGCGCAGCGACTGCGATCCCGAAACGACGGTAGAAGAACAGGGCGAAGATGATCTCTGCACCGAGGCCCTGCACGATGCCCGACAACACGGTCGAGACACCCCACACGTTGCCGATCAGCATCGACACGATCGCGGCGACCAGTTCGACCACGAGCGCGGCCCCCGGCTTGCGGATCACGAGACCGCCGACGACACCGCCGAGCAGCCAGATGCCGACGGCGATGCCACCGAGGCCCGGTGTCAGGGCGTCGGCCGCGCCGAACCACGCGTATCCGATGGTGTTCCATCCCCAGAACACGAGACCGATCGCGACGCCGAGGACAGCGGCGACGACGATGTCGACGACGCGCCAGCGCCAGATCGATGGGCGGTGCAGCCCGTTCGCATCGGCGGATGCCTGCTGTGCGGATGTGGACGTAGGCGTACTCATCTGAACTCCTCCCTGCGCTGGCATGACCCAGATCAGGTTCGACGGTCGAAGCGCGATTCGCTCCCTCTCAGCCCGGCTCGCCGGACTCCCGTGGTTGTGCTGAAGATCCTACCCGCTGGCGACACCCGCGTGGCGACAAGGCTGTGCGCCGCGGAACCCGCCCGGGATTGGGTACCGTGAACGAGTGACCGCAACAGATCCCGCCGACGAGGCGACGGGCGTCGTCCGTGACGACGGCCCCGCGACCACCGCCCCCTCCGGCTCCGTCGATGCCGCGTCGGGCGGTTCGGTGCTCACGGCCGAGCAGACGTCGACGCGCGCGCTCGCACCGGAATCGGTGGTCGCCCCGGAACCGGCCACGCCCGCTCTGACGAAACCGCCATTCGTTCCGCGTGAGACTGCCGCGGGAGACGCCGACGATCCCCTCGCCGCGCTCGACGCGACCACCCCCCAGTGGGCGGACGAGACCACCACCGCCACCGCTCTGACCTGGGTGGACCCCGCGACGGTGGCCGACCACACCGCCACCGCGACTCTCGACGAGACGTCGGAAGCCGAGCGGACGAACGGCCTGCTCCGCGGGGCACGCCTGCGCCCGGCCATCGCCCGTCCCGGCATCCTCGTTCCGCTGGCCACGCTCGTGGGCCTCGTCGCCGCGTATGCCGGCACCACGCTGCTCTGGCCGCTGCACGAGGTACCTCCGACAGTGCAGTCCGTCGAGTTCGCGACGACGCCCGCTGCCGCAGCCACCGTCACCTGGCCCACCGAGGGCGCGGGCGCCGTCGGCATCTCCGGCATGACCACTGCGGCCTCGATCCCCGATGCGGTGAGCATCGCGAGCATCACCAAGGTCGTGAGCAGCCTGATGGTGCTCGACCGTATGCCGCTGGCGGTGGGCGAACAGGGGCCCGAGTTCTCGTTCACCCGGGCCGACAGCGTGAAGTACTGGGACTACCGGCGCAGCGACCAGTCCGCACTCGATGTGCCGATCGGCGGGGTGCTGACCGAATACCAACTCCTGCAGGGCACGCTGATGGGATCGGCGAACAACTACATCGACCGGCTCGCGAGCGAGATCTGGGGGTCCGATCGCGAATTCGCCCGGGCCGCCGAGGTGTGGCTGCGCGAACGAGGCCTCACCGGCATCACCGTGGTGACGCCGTCCGGCTTCGACGAGCGTAATGTGGCCACCCCCGAGGCGCTGGTCGCCCTCGGCGAGCGTGCCATGCAGAACCCGGTGTTCGCCGAGATCGTCGGCACCAAGTCGGTGGACCTCCCGGGCGCCGGCACCGTCGTCAACACGAACGGGATGCTCGACGATCCCGGTGTCGTCGGCGTCAAGACCGGCACACTCGTCGGCTGGAACCTGCTCACCGCGAAGGACGTCGTCATCGGCGACACGACCGTGCACCTCTTCGCCGCGGCGCTGAACCAGGCCGGCAACGATGAGCGACTCGCTCTCACCCGCTCCCTGTTCGCGGAGGCGGAAGCGGCGCTGGAGGCGCAGCCGCCCGCCGTCGCGAAGGACACCGTGGTCGGTCAGGTCACGACCCCCTGGGGGGAGGAGGTCGACGTCATCACCGAGACCGATGCCGATGTGGTGCTGTGGAACGGGGCGACCGCCACCGCGGCGACGGCCTTCGATCTCGGCGAAGACCGTGAACAGGACGACGCCGTGGGCACGCTGACGACGACCGGTCCGCTCAACACCGTCACCACGCCTCTGGTGCTGGCCGAGGATGTGGAGGGGCCGAGCCCGTGGTGGCGTCTGACCCACCCGCTCGAGCTGCTCGGAATCAGGGCCGACCGCTCCTGACACCTCGTCACGCGCGCCGTGCCGGCGCCCGCGACGACGCGATCCGCGTACGACGACGCCCCACCCCGCGAGAGCGGAGTGGGGCGTCGTCGTGGGGATGCCGGAGGGCGGGAACGCTCAGGAACGGTGGCTCGAACCGTCGGCCCCGTCTTCCAGCAGGGCCTGGGCTGCCGCCGTCTCGGCAGCGGGCAGCTGAGCACCGATCGAGGCTCCGGCAACGGCGGCCGCAGCCTCCTCTCCTGCACCTTCGGCATCGCTCGCATCGCCCGAGACGACGACGGGCGTCGTGCCGGTGAGGGCGTCTTCGGCGTCGATGTCGGTCGCCGCCTGCTCGAACTGCGACTGGTACAGACGCCAGTAGGCGCCCTGCGCGGCGATGAGCTCGTCGTGCGTCCCCTTCTCCACGATGTCACCGTGCTCCATCACCAGGATCAGGTCGGCGTCGCGGATGGTCGACAGTCGGTGCGCGATCACGAACGACGTGCGTCCTTCACGAAGCGCGGCCATCGCGTGCTGCAGCAGCAGTTCGGTGCGGGTGTCGACGGCCGACGTGGCCTCATCGAGGATGAGGATCGACGGCTGAGCGACGAATGCCCGCGCGATGGTGATGAGCTGACGCTCGCCTGCCGACACGTTCGCGGCATCCTCGTCGAGCACCGTGTCGTAGCCCTCGGGGAGGGCGTGCACGAAGCGATCGACATAGGTCGCCTTGGCGGCGGCGAGAACCTCGTCGTCGCTCGCGGTGGAGCGACCGTAGCGGATGTTCTCGCGGATGCTGCCGGCGAACAGCCACGGGTCCTGGAGCACCATGCCGGTGCGCGACCGCAGTTCGTCGCGGGTCACCTCGGCGATGTCCTGGCCGTCGAGCATGATGCGCCCGCCGCTGAGCTCGTAGAAGCGCATGATCAGGTTGACCAAGGTCGTCTTTCCCGCACCGGTCGGACCGACGATGGCGACGGTCTGCCCCGGCTCCACCCGGAATGACAGGTCGCGGATGAGCGGACGCTCGGGTGTGTACGAGAACGCGACGTTCTCGAACTCGATGACGCCCTTGCCCTCCACCAGCTCGGGGGCATCGGCGTCGTCCGCCTCCTGCTCCTCGGCGTCGAGCAGTTCGAAGACCCGCTCGGCGGAGGCCGTGCCGGACTGCACGACCGCGGCCATGCCACCCAGCTCGGACAGGGGCTGCGTGAACTGCTGCGAGTACTGGATGAACGCCTGCACGTCGCCGAGACGGAGCTGGCCGTTCGCGACCATCAGACCCCCGAGCACCGCGATGCCCACGTAGCTGAGGTTTCCGACGAACATCATCGCCGGCATGATGATGCCGGAGAGGAACTGTGCCTTGAAGCTCGCCTGGAACAGCTCTTCGTTCTCGACCTGGAACTTGTCCAGCGCATCCTTCTCCCGGCCGAAGACCTTCACGAGCGCGTGGCCGGAGAATGCCTCCTCGACGCGGGCGTTCAGGCGACCGACCTTGCGCCACTGGGTGCCGAAGGCCTTCTGCGAGCGCGGTCCGATGATGCCGAAGATGACGCCCATGAGCGGCAGCGTGATGAGGGCGACGAGCGCGAGCTGCCACGAGATCGAGAACATCATCACGAGCACGCCGATCACGGTGAGCACCGAAGTGAGTGCTCCCGAGAGCGACTGCTGCATCGTCTGCGTGATGTTGTCGATGTCGTTCGTGACGCGCGAGATCAGCTCGCCGCGCTGCACCTTGTCGAAGTACGCCAGCGGCAGGCGGTTGATCTTCGCCTCGACCGACTCGCGCAGCCGCCACATGGTGCGGACCATGATCACGTTGATGACGTAGCCCTGGATCCAGGTGAGGAAGGCCGCGGCCACGTAGATGCCGAGCACCGCGGCGATGACGAGACGCAGTGCGTCGAAGTCGATGCCCTGGCCGACCGTGAAGTCGCCCAGCGCGCCGACCTGGTTCGCGAAGTCGTCCTGCCCACCGGCCCGCAGCGCCTCGACGACGACGTCCTGCGAGGTCCCGGCCGGGAAGCCGGGGAACCCGTCGGTCGGCTGTCCGAGCTGGATGGAGATGAAGCCCTTGTAGACGAGGTTGGTGGCCTCGGCGAGCACCTTGGGCGCCGCGACCGTCAGGACCACGCCGATCGCACCCAGGATCGACACGAAGACGAACCAGATGGCCGACGGCTTGAGCAGCCCGATCATGCGCGCGAAACTCGGACCGAAGTTGTCGGCCTTGCCCGGCGCGACGCTGTCCCAGTCGCCGGAGTTCTGACGTGCCTGCTCGGCGAGCTCGGCCTCGTACTTCTCCTCGGCGCTCAGCTCGACCTCGGCGACGGGCGCTGCCGCCTTGCCGCGGCCGCGTCTGGCCGTGCGCTTCTCGTTGTTGTCCTGCGCGCTCATGCGTCCACCCCCAGCTGCGACTCGACGATCTCTCGGTAGGTGTCGCTCGTCTCGAGCAGTTCCTCGTGCGTGCCGACGCCGACCATGGTTCCGCCGTCGAGGACGACGATGCGGTCCGCGTCCGTGATGGTGGAGATGCGCTGGGCGACCACGATCTTCGTCACGTGCGGGAGCTCCCGCCACAACGCCTGCCGCAATCGCGCGTCCGTCGTGAGGTCGAGGGCCGAGAACGAGTCGTCGAAGACCAGGATCTGCGGCTGGTGCACGATCGCGCGGGCGATCGCGAGTCGCTGACGCTGACCACCCGAGACGTTCGTGCCGCCCTGGGCGATGCGGGAGTCGAGACCATCGGGCATCTCCTCGACGAAGTCGCGACCCTGTGCGATGTCGAGCGCGTGCCACAGCTCTTCGTCGGTGGCCTCTTCCCGGCCGTAGCGCAGGTTCGACGCGACGGTGCCGGTGAAGAGGAACGGACGCTGCGGCACCAGGCCGATGCTGTCCCACAGCGACTCGACGTCGGCCTCGCGCACATCGGTGCCCCCGACGTGCACGGAGCCGCCCGAGACGTCGAACAGGCGCGGGATGAGCGACACGAGGGTCGTCTTTCCGGAGCCGGTGGAGCCGACGATCGCGACGGTCTCACCCGGCTGCGCGGCGAAGCTGATGCCGGTGAGCACGGGGGAATCGGCACCGGGGTAGGTGAACTCGACGTCGTCGAGCGCCACGGATCCGGGGACCGGGAACTCGGTGACGCCGTTCTCGGGGCGGACCAGCGTGGACTCGGAGTCGAGAACCTCGCCGATGCGCTCGGCCGACACCGCGGCGCGCGGGATCATCATCGCCATGAAGCTCGCCATGATGACGCCGCCCATGATCTGGCCGATGTACTGCATGAAGGCGAACAGTGTGCCCACCTGCACCGTGCCGTTGTTGACCTCGATGCCGCCGAACCAGATGACCGAGACGACCGTGACGTTCAGGATGAGCATGAACAGCGGGAACAGCAGCACGAAGAGCGAGCCCACCTTGCGGCCGACGACCATGATGTCGGTGTTGGCGCCGCGGAAGCGGTCTTCCTCGATGCGCTCGCGCACGAATGCCCGCACGACGCGCACGCCGGTGAGCTGTTCGCGCATGATGCGGTTGACGTTGTCGAGCTTGCCCTGGTAGCTGCGGAACAGCGGGACCATGCGCCCGATCACGAGGGCGGCCAGGATCAGCAGCAGCGGCACAGACACGGCGATGAGCCAGCTGAGGCCGACGTTCGTCTGCACGGCGAAGATGATGCCGCCGATCGCGAGGAGCGGCGCCGTGACGAGCATGGTCGCGCCCATCATCGCCAGCATCTGCACCTGCTGCACATCGTTCGTGTTGCGGGTGATGAGCGAGCCGGCGCCGAACTGCGAGACCTCACGCTCGGAGAAGCCGCTGACCTTGCCGAAGACGTCGGCGCGGATGTCGCGGCCGGCGCCCATCGCTGCGCGCGCGGCGAAGTACGTCGCGGTGACCGAGGCGATGATCTGCCCCAGCGAGACCGCGAGCATGAACAGACCGGTGCTCCAGATGTAGCCGGTGTCACCGCGGGCGACGCCCTTGTCGATGATGTCGGCGTTCAGTCGCGGGAGGTAGAGGGTCGCTGCGACGCTGGCGAGCTGGAAGACCAGCACCGCGAGCAGCAACCATCGGTATCGGGAGAGATAGCGGAGGAGGATTTTTCCCAGCACAGGCGGACTTTCTAGGAAGGATGAAGCGGCGGATTTCTCGGCAGACGGATGCCGACCGACAATCGGCCACAAGACAGAGTGCCACGATCCGCGGACATTCGTATCCCCCTCATGGGGGACCTTCGCTCACAGCGAACCGCTTCCCGTCCCGATCAGCGGTTTCTGCACACGGGCGAACAACGGCGAAGGAAGTCGCCGACCGCCTTCTCAGAACAGGGCGGGCTGCGGGACGTACGCGCGTGCAGGGGCGCCGGCGTCCGGGGCGAGCTCGGCCAGCGTGGGCGGGTCCCACTTCGGATCCCGGTCCTTGTCGACGATCTGCGCGCGGATGCCCTCGACGAGGTCGGGGTGCTCGTTCACGAACCACAGCACGCGGCGGTACTCGCCCTCGAGTGCGGCACGAAGCCCCGAAAGTTCACGCGCCTCGCGCACCGCATCGAGCGTGACAGCGAGGCCGGTCGGCGCGAGGCCCTCGAGAAGGTCCGCGATCGCGGCGGCCTCCGTCGTGCCCTGGGCCTGCAGGCGATCGATGATCTCGATCACCGTCGGAGCGGAGAAGGCGTCGTCGATCCACTCCCGCCACGCCGGGAGCTGCGAGGGCTCCGGCGTCTCGTCGAACAGCAGGACGATCTCGCTGGGCCCCGTCGGATCGGCGCGGAAGGCGAGAGCCTCGCTCAAGGCGTCGAGGCGGTCCGACGGCACGAAGTGATCGGCGAAGCCGAGGTACACGGCATCCGCGCCGCTCATCGTCGCTCCGGTGAGGCCGAAGTACTCGCCGAAGCGCCCGGGGGCACGGCCGAGAAGCCAGGTGCCGCCGACGTCGGGCGTGAATCCGATGCGCGTCTCCGGCATCGCGAGCTTCGAGCGCTCCGTGACGATGCGGATCGCCGCGTGCCCGGCCAGGCCGATGCCTCCCCCCATCGTGATGCCGTCGGCGAAGGACACGACCGGCTTGGGGTATTCGGCGATCATCGCGTTCAGCGCGTACTCGGCACGGAAGAACTCCGCGGTCTGATCAGCCTGCCCCGCCACGATCTGCCCGTGCAGAGCCCGCACGTCGCCGCCGGCGCACATGCCGCGATCCCCCGCTCCGTGGAGCAGCACGATCTGCACGTCGGTGTCGTCGCGCCAGGCGTTCAGCGCTGCGGTGAGGCTCTCGATCATGCCGACGTCGAGGGCGTTGATGGCCTCGGGGCGGTTGAGCGTGAGCCGCCCGAGCGCCCCTTCGGTGCGGACGAGGACGCGGGATGCAGCGTGAGAATCGGTCACGCTGGCCAGGCTACCCCTTTCGGCAAGGGCGTCATTCCGCGCGAAATGCGGGATCCGACAGGGTTTTCCGGCAGGATAGGGAGGAACTGTTCAAATGCGACGAGAGGTCACGGATGCCTGAAGGACAGGTGCTCGAGTTCACGCACGTGACGAAGCGCTTCAATGAGGTGACCGCCGTCTCGGACTTCTCCGCGCGCGTCGAGCCCGGAGCCGTCACCGCCTTCCTCGGCCCGAACGGAGCCGGCAAGACCACCACGTTGCGCATCCTGCTCGGCCAGGTGCGCGCCACATCCGGCACGGCGACGATCGGCGGCACGACGTATGCCGAGCTCCGCCAGCCGCTGCGCACGATCGGCGCGGTACTCGAAGAGACCGTCTACCGTCCCCGTCGCACCGCCGAGCGCCAGCTGACCATCGCCGCCAAGGCGAACGGCATCCCGCTGGCACGCGTCGGCGAAGTGCTCTCCCTGGTCGGCCTCGAGGGCGAGGGCGACTCGCGCATCGGCGGCTTCTCGCTCGGCATGCGTCAGCGGCTCAGCGTCGCGAACGCGCTCCTCGGCGACCCCGGGGCCCTCGTCTTCGACGAGCCGGCCAACGGACTCGACCCCGAGGGGATCCGCTGGATGCGACTCCTGATGCGTCGCCTCGCCGACGAGGGACGCACGGTCCTCGTGTCGTCGCACGTCCTCAGCGAGGTCGAACAGGTCGCCGACAACGTGCTCGTGCTCTCGAAGGGCACGCTCGTGCTGGCCAGCGGAATCGAGACGCTCGCCGACCCCAAGGGCGGCTCCGTGATCGTGGACGCCGCGGATCGCGCCGGGCTGACGTCCGCGCTCGCTGCGGCCGGGTTCGACATCGAAGTGCTGCGCTCGGGTCTGACCGTGCGCGGCGGAGACGCCGAGACCGTGGGAGCCGTCGCGGCCGACGCAGGCATCGCCCTGAGCACCCTGGTGCAGCGCGGGCCGACTCTCGAAGACGTCTTCATCGACCTGATGCGGGGTGGCCGGTTCGCGCCGAGCGCTCCCGCAACGGCGACCCCGCTCGTCGCGCCGAACACCCCGGAGATTGCGCCCGAGGAGTCGACTCCCGCAGAGGCCGCTCCCGAAGAAGCATCTCCGGCACCCGCCGACTCCGTGGTCGCCATCCCGGTGGCCGCAGCAGCCGCCTGGGCGGCCGAGGCTGCGTCTGCTCCCGCAGGCGAGGCCGTGGCCTCGAATCTGGCAGCCTCCGTCGGCGCTGACGCATCCGACGTGTCCGACGCATCCGAGGCCTCCGTGGCAGAGAGCGCGGAGAGCGCTGCGGACGAGTCCTCCGCCGACGTGGATTCCACCGATACGATCGCGACCGGAGAGTCGACGTCCGAGGAGGAGACTCCCGCCGAAGACGCTCCGGACGAAGAAGATTCTGTCGAGGAAACACCGGGCGAAGAAGCATCGATCGGCGAGTCCGGCGACGTCGCCTCGGGTCCGTTCGAGGTGGGCGACGCTCCGACCCTCGGCGAACAGTCCACAGACGAACAGGCTCCGGCTCGATCCTTCGATGAGATCCTGTTCGGCGCCGCCGTGCCGGCGGACACCGCAGACACGACGCCGTCCGACCTGACCTCCGGTGACGAGGACCACAGCGGGGTCGAGATCTTCGCGGATCTCGACGACGCATCGGTCGCCACGGAATCGGACGCGCTGTCCTCCCACAGCGATGGCCCCTCATCCGCCGACACCGAGGACACCAGCTCTTCCGACGATGACGAGGAGGACCCGCGCTCTGCAGCGGTGAGTTCCATGCTCGCGGCCGCCGCCCGCGCGTACTACGAGGACGAGCCCAAGGACTACCCGCTGGGCGCAGAGGACGAGCCCGCCCAGGGCGAGGCGTCGGACAGCGAGGCTGCGGACAGCGAGGCTGCGGACGGCGAGGTTGCGGACGGCGAGGTTGCGGACGTCGATACGCCGGAGGCCCCCGCGGAGAACGCACACTGGAGCGTCGCCTCCACGGGCGTCATCGACACCGTGCCCCTGGCCGAGGGTTCCGCGGGAGGCGACGAGACGACTCCCGATGACTCTGACGAGAACACTCGCGAGAACCACGACGGTGAGAACCACGACGGTGAGAACCACGACGGCGAGAACCACGACGGCGAGAACCAGCACGGGGATCACCAGCACGGCTGAGCGACTCGGCTGACGAGAACGCCCTCCGGACCTGCGGGTCTGGAGGGCGTTCTGCGTTGAAGGGAGGCCGTGCATCGCGAGGCACCGCCTCCCGACGTCGGCGTCAGGCGGGCCGGGGGCGGATGACGGGGCGTCGTCGTCCCTTCGAGACCGGGACCGGTGCCGTGGCCACGATCTCCTCGACGTTCGCCGGTTCGGTCGACACATCGAGCCGGAGTGCCTGAGTGAGCGCGAGCCCGTGGCTGGTGGTGAGGATCAGTCGGCGGTACTGCGGGTCGCCTTCGAGATCGATCACGACGCTCGGGCGACGCCGGCGGATCAGCACGAAGTCGAGGCTGCCCGCGGCCTTCCAGCTGCCTGCGGCGAGAACACCGGGAATGTGCGTCCCCGGGTTCGGGACTCCGCGGAGCCAGGTCCAGGCGTCTTCCGTCAGCTGCACCTTGGTGATGGTGTCGCGCGCGATACGGAGGTTGTCACGGTGGAAGGTGGCGGCACGTTCGATCGGCGAGAGCACGACCTCCAGTTGCGACTGGTCCAGCAGCAACGTCACCATGTCCCCCAGTCTGCCAGCGCGGCCCTGCCAGTTGTCTGGAAGTTGCTCACAGGAACGCAACGATCCCTTGTCGATCAGCACCAGTCATCACGCATTCCTCCCGAGATTCGAATATATGTACTATACTCGATTCATCGCGGCATCCGGGCGCCGAGAAGCACCGCTGGCGTCGGCGTCGAAGAGTGAAACCCGTGTGCGCGTGTGCCCGCGTTACGGCCGCGCCGCAGCCGCAGCGGTCGCAGCGACTGGAAGTGCGGCCTCGATCTGCTGCAGTTCCTCCTCGCCGTGTGCGGCGGTGAGGAACCAGGCTTCAAACACGCTCGGCGGAAGAGCGACGCCCTGCTCGCGCAGCGAGTGGAAGAACGGCGCGTAGCGGAACGACTCCTGCGCCTGCGCTTCGGCATAGTTGCGCGGCGCCGAGGCCCGGAAAGAAGCGTTGAACAGGTTGCCGGCGGTGGCCACCGCGTGCGTGACACCGGCCGACGTGAGCGCGGCGTCGAGCGCGGTGGACACCCGAGCGGATGCGGCGTCGACGGTCGCATAGACCTCGGGGGTCGCGAGCCGCAGCGTCGCGAGACCCGCAGCGACCGAGAGCGGGTTTCCGGACAGTGTGCCCGCCTGGTAGACCGGCCCGAGCGGGGCCAGCAGGTCCATGACCTCGGCACGTCCACCGAGCGCGGCCAGCGGCATGCCCCCGCCGACGACCTTGCCGAACGTGAAGATGTCGGGCAGGTAGTCCTCGCCGGCGGCGGCCTGCAGCCCCCAGAATCCGGCCGGGTGCACCCGGAATCCGGTGAGCACCTCGTCGAGGATCATCAGTGCGCCATGAGCATGCGCGGTCTCGGCGATCAGACGGTTGAATCCGGGCAGCGGAGCGACCACGCCCATGTTCGCAGCCGAGGCCTCGACGATGACGGCGGCGATGCGCTGACCGTGCTCGGCGAACACGGCGGCCAGGGCCTCCGGGTCGTTGTAGCCGATCACGAGGGTCTGGGCGGCGATCGGCGCGGGCACCCCGGCGGAGCCCGGCAGCGCGAGCGTCGCGACGCCGGAACCGGCTTCCGCGAGAAGGCCGTCGGAGTGGCCGTGGTAGTGACCGGCGAACTTCACGAGCAGGTCGCGACCGGTGGCACCGCGCGCGAGGCGGATGGCCGTCATGGTCGCCTCGGTGCCCGTGGAGACCAGGCGCACGCGCTCGATGGGTCGGGTCTCGCCGAACCGCACACGGTCGGCGATCAGCGCGGCGAGTTCGACCTCGCCCTCGGTCGGAGCACCGAACGAGAGCCCGCGGGACGCCGCCTCCTGCACCGCGGCGACGATCTCCGGGTGCGCATGCCCGAGAAGCGCAGGACCCCACGAGGCGACGAGATCGACGTACTCGCGACCGGCGGCATCGGTGACCCTCGCGCCCTTCGCCGAGGCGAGGAACCGCGGCGTGCCGCCGACCGATCCGTAGGCGCGCACCGGCGAGTTGACCCCACCGGGAATCACCGTGCGGGCAGCGGAGAACAGGTCGTCGTTGCGGTCGGTCATGAAGGAGAGCTCCTCGCAGAAGTCAGTCGCGCAGCCAGCCGGCCGCTTCGGTGGCCCAGTAGGTGAGCACCGCATCCGCACCGGCGCGGCGGATGGAGAGAAGGGACTCGAGGATGGCCGCGCGACGGTCGATCCACCCGTTCGCACCGGCGGCCTCGATCATGGCGTACTCGCCGGAGACCTGATATGCCCACACTGGAATACTCACGGTGTCGCGCACCTCGCGCAGCACGTCGAGGAAGGCCATCGCCGGCTTCACCATGACGATGTCGGCTCCCTCGGCCTCATCGACGACGGCCTCGCGCACACCCTCGCGCCGGTTGCCCGGGTCGAGCTGGTACGTGCGACGATCGCCGGTGAGCTGAGAGTCGACAGCCTCGCGGAAGGGTCCGTAGAAGGCGCTGGCGTACTTCGCGGCATACGCGAGCAGGAGGGTGTCGGTGAACCCCTCGCCGTCGAGCGCCCGGCGGATCACCGCGACCTGGCCGTCCATCATCCCGGAAAGCCCCAGCAGCTGAGAACCTGCGCGCGCCTGTGCGAGCGCCATCGAGGTGTACCGCTCGAGAGTCGCGTCGTTGTCGACCGAGCCATCGGCGGCCAGAACGCCGCAGTGGCCGTGATCGGTGAACTCGTCCAGGCACAGGTCGGTCTGCACGACGAGCGCGTCGCCGACCTCAGCGGCCAGGGCCTCGGTCGCGACGTTCAGGATGCCGTGCGGGTCGTCGGCTCCCGACCCGACGGCGTCGCGGACGGCGGGCACGCCGAACAGCATCACTCCGCCGACACCGGCCTCCGCCGCCTGGACCGCCGCCGCGCGCAGTGAATCCAGGGAGTGCTGAGCGACGCCGGGCATCGAGCCGATCTGCACGGGCTCGGAGATGCCTTCGCGCACGAAGAGCGGAAGCACGAGCTGTCGAGGCTGCAGCGAGGTCTCACGCACGAGATCCCGCACCGCCCGCGACTGCCGCAGACGCCTCAGTCGAACGTCGGGAAAGCTCACGGCGCGAACTCGTCGGCCGCGTGCGGAAGAGTGAAGTGCGAGACCGCATCGATGAGCGCGTCGACGGTCTGGCGGTCGGCGACGACCGACACGGGCAGGCCCGCACGCTGCGCGTCCTTCGCGGTCCGCGGTCCGATCGCGGCGAGCAGCGTCTCGTCGGGGATCTCCGGGAACTGCTCGCGCACCTGCTCGGCGACCGACCCGCTGGTGATCAGGATCGCGTTGATCCGTCCGTTCTCGACGTCGCGGCGGATGCGCTCCGTCACCGGCACTCCCACCGTGCGATAGGCGACGACGCCGTGCACGTCGTGACCAGCCTCGGAGAGCAACCGGCTCAGCACCGGCTTCGCGATCTCGCTGCGCAGGGCGAGGATACGGCGCGGCTCCTTCTCGAGGGCGATGAGCTGCTGCGCCATCCCCTCGGCGGAGTTGTCCTGCTCGGGAACCAGCGTCACCTCGTAGCCGACCGCCTGCAGAGCCGCGGCGGTCGTCTCACCGACGGCGGCGATCTTGGTCGCACGCGGCACGACGGCCCGGTGCGCGAAGAGCACGTCGACGGTGGTGGCGCTGGTGACGGTCAGCCAGTCGAACTCCCCCGCGGCCAGTTGCGCGAGCGCGGAGTCGAGCGTCGCCTGATCGGTCGTCGGCGCGAAGTTGATGAGCGGCGCGACGACGGGCACGGCGCCCAGCGCGCGCAGACTCGCGGCGACGCTGTCGCCCCACGGCCCGCCACGGGGCACGAGGATTCGCCAGCCGTCCAGCGGTCGGTCCTGCTTGATTTCGGAAGTGGTCATGAGGATTGCTCTCGGGATACGAGGCCGGCCGCCCCTTGATCGAGCAGCCGACGGGCAACAGTGAACCCGAGCTCGCGCGCTGCGTGCATCGGGTCTGCACCATCGGCAGCATCCGCTCCATTGCCACTGCCGTTCCGACGAATATACTCCCCGTTCAGGTCTTCGGTGACGTCGAGGCCGATCCGGCGCCCTCCGTCAGCGGCGTAGACGACCGTCCTGACCCGGATCGAGGAGCCGTCCACCACAGCGTGCGCGGCCATCGGCGCCTGGCATCCGGCATCCAGTCCCTGCAGGATCGCGCGCTCGACGGTGATGGCCAGACGCGTGTCGGCATCGTCGAGACCGGCGAGAGCCGCGAGCAGCTCTTCCGGTGCATCGGCACGGGTCTCGACGGCGAGCGATCCCTGCCCGGGCGCGGTCGGCCATTCGGCGAGACCGAGCTCTTCCCGTCGCAGCGGAGACTTCGCTCCGAGTCTCGAGAGGCCCGCCGCCGCGAGGATCACCGCATCCAGCTCCCCGGAGGCGACCCGGGCGAGACGGGAGTCGACGTTGCCGCGGATGTCGACCACCTCGGCGCCCGGCGCCCGACGATGCACCTGCGCGATACGACGCGGCGAACCGGTGCCGACCGTGCTGCCGGAGCGCAGTTCGTGCAGTGCGGTGCCGTCGCGGGTGAGGACCACATCGCGCGGATCCTCACGCTTCGGCGTCGCGGCGATCACGAGGCCATCGGGGATCGCCGTCGGCAGATCCTTCAGCGAGTGCACGAGGAAATCGCACTCCCCCGCGAACAGCGCCTCGCGAAGGCGCGTGGCGAAGATGCCCTGGCCGCCGATCTCGGAGAGGGATGCACGATTCGTGTCGCCCTCGCTGGTGATCGGGACGAGTTCGACCCGACGCCCCGAGAGCTTCTCGAGGGCCGTGGCGACATGGCCCGACTGCGCCTGCGCGAGCGCACTGCGACGGGTACCCAGACGGATGGGGGTGCTCATGGGCTTACTGGAGGACGTCCGCGATCTCGTCGAACCGGAGCCTGCGCCCCGTGTAGAAGGGCACCTCCTCCTTCACATACATGCGGGCATCGGTGTAGCGGAGGTCGCGCATCATGTCGACGAGGTCGGTGAGCTCATCGGCCTCGAGCGGAAGCAGCCACTCGTAGTCGCCGAGCGCGAACGACGCGACGGTGTTCGCGAGCACACCCTTGAAGGCGGCACCCTTGCGGCCGTGGTCGGCGAGCATCTTGCGACGCTCCTCCTCCGGCGCGAGGTACCACTCGGGCGTGCGCACGAACGGGTACAGGCACAGCCATTCCTTGGGGTCGACCCCGCGGAGGAAGCCCGGAACGTGCGAGCGGTTGAACTCGGCGTCGCGGTGCACGCCCATCACGTTCCACACCGGGAGCAGCGCACGCAGAAGTTCGGTGCGACGAAGGCGGCGGAGCGCCTTCTGCAGCTCCTCGGCAGTGTCGCCGTGCAGCCACACCATGAGGTCGGCATCGGCCTTGAGGCCGGAGACGTCGTAGAAGCCGCGGACGGTGACGCCGGAGTCCTCGATGTAGGAGACGATCGTCTCGAGCTCGGTCGAGTCGGTCTCCGTCACGGGGACGTCGGGGTTTCGTCGCCAGACAGCCCAGAGGGTGAAGCCGGACGGGTTCTCATCGCGCTCTTCGGACATCATGCTCCCCAGTCTGCCTCGTTTGCGCAGGAGCCGCTAATCACCCGCGAGGGCTGCTCACGGCATCCTGGAATGCTGCACCTCAGCGCGAGAGGAAGCGCGCGATCGCCCAGACCGCGCCCCCCACCGCCGCGGCGATGCCGACCGCGGCGGCGATCGCCCCGATCGGGTTGCGGTCCGCGAACACGCGGGCCTTCGCCGCCGCACGCGTCGATGCCTTCTCGACCCGGCGTGGGATGTTCCCCTTGACCTCGATCGCCGCGAGGGCGGCCTTCAGCTCGGCGCGGGCCGAGGCGACGGGGTCGACGATCCCGCCAGGAACGGCGGTGCGCGGCAGCGACTCAGAATTCGTCATCGCCGGCCTCCTTCACGAGTCGGATGTCCTCGGCGACGGCCTGCGCCGGGTTCTGGCGCGCGAGCACCTTGCGGAACTTGAGAATCCCGAGCAGCGCGAACAGCAGCACGGCGAGGATCAGGATGCCGAACACCGCGATCGCGGAGAGCCACACGGGCCACCAGGAGGACAGCCCGGCGATCGCGAACACGAGGATCACCGGCACGGCCCAGAACAGGAAGAACAGCGCGACGAGGAACCACACGGAACCGATGCCGGCGTCCTTCGAGGTGCGCGAGATCCACGCCTTCGCGGCGTCGATCTCGGCCTTGACCAGATTCGTGACGAGTTCCGGCAGGTCTCCGAGGAGAGTCAGCAGGCTGTCGTCGGCGCGATCGCGGTATCCGCGGGGCATGTCAGGCGCCGGACTTCTTGGGGGCGGACTTCGCAGCCGGCTTCTTGGCCGCGGGCTTCTTCGCGGCGGGCTTGGCTGCGGTCTTGGTCGACGTCTTGCTCGACGAGGCATTCGACGACGCGGTGGCCTTCGCGGCTTCGACCGCCTCTTCCGTCGCCTCGGCGAGGTCTTCCGCCGCCTCGCGTCCGGTGGCGATGGCGGAGTCGAGCCGCTGACCGGGCGTGCCGTTGCCGCTGACCGACTTCGCGACCTTCACGACCCCGGTCCAGAGAGCGCCGGGGACGGCTGCGGCCTTGTCGCCGACGAAGCCCTTGACCTTGGTGACCTGCTCCTGCACGGGATCGAGGTTCCACACCTTGAGCCACTGCGTCTTGATCTGCTCGTAGCGCTCACGTCCGGCACGGGTGCCGAGGACGTAGCCCACGCCGAGCCCGACGACGAGTCCGATCTTCCCCTTCATGGGGTCTCCTCACCTTGTTCCGGTAGTCCGGCCAGATTCGCCCGGTTGGGACCGGCCGCAGGCTTTCGCACCCCGCGGCCAGGTACCCAGCGTAACCCCGTATGCCGATTTCGGCATCTATGGGTCAGAGGGTTGACACGGAGGGCACTCCCACTCCGACGATCAGTCCCACAACAGGGCGCGTCGCAGACGGTCGGCCTCGTCCCGCGCATCCGGGACCACCTGAGCGAGCCCCGTTCCCGCCAGCCAGGCCCCCACCGCGGCCACACCGGGCACCGCCTGGACAGCTGCGCGCGCCGCTGTGCGCCTTTCTCCGGACCCGATGATCGACGCCGGCTGCGACTGCACGAAGCGCCCACGATGCGAGGCGACGACGGCCGCAGGGCCGATGGCGACGCCGAGCAGGGCGGCGGCTTCTCGCCGCGCCAGGTCTGCGGCCGCGTCGTCGCTCAGGCCCGCGGTGGCCGCCGGCTCGCCCTGCGCGCCGAACGACACCCGGACGATCTGCCGAGCGCCTGCGGCCTCGCGCACCCAGCCCCACTTCGCCGTCGAGTGGGTGAGCGCCTTGGCGGTGTGGCTGCCCGGGACGGTGAGCACGCCGGTACCGCGGGGCGGGGTGGCGAGTTCCGGCGCGTCGAGGAGGAGGGTGACGATCTCGATCTCGGGAGAGGCTGCGGCCTCTGTCTTCAGAAGGTCGGGCACCACCGAGGCGAGGAGTTCCCGCGCTGCGGATTCGGGGGTCGCGATGATGACGGCGTCGGCGGCGAGCTCCTCGATCACGGGCGGCGCGGAATCCTCGACGGCCGCCTGCAGCTCGACCACGAGCGGGTCTGCGTCGTCGACGCTCGAGGGAACCTCACGGGTAGGCGCGACCTCGACGTCGACAGTCCAGGCCGCCCCCACCTTGCGCACACGGCGCACGCGCACGCCCGCGCGCACGTCGGCGTCGAGCCGCACCAGGTCGGCGGCGAGCGCGTCGACGAGGGTGCTCATACCTCCGGAGAGTCCCTCCACGGCGGCTCCCGGTGTCGTAGAGGGGGTCTTCGCTGCTGGCGACTTCGCCCCCGACGCGGCGTGAGAGGCTTTCGCCGCAGCCTCGTCACGGAGCGTCTGCACAGCCCCCGAGAGGGAGCCGACCCGGGTCAGGGCGGCATTGAGTCCGGGCGCCGCGACATCGATGTCGACGTCGTCGGGAGAGGCGGAGTAGACACCGGTCGTCACGGGAGCGACGAGGCGATCCCGCACCTTCGCCCCCATGCGCGAGGCGACGAGCTTGCCGAGGCTGAGCTGGTGGCCGATCGTGAGTGGCGGCCGCACGCGATCCAGATAGGCGCGCCAGACGCCGGACCACCCGATGATGCGGCGGACGTCGGGCTGGAAAGGGTTGGCGGGGATGCCGAGGATGCCGCCGGCCGGGAGAGGTGCCGCGCCCACTCCGGGAATGCCGGCGAGCCATGCGCCGCCGGCCTGCGGGACCACGATGCGGTCGGCCAGTCCCAGCTCCTCGACGAGCTCTCGCACGAGGCCACCCCTGGTCGCGTAGCTCTCGGCGCCGGCATCGACGATCACGCCATCCAGATCGACTCGACGGATCGCGCCACCCAGTTCGTCGGCAGCCTCGAGCACGGTGACGCGCATCCCGACCTTGGCGCACTCCCGCGCAGCGACGAGGCCCCCGATGCCGCCTCCGACCACGACGACATGCTTGTCCGCCGCACGGGCGGCGAGGTCGGACGGCTCGGCAGCGGAGGGCTCAGGGCTCATGCGTCAATTCTCGCACCGGGCCGGTCGGGCCCCGGCGACGGACGGTTCACGCCTCGACGGGCTCCGACGCACCGCGCCCGCGCTTGCGCACCTCGCGCAGCACGATCTGCTCAGGGCACACCGTGGAGAGGAAGTCGCCGACCGAGAGAGCCAGGCGCTCACCGACGAGGGAGTAGAGGATGCGATTGGCGTCGCGGCGCTCGCTGATGAGTCCGGCCTGGCGGAGCACGCTCAGATGACGGGAGATGGTCGGGCCGCTCGCGGAGAAGCGCGACGCGATCTCGCCGGCCGCGAGCTCACCGTCTTTCAGGTCCTGCAGGATCTGGCGCCGCGTAGGGTGCGCCAGCGCTGCGAAGATGTCGGTCGCGCTGTCTGCCATGGTTGCAATATAGCACCTTTGCTAGATAGTGTTTAGCCGCGTAGCTAATGAGCGAAGGAGAGGCATCATGCGAGTTGCCATCACGGGCGGTACCGGTTTCGTCGGCAGGAACCTCGCCGAACGTCTCGACGATGCGGTCGTCGTCTCCCGTCGAAACGGCGTCGACATCACCGACGTCGACGCGCTGGCCTCCGCGTTCGAGGGGTGCGACGCCGTCGCGCCCTGCGCCGGGATCAACCGCGAGATCGGAGAGCAGACCTTCCGTCGCGTGCACGTCGACGGCACGAGAGCCGTCGTGGAGGCCGCTCGCCGCGCGGGTGTGCAGCGCATCGTCCTCGTCAGCTTCCTCCGGGCACGCCCCGACTGCGGGTCCGGCTATCACGAGTCGAAGTGGGAGACGGAAGAGATCGTGCGCGCCTCCGGCATCCCGCACACGATCCTCAAGTCCGGCATGATCTACGGCCCCGGCGACCACATGATCGACCACGTGACCAAGGCGGTGCGGACCCTGCCGTTCTTCTGGACCGTCGGATATCGCGAGCGCACGGCACGGCCGGTACCGGTCGAGGATGCGGTCGATGTGCTCGTCGCCGCTCTCGAGGGCCGCATCGAGGAACCGACGATCGCCGTCATGGGAGCCGACGAAATCACGCTCGGCGAGGCCATCCGCCGCATCGCCCGCGTCGCCGGACGCCGACCCGCCTTCGTCCCCGTGCCGACGTGGATGGTGCGCGCGCTGGCGCAGGTGACGGAGTGGACCATGGTCGTGCCGCTCGTCGCGAAGGCCCAGGCGCGGATGCTCGCCGAAGGCGTGAGCGAACCCGCGCCGTTCGCTCCGGAAGCGCCCCTCGGAATCCGGCCGTCACGCCCTTTCGACGATGCGCGCATCCGCGAAGCACTTCCGCAGGGACGCTTCACCCTCGACGACCTGCGGATCACGCGCCGCCTGCAGGCGGCACGGAGAGCCTGAGGTCAGATCGTGTGCGCCAGCTCGACGATGCGGGTGAGCTGGTCGGGATCGGTCTCCGGAGGAACGCCGTGGCCGAGGTTGAGGATGTGGGCTCGCGCCGCACGGCCGCGCTCGACGACGTCGCGTACGTGGGCCTCGAGCACCGGCCACGGGGCTGCGAGGAGAGCCGGGTCGATGTTGCCCTGCACCGTGACATCCGGCCCGAGGATCGCGGCCGCTTCGTCGAGCGGCTGGCGCCAGTCGACTCCCACCCCGTCGGCCGCACCGTCGAGGCGCATGTCGGCGAGGAACGGGCCGGTGCCGACGCCGAAGTGGATCGTCGGCAGACCGATGCCCGCAAGCGCCGCGTGCGAATGCGGGGCGACGAAGGCGCGGTAGTCGGCGGTGCTGAGGGATCCTGCCCAGCTGTCGAAGAGCTGGACGACCGAGGCTCCGGCGTCGCGCTGCGTCTCGAGGAAGCGGCGCGAGACCTTGGCCAGCCAGCCAGCCAGACGGTTCCACGAGTCCGGGTCGGAGTGCATCATGGCCCTGGCCCGCAGGTGCTCCTTGGAGGGACCGCCCTCGACGAGATAGGCCGCGAGCGTGAAGGGCGCGCCCGCGAACCCGATCAGCGGGGTGTCGCCCAATTCCGCCGTGACGAGACGGACCGCTTCGGCGATGGCCGTGCCGTCCAGGTCGTCCGGGTCGATCGCGGTGATGCGCTCGACGTCGGCTGCCGTACGCACCGGGTTCGCGAACACCGGGCCGCGACCGGGCTCGATCTCGACATCGACGCCGGCGAGGCGCAGCGGGATCACGATGTCGCTGAAGAACACGGCCGCATCGACCCCGTGGCGACGCACCGGCTGCAGAGTGATCTCGGCGGCGAGGTCAGGGGTGAGGCAGGCATCGAGCATCCTGGTTCCGACGCGCAGCTCGCGGTACTCGGGCAACGACCGGCCGGCCTGTCGCATGAACCACACCGGAGGGTGGGCAGGACGGTCGCCGGCGAGGGCGCGCAGGAGCGGGGCGTCGGAGAGGGCCATGCGTCCATCCTCCCATCCGCGCCTTATGGAGCCGCCGAGTTCGACGGGTCGGACCCTCGCCCGCAGACGCTCCGGTACAATCGATCTGTGCTGCTGTGTGTGACGGCGAGTCACAAGACCGCCTCCTTCGAATTGCTCGAACGCCTGAGCCGCACCCCCGACGACGTCGCTCCCACCATCGTGGGCATGACGCCGTGCGTGCAGGGTGCGGTCGTCCTGGCGACGTGCAACCGGTTCGAGGCGTACGTGGAAATGGACGAACCGGTCACCGCCGCCGGCGCCATCGGCGTCGAGGCCGTGATCGAGGCGGTCGAGTCCGCGACCGGCATCTCCGCCGCCGACCTCGACGGCGCCTACACCGTGCACTCGGGTCGACGCGTTGCCGAGCACCTCTTCTCCGTCGCCTCCGGCCTCGAATCCGTCGTCTCCGGCGAGGGCGAGATCGCCGGCCAGGTGCGCCGCGCCCTCAAGTCCGCCCGCAAGGACGGCACCACCTCGCCCGAGCTCGAGCGCCTCTTCCAGCGCGCCAGCCAGGCACAGCGCAAGGTCAAGAACGTCACCGCCCTCGGTCGTGCCGGCCGCTCGCTCGTGCGCCTCGCGCTCGAACTCGCCGACAGCCGCATCGCCGACTGGTCCGCCGAGCGCGTGCTTCTGGTCGGCACCGGCGCCTACGCCGCGGTCACTCTCGCCACGCTCCGCGAGCGCGGCGCCGTGAACATCTCGGTGTACTCGCCCTCCGGCCGCGCCGAGGTCTTCGCCGCGAAGCACGGCATCCGTCCGATCACCGCCGACGAGTACGCCCGCACCGCTGCACACTCGAGCCTGCTCATCACCTGCACCACGGCCACCGAACCGGTGCTCGGCCCCGAGCACCTGCAGCTGCCGACAGGTCCCGCCGCAGCCGGCTGCCCCGTGGGCGCGCACAGCCAGCTCGTGGTCGATCTGGGCATGCCGCGCAACGTCGACCCCGCCGTCGCCTCCCTCGAGGGCGTCGCACTGCTCGACCTCGAGACCATCCGCCTGCACGCACCGCTCGAAGAACTGCAGGCGACGGATGCCGCGCGCAGCGTCGTCCGCGAAGCCGCCGAGACGTTCCATGTCGTGGGCGCGCGTCAGAGCGTGACCCCGTCGGTCGTGGCCTTCCGCTCGCACATCTTCGAGCTGCTCGAACGCGAGATCGATCGTGCCCGGGCGCGCGGCGACGAGGACGGAAAGGTCGAACAGGCCCTGCGTCACCTCTCCGGCGTGCTGCTGCACACTCCGACCGTGCGCGCTCACGAGCTCGCCGCCGCGGGTCGTGCCGACGAGTTCACCGCAGCACTGGCCGCGCTGTACGGCATCACACCCGAGGCTGAGTCGTCGGAGGACGCCGCCACCGCCTGACACGCGCACGCGTGGGTGGGACACTGGAGGCATGGCCCTTCACATCACCGGAGACACCGCCGCCGACGAGCTGCTGACCGACAATCCGCTCGCCCTCCTCGTGGGGATGCTGCTCGACCAGCAGGTTCCGATGGAGACCGCGTTCGCCGGTCCGCTCAAGATCGAGCAGCGCACCGGAGCAGCCGACGCCGCGACGATCGCCGGCATGGCACCGGACGAGTTCCTCGAGGCGTTCAAGCAGACTCCGGCCGTGCACCGTTTCCCCGGGTCCATGGCGACACGCGTGCAGACACTGTGCCAGACCCTCGTCGACGACTGGGACGGCGACGCCGCCGCCCTGTGGACCGAAGGGGACCCGTCGGGGCCCGAGGTGCTGAAGCGACTGAAAGCCCTTCCCGGCTTCGGCGAGCAGAAGGCCAAGATCTTCCTCGCCCTCCTCGGCAAGCAGTACGGCTTCACGGGCGAGGGGTGGCGTGAGGCCTCCGCTCCCTATGGTGAGGACGGGTCGTACCGCAGCGTCGCCGACATCGTCTCGCCGGACTCGCTCGCGAAGGTGCGCGAGCACAAGAAGGCCATGAAGGCAGCGGCGAAGGCCTCGAAGTGAAACCCACGGGGGACGACGTCGCAGGGCTCATCGCCCGCTCCTCCCCCGCGGTCCGCCGCCGGGACGCCGAGACCCTGACCGCGCTCATGCAGGAGATCACCGGACGCGAACCGCAGACGTGGGGCACGATCATCGGGTTCGGATCCTGCCACTACCGCTACCCCACCGGCACCGAGGGCGACAGCGGACTGCTCGGCTTCGCCCCGCGCAAGGCCGCCACCACGATCTACCTGTTCGACGGCGTCGCCGCGCACAGCGAGGCCCTCGCGAAGCTCGGCCCGCACACCACCGGCGTTGGCTGCCTCTACATCAAGGACCTGGAGCAGATCGACCTCGACGTGCTGCGTGGCATCCTGGAGCGCTCACTCGCCTGGGTCGAGGCCGGCGGCACCCCCGAGGTGCAGCTCACCGTCACGGGCTGAGTCGCGAGCATGCTCGCAGGGTTCGAGGTTCGAGACCCATGCTGCGCGACGAGACCCATCCGCAGCAGCGTCTGCGCGGATGGGTCTCGGCGAGGAGCGTGGGTCTGGCCCGACGTGACAGGAGTCAGCCCTGAGCGGCGAAGAAGGTGCGGATGTCGCCGGCGAGCAGGTCGGGGCGCTCCAGAGCGGCGAAGTGCCCGCCCTCGTCGAAGCGGCTCCAGTGCACGATGTTGGAGTTGTCGCGTTCGGCGAAGACCCGGATCGTCTGGAAGTCGTCGGCGAAGACCGCGACTCCGGTGCGCGCGGCGTTGATGCGCGGCTCGGCGCCTTCGGCCGCGGCGTCGGCCCTGGCGTTCTCCAGGTAGCTGCGGCTCATGCCGGATGCCGCGTTCGCGAACCAGTTCACGCTGACCTCGAGCAGGATCTTCTCCAGCGGTACGAGGGAGGTGCCGTTGCCGAACGAGTTGAACAGCTCGCTGTACGCGAGCAGCCCGACCGGGGAGTCGCTGATCCCCACCGACACGGTCTGCGGGCGCGAGGAGTTCATCGCGTTGTACCCGCCGACCGACTGGAACCACTGCATGTGCTCGAGGCCGGCGTAGTCCGCGGGCTCCAGCCTCTCGAACTCCGCCGGGTCACCGGAGGGGAACGAGAACAGCTGCAGCACGTGCAGTCCGAGGAAACCCTCCGGGTTCAGCAGTCCCAGCTCGCGCGCCACCATGGCGCCGTTGTCCGAGCCGTGGATGCCGTAGCTGTCGTAGCCGAGCCCGCGCATGAGACGGTCGTAGGCCTCGGCGACCTTTCCGACCGTCCAGCCCGGCGAGGCGAGCGGCTGCGAGAAGCCGTACCCCGGCGCATCCGGGATGACGACGTCGAACGCGTCTTCCGCGCGGCCGCCGTGCGCCACCGGGTCGACGAGACGGTCGATCACGTCGAGGTAGTCGACCGCCGAACCGGGGTAGGTGTGCGCGAGCAGCAGCGGCGTCGCGCTCTCGTGAGCCGACCGCACGTGGATGAAGTGGATCGTCTGGCCGTCGATCTCGGTGGCGAAGTGCGGAACGGCGTTGATCTGCTCCTGAGCAGCAGCCCAGTCGAAGTCGCGCCAGGCGGCGATGGCCTCGCGCAGGTAGGAGTTGGGGGTGCCGGCATCCCAGTCATCCGTCGGCGACGGCTGCGGAAGACGGGTGCGGGCGAGGCGATCCTGGAGATCGGCGACCTCGGCGGCGGAGACCGAGACGGTGAAGGGGCGGAACGTGAGCGTCGTGTTTTCCATATCTTGAAGGTAGGAGGGCATTAGGTTGGATTCGTTCCTAATGGATGAAGAACTTTCGAGGAGTTCTCATGGCCGATCCCACCGCGCGGCTGCTGGCCCTGCTCGCCCTGCTGCAGACCGGCCCCGACCGCTCCGGAACCGAGCTCGCCGCCCGGCTCGGCGTCTCCTCGCGCACCGTGCGGCACGACATCGAGCGGCTGCGCGACCTTGGATACCCCGTCGACGCCACGCGCGGATCGGTCGGCGGATACCGTCTCGGGGCCGGTGGCAGCCTCCCTCCGCTGCTCCTCGACGACGAGGAAGCCGTGGCTGTCACGGTCGGACTCCGCGCCGCAGCGGGCATCGCCGGGGTGGCGGAGTCGGGGGCCAGGGCACTCGCCAAGCTCGAACAGGTGCTGCCCTCGCACCTGCGCCCCACGGTGGATGCGCTGCGCTCGAGCGTCGACCGCGCCCCGGAGAACAACGACACCGACGCACCGGACCCCGAGGTCGACGCCGCGTCGCTGCAGGCCATCGCGAGCGCGATCCGCAACGAGGAATGGCTGCGCTTCGACTACGAGGGCGCGCCCGTGCTGGTCGAGCCGTATCGGCTGCTCACCTGGGTGCGCCGCTGGTATCTGGTCGCCCGCAACCCCGCGACCGACGAGTGGGGGACGTACCGTGTCGACTGGATGGAGCTGCGGATGCCGACCCATCGCCGCTTCGATCCCCAGCCGCTGCCCGGCGGCGACTACACGGCGTTCGCGATGCGGACCATCGCCGTGAGCGGGTGGATCGTGCACGCCCGGCTGCGCATCGATGCGCCGGCCGCGGCGGTGCTCGATCGGATCCACGCCGCAGTCGGGGTGGTCGAGCCGGTCGACGACGAGCACTGCATCCTCGTCACCGGCGCCGACAGCCTCGACACCGTCGCCGCCTACATCGGGATGCTCATGATGGACTTCACGGTCGAGAGCCCGCCCGAGCTGCTCCCCCGCCTGCAGCTGCTCTCCGAGCGCTACGCACGCGCGGTGGCCGGGAGCACATGAAAGACCCCGCCGGCCTGCATGAGGCCGACGGGGTCCGGATGCCGCGTGCTCAGGCGCCGCGCAGGCGCTCGGCCAGGTACGCGTGCAGCTCGTCGATCGAGACGCGTTCCTGCGCCATGGTGTCGCGGTCGCGCACGGTGACGGCACGGTCGTCGAGGGAGTCGAAGTCGACCGTGACGCAGAACGGGGTGCCGATCTCATCCTGACGACGGTAGCGGCGACCGATCGCACCGGCGTCGTCGAAGTCGACAGCCCACGAGCTGCGGAGCGTGTCGGCGACCTCGCGCGCGAGCGGCGACAGGTTCTCGTTGCGGCTCAGCGGCAGCACGGCGGCCTTGACCGGAGCCAGGCGCGGGTCGAGCTTGAGCACGGTGCGCACGTCGGTGCCGCCCTTGGCGTTGGGCACCTGCTCCTCGCGGTAGGCGTCGACGAGGAACGCCATCATCGCGCGCGTGAGGCCGAAGGACGGCTCGATCACGTACGGGGTGTAACGCTCGCCCGTTGCCTGGTCGAAGTACGTCAGGCTCTGGCCGGACGCCTCGCTGTGGCTGGAGAGGTCGTAGTCGGTGCGGTTCGCGACGCCCATGAGCTCGCCCCACTCCTTGCCCGCGAAGCCGAACTTGTACTCGACGTCGATCGTGCCGGCGGAGTAGTGCGCGCGATCGTCCTCCGGCACGTCGAACTGACGCATGTTCTCGGGGTCGATGCCGAGATCGATGAACCAGTTCCAGCAGGCCTCGACCCAGTGCTCGAACCACTCCTGCGCTTCAGCCGGCGGCGTGAAGAATTCGATCTCCATCTGCTCGAACTCGCGAGTGCGGAAGATGAAGTTTCCGGGCGTGATCTCGTTGCGGAACGCCTTGCCGACCTGGCCGATGCCGAACGGCGGCTTCTTGCGGCTCGCGGTGAGCACGTTCGAGAAGTTCACGAAGATGCCCTGCGCGGTCTCGGGGCGCAGGTAGTAGAGGCCCGACTCGTCGTCGACGACGCCGAGGTAGGTCTTGACCAGACCGGAGAACGCCTTGGGCTCGGTGTACTGCCCCTTGGTGCCGCAGTTCGGGCAGGGGATGTCGGCGAGACCGTTCTCGGCCTTCCGGCCCTTGCGCGCCTCGAAGTCCTCGATGAGGTTGTCGGCGCGGAACCGCTTGTGGCACTGCAGGCACTCGACCAGCGGGTCGGTGAAGGTCGCGACGTGACCCGACGCCTCCCACACGCGCTTGGGCAGGATGATGCTGGAATCGAGGCCGACCATGTCGCCACGACCGCGCACGAACGTGTGCCACCACTGCCGGCGGATGTTCTCCTTGAGCTCCGTACCGAGGGGGCCGTAGTCCCAGGCCGACCGGGAACCGCCGTAGATCTCACCCGCTTGGAACACGAACCCGCGGTGGCGGGCGAGGGCGATGACCTTGTCGAGGCGGGACTGTTCGGCCATGGTGGCTCCAATGGTCGGATGCGGGAGGAAACCCGTGAACACGGGCACCTCATTCTATCCGTGGTTCCCGCGCGCTCCCTGGCCCCGGCGGCTGCGCCGGAGTAGCGTCCTGGGGATGAGCACTGCAGCGCGAACACCGCGGACCCGCGACGACGACACCCGGTTCTTCGGGCAACCGTGGGCCCTGGTGCACATCTTCGGCGTGGAGATGTGGGAGCGCTTCAGCTTCTACGGCATGCAGGGCATCCTGCTCATCTACCTGTACTTCTCGCTGACCGAAGGCGGCCTCGGCATCCCCAAGGCGATCGCGGGCGGCATCGTGGGCGCGTACGGAGGATCGGTCTACCTCTCGACGATCCTGGGCGCGTGGCTCGCGGATCGCCTGTTCGGCGCGGAGCGGGTGCTGTTCGTCAGCGCGATGGTGATCGTGGCGGGACACCTCGCCCTCGCCCTGCTCCCCGGAGCGGTGGGTGTCGGCGTCGGCCTGGTGCTCGTCGCACTCGGCTCCGGTGGACTCAAGGCCAATGCGACGTCGGTCGTGGGCAGTCTCTACAGCGCCGACGACCCGCGACGGGACGCCGGGTTCTCGCTGTTCTACCTCGGCATCAACCTCGGCGCCTTCCTGGGTCCGATCCTCACCGGCATCCTGCAGTCCTCGCTCGGCTTCCACTACGGCTTCGGACTCGCGGCCATCGGGATGACACTGGGACTCATCCAGTACGCGTTCGGCCGCACGTCGCTGCCCGCCTCGGCGCGGGAGGTGCCGAACCCGCTCCCGAAGTCCCGCTACCTCCTGGTCGGGCTCATCGCCGGTGGCGCGGTCGTACTCGTCGCCGTCCTGGTGCTGACCGGCGTGATCCGGCCCGACAACCTCGCCACACTCGTGATCGGCGTCACGATCGTCGCCGCCGTCGCCTACTTCTCGGTGATCCTCGGCAGCCGTCGCATCGACGCCACCGAACGCTCCCGAGTATGGGCGTTCCTGCCGCTGTTCATCACGAGCGTCGCATTCTGGTCGCTGTACCAGCAGCAGTTCACCGTGCTGACGATCTACTCCGACCAGCGCCTGGACCGGAATCTCTTCGGATGGGAGATGCCCGTGTCGTGGGTGCAGTCCATCAATCCGGTGTTCATCATCATCCTGTCCGGCGTCTTCGCGGCGATCTGGACCAAGCTCGGGAAGCGACAGCCCTCGACCCCGGTCAAGTTCGCGCTGGCCGCGATCATCATGGGATCGGCGTTCCTGCTCTTCCTGCCGTTCGCCGGCGGAGGAGCGAACTCCACGCCGCTGCTCGCGATCGTCGGGATCCTCTTCGTGTTCACCGTGGCCGAGCTGCTCATCTCGCCGGTCGGCCTGTCGGCGGCGACCAAGCTCGCGCCGACCGTGTTCCGCACGCAGATGGTCGCGCTGTTCTTCCTGTCGATCGCGCTGGGCACGGCGATCTCCGGCTGGCTCGTGCAGTTCTACGACCCGGAGAACGAGGTGCCCTTCTTCTCGATCCTCGGCGGCATCGCCATCGTGGTCGGCATCGGGCTGCTGCTCAGCGTGAAGCCCGTGCTGAAGCTCATGCGCGGGGTGCGCTGAGCGCTCCGCGTCCGCAGATCACGCGGTGAAGCGGATCCTCTCAGGCCGTGAAGAGGTAGCCGCGCGCGGTGTCGTACCCGGCGATCCGGAGGCCGCTGCCGAGCAGACCCTCCATCTGCGCACGCAGGCGCAGGCGCCACTCGTGAGCGGCCGCAGGATCGGAGACGCGCAGCGCCTCGATGTCGGCCGGGATCTCGAGGGTCTCCACGACCGTGTCGTCGGCCGGAGGCTTGGCGATGTCGGCGAGCGCCCACTCGACATCGAGGCGGTCGCTCTCATCGCCCGCGTCGCCGCCGCCGAAGATGCCGTAGCGGTTGACCGAGTAGCCGGTCGCGCGTGCGCCGAGCACGGTGAAGAAGAAGTGCGCGTTGCGTGCCACGAGCGGATCGAACACCCACGTGATGCGGCCGACGTCGCGGGAGAACGCCCACTGGCGCTGGTGCTCCTTGAGCTCGCGACCCCAACCGCGACCGCGGTATTCGGGGAGCAGGGCGGTGATGTGCGAGTGCATCGCACGGCGCGCGGGCTCGCCGAAGAAGGCGATGGAGGCGCCCACCATGCGCTCGTCGTCGCCCTCACCGTCGAAGAAGCCGACGACGTAGTTGCCCGACTGCTGCAGGGCACGCAGGGTTCCGGCATCCACCACGCGCTGCGGACCCCGGATGGAGTCGAGCAGGCCCTGCGCGTCGAGGATGAGTTCAACGGTGTCGAGATCACGGATGGTTCGCACGCACCCAGTCTGCCCCTCCTCGGCCCGTTCGAGGAATCGGAGGCGCGGATCGCATCCGCTGATCGACCCCGCACCGCTCGATCGCCGATAGCCTGAGCCGGTGGGTGCGAGTGACGACAGAGCCAGGAAGCGGCTCTCCCGCACCCCTCCCAAGTGGGCGATCGTCGCCGTGCTCGCCTTCGCGGGTCTCTGCTCGTCGTTCATGTTCACGCTGGTCGTGCCGCTGCAGGCTGAGCTGCCGCAACTGCTGAACGCCTCGCGCGAAGACACGACGTGGGTCGTCACGATCACCCTGCTCGTCGCCGCGGTCGCCACCCCCATCTCGGGCCGCCTCGGAGACATGTACGGCAAGCGCCGGGTCGTGATCGCGCTCCTCGCGATCCTGATCCTCGGTTCCGTCATCGCCGCGGTCTCCGGTTCGATCGTCGGCGTGATCATCGGTCGCGCACTCCAGGGTGCGGTGACGGGCGTGGTCCCGCTCGGCATCGCGATCATGCGCGATGTGCTGCCATCCGAGCGCCTCGGCACCGCTGTGGCCCTCATGAGCGCGACGATGGGCGTCGGTGGGGCGATCGGCATGCCCGTGGCCGCCCTCCTCGCCCAGAACGCCGACTGGCACATGCTCTTCTGGCTCGCGGCCGCCCTCGGTGCCGTCGGCCTCGCGCTGGTGCTCGCGGTGATCCCCGAGGACGTGCTGCGCTCCCCCGGCCGACTCGACGTGATCGGCGCCATCGGCCTCGCGATCGGCCTCACCGGCATCCTTCTCTTCGTCTCACGGGGCGCGCAGTGGGGCTGGACCTCACCACTGACGCTCACGTGCATCATCGGCGGACTCGCGGTGCTCCTGGTGTGGGGCTGGTACCAGCTGCGCACCACGGACCCTCTGCTCGATCTCCGAGTCGCCGCGCGGCCAGCGGTGCTGTTCACCAACATCGCCGCGATCGGCATGGGTTTCGCGCTCTTCGCCTCGAACGTGACGTTCCCGCAGATGCTCGAAGCGCCGGCCACCGGTGGCGGCTTCGGCCTCGACATGGTCGCCGCATCACTCGTGATCATGCCGGCAGGCCTGGTGATGATGGTGATCTCGCCGCTCTCGGGCTGGCTCGAGCGCACGGTCGGTCCGCGCCCGCTGTTCACGGTCGGCGCCACCGCGATCGTGCTCGCCTACGTGTTCGTGCTGCTGTGGTCGAGCGAGGTGTGGCACGTCCTCATCGCGAACCTGCTGATCGGCGTCGGGATCGGCTTCACGTTCGCCGCGATGCCGATGATCATCATGCGTTCCGTCCCGGCCAACGAGACCGGAGCGTCGAACGGGCTGAACGCGCTGTTCCGGTCGATCGGAACGTCGGGAGCCTCAGCCGTGATGGGTGGCGTCCTGGCCGCGATGAGCATGGACATCGACGGTGTCGCCGTTCCCACCAGGGCCGCGTTCGAGGTGTGCTTCTGGCTCGCGATCGCCGCGGGGGCGATCGCCGTGGTGCTGTCGCTCTTCATCCCGAGGCAGCGCGCAGCGGAGCAGCATCCGTCACTGCCCGACTGAGCCCGTCAGCGATCCACCTCAGCGCGCGATCGTGCGCGGATCCGGGTCGTCCTCGCGCGGTGGGCGCAGCCTGTCCGGGATCGGCCACGACAGGATGAACTGCGTGGTCGCTGGACGGGTCATATCGCCGAAGTCGTCGATCTTCACCACGATCCGTCCCGGAGCACCGTGCTCGTCGGGAGTCACCTCGAGGATGCGCACCCGCAGCGGGCGCTCGTCCTCGCCGTCCAGCATCCACGGGTCGGCGAGCCAGGCGATGCCGTGCTGTTCGAGAGCAGCCTCGGCATCGAGCCACTCCGCGGGAGCGGAGACGGGTCGCCCGAGAACGTCGACGGGCACCCACTCGTCTCCATCGGGGTGGATCCATCCGAGCAGCTCGCCGTCGTCACGGCGGTGCGGGGTCCAGTCAGATCGCGGCATCCCTCGATGCTAGCGAGGGGACCCCTGGGTCAGTGCGTGTATTCCATGAGCTCGACGCCGAGCACCCGGAAGGCGTCGTGCGCACGCAGGCGATGCGTGATCGAGAGGTCGTCGAAGCACACGATGAGCGAATAGGCGACCCCGGCGCGAGGACCGGCGAGCACACCCGCCTCGGCGCGCACTCCGCGATCGCGACCGGTCTTGTTCACGAACAGGAGGCCGTGCGCATCGTGATCGTGCGCGAACGGGTCGAGACCCGTGGAGGCTGCGACCAGGCTCAGATCCTGGTTGAGGCTCAGCCACTCCGACACCTGCGCGCTGACGGCGGCGTCGACCACCTGCGAGTTCACCAGAGCGGAGAAGAGCCCGGCGAGCTCCCGCGCGGATCCCACGGCGACCTGCGGGGCGTCGTCGGGGCCGCGGCGGTCGCGGAAGCGGTCGAGCAGCGCGGTGCGACGCAGCCCGAGCGATTCGATGCGCTCGCGCACCCGATCGTGTCCGACCCGCTGCAGCAGCGCGTTCACCGCGATGGGATCTCCCGCGGTAGCCGCCATCACGGCGAGGTCTTCGAGGGGCAGCGCCGGCGCATGCAGATGACGCCACAGTCCCGAGGTCTCCACCGCCTCGACACTCTCGCGCTCGACGATCTCGAACGGATCGAGAGCACCGCTCTGGAAGCCCGCAGCGACCTCGATCAGGAGCGGCACCACGCCGAGGCCCGCGATCGGCATCGTGACGTGGTCGTCGCCGGCAAGCACGTGCACGTGGTTGTCGAGGTCGACGACGTGCACCGAGACCTGCGCACCGGCATCGACCAGCCCCTCCAGCGAGCGGAGGGTGGCCGTGAACGACCGGCGTCCGGCGGCGGCTCGTCGCGGGAGTCGACGGCTGGTGCGCTGGGAGCGGCGACCCGCGCCGGATGCCTCCGGGGCGCCGTCGAGGGACTCGGGGGCCGAGGAGTTGCGGAAGCCTTCACCAGGCTCGAGAGCGCCCACGCTGATCCTTAGGGGGGTGGATGTGCGGGATACCGAGGGGAGACGCTCCCCGGCGGCAGGGCTATCGTAACCCCACCGCCGGGGGATGCTTCACAGAGTGCGACGATTGGTCACCAGATGGTCACTCGCGATGCCGCGGGCAGCCAGAGGGCGTCGGTCTCGCTCACTCCGAACGCCTCGTAGAAGGCGTCGATGTTGCGCACGATCTGGTTGCAGCGGAACTCGTTCGGCGAGTGCGGGTCGATCGTCAGCAGGCGCAGCGTCTCGGCATCCCGGCTCTTCTGCTGCCACACCTGTGCCCACGACAGCAGCAGGCGCTGCACGCCCGTGTACCCGTCGATGACCGGGGCCTCCGCGCCGTCCAACGACAGCTCGTAGGCCTTCAACGCGATGCCGAGTCCGCCGAGGTCGCCGATGTTCTCGCCGATCGTGAGCGCGCCGTTCACGTGGTGCTCGGCATCCAGCCCCTCGGGGACGAGCGCGTCGTACTGCGCGATCAGGGCCTTCGTGCGTTCCTCGAAAGCCGAGCGGTCGGCATCCGTCCACCAGTCCTGCAACCGGCCGTCGCCGTCGTAGCGGCTGCCCTGGTCGTCGAATCCGTGGCCGATCTCGTGACCGATGACCGCCCCGATGCCCCCGTAGTTCGCGGCGGCGTCGCGACCGGCGTCGAAGAACGGGTATTGCAGGATCGCTGCGGGGAACACGATCTCGTTCATCGACGGGTTGTAGTACGCGTTGACCATCTGCGGCGGCATGTGCCACTCGGTGCGGTCGATGGGCTTGCCGACCTTGTCGACGTTGCGGTCGTGCTCGAAGATCGATGCGCGACGCACGTTGCCGAACAGGTCGGCCCGGTCGATCTCGAGGCTGGAGTAGTCGCGCCACACCTCGGGGTGTCCGATCTTCGGGGTGAACGAGTCGAGCTTGGCGAGCGCACGCTCGCGGGTCTCGGCCGTCATCCACTCGAGCTCGGTGATGCTCTGGCGATACGCCTCGATGAGGTGCGCGACCAGCTCGTCCATCGCGGCCTTCGCCGTCGGCGGGTAGTGCCGCTCGACGTAGACCTTGCCGATCGCCTCGCCGAGCGCGCCCTCGGTGAGCGAGACGCCGCGCTTCCAGCGCTCGCGCATGGTGGGAACGCCGGTGAGCTCGGTGCCGTAGAACGAGAAATTCTCCTGCACGAGATCATCGGTCAGGTACGGAGCCGCCGCGTGCACGACCTTGGCACGCAGCCACGCCTTCCAGTCGTCGAGGCGCTCGGACGTCAGCAGCGAGCCGAGCCCCTCGAAGAAGCTGGGCTGCGAGACCACGACCTCATCGAAGGCCGCCGGGTTCGACGGCGAGACCGCCTCGCGCCACGGGGTCAGGTCCACCCCGGCGAGCGCCTGCAGTTCGTCCCACGTCTTGAGGTTGTAGGTGGCCACCGCGTCACGGCTGCGCACGTTGTCCCAGTGGTGCCCGGCGAGCTCGGTCTCGAGCGCGATCGCACGGTCGGCGTTCGTCGCGGCGTCGGCGACGCCGGCCAGGCCGAGCAGCCGCTCGAGGTGTGCACGGTAGGCGGTCCGGGTGGCGGCGAACGTGTCGAGGCGGAAGTAGCTCTCGTCCGGCAGCGACAGACCCGCCTGCACGAGCACCGGAAGGTAGCGCTCGGGGTTGCCCGGGTCGCCGTCGACGTACAGGCCGATGACCGATGCACGGCCGTCGCGGTCGTAGGCGCCGACGGTGCGCAGGAACGAGGGGATGCCGTCGATCGCGTCGATCTCGGCGAGGGTCTCGGCCAGCGGCGTCACCCCGGCGGCATCGATGCGCTCGGTGTCCATGAAGCTCGCGAACAGATCGCCGATCTTGCTTGCGAGGGTCCCTTCCTCGGCGTCCTGCGACTCCTCGATGATCGCGCGCACGTCTTTCTCCGCCTGCTCGGCGAGGAGGTGGAACGAGCCCCAGCGCGCCTTGTCGCCCGGGATCTCGGTGCGGGCGAGCCACGCCCCGTTCACGTGACGATAGAGGTCGTCCTGCGGGCGGATGTCGGAGCTGAACTCATCAAGGGCGAGGCCCACGGGAAGAACGTCAGTCATGCGCTCCAGCCTATGACCCGCCTCCCCCACCCTGTCGAGCGCGGACACACGACGACCTCGGTGGGGCCCGGTCGCATCCGTATCAGCCGCGGCGTCGCAGGGAGAACCGGCGGCGTCGCGGCTGCTCGGCGGGCGCGGCCTTCGGGCGCGCCGCCCGACGCGCGGCCCAGGCGGCCACCTCGGCGTCGACGTCACGCGGCGAGGTGACCACGGGAGGGCCGCCCTGCAGCTGGCGGCGCGCTTCCCGCACTCGCCGATTGAAGTCCTCGAGGACGTCGCGCACATCGGACTCGCGCCCCAGCAGGTCGAGCTGATCGTCCAGCTCCCGATCCTCGGTGCGCAGCAGGATCGCCGGCGGACCGAGACCGGTGAGGTTCTCGGTCTCGATCTTGCGACGGATCCACCAGTCCGGGTCGTGATGGGTGCCGAGTCCTTCGAGAGGCTTGCCCGCACCGGGAAGGTCGTCGAACTCCCCCCGGCGGATCGCCACCTGGATGGCCGTCTCGATGAATGCGGCACGATCGACCGCCGCGGCGATCCCGGGCGGCGTGCCCGACTCCTCGTCGCCGTCCACGCTCTCGCCGTGCTGTCTGCTCGCGAGATATCGTGCGGCCGCTTCTCTGGGATCCGTCATGATGCACCTCCGTGGCATCCGAGCTCCCCTCCACCCTACGACGACCGCCACCGCCCGGATCGGGCCCGCAGCCGGTGAGGTCGGCCCCAGGTCATAGGCTCAGAGGATGACCGCGCGCGCCTCCCTCAATCGAGAGATCCTGCGGCTCGCCGTCCCCGCGCTCGGCGCACTGATCGCGGAGCCCGCCTTCCTGATCGTGGATGCCGCGCTCGTCGGGCATCTCGGGACCACTCCGCTCGCCGGGCTCGGCATCGCGGGGGCTGTACTCCAGACGATCGTCGGACTGATGGTGTTCCTGGCCTACTCGACGACCCCGGCGGTCGCTCGCCGCTTCGGGGCGGGACAGCCCGGCGAGGCCGTCTCCGTCGGCGTCAACGGCATGTGGCTGGCGCTCGGGCTCGGCGCCGTGCTCGCGGTGATCGGCGCCGTGTCCTCCCCCTGGTTGGTCTCGCTGTTCGGGGCGAGCGAAGCCGTTTCCGCGCAGGCGAACGAGTACCTCGTGATCTCGATGTGGGGCTTGCCGGCGATGCTCATCGTGTTCGCCGCGACCGGTCTGCTGCGCGGCATGCAGGACACGATGACGCCGCTGTGGATCGCGGGGCTCGGATTCGGGGCCAACGCCCTGCTCAACTGGCTGTTCATCTACGGACTCGGCTGGGGCATCGCGGGTTCTGCGGCGGGCACCGTGACCGCGCAGTGGGGAATGGTCGCCGCCTACGTGCTGGTGGTGCGCCGCCTCGCCACCCGACACAGCGCCTCGCTGCGCGCACAGGGCGCAGGCATGCGCAACACCGCGACGTCGGGCGGCTGGCTGTTCCTGCGCACCGTGAGCCTGCGCGTCGCACTGCTCGCGACCGTCGGCGTCGCCACCGGCATCGGCACCGACGAGCTGGCCGGATGGCAGATCGTCTTCACGATCTTCTCCGCGGCCGCCTTCGCCCTCGATGCACTCGCGATCGCGGCCCAGGCCCTCATCGGCAAGGAGCTCGGAGCCGGGGACGAGCAGCAGGTGCACCGTGTGCTGGCCCGCACCGTCGCGTGGGGCGCCTGGTTCGGCGTGGCCGTCGGCGGGCTGATCGCCGCGCTCTCGGGCGTGCTCGGCATCGTCTTCACCGGATCGGCGGAGATCGCAGCGCTCGTGCAGCCGGCACTGCTCGTGCTCGCCGTGGCCCAGCCGATCGCCGGTGTCGTCTTCGTGCTCGACGGCGTGCTGATGGGCGCGAACGACGCCCGATACCTGGCGATCGCCGGTGGTCTGAACCTGGTGCCGTTCCTGCCCGCGCTCTGGATCGTCGCCGCCACCGGGGTCGACGGCACCGCCGGTCTCGTCTGGCTCGCGGTCGCCTTCTTCGGCGTCTACCTGCTCGCACGCCTCGGCACCCTGGGGTGGCGGGTGCGGTCCGGTCGCTGGCTTTCGGCCACCGTCTGACGCCGCCGCCGCGTCCGGCTGTTCCTGCACGGACATCGACGATCGCGACTTCTTCACAACCGCTGGAATCCGCGGAATACTACGTCGCCTGCCCCTGGCGCCCTCGACGATGATCGGGGGACACTGAAGGGATGCTGGGGATGACCGAACCACAGGTCTGGACACTGATCGGCGTCTTCGCCGCGGGGATGTTCGGCACCATCACACTGATCTCGACGATGTTCCTGCGCACGATGCAGAACGGGTTCGACGGCGTGCGCACGGAGATGCGGAACGAGTTCGCGAGCGTGCGGACCGAGATGCGAAACGAGTTCGCGAGCGTACGGACAGAGATGGGAAACGAGTTCGCGAGCGTGCGGACAGAGTTCCGGAACGAGTTCGCGAGCGTACGCACGGAGACGGGCAGCGAGTTCGCCGGCGTGCGCACGGAGATCCGGACGGTGCATGAGCGCATGGATCACCTCGATCGCGACGTGAACGCGATCTACCGTCATCTCTTCGGCATCGACCGCGGGTGACGCCGGGCACTGTCGAGATGGCGAGGGTCAGGCCGCGTATCTCCGGCACCACTCGTACATGATCACGGCGGCCGCGGCACTGGCGTTGATCGAGCGCGTCGAGCCGTACTGCGTGATCTCGATGTGGGCGGAAGCGGCGGCGAGCGCTTCGGCGGAGAGCCCCGGGCCCTCCTGGCCGAACAGCAGCACGCAACGCTGCGGCAGGTCGGCCCTGTCGACGGGCACTGCGCCGTCGACGTTGTCGACCGCGATGATCGGAACCCCTTCGGCCGCGGCCCATGCGGCGAACGTGTCGACGTCTTCGTGATGCACGACGTGCTGGTAGCGGTCGGTGACCATCGCCCCGCGCTTGTTCCAGCGGCGGCGGCCGATGATGTGCACGGTGTCGGCGAGGAACGCGTTGGCGCTGCGCACGATCGACCCGATGTTCATGTCGTGCTGCCAGTTCTCGATCGCGACGTGGAACGGGTGTCGCTGGGTGTCGAGGTCGGCGACGATCGCGTCCATGCGCCAGTAGCGGTAGCGGTCGATCACGTTGCGGGTGTCGCCGGTGGCCAACAGCTCCCGGTCGTACTCCGCACCTTCGGGCCAGGCCTCCTCGCCGCCGGGCCAGGGCCCGACGCCGTAGCCGGGTTGAGCGATCGACCCGGTCCTCACCGCGTCGGCGGGGGCATCGGGGAGCGTGCTGTCCGGCCCGGCGTCTTCCATCCCGCCAGGCTATCGCCCTCGGATCCCCGTTCGAATCGCGCAACAGGCTCCCTCCGGGCGCGTATGCAGCGATTCACGCGATTCGAAGAATATTTAGGTACACCGAAAAATACGCTACGGTTTCGGTGTGCCTAAAAATTCCCCTGTCCCGATGACGACTGCTGCCACGCCCCCCGCCCGCGCCCCTCGCAGCCTGTGGTTGCTGGGCCCCGCCCTCGTGGCGGGCGTCGCCTACCTCGACCCCGGCAACGTCGCCAGCAACATGACCGCAGGAGCCCAGTACGGATACCTGCTGGTGTGGGTCGTGCTCGCCGGCAACGTGATGGCGTGGCTGATCCAGTACCTCTCAGCGAAGCTGGGCGTCGTCACCGGGCAGAGCCTTCCCGAGGTGCTGGGGGCGCGGCTGAAGCGTCCATGGGCACGCCGCGCATACTGGCTGCAGGCCGAGCTCGTCGCGATGGCCACCGACCTGGCCGAGGTCATCGGCGGCGCGGTCGCCCTGAACCTCCTGTTCGACGTGCCGCTGCTGCTCGGCGGCCTGATCACGGGTGCCGTCTCGATGATCCTGCTCACGGTGCAGAGCCGGCGCGGTGCCCGTCCGTTCGAGTTCGTGATCATCGGCCTCATGGCGATCATCACGATCGGATTCGTCGCGGGAGTGTTCGTCGCCCCGCCGGACCCGGCGGGGGTCATCGGCGGGATGGTCCCCCGTTTCGAGGACACGGGCTCGGTCCTGCTGGCCGCGTCGATCCTCGGCGCGACGATCATGCCGCATGCGATCTACGCGCACTCCTCACTCGCCCGCGATCGCTTCGGCGCCTCGACCTCTCACGCCGGCGACGAGGCGGTGCGCACCGAGACCTCGCGCATCCGCCGACTGCTCACCGCCACCCGATGGGATGTCTCCATCGCCATGGTGATCGCGGGATCCGTCAACCTCTGTATCCTGCTGCTCGCCGCCGCGAACCTCGCCGGCGTCGAGGGCACCGACTCGCTGGAGGGCGCACATGCCGCTCTCGCCGCCGGACTCGGACCGGTGGTGGCGACGTTCTTCGCCGTGGGACTGCTCGCCTCGGGACTGGCATCGACCTCGGTGGGCGCTTACGCGGGGGCGGAGATCATGCACGGACTGCTGCATGTGCGCATCCCGCTGCTCGCCCGGCGCCTCGTGACGCTGATCCCCGCGCTCGTGATCCTCGGCATCGGCTTCGACCCCACCCTCGCGCTGGTCCTCAGCCAGGTGGTGCTCTCCTTCGGCATCCCGTTCGCGCTGATCCCCCTGGTCGTGCTCACCGCGCAACGACGCACCCTGGGGGCCTGGGTCAACCGGCGATGGACGACGGCTGCGGGGGTCATCGCCTCCGTGTTGCTGATCGCGCTCAACGGCGCCCTGCTCTGGCTGGTGCTGACGGGAGCGTGAGCCCGGATAGGCTCGAAGCATGTCTGCCGAGAACGCCCGTCGCAACGTCCGCATCCTCACCTGGATCGGCTTCGCGACCGGCGTCATCGGCGGCCTGCTGATCGCGTTCCCGACGGTCATCGGGTTCGGCAGTCCGTGGGTGCAGCTCGCCTTGGGCGTCGCCACGCTCGTACTGGCCTTCCGGGCCCGCAAGATCGGCATGGCCGAGGTCGAGGGGTTCGACGGCCGACTCTCGCTGGCCGCCGCCCTCCTCGGATTCCTCGTGCTGTTCTTCGCCGGCCAGGCCGCGTTCGGCATCCTCGTCGCCGTCGCGAACTGACTCCTCGCCGTCGCGAACCGACTCGTCCCGCCTACGCCGTGACGAAACCCGTCACGAGGTAGAGCACGAACGACAGCCCTGCAGCGATGCCCGCATACGGCAGGATCGCGAGCATGAGGTTGATCGGCTTGATGCCGATCGATCTCGACGCGAGGATGATGCCGTCGCCGTAGAGGCAGGTGGTGCTGCCCAACGCCGCCCCGGAGAACACCGCGGCGCCCGCGAGGATCGGATCGGCACCGAGCGCGAGCGCCAGCGGGAGCACGACCGGGGTGATCACCGCGGCGAGATCCCAGAACGACCCGGTCGCGTACGCATAGATGCCGCACACCGCGAACACGATCGCCGGCAGCAGCGCCGGGGTGAGCACGGGCTCGGTGACCTGGATCACGAACTCGGCCAGCTGCAGGGTGATGTTCATCTCCTGCACCATGAACGCGAGGACCGTCAGGATCATCACGAACAGCATGCTCTCGATGCCCTCGAGCGCGGCATCCAGCACCCCACGGATGCGGAGTCGGCGCTGCACGAGCACGATCACGATCGTCACGGCGAGAGACGCGGCGGTGCCGGCGACGATGTTGGCGTTCGTCGCGATCGTCACTCCGACGAGCACGGCCATGGCGATCAGGAAGCCCCACGGCTGCGGCTTGCGGTCGGTCGCGGTCGAGGTCGCGAGCGCCGTCGCGACACGCTGCGCGGTCGAGCCGTCGGGGTCGTCGGCCTTCAGCTCGGCCAGGAGCGCCGCGCCTTCGGCCCGTCGCTCGTCGTCGGTGGTGCCGACGGGGAAGACGTCGCCGTCCCGCTCCGCCCGGATCGCGTCACGCTTGATCGCGCCGAGCTTCGGAAGCCAGCCGATGCTCATGAGAAGCGCGACGGCGAGAGCCGCCCAGCCGAAGAAGATGAAGGGGATCGCCTGCAGGTAGGCACCGAACCCGGTGCCTCCGACCGTGACCCCCTGCGCCTCGAACAGTCCGGAGAAGAACAGCGCCCACGTCGAGACCGGGATCAGGACGGCGATCGGCGCGGCCGTCATCTTCATGATCGCGCCGAGCTGCGTGCGCGGCACCCGGTAGCGGTCGGTGACCTGCTTCATCGACGTGCCCGTGGTGAGCACGTTCAGGTAGTCGTCGACGAACAACACGACCGACAACAGGAACGTCAGCACCATCGACTTGCGGCGGGAGGTGACGAACCGCTCGGCCCAGTTCGCGAAGTCGGTCACGATGCCGGACTTCTCGAACAGCATCATCAGGATGCCGAACAGCGCGACGATCAGCAGCAGCCACTGCGCCGTCTCGTTGGAGAGGGCTTTTCCGGTGTATTCGACCCAGACGTCGAAGCCGCCCCAGCCGCCGAGGATCAGTGCCCCGGCGACGGTGCCGCAGAACAGGGCGAAGAGGGTGCGTCTGGTGGCGACCGCGACGATCAGGATCACCACGATCGGGAGGAGCGCGAGAGCGCCGAATTCAGGCATGGGAGTCACCTCAGTGTGAAGGGGGGGGGTACGAATCCGAAGGGAGAGCGCGGGAAGGTGCGGGAGGGTGCGGTCGAGCCCGGGGTCAGGGCTCGGTGCCACCGACGACGGTCCCCTGCACGGGGAGGTCGGGGAGGTCGTCCGGGGAGACGTGCAGCGGGTTCTCCGCCCACACGGCGTAGTCGGCCCGGAACCCGGGGGCGATGCAGCCGAGGTCGGCATCTCCCTGGGCCCGGGCGGCGCCGACGGTGTATCCGTGCAGCGCCTGGTACGGGGTGAGCACCTGGTCGGGCTCGAAGACCGGGGCGTCGGGGTCGCCCGGGCGGCGGCGCAGCATCGACCACGCGAGGCCGATGCGGGCATCGTTCTGCGCGATGGGCCAGTCCGACCCGAGGGCGAGGGGCGCCCCGGCCTCCCAGTAGTCGCGCGCGCGCCAGGCGCGAGCCGCACGCTCGGGCCCGAGCCTGCTCGACCAGTCATCCGAGCCGTCGGCCTTGCGCCACTGCATGTGCAGGGGCTGCATCGAGGCGGTGATCCCGGCTGCGGCGATACGGGCCACGTCGCGGTCGGTCGTGGTCTCGAGGTGCTCGATGCGGTGCGGAGCTCCTGCGGCGCTGTGCACCCCGGCCGCGAGATAGGCGTCGACGACTTCCCCGACGGCCCGGTCGCCGATCGCGTGCGTCGCCACCTGGAATCCGGCCTCGGCGTATCTGCGCACGGTGCGGGCATAGGCGGCCGCATCCTTCCAGAACGGCTCCAGACCTGCGCCCGCGCTGTCGGGTTCGTGCAGCCAGGCGGTGCCGGTCTCGACCACGCCGTCGGCGTACAGCTTGACCACGCCCCCGCGCCACCGGTCACCACGGCGGTCGCGCATCGCGAGGTTCGCGGCGGTCCGATCCTCGTCGAAGCCCGGCTCGTGGTCGATGGCCGAGACGATGCGGATCGGCAGCCCCGGCCCCTGCTCCAGGGCGTCGAGCAGTGCGAGCGTGGCGAAACCGCCGTCCATGATCGTGCCGCCGGTCAATCCGGAACCACGCAGTCCGCGCAGCAGCTCGTGCCCCACCGCGAGAGTCTGGTCGCGGGTCAGTGCCGGGGCGCTCAGTCGCACGGGCTCATAGGCGCCGAGCTCGCGCAGTTCCCCGGTCGGGCGGCCGTCGGCATCGACGACGACGCAGGACGAGTCCTCGAACTCGCGTGCGCGGGTGATGCCCGCACGCTCGAGTCCGGCACGACTGGCGAGGGCGGTGTGACCGTCGAACACGATCAGCAGCGCGGGGAGTCCGCGCACCGCATCCTGGATCGCCTCCGCCGTCATCGGCAGGTCGTGGAACACGTCGTAGTCGAGGTTCCAGCCGCGCACCCACGGGTCGGCATCTTCGGCGAGCGCACGATCGGCCTCGGCGCGCAGCGCCGTCAGCAGCGCCGCGCCGGTGGTCAGACCGCCCAGGTCGATCCCGGCCGTCAGCTCGATCCCCTGGATCGGATGCAGGTGCGCGTCAATGAGGCCGGGGGTCACGGTCGCGCCGCCGAGGTCGCGCACGACGGTGCGGGGCCCGCGCAGCTCGCGGACCAGGGCGTCGTCACCCACGGCGAGGAAGCGACCGTCACGCACCGCGAAGGCGGTGGCATGCGGGCGGCGCGGGTCCATCGTCACCACGTGCGCGCCGGTGACAATGGTGTCGGCGTCGAAACCGGTCATGGCTGTACCTTCGTCGGTATTGGATCCTTCGGTATTGAAAGAGTTTCAATAAAATACCAGACGCCCGAGCAGAATCGAGCACGATGACGAAATCTCCGCGCAGCGTCGGCCGACCGTCGACCCGGGTGCTCACCGAGGAGCGCATCCTGAAGGCCGCGTTCGCCCTCAGCGCGCAGCGCACACCGCGCCAGTTCACGATGACCGCGCTCGCGGAATCCCTGGGCGTTCGCACCTCGGCGCTCTACCACCACTTCGCGAACCGCGACGCCGTGATCCGGGCCATGCGCGGGCAGGTCAGCCGCGCGCTCATCTCCCCCGTGCGGCACGAGATGTCCGTCGAGGAGGCACTGCTCACCTGGGCCCACAGCTACCGCGACGCCGCGATCGCCGCCCCCGAGGCCATGGTGATGCTGGCGACCTCACCGATCGATGCCGACGAGGGCTCGTTCGCCGACTACGAGCAGATCGCACGCCTGCTCGCGGACGACGGCTGGCCGACCGTCACCATCGTGGACGCCATCGTGGCGCTGGAGTCGTTCATCATCGGCTCCGCCCTGGATGCCCTCGCGCCCGCAGACAACATGGCCCCGGGTGCGCTCGCGCCGGATTTCCCGACGTTCGCCGAGGCCGAGGCCGCCAGGGCGCAGCTCAGCACGGACCCCGCCCGCCGCACGTTCGAGATCGGGGTGCGGGCACTCATCCACGGACTCACCGCGTGGGCGCGCGACAGCACCACGTAGGCTGGACCGGTGGCATCCCCGGCAGCTGACGATTATCTGAAGACCGTCTACGCGCACACCGAGTGGCAGGACGCACCGATCACTCCCTCGGTGCTCGCCGCGAAGCTCGGCATCGCGCCGTCGTCCGTCACCGAGATGGTGAAGAAGCTCGCCGCCGCCGGCCTCGTCTCGCACGTACCCTACGGCGCGGTGCGGCTGACGGACACGGGCACGGCGCGCGCCCTCGCGATGGTGCGCCGACACCGCCTGATCGAGACCTGGCTGGTGCAGGAGTTCGACTACGGCTGGGACGAGGTGCACGACGAGGCCGAGGTGCTCGAGCACACCATCAGCGACCGACTGCTCGAGGGCATCGACGCGCGCCTGGGACGCCCCCGCTTCGATCCGCACGGCGACGCGATCCCCGACGCCGACGGTCGCATCGAGCGCGTACCGTTCGTGCTGCTCGCCGACGCGCCGGTCGGGCACACGGGACAGGTGCTGCGGGTCGACGACCGCGACCCCGAGCTGCTCCGAGCCCTCGAAGCACTCGGACTGGCGGTCGCGTCGACCGTGACGGTCACGGCATCCGGGGCCGAGATCGACGGCACGGAAGCGGCGTTGCCCGATGGCGCGGCCCAGGTGGTCTGGCTGAGCGCCTAGCCACCGCCGCAACACGGTCAGGTGCGCGTCGCCTGCGGCCTCTAGGCTGTGCACATGGCACAACGTGACGACATCGAATGCTGGCTGACCGACATGGACGGCGTGCTCGTCCATGAGAACGACGCCATCCCCGGAGCCTCCGAACTGCTCGCCGGCTGGGAGAGCGCAGGCATCCCGTACCTGGTGCTCACCAACAACTCGATCTTCACCGCGCGCGACCTGTCGGCACGCCTCCGCATCAGCGGGCTGCACGTGCCGGAGGAGCGCATCTGGACCTCGGCGCTCGCGACCGCCGACTTCCTGAAGCAGCAGCTCCCCGGCGGCTCGGCGTTCGTGATCGGCGAGGCGGGCATCCTCACCGCCCTGCACGATGCCGGCTTCATCATGACCGAGACGAACCCCGATTTCGTGGTCGTCGGCGAGACGCGCAACTACTCGTTCGAGGCGATCACCAAGGCCATCCGCCTCATCATCGGCGGCGCGCGCTTCATCGTCACGAACCCCGATGCCACGGGCCCGAGCACCGACGGACCGCTCCCCGCCACCGGAGCGATCGCCGCCCTCATCACCAAGGCCACCGGCAAGGAGCCGTACGTCGTCGGCAAGCCGAACCCGATGATGTTCCGTTCGGCGTTGAACAAGATCGGCGCGCACTCGAAGCGCACCGGCATGATCGGCGACCGCATGGACACCGACGTGGTCGCCGGCATCGAGGCCGGCCTGCACACGGTGCTGGTACTCACCGGCATCAGCGATCAGGTTGAGATCGAGAAGTACCCGTTCCGCCCCGACGAGATCGTGCAGTCCGTGGCCGACCTGCTGCCGCGGATCACCGAGACGATCACGACGGTGAAGACCAAGAAGTAGCCATGGGCGCGCTCGACGACGGCGAACGGCTCAGAGCGGCGGATGCCGCGGCCTGGCGTGCCTGGCTCGCGGAGAACCATGAGCGCACGGCGGGCGTCTGGCTGCTCAGCGTGCGCGGATCGTCCGACGGCGTCGGCTACGAGGACGCCGTGCGGCAGGCACTCTGCTTCGGATGGATCGACGGCCCGGTGCGCGTGTTCGACGACGGCACGGGCGACCGCGCCAACGGTCAGTGGTTCTCTCCTCGTCGTCCCGGCAGCGGCTGGGCAGCCACGAACAAGGCGCGCATCGCGGAGCTCGAGGCCGAAGGGCTGCTGGCTCCCGCCGGTATCCGTGTACTCGAGGTGGCGAAGGCGAACGGCTCCTGGACGGTTCTCGACGGACCGGAGGCCGGGATCGAACCCGAGGAGCTCTCCGCCGCGCTCGATGCCGTCCCCGCCGCACGCGAGAACTGGGACGCGTTCCCGAAGTCGGTCAAGAAGTTCGGCCTCACGCACATCGCGATGGCCAAGCGGCCGGAGACCCGGTCCGCCCGCATCGCGAAGATCGTGGCGGATGCCGCGGAGGGGAAACGCCCATGAATCAGAACGACCTGCTGTTCCTCGTCGTCTTCCTCATCCTGCTCAGCTCGCTGACGGTGTTCATCGTGCAGTTCGTGCGCTCGCGCCGAGGACGCGGCGGCTCGGACGACGGGCGCGCCGGCTGGTGGGAAGGCCCCTGGGACGACGACGACCGCAGACGCTGAGCCTGCGGCCGCCGGAGAACCTCGCGGGATCGGAACTCTGTCAGGACGCCAGCGAAGCCCCGGGGATCGCGGCCAGCAGCTCGCGCGTGTACGGGTGCTGCGGGGCGTCGAAGATGCGCTCGGGCGTGCCGCTCTCGACCACGACACCGCGCTGCATGACGTGCACCTCGTCGGAGATCATCCGCACCACAGCGAGGTCATGGCTGATGAAGAGGTAGCTCAGGCCCAGGCGCTTCTGCAGGTCGGCGAGCAGGTCGAGGATCTGCGCCTGCACCAGCACGTCGAGCGCCGACACCGCCTCGTCGAGCACCACGAGCTCGGGTTCGAGCGCCAGGGCCCGGGCGATCGCCACACGCTGACGCTGTCCGCCCGAGAGCTCGTGCGGCAGGCGCTCGGCCATGGCGGCCGGCAGCGCGACCTGCTCCAACAGCTCGAGCACGCGCGCGTGACGCGAGGCCGTGGTGCCGATGCGGTGCACGCGCAGCGGCTCGGCGATCGACTGCTCGATCGTGTAGCGCGGGTCGAGCGAGGCATAGGGATTCTGGAACACCGGTTGCACACGACGACGCAGGGCGAACAGCTCCTTGCGGCGGAGCGTGGTGAGGTCGAGCCCGTCGAACAGGATCGAGCCGGACGTGGCGTCTTCGAGCCCGAGCACCATGTTCGCGGTGGTGGACTTGCCGGAGCCCGACTCTCCCACGATCGACACCGTGGTGCCGCGGCGGATCTCGAAGCTGACGCCGTCGACGGCCGTGAAGGTCTGCGGCTCCCCGGCCTTGGGCGCGCGGAGGGCGAACTCCTTGCGGAGGTTCCGGATCTCGACGAAGGGCGTACCCGTGGCGGCCTCGCGCTGCGGCAGCGCATCCCGGCGCGAGGCGAGGCTCGGGGCCGCGGCGAGCAGCTGCCGGGTGTACTCGTGCTGCGGGGCGCCGAGCACCTGCGCCGAGGTGCCCTCCTCGACGACGCGGCCGCGGAACATCACGACGATGCGGTCGGCGCGCTCGGCGGCGAGGGCCAGGTCGTGCGTGATCAGGAACACCGCGGTGCCGAGCTCGTCGGTGAGCGTGTCGAGCTGGTCCAGGATGCGTCGCTGCACGGTCACATCGAGGGCGGAGGTGGGCTCGTCCGCGATCAGCAGGCGCGGCTTGCAGGCCAGACCCATCGCGATCAGCACGCGCTGGCGCATGCCGCCGGAGAACTCGTGCGGGTACTGGTGGGCGCGCTGCGCGGCATCCGCGATCCCCACCATCTCGAGCAGCTCGACGACCCGCGCTTTCGTGGCATCGCCGTGTGTGTGGCCGTGCACCTCGAGCGCCTCGCCGATCTGCTCGCCCACGCGCATGAGCGGATTGAGGTTCGACATCGGGTCCTGCGGCACGAGGCCGATCCCGGCGCCGCGCAGGGAGATCATCGCGTTCTCGGGCAGGTCGGTCAGCTCGCGCCCGTCGAAGCGGATGCTGCCGGCCGTGATCACCCCGTTCTCGGGGAGCAGACGGTTGACCGCAGCCGCGGTGGTCGACTTGCCCGACCCCGACTCGCCCACGATCGCGACCGTCTCACCGGCGGCGATGTCGATGTTCACGTCGCTGATCGCGGTGACCAGCTCGGAACCGGTCCGGAAGGCGACGGCGAGGCCGCTGATGCTCAGCACGGGCTCGGTGGTGCTCATGGTGTTCTCGTTCCTTCGTTTTCGCGGAGAGGTTCGTGGTCGTCGAGGAGTGCGGGAAGCGCGGCGCGCCACAGCAGATCGGTCGGTGCGGGTGTGACCGCGAACAGGCGGTTGGTCAGCAGCACGGCGGCTGCTCCCGTTCCCGGAACGAGCCCGAGGGCGCAGCCTGTGAATCCCGGGTGCCAGACCATGCGGGTCGGCCGCCCGGAGACGGCGATCGTCTCGCTGCGCCAGCCCAGCGCCTGCCCGGCATCCGGTCCGTCCCGGAACAGTTCGGCGACCGCATCCGGCCCCCACAGCTCCGGATGCCGCTCCGGAGCGGCGAGCGCCGCCCCCAGGGTCAGCAGGTCATCGACGGTGCTGAACAGCCCGGCGTGACCGGAGACGCCCCCGAACGCATGGAAGCAGTTGCCGTCGTTCGCGACGCCGGCGATCTCGCCTTCACGCCAGGCGAAGTCCTTATCGGCGGTGAGGATCGGATACGGCTCTCCGGTCGCGACCATGCGACGCTCGGCGGCGTCGCCCACGGCGGACGAGGCGACGGGGCGGTCGACGGGTCCGTACCCGGTGTGATCGAGGCCGAGGGGCGCGGTCACCAGTTCGCGCACCGCGGCATCCAGGGGCAGTCCGGTGACCGCCGCGACGATGCGGCCGAGGAGCATGAACCCGAGGTCGGAGTAATGACGACCTTCGTCGAGGCCGTAGCGCAGCGGGAGGGCGTCGGCGGCCGCAGCGGCATCACCGGCGTGCTCGCGGTCGAGGTAGAGCGGCTGCCACTCCCAGAGTCCTGCACGGTGCTGGAGCAGATGGCGCACGGTCGCGCCCAGGGCGCAGGCGGTGCCGGGCACGAAACGGTCGACCGGGTCGTCGAAGCCGAGGTCACCGCGGCTGACCAGTCGCAGGATCGCGGTCGTCGTCGCGGCGACCTTCGACACCGAGGCGATGTCGAAGGCGGTCGCGGTGGTCATCGGGGTTCCGGACAGGTCAGCCAGACCACCCGCGGCGACGTCACGGCCCGCATCGGTCACGACACCGGCGACGGCGCCCCGCGGCGCGGCATCCGTCGCCAGAACAGCGGTGACGGCAACGGCGGCGGTCATGCGCGCACCTCCGAGCGGTCGACGAGGTCGACGAGGGTGTCGGGCCGGGTATCGGATGCGAGGGTGGTGATGCCCAGTCCGGTGCCCGATCCGGGTTCCAGCATGTCTCCGGACAGCGCCACGCCACCCACCACGGGCGAGCTCCGCAGCCACAACGCGGCATCCAGGTCGTGCACCACGTCGGGGGCGACAGCGGCGGCCAGGTGGGCGGCGGCCGTCACGCCGACGTGCGATTCCATCATGCAGCCGATCACCACGCCCAGACCCGCTGTGCGGGCGACTTCTGCCGCAACGAAGGCCTCGGCCAGGCCGCCGGTCTTGGCGAGCTTGATGTTCACGAGGTCTGCGGCACCACGGTCGGCGACGACCCGGACATCCCGCGCCGTGCGCACCGACTCGTCGGCCATGATCGGCGTGCCGACGGCGGCCGTGACCGCGGCGAGCGCGTCGAGGTCGTGCGCCGCGACCGGCTGCTCGACGAGTTCGAGCCCGAGCCCCTCGTCTTCGGCGGCCCGGATCACCCGGATCGCGGTCTCGACATCCCAGGCCTGGTTGGCGTCGACGCGCAACGTGATGGCAGGCCCGACCGCGGCACGCACGGCCCGGAGCCCGGCGACCGTGTCGTGCGCCGCGGACGCCTTGATCTTGAGGCATCCGAAGCCCGCGGCGACGTGCTCCTCGGAAACGGCTGCCAGCGCGGACGGCTCGCCCGCGGACAGGGTCATGTCGGTGCGGATGCGCGCGGGCGCCGGTGCGCTCGTGAGGCTCTGCGCAAGCGGGAGTCCGCGCTGCTGGGCGGCGAGGTCGGCGACGGCGCACTCGACCGCGCTGCGGGCCGCGGCATTGCCCCACACTGCACGGGCGATGTCGGCGGCGATCCCGGGATCACCGACGTTCCGTCCGAGCACGACCTCGGCGAGGGGTCCTGCCACCACGGCGGCAACGCTCGGCGGACTCTCCCCCGTCACGCGCCAGCTCACGGCGGCTTCGCCGTATCCTCGACGACCGTCGACGTCGCTCACCTCGACGAGCACGACGTCGAGGTGCTCCGTCTGCCGCACCGCCGTGACGAACGGACGCACCAGGGGCGAGGGGACGCGGAGCACGCGGATGCGCTTCACGGCGCTCATCTCAGGACTCCGCTCATGCCCACTCCTTGCGCATGCGCTGTTCGGGCTCACCGAACTCCGGCTGCGTGCGGGTGGCGCCGTCGGGGTGCCAGCCCTTCGCCTCGTAGAAGCCGATCGACGGCGCGTTCGCCGCGAACACCCACAGCGTTGCGGCCTCGGCGCCGGCGTCCCGCAGGTCTGCGGTCGCCTGCGCCAGCAGCGCACCGCCGATCCCACCGCCATGGGCGCGTGGCGAGACGTACAGGGAGTGCACGGCCCCGTCGATCCGCCCGTCGTCGGCAGTGGTCGCGGCGTACCGGGTGATCCCGACGATCCCGCCGTCGCGCACGGCCACGAGCACGACGCCGACCGGTTCGGCGAGCACCCGGCGCCACAGGGCCTCGGCACGCTCATCCGTCATCGCGTCGATCCCCGCGTCGGGGAGAACACCCCGGTAGCTCTCCCGCCAGCACGCGAGGAACACCTCGAGCACCCCGGACAGGTCGTCCGGGGTGGCGGGGCGCACCTGGAGGCTCACGATGCCGCGGCCTCCGTGAGCACGAGGGAGTCGATGGAGGCGACGGGTTCGGGCATCTGCAGCGGTCCGACACCGGGCGTGATGGTGCCGAGGATGCGCGGCTCGCGCGCTCCGGTGCCGCCGGGGACGATCGCGGGGACGCCGTGCATCGTGGACCAGCCGATGAGAGCGAGGAGGATCGCCTCCTTGCTGTCGGCCGCGGCGCCCAGCTCGTCGGCCAGCACGACCTCGGTGTCCGGCAGCGCGGCGCGCAGTCCGTCGAGGATCAGCGGGTTGCGGCATCCGCCGCCCGACACGGCGAGGAACCCGATGCCGGCGGCCTCCACGTCGCGCGCGACCGTGCGGACCGTGAGCTCGGTCAGGGTGCGCACCACATCGGCGACCGGGATCTCCCGGTTCTGCGCGGCGAGGTGCTCGTGCACGTAGCCGAGGTGGAAGTGCTCCTTGCCCGTGCTCTTGGGCGGGGTGAGAGCGTAGTACGGGTCGTCGAGCAGAGCAGCCAGCAGCGCCTCGTCGACCTGACCGGTGCGGGCGATCGCGGCGTCGTCGTCGTAGCCGAGCGGGTTGAGGTCGTGCTCGACGATGACCGCGTCGACCAGTGCGTTCGCGGGGCCGATGTCGTACGCGACCAGGCCGTCCTGCCGCACCACGGTCATGTTCGAGATGCCGCCCAGGTTGAGGGCTGCAGAGACCCCGGCGCGCGAACGCAGCAGCAGCTCGTCGAGGAACGACACCAGCGGGGCACCGTGGCCGCCGACCGTGATGTCGCGGATGCGGATGTCGGAGACCACGGGGGCACCGACCTTCTCGGCGATCCAGGCCGGCTGCCCGATCTGCAGGGTGCCCAGCGCGTGCGCGCCGTCGACCCAGTGGTAGACGGTCTGCCCGTGCGAGCACACGGCATCGACACCGCCGACCTCTGCCGCGATGTCGGCCGCGACCGCGGCGAACGCCTGCCCGATGAGGGTGTCGAGCTCCGCCACCTCGGCGAGCGTGGTCTGCGCCGGTGGCAGCGCAGCGATCAGGCGCGCCCGCAGCTCGGGGGCGTAGGGCACGCTCGTCGCCGCCAGCACCGTGCCGTGCAGATCCACGCCGTGGGCGGTGAAGCCGCCACTGGTCGTGAAGTCGACGACGGCGGCATCGATCCCGTCGTGCGAGGTGCCGGAGATCAGTCCGAGGACGCGCATCAGTTCTCCTCCAGTGCGGTGCGCAGCCGACCGTCGGCCGCGTCCAGTCGTGCGGTGGCCGCGGCGAGGTCCTCGCCGCGGCGGATCATGATCGACGCGAGCTTCACGTCGTATGAGGTCGCCTCCAGTGCCGCCTTCGCCGCGCCCCGATCGACATCCGCGATGGTCTGCACCATTCGGATCGCCCGCTCGCGGAGCTTGTGGTTGGTGGCCTTCACGTCCACCATCAGGTTGCCGTAGGCCTTGCCGTTCCGCACCATCGAGATGGTCGAGAACATGTTGAGCACGAGCTTCTGGGCCGTACCCGACTTGAGCCGCGTGGAGCCGGAGAGCACCTCGGGGCCGACCTCGACCTCGATCCCGTGCTCCGCCGCCGCGCTCAGGGCGGTCCCGACGTTGCAGGAGAGACCGATGCTGAGGGCACCGCGTTCGCGCGCCCGACGGACGGCGGCGATCACGTAGGGCGTGCGTCCGCTCGAGGCGATCCCGATCACGGTGTCGAGCGGACCGATGCCCGCGGCATCGATGGCCGCTGCGCCCGCTTCCGCGTCGTCCTCTGCTCCCTCGACGGGGTTCACGATCGCGCCCGACCCTCCGGCCATGATCGCGAACACCAGCTCGGGCGGAGTGCTGAAGGTGGGCGGGCACTCCGAGGCGTCGAGCACGCCGATGCGGCCGGGGGTGCCCGCGCCGACGTAGACCAGGCGTCCGCCCTGCGCCATGCGATCGGCCGTCGCCTCGATCGCGGGCACGATCTGCGGGAGGGCGCGCTGCACCGCGGCGGGCACCGTGGCATCCGCCTCGTTCATGGTCTGCGCGAGTTCGGCGACGCTCATGAGGTCGAGCTCCGCATAGCGGGGATCGCTGGCCTCCGTGGCCAGTCCGCCGAGATCCTCCATGGTCATCGCTTTCCTCTGTTCCGGGGATCGAGGCTGTCGCGCAGCCCGTCGCCGAGCAGGTTCAGTCCGACGACGAGCAGCACCACGATCACGCCGGGCGCGATCATGGTCCACGGGGCGATCGTGACGAGCGTGCGCGCCTCGAAGATCATCGAACCGAGCGAGGGTGCAGGCGGCGGCGTGCCGAGTCCGAGGAAGCTCAGCGAGGCCTCGGTGAGCACAGCCCACGAGAGCGAGAGCGTGACCTGCACGATGATGATCGACGTGATGTTCGGCAGCACGTGGCGGAACATGGTCGCCATGCGGCTCTGGCCGGTGCTCTTGGCGGCCTTGACGTACTCGACCTCGCGCAGCGACAGCACGGGCCCGCGGGTGACGCGGATGAAGATCGGCACGTAGACGATCGCGATGGCCACGGCGATGGTGAACCAGTTGCGCTCGAACACCGAAGCCAGCGAGAGCGCGAGCAGCAGCGGTGGGAAGGCGAACAGCACGTTCGTGACCGCGGTGATCGCCCCGTCGGAGAAGCCGCGGTAGAACCCGGCGATGAGTCCGCAGACGGTGCCGACCACGGTCGCGAAGGCCACGGCGACGACCGAGATCAACGCCGAGTTGGCGACGCCGGCGGCGACGCGGGAGAACACGTCGCGCCCGAACTGATCGGTGCCGAACCAGTGCACGGCCGACGGCGGCTGCAGGCGGGACGGCGGGTCCTGCGCGAGCGGGTCGAAGGGCAGCAGGCCGAACGCCGAGACGAGGCTGAGCACGGCGAGCAGGACCACGATGATGAGGCCGGTGAGTCCGCTGCGGCTGCGCAGCAGGAGACGCACGCGCTCCATGGTGCGCCCGCCGCCGGGGGCGAGGGCCGGGGTCTGAGAGATGTCGGTCATGCGGCACGCACCCGAGGATCGATGACCCGGTACAGCAGGTCGGTGAGCAGGTTGACGATGACGAAGGCGAGCGCGATCACGAGCACGGTGCTCTGCACGAGCGCGTACTCCTTCTGCTGGATGCCGAGCAGCACCTGGCGTCCGATGCCGGGGAGCGAGAAGATCTGCTCGACCACGACGGCACCGCCGAGGAGGTAGCCGAACTGTAGGCCGGTCATCGTGACGATGGGCACGAGAGCGTTGCCGAGCACGTGGCGCACCTGCAGGCGACGCGGAGGGACGCCCTTCGCCCTGGCGGTGCGGATGAAGTCGTTGGAGCGGATCTCGAGCACGGCCGTGCGGGTGGTGCGCATGATCGGTGCGGCGATGCCGAAGCCGAGCACGATCGAGGGCAGCAGCATCTGCTGGAGGTTCAGCAGCGGATCCTCGAACAGCGTGGCGTAGGCCTGGCCGTTCGGGTTGAAGCCGAACGACGAGGCGAGGATCGCCAGGAGTGCCGTGCCGAGCAGGAACGCGGGGATGGAGAGACCGGCGAGGCCGACGACCTGTCCGACGCCGTCGCGGAACGAGTCGGGCTTGGAGGCGGAGAGCATGCCGAGCGGGATGCCGATGGCCAGCGCGATCACGATCGAGAAGATCGCCAGCTCGAACGTCACGGGGAGGGCGGCGGCGGTGAGGTCGAGGACGCTCGTCTGCGCCCGGGACGAGAAGCCGAGGTTGCCGGTGAAGATGTTGCCCAGCCACGAGAAGAACTGCACGACGAGCGGCTGGTCGAGGCCGTAGTAGGACTCGAGGGCGGCGCGCTGCGAGGGCGTGAGAGCGGCCGCCTCGGTGCCGAGGCCGGAGCTGATCTGGTCGCCGGGGATGGCGCGCAGCATCAGGAAGACGAAGATGGCGACGCCGAGGAGCGTGCCGAGGGCTGCGAGGATGCGTCGCAGCACGCTGTTGCGGAGGAGCTGTCTGAACATGCGCGTGTGTGGGTGCCTGTCGTCGGGGAGGGAGGGGGCGCGGGGTGGCCGCGCCCCCTCGATCCGCTACTTGATGGAGGTGGTCCGCAGGTACTGCAGCGAGCCGTTCACCATCGGGACGAAGCCGTCGACGGTCGACGCGGTCGCCGTGTAGGTGTAGCTCGTGAACAGCCAGATCCACGCGGCGTTGTCCTCGAGGTTCTCCGAGACCTGCGCGTAGATGTCCTTCCGCTTGTCCGGGTCGGCCGTCTGGCGGCCCTCGGCGAACAGTGCGTCGAGCTCGGGCGAGGAGTAGCCGGCGACCTTGTTCAGGTTTCCGGTGCTCGTGAAGTACCGGCCGTACATGCCGTCGGGGTCGGGGCGACCGCCGTTGAGCGCGACCGCCGCGTCGAAGTCGGCCGCGATCCAGCGGTCGACGAACGCGCCGGACTCGAGCACCTCGAGGTCGAGCGTGATGTTCGCGTCCGCCAGCTGGGCCTTGAGGTTCTGCGCCTCGTTGACCGAGGTGGCGTACTCCCCCTGCGAGACGATCGTCTTGATGGTGACGCCGTCTTCCTTGCCCGCCTTCTTCAGGTACTCGGCGGCCTTGTCGAGGTCGCGCTCGGGGCACGGACGGGCATCCGGGTCGGACTTGTACGCGGGCGACGTGATCGGGCCGGTGACCTCGCCCTCGCCGAGCGCAGCGGTGTCGAGCACCTCCTGACGGTCGATCGCGCACTGGATCGCGAGGCGCACGTTGACGTCGGTGAGGTCGCCGCGCGTGGCGTTCAGCTGCAGCGCGTGGTAGCTCAGCTGCGGGGTCGTGGCGACCTCCACATTGGCACCCTCGGCGGTCTGCGCGACCAGCGGGTCGTCGAACACGGCCAGCTGCACGTTGCCGGACTGCATCGCCGAGACGATCGACGACTCGTCGGGGATCACGCGGAACTCGACCGTGTCGAGCAGCGCGGTGTCTCCCCAGTAGTCCTCGTTCTTGGCGAGCGTGATCGACTGGCTCGCCTTGCGGTCGTCGAGGATGAAGGGGCCGGTGCCGTTCGGCGTGGTGTTCAGCCCCTCTTCGGTGTCGTCCGAGGACAGCATCGCCATGTTGATGACGGCGAGGTTCGCGGGGAGCGCGGCGTCGGGAGCGCTGAGGGTGAGGGTGACGGTCTTCTCGTCCGTGGCCTCGACCGCGGTGACCGAGGCGAGGGAGCTGCGCGCGACGGCGGCCGTGGCCTCGGCCGCGATCGCGTCGAGCGAGTACTTGACGTCTTCCGAACCGAAGGTGCTCCCGTCGGCGAACGTGACGCCCTCGCGCAGGTGGAAGGTCAGGGTGAGGCCGTCTTCGGAGACGTCCCACGACTCGGCGAGGCCGGGGACCACGTTGAGGTCCTCGTCGAACTCGGTCAGCGTGCCGTACAGGTTCTGCAGCACATTGACGGCCTGGAACTGGGTGGCCTTCCAGGGGAACAGGGTGTCCGGGTCGCTGGTGACGCCGATGACGAGGTCGCCGCCCGCCGCGCCCTCGGAGGGCTTCGGGTCGGATGCGGGTGCGGAACACCCGGTGATGACGAGGGCGAAGGCGAGGCCCGTCGCCGTGAGAGCGCCGAGTGACGCCCAGCGTGCTGTGCTCATTGCTGGATCCTCCTGAATGTGACGCGCCGCCGTGGCGTCGGGTCAGGCGCTGTTGCCTGCCGCCCCGTGAACGTCGTCGGTCGTGGTTGGTACCAAAAGTACACGAAGGTCACTACAGATGTAACAGAAGTTCCTCTACTGTTATGAACAGTGATCGGAGACCCCATGCCTCATGAAGCCGCCCGCGACGATGCCGGCGCACACCCCGTCCTCGTCCGCATGCGCGCGATCCGCCCCGAACTGCGTCCGAGTGAACAGCGCATCGCCGATCTGTTCCTCGCCGACCCTGCGGGCACCGCCGGCCTCTCCGTCGCCGAGCTCGCCCAGCGCTGCGACACCTCGACCACCTCGGTCGTGCGCTTCTGCAAACGCCTCGGATACGAGCACGTGCGCGAGCTGCGCAACCACGTGCTGCGCGACGTCGAGCGCGAGACCTTCGACACGGCCGCGCTCCCCGCCGTCTCCGGCGACATCGACCGCAACGACACCCTGACCGACATCGTCGCGAAGGTGTCGCTCGCCGAGACGCTCTCCCTCGCCGACACCGCCAAGGTGCTCGACACCGACTCGCTGCGGGCCTCGGTCGACGCCATCACCTCGTCGACCAGGGTCGACATCTTCGGTGTGGGCGCGAGCTCCATCGTCGGACTCGACCTGCAGCGCAAGCTCACCCGTATCGGACGCACGGCGCTGGAGTGGTCGGACCCGCACGCGGCATGGACCTCGGCGGCGACGCTCGGCCCCGGCAATGTCGCGATCGCGGTGTCGCACACCGGCGCCACCACCGACACGATCGAGTTCCTGCTGCTCGCCCGGCAGGCCGGGGCGACCACCATCGCGATCACGAACCATGCCGGCGCCCCGCTGGCCGATCAGGCCGACATCGTGTTGACGACGGCCGCCCGCGAGACCGGCTTCCGCTCCGGCGCCCTGGGCAGCCGCATCGCCCAGCTCATGGTCGTCGACTGCATCTTCATCGGCGTCGCCCAATCGAACTACGACCGCTCGATGGAGGCGCTGCGCGACACGTTCGCCGCCGTGCACCGCGTGCGGACGGCAGGGGCGTGACCGACGGGATCCTACGCGCGCGGACGGGACTGTTCACCGCCTTCGCGGGTCTCGGGGTCACGGCCGCCTTCGTTCCCGCCATCCTCCCCTCGGCAGAGCGCACGATCGGCGGCGACCTCAGCACCGCCGTGCCCGCTCTGTTCGCCGGACTCCTGGTCGGGGTGCTGATGTCGGGGCCGCTCCTGATGCGTCGGCCGCCGCGCACCGCGTTGATCCTCGGCAGCGCGCTCCAGGCCGCCGCGATCGTCGCCGTGGCCCTGGCCGGCACACCCGCCGTGTTCATCGCCGCAGCCGCCGTCGCCGGGTCCGGGTTCGGGTTGGTCGAGGCCTCCGGGTCGGCCGCCGCGAAGTCCCTGTCGGTCGGCAGCGCGACGGGTCTGCTCAGCGCACTGCTCGGCACAGTGGCCGTCTGCGCCGCCGTCACCCCGCTGATCGTCGCCGCCGGCTCGGGTGTGCGTGCGACGCTCGGCATCCTGGCGGTCGTTCCGCTGCTCACGATCGCGATGCTCACGGGGTCGGTGTCACCGGATGCCCGCACCGCGGCTCCCGCGCGCCGCGACGTCCGCGGGCTGCTCGTGCTCCTGCCGTTCGCCGTCGCCCTCCCCCTCTACGTCGGCGTCGAGACCGTGCTCTCCGGCTGGTCGGCCGTGATCCCCGAGCGGATCCTCGGGGTCGACCCAGGCCTCGCCGCGCTGGGGACCTCGGCGTTCTGGACGCTGATGGCCGTCGGTCGCTTCGGCGCGGCGGCCCTGCGCCGTCTCTCCGTGTCGCCGATCGCGATCCTCATCACCGCCACGAGCACGGCGGCGATCCTGATGGCCACGGCGGGGCTGCTGGTGGGGCCCGCTCCCGTGGGGGCACTCGTCGCGCTGGGCGCGGTGGTCGTGCTCCTCGCCCCGAGCTACGGGCTCATCCTGGGCCTGGCGCTCGACCACCTCGACCCCGCTCGCAGCGCCGCGGTGACAGGCGCCCTCGTCGCGTGCGGAGCCGTTGGCGGCACCTTCGTGCCCGCGCTGATCCTCCTGATCGGTCGGGACCCGGCATCGAGCACCACGTTCCTCGTGTCGGCCGCCCTGTGCGCACTCGTGCCTGTGCTGGTGCTGATCGCCGGGCGGTCGCGGCAACGGGCCTCCGCGACGAGCTGACGCCTCCTGCACACCCCACGCTTCTCGGAACCTCTTCACAGATGCCGGAATACCGGCGCGCACCGGGCTGACCGCGGCGTAACCTCGCTGACACGCCCATCCGCAACAACCCCATCCGCAGGAGAGGAGAGCGCACGTGTCCCCCGAGGTCCTCGCGATCGTCCTCAGCGCCATCGGCATCGTGTTGACGATCACCACGGGCCTCTTCACCGCCGGCGCCTGGATGATCCGCCGCATCGATGACAGGATCGACGCCGTCGACGAGAAGCTCAGCACCCGCATCGACGCGGTCGCCTCCGACGTCACCGACCTCAAGATCTCCGTCGCCCGCCTCGAAGGACCCCCACGACATCTGCTCACCACGAGAAGAGGCTGAGACCGTGACCACCGAGACCCTCACGATCATCCTCAGCGCCATCGGCATCGTGCTCACCCTCGGCACCAGCCTCTTCGCCGCCGGCGCCTGGATGATCCGCCGCATCGATGATCGCTTCGACACGGTGGAACAGAAGCTGACCGGCCGCATCGACGCCGTCGACGAGAAGCTCAGCGCGCGCATCGACGCGGTCGCCACCGACGTCACCGACCTCAAGATCTCCGTCGCCCGCCTCGAAGGACCACCGCGACACCTGCTCGCGGCGCGCGGCTGATCAGCGCGTGCCGACAGGCCTGCCTAGCGCAGCACGAGGGCGGCGGCACCGATGAGCGGGCCCTCGTCACCCAACCCGGAGCGCACGACCCGTGTACGGCGCGAGTACTCGTGCGCCGCGCTGCCGGTCAGAGCCTGCCGCACGAGGTCGATGTAGTCAGAGGACACCCGAGAGAAGCCGCCGCCGATGGCGACGACATCGAGGTCGACGAGTGTGGCGGCATCGGCGAGCGCCTCCCCCACCTCGCGTGCGGAACGTTCGATCGCCGCCCGCGCGATGGGGTCTCCGGCGGCGGCGTCCCGCGCGAGGTCCTCGCCGGTCGCACCTGCCCAGCCCTGCTTCTGCGCCCAGGCTGCGCTCGCCGGCCCCGAGGCGATCTCCTCGAGCGTCAGACCGCCCTCGCGGCGCACCTGACCGAGGTGGCCGGCATTGCCGGTCGCGCCGGGAATATATGCGCCGTTCGCAACGAATCCCCCACCGACCCCCGTCGAGACGACGATCGACAGCGAGGCACCAGCTCCCTGCGTGGCCCCGAGCCACGACTCGGCGAGCGCGAGCGCACCGCCGTCGTGACCGAGCACGGTGCGCACGTCGCTCCCCATGACCGTGGATGCCGCCGCACGGACCGACTCCTCGAGCCTGAAACCATGCGCCAGAGGCATGTTCACGGGCATGATCGCGCCGGCGGTGCGGTCGATCGGGCCAGCGCTGCCGACTCCCGCTCCGACGAGCTCACCGTCCGAGGGCAGAGCCGCGAGAGCATGTTCGACGATCGCGACCACCGAGGCGTCGAGCGACGCGAGTGTCGCTTCGCGACCGGTCGCCTGCCGGCTCCGGCTGCCCTCGACGAGCACGCCGTCCTCCGCGACGAGCGCAGCCTCCATCTTGGTGCCGCCGATGTCGACGGCCAGGGCGTAGCGGGTCACTGCGGGTCGAGTCCGAGGTCGTCGAGGTCGAAGGCCGCGCGCCACTCGAGGCCCTCGGCTTCGATCGCCGCCTGCGCACCGGTCTTGCGGTCGACGATCACGGCGACGGCGACGATCTCGGCGCCTTCCTTGCGCAGGGCTTCGACGGCCTTGAGCGCCGACTGCCCGGTGGTCGAAGTGTCTTCGAGCACGACGACGCGCTTGCCCTTGACATCGGCGCCTTCGATCTGGCGGCCGCGGCCGTGGTCCTTTGGCTCCTTGCGCACGACGAACGCGTCGAGCGGAGTGCCGGCGGCGACCGAGGCGTGCAGCACCGAGTTGGCGATCGGGTCGGCGCCGAGTGTGAGCCCGCCGACGGCCACGACATCGAGGTCGCCGATCAGGTCGAGCATGATGCGGCCGATCGCGGGAGCGGCACGGTGGTCCAGCGTGAGCTTGCGCATGTCGACGTAGTACGTCGCCTTCTTGCCGCTGGAGAGGGTGAAGTCGCCATGGAACACCGCCTCGTCCTTGATGAGGTCGAGGAGTGTCTGGCGGTCTGCGTCGAGTGCGGTCACGGCATCCAGTGTAGAAGCCTGGGACGCACTGCGCGGAGGCATGAGGCTTGACCGGATGCATGAACTCCCGGCCTTGCGGCTCATGCATCCGTCCGGCGGTCATGCAGGTGACCGCCATACAGGTCGCGGGCGACGGACCCAGCGCGGGCTCGTGTGTCGGATCTCGCAACTAGGCTGGAGGCATGCGCTTGGCCACCTGGAACGTCAACTCCATCCGCACCCGTGTCACCCGCACCGTCGAATTCGCCGTCCGCGAAGACATCGACGTGCTGGCGATGCAGGAGATCAAGTGCAAGCCCGAGCAGTTCCCCTACGGGCCGTTCGAAGAGGCCGGATACCACGTCGAGGTGCACGGGCTGAATCAGTGGAACGGTGTCGCGATCGCGAGCCGCCTGCCGATCACCGATGTGCGCACGTCGTTCGATGGGATGCCCGGCTTCGCCAAGGGGCATGAGGGGCCCGATGCTCCGCTCGAGGCCCGCGCGCTCGGCGTGATGGTCGACGGGGTTCGGGTGTGGAGCCTGTACGTGCCCAACGGCCGCTCCCTCGAAGACCCGCACTATCTCTACAAGCTGCATTGGTTGGAGCAGCTGAAGAAGTCGACGGCCGCCGAGCTGTCGGCGAACCCCGATCTGCCGCTGGCACTGGTCGGCGACTTCAACATCATCCCGTTCGACGTCGACAACGGCGATCCCGACATCGTGATCGGCCGGTCCACCCACGTCTCTCCGCAGGAGCGCGACGCGTTCTTCGCGTTCCAGGATGCCGGGGTGACCGACGTCGTGCGCCCGCTGATCCCCGAAGGCTTCACTTATTGGGACTATCAGCGCCTGAAGTTCCCGCGCAACGAGGGCGTGCGCATCGACTTCGTGCTCGGCTCGCGCACGCTGGCCGAGGCCGTGCAGGGCGCGTCCATCCACCGCGACGAGCGCAAGGGCGAGCAGCCCAGCGATCACGTCCCTGTGGTCGTCGATCTCGACAGCCGACGGCTCGGAACCGGCGGCGCCGATGACGACGACGACATGCCGATGATCTTCTCCTGAATGCCGATCCCGTGAGTGTGCGTCTGATCGCCACCGATCTCGACGGCACGCTTCTCGATTCGACGTCGTCCGTCACCCCGCGCACCCGCTCGGCTCTCGACGCCGCCCGCGCCCGTGGGATCCACGTCGTCCCGGTCACAGCCCGCCAGCCGATCGGTCTGCGTGCGATCGCGGCCGACGCCGGGTTCGACGGGTGGGCGCTGTGCAGCAACGGCGCCTACGCGGTGCGCCTCGACGACGGGCGGATGCTGTTCGCCGAAGAGCTTCCCGCTGACACGATCCGCACGCTGGCCGAGGCTCTGCGCGCGAGCATCCCCGGCCTGCTGTTCGCAAGCGTGCGCGACGCCGGCGAGACGTTCGTGGCACAAGACGGCTACGCCGCGATCGCCGCTCTCGCCGACCACAAACGCGACCCTGCGACCATGGGCGGCGTGCCGCTGGATCAGGTACTGTCAGCGCCGAGTCTGAAATTCGTGATCCGGCACCCCGAGCTCGCGCCCGACGCGCTGTTCGACGCGGTGCGCGCACTCGGACTCACCGGCTTCGAGGCGACACTCTCCGGCGCCCCCTTCGTCGAGGTCATGGCGGAGGGTGTCACCAAGGCGACGGGCCTCGCCCGGCTCTGCGACCACCTCGGCATCGACCGCGCCGACGTGGTGGCCTTCGGCGATGCGCTCAACGACGTCGAGATGCTCCGCTGGGCAGGTCACGGGTTCGCGATGGCCGACGCCGAACCTCTGGTGAAGGACGCAGCCGACGAGACGACCACCTCGAACGACGACGACGGTGTGGCACGAGTGATCGAGCGGCTGCTCGACTGACGCGATGTTGCCCGACTGGTCATCGCCTCGGGTCCGTGCCTGAGCCTGGCCGCCGAGATCCATGGCGACGGATCACTTCTCGATCTCGAGGCTCAGTGTGTTTCTCTCGGGCGCACCCAGACCGTTCTCGTGAACTCCCAATCGAGATCTCGCTCTCGAGGCGAACGACCGCACACATACTCGACCGCGTAGGCATCTCCCCACGGGTTTCCGTCATACGGGCACCGATGCTCTTCTCGGTCGTTCGGCATGGCCCAGTATTCACGGGAGAAGACATAGAGGGACGGCGGCTCGTACGGGTCCAGAACCGGAACCCTGTCCAGCGACGGCAGCTCCGTTTCCAGCGTGACGCTGTCTCCCCAGGGAAGAGCGAGACGTGCTTCCATTCCCGACGGCAGCCTCCGGTCGCACGACGACAACACCTCAAGGCTCGCTTGGATATCGAACCCACCATCGGGGGTCTCGCCGAGGATCTCGTCCAGGTGGTCGACCACGAACAGACGTGTCGCCGGGTCGATCCTCGCCACGCTTTGTGCTACCCATTCAGACACACGTTGCTCGTTCACAAGGAATGCCCCGTCCCGCGAATCATCGCGCCTCCCCGCTGTCCGAGTGCCGGTGGTGCCGCTCTCGGATCACCGGTGATCGAGACGGTTCCCGGCTGAGTCTCAGCTCTCGACGCGGCGACGCCGCACGAGCAGCCCACCCATCATGGCCAGGACGACGCCGATCACCACGATCGCGATCGGAGCCTGGAGACCGGTGGTGGCCAGTCCTGCGCCCGGTGCCGCCGCGGCTCCTCCGGCCTGACCACCCGTCCCCGCTGCCGCGGTGACGGTCAGCGCCGTGCGGGAGATCACCGTCGTGCCTGACAGCGCCACCAAAGTGTGCGCACCGGCCGGTACGTTCGCAGGAATACGCAACGTGCCCTGAAGTGCACCGTCCGCGTCGGCAGTCAGCGTCCCGAGCGCGATCGGGTCGGAGTGCAGCTCGAATGCGATCGTCGCTCCCGGCGTGAACCCCGTGCCCGAGATGGTGATGTCATTCCCGGCGCGGATCGATCCTGCGCCGAGCGCGAGGGCGGGCCCCGGCTGCGGCTCAGGATTCGCGACCGCGACGAGGGTGAAGTCGATCCCCGACACGGGAGCGCCCACGGTCACGACGACGGGAGTCGCCTGCGCCGCCGTGGCGACGCCGTCGTAGAACTGAGGCTGCGCGGTCGTTGTGCTGTCGTTGTAGAAGTTGGCCGAGGCCTTCAGGATGAACGACCCTTCAGGAAGGGCGAGCGAATACGCGCCGGTCTGAAGATCAGCGAAGGTCGTGCCGACGATCTCGTTTCCGGACCAGGCCTCGACGATGACCTCTCTCCCCTCACTGCTGTCGAGAGAGACCGTGCCGGTCACGAGGGCAGCCGCGTCGAGTTCCGCGTCGATTCCGACGACGTTCGCACCGGACGTCACCGTGACAGGGTTCGCGGTCCCCGCCGTGTAGGCGTCGGCCCAGTACTCGGCTCGCAGACCGGGCTCATACGGCGCGAAGTGCACGCGATAGGTGCCAGGCGCGACGGCCACCTGATAGGTGCCGTCGTTCGCGACGCCGAGGAAGTATGCGTGACTGCTGTCCTCCACATCGGTGACGGTGATAGCGGTGAGTGCACGAGAGCCGTCTGCGCTCTTGGTCACCGAACCGCTGATGTACCCGACCGAGTCAAGAGCCGCGTTCACCCCGGCGGTCGTCTGCAGTTCACCGACGGCGACGACCTTCGCAGCGTTGAAGCTGTACGCGTTCTCCCAGTACTCCGTGACGAGTCCGGGAGCGGGCGCGCCGAACTGCACGCGATACGAACCGGCAGGAAGTCCGCCGACAACGTACGCGCCGGCAGGATTGGTGCGCGCGAAGGCGACGATCTCTCCGTTCGCATCGAGCGCGTTCACCGTGACGTTTGCGAGAGGCGCGCCGTCATCGGCGCGCGTGACGACGCCGGCGATCGCGCCCCCGGCCACGAGGGAGGCATCGATGCCGGAGACAGCTTCTCCCTCGGCGAGGACGACAGGGGTCGCCTGGGAGTAGTCGAAGGCGTTCTGCCAATACTCGCGCTTCAGATCGGTTCCCTCCGGCTGGAACCTCACGATGTACGAGCCGGCGGGGAGGGCGTTGAGAGTGTAAGTGCCGGACGCATCGGTGAAGCCCGATGCCCAGGCCGTGCCGGGGCCGGTCACCGAGACGGCGATGCCCGAAACCGGTGTCCCGTCGTCCTCGCGGGTGACCGTTCCGGTGATAGACGCCGAGGGCGCGGGGGCGAGCGCGGCGTCGATGCCCGTCGCCGCAGACCCGTTCGTCACCGTGACGCGCTGCGCGCCGAGTGAGTCGCTGGCGTTGTTCCAGTACTCCGTGGCGAAGCTGCGGTCCGGCGCAGAGAAGCGGACCAGGTAGGTTCCGTCGGCCAGGCCGGTGAGCGTATATCCGCCAGTCGCATCGGTGACGGCGTCGGACCGGCCGAGCGCGCCATCTCGCTGTGCGGAGACCTGGATGCCCGCCAGCGCCGCTCCTCCGACGTCGGCCGTCACCGTCCCGGACATCGAACCCGTTGGCGCGGGATCTTCCGCCGCCACGACGGCTGTCGCACCTCCCAGGGCGATCGCGATCGCCGCCATTCCGCCCAGCACAGCCCGCAGCATCCCGCGTCGTCGCGTCATTCTTCTCACCTTGCGAGGGAGTCCGTTCGCTCGGTGATCCCACCGTCGCGTACAGTCTCGATTCATCCGCCGATCGCCGGCAGCTTTCCTCTCGAACCTAGAGGATCAGCACATAGGAAGGGAATAGTCGATACACGGGAGTTACCCCCTCGTGATCACTCGAACGTCCCGACCTCCGGCACCCGATCGGTGCGCCCGTACCGGAGCAGGGTCACACCCGCCTCGTCGGTGATCGGCGGATCCAGCAACCGCAGCACGCTCGGCATCGCGTCGTCGTCGAACACCTTCTTGCCCGCGCCCAGCAGCAGCGGATACACCCAGAGATTCAGCTCGTCGAAGAGACCCTCGGCGAGCAGCGTGTGCACGAAATCGATGCTGCCGATCACGTGCACCTCGCGGTGGGCCGCCCGCATCGAGGCCACCTCGGCAGCCAGATCGGCACCGACGCGCGTGCTGCCCTCCCAGTCGAGTGCGAGTTCGGCATTCCGCGTCGCCACGTACTTCGGCACCCGGTTGAAGAGCGTGCCGATGGCGCCCGACTCCCCCTCGGTGTGCTGTGGCCAGTACGAGGCGAAGATGTCGTAGGTGCGGCGCCCGAGCAGCAGCGCGTCGAGCCCGCGCATGCCCTTCTCGATCTCGGGACCGACCCCGGAGGAGGGATACCCGGCCTGCCAGCCGCTGAAGCGGAAGCCGCCGGAGGTGTCCTCGTCGGTGCCGCCGGGGCCCTGGGCGACGCCGTCGAGAGAGGTGAAGAGATCGATCAGGATGCGGCCGGATGCCTGTTGTTCATCGGGATATTGGCTGTTCATGTCGTGCTCCCTATTGTCAGTCGTGCGATGCGGAAGGTGTCGGCGAACGAGTCCAGCAGCGATTCGTCGCCCCGGACGACCGCGACGATGTCCTGCGCGAGGGCCTCCGCCGGGGTGACATCGCCGCCGATGAGGCGACGGATGCCGGGCCCGGCGACGATCACCGCGTCCGGAGCGCCGTCGGGAAGACGTCCGCCGACCGGCGGCGCCGGCGGCGTGATCTGCGCGACGCGGAGCTCGCCGTCGTGCACGGATGCACGGAGGGCGACGTCGCCGACATGCAGCTCGTACTCGGCATCCACGGCGGATTCCGCCTGGAACGCCGTGCGCAAGGCCATCGTGAGCGAGTCGGGCGTGACGACGTCACCCTCTGCGGGATCCCCCATCGCCTGGAAACCCCAGCGTCCGAGCGCGAGCATGATCGGCTCGAACGAGCGGCCGTAGGGGGTGAGCTCGTACACCAGGCCGCAGTTCAGCAGCGGCACCCGTCGCACGACCCCACCCTCCTGCAACTCCTTCAACCGGGTGGACAGGATGTTGGTGGGGATGCGCGGCAGGCCCTGCTTGAGGTCGGTGTACCGACGCGGCCCCACGAGCAGATCGCGGACGATGAGCAGCGCCCAGCGCTCGCCGATCAGCTCGACGGCCGTCGTCACGCCGCAGTACTGGCCGTAGCTGCGCGCCGCCATGTCAGACCGACGCGGCGGTGTCGCCCACGTGGTCCGGGCCGTTCTCGACGGTCTCGGGCGTCATGTACAGGAAGCCGAGCGAGTTGCCGTCCGGGTCGTCGAGGTCGCGCGAGTACATGAAGCCGTAGTCCTGCACGGGCTTGGGCTCGGTGCCGCCGGCGGCCAGACCCTTCTCGAGAATCGCGTCGACCTCGTCACGCGAGTCCTGACTGAAGGCCACGGAGACCTGCACGACCTCATTCGGGTCGGCGATCGGCTTGTCGGTGAACGTGGCGAAGAACTCGCGCTTGAGCACCATGAAGTAGATGTCCTCACTCCACACGATGCATGCGGCGTTGTCATCGGTGAACTGGGGGCTGATCTCGCAGCCGAGCGCGGTGTAGAACGCCTTGGCACGGTCGAGGTCGCTGGTGGGCAGGTTGACGAACACCTTGGTCATGATGACTCCTCCGGAGATGCGAGCCCATCGGTCGGTGAGCCCTTTCGGACTAGCTTGCAAAAAACAACCACGCTTGTCAATAGCAAGTAGCGCGACGATCCCCCACGCGGGGGATGCGCCCCGAACGAGCCCCGCCCTACGGTGGAGGGATGCCCGCAGCCCCGTTCCTCCGCACGCCGACTGAGCGCGAGCGGCGCAGCGACATCCTGCTCGCCGCCGTCATGTTCGTCGGGGCCGTGCTGAGCGCTGCACTCTCCTCGATCGCCGAGATGTACGGCGATGAGCAGGCGCCGCTGTGGACGGCCCTCGTGTACGCGGCGGTCGTCACTGCTCCCCTGGCCGTCCGCCGCCGCTGGCCCGGCACGGTCGCCGTCATCGTGGTCGCCGCCTACTTCACCGCGGTGACGATCCGGATCCCTGAGATCTATGTCGGCAACATCGCGATGTTCATCGCCATCTACACGGCAGGCGCCTGGATGAACAACCGCCGGCGCGCGATCATCGTGCGCGTCGGGATCATCGTGAGCATGTTCGTGTGGCTGCTGATCACGATGTACCGCGATGCGATCAACGAAGCCGACAAGGCGGATGTGATCGCCGGGGCCATGTCGCCGTACGTCGCCTTCATGCTCATCCAGCTGCTGCTGAACGTGCTCTACTTCGGTGGGGCGTACTACTTCGGCGAGCGCTCCTGGGCTGCGGCCAGCCAACTGGCGGTTCTCGAGCAGCGCACGGCCGAGCTGGAGCGCGAGCGGGAGGTCACCGCTGCTCAGGCCGTCGCCCTCGACCGGGTGCGCATCGCGCGCGAGCTGCACGACGTCGTCGCCCACCACGTGTCGGTCATGGGCGTGCAGGCGGGAGCCGCCCGCCTGGTGCTGGAACGGGATCCCGCGGAGTCCGCGCGCATCCTCACCGGGATCGAGGGATCGGCACGCGACGCCATCCACGAGCTGCGCCAGCTGCTCGAGACTCTGCGGGCCCCCGGCGGGGAGACCACCGATGCCGCCTCCACCCTCGTCCTCGACGACATCGCCGAACTCGTCGACGCCTCGACCGAGGCGGGACTGCCGACCGCGTACACGGTCATCGGCGACCCCGCGCCCGTCCCTTCGCTCGTCGCCGTGAACCTGTACCGCATAGCGCAGGAGTCCCTCACGAACGCCCGCCGTCACGCCGGCCCCGACGCGACAGCCGACGTGCGCGTGCGCTACGACGACGACGGCGTCGAGATCGAGATCGTGAACACGGGGCGCCCGGTCGCCCAGCTTCGGCCCGGGCTCGGCCAGCTCGGGATGCGGGAACGCGCCGCGGCCTCCGGAGGCACGCTCGAGGTGATCCCCCGGGCGTTCGGCGGCCTGCGCGTGCGCGCCCGCGTGCCCTTTCCCGTCGCGAGCGAATCGAGCAGGAACCGATGAACGATCCGATCCGTGTCCTGCTCGTCGACGACCATGCCCTGCTGCGCGCCGGCTTCCGCACGATCCTCGACACCCAGCCCGACATCACCGTGGTCGGCGAGGCATCATCGGGTGCTGAGGCCGTCGCCAAGGCATCTGCCCTCCGTCCCGACGTCATCATGATGGACGTGCAGATGCCCGACATGGACGGTATCGAGGCGACCGGACGTATCGTCGCCGACCCGGAGGTCGACGCGGCCATCGCGATCGTGACGACCTTCGATCGCGACGACTACCTGTACCGTGCTCTGGATGCCGGGGCCGGTGGATTCCTGCTCAAGAACGCCGGCGCGGAGGATCTGATCTCAGCCGTCCGGGCGCTCGCCGCCGGTGACGGCATGCTCGCCCCCGAGGTGACCCGCCGCGTGCTGGCACGTTTCGCCGCGACGCCTGCTCCGGCGGCGGCCGCGACCACGAACAGCGGCGTGTCGAACGTCACGCTCGCCGAGCCCCTCACCGAGCGCGAGGCCGAAGTGCTGACGCTGCTCGCCGATGCCCGGAGCAACGCCGAGATCGCGCAGGCGCTGTTCATCGGCGAGGCCACTGTGAAGACACACGTCTCGCGCATCCTCCAGAAGCTGGGCGCCCGCGATCGCGTGCAGGCGGTCGTGCTCGCGCACCGCATGGGTCTCGCCTAGCGCGGCACCCCCTGATCCGCGGCGCCCCTCCGTCTCCGCGATACCCTCGGAGCCATGCCCGAAGCCGCACCCCTGTCCCGCCCGATACTGGCGGGGGTGGTGACGGCACTCGTCGGATTCACCAGCTCGTTCGCGGTGGTGCTGACCGGGCTCGACGCGGTCGGGGCGAACGCGGCGCAGGCGGCGAGCGGGCTTCTCGCGGCCAGCCTCACGATGGGTCTGGCCTGCGTGGTGCTCGCATGGCGGTATCGGATGCCGATCACGGTCGCCTGGTCGACTCCGGGAGCCGCCCTGCTCGTCGCCACGGGCACCGTCGAGGGTGGATGGCCGGCAGCGGTCGGCGCTTTCCTGGTGACCGCCGCACTCATCCTGCTCACCGCGCTGTGGCCGGCCCTCGGCGCGCTGATCGCCCGCATCCCTCCGTCGATCGCGCAGGCGATGCTCGCCGGCGTGCTGCTGCCCCTGTGCCTGGCCCCGATCACCGGGATCGTCGCGAACCCCTGGGGCGTGGTGCCGGTCGTGCTCACGTGGCTGCTGTTCGCACGCCTCGCACCGCGCTGGGCGGTGCCACTGGCCTTCGTCGCCGCCGCCGTCGTGGTCGCGGTCTCGCTGACGATGGAGCATGCGACCTTCGACCCCGCGCTGCTGCTCCCGCGCCTCGAGTTCACTGCACCCACGTTCACGGTCGGCGCGCTGGTCGGCCTCGCACTGCCGCTGTTCATCGTGACGATGGCGTCGCAGAACGTGCCGGGCGTCGCGATCATGCGCAGCTTCGGATACGAGGTGCCGTGGCGTCCCGCCATGCTGGTCACCGGGGTCGGCACGGCACTGGGAGCGACGGCGGGCGGGCACGCCATCAACCTCGCCGCCATCAGCGCCGCACTCGCCGCCTCGCCGGACGCCGACCCCGACCCGAAGAGGCGGTGGGTCGCCGGGGTCTCGACCGGGGCCTCATACCTCGTCCTCGCGGTCTTCTCGGCCGCCTTCGCCGCTCTGGTGGTGCTCGCGCCGACGGCCGTGATCCCGGCCGTCGCCGGTCTGGCGCTGTTCGCCGCGTTCGGCTCGTCGGTGCAGCAGGCGATCGACGAACCGGGCGAACGGATCCCCGCCGTGGTGACCTTTTTGGTGGCCGCATCCGGGATCGCCGTGCTCGGGGTCAGCGCCGCGTTCTGGGCCCTCCTCGCCGGACTCCTCGTCCGCACGGTGCTCCACACCCCCCGCCCCTGATACTCCCCCCCCCCTCACCGCGAGTGCACCGCTTCTCGTCGAGTGCACGACTTGTCCGCGTCTCCATCCCGTGCACTCGGCGAGATCCCGTGCACTCGGCGAGATCCCGTGCACTCTCCCCTGCACGGGTGATCCCGCAGAGTCCGCCGTGCGGGGGATGCCGCAGTCGGGCGCGCTCCGTAACGTGAAGGCATGACCACAGGAATGCTCGAACTCTCCGGCATCACCAAGAGCTACGGCTCTCGGCGCGTGCTCGATGACGTGTCCTTCACGGTCGCCCCCGGGCGGCTGACGGGCTTCGTCGGCGGCAACGGCGCCGGCAAGACCACCACCATGCGGATCGTGCTGGGGCTGCTGTCGTCGGACGGCGGCCGTGTCGACCTGGATGGCGCTCCGCTGACGACCGCCGACCGCCGCCGCTTCGGCTACATGCCCGAGGAGCGCGGCCTCTACCCGAAGATGAAGGTGCTCGAGCAGATCGTCTACCTCGCCCGCCTGCACGGCTTCGGCAAGCAGGAGGCCACGGAGCGCGCGACCGCCCTGCTCACGGAGCTCGGGCTCGGCGAGCGGCTGAACGACACCATCGAGTCGCTCTCGCTCGGCAACCAGCAGCGCGCGCAGATCGCCGCGTCGCTCGTGCACGACCCCGAGGTTCTCATCCTCGACGAGCCGTTCTCGGGCCTCGACCCGCTCGCGGTCGACGTGGTCGCGGGAGTCCTGCAGGCCAGTGCCGCCAAGGGCGCATCCATCTTGTTCTCCTCCCACCAGCTCGACGTGGTCGAGCGCCTGTGCGACGACCTCGTCATCCTCGCCGGCGGCACGATCCGCGCGGCCGGTTCCCGAGACACGCTGCGCGCCGAGCACGCCCGCGACCGGTACGAGCTCGTCTCGGCCGGCGACGCCGGATGGCTGCGCACCGAGCCCGGTGTCACGGTCGTCGACTTCGAGGGCGGGTACGCGCTGTTCGACGCGGACGGCCCCGAAACGGCGCAGCGCGTGCTGCAGTCGGCCGTGCAGCGTGGCGACGTCGCCAGCTTCGCCCCCAAGCATCCGTCCCTCGCCCAGATCTTCAAGGAGGTCATCCAGTGAGCGCCCCCACCCCTGTCCGCGCCTCGAACGGCATCTGGCTCGTCGCCGAGCGCGAGATCGGCTCGAAGCTGCGCAGCAAGGCGTTCCTGATCTCGACCGGCATCCTGCTGGTGCTCGCGCTCGCCGGTATCATCCTCGGTGGTTTCGCGAGCAAGAACACCGATGCGATGCCGGTCGCAGCGACCGCGGAGACCGCCTCCGCCGTCTCCGCCATCCCGAACGTCGAGGTCACCACGGTCGCCGACCAGGCTGCAGCCGAACAGCTCGTGCGCGACGACAAGGTCGACGCTGCGGTGCTGCCGGGCGATGGCCCCTCGGGCTACACGATCGTCGCGCTGCAGGAGGCGCCGGGCTCGCTCGTCTCGGCCCTGTCGATCACTCCCGAGGAACTGATCCTGGAACCGGCGACCACCAACCCGCTGCTGCGGTACTTCATCGCGATCGCCTTCGGTCTGGTGTTCATGATGGCAGCAGCGACGTTCGGCGGCACGATCGCACAGAGCGTCGTCGAGGAGAAGCAGACCCGCGTGGTCGAGGTGCTGCTGTCGGCCATCCCGGCGCGCACACTGCTCGCGGGCAAGGTGATCGGCAACACGGTGCTGGCGATGGGGCAGATCCTCGCCCTGGCGGCCGTGGCCACGATCGGGTTGATCGTCACAGGTCAGCGCGAGGTGCTCACGACCCTCGGGGCGCCGATCATCTGGTTCGCGGTGTTCTTCCTGTTCGGCTTCATCCTGCTGGCGGCGATGTTCGCGGCTGCGGCCTCGATGGTCTCCCGCCAGGAGGACATCGGTTCGACGACCACCCCGATCACGATGCTGATCATGGCCCCGTACATCCTGGTCATCGTCTTCAACGACAACCCGCTGGTGCTGACGATCATGTCGTACGTGCCGTTCTCGGCGCCTGTCGGCATGCCGATGCGCCTGTTCGTCGGCGAGGCCCAGTGGTGGGAGCCGCTGCTGAGCCTGGTGATCCTGCTCCTCAGCTGCGTCGCGGCCATCGTCATCGGCGCCAAGATCTACGAGAACTCGCTGCTGCGCATGGGCTCCCGGGTCAAGCTCTCCGAGGCGCTGCGCGGCTGAGGCTGCGTACCCAGCCACCCGCCCGCCGCCCGCCCGCCCGTGCAAGGGTGCGAAAACGGAGACGATCATGCTCGTCGTCCGCGTGTCGGCACATGACACGCGGACGGCCGCATCGATCGTCTCCGTTTTCGCTTCCGGGAGCGAGCCCGGGTCAGATCACGCCGTCGGCGAGGGTGGTCGGGTTGCCGAAGCGGTGGTTCGTGATCGATACGGCCTGCTCGTGCAGGAACGGCAGCATCTCCACTCGGCCGGCACCGGTCACGGCGTGCGACCAGACCGCCACATCGGGGCTTCCGTCGAGCGCCTCATGCAGGGCCGCGGCGTCGCCGCCGACCAGCCGTACGCGGTGCCACGAGTTCGCCGCCTTGGCGTAGCGCTTGGTCCACGCCGCGTCCGACTCGTGCTTCACGGTCACACCGTGCGCGCGCAGCGCCTTCTCGATGCGTGCGGGCAGGGCCGGTGCCGACACCGTGAACGGGCTGCCGCTGCGCAGGGCGGCCGCGAGCACGCGGACACCGTCGACCAGCGGCGCGCTCTCGCCGATGCGCACGTCGACCGCGACCGGACGGTAGCGGAAGAGGTTGCGCTCGACCCCGAGCCCGGACTTGTCGCTCACCGCGCCGAACTCGTCGACCCAGGCGCGCTCGTCGGATGCGGCGGCGCGGTGCAGCCACTCGGCCTCGGCCGTGTCGACCTCGGAGGCCGTCGCGTCCAGCAGTGCGCCGACCGCGGGCACGACGGCCGCGCTCGGGGCGGCGGCCGGAAGCTCGGCCGGGGTCCACTCGCCGAGACCGAAGAGGTAGTTCGGGCCTCCGGCCTTGGCGCCCGCTCCGACGGCCGAGCGCTTCCAGCCACCGAACGGCTGACGCTGCACGATCGCGCCGGTGATGCCGCGGTTCACGTACAGGTTGCCCGCCTCGACACGGTCGAGCCAGGTGGCGACCTCGTCGGAGTCGAGCGAGTGGATGCCGGCGGTCAGGCCGTAGTCGACAGCGTTCTGCAGGCGCAGCGCCTCGTCCAGGTCCTTCGCGTGCATGATGCCGAGCACCGGCCCGAAGAACTCGGTGAGGTGGAAGTACGAGCCCTCGCGCACGCCGGTCTTCACACCGGGCGTCCACTGCTTTCCCTCGTCGTCGAGCTTGCGCGGCTCGACCAGCCAGCGCTCGCCCTTCTCGAGCTTCGTGAGCGCGGTGAGCAGCTTGCCGTTCGCCGGCTCGATGATCGGGCCCATCTGGGTGGCGGGGTCATCGGGCAGGCCGACGCGCATCGAGGTCACGGCATCCACCAGCTGACGCTCGAATCGCTTCGAGTCGGCGACGGATCCGACGAGGATCGCCAGCGACGCTGCGGAGCACTTCTGCCCCGCGTGGCCGAACGCGCTGCGAGCCACGTCGGCGGCCGCCAGGTCGAGGTCTGCCGAGGGCGTCACGATGATCGCGTTCTTGCCGCTGGTCTCGGCGAGCAGCGGCAGGTCGGCGCGGAACGAGCGGAACAGCTGCGCGGTCTCGTACGCCCCCGTGAGGATCACGCGATCCACCGCAGGACCGGCCACGAGGCGCGTACCGAGGTCGCGCGAAGCGAGGTCGACGAGCGCGAGCAGGTCGCGCGGCACACCGGCGGCCCACAGCGCCTCGACCATCACCGCGCCGCAGCGCTGCGTGAGCTTCGCGGGTTTGATGATGACGGCCGAACCCGAGGCCAGACCCGCCAGCACACCACCCGCGGGGATGGCGACGGGGAAGTTCCACGGAGGGGTGACCACGGTGACCTTCGACGGCACGAAGTCGGCGCCAGAGACGGTCTCGAGGTCCTTCGCGCGCTCGGCGTAGTAGTGCGCGAAGTCGATGGCCTCGCTGATCTCGGGGTCGGCCTCGGCGATGGTCTTGCCCGCCTCGTGGGCCATGATCTCGATGAGCTGACCACGGCGCGCGGCGAGCTCGTCTCCGGCGCGATGCAGCACGGCGGCGCGATCGGCGGCAGGGAGCGCTGCCCACTTCTCGGCGGCGGCGGTCGCTGCGGAGAAGATGCCGTCGAGCTCGGCATCCGTCTCGACCTTGGCGATCGCGATGGTGTCGAGGCCGAGCGTCGAGCCCACCGAGCGGCTCAGGATCTCGCGGCCCCATGCGCGGTTCGCGGCGATGGCCGGATCGGTGTCGGCCTGGTTCTCGAAGCCGGTGGTGATTCCGGAGGGCGCCTCGGCGTCGGAACCCAGAACCGTACGGTCCTGCACGCGGTGGGGACCGGGGACGAATCCCGCCTCATCGGTCGCGAGCGCGGCCAGCGAGCGCTCGAAGCGCTCCCGCTCGCGGGTGAGCAGCGTCGGGTTCGAGGCCAGCTCGAACACGGCCGACATGAAGTTCTCGGGGCTGGCGTTCTCTTCGAGGCGGCGCACCAGGTACGCGATCGCGACGTCGAACTCGGCCGGGTTCACGACCGGCGTGTACAGCAGCAGGCGGCCGACGTCCTTGCGGACGGCCTCGGCCTGGCCGGTCGCCATGCCCAGCAGCATCTCGTACTCGACGAGCGGATCGGCGCCGGACGGGTCGGCGACCCCACGCGCCTGGGCGAGCAGCCAGGTGTAGGCGATGTCGAACAGGTTGTGGCCGGCGATGCCGATGCGCACGGCGTCCAGTCGCTCCGGGGTCATGGCCCAGTCGAGCACCCGCTTGTAGTTGGTGTCGGAGTCCTGCTTGGTTCCGTAGGTGGCGAGCGGCCAGCCGTGGATCGCCGCGTCGACCTCTTCCATCGCCAGGTTCGCGCCCTTGACGACGCGCACCTTGATCGGCGCTCCGCCCTTGGCACGGCGGGCGGCGGCCCACTCCTGCAGGTGCTGCATGGCACCGAGGGCGTCGGGCAGGTAAGCCTGCAGCACGATGCCGGCTTCGAGGTTCTCGAGCCCCGGCTGGTCGAGGATGCTCGTGAAGGCCGCGATCGTCAGGTCGAGGTCGCGGTACTCCTCCATGTCGAGGTTGATGAACTTGGCCTTGCCCTTCGCCTCGGCCTTCGCGGCGAGCTCGTAGAGCGGGGTCAGCTTCTCGACGACATCGGCCACGGCCTCGTCGAACGACCACATCGACAGCTGGCTCACGACGCTGGAGACCTTGATCGACACGTAGTCGACGTCGTCGCGGGCGAGGAAGTCGCGGGTGCCCTGCAAGCGGTGTCCCGCTTCGCGCTCGCCGAGCACGGCCTCGCCGAGCAGGTTGAGGTTGAGCCGGTTGCCGCTCTTGCGCAGCTTCGCGATCGCGGGGCCGAGCTTGGCGGGCGTGGCGTCGAGCACGAGGTGCCCGACCATGGCGCGCAGCACGCGACGCGAGATCGGCACGACCACGCCGGGGAGCTTCGGCGCCCAGAAGCCGCCCGTCTTGATCGCGGCACGCAGGTAGCCGGGCAGCAGCGACGGGGTGATGTCGCTCAGCTCGGCGAGCTTGCGGCCGGCGACGCGCAGGTCTTCCGGACGCATCACGCCGTCGACGAAGCCGACCGTGAACGCCAGTCCGTTCGGGTCCTTGAGCACTTCGGACAGGCGCTGGGCGGCGGGCTCGACGGGGTGGGTCTCGCTCTCGACGAGCCAGCGCTTCACCAGGGCGGCGACGTCTTCGGTGCGGGGGGTGGTGGTGTCGGCGGCGACAGGCATCGGTGGGACCTTCCAAGAGAGCGCACACCGGGATTTCGTGTGCGGGCTGGTTCATTGTCCTGCCGCTCGGTAGGCTCCGTCTATCAACCGATTTGCGTGGATTCTGTTCACTCAAGCTGAACAATATCCGCAGAGCAAGGGACCACTGTGCTGGACGTCAACAGACTGCGGATGCTCGTGGAGCTCTCGCGCCGCGGAACGCTGTCGGCAGTGGCCGACGCCCTCTCGTACAGCAAGGCCTCGGTGTCGCAGCAGCTGAGCGCCCTGGAGCGGGATGTGGGTGTGCCGCTGCTGCGACGCGTGGGGCGTGGAGTGCAGTTCACGCCCCAGGGGAACGTGCTCGTCGCCGAGGCCATCGGCATCCTCGATCAGCTCGAGCACGCCGAGGTCGCCGTGGCCGAATCGCTCACCGAGGTGACCGGGACCGTGGGCATCGCGGTGTTCCAGTCGACGGCGCACTCCCTGCTCCCGCGGGCTCTCGAGGCTCTCAAGGACCGACATCCGGCCCTGCGCGTCGAGGTCACCGAGTGCGATCCGGAGACCGGGCTGGTCGGGGTGTCCAGCCGCGACTTCGACCTGATCCTCGCCGAGCAGTACCCGGGGCACACCCGACCGATCCACGCCGACCTCGACCGGGTGATGCTCGCGCACGATGCGATCGCGCTCGCCCGACGGCCCGGAGCACCACGGCATGCGGATGCGCTCGCCGAGCTCTGGTCGACGCGCGAGGAGCCCTGGGTGCTCGAACCCGCCGGCACCGCCTCCCGCGCCTGGGCCGAGCAGCTCTGCCGCACCGCGGGGTTCGAGCCCGACGTGCGCTTCGAGATCGCCGACCTCACCGCGCACGTGCGGCTGATCCATGCCGGGCTCGCGGTCGGATTGCTGCCGGAGCTCGTCTGGGCGGGCGACACCCCGACCGTCGATCTGGCACCCCTCCCCCACGAACCGCGGCGCGAGATCTTCTCCTCGGCACGGCGGGTGTCGGCCGATGCCCCCTCGATCCGCGCGGTGCGCAGTGCGCTGGCCGACGCGGCGTCGCACAATCTCCCGGTCTGAATGCACGACCTCCCTGTCCGACCGGACGCCGTCCGGCGCCGACACGGAGGAATCCCCGGGAATATGCATGCACATGCATCTGTTGGCACCCGTGTACCCGGACGAAGGAGTCCGATCCCCTCCTTCCGAAAGGCACTTCTGTGAGCACTCCCGTCATCGACCGCACCGCACCGACCGAGCACCCCGTCCTCGACGTCCTCGCCGGCCGCTGGAGCCCCCGCGCCTTCGACGCGCAGAGCTCGATCGACGAGGCCAAGCTCGCCACCGCTCTCGAGGCCGCCCGCTGGACGCCGTCCGCCAACAACACGCAGCCCTGGCGCTTCATCGTCGCCCGTCGCGGCACCGCGCTGCACGCGCAGGTCGTCGACGCCCTGATGGGCTTCAACCAGGCCTGGGCGGGCAACGCGGCCGTGCTCGTCGTCGCGATCGCCGAGACGGCCACGGCCGACGGCACCCCGATCACGCATGCCCTCTACGACCTCGGCCAGGCGGTCGCGCACTTCTCGGTGCAGGCCCACCACGACGGCCTGGTCGTGCACCAGATGAGCGGCTTCGATCCCGAGGTCGTCCGCGAGTTCGCCGACCTCGAGGAGCGCTTCGTGCCCTTCACGGTCTTCGCCGTCGGCGAGTTCGGCGACATCGAGGCTCTGCCCGAGGTGCTGCAGGAGCGCGAGGTCGCTCCGCGCGTACGTCGCCCGATCGCCGAGACGGTCATCCTCAGCGCCTGACCTCCGCGCTCTCGACACCTCTGCACCGACGGGGCCTCCGGATTGTCCGGGGGCCCCGTTAGCGTGTGCGGATGGACCTCCTCCGCATCACCGGCGCGCGGACGAACAATCTCCGCGACGTCTCCGTCGACGTTCCCAAGAAGCTGCTGACCGTCTTCACCGGCGTCTCGGGTTCGGGCAAGTCGTCCCTCGTGCTCGACACGATCGCCGCCGAGGCGCAGCGACTCGTCAACGACTCCTATTCGACCTTCATCCGTGCCCGGCTGCCGCAGATGCCCGCACCCGACGTGCAGGCCATGGACGGGCTGACCTTCACGGTCCTGATCGACCAGCGCCGGTTCACGGGCAACGCGCGCTCGACCGTGGCGACCGCGACCGACCTGGCATCGCTGGTGCGCCTGGTCTTCTCACGCGTCGGCGAGCCCTCCGCCGGCTACTCCCCCGCCTACTCGTTCAACGACCCGTCCGGCATGTGCCCGACCTGCGAAGGCCTCGGCACGGTGTACGACATCGACATCGACGCGCTGATCGACCCCGAGAAGAACATCGACGAGGGACCGGTCCGGTTCAGCCTGTTCCGCCCCGGGGTGTACCGGTGGAAGCGCTTCGCGTACTGCGGACTGTTCGACCGCCAGAAGCCGCTCAAGGACTACACGGCCGAGGAGATGGACCAGTTCCTCTACGCCGACAAGCTCAAGCTCGACGACCCCGATCCGCGGTTCCCGCAGAGCGCCCGGTTCGACGGGGTGATCACGCGCATGCGCGATGTGTTCCTGAAGCAGCGCCCGGTGAAGATGTCGGCCTCGGTGCGCGAGGAGCTCGACCGGCTCGTGACACATCACACATGCCCGGACTGCCACGGTGCGCGGGTGAACGCGGCAGCGCGGGAGAGCCTGATCGACGGACGCTCGATCGTGGACTGGATGAAGATGCCGGTGTCCGACCTGCATGCTCTGCTCGACGAGTTCGACGATCCCCGCGTCGCCCCGGCCGTCGACGGTGTCCGCCACGTGCTCGATGCCCTGCTCTCGGTCGGCCTCGGCTATCTCACACTCGACCGCGAATCGGCCACGCTGTCCGGCGGCGAGGCTCAGCGCGTCAAGATCGTGCGCCACCTCGGCAGCGCCCTCACCGACGTCACCTACGTGTTCGACGAGCCCAGCACCGGATTGCACCCCGCCGACATCCAGCGGCTGGTCGCCCTGCTGCAGCGGCTGCGCGACGCCGGCAACACCATCCTCGTCGTCGAGCATCATCCGCAGGTGATCGCGGTCGCCGATCACGTCGTCGACCTCGGGCCGGGGGCGGGCTCCGCCGGCGGCATCGTGCAGTTCGAGGGCACCCCCGCAGCGCTCCGCGCCGCCGACACCCTCACGGGGCGTGTGCTCGCCGAGCCGCTGACGATCCGTGCGACGACGCGGACTCCCTCGGGCCGCGTCACCGTGCGGAATGCGCGCGCGCACAACCTCCGCGGGTTCGACGTCGACATCCCGCTCGGCGTGCTCACCGCCGTCACGGGGGTCGCGGGGTCGGGCAAGAGCTCCTTTGCGACCGCCGAGCTGCCGCGCCAGCACCCGGAGTTCACGGTCGTCGGGCAGGACCCGCTGCGGGGCGGAGCGCGGTCGACGACGCTGAGCATGCTGCGTATCGCCGATACCGTGCGCGAGGTGTTCGCGCACGCTTCAGGGCTCGATGCCTCCTGGTTCAGCTTCAACTCCCGTGGGGCGTGCCCCACCTGCCGCGGCCGTGGACACATCACGACCGAGCTCGCATTCCTCGACGACGTCTCCCTCCCGTGCGATGCCTGCGGAGGGCTGCGTTTCAATGAGACCGCGCTCGGCGTGCAGGTCGACGGCTCCTCGATCGCCGACGTGCTGGCGTCGACGCCGGCCGACGTCAGCGCGCTCTTCTCCGACCACCCGGACGTGGTCGACGCGCTGGACTGGGTGCAGCGCACCGGCCTGAGCTACATCCCGGTCGGACGCTCGCTCGACACCCTCTCCGGCGGCGAGAAGCAACGGCTGCTGCTGGCCCGGCACCTCAGCGAACCGCAACGCGATCGCGCCGACCGCATCATCCTCGACGAGCCGACCTCAGGACTGCATCCGACCGACGTCGACACCGTCAACGCCCTCTTCGACGATCTGCTCGACGAGGGGGCGACGCTGGTCGTGGTCGAGCACAATCTGCGCGTGGTCGCCCGCGCCGACCACGTCGTCGACATCGGTCCGGGTGCCGGTTCCGATGGCGGTCAGCTGATCTTCACCGGCACTCCGGCAGAGATCTCGGGCGACGACGACTCCCTCACCGGTCGGGCGCTCGCGGCAGCGTCTCGCCCGCATCCCTGAAGCAGGGCGCATCAGACAGCAGAGGGGCCCGTGGATCATCCACGGGCCCCTCTGCTGTGCCTCTCAGCTCAGCCTTTGAGCAGCTCAGCCCTCGAGCGGCTCAGTCCTCGAGCAGTTCGGCCTCGATCACGTCGTCTTCCTCCGGCTCGGGGTCGGGCGTCGTCGAGGTGAGCACGAGGCCCGCCCCGTCGGCGGCCACGTCGACCCGCACGGTGTCGCCGTCGTGCACGTTGCCCGAGAGCAGCGCGGTGGCGAGCTTGTTCTGCACCTCGCTCTGGATGAGGCGGCGCAGCGGTCGCGCACCGAACATGGGGTCGTACCCGCGCTCGGCGAGCCAGGCCCGCGCATCGGGGGTGACGGCGAGTGTGAGGCGACGGTCGCGCAGCCGGTCGTGCAGCTGGTCGACCGAGAGCTCCACGATCTGGGCGAGGTCGTCCTCGCTCAGGGCCGAGAACATCACGATGTCGTCGAGTCGGTTCAGGAATTCCGGACGGAATGCCTGCCGCACGAGGGCCATGACCTGATCGCGCTTCTCATCGGGTGCGAGCACCGGGTCGATGAGGATCGGCGATCCCAGGTTCGACGTGAGGATCAGGATCACATTCGAGAAGTCGACCGTGCGCCCCTGACCGTCGGTCAGGCGACCGTCGTCGAGCACCTGCAGCAGCACGTCGAACACCTCGGGGTGCGCCTTCTCGACCTCGTCGAGCAGGATCACGCTGTACGGGCGGCGTCGCACAGCCTCGGTCAGCTGACCACCCTGCTCGTATCCGATGTATCCGGGAGGGGCACCGACGAGTCGCGAGACCGAGTGCTTCTCGCCGTACTCCGACATGTCGATGCGCACCATGGCGTGCTCGTCGTCGAAGAGGAACTCGGCCAGCGCCTTGGCCAGCTCGGTCTTTCCGACACCGGTGGGGCCGAGGAACAGGAACGATCCGGTCGGCCGACCGGGGTCGCTGATACCCGCACGCGAACGGCGCACGGCATCCGATACGGCCTTCACGGCGTCCTTCTGACCGATCAGGCGCTTGCCGAGCTCCTGCTCCAGGTGCAGCAGCTTCTCGCTCTCGCCCTGCAGCAGACGCCCGACAGGGATACCCGTCCACGCGGCGATCACGGCGGCGATGTCCTCGTCGGTGACCTGTTCGTTGACCATGCGGGGTTCCGCCGGCGTCGCGGCCTCGGCCTGCTCGGCCTCGGCGATGTCGCGCTCCAGACGCTTGATGGTCTCGTACTCCAGCTTCGAGGCCTTCGTGTAGTCGGCGTTGCGCATGGCGAGGTCACGCTGGGTGATCGCGTCGTCGAGCTGCTTCTTCAGCTCACCGACCCGGTTCAGCCCCTGCCGCTCGCGCGCCCACCGGGCCTCGAGCTCGGCGAGCTGCTTCTCCATGCCGACGAGTTGCTCGCGCAGGGCACTCAGACGCTCCTTGGAGGCGGCGTCCTTCTCCCGCTTGAGCGCGAGCTCTTCGAGCTTCATGCGGTCGACCTGGCGCTTGAGCTGATCGATCTCGACCGGAGACGAGTCGATCTCCATCTTCAGCCGCGACATCGACTCGTCGATCAGGTCGATCGCCTTGTCGGGAAGCTGGCGCGCGGGAAGATAGCGGCTCGAGAGTGCGGCGGCGGCGACGAGGGCGCTGTCGGAGATCGTGACCCCGTGGTGGGCCTCGTAGCGACCTTTGAGTCCGCGGAGGATCGCGATCGTGTCCTCGACCGAGGGCTCTCCGACGTAGACCTGCTGGAAGCGGCGCTCGAGTGCGGCGTCCTTCTCGATGAACTCGCGATACTCGTTGAGAGTGGTCGCGCCGATCAGGCGCAGTTCACCGCGGGCCAGCATGGGCTTGAGCATGTTGGAGGCCGCGACCGACCCCTCGCCACCGCCGGCACCCATCAGCACGTGCAGCTCGTCGATGAACGTGATGACCTGTCCGTCGGACTCGGTGATCTCCTTGAGCACCTGCTTCAGCCGCTCCTCGAACTGCCCGCGGTACATGGCGCCGGCCACGAGGGCGGAGATGTCGAGGGTGACCAGCTCCTTGTCCTTGAGGGACTCGGCGACATCGCCCGCGACGATGCGCTGGGCGAGTCCTTCGACGACGGCGGTCTTGCCGACGCCCGGCTCACCGATCAGCACGGGGTTGTTCTTCGTGCGGCGGGTGAGCACCTGACTGACGCGACGGATCTCGCTGTCTCGTCCGATCACGGGGTCGAGCTTGCCCTCGCGGGCGCGGTCGGTCAGGTTGATGCCGAACTGCTCGAGGGCGGACTGCTGCTCTTGGTTCTGGTTGCCGGTCTGCGGGGTGGTCATGCGCTCCTCCTTGGAGATGCTCCTTCTGGTCGTCTCCCGCCTGCCGGATCGGGAGGCGGGATCAAAGTTGAGTTGTGTTGACTCAAGTTTAGCACTCGCCGAGATTCTCCTCCAGTCCGTTCCCCCGCCCGCCGTCGCCGATCCTGCGCTCAGCGCTCGCGCTCGACGGCATCCCAGATCGCCGCCGCGACGGCGCGCTTGGACCCCGATGCCACCCCGGCGTCGACACCACCCGGTCCGAGAATGTGCACCGCGTTCTCGGCGGACTCGAACCCGCGCTCCCAGCCGACCTCGTTCACCACCAGCAGGTCGACGCCCTTGCGCTGCTGCTTGCCGCGCGCGCGGGCGAGCAGTTCGGCTTCGTCCTCCGGGGTCTCCGCCGCGAAACCGACGACGAGCTGCCCCGGTCGGCGTGACGAGGCGAGCGCCGCGACGATGTCCTCGTTCTCGACCAGCTCGATGGCCGGTATCCCGCCGCCCTCCTTGGTGAGCTTGCGGTCCGACACCTCGACCGGGCGGTAGTCCGCGACCGCCGCGGCCATGACGACCACGTCGGCGTCGGCGGATTCCCGCTTCATCGCCGCGGAGAGCTCCGCCGCCGCGCCGACCGGCACGATGCGGATCGACGGATGCCGCACCTCGGCGAGCACATCGCCCGAGATGTTGGCCGAGACCAGGGTGACCTCGGCACCGCGCGCGGCGGCTTCGGCCGCGAGAGCCGCGCCCTGCCTGCCGCTGGAGCGGTTGCCCAGGAAGCGCACGGGGTCGATCGGCTCCCGCGTGCCGCCGGCCGACACCACGACCCGCACCCCGGCGAGGTCACCGGGGGCCAGCAGCGCCTGCGCCGCGGCGAAGATGTCCTCCGGCTCCGACATGCGGCCGGGTCCACTGTCACCGCCGGCGAGCTCTCCGTCGGCCGGGCCGACGATGTGGACGCCGCGCTCACGCAGCGTGGCGATGTTCGCCTGTGTCGCGCGATTCCGCCACATCTCCGCGTGCATCGCCGGAGCGAGCAGCACCGGGGCCTCGGTGGCGAGCAGCGTGGTGCCCAGCAGGTCGTCGGCGAGGCCCGCGGTGATCTTCGCGAGGGAGTTCGCGGTCGCGGGTGCCACGATCACCAGCTCGGCGGCTTGACCGAGAGCCACGTGCCGCACCTTCGCCACATCATCATGCACGCTCGTGGTGACCGGGTGCCGACTGATCGCCTCCCATGTGGGCAATCCCACGAAGCGCAACGCATCCTCGGTGGGCACCACGGTCACGTCGTGCCCACCCTTCGTGAGCAGGCGCACGAGGTGCACCGTCTTGTACGCGGCGATGCCGCCCGTGACTCCGACGACGATGTTCACGTCTCGATTCTGCCCCAGCATCCGCCGCCATGGGCCGACACCTCATCCCCGACCTAGACTGGGGTCCGTGTGCACGGTCGTGATCGATGTCGAGAATGCCGGATCCGCACGTCTTCTCGCGGTCCGCGATGAAGACCCGCTACGCGCATGGGACTCGCTCGGAGCCTGGTGGCCGGAGGACTACCCCGGCGTGGTCGGGATCCGCGATCGCCGCGCCGGTGGCGCCTGGCTCGCCGCGAACCCCGCCGAACGTCGGCTCGCCGTGCTGCTGAACCGCGCCGACGTGGGCGGCCTTCCCGATGCGCGCGCCGTCTCTCGTGGCGCTCTCGCGCTGGAATCGGTGAGGGGCCGCTCCCCCGTCGCCCCGCTGGCCATGCACGGCTTCAACCTGCTCGAGGTGCGCCCCGAGGGTGCACGGGTGCTGTCGTGGGACGGTGTCGAGCTGCGCGAGACGACCATCGATCCCGGCACGCACATGATCGCGCATGACGACCTCGACGACGCGACGACCCCGCGCATCGAGGCCTGGCTGCCGGAGTTCCGCGCCCTAGGACCGACGGCTGACAGCGACGACTGGACGACGGAGTGGACCGCGCTGCTCGCCTCCTCGACCGCGCTGCCCGCGGAGGATGACCGGGCGATCATCCGCGACAACCGTCCGCATGGCTACCCCACGCAGTCGCTGCTGTACTGCATCGCCACGGTGACCCCCGGCGGCGTCGAGGTGAACGACGTCACGCTCCCCTCGCCGGCCCACTGGACCGAGTAGCGGACCGCCGAGGAGCCGATACCCGCTCAGGCGGCGGGAACAGCCGACTCCTCGGCACAGGAGAACCGCGCGCGATAGGCCGTGGGGGTGAGGCCGAGCACCCGGGCGAAGTTCTGCCGCAGCACGGCCGCCGAGCCGAACCCGCATTCGTCGGCGATGTGCTCGAGCGGCAGGTCGGTGCGCTCCAGCATCCGCTGCGCATGGATGATGCGCTGACGCGCCAACCAGGCCGCGGGTGTCGCGCCGTACTCGGCCTTGAACCGACGGGCGAAGGTGCGCGGTGACATCAGGGCCTTTGCCGCCAGCTGATCGACGCCGAGGTCGTCACGCAGGTGCTCGACCGCCCAGTCGGCGACGGCCGCGAGCGAGTCGGTGGGAACCACGGGGATCGGGCGATCGATGAACTGCGCCTGCCCGCCGTCGCGCTGCGGCGGCACGACCATGCGGCGGGCGATGCGGTTGGTGAGCTCCGCTCCCACCTCCTGCCGCAGCAGGTGCAGGCACGCGTCGATCCCGGCGGCCGTGCCCGCGCTCGTGATGATCTTGCCGTCCTGCACGAACAGCACGTCGGGGTCGATGTCGATCTGCGGGTACATGTCGGCCATGACGTGGGCGTACATCCAGTGCGTGGTGGCGCGCCGACCATCGAGCACTCCTGCGGCGGCGAGGATGAACGACCCGCTGCACACGCTCATCACCCAGGCGTCGCGTGCCACCGCGTGACGGGCGAGGTCGAGCAGGAGCGGATCGATGTCGCCCCATCTCTCCCGAGGGAGCGGACAGAACACGACGAGGTCGGCGTCGTAGGCGAAGGTCAGATCGTGCTCGACGTTGACCGAGAAGCCGATCTTCGAGGTCACGACACCGGCGCGGGGAGCGACGATGCGGAAGTCGAAGTTCGGCACCCCGTCGTCGGCGCGGTCGAGGCCGAATGCCTCGCAGGCGACGCCGAACTCGAAGGGCGCGAACCCGTCCTGGATGACGCAGGCGACCGTCTTCATACTCACTCCTGTTGGCAGTTTTCCGACGTTCATAGTCTATTCTGCCACTCGTGGCTGTTCGACATCGAACGTAGCGTTTCTGCCATGGTACTCCTCATCGCACTCCTCCTCCTCGCTGCGTGGGCGACCGTCGCCACCGTCATCGAACTGCGCCGGGACGGCTACCGACGCACCCCCACCGATTGGACGCGCGTCGCCGGCCGCGACGTCGGCCACCAGGCCGAGTCCGGGCACGTCTATCGCTGATCGCCTGCCGCCGATCCTCGCAGCGGCGGCTACGCTCGTCGTCATGAGCGAGCCTCAGCAGCCTCCGGTCCCGACCGCGCATCTGCCCGCAACACCGCAGTATCCGGCCGCAGCGCAGTATCCAGCCGCGCCGCAGCGCTCGACCCCGCCGCCTCCGTCCCCGGCACCCGCGCCCGACGGCTCATCCCCCTCCTCGAAGTCTTCCTCGACGCCCTATCCACCGTCGTCTCCGCCCGCGTATCCGGCGTCCGCTCCCGGATGGCAGGCGTACGCACCGGGGCATCCCGCGTTCCCCGGCCAGGCGATACCCCCGGCGCAGGCCCGCACCGGCAACCCGCTCGCGGTCGCGGCGTTCGTGATCGCGGTGGCCACTCTCGCGGTCAACCTGTTCAGCTCCGTCGCCCGGCCGTTCGTCTACGGCGGTGATGGCGGATTCGCGTTCATGCTCGCGTTCGACAACGGCATCGGGATCCTCAGCTTCTTCGCCTACGTCGTCGCCCTCGTGCTGGGGTTGATCGCGGTGCGCCGGCCCACGAATCGGCTGCTCACGGGCATCGCCGTCGGCATCGCGGGGGCCGGTGCCATCGGGATCGCCGTCACCGGACTGACGATCGCCCTGTACCAGTACCTCTGAGACGGCACCTACCTCTGAGACGGCACCTACCTCTGAGACGGCGCCGGTTCAGCTGTCGGCGCGAACCCTCCGGTAGACCTCGACCATCGCCGCCGTGCGCGACGACTGCCGGAAGGCTTCGGCCACTTCGGGGAGCGGGGTGGGTGCGGTGCCCGCGGCGATATCGGATGCGGCCTGCCGCAGCGTCTCGGCGAGTGCTGCCGTGCGCTGGGCTTCGAGGTCTCGTCCGCTCGCCGACTCCTCGGCATCCGGAACGGCCCAGAGTCCGCCGCCGAGCTCCGCCGCGATGTCGGGGTCGCAGATCACCGACGGGGTTCCGAGCGTCGCCGCCTCGAACGGGGTCATGCCCTGGGTCTCGAAGCCGATCGACGTCTGCACGAGGGCATCGGCCGCGGCGATCCGCGCCAGCGTCTGCGGGTAGGTCAATCGGCCGGCGAATCGGATGCCCCCGCGCCCGCGCACGATCTTCTCTGCCGCGGAACGCTGCGCTCCGCCGCCGATGATCTCGAGATCCGCATCGATGCCGGAGGCGATGAACGCTTCCAGGAACGGGAGCAGTCGCTTCTCAGGGCTCATCCGGCCGAGCCACACGAAGCGCGGGCGTCCCGGCGTGCGGTCTGCGGGTCCGGCGGCGAGCGTCTGCGCGCGGAGGTCGTCGTCGATGCCGTTCCAGATCACGTCCACGTGCGGGAAGACATCGTGCTGTTCGAGGCGGCGGGCGAAGTGCGTCGAGGGCGCGGTGACGGCGGATGCTCCGGCGGCGAGTCCTCGCAGGAACGCCCAGCCGTCGGTGCCGGGCACGGGGACTCCGATGCCGCGCATCGCGATCCGGCGCCAGATGTTCAGCGCCGCCAGCACCGGCCCGTGCAGCGGGGTGACGGCGGCGATGCCGACGTCGACACGGTTGTGCATGGTGTGCACCACCGGGATGCCGTGGCGCTGCGCGTAACGGTGCCCGATGAACGCGCCCCAGAAGTCGGCCTGCACGTGCACCAGATCCACCGCGGGACGATGGGTCATGGCCGTGTCGAGGAAGCGGTCGCTCCCACGCCCCGGCCAGCTCATCGCGTACTCGCGATCCGTCGTGATCGGCATCGACGGCAGGTCGATGTACGCGCCGCCGTGCGAGCCGGATGAACGGCGCGACCCGTGCATCCTCGGGGCGACCACGGTGACGATGTGACCGGCACGCTCGAGGAACTCCCGCTGGAGCCGCATCGACACCTGCGCACCGCCGAGCGAGTCGAGGTGCTGGTCGCCGAAGAAGACGATGTGCATGCGTGCTACTCCGCCGCCGGCGCGTCACCGCGGCGTGATCGGATGGGGGTACCGTGCATGGGCGCTACTCCGGCAGCGGCTCGTCGCGATACAGCGCCTCGAAGGTGTCGAGGGTGCGGTTGATGTCGTGGATGGCGACGCCGTCGAGCGATGCCTGCTGCATCCGCTGGTATTCCGCGGGCTCCGCCGTGAGCACGTCGGTGAGGCGCGCGGCGAGCGCATCGACGTTCCCCGGCTCGAACAGGTATCCGTTCTCACCGTGGTGCACGAGGTGCGGAAGGGCGACGGCGTCCGCGGCGACGATCGGCAGAGCCGAGGCCATGGCCTCCATCGTCGCGATGGACTGCAGCTCGGCGATCGAGGCGATCACGAACAGGCTCGCGCGCGACAGCAGGGCGCGGAGCTCTTCATCGCTCGTCCGTCCGTGGAAGGTCACACGGTGGGCGAGTCCGAGCTGCGCGGTCAGGTGCTCCAGCTGCTTGCGCTGATCGCCGCCGCCCACGATGTCGAACGTCGTCTCCAGCGCCGGGTCGAGTTTCGTCATCGCCTTGAGGATGACCTCGACCTGCTTCTCGGCGGTGAGCCTGCCGACGAAGATGATCCGGTTCTCGTCGCGCGGGGCGATCACCGGCGTGTACTGCGTGCGGTCGATGCCGCAGCTGACCGGGATCACACCCTTCACCTCGACGGTCTTCTCGAGGAAGTCGGCGGCGCGACGGGTGGGAGTGGTGATCGCGCGGGTCATGTCGAAGGTGCGCTTCGCATCGGCCCAGGCGAACTTGAGGACCAGGTCGTCGATGAACTTCGGCATGGTCGTGTGGTCGAGGATGTTCTCGGCCATGACGTGGTTCGTGGCGATGACCGGTATCCCGCGCTCGTGCGCGATGTACGCGAGACCGCGGCCGATCACGATGTGCGACTGGATGTGCACGACGTCGGGCTGCACATGGTCGAGGACCTTGCGGGCGTAGTGCTTCGAGCGCCACGGCCACACGAAGCGCAGCCAGTCGTGCGGCGCCCAGCGCAACGACGGCAGACGGTGCAGCGTCATCGGCTCGCCCTCGATCACCTCGGTGTGCGGCTGCGCACGGCGATAGGCCTGGTTGGGGGCGACGACATGCACGTCGTGGCCGCGCTGCACGAGGCCGGCGGCGAGACGCTCGGCGAACCGGGCGGCGCCGTTGATGTCGGGCGCGAACGTGTCGCAGCCGATCACGATCTTCAATGGTCGGGGCGCGGGTTCGGCGGCGGGGCCGCTCGACGGATCGATCGGATCGTCGGAGGAGGTCACAGACATGCTGCCTTACGATGTGGCGGCCAAGGGAAAGCCCTGGTCGGGCGCTGGCCACTCTACCCGAGGGCCCTGTTCGCGCGGCCGAGGCGTACCGGGCATCCCTCAGGTGCAGCCGATACCGTGGAGCCATGCGACTGACTGCCGACGCCGATCCCCAGCTGTGGATTCCCGTGACGGACTCGCTCGGCTGGAAGGGCCGCCGCCACCGCAAGGCCGCGATCCGGATGCTGCTCGGTCAGGTCAATGCGGCCGTGGGGGCGACGGAGCGGCCGGGCTCGAAGTTCGGCGCGTGGGCGATGAGCCAGGCGGCGCCGATGCTCATGAAGCGGGCAGACGGACGCGTGCTGGTGTGGACGTGGAAGGCCGAGCCGGAGCTTGTCGTGGCGATGGCGACCGCACAGGTCCTGACGCCGGATGTGCGCATCGCGCGGGCCTCGATGCCGATGGACTACGACGACACGGAGTCGTTCCCCACCCGGCTCGGCGTGGGCGAGAAGCTGCTGGTACCGATGCCGCCGTCGCCGGCGTCGCCGCCGTTCGCGACGTACACCTGGGACACCGGGACCCACCTGGTGACCCTGACCGCGGTGTGCAGCGACAAGGAACGGTTCGGCACGCTGATCGGCGCGCTCGACGATCTGGCGCGCAGCCTCCGCATCGCGGACGACCTCACCGGCGGCGAATCGCCCGACGTGCTGCGCCTCGATCCGGCCTGAGCGCGGAAGCGGCTCGGTTCAAGACGATTCCGCCGGTGGTTGCCACAGCTCGATCGCGAGACCTTCGGGATCGTGGATGCGGGCGAACGTCCCGTACTCCTCGGTGTTCCACTCGTCTCGGCGCTCCACCGGGATGCCCTCGGATTCCAGCCTCACGGCGAGCTGTTCGATGTCGGTGACGCGCAGGTTCAGCATGAACTGCTGGTCGGCGGCGAAGTAGTCGCTGTCGGCGGGGAACGGCGCGAAGACGGTCATCCCCGCGTCCTGCTGCCAGGTGCCGGTGTGACCGGCGCTGATGCCGAGATGCTGCTGATACCACGTGGCCCGTGCCTCCGGATCCCTGCTGCGGAAGAAGAGGCCGCCGATCCCCGTCACGTCTGAAGTCATGCTCCCGTTCTAGCGCATCACTGCCACGTCGATGCTATGGAAACATTGCCGACGTGGGAAATGCATCGAGGAGACGGGAGCAGAGACAGCGGAGAGCCGTGTCTGGTGCGATTCGCCCCACGCAAAGCCGCGAGGCCATCATCGAAGGGCCTCGCTCGTCGCTTATCGTCGGGAGTGACCTCAGAGCTGAAGTCGTTCAGCCATGCGGACTGTGCCGAACGGTCAAGCCGTTGGTCCTGGGGCACGTCACGCCGAAGTGGGCAGCCCGCTGGGCGAAGAACGAAGGCGGGCTGCTCGGCGTCTACAACTCTCGCGGCGTCGTCACGAAACGACAGGACTTCATCAAGAGCTACCTGTTCTGCCGGGAGTGTGACCAGCGGTTGGGAGATGCCGAGCGCTACCTCTCCACCCTGACCAGCGGCACAACCCCAGCGCTCACATCCATCTCTGTCACGGCGTCGCCGTCCGACGGCGACGTCCTTTTGGCTGGTGTCGACACGACGCTTGTGAAGAGGGCGCTTGCGGGGATCGTCTTGAAGGCACATCTCTCACCAGCGACGCTCTACTCCCGAAACACGCTCTCACGCGGCGAGACCAATGAGCTGGTGAAGATGATCGTGTCCGACGTCTACCCTGCGAGCCGACTCGCCGTGGAGGGCTATCGGCTCGCCAACACGGTCATACCGGATGTCAACCCACGGGCACAGGCCAACATCGTCCAGTTCCGGGGATTCGGGGGTTGCCTCTCACATATCGTTCTGGCCGGGTGGCATTTCACGGCGTTCCTGGGACCTGCGGCGCGGTGGATCGAGGATACCGCACAGGTCCTGGGTGAATCCGCCGCCTGGCACCTCGGCATGGACACGTATTGGCGTACCGGCATGAATGAGTGGATCGATGAGAACGACGACACACTCTCGTCGGGAGACATGGTCCCCGATCGACCGATCGAGGATCAGGAAGATTGCCCGTGCGGTTCGGGCCTTCCATTCGCCGACTGCTGCTCAGGAATCTGGCTCCCGTCGGATACTTCATGGAAGCCCCCCGGTTAGAGACCATCTCGTCTCGCAGCGGATCGCCGGGGACGCCCGCGGCCGGACATGGTTCCGATCCAGCGAGCTCGACGGGGCTTTGATCGCGAGGGAGCGCCGCGAGCGAGGACCGCGCCGCCTGGCCCACGTCCACGTCCGCGCCTCTCTCATTCCAGCCCGCGCTCCGCGAGCCACTTCTTCGCGACGCGGGAGGGCGCCCGCGCCAGCCACGCATCGGTGATGATTTCCTCGATCCGGGCGCCGTCGACGGCGTCGAGACGCACGAGCAGTCCGGGGTAGCCCTCGAAGTGCGGGATCGTGAACAGGGCATCGGGTTCGGCGGCGAGCAGCGCCTCCTTCTCCTCGAGGTCGGCGACGCGCACCGCGAGCACCTCGCCGGAGGGCCACTCACGTCCGAGCTCCGCCAGCTGCCGCAGGTCGGTCGCGCTCGGGCCGCGGAGCCACGCGAACTGTCCGCTCTTCAGCCGCCAGGCAGCCTCACCCGTGTGACCGCTCACCGATTCCTCGGCTCCCGGGAGGGCGAGGGCGATCGCCCGCACGTCGTCGATGTTCGCCATCACGCCATCGTCCTCCCGGGCACCGGTCCCCACAACCGGCAGGCACGCGAGATCAGGCACGTGCGCGGACATTCCGCCTGATCCCGCGCTTCCGCCTGATCACACTTCACTCAGCGCGTGATGCGCATGGTCCGCACCTCGAACGGGCGCAGCCGCAGCTCGCCACCGATCCGCGCCTCGTCGATGTCGTCCTCGATCAGACTCACCTCGCGCACCTCTCGGTGCGCGAACCCGACCGACAGCTCACCGACCGCGCGACGGCCGAGCGCCTCGTACACACGCACGATCACATCACCCGAGCCGTCGTCCGCCAGCTTGACGGCCGACACGACGATCCCCTCGCCCTGTACGGAGACGAGCGGCTCGACCTCCCGCTCACCGCACACGATCGACGGGAGGGTGTTGATCCGGATGCCCTCGGCCGTGGCGATCGCGGCATCCGCACCGATCACGAAGCCGACCTCGATCTCGTGGACGCCGTGGTCGGTGTCGGGGTCGGGGAACCGCGGCGCCCGCAGCAGCGAGAGCCGCACCGTCGTGGTCACGGCATCGTCCGAGACCTCGCGCGACGTGTCGTAGCCGTAGATCGAGTCGTTCACGAGGGCGGCGCCGAAGTCCTGCTCGCGCACCAGCACGAAACGGTGCATCGACGTCTCGAACTTCGCGGCCTCCCAGCTGGTGTTGGTGTGCGTCACGCGCGACTGGAACCCGAACTGGGTCTCGGCCTCGGTGTGCGCGGCCTGGATGTCGAGCGGGAAGGCGAGCTTGAGCAGCTTCTCGGTCTCGTGCCAGTCGACCTCGTTGCGCAGCAGCACGGTGCGCGAATCCGGAGCCAGGAGCATCGTCTGAGTGATCGTCGACTCCGAGAACGCACGGACGACCACGATCTGCGCGACGCCGTTCACGACCGAGGCCTCGATCGACGAGACCCCGGTGAGGTCGTCGACGCTGTTGCGGTAGTACCGATCGATGTCCCACGCGTCCCACATGTTCGGGAAGTCCTGGTGCAGCTGGAACAGGTTCGCGGCCTTACCCGGCGCGACGGCGTCACGCCCGGAGGCCTTGTCGACCGCCGAGACGATGAGTCCCTCGGCCGAGACGAGCACCGACACGAGCTCGTTCTCCAGGCGCCAGCCGCCGTCCTCTTCCGTGAGCGACACCGGTGCTGCCGTGGGCTCGGCGACGAACGCCGCCCCGAGCGCGCGGCCGCCCTTCGTGGCATACCCGACGGACGTCGGCTCGAAGCGCAGTGCGCGATCACCGTCGCCGGCGAGCGAGCGGCGGGCGGCATCGGCGATGTCGCGCGCGTCCGACAGCACATCCGACAGCACCGCGACGGCCTCGCGGTGCACCCACGCGATCGAGGTGCCGGGCAGGATGTCGTGGAACTCGTGCAGCAGCACGGCCTGCCACAACCGGTCGAACTCGGCCTGCGGGTAGTCGGCGCCGGTGCGCACGGCATCGGTCGCGGCCCACAGCTCGGCCTCGATCAGCGCGTGCTCGGCCCAACGGTGCAGCGCTTTCGTGGCGTGCTGGCTGGTGAGCGTGCCGCGGTGCAGCTCGAGGTACAGTTCGCCGACCCACACGGCCGGATTCGGCAGCTCCGCCTTCGCCGCGTCGAAGAAGACGTCCGGGTGCTCCCACACCACCTGCGCACTGCCCTCGAGGTCGCGCAGGCGCTCGGCCTTGCCTGTCATCTCCCGGGTGGTGCCACCGCCGCCGTCGCCCCAGCCGACCGGAGCGATCGACCGCGAGCTGAGGCGGTTCTCCTTGAACTGGCGCGACGCCTTCGCGACCTCCATGCCGCTCAGCTGCGAGTTGTACGTGTCCATGGATGGGAAGTGCGTGAACACCTGCGAGCCGTCGATGCCCTCCCAGAGGAACGAGTGGTGCGGGAAGACGTTCTGCTGGTTCCACGAGATCTTCTGCGTGAAGAACCACTCGAAACCGGCACGGCGCATCAGCTGCGGCAGGGCGGGCGAGTAGCCGAAGCTGTCCGGCAGCCAGACCCCCTTCGAGCGGATGCCGAACTCGCGCTCGAAGAACCGCTGCCCGTGCGAGAACTGCCGCACGAGCGATTCGCCGGTCGGCATCACGGTGTCCGACTCGACCCACATGCCGCCCAGCGGCAGGAATCGCCCGGAGGCGACAGCGGCCTTGACCCGCTCCCACACCTCGGGGCGGTGCTCCTTGATCCAGGCGTACTGCTGCGCGCTGGACATGCCGTACTGGAACTCGGGCTGCTCGTCGATGAGCGTCGTCATCGACGAGGTCGTGCGTGCGACCTTTCGGATCGTCTCGCGCACCGGCCACAGCCAGGCCGAGTCGATGTGCGCGTGCCCGACGGCCGAGATGCGGTGCGCACTCGCCTCGGCCCGAGCGGCCAGCACCTCGGCGAGGCGGGCGCGGGCGTCGGGAGCGGTCTGCACGATGTGCTGCAGATCGAGCACGTCGAGGGCATCGTCCATGGCCTGCAGGATGCGCATGCGGCGGGGCGACGTCGCCGGCAGCTCGGCCTGCAGCTCGAACAGCACCTCGAGGTCGAGGGACAGGTCGAAGACCTCCTGCTCGAACACGGCAAGGTCCATCCGCCGCGCGCGGTAGAGCGGCTCCTTCGAGGAGGTGAGGATGTCGCCCTCCTGCGTGGGCAGGAAGGGGTGGTAGTCGAGGAGCACCGGGTTGGACGCAGCCTCGAGGTACAGCTCGACGGGCTCATCTCCCGCAGCCGTCTCGGCGATCGGAACCCACTGGTTGCGCGGATTGATGCTCTTCACGGGAATCGGGTCGCCGTCCGCGCCACCCGGGCGATAGGCCAGGGCCTCGCATTGGAAACCGGTCATGTTCACGTCGAAGCCGAGGTCGATGAGAGCTTCGACACGCCGCCCCGCCCATTCGGACGGCACCCGACCGGTGAGCTTGAACCAGGTGGTGCCCCACGCGGGACCCCAGGGAGCGCCGACAGCGCCGGGCGCGTAGTCGAGGGCGAGTCCCTCCGCGGGCGCGATCGGCTCGCCGGGCAGCTCATGGATCTCGACGTCCAACGGCACGGAGGCCGAGTGGATCGCCGGGCGGATGCGCTCTTCGAGTACGCGCTTGACGCGGCCGACGGTGAGCGAGGTGTCGTCATGCATGGGTGGATCTCCGGGCTCGAAGGTGGGTGGTGGCGGTCGTGTGGCTGGTGGCGGTCGTGTGGCTGGTGGATGCGGTCGTGGTGACGGCAGTCGGGACACCAATCGCCGCATCGATCGCGCAGAAGTCGTCGTGCGAGAGCGAGCTCCCTCCGTTCCAGGCGCGCTCGGCCATGGCGCGAAGTGGTCGACGGATGCCGTCTGCGACCTCGACCGGCGTCTGCGCTGCGGCATCGTCCGACCAGACCGAGAACGACGCTCCGAGGAGCCGCTGCGGATAGGGCGGCCGGATCTCCTGCCGCGCCCCGCCAGGAAGAGACGGAAACAGCCCGGGATGCCAGTCGGCTTCCCAGATGCGCTCGCTCGTCGGGTAGAGGTAGCCCGCCTTCTCTCCGAGGACGTAGTAGAACAGCGCATCGTGGAAGTTCACCAGCGGATTGCCGGCTTCGATGCCCACCCCGAGGGACGGCATCTGCGCATGCCAGTTCGTCCACCAGGTCAGCACGATGTCGTGATCGAGGACGACTTCTCCACTACGCAGCATCCCGTCGTTCCAGACCCGGGGGGCGAGCCCCTTCGCACGGAGATGCACGGCGATCTCGTTCACGAAACCCGTCAGCAGGTCGAAACCCGTGCCGGATGGCCCATGCCGCTCTCGTGCCGCTTCTGCGAGCGCGGGGTACTCGTCGATGCGGGCGAAGTCGACGAACTCGTCTCCGCCGAGGTGCCAGTTCGTGCTGTGCGGGAACACGGCGGCGACGTCGTCGATCAGCGCCGACGCGAAGTCGATGGACTCGGCACGGGTGATGTCGAGCGCGTGGTCGGTGCACGGTCCGCCAGCTGCCGGCAGCCGATGCTCCGGGTGCACGGAGAGGGCGTGGCGGAGGTGCCCTGGCATGTCGAGCGAGGGCACGAGGTCGATGTGCAGGTCAGCGGCCGCGTCCGCCACGGCCGCTGCCTCCGCGCGGGTGACGTGCGCGGAGGAGACGATCTCGGGGAAGGCTGTCGACCCGATGCGGAAACCCTCGTTGTCGGAGACGTGCCACTGGAACGTCGTGATCCCGACGTCGGCGAGCGCGTGCAGCAGTGCGATGATCCACGAGGCAGGAAAGTAGCGGCGGGCGGCGTCGAGGTGGAAGCCCCGTTCCGCCACCACAGGGACCGATGACACCCGCCCCTTCGGCACCCGCCCCTGCGCGCGCAGGTTGTGCAGCAGCTGTCGCGTCGCCCGGAACGCTCCGGCGGCTCCGGCCGCCCGCACGTCGATGTCGGCGTCGACGTCGATCTCGAACGACTCGCTGTCGCCGGCCGTGTCGCCGGCGCCGTCGGCGTCCCCGCGCCGCAGCCGAATCACCGCGGCCTCGCCGCTCGGGATGCCGAGGGCTGCGAGCTCGCCCGACAGCCGTTCCGCCTCCCGCGCGTACGCGGGCTCCTCAGCGATGACCCGTACGGATGACGGGCGCCAGACCCCGACCCTGAGCGCGACGGTCGTCGGCTGCGGGATCGCCAGCCATCGCGCGATCTCCTCGCCTCTTGCCGACTGCGGACGAGTGCCCACCTCGGCGAGCGACGTGTCGTCATGCATGGGTGGATCTCCGGGCTCGACGGTGAGGGCTGATTCGGGTCTGCTGGTGATGCGCTGCGACTGATGCTATCTGGTGTACTAAAGCGATCTAGTCGAAGAGTCTAAGGCACGTCGGCGCTTCTTTCCCGAGGCTAAACCGATCAAGTAGGGTGAGGGACTATGAGCCCGGCGAAACGCGTGACGATCGCCGATATCGCGCGCATGGCGGGGGTCTCCCCCGGTGCGGTGTCGTTCGCGCTGAACGGCCGCCCCGGCGTGAGCGACGAGACCAGGCATCGCATCCTCACGATCGTCGAGGAGAACGGCTGGCAGCCGAGCTCCGCGGCGCGGGCCCTCGTCGGGGCCCGCGCGAACACGGTCGGATTCGCCCTCGCCCGCCCCGCCCGCTCCCTCGGCTCCGAGGCCTTCTTCACCGACCTGATCGCGGGCATCGAGTCGCGGCTGTCGGAGAGCAAGGTGAGCCTGCAGCTGCGACTGGTCGCCGACATCGCGGAGGAGATGGAGGTGCACCGCCAGTGGCGCTCCTCCAACCAGGTCGACGGCTTCATCTTCATCGACCCCCGCGACGACGACCCGCGCATCGGACGCATCGAGGCGCTCGACGCGCGCGCCGTCATGATCGGGTCCGAGCCCTCCCCCGAAGGCTCGGTGCCGAGCGTCTGGATCGGCGACGACACGGTCGCCGAGACCCTCTTCTCCTACCTCGCCGCCCTCGGCCACGCCCGCATCGCCTACGTGGCCGGTCCGGCCGAACTCGAGCACACGCGACTGCGCGCCGAAGTGCTCGAGCGCATGACCGTCGACGGCCTCGAGGGCGAGGTCATCACGACCGACTTCTCTCCCGCCCGCGCCTCTGCCGTGACGCGGGCGCTGCTGTCGGGACGGCAGCGACCGACGGCGATCGTCTACGACAACGACGTGATGGCCGTCGCCGGCCTGCGCGTCGCGCAGGAGATGGGACGCGCGGTTCCGCGCGACGTCTCGCTCGCCTCCTTCGACGACTCGGTGATCGCCGGTCTGATCAACCCCTCGATCACGGCGATGACGCGCGACACCTTCGAGCTCGGCGAACGCGCCGCCACTCTCCTGCTGCAGCAGATCGAGGCGGGAGCCAACCTGCCCAGCGTCGAGGGTCCGACACCCGTGCTCACCGCGCGCGAGAGCACGGCCCCGCCCTCCCGCCTCGGGTGAGCCGCCCTCAGCTCGGAACGACGGTGTTGACCGATCCGTAGGGGTCGACGACATCGGCCGATGCATCGGGACGGATGAGTCGGCGGATCCCCCGCGCATCGAGCGCAGTGGGATCGAGCGCGTCACGGGACGTGATCAGTGCGGGATCGAGGCCGGCGGCACACGCGTCGACCCAGGCCTGGAACACCGCTCCGCCGGGGCTCAGCGCCGCCCGGCTCACGGGAACCTCGCGCTCGTCGACGTCCACGACGATCGCGGTGTCTCTCGCGGGCGCCGCGACCCGTTGCCGCAGCTCGGGGATGATCTCGGCGAGCCGGCGGCCGATGGGCTTCGCCGCACCGTCCTGACCGATCAGACCGAGGGTGTACTCCAACTCGGGGAAGTCGCCGAGGTCACGGCTCACGTCATGCGAGCACCACCACGTGATGCCCCACAGATTCTCGGTGCGCACGGCGGAGCGCACCGTCGCCTCCAGGAAATCCGGCATCTCGTCATCGGCGAGGCAGTTCGAGGGCGCCCCGACCTCCTGCAGCCATACGACGCGGTCGGGGTCGGTCGCGAAGGCGCGGGAGAGCTCGATCAGGTACTCGGCATGGCGATCGGAAGCGACGGAACGGCCACCGTAGCGCTGCGCGGTGCCGTTGAAGATCCAGGAGTGGATCGTGGTCATCGCCCCCAGCCGCGAGGCATGCGCCGGGGTGAAGCCATGGCCGTCCATGTACCAGACGGCGTCGTACTCGCTGTGGACGTGCGGGAGCCCGGGGGCCGCGGTCTCCGCCGCCTGCAGCAGGGCCGAGATCCAGCCGCCGGCCTCGTCCTGCGTGACCGGCCAGGGAGAGGGATGCGTGTGCGCGGAGAACTGGTTCGTCTCGTTGCCGAGCGTCAGCCCGAGGAAGTTCGGAGCGTCGCGCAGACCCCGGGCGAGCCGGTCGACGAGCGCGACCTGGCCTTCGAGCGCCCGCGGATCGGTGAACATGTTCTTGTCGTGCCACGTGTACAGCCACGACGGCACGAAGTCGAAGCTCGACAGGTGCCCCTGGACAACGTCGATACTGGCGTCCATGCCGAACTCGCCGGCGATGTCGACGACGGCGCGCACATCGTCGATCGCCTTCTCGCGGATGAGAGTGCGGTTCGGCTGCAGCACGGTCCACAGCGGGAAGACGCGGACATGGTCGAGGCCGAGCTCGGCGAGGGCCGAGAAGTCGCGGCGCACGTCGTCGGGGGTGAAGTCGAGCCAGGAGTGCATCCAGTTCTTCGACGGCGTGTAGTTCGCCCCGAACCTCAGAGGAGCATCGAGGGCGCCGCGCTGCGTCATGTGTCAGGCCTTTCGGACATGCCCTTCGGCGAGGGCGGATTTCGCACCACTATAACGCTTGAGAAACAGGTGATCCACCCTGCGATGCCGGTCACCGGTATTCCGTCGTCGGACCGTCTTGACAGGGAGGGGATCGGATGGTTTCATCTGCTAAAGCGTTGTAGTCCACGGTGTGCGCAGGCCGCTGATCCGGACGTCACGCGGATTCGCCCGCCTCGAGGAAGAAGCACGATGAAAGTTCCCACACGCATTGTCGCTCTGGCAGCATTCAGCATCGGCGTTCTGGCGCTGACGAGTTGCACGGGAGGCGGGGGCTCTTCCGGCGCCTCGGGCCCCATCGACACCTCGGGCGAGCTCAGCGGCACGATCCAGTTCCAGACATGGTCGCTCAAGAACGAGAAGTTCACTCCCTATTTCGAAGACCTGATCGATGCCTTCGAGAAGGAGCACCCCGACGTCACCGTCGAGTGGCTCGACCAGCCGGGCGACGGCTACCAGGACAAGATCCTGAGCCAGGCGAACGCCGACACTCTTCCGGACGTGCTGAACCTCCCGCCCGACATCGCCTACCCGCTGGTGGCGGCGGGCAAACTGGTCGACCTGGAGACCGCCGATCCCGACCTGAAGTCGGGCTACAACACCGGCGCCTGGGAGGCCTACAGCCAGTACCCCGGCATGGAAGGCACCTACGGGCTGCCGTGGTACCTCTCCAGCGACGCGTCCTGGTGGAACCTCGCCCAGCTCGCTCCCTTCGGCGTCACCCAGGAGAACCTCCCGACCACCGTCGACGAACTCCTCACGCTCGCGAAGGATGTGGCGACGGAGTCCGGCGGAAAGGTGCAGCTCCTCTCCTCCATCCCGGCGCTGGACACCTTCACTGCCGCCGGCATGGAGGTCATCAACGACAAGGGCGAGTTCGACTTCAACACCGACGAGGCCGCCGCGATCATCGACAAGTACGCCGACGCGTACGCGGCGGGCGCGATGCCCGCCGAGGCGTTGACCGGCGACTACGGCGGGAATGCGGAGGCGTACATCCAGGAGAAGGTCGCCTTCACGACCGGCGGCACCGGTTTCACGACCGATCTGCAGAAGGACGCACCGGCACTGCTCGCGAGCACGGTGGCCACGCCGCGGCTCGGTATCGCGCCCCTGTACGTGCAGGGCCTCAACGTCTCGGCCGACTCCGACAACAAGGAAGCCGCACTCGCATTCGCGGAGTTCGCGACGAACCAGGAGAACCAGGTGGCCTTCTCGTCGCTCGCCGTCGGCACCGCCCCCGGCACCGCCGAAGGCGGCGACGAGGTCGTCGACAACATCGCCTCCACCGTCACCGACGAGAAGCAGCTCTCGGCGATCGATACCGTCTTCGGCGCGATGAAGGACGCCAAGGCGCTGCCGTTCCAGTGGACCTCCGACATGGCCACCTACATGACCCAGCAGATCGCCCTCGCCGTCAACGGCGAGGCGGACTCCAAGGCCCAGCTCGACAAGATCGTCGAGTACGCCAACGCCAACCGCGTGGACAAGTAAGCCATGCGTGCGAACACCGGCATCCGGGCCGGCAGGAAGACGATGAGAACCCATCGGTGGTTCACACCCTGGCTGCTCCTCGGGCCCGCCGTCGCCTGGGTGCTGGTGTTCGCGCTCTGGCCCTTCCTGAACACGGTCTTCCTCAGCTTCACCGATGCCCGGCCGCTGCGGAACCCCGAGTTCGTGGGCGGGGCGAACTACGAGCGCATGTTCGGCGACGAGATGTTCTGGAACGCCCTGACGACGTGCCTCATCTACGTGGTCGTGTGCGTGCCGCTGCTCACGATCCTCCCGCTGCTGCTGGCGCTGCTCGTGCAGAAGAAGCTCCCCGGCATCTCGTTCTTCCGCACCACGTTCTACTTCCCCGTGATCGCCTCGGTGGTCGTGGTCGCCCTGATCTGGACCTGGCTGTTCGACAGCCGTGGCATCATCAACCAGACGCTCGAGTTCCTCGGGCTGATCGACAAGCCGATGGCGTTCCTCGTCGACCGGTGGCTGCTGCTCGGCTGCGCGATCCTGCTCACGGTCTGGAAGGGCCTGGGCTACTACATGGTCGTGTACCTCGCGGCGCTCGGGAACGTCGGCAAGGAGCTGCACGAGGCCGCGATGCTCGACGGCGCCGGCTCGTTCCGCCGGTTCCTCTCCGTCACCATCCCCTCCGTGCGCGGCGCGATGCTGCTCATCTCGGTGCTCATCGCTGTGTCGGCGATGAGGGTCTTCGCCGAGCTCGACGTGCTGTCCAAGAGCACGGGCGGTCCCGGCGGATACGACATGTCGCTCGTGATGCTCATCCGTCAGGTGGGATCCGGCCTCAACGGGAACATCGGGTACGCCTCCGCCATCAGCGTGGCGCTGTTCCTGCTCACCCTCATCCCGCTCGTCGCGATCGCCGTCATGAATCGCGAGAAGAAGGCGAAGGTCTCCGCATGAGCACGCTCACGTCGCCCCGTTCAGCAGAAGACGTCCGCGCCTCCGAGGAGTCGGCTGCACCGACCCGCGAGCGCATGTTCCGCCGCCGCGGCTCCGGCGACTTCAGCAGGCCGACCCTCGGCGGGCTGATCGGCCGATACGCGCTCCTCCTCTTCGTCCTCGTGATCGTCATCGGGCCGTTCCTCTGGCAGCTGTCGACCTCGTTCAAGGGCGCCCAGGAGAACATCTACTCCTTCCCGCCCGAGCTCATCCCGCGCGAGCCGACCCTGCAGAACTACACCAGGGTCGCCGACATCGTCCCGGTGTACCTGTACGCCTGGCACTCGCTGCTCGTCTCGGTCGGCACGGTCATCAGCAACGTGGTCCTGGCCACCTTCGCGGGCTACGCGCTGGGCTGCATGCGGTTCCGCGGCAAGTGGATCGTCATGGGGATCCTGCTCTCGACGCTGCTCTTCCCCGGCGAGGTCACGGTGACGAGCAACTTCCTCACGATCCGCGCCCTGGGCCTGGCCGACACCCTCTGGGGCGTCTTCCTCCCCGGCGCGATCAGCGCGATGAACGTGCTGTTGATCGCCACCGCCTGCCGCATGATCCCGAAGGACGTGCTGGATGCGGCGACCGTCGACGGTGCGACGACCTGGCAGCGCATCCGGCACATCGTGTGGCCGAACATCCGCGGCATGGTCTCGGTGGTCGCGATCTTCGCCTTCATCGGCGCCTGGGACGACTACCTCTGGCCGCTGATCGTGCTGTCCGACCCGTCGAAGTACACGCTGACGGTCGGGATGGCCTACCTGAACAGCAGCTTCTCGGTCGACCCGCGCCTGATCGCGGCCGGCACCATGATCGCTCTCGTGCCGATCGTCATCATGTTCTCGTTCACGCAGCGGTTCTTCTTCAAGGGCGTGCAGGAGGGCGCGATCAAGGGGTGAGCGCCGTGCATCTCACGCCGGCGGACGGGCCGGCAGATCCCCCGTCGTCCCGTCCCCGATCGGGTGTGCTGTCGAGCCCGGTGCACGCCTTCGTGTTCGACCCCTCCGCCGGCGAGCAGCGGATCGACGTCCCGGGGTTCGACGATCTCGAGATCACCCCGGACACCGTGCTGCACTGGGCGTTCTACGCCGACGGTCCCGATGCGACCCTGGCCCCGCACGCGGCCCTCGCCGTGACGGTCGACGTGCGCCTCGCCGACGGCACGCGACTGAGCGATGTCGCCGCCGTGCGCGACCGCTACGACTTCCCTGTCACGGCGCACGCACAGTTCGACGCCCGATGGAGCCTGCCCGAGCAGTGGAACGCCGACACCGTCTCGCTCGCCCCTTCGGCGGGCCGCCGCGGTGTGGTCGAGCTCGTGCTCGGCACCGTTTCGCTTCCCCACGCCGCGGACCTCCCCGCCCGATGCACGGGCTACGTGCAGGTCGAGGTCGAGCAGAAGACGCCGACGCCGGCCGACGTCGCCCCCGTCGAACGCGTCGACACCCGACGCGGCTCGCACTCCGGCCCGCGGTTCTCGCGCGGCAACACCATCCCGGCGGTCGCCCTCCCCCACGGATTCACGTTCGTCACGCCGTCGACCGATGCGGAAGACTCCCGCTGGCCCTACCGCCCCTTCGTGCACGACGACCCGCAGGGGCGTCGTCTCGAAGCCCTGCAGTTCTCCCATCAGCCGAGCCCCTGGATCGGCGATCGTTCCGTGCTGCAGCTGATGCCGTTCCTCGGCACGCCCACCTCGCACCGCGCCGGCCGCCGCCGCTGGATCACTCACGGTTCCGAGCGCGCGCGACCGCACGAGTACGCGGCGGAGCTCGGCGACGGCCTGCGCGTCGAGATGACCGCGACCGCACACGGGGCCGTCTTCCGCGTGCACAGCGCAGACCCCGATGCCCCGGTCGGCTTCGTCATCGACCAGCTCACCGACGACGGCCACCTCGCCTGGACGGACGCCGGAGGATTCGAGGGGTGGATCCCGGAGGGATCCGAGGAGTGGGGGAATGCGCCCCGGTGCTACTTCGCGGGAGCGGTGCGGCATCCCGGCGATGACGCTAATGGGGACGGTCCGGCGCTCGCGCAGGGCCCGCTCGATGACGACGGACGCGGTGCGGTCGCCGGCTCCGTCGGTGGACGTGGGTCGCTCGAAGTGCGGATCGGCCTCTCCTTCCTCTCCGTGGCGCAGGCCCGGCATGCTCTGCAGACCGAGGCACCGCCCTCGGTCGCCTACGAGGAACTGCGCGACGCCGGTGCCGCCTCGTGGAATCGGCTGCTGTCGCGCGTGACGATCCCGCCGCTGCCCGACGCCGACCTTCCCTATCGCACGCTCGCCGACGAAGAGCATCGCTCCCGGATCGCCGGGGCGTTGCACCGCATGCACCTGTACCCCAACAGCGCGGCCGAGAACGTGGGCACCCCGGAGACGCCCGCCTGGCGGTTCGCCGATGTGTTCGCCGCACGACACCCCTCCGGCGAGGAGGCACCGGCCGTCGACGGGAAGCTCGTCGTGAACAACGGGTACTGGGACACCTATCGCACGGAGTGGCCGGCGCTCGCCCTGCTCGATCCGGGGCTCGCCGGGACGCTGCTCGACGGCCAGCTCGAGCAGTATCGCCGCGGAGGGTGGATGGCGAGATGGAGCGCGCCGGGGTACGTCGACAGCATGGTCGGCACCTCGAGCGACCAGATCTTCGCCGACGCGGCCCGCTGGGGCGTGGAGTTCGACCGGGTCGGCGCGTTCGAGAGCGGATGGCGGAATGCCTGCGAGCCGGGGCCGGACGCACGCCGCGGTCGCAAGGGCATCGCGAGGGGCCGATTCACGGGGTACATCTCCTCGGACGTACCGGAGGGCATGAGCTGGAGCATCGAGAACGCGGTGAGCGATGCCGCACTCGGCCGCTTCGCCGCGCAGCGGGCTTCCGACGTCGATTCCGGATCGGAATCAGCACGCTATCGATCCTTCGCCCGGTACTTCGCGAATCGATCCCGGTCGTATCGCACACTGTTCGACGAGGGCACGGGGTTCTTCCGGGGAAGGGACGACAGCGGTGCGCGCACCCCCGGATTCGATCCGCGATCCTGGGGCGGAGACAACGTCGAGACGAATGCCTGGGGCATGTCGGTCGGGGCCGTGCACGACGGAGCAGGCATCGCCGAGCTCTACGGGGGTCCAGCGGGCTTCGGCCGCCACCTCGACGCCCTCTTCGCGGAGCCGGAGACCGCGGACGAACGGTTCGGCGGCGCGTACGGCACCGTCATCCACGAGCAACGCGAGGCGAGGGCGCTGCGTTCCGGGATGTGCGCGATCTCGAACCAGCCCGCTCACCACATCCCCTTCATGTACGCGTTCAGCGATCGCCCGTGGCGGTCGGCGCCCCTCGTGAACGAGCTCGCCGGACGGCTGTTCGCCGGCGGGCACATCGGCCAGGGTTTCCCCGGCGACGAGGACAACGGCGAGATGAGCGCGTGGTGGCTGTGGGCGGCGCTCGGGCTGTACCCGCTCGAGCTCGCCTCCGGACATCTGCGGATCGGATCACCGCTCTTCGACGACATCCGCGTGGATCGCGGCGACGGCTCGACCCTGCGCATCCGGTCCCGACGCTCCTCCCCCTCGGCCCACGTGCTGCAGGAGGCGCGACTCGACGGGTCTCCCATGGCGTCGGCCACGCTGCCGATCGACGCTCTCGCCGGCGACGCCGTGCTCGACCTGGTCTTCGGTGACGACCCCGTGTGCGCGCTCGAGACCGGCGAGCCGACTCCGCGCGACACCCCCGAACCCTGGCGCGCGGACCTGACTTCGACCGGGGGCGAGGTCATCTCCTCCGTGGCGCTCGCGCACCCCGAGCGCGTCTTCGACGACGGGGATCCGGCGGGGGATCCCGGCGTCACCCTCCGCGCCGGGGAATGGGTCGGGTGGCGGTTCCCCGAGCCGCGCGGCGTCAGCGACCTCAGTGTGACGACGACGGCCGCCTCGAACTCGTCTGCACTGTGCTGGGAGATCCTGGGAGCGGACGAGAACTGGACTCCCGTGACGACGACGCATCAGGAGGCTCTGCTTCGCGATCGCACGACGCCGTTCACGCTCACCGACCGGGTCGTGACCCCGGCGCTCCGCGTGCGTGCGGAGGCCGAGGTCACGATCCGTCAGCTCGAGGTGTTCGATCTGGATTGAGCACTCGAGACGGCACGTCGCCGGCTCGCGGCACGTGGCCGGATCACGGCGCAGCCTTGTACTGCGTCGCCTCTCCCTTGAGCTGCTGCGTGATCCCGGACAGCAGCGCGGACTGGTCCGTCGCGGTGAGGTTGTACGCGACGTACACGCCGTACCCGTCGACCACCGTGCGCTCGGCGAAGTCCGCAGCCGTCGACGAGCTCACGGTCGCGAGGTCGATCGCCGCAGCCCCGAGGCGGGTCTTGTCCCCGAAGCCCGGGATGGTCGGCGCGTCGTACGTGGGGTAGTACGGGTTCCAGGCGTAGTCGATCACGCCCGCGACGTCGAACAGGCTGAAGTCGGTCACGGTGTACGTCTCGCCGATCGCGTACAGGCTGATGATCTTGTCAGGGCCCAGGCGATCGCGGAGAGCCGTCGCCAGCCATCCGAACGACTGCGCGTTGGGCTGCGGCGTGCCGCCGACTCCGTACTGCGCGTACTCGTCATCGAAGTCGATGCCGTCGAGCCCGTAGGTCGTCACCGCGTCGGCGAGTTGGGCGGCGAAGGCATCGGCTTCTTCGTACGAGGTGAAGTTCGCGAATCCCGCCCCCTGGTGGTTGCCGAGCACGGAGAGCAGCACCTTGGTGCCGCGCGCCTGGACAGGGCGGATCTGGTTCTCGGCATCGTCGAGCGTCGCGGTGACGCGGTCGTTGAAGTGCAGGTATGCCTTCTCGCCGTCGTAGTTGATGTTGGCGGCGAAGATGATCGCCATGTCGACGGCGGGCTTGCCCGAATCCGCCAGGGTGTAGTCGGCGACATTCGCTAAATCGTTCGAGTTCACCTCGACGTATGCCACCACCTGCGGGTCGATCGCCGAGCTCTCGGCGACGGCAGGCGAGGCCGCGGCGGCGCCGACCGCTGCGAACGCCAAGCCCGCGAGTGCCGCGAGGCCCTTTCGGAAACGGTGAATCCTGATGTGCGACTGAGTCATGGCTGATCGTCTCCTTCATCATCGATATCGAGATCAGGCCGCTTCGGTGCGACCTGCGGCCGACTATATCGCTTAAGTGGACGGAGGTGAAGAAGTCGATGAAGTGGATGATTCTCTCCTCCTGCACCGGAGCCGCAGGAGGCGACCTCCCCACAACGACTGGGTACGTGACTCACGGACACCGAAATACCGTGACAACCTGGCCGCTCCGACTCACACTGGAGGCATGCGCTTGACCGACCCACAGGTATGGACGCTGATCGGCGTGTTCGCCGCCGTCATGCTCGGCGGCATGACGCTCATGACGACACAGCTGAGCCGCATCATCCGCGTCGAGGTCGATCGCGTCGAGGGCTCGCTCACCGCTCGCATCGATCGCGTCGAAGGCATCCTCTCGGCTCGCATCGACGGCATCGACGGTCGACTCGGGCGCATCGAATCGAAGGTCGACGATCTCGACACGGAGCTGACGAATCTCGCGACGCGTCTCTGGCGATCGCAGTAGCTCTCGTGAGAACTCTCACGAGAGCTACTCACGAGCCGATCAGACCGCCACGTCTCCCACCAGGTTGACCTTGATGCCCATGCCGGCGAACATCGCGGCCTTCGCGATCAGGGCCTTGTCGGCCGTCTCGGCATCCGGGGCGTAGACCAGCTGCGCGTGGTTGGCCTTGTGGCGGGCCATGAACTGGTCACGCGAGATGCCGTGCAGCACCACGTGCGCGATCGGCCATTCCGGGTTGGTGGCGTCCTTGCGCCGCTGCGTCTCCTCGGCAGGAAGCTCGACGACCGAGGCGCGGAAGATGTCGGCCTGCAGGATCCCCTCGGCGATGAACACCCGCGACAGCACGATCTCACCCGGCTTCGAGACGCCGTTGATGGTCGCACCGCCGGCCGGGAAGAACACGTGGCCCTGGCGCCAGCCCTCGGCGTTCTGCCACCCGCCCAGGTGCGAGGCGGGCACCGAGCCGGAGATCTCGTAGACCCAGACGAACTGCCCGTCGTAGTCCTCACCCCAGCGCACGTCGTGCAGGGTGTTGTCGGGCACGAGACCCATCGCGCGCCACACCCGGTCGGTCACGAGCGCGTCGACCGCGACCCCCTCGTCGGCTTCGTTGAAGTGCGGGAACGCGCGCCCCTCGTGCAGCACGCGTGAGCCGTCGCGCGAGGTGACGGGCGGCCGCTCGGTCGAGTTCAGGATGCCCTCGGCCAGGTCCGACGCCGGCACCAGGTCCTTGAGCCCCTGCTGGTACTGGATGCCGACCGCATCGAGTCCGAAGTCGTCGGCGATGCGGAGCGCGGCGATGTACATCTTCAGCTGCCACTGCACCTGTTCGCGCGTGAGCTCGGTGACGGCGTCGTCGCCGTAGCGGAACGTCATGCCCGCATCGATCAGCCAGTCGTAGGCGGCATCCGCCTCGTCCTCGGTGACGTTCAGCATCTCGGCGTACAGCGCCGACTGCGACAGCCGCTCCTTGTAGATGCCGGTCCCGTTGAGCAGCTCGTCGTCGAAGATCGCGTTGTACATGCCCATGCATCCTTCGTCGAAGACGCCGATGATCGCCTTCTCTGCGCGCAGCTCGGCCGCGAGCGCCTCACCCAGCTGCTTCTCGGGGCTCTCCGGCAGTGCGGGCAGTGCGCGCACGTGCGAGGCGTCGTGGGCGATGGCACCGGTCTCGGTCCATTCCCTGATGCCGTCGGTGAACCACTGATCGGTAAAGTCGACCGACCACGTCGTCGCATAGGGCTTGTCCATCTTGGTCAGACCCGCGTTCAGCCCGAGCAGCCCGACGAGTCCTGGCCAGTCCCCCGCGAAGTTCGCGACGGTGAGGATCGGCCCCTCATGCGACCGCAGACCGGCGAGCACGTGGTGGGAGTACTGCCAGTTGGCGATGGCGACGACGAGGGGAGCATCGACGGGGATGCTCTTGAACACCTCGAGTCCCATCCGCTGGCTCGAGATGAAGCCATGGCCGGTCTCGGGGTCGACGCCGAACGGGCGGATGACCTCCCAGCCGAGCGCGTTCAGCACGCCGGTGACGCCGGTCTCCAGCTCGACCTGGGTCGGCCAGCCGGCGATGTTCGCCGACTCGCGCAGGTCTCCGGACGTGATGATGTATGCCGTCTTCGGCGCGGTGGCCGGACGGGTCGCCGGCGTCGGCAGGGTGTAGGTGGTCATGATGCCTCCGGGGCGGTGGGGGTCGGGTTGTCGATGGTCGCGGGCGTGCCGCGCTGGGCAGCGGCGAGTTCGTGGACGACGGGCTTCGACCCCTCGTACAGCCGCACGTAGCGGTCGAAGAGGGCGTCGTAGAGCGGGCGCACCGCCTCGTCGGGGTGGATGCGCTCGGAGATCGGGTTCCAGTCGGCGATGACCGGAGTCCCGTCTAGTGCGGCCGTCGCGGTCGCGGCGAGGAATGCCGCCCCGTAGCTCGCCCCGATCGTGGTCGCGGGCACCTCCTGCACGAGTCCGGTGACATCGGACACGATCTGCAACCACAAGCGCCCCTGGGTGCCGCCGCCGACCGCGACGATGCGGAGGATGTCCGCACCCGCCGCGCGCATGGTCTCGACGTTGTGGCGCACCCCGAGAGCCGTGGCCTCGAGCGCGGCCCGGTAGAGGTCACCGCGGGTGTGGTCGAGCGTGAGTCCCGCGATCACGCCCCGGGCGTCCGGGTCCTGGATCGGCGTGCGTTCGCCCGCGAAGTAGGGCAGGACGAGGAGGCCCCGCGCTCCGGCCCCCGAGGTCTCGGCTTCGGCGAGCAGCTCGGGATAGTCGGCGCCGGTCAGCCCCACGAGCCAGGCCGTCAGCGCGCCCGAGGTCGAGAGGCCGCCGGCGAGGTTGCGGGTGCCGGCGAAAGCACCGGCCGTGGTCCACATCGATGGCGTCCGCAGCGTCTCGGCACCGTTCGTGAAGACCATGAACATCGTGGTGCCGTACATCAGCATCAGGTCGCCGACCTCGTGCGCGCCGACGCTGACGGCCTCGGTCCAGGCGTCGATCGTGCCCGTGATCACGGGAGTGCCTGCGGGGATTCCGGTGAGCGCCGATGCCTCGGCCGTGACTTCGCCGGCGACATCTCCCGCCCACTGCAGAGTCGGCTGCTCGACATGCGCCGCGTATCGGTCCCACCAGGGGCCGTGCCAGCATTCGCCTTCGATGTCATAGAGGGGGGACACCTGACTGGCGGACTGGTGATCGAGCACGTAGGCGGCGGTGAGCTTGCGCACGAGCCACGTCGCGGGCATGTACAGCCGCCGCGCCCGTTCCCACGCCGCGGGCTCCTCGTCGGCGACCCAGGCGATCTTCGGTCCGCCCGCCTGCGAGGTCAGCGTCGACCCGCCGATGCGGGTGATGTCGTCGACGCCCAGCTCCCGGGTGAGGCGCTCGATCTGCACGGTCGAACGGGTGTCGACGCCGTACAGGATCGCCGGGCGCACCGGGACGTCATGCTCGTCGGCGAGGAGGATGCAGGGGCCCATTCCGCTGACGCCCACACCGACGATCTCGGCGTCCGGGACTGCGGCGAGCAACTCCCCCGAGATCGCGACGAACTCGTCCCACCAGATCGCGGCGTCCATCTCGACCCAGCCCGTGCGCGGACGATCGACATCGTGCGCCCTCGTCGCCGATGCCAGGATTCCACCGCCGGCATCCACGAGCACGCCCTTGCTGCTGGACGTGCCGATGTCCACCCCGAGGGTGCAGCGCATGGAGTCCTCCTCGTGCCCGGACGACGGAGTCCGGGCTTCATCGCCACTGTACGCGAAATCGATTTCATGACGCAAGGCGCGAGTCGTCCTGCACCACTCACGCCGAAGGGTGGTGCGCCCACCGAGCGCAGCTTTCTGGCTGACCAGCACCGGAATACCGTGACATTCTGGGCACCCCGAATCAGACTGGAGGCATGCGCTTGGACGACCCGCAGGTATGGACGCTGATCGGCGTGTTCACGACCATGATGCTCGGCGGCATGACCCTCATGACGATGCAGTTCAGCCGGGTGATCCGCGCCGAGGTCGGTGGCCTGCGCGGCGAGCTGCGGGGCGAGATCGGTGGCCTGCGCGGCGATCTGAGCGGGCGGCTGGAGAGTCTCGAGGGCCGGCTCACCGGCCGCATCGACGCCCTGGAGCACAAGGTCGACAGCCTCGACAAAGAGGTGGCGAACCTCGCGACGCGGTTCTGGCGCTCGCAGTAGCCGGCCCGACCGCCCGCTCAGCTCCGCACGGCGCTCGCGGGCTGAAGCTCGTTGCGCAGCACGACCGTGCGCGCCGGCTGGGTGTCACCCTTGATCCGTTCGAGCAGCATCCGCGCCGCGGTCACACCCATGTGCCGCGCCGGAAGGCGCACCACGGTCACGACACTCGGCGAGAGCGTCGTGAACGGCAGCGAGCCGATCACGGCGACACCCACGTCCGGCGGGGTGAGTCCGTGCTCCGTGAGCACCTGGATCGCTCCGACACCGATCAGATTGTTGCCGGCCACCACCGCATCCGGAGGTTCCGGGAGGGCGAGCAGTTCCTCCATCGCGGCACGCCCGCCGTCGACGCGGAACGTCGCGAAGCGCTCGAGGCCGTCGAGGGCGAGATCGGGATATGCCGCGGCGAGCGCGGAACGCCATCCCGCAGCGCGCTCGGCGGCGGTGTCGATGTGCGCGGGCCCTCCGATATAGGCGATGCGACGGTGCCCGGCATCGATCAGACTCCGCGTCGCCGATGTGCCTGCCGCCCGATTGGCCATCACCACGCCGTCGATGTCGTAGGTCGTGCTGCGGTCGACGGCCACGACCGGCCGGCCGGTGGCGAGGAGGCTGTCGAGGTCGGAGTGCTCATCAGCGGTCGCGATGATCACGCCGGACATGTTCTCGGCGATCGCGATGCGGAGGTACGTGGCCTCCTTCTCCACCTGCGCATCGGAATTGCAGAGCACGACGGAGTACCCGGCCTCCGAGGCGACATCCTCGACCCCTCTCGCCATCTCGGTGAAGTACGGGTTCTCGATGTCGGGGATCACGAGGGCGATGACCTCGGAACTCTGTCGACGCAGCGAGCGGGCGGCCCGATTGGGCGTGAAGTCGAGCGTCGCGGCGGCCGCACGGACGGCGGCGACCTTCTCGTCCGACACGCTCGTGCCGTTGAAGACGCGCGAGACCGTCGCGGGCGAGACGCCGGCGAGCGCGGCGACGTCGTAGATCGTTGCCATGCGCTCCTCTGCTTCCCGCCGACTGCTGCTGCCCCGGCTCGCCCGCCGACAACGCCCGGATGATGCGGCAGCCGGGTGGTGCAACAGGTGCAACAGTATCGCGCGGCGCCGGCGGCGCACCCGTCGGCTGCTCCGCCGTCCCGAGTACGCTGAGGGGATGCCAGAGTGGTCGCAGACGGTCCCCGCAACGGTGCGGCGCGAGCAGATCGTGTCGATCATCGAGCGTCAGGGCTTCGCCCGCGTGCAGGAGCTGAGCCGCACCCTCAGCGTGTCCGAGGTCACGGTGCGCAGCGACCTCGACCTCCTCGCCGAGGAGAACGTCATCCAGCGCGTTCACGGCGGAGCGATCTCGGGCATCAAGTCCACCGCCCACTCCCCGGACTACGAGCGGGCCCTCACGCGCGCCGTCACCGAGAAGCGACGCATCGGCAATGCTGCGGCCGCGCTGGTCGAGAGCGAGATGGCGATCCTGCTCGATGCCGGGACGACGACGCTCGCGATCGCCCGCGCCCTGCGAGCCCGGGAGGATCTGCGCGGCGTCGTGGTGTTCACCAACTCCCTCACGATCGCGCTCGAGCTCGGCGTCGCGGAGCCGCACCAGATCACCGTCGTCGTCACCGGCGGCACCGTGAACTACAAGCAGCGCTCGCTCATCGACCCGATGGGCGACATGTTCATCGGGTCCGTGCACAGCGACATCTGCTTCATCGGCTGCAACGGGGTGTCGGAGCGGGGGTTCACGAACTCCAGCCTCCCCGAGGTCACCATGAAGAGGCGCTACCTCGACTCGGCGGCGCGGGCCATCGTGGTCGCCGACAGCTCGAAGATCGGCAAGAGTCAGGTGATCCAGGTGGCTCCGCTCGCGCGCGTCGACGTGCTGATCACCGGCGTCGAAGCGCCTCCGGCCGAGCTGGAGACGCTTCGAGAGGCCGGACTCGCGATCGAGCTCGCCTGACCTGCGAGATCGAGCTCGTCGCGCCTCACCCGCGGGGCCGGCGCCTCAGGCGCGACCCGAGGAGCCGAACTCACGCATGCGCTGCGTGACCATCGCCCGGAATGCGCCCATCGCGGGGCGCAGCTGCTCGCTGGGCTCGACCACCGCGGGGTTCTCCTGCAGGAATGTGCGCAGCGCGGCACTCCAGGCCAGGTGGGAGTCGGTACCCTGGTTGATCTTGCGGATGCCTGCGGCGATCCCCTCCGCCTTCTGCTCAGGAGAGATCCCGTACGAGGGCCGCACGTCACCGCCGTGTGCGTTGATCCTGGCGACCGCCTCGGCGGGCACCGACGAGGAACCGTGCAGCACCAGGAAGGTGTCCGGCAGACGTCCTCTGATCTCCGAGATGAGGCCGAGCCGCAGCCGTTGGCCTCCGGCCTCGTCGGTGAACTTGACCGAGCCGTGACTCGTGCCCACTGCCACCGCGAGCGCGTCCACCCCGGTCTGTTCCACGAACTCGACGGCCTGATCGGGGTCGGCGAACACGATCTCCTCGAGCACCCCGGTGACACCCGCCTCCGCCCCGCCGATCGTGCCGAGCTCGCCCTCGACGCTCACACCGAAGGGCACGGCCGCCTCGACCACCCGACGCGTGAGCGCCACGTTGTCGGCGAAGGAGGCGGGTTCATCGGTGCCGCTCGCTCTGCTCGCGTCGATCATCACGCTGGTGAAGCCGTGGTCCATGGCACGCGCGCAGTCGTCATGGGTGCGCCCGTGATCGAGATGCAGCACTGCGGGGATATGCTCGTATTCGGCGACCAGACCCCTCAGGCGGTGCCACCAGCGCGATTCGTCGTCGTAGGCGGACATCCCCGCGATCGCCTGCACGATCACGGGCGAACGCTCCGTCTCGGCGGCATCGAGCACCGCGATCGCCTGATCGATGCTCGACACGTTGAAGGCGCCGACGGCGTAGCCGCCCGCGTCGGCGTCGGCGAGCGCGGTACGCAGAGTCTGCAGTGCCATCCGTGATCCTCAGAGCGACTCGGTGATGCCGAGCGTGTCGTAGTCGAGCACGATCGGGGTGTCGGTGAGCGCGCGGGCGTAGGCCTGCACCTTGGCCGCCGACTCCACCGCGACACTGGTCTTGAACGCGTCACGCAGGTTCGGCCCGACCGTGAGCAGGCCGTGGTTCGCCCACACCACCGCGTTGAGGTCGCCCATCGCGTCGCACATGTGCTCGCCGAATTCGGTGTTGTTGCTGAGCTCGAACGGCATGATCGGCACGTCGCCCTTGGTGTAGATCACCATGTTCACCAGCGTCCCGAGGATCGGCGACCCCACGACGCCCCAGACGTTGGAGAACACCGGCTCGGAGTGCACGATCGCGTTCACGTCGGGTCGACGCCGGTAGACGGCCATGTGCACGGTGACCTCGCTCGACGGCCCGAGCCGTCCGTCGATCACCTCGCTGTCGCCGTTGACGAGCACGATGTCATCGGCGCTCATCTTGTCGTACTCGAGGTCGGTCGGCGTGATCAGGAACCGGTCCTCGACGCCGGGAACGCGGATGCTGATGTTGCCCTGCGTGTTGAAGTTGAGTCCGTACTCCATCGAACGCAGGCAGTAGTCGAGGATCTCCTCGCGCGCGGCGTCGATGTCGAAGTCGAGCTGGAGCGTCGTCTCGGTCATTTCGTGTTCTCCTTCTGGTGGGGCGGGTTCTGGGTCGGCCACGATGGCCGGGCCAGGTGCGGCGCGATGCCGCGGGTCACGTCGTAGAGGGCGGCGTAGGCGGCTCGCTGCGCGGCGTACCACTCGCCCGATGCGGGGTCGGGCTCGGCCGCAGCCGCGGGGTCGGGGGCGACGAGGAGATCCGAGGAATCGGCGCCGAGACCGCGGAGCGCGAGCATCGCCGCCCCACGGGCGGATGCGTCACGGGCGACCGGCGTGAGTCGCGTCCCGGCCGCGGCGGCACGGGCGGAGAGCGCCTCGGCGTTCTCGGAACCTGCGCCGGTGACCTGGAGGTCATCGACGCGGACCCCGTGGCGGTCCAGGGCCGCGATGATCTTGTGGAACTCGAAGCCTGCGGCCTCCACGACGGCTCGCGCCAGTTGCGGCACGGTCGTGTCGAGCGTGAGGCCGTGGATCGTTCCGCGCGCGGAGGGGTCGTTGTCGAGGGTGCCGGAGCCGGCGAGGTACGGCAGCACGAGGAGAGAGGGCGGATCCTCGGCGAGCGCGCCGAACACATCGCCGACGTCACGGCCCAGGAGGGTCGCCAGCCATTCCAGCGCCCATCCGCCTGCGGCGGTTCCGGCGAGGGTGATCCATGTCTCGTCATCGAGTCGGTAGCTGGCGAAGCCGGTCGACTCGAGTCCACGCGGGCGTTCGCGGGTGGCGACGGAGAGGCAGTCGCTCGACCCGAGCGCGATCACGGACCGCACTCCCGCCTCTCCACCGGCGCCGAGGAAGGCAGCCGCCTGGTCGTGCGTGCCGGCAACCAGGCGCGTGCCGGGTGCGACGCCGAGCACGGCAGCCGCCTGGTCGTGGACGCCGGCGATCACGGTTCCCGATGCCACGGGGACCGGGAGCCGGTCTTCCCGCACCCACGGGGCGGAGGCGGCCACGGCTTCGAGGATCTCGCTGCTCCATTCGCCTCGATCGACGTCGAGGATGCCGGTACGCGCGGCCTGACCGAGGTCGATGGCAGCGACACCGCTCCACCGCTCGGCGACCAGATCCCCGATGCAGCGGTAACCCGCGGCCGCAGACCAGGCATCATCGCCGGCCATGATCTTGAAGACCGAGAACATCCCGTGCAACGGCTGTCCGGTGATCGCGGTGAAGCGGCCGTCTCCGAGCCGCGCCCCCAGCACGGCGGCGTGTTCGATGCCGCGCGTGTCCATGCTCACCGCCACCGGAGCGAGCGGTACGCCGGCCCCGTCGACAGGCACGACGGCCTCGCCGAGCACGCTGAAGCCGATCGCCTGCACCGCGTCGCCGAGTTGCTCTGCCTCCGCCGCCGCTGCGCGCACCACGCTCTCGGCGGCGACGATGATCTCCTCGGCATCGAGCTCGACGCGCCCGCGACCGTCGCGCCGCAGCATCAGCGGTGCCGACGCCCCACCGAGCGTCCGTCCGTCTGCGGCGAAGGCGACGGCCCGCACGCCACTGGTTCCGAGATCGAGGCCGATGACGCTCATTTGATCGCTCCCGACAGGCCGTTCACCAGGTACTTCTGGATGAAGACGAACAGCAGCACGACCGGGATGGAGATCAGCACCAGGATCGCGAACAGTGCCCCCGGCTGTGACAGGTACATGCCGCGGTAGGCGAGCGGCACGAGGGTGAGCGGCTTGAGCTCGTTGTCGCCGAGCGTGACGAGCGGCAGCAGGAAGTCGTTCCAGCTCATCATCGTCTGCCACACCGCGACCACGGCGAGGGCGGGCTTGCCGAGCGGCAGGTAGATGCGCCAGAAGATCTGCCAGCTGTTCGCCCCGTCGAGTCGTGCGGCCTCGTAGGTCTCGAGCGGGATCGCGAGGTAGGAGGTGCGGATGATGATGACCGCGAACGGCAGGCCGAGTGCGCTGTACACCAGGACGAGCCCGAGGAGGTTGTTGTACAGCTGCATCGACTGCAGGATGCGGAACGTCGCGACCACGATGCTCGACATCGGCAGGATCAGCGCGAGGATCAGCACCCCGAAGATCAGGGCCTTCAGCGGAACCCGCAGCCGGGCCAGGGCGAAGGCGGTCATCGATCCGAGCAGACAGACCAGCAGCACCGAAGGCACCGTGATGAGGAGGCTGTTGAGCAGGTGCAACAGGATCGGGTTCTGGTCCCAGATCGTGAGGTAGTTCTTGACGCTGAATTCCGCGGGGAACAGCCCGAAGAACTGCGTGCCGGGGTTGTTCGGCGGCATCATCGAGAGCCCGACGACCATGATGATCGGTACGAGCCAGAGCACGGCGAGCGGCACGAGCACGAAGTGCAGCCAGCCGACGCGGCGTCCGGGAGCACCGTGGCGGTGACGGCCGACTGTGTCCTTCGGGACGATCAGGGTGCGGGTCTCGCTCGTCGCGGTCATTTCTCGTCTCCTGTGATGAATCCGGCGCCGAACACCCGCACCATCGAGAGCGAGCTCACGACGGCGACGACGAGCAGCACGACGCTGATGGCCGAGGCGTACCCGACGTTCTGCAGCTGGAACGCCTCCAGGAACGCGAAGGTGGGCAGCATCTCCGACGCGTGGTTGGGTCCGCCCTGCGTGAGCACGTAGACGAGCTCGAAGGTCTTGAGCGAACCGATGATCCCGAGGAGCACGAGCGACAGTGTGGTGGTCTTCAGCAGGGGGAACGTGATCCGCACCATGGTCTGGAAACCGTTGGCGCCGTCGATGCGCGCCGCCTCCACGAGGCTGGGATCGATCAGCTGCAGCCCCGCGAGGTAGAACAGCATCGAGAACCCGGTCCACATCCAGACGTTCACGAAGATCACCGCGAAGATCGCCGTCTGCGGATCGGCCAGGTAGTTGCCGCCGAGGAAGGTGAGCCCTGTGGCCTTGCCGATGGCGGTGAGCACGCCGTTGAAAGGGTCGAGGATGCGCTGCCACACGATCCCGACCACGACCGGCGAGAGGATCGCGGGGATGAAGAAGATTGCCCGGTAGATCGTGCTGCCGCGGAGCCCCTGGTTGAGGGCGACGGCGAGGAGGAAGCCGATCACGCCCTGGGGCACGATCGTCAGCACGATCCAGAACGCCGAGTTGCGCAGCGTGATGAGGAACGTCGGATCCTGGAACAGCTCCAGGTAGTTGCCGATGCCGACTGCCGTGCCGACGTTGACACCGTCCCAGTCGAGCGTGCTCGCCTGCACGTTGTACACGATCGGGTACACGACGAATACGGCGAACAGGATGAGGGTCGGTGCCAGGAAGGCGAGGCCGACCAGCCGCTCTCTCGTCAGGATCTTCATGCGCGCTCCTCTCGGCGCAGGGTCCGGGGAAGAGGTCCCGGACCCTGCACGAACTCCACTGCTGCCACAGGTTCCTGAGCTACAGGGTGTCCTGGACGGCCTGGACGGATTCCGCTGCCTCCTGCGGAGTGGCGTCACCGGTCGCGATGGCGGCGAGCGCATCGGCCACGGCCTGGTCGAGCTTGGGCGACTCGAAGTAGCGCGAGTACTTCACCTGCGGGAGCCACTCGTCGACGAACAGGTTCCAGATCTGCTCCTGCTTCTCGCTCGTGAACTTCTCCGGAGCGAGACCGGTGACGGCGGGGACATCGTTCATGGTGTTGACGAGCTTCTGCGCGGCGGAGCCGGCGATGAAGTCGGTGAGCACCTTGCAGGCGAGGTCGGGGTTGGCCGTGTTCTTCGAGATGCCCAGGCTCACGTCGATGCCGCCGACGAACTGCGGCTCGGCGGCACCGCCGGGGATGGTCGGGAACAGGAACGGCTCGTACCCGGACATGCCCTCCGACAGCGGCGGGATGTCGGACTTGGTCGGGTCGGACTGCTGGATCCACCAGGCACCGAGGGGGATCATGGCGGCGTTGCCCGCCTCGAACTGGTTCACCGCCGACGGGTAGGCGTCGAGGCCGATCGCACCGTCCTGGGCGATGCCGTCGGAGAACAGCTTGCCCCAGTACTCGAACGCCTTCACGATGGCCGGGTCTGTCCATTGCACGGAACCGGCCTCTGCCTCATAGACGGTTCCGGGCGAGACGTTGTTGGCGATCTGCAGGAAGACGACGTTGCGCAGCCAGGAGTCCTTCGCGGGCAGGAGGAACGGGGCGGCGTCGCCACCGCTCAGGTCCTTCGTGGTCTGCACGAGCTCGTCCCAGGTCTTCGGCACACTCAGACCGGCGTCGTCGAAGATCTCGGAGTTGGCCCAGAGGTTGACCGTCTGGGTGAGGATGGGGAGCGAGTAGAAGTTGTCGTCGCCCTCGGGGTTGCCCATTCGGGCCTGTTCGATGCCGATCGGGTAGAACTTGCTCTGCCAGTCGTCACCCCAGGTCTCGGCGGCGCAGTCCTGCAGAGGCATCAGGTTCTCGCGGTACTGCTGGGTGAGCGCTCCGGGCTGCAGGCCGAGCACGTCGGGCATCGTGTTCGAGCTGGCACGGCTCTGCAGGTCGACGAGGTACTCCGGGTAGTTGAAGATCGTCGCGTCGATCTTCGATCCGTCGTTCTCCGCTTGGAAGGCCTCGATCATCTGACGGGTCGTCTGCTCGATCGGGCTCCACGAGCGGAACGTGATGGTGTCGCTGGAGGCGTTTCCCGACGCGTCCGGCGCTGCGCCGCCGGCGCAGGCGGTGACTCCGAGGGCGGTGATGACCGTGGCCACTCCCGCCAGGCTCCTCTTGAGCTTCATCTGCAATCCCCTTACTTCGCTGTAAAAGTCCTCGGCGAGATGCCGAATGCGCTCAGTTTAGGTTTATTTGCGTATTTGACGCCAGGAATACGGGGAACCTCAGTGAAAGTCTTTTCTTTTTTGTGTTTTCGCATACCTTTGTCGTCGAAAACGAAAGCGGAGGTGCGCGTGGAGGCCGCAACGACGCGGAATGCGGGTTTCCCTTCCGCAACACACCCCGCACAGACGACGGATGCCGCGACCCCTCGGGCCGCGGCATCCGTCGTGATGCGGAGGTTCTTCAGCTCAGCCAGGCCGGTGCGCGTCCCCGCAGGAACGCACCGTCCAGGGAGAAACGCCCGGCGCCTGTGAGCGCGAGGGCGAGAGCTGCCGCACCGAGGACGGCGACGAACTCGTAGCCGCCCTCGCCGACCCAGAGGCCCGCGGGAAGGTGCACGGCGATGAGCGCGACGATCATGTCGATGGCCAGCAGGATACCGACAGGACGGGTGAAGAGGCCGAGGATCAACAGGATGCCGCCGATGAGCTCGACGAAGGCGACGACAGGGCCGGCGATCTCCGGGAGCGGAATCCCCATGCCTGCGAAGCTGCCGATCGTTCCGGGGAGCGTGAACTCGAAGATCTTCTGCGCGCCGTGTGCGGCGAAGATCGCGCCGACGACCACGCGGAGGACCAGGAGTCCCAGCGAGGGTGCGGCGGAGGGGGCTGTGGTGTTCGTCATGAGGAGTTCTTCCTTCGTGGCAGGACACCCGCGCGCCAGGCGCGGAGCAGGGTCGTTCCCTGGTTCCACGCTAGGAAGACGACATTTCCATCTCCTGTGACCGTGTCACCTGTGACGTGTCACCGGTGCGCGGCCACCACCTCGGCGACGGCGGTGCGCTCGGCGGCACTCGGCTCGGCGATCGCCATGCGGCAGTGCGTGTCGACCACGTCGAGCACGCGGTACGCCTCCTTCATGCGGGCCATGTCGCCACCGATGAGCGCGACCACATCGTCGACCGCGGCCTGCGCAGCGACGATGGCCGCCGCGTCCCCGGACCGCGCGGCGTCGGCGAGGGCGCGGAACGGCTTCGGCGTGACGGACGATACCCCGGACACGACGCCCTGCGCCCCCACCTCGACGGCCGCGATCAGGTCGCGGTCGGCGCCGGTGTAGAGGTCGAAGTCGGCGGGCACGACGGCACGGTAGGCGGCGATGTCGTCGAGGGAGAGTTCGCTGATCTTGGCGCCCACGACGTTGGGCAGTCGTGCGAGACGCGCGAGGAGCTCCGGCGACACCGGGTTGCCGCTGCGGGCCGGGTAGATGTACACGTACAGCCGCCCGTCCCCGACGGCCTCCGACACCGCGCGGTAGTACTCGAAGATCGCGTCGTCCGTGGCCTGCAGGTAGTACGGCGTCAGCGCGGCGAACTCGGTCGCGCCCAGTCGGCGGGCGATACGGGTCAGCCGCACGGCCTCGAAGGTGCTGGGGCGACCGACGTGCACGACCACGCGCATGCGCTCCTGCAGCTCGGCCAACGCCGCTTCCACGATGGCCGCGAACTCGTCGGCGTCCACGGCGGGGAACTCCCCCGTCGTGCCGAGCACGAACGCTCCCTCGTTCCCCGAGTCGGCGACGAACCGGAAGATCGCACGCGAGCCCTCGATGTCGAGGGTGCCGTCGCGGTGGAACGCGGTGGGCACGGCGGTCAGGATGTCATAGCGGGTCACTTCTCGGTCTCCTCGGAGTTCTTGCGGGTCTTGCGGGCACGACGCCCTGAGGTGTCGACGTTGCGGACGGTGGAGGTGAGCAGATCGGGCTGGGCTGCGAGCTCGTCGTGTGCCTTCTCGATCTGCTGGATGCTGTCGTCGTGCAGGATCGAGTCCGCGAGCGAGGCGCGCTCGGCACGGGGCCTCCGGGCGGCGCGGATGGCCGGCATCACGATCGAGAGCACGGCCAGGGCGAGCAGCACGAGCGCGATGGGGCTGACCACCTCGAAGAACGGACGCGTGGGGAGGATCGCCAGCGTGCGGGCGAGGTTCTCCTCGGCGAGCGGTCCGAGCAGGAGGCCGAGCACGACCGGACCGGCCGGCACCTGCATGCGCTTGAGCAGCACGCCGATCACACCGAAGACGAGCATCGTCACGACCGTCGACAGGCTGTTCGAGGTGGCGTAGGTGCCGATGATGCAGAAGATCAGGATGCCGCTCCACAGATACGGCTGTGGCACGTCGAGCAGCTTCACCATGCCCTTCATGCGCACCAGGCTGAGCGCGAGAGAGAGGATCGTCGCGATCAGCATGATGCCCACGATCGAGACGACCAGGTCGGGGCGGTTGGTGAAGAGTGTGGGACCGGGGGTGATGCCCCAGATGATCATCGAGCCGATCATCACGGCCATCACCGAGTCACCGGGGATGCCGAGGGCCATGGTCGTCGTGAGGGAGCCGCCGAGGGTGGCGCTGGAGGCGGTGTCGGAGGCGGCGACACCCTCGATCGATCCCTTGCCGAACATCTCGGGGTGCTTCGACGCCTTGCGTGCCCGCTCCCACCCGATGAGTCCGGCGATGTCCCCACCGGCCGCGGGGATGAGCCCGACACCGAGTCCGACGGCGCCGCCGACCGCGGTCGCGCGCCCGCTCTGCTTCAGTTCGGCGCGGTTCGGCCACCAGCGGCCGAGACTCGAGATCGGGCGCACGGCCGACTTCCGATGCGTGAGCAGCTGGTCGAACAGCTCGGCGATGCCGAAGAGTCCGATGATCACGGCGATGAAGTTGACACCCTCGACGAGTTCGAGCACCCCGAAGGTGAAGCGCTGGTCGGCGGTGGCCGCGTACGTGCCGACGCTGCCGAGCATGAGGCCGAAGAGTCCGGCGAGAATGCCCTTGAGCATCGACTTCGACGAGATGCCGATCATGATCGCGATGCCGAAGACCACGAGCGCGAACAGCTCGGGCGACTTGAAGTAGTCGCGGGCGAAGCTGGCGATCGGCACGGCGGCGACCGCGAAGAGCACGAGTGAGGCGAGGATGCCGACCGCCGAGACGATCGCCGAGACGGTGAGCGCGAGCCCCGCCCTTCCCTGCTTCGCCATCGGATACCCGTCGAGGGTGGTGGCGATGGACGCGGGCGTGCCCGGGGTGTTGATCAGGATGGACGGCACCCGGTCGCCGAAGTTCGCCGCGACGTAGATCGTCAGCAGCACGGCGAGACCCTGCACGGGCTCGAGGGTCATCGTGAAGCCGGCGGCGAGGGCGACGGCCATGGTCGCGGTGATGCCGGGGAACGCTCCGACCATGAACCCGAGCACGAGGCCGACGAGCATGTAGAGCAGGATCGAGATGTCGAGGAGCGAGTTCAGCCCCTCCATGAGCGCGTTCACAGGGGGATCCTCAGGAGCATCCCGAACACGACGTAGACGAACGCCGTGACGGAGGCGGAGTAGATGACGAGGCTCAGCCAGCGGCGGTGGCCGTAGAGGAGCATGAGGGCGGCCATCAGCAGAGCGGCGGCGATCGGGAAGACCTCGATGCGGTAGCCGAACAGGATGACCGAACCCAGCGACCACAGCGCGATGAAGGTGCCGGTGATCGCGAGGGTGGCGATCACGCGCAGGTAGCCTCCTGGCTGGATGCGCTCGAGGTCTTCACGGGTGGGGGCCGGACGGGTGATCGCGACCGCGAGCAGCGCGATGGCGATGACGACGCCGGTGACCCCGATGACGAGGGGCCAGAAGCGGGCGTCGATCTGCCCGGGGGCGGCCTCGCGGCGCAGCGGGATCTGCGTTGCGAGGAAGAGGTAGCCGGCGGTGAACCCGAGGGCGACGACCGCGAACACGATCTCGAGGGGACGCGAGGCGGAGGCGCCCTGGTACCCGTCGTCCGTGGCGGCGACGGAGACGTGCGTTGCAGACCCGTCCGATGCGGAGGTCGACATGGTGCTCCTTTCCTGATCCGAGAAGTGAGGGTGGGTGCTGCGGAGCCGGTGATGAGCCCGGCCCCGCAGCATCGGCGACCCGGTCTTCTCAGCCCAGGAGGTCCTTGAAGAGGTCGAACTGCTCGTCGACGAAGGTGGTCCACTCGGCGGAGTCGCGGTACACGACCAGGTTTCCGGCATCGGCCTGGAACTTCTGGTAGCTGTCGGACTCGACGGCTTCCTTCACGGCGGCTTCGAGCGTGGTCTTGACGTCGTCAGGGAGACCCTTGGGTGCGTAGATGCCGCCCCAGCCACCGAAGATCACGTCTTCGCCGATGGCCTCTTCGACCGTCTCGACGTCTTCCGCGTCGGGGTGGCGCACGTCGTTCATGACAGCCAGGATGCGCACGGCCTCACCCTGCGCCAGGGCTTCGCCGAGGCCGGAGACGGCGGCGACGGTCTCACCCGATGCCGCTGCTGCGACGGCTGTCGCTCCTCCGTCGTACGGCACCGGGGTGAAGTCGGCGTCCGTCGCGTCGCCGAGCCCGATGGTGGCGGCCTCCCAGATGGAGCCGGCGCCGGAGTTGGCGACCGTCACGGCACCCGCCTTCGCCTGAGAGACGAGGTCTTCCAGGGTCTCGATACCGCTGTTCGCGCCGACCGTGACCACGCCGGGGGCGAGCATGATCTGGCCGAGCAGGTCGAAGTCGTCCGGCAGCACGTTCGCACTCTGCGTGGTGTTGAGCATCGCGATCTCGACCGGCGCGAATCCGATGACATACCCGTCGGGATCCTGCGCGCCCACGTACTCCATGGCCAGCGCTCCGGCGGCACCGGGCATGTTCTCCGGGATGACGCTGACGCCGAGGATCTTCTCCAGCTCGGTGGCCAGCGCGCGCGACGAGAGGTCGGACCCTCCGCCGGGGTTGGCCTGGATGATGAGTCGGATGTCGTTCTCGGGGAACGCCGATCCGGCTTCCTCGCCCTCCTCGACCTTGGTGCAGGCCGAGACGATGAGAGCGGTGGCTGCGAGGGCGGCGATCGCGGCGGCCGCCCGGGTGATGCGCTTGCGGGGCATCTTTGCTCCTCTACGTGGGTCGACCCTGTTGTCGACTCCCCGACCGTAGCAGTGTTGACTGTTAACAGTCAACACTGGCGGATGCGCGAATGGCGTCCCGCCGGCGATGCGTTCCTTCTAGGATGGCCGAAGGCGACCGTAGGAGGGGCGGAGCACATGTTCGACGAGCGACGGCGACAGGCAGCGCTCGAGGAACTGGGGATCCTTGACACACCACCGGACGAGCGCGTGGACCGGGTGGCACGGCTGGCGAAGGAGATGTTCGGCGTGCCGATGGTCAGCGTCTCGCTGATCGACCGTGATCGGCAATGGCGCAAGGCGCAGATCGGGCTGGGCGGGAACGAAGCCCCCCGGCAGGACTCCTTCTGCGACTACACGGTGTCGCAGGACGCGACCGTGGTGGTCGAAGATGCCCTCATCACCGATGTCTTCGCCGACAACCCGTTCGTCACCGGGGACCCGCACCTGCGTTTCTATGCCGGCCACCCGCTGCACGCGCCCGGCGGCGAGCCCGTCGGCACCCTGTGCGTGCTCGACACCGAGCCCCACACCTTCACCGAAGCGCAGCGCGACCTGCTGCGCGACCTGGCGTTCTGGGTGCAGACCGAGCTCGCCCAGGACCAGGACATCGACCACGCGGCTGTTCTCCAGCGCGCGCTGCGACCACGCTCGAACCCCGAGCTCGATGGTTACACGATCGCTGCGGGTGCCGCCCCGCGCGGCATGCTCGCGGGCGACTACTACGACTTCTCGACGCACGGAGGGGCGCTGCGCATCACGGTGGCCGACGCGATGGGCAAGGGCACCGGCCCCGCACTCGTCGCCGCGACCGTGCGAGCGTCGTTGCGGACGGCGCCCGAGCGCTCGCTCGCCGTCTCCGTGGCCGACGTCGATCGTCTGCTCGAAGAGGACCTCGCCGACACGGCGATGTTCGTCACCGCCATGGTCGCCGAGCTGCGACCCGAGAGCGGGGATCTGGACGTGATCGACGCCGGGCACAACCTCGCCTTCGTGATCCGGGCCGACGGTTCCTGGACGCACCTGCGCTCCAAGAACCTCCCGCTCGGGATGGGCATGGGCGTCGTCGATGCCCGCGTCCCGATGACCACGAGGCTCGAACCCGGCGACACGTTCATCTGCTGCAGCGACGGACTGCTGGATGTGCTCGACGCCGACGATCCCTTCGCCCATGTGCAGCGCGTGCTCCGAGCGCTCGGCCCGGAGGGTGCGGTGCGCGAGGCGCTGCGACTCGCCGCCGACGATCGTGCGACGGACGACATCACCGTCGTGGTGGTGCGGAGGGACGCATGACCGCCCGGTTCGCGGCGATCCGCATCCTCGCCCTGCTCTCCGTGCTGCTGGGTGTCAACTACGTGGCATGGCGCTGGCTCGAATCGGTCAACTGGTCGGCGTGGTGGATCGCCGTGCCCCTCGTGATCGCCGAGACCTACAGCCTGATCGACACGTTCCTGTTCTGCCTCACGATGTGGCGCGCACGCGAGCGGCCGGCCCCCGTCTCGCCGCCGCAGGGGACAGTCGACGTGTTCATCACGACGTACGACGAACCGGTGGCTCTGGTGATGACCACCGCCCGCGCGGCGAAGAACATCGCCTACCCCCACTCGACCTGGATCCTCGACGACGGCTCGCGCCCCGAGTTGGAGGCCGAAGCCCGAGCGGCGGGGGTCGGCTACCTCACGCGCTCGGAGGAGTGGACGGGAAAGCCGCGGCATGCCAAGGCCGGCAACCTGAACAGCGCACTGTTCCAGACCGACGGCGAGTTCCTCCTCATCCTCGACGCCGATCAGGTTCCCGATCCACTGATCCTCCATCGCACGCTCGGATACTTCGCGGACGACGAGGAGGTCGCCCTCGTGCAGACGCCGCAGTGGTTCGTGAACGTCGATGACGCCGATCCGCTGGGCAGCCAGGCGCCGCTGTTCTACGGTCCGATCCAGCAGGGCAAGGACGGATGGAACGCCGCCTTCTTCTGCGGCTCGAACGCCGTGCTGCGACGCGAAGCCCTGATGCGACTCGGGATCGTGGGGTATGTGCGCGACGTCACCGACTCGGCCTCCCGGGCACTCAAGGCCGCCGAGACCCTGATCGCGCGGGAGGCGCAGACCGCAGCGGATTCCGCCCTGGCGACGGAGCTGTCGGCGCTGCGCATCGCGATCAGCCGCGGACGGAAGGAACTCGCGGCCGGAGAATCGGTCGCCGATGTCGCCGCGCGGGTGCGCGAGTCGGTCGACCATGCCTCACGCATCCTCATCGCGCACGATATGGACGGCATCAGGGCTGACCTGGCGGAGATAGGCGCCCTTCCGCTGCAGCAGGACGCCGAGCTGGGCGCGGTGATCGTCGACGAGGCCGGCCTCGATGCCCTCGCCGCCTCCGACCTCTCCCCGGTCACCGCCGTCGCCGCTGTGCGGGGTCTGCTGGACGCGTTGCGGTTGGACCGTGGCGACGAGGCACAGCCCATCCTCCCCCTCGCGACGATCTCGGTCACCGAGGACATGGCCACGGCCATGCAGCTGCACGCCCTCGGCTGGAAGAGCGTGTACCACCACGAGATCCTGGCGCACGGTCTCGCTCCCGAAGACCTCCGCACGATGCTGACGCAGCGACTGCGCTGGGCGCAGGGCACTCTGCAGGTGATGCTGCGGGACAACCCGCTCGTCAAACGGGGCCTCTCGGCCGGACAGCGGCTGATGTACTTCTCCACGATGTGGACGTACCTGTCGGGATTCGCCGCGATCGTCTATCTCGTGGCCCCGGTCGTCTACCTGGTGTGGGGTGTGCTTCCGGTCACCGCCTGGTCGTTGGATTTCTTCGCCCGCTTCCTGCCGTACTTCCTCGTGAATCAGGCGCTGTTCCTCGTGGTCGCGAAGGGCGTGCGCACCTGGAGGGGGCAGCAGTACTCGCTCGCACTGTTCCCGGTATGGATCCGTGCCTGCTGGACGGCATTCGCCAACGTCGCACTCGGCCGCCCGCTTTCCTTCGCCGTCACGCGGAAGGACGGCCGCGACCCCCGCGGCATCCCCTGGGGGCAGATCTGGCCCCAGCTCACCGCGATGGCGATGCTCGCGCTCGCCCTCATCATCGGCATCACCCGCGTGATCATCGGAACCGCCGACGGCACCGGCACGATCGTGAACACGGCTTGGGTGCTGTACGACCTGGTCGTGCTCAGCGTCATCATCCAGGCCGCCCGCTACCGCGGACCGGCCGCCCGCGCCCTCGAGAAGGAGTCGAATGAACGTCAGCACTGAGAACAGGGATGGCTATGCCGTGATCGCGATCACGGGGCGGCTGACCGCTTCGGGCGCGCCGCTGCTGCGAAACGCGGTGAGCGACCTCGTCACCGCAGGACAGCCCCGCATCGCGATCGATCTGCGTGGCACGGAATTCGTCGATTCCTCCGGACTCGGCGCCCTCGTCGGAGGCCTCAAGAGCGCCCGGGTCGCAGGCGGAGACCTGCGGATCGCCGCCGTGCCCGACGCGGTGAAGACGGTCCTGCACCTCACCAACCTCGATCGCGTGCTTCGCGACTACCCCACGCCGGAATCGGCGTTCGATGGCAGCTGAACCGCCGGGCTTCCACATCGACGGGCGGGCAGAACTCGCCCTCGTCGACCGCGTCCTGGATGAGCTCGACCGGCTCTGGATACGCGCGCCCGGCGTCCCCGCCGAAGACCGCACCCTCTTCACGCTCGCGCTCAGCGAAGTCGCGACCAACATCGCACAGCACAGCCGGGGCATCGACGTGACGATGAGCGTGGATGTGCGCGCTTCCGACGGTGCGCTGCACGCTGAGGTCGTCGACTCGGCGGAACCGGCGACGATCGACTGGGACGGCGTCGTGATGCCCGAGCAGGCGAGCGAGAACGGACGCGGTCTTGCTCTGGCGCAGGCCGCTCTCGACGAGTTCAGCCATTCGGCGACAGCCCGCGGCAACACCTGGGGGCTGGTGCGTCGGCTGCAGGTGCATCCGAACGATCCGTCGATCTGACGGTCAGCGTCCGCCCACCTCGTGCAGCATGCGCTCGCGTGCACCGTCGAGGTGGGCGCTCAACACCTCGGCAGCAGCTTCCTGGGTACCGGTGCGCATGACCTCGAGCAGCTTCACATGATCGTCTGACGACTCATGGAGATCCTCGTCATGATTGATCGTGACCTCGAGCAGCGCCGTGAACGTCGGCAGGTACTGGTTCCACGCCCCCTCGAGGCGCGGGTGATCGGCGAGCGCGTAGATCTGCGAGTGGAACTCGAGGTCGGCGGTGACGAACGCCGCGTGGTCTCCGGCATCGGCGGCTTCGGCCATCCGCGCGACGGCGGCGGAGATGGCCTCCCAGCGCTCGTCGTCGTCGACGCGCATCGCTCGAGAGAGGGCGAGCTGTTCGAGAGCGCCCCGCAGGCTGTACAGCTGATCGACGTCGTCGCGGGTGAGTCCGACGATGTAGACCCCACGCGGACGTTGCACCTCGACGAGCTTCTCGAAGCTCAGCTGCGTCAGGGCATCGCGCACCGGTCCCCGACTGACCGAGAACTCCTCGGCGAGCGCTTCTTCGGTGATGCGTGCGCCCGGGGCGAGTTCGCCGCGCACGATGCGCTGGCGGAGCACCCGCGCCACCTGGGCGCCGAGGGATTCTCCGCGCGTGACGGTCTGCGTCATGGTGACCTCCTGTTAACTGTTGACAGGATACACACCGCCCATCGCGAGTGACCTAGGCGCTCCCGCGCGGGTCCCAGAGCACGACCTCGGTCGAGCGCCGAAGGCGGCGACCGGTCGGCATGGGCACGACGCCCGCGGACCCGGCGGCGAACACGCGCACGCCCGGACGGCTCTCGCGCTCGGTGCGCAGCGCGCTCTCGAGCACGGTGATTCGATTACGCAGCGCCCTGTTCTCGTCTTCCAGGTCGAGCAGGCGAGCGATCGCGGGAAGGCTCACCCCTTCGGAGGAGAGCTGAGCGACCTCGCGCAACTGCTCGATGTTGCGTGTCGAGTAGCGGCGCGAGCCCCCTGAGGTGCGCCCGGGGACGACGAGGCCGATGCGGTCGTACTGCCGCAGGGTCTGCGGATGGAGGCCGGAGAGTTCGGCGGCGGCGGCGATCGCGAACACCGGGGTGTCGGCATTCATCATGAACGCCTCCGCCCCCGGTGTCCGCTTCGACGACCGGTCATCGCCGCGCCTTCGCCATCAGCTCGGCCCGCGGGTTCTCCGTGGGCTCGAGTTCCTGGAACTTCTCCAGCGCTTCGCGTGCGGCCTCATCGAGGTGCGTGGGCACCGCGACCTGAAGCTCGGCGAGCAGGTCGCCCGTGCCCTTCGAGGTGGTGACACCGCGGCCCTTGACCCGCAGCACCCGCCCGGAGGGGGTGCCGGGTGCGACGCGGAGTTTCACCACGTCGCCGCCGAGGGTGGGCACCTCGATGGTCGCCCCGAGAGTGGCCTCGGTGAACGTCACCGGGACGACGACTCGCAGGTTGAGACCGTCGCGGGTGAAGACCGGATGCGGGCGCACCGCGATCTGCACCACGATGTCGCCGCTCTCTCCGCCATCGGGCGAGGGACGACCGCGCCCGCGCAGACGGATCTTCTGGCCGTCGGCGACACCCGCAGGGATCTTCACCTTGAACGGCTTGCCGTCTTCACCCTGCAGCGAGATGGTCTCGCCCTGCACGGCGGTGATGAAGTCGAGCGTGGTGCGGGCCGTGACGTCGGCACCGCGCTGCGGACCACCGAAGCCGCGGTAACCGCCGCTCGGCTGACCGAAGCGACCGTTGCCGAAGCTCGCGCCCTGCCCCTGGTTGAACATCGCGAAGATGTCCTCGAAGTCGGCAGTCTGCCCGCGGCCCTGCTGTCCGAAACGGCTGAACACGTCTTCGAAGCCGCCGGCCCCCTGGCCGCCCGCCGTGAAGCGGGCGCCGGAGCCCATGGCGCGGATCTCGTCGTATTCCTTGCGCTGTTCGGCGTCGGAGAGCACCGAGTAGGCCTCGCTGATCTCCTTGAACTTCGCCTCGGCCTTGGCATCACCCTGATTGGAGTCCGGATGATACTTGCGCGCGAGCTTGCGATACGTCTTCTTCAGGTCCGCATCGCTGACGTCCTTGGAGACCCCGAGGGTCTTGTAGAAGTCCTTGTCGAACCAATCCTGGCTGGCCATCGATCACCTACCCTTCCGGGACGGCGACGACGACCTTCGCGGGGCGCAACTCGACATCACCGAGGCGGTAGCCCACCTCGACGACCTCCAGCACGGTGGTCTTCTCGGCGCCGGGAGTCGGCTGCTGGAAGATGGCCTCGTGACGCTGGGGGTCGAATTCCTCGCCCTTCTCGCCGTACGCGACCACTCCGAGACGCTCCACGACCAGCCGCACCTTGTCGGCGATCACGGCGAAGGGAGTCCCCTCCACGAGATCGCCGTGCTGGGCGGCGCGGTCGAGGTCGTCGAGCACGGGGATGAGACCCTTGGCGGCCTCGCCCTTCGCGCGCTCGCTCTCGACCTGGCGCTGCTCCTCGGTGCGGCGACGGTAGTTGGCGTACTCGGCCTGGAGGCGCTTGAGGTCGTTCAGCAGCGTGGATTCCAGGTCGGCGAGCACGGCGTCTTCCGCCGCGGCCTCGCCGGTCTGCGTGGCGCCGAGGATGTCGTCGACCGTGAGGTCGTCCGGCGCACCGTCGACGGGGGTCTCGTCCGACCCCTCGGCGGCTGCCGCTTCACGGGAGTCCTGGTGGTGCGGCGCGGGGCCGGATGCCTGAGCATCCGACCCCTCGCTGCGACCTTCGGCGGACTCAGGAAACTGGTTCTCGTCGAAGTTCTTGTCCGTCATGATTACTTCTTCTCGTCCTCATCGTCGACGACCTCGGCATCGATGACGTCCTCATCGGAGGAGGGAGCGTCACCGGTCGGGGCCTCGCCGTCAGCCGAAGCGCCGGCAGCGGCATCCGCCTGCGAGGAGGCGTAGATGGCCTCGCCGAGCTTGGACTGCGACTGGTTGAGCTTGTCGAACGCGGTCTTCACAGCCTCGTCGTCTTCGCCGGCCAGCGCCGTCTTGAGCGCGTCGACGTCGGCCTTGACCTCGGTCTTCACGTCTTCGGGCAGCTTGTCGTCGTTCTCGGTGATCAGCTTGTCGATCGAGTACGCGAGGGTCTCGGCCTGGTTGCGGACCTCGGCGGCCTCACGGCGCGCCTTGTCCTCCGCTGCGTGCTCCTCAGCCTCGCGCACCATGCGCTCGATGTCTTCCTTCGACAGCGACGAGCCGCCGGAGATGACGATCGACTTCTCGGTACCCGTGCCCTTGTCCTTAGCGGACACGTGCACGATGCCGTTGGCGTCGATGTCGAAGGTGACCTCGATCTGCGGGATGCCACGGGGCGCCGGTGCGATACCCGTCAGCTCGAACGTGCCGAGCGGCTTGTTGTCGCGCGTGAAGTCACGCTCTCCCTGGAAGACCTGGATCGCGACGGACGGCTGGTTGTCGTCTGCCGTGGTGAAGGTCTCGCTGCGCTTGGTCGGGATGGCCGTGTTGCGCTCGATGAGCTTGGTCATCATGCCGCCCTTGGTCTCGATGCCGAGGCTCAGCGGGGTGACGTCGATGAGGAGAACGTCCTTGCGCTCACCCTTGAGGACACCGGCCTGGAGAGCCGCGCCGACGGCGACGACCTCGTCCGGGTTGACGCCCTTGTTCGCGTCCTTGCCGGTCTCGCGCTTGACGAGCTCGGCGACCGCAGGCATACGCGTCGATCCACCCACGAGCACGATGTGGTCGATCTCGGACACCTTGATGCCGGCTTCGCGGATGACGTCCTCGAACGGCTTCTTGGTGCGGTCGAGCAGGTCCTTCGTGAGGTCCTCGAACTTCGCGCGGGTGATGGTCTCGGACAGCGACACCGGGCCGGAGTCGGTCAGCGACAGGTACGGCAGGTTGATGCTGGTCGACGTGGAGGAGGAGAGTTCCTTCTTCGCCTGCTCCGCGGCCTCCTTGAGGCGCTGCAGGGCGATCTTGTCACCCGAGACGTCGACGCCCGTGGTCTCCTTGAACTGCTTGATCAGGTAGTCGACGAGACGCTGGTCCCAGTCGTCTCCACCGAGGCGGTTGTCGCCAGCGGTGGCGCGCACCTGGATCGTGGAGAAGTCGTCGTCCTTGCCCACTTCCAGCAGCGAGACGTCGAACGTTCCGCCACCCAGGTCGAAGACCAGGATGAGCTCGTCTTCCTTGCCCTTGTCGAGGCCGTAGGCCAGCGCGGCCGCGGTCGGCTCGTTGATGATGCGCAGGACGTTGAGGCCCGAGATCTCGCCGGCCTCCTTGGTGGCCTGACGCTCGGCGTCGTTGAAGTACGCGGGGACGGTGATGACCGCGTCGGTCACCGTGTCGCCCAGGTACGCCTCTGCGTCGCGCTTGAGCTTCATGAGGATGCGCGCGGAGATCTCCTGCGGCGTCCACTTCTTGCCGTCGACGTCGAAGCTCCAGTCGGTGCCCATGTGGCGCTTGACGGAAGCGATCGTCCGGTCGACGTTGGTGACGGCCTGGCGCTTCGCGGTCTCACCGACGAGCACCTCCCCGTCCTTGGTGAAGGCCACGACCGAGGGGGTCGTGCGGAAGCCCTCGGCGTTGGCGATGACCTTGGGCTCGCCACCCTCGAGGACGCTGACGACGGAGTTGGTGGTTCCGAGGTCGATACCGACAGCACGTGCCATGTGTTCTCTCCTTTGTTGGAAGTTCGTTGTGGTTCGGAAATCTGCGGCGATCAGGAAACCTGAGTCGCGATGACTCAAGTGTAACGAGAGGTCGCTCGAGTGTCAAATGAACTTGATATGAACGGGCTCAAGTTTGCGATTCCCCCACCTGGAAGCAGCGCGGCCACTCAGACCGGTCGCTCAGCACCGTCCCACACGGGCAGCGGCACCGTCACTCAGAACGGCGGAACCCCATGATCCTCGGCGAAGGTGACGGTGTTCTGCGGCGGCGGCCGATCGATGTAGACCTTGCCGGTCGGGCTGGTCCAGGCGTAGATCCCGCCGCCGAGGGGCTCGACCGCCCATGGCGAATGATGCTTGAGCACGTGATGACGTCGGCACAGGTGACCGAGATTCGTTTCGGCGGTGGCTCCCCCGAGCGCGGCATCCCGATGGTGATCGATGTCGCAGTCGACGGCCGCGTACCCGCAGGTGGGAAAACGACAGCGCTGATCCCTGGCGCTCAGATGCCGTTTCAGGTCGGAACTCGGACGATAACGGTCGACCGCGAGGACTGCTCCGGTGACGGGGTGGGTGAGGATCCGATCCCACCCGGATGCCGCGCCAGCCAACCTGCGGGCGGTCGGCGCGTCGATCGGGGTCCGGCCGTTCAGCTCGGCCGGGGTCGTGCCGCTTCCCATCAGGGTCGTGACGGGAACGGTGATCGACACCGATCCGCGGATCGCCGCGAGGAGCCCCTCGGGCGCGTCATGTCCTGCCGGTGCGCCGGACAGGAGCAGATCGAGGGCCAGGTCGGCGCGGATCTGCGCGATGGTGCGAGGATCCGCCTCCGCATCCTCGGTCGCAACCCCCTCCGCGACCGGCTGCTCCTGCGTGGCCTTGGCCATCTGCGTCAGCCGCTCGAAGACACCGTGGACCAGCGCGGAGGGACCGAGCAGCCCGAGCTGCGTCATCCCGTCGTCGACGTCTTTGATCCACACGGACCGCTGCTCCCGCGCATCCTCGTGCCGCTGATCGACCGATCGCGCCTGGAACCGTTCGGCGACGCGTCGCGCCATCCGCGCGACCCTGCCAGGAGACTCGCTCTCCGCGAAGGCGACCATCTGCGTCGCGTAGGCATCGCGGCCCGCCGCCTCGTCGAGATGCTCGCCGGCTTCGCACACGACCCTGGCGTGCGCCGCGCTGATGCGCCCGGCGCCCTGCGCTTCCCAGACCAGCGGGAAGCGCTCCACGACCCACGCCGCATCCGCCATGCGGCGCTGCACCGTGCGGTCGCTCACACGCAGCGCCGCGGCGAACTCCGCGGCCACGGTGCGCGCCGTCATCTCCCCATGATCGGGATGCTCCGCCTGCGCGGCGACGTCGAGCGCGAGCCGCGAGCCCACTGCGAGGATGCCGTCGCGCGCGGCCTGCAGACTGCTGATCGTGCGCTCGACCTCGACGAGCATCTCGGTGAGCGCGGCGAGCGCCCCCACCTGCTCGAGAGTCGCATCCGCCAGTGCCGTCATACCGTCAGTGAACCAGGAGCCACCGACATTCAAAGGCCCAGATCAGCGGCTGAAAACGATATATCGGAATGCGGTCCGGAGCCGGAGAATGCGGCGTCAGGAGAGACCGCATCCGCGCCCGCCCCTCCCCTGACGTGATACTTGACCCTGACACAGTGGCAGACGGGAGAACTGAGACATGTTGTCCATCGGAGCGTTCGCGCAGGTCGGCCAGGTGACCCATCGGATGCTCCGGCATTGGGACACCGCCGGCCTGCTCGTGCCCGCCCACGTGGACGAGTTCAGCGGCTACCGCTCCTACGATCCCTCGCAGCTGGAACGGCTGCATCGGATCGTCGCCCTGCGCCAGCTGGGTTTCGGGCTCGACGACATCTCGACGATCCTCGAACGGGGTGTCGATGCCGAGCGCATCGCCGCCCTGCTGCGGATCCGTCGCGCAGAGGTCGAGCAGGAGCATCGGATCGCCGCGGAGAGACTCGTCGACGTGGAGAGGCGCCTCCACCTCATCGAAAGAGAGAATCACATGTCTCAGATCGAGATCGTCGACAAGCCCCTCCCCGCCGTCCGCCTCGCGGCCATCCGCACGATCGTCGCCGATCAGCCGGCGGTCGCGGGGGTGGTCGGACCCGCGTTCGACGCGGTGGCGGAGATCATCGGCGACCAGCACTCCCTGTCCACCCCGATCGCCGAGTACGAGACGCTCGACGACGGCCTGCAGGTCATCGCCGGATACGCCTACACCGGCCCCGCACAGGATGGGTTCGAGATCATCGAGCTCCCGGCGGCGGCGGGCGCCGTGTGCGGCATCCACCTCGGCTCGATGGATCGCATCGCCGAGAGCTGGCAGTCGATCCACACCGAGATCTTCGCCCGCGGTCTGGTCCACGACGGCCCCTGCCGCGAGCTCTACGTGCGCGCCGTCTCGGAAGACCAGTCCGACTGGGTCACCGAACTGCAGCAGCCCGTGCGGCGCGGGTAGGTCGGGCCGGAAGGCACCGACCCGGTCAGCCGAACAGTGGCAGGATGAAAGTAAGGCGCGCCTTACCGGCCGCCCGGCGGCGTCGCCTCGGCAGACGCCGAGCGATGGATCCGCCCCTTTCTCGGAAGGACCACGCGGATGACATCACTCACACCGAGAGCGGACGAGCCCGCCGACTACGACGTGCTCGTCGTGGGTGGCGGACCCGCCGGCCTCTCCGCTGCGCTCAACCTCGGCCGCGCCCTCGCGCGCGTGCTCGTGATCGACGCCGATCGTCCCCGCAACGCGGCCACGCTGCGATCGCACGGATTCCTGACCCGCGACGGCATCCCGCCTCAAGAACTGCGTCGCCTCGCCAGGGCAGAGCTCGCGGCCTACCCGAACGTCGAGGTGAGATCACGGACCCGCGTGGCCGCTCTCCGCCCCGCGGCCGGCGGGTTCGCGGCGGACATCGGACGGCGCGAGACCGAGGCGACCGTGACCGCCCGCACGACGCTGCTGGCCACCGGTCTGCGCGAGACGCTCCCGGATGTCCCGAACCTGCGCGGCTACTACGGCATGAGTCTGTTCAGCTGCGCCGCCTGCGATGCGTGGGAGCTGCAGGGACGCCGACTCGCCCTCATCGGCGAGACCGCGGACCTCGCGGATCGCGCGCGACTCATCGGCCGTTGGACCGAGAACCTTGCCGTCTTCACCCACGGCGCAGACTCCGTGACACCGGACGAGGAGGCTGCCCTCGCAGCCGTCGGGATCTCCGTGCATCGGGCTCCCATCGCCGAGCTCGTGGGCGACCGAGGCCAGCTCGAAGCCATCCGCCTCGCCGACGGCACCGCGGTCGGCGTCGACGGCGGTTTCGTGCGCCCCGAGTGGGACACCACGCTGGCTTTCCTCGACGGGATCACCCCGGCGACGGACGATGCCGGGCACCTGCTCACCGACCGCTCCGGTCGCACCGACGTGCCGGGACTCTATGCCGCAGGGGATGCCGCGGCACCGGGTCCGCAGCAGCTGATCGTGGCGGCAGGGGCCGGCGCTCGGGTCGCCGCGGTGATCGTGCACGACTCGATCGGCATCGCCACCGCCCACTGAGCAGGAGTCGAGGACGGCACGGGAGTCGAGGACGGGGCGCGGGGCGCGGGGCTAGGCTGGCCCGCATGACGCGCACCTCCTCCATCCCCCTGCGCCTGGCCGCCACCGCGATCGCTGTCACGGGAGTGCTCTCGCTGAGCGGATGCCTGTACGCGCAGATCCCCGCGACATCGCCGTCCGACGCCACCTCGCCGAGCACGGAGACCGATGCACCCGTCGACGAGGCGCCCGGTTCGACCCTGACCTTCGCCAAAGGCCTCGATCTCGCCGACGACACCTACATCGAATGGGGCGACGGGCTCATGGCCGACGACGGGTGGAAGACGGTCTCACCCGACGACGGCAACGGCGGCTGGACCTACGGCACGGTCGACGGCACCTGCACAGCACGGTTCTGGCAGGGGTACACGACCGACGTGCCCGTGGTCGCCGGGGACGACAGCGCGTCATCCGATGCGATCCTCGGTGTGCTGCTGCAGACTCCGACCAGCGAGGTCACCGCGCTCGCGACCACCGGCGAGTTCAGCTATATGGCCGGCGGGAGCGGGGGCGTCGAGATGCGCCAGGTGGTGGGCGTGGACGGCAGCCGCACCTGGCTCATGGCCGCGCGCGCATTCACTCAGACCGGAGTCGGCTTGTCGGTGATCGTGGACTGCACCGCCGCGGATGCGGAGGCGACGATGGCCGCGATCAACGAGGAGAACGCGGTCGTCGTCACTCCCTGAGCGCAGCGGCGGCGCGACCGCATGGACTCACTTGCCGCCCGGAGGGCCGATCAGCAACAGGATGACGTACAGCGCGACGATGCCGACGACCAGCAACAGCGCGAGCACCCATGGCCGCTGCAGGAACCAGCGCATCAGTTGGTCGTACCAGCGGCGATCCCGCGGGTCGTCCGTCGCATCGAGGCGCCAGTCGCCGGCGAGTCGACCGGTGCGATGCAGCCAGATCTCCATCGGGATCGTCGCGTAGGGGACGATGGCACTGGCCACGGCGAGCACGCCGACGCCGACGTGCCAACGCTGGTTCAATGCGACCAGGATCGCCGTCGCCGCGTACGACAGGAACACGAACCCGTGGATGCCACCGCCCACGGTCACCACGATCCCCGGAGCGCCGACGGCGCGGGCGATGATCGCGGCGATCAGGATCGTCCAGGTGATCGCCTCCGCGATCGCGAGAACTCGGAACAGACGGTCGGGTGTGCGGAACACGGTACTCCTCGGGTGGGGTCCCTCCACCGTATCCGCCGGACATCTCGTTCGAATCAATCGAACGGTTGACCCCGCCGGCAGTGGAATAGCTCACCGCCTCGCGATGTTGCCGAAGGCATGGTGACAGTGGATGCGGACGCGCTCTCGAACGTGCTCGGCGCCGTCGACCTCCGCGTCGGCATCGGCCGGCGCACCTCTCTCGCTGCGGGAGCGCTGCTGCCGATCCCTGCCGGTGCCATCACGCTGGTCTACGTCGTGGAGGGCGGAGTCCTGGGGCACCCTCCGCTCGGCGACGGCTGCCGACTCGACGTCGACCCGGACTGGAAGACGCGCCCCTCCACCCCGGAGAACCGGCATGACGTGCTGGTCGCGGGCGACGCCTTCCTGACCATCGGCCGCTCAGCGTTCGTCCTCGAGGCCGCGAGCACCACGAGCCTCATGATCGCCGATATCGAACTCGCGGATGCGGCGTCGCCGCTGCCCGCACTGCTGCCGCCCTTCCTCACCGTCACCGGGTTCGACACCGTGGAGCCGGCCGCCGCGGCCCTCGCCCTGAACATGGGCGTGATCGACCACACCCTGAAGCCCGCCCGCCAGGGCGATCCCATCATCTGCCGCATGATGGCGACGACGGTGCTGCTATCGGTCATCCGCGCCTGGGCTGCGAACGGCTGCGCTCCCTCGGGCTGGCCGTCGCTGTCGAACGACCCCTTCCTCGACCGGGTCGTCGACGCCATCCGCGAGGAGCCCGGCCGCGACTGGACGGTCGAGCGCCTCGCCGGCATCGGAGCCATGTCGCGCTCCACGTTCGCCGAGCGGTTCCGCAGCGCCGTCGGTCGCTCGCCCGCCGACTACGTGACCGAAGTTCGCGTCGACGCGGCCAAGCGGATGCTCGACGCCGGACGGAGCGTCTCGGATGTCTCCCGCGAACTCGGCTACGCCTCGGATGAAGGGTTCAGTCGGGCGTTCCGACGCCGCACCGGACAGACCCCCTCCGCCTGGCGGCTCGCGAACCGCACTCCTGTCCCCGCCTGAAAGATCCCGCCGGAAAGATTCCGAGCCCTCTCAGCCCCTGCTGCTGACGCGGTTCGAGGCGCCGAAGAGCACCGCGCCCGCGAGCAGCGAGATGGCGCCGATCACGTAGACCAGTTCGACGTTCAGCGTGTCGACGAGCAGTCCGCCGATGCCGGCCGCGAGCGTGATCGCCCCCTGGAAGCCCACCACGACGAGGCTGCCGCCGGCTTCGAGCCGATCGGGCATGCGGTGCCCGACCCAGGTGTTGGCGACGATCAGCCAGGACGAGAAGAAGAAGCCCCACACCAGCACGACGATGCCGACGCCGATGACCGACCCCGAGAACAGGATCATCGAGATGACGGACACCGCGATCACCAGCGGCGCGAACACTGCGAAGAAGGCGAACGTGCGGTCGATGACGAGGCCGATCGTGATGTTGCCGAGCAGGCCGCCGACGCCGAACAGCGCGAGCAGCACGACGATGGTCGAGGCGTCGACCTCCGGGATGCGCTCCAGCGCGAGACGCACGTACGTGTAGGCGAGGAAGTGCCCGAGCACGACGAGCACGTGCCCGACCATGCCGAGACCGATGCCGGGACGGCGCAGGGTGTCGACGAGCAGACGCAGGCTCGATGCCCGTTCCGCCGGCACCGACGGCAGCGCGAACCGCAGGACGACCGCGAGCACGACCATCAGCACACCCGCGATGGCGAAGACCATCCGCCAGTCGACGAGCTCGCTCAGCATGACGCCCAGCGGTACGCCGGCCACGGTCGCCAGCGAGACGCCGGCCGAGGTGAACATCACACCGCGGCCGAGGTTCGCCGGTCCCGCGAGACGTGCAGCGACCGTGATCGACATCGCCCAGAACGCGCTGATCGCCGCCCCAAGCAGGAAGCGCGCCAGCAGCACGATGATCAGATTCGGCGCGATCGCCACGATGAGGTTCGACACCGCGGCGGCGAGCGCCATCCACACCAGCAGCGACCGGCGGTCGAGGCGCGGGAAGATGAGTCCGACCGTCGGTGCGACCACGAGTCCGACCAGCGCGGTCACGGTCACGGTCTGTCCGGCTTGACCCGGGGTGACCCCGAGCCCGTCGGCCATCTCGGTGAGCACGCCGTTGGGCAGGAACTCGGCCGTGACCAGCAGGAAGCCCATCAGCATCAGCACGATGAGCCCGCCGTAGCGGATACGGGACGCTGCGGAGGACGGCAGGGTGGGAACGGGGGCGGTCGTGGTCATGGTTCCACGTTCGCAGGATCGGGACGGCGTCGCCCGACCGGTCGTCCGCGGCACCCGACCATTCGTCCGGGCGCGTCGGGCCGAACCCTCGACGGAACTACCGACGGGGCGAACGTCCGCGGGTCTAGACAAGCCCGCCGCGAACGCCCTAGGCTCGACGACGCACCGGGACGAGCCCGGGAAGCCCGAGCGGAAGGAGCCGAGGACATGAACACCGTCTTTGTCGAGCTCTCCGCCGACCATCTTCCCTTCGAGGCCGCCCGCTCCTGATCCTGGTGTGGCCTCCTGCTCCCGGAGCAACACCTTGTCTGATCTCTTCGCTTCTTCGGAAGCCGCGTCCTCGGACGCAACGCCCGTCAGCCCCTCCTTCGATGCTTCCTCCTTCGATCCCCCTGCTTCTGACGCCCCGTCCTTCGACGCCACGTCCTTCGATGCTTCACCCTTCGACGCTTCGTCCTTCGACGCCCTCGAAACCGAGCTCTCCTTCGCCGACGTCGATCCTGGCGAGGGCCAGCGCTGGTCCACCTGGCCGGCGATCACCCCGTCCGAGCGCGGCCCCGAGCCGTGGCCGGAGTGGGTCGTGACCTCGGCGGGCGCACTCGACACCGAGCGCGGCATCCTCAAGACCGGCAAGGAGGCCGACGTGTTCCTGCTCGAACGTGCGGTGCCGGGCGATCCCTCGCAGCACACGCTGCTCGCGGCGAAGCGCTACCGCAGCGCAGAACACCGCAGCTTCCACCGGTCATCCGTCTACACCGAGGGCCGCAGCACACGGAACACCCGTGATGCACGGGCCCTCGCCAAGAAGTCCGACCACGGTCGCGAGGTGGCCGCCGCGCAGTGGTCGTTCGCCGAGTTCGAGGCGCTGTGCCGGATGTGGGAGCTCGGTGCCCCGGTGCCGTATCCCGTGCAGGTGAACGGCACCGAGGTTCTGATGGAGTTCCTCGGCGACGCCGACGGCGCGGCCGCGCCCCGCCTGGCCCAGGTGCGCGCCGACCGCGCCGAGCTGCAGGGCTACTACGCGCAGGTCGTCGACCTGATGCGGATCTTCGCCGCAGCCGGCTTCGCCCACGGCGACCTCTCGGCCTACAACCTGCTCGTGCACGACGGGCGGGTGCGGGTGATCGACCTGCCGCAGATCGTCGACATTATCGCGAACCCGCAGGGGCTCGGCCTGCTGCACCGCGACTGCGTGAACATCTGCGACTGGTTCACCCGCCGCCGCGTCGACTGCGACCCCGAGGAGCTGTTCGCCGAGATGCTCGCCGCGTCGTACACGTGAGGTGTCGCCTCCGGGAGGGTGTCGGTCGCATCCGGGAGGTTCCGGTCGCAGTTGTTGCCGCCCGGCGGCGTGCGGCGCGGCAGGAACCGCGACCGGAACCGGCCCGCGGGTCGGAGGGGCGGGACGGATGCGAGCGGCAGAAGCTGCGACGTCAGGCGGCGAGGCGGGCGGCCAGCAGCGTCACGAGCTCGTAGACGACGTGGCTCGCGGCGATGCCGGTCATCTGCGCATGGTCGTAGGCGGGCGAGACCTCGACCACGTCCGCCCCGACGATGTTCTGCGATTTCAGGGCGCGCAGGATCCGCAGCAGCTCGCGACTGGTGAGCCCACCGGCCTCCGGGGTGCCGGTACCGGGTGCGTGAGCGGGGTCGAGCACGTCGATGTCGATCGACACGTACAGCGGCTTGTCGCCGATGCGCTGCAGGATGCGGGCGATGCCGGCCTCGACCCCGTGCTCCTCGATGTACTCGCTCGACACGATCGAGAAGCCCAGGCGCTCGTCGTCCTCGAGGTCCTGCTTCGAGTACAGGGGTCCGCGGGTGCCGACGTGGCAGCTGGCGGTGAGGTCGATCAGTCCCTCCTCGCTCGCCCGGCGGAAGGGGGTGCCGTGCGTGATGGGAGCCCCGAAGTAGGTGTCCCACGTGTCGAGGTGGGCGTCGAAATGCAGGACCGCGACCGGACCGTGCTTCGCGGCGACCGCCCTCAACAGTGGCAGCGCCACCGTGTGATCGCCGCCGATCGTGACGATACGCTGCACCTGCTCGCCGAGGGCCAGCGCCGCACGCTCGACCTCGGTCACGGCCTCGGTCAGATCGAACGGGTTGACCGGGATGTCACCGGCATCCACGACCTGCGCGATGGCGAACGGCGACACATCCTGCGCGGGGTTGTACGGCCGCAGCAGGCGCGACGACTCGCGCACGTGAGACGGACCGAACCGCGTGCCCGGCCGGTAGCTGACGCCGGAGTCGAAGGGGATGCCGACGACCGCGATGTCGGCACGGGGCACGTCTTCGATGCGCGGCAGGCGCGCGAAGGTCGCGATGCCGGAGTAGCGGGGGTTCACGGACGCGTCGATGGGGCCCACGTTCTCGGTCATTGCTCGTTCCTGTTCGTCGGGGTGATCTGGAGGGTCAGTGGGGCTCAGAGGGCGTGCTGCGGGATGTGCACCAGCTGCACGCCCCCGGCGGTGATCGCGGCGCGGATGCTCGACGCGATGTCGTCGCGCCGTTCCACGCGGCGGCCGGTCGCCCCGAAGGCCGTCGCGAGCGCCGCCCAGTCGGGCTGCATCAGGTCGACGCCGATCGGGGCCATGCCGCGATCGACCTCGTTCTGCCGGATCTCGGCATACCCGCCGTTGTCGACGCACACGACCGTGACATCGAGGCGCTGCTCGACCGCGGTGACCAGCTCGTTCACGCAGAACATCAGGGCGCCGTCGCCGATCACGGTCACGACCGGGTGCTCGGTCTGCGCGACCCGTGCGCCGATCGCCGCGGGCAGGCCGTAGCCGAGGGTCGCGTAGGTGGGGGTGTAGAGCAGAGAGTGGGGATGGGCCGCCCGCAGCACGCTGCCCAGCGCCATGTAGACGATCTGGGACGAGTCGCCCGCGACGACCGCGTCGTCGGGCAGGGCGTCGGCGATGATCTCGGCGAGGGCGACCGTCTCGGGTGCGGTCTCCCGCATCTCGACGTCGATCGCCGCACGTTCGGCCGTGAGGTCGCGCGGCGGGCGGGTCTCGGCGGGGAGGGACGTCAGCAGCGCCTCCAGAACGGCGGCCGCATCGCCCGTGATCCCGACGGTCGCGGCGAGGTTCTTGTCGCGCTGCGCCGGTGAGATGTCGATGCGGATCACGGTTCCACGGGCTTCGAGTCGCGGTGCCCACAGCTCGGCCTCACCGAGCTTCGAGCCGACCACGAGCAGCACGTCGGCGTCTTCCGCGACCGCACGGGCCGCGGCGAGACGCAGGTTCGAACCGAGCGAGAGCGCGTGCCGTTCATCGACGACGCCCTTGCCGTTCAGCGTGGTCAGCACCGGGGCGCCGAGTCGCTCGGCGAGGGTCGTGACCTCGTGCGCGGCATCCACCGCTCCCCCACCGGCGACGATCACCGGGGTCTTCGCGTCGGCGAGCAGACGGGCCGCCTCGGCGAGCGCGGTCGGCTCCCCGGAGACCCGGGTCGGCACCGGGCGCGGTCGCCGCGCCTCGGCGGAGACATCGGCCGGAGCCTCCAGCACGTCGAGCGGGATCTCGATGTGCACGGGACGAGGACGGCCGGTGCGGAACAGCGCGAACGCATCATGGACGGCCTCGACGGCCTCGGGGGCGCTCGTCACGCGACGAGACCACTCGGCGATCGCGCCGACCATGGCCGTGGCGTCCTTCGTCTCGTGCAGGGTGCCCACGTCGGCGAACTCCGCACCGAGGGGCACCCCCGGTGAGAGGACGATGAGCGGCCGTGATTCGCAGAACGCCGTGCCGATCGCACTCATGGCGTTCTGCAGTCCGGGGCCCGAGGTCGTGATGACGACGCCGGGGAGGCCGGTATGCTGCGCCCAACCGTCGGCCCCGTAGCCCGACCCCTGCTCGTGGCGGTTCGTGACCGCGCGGATGCCGAGGTCGGCGAGCGGCCGGTAGAGCTCGAGGTTGTGGGTGCCGGGGATGCCGAAGATCGCGGTCACGCCGTAGGCGCGGATCGTCTCCAGCACGGCTCGCCCTGCGGTGTCGGCGTACTGCCCTGCCGTCGTGGTGTCGGTGCTCATCGTGTCATCCTCACACTCGGTGACGACGCGTGCCGTCGACCCAGGTCTCGCGCACCGTGATCGCCGAGATCTCCTCGGCCGGCACGACCAGCGGGTCGCCGGAGAGCACCACGAAATCGGCGTACTTGCCGATTTCGAGCGAACCCAGGTCGTCTTCGCGCCCGATCGATACGGCACCCTCGATCGTGTGTGCGCGCAGGGCCGCGAGCGCGGAGACCCGCAGGTCGTCCGGCCCGAGCTTGTGTCCGCGGCGGGTGACGCGGGTGACGGCGGTCTGGATGGCTTCGAGCGGGATCGGCTCGGCGACCGGAGCATCCGACGAGATGGTGAACGGCACACCCGCCCGCTCGAACTCTCCCAGCGGGTTGAAGCGCTCGCCCGGGGTGCCGATGGCCTCTTCCACGCCCTCACCCCAGTTGAAGTAGTGCTGGGTCTGGTTGACCGGACGGATTCCGGAGAGGGCCATCCGCTCGATCTGCTCGGGCGTGGGCAGGCCGCAGTGCTCGATGCGGTGGCGGGCGTCGGCATCCGGATGCTCGGCGAGCGCGGCCTCGATCGCCGACACGACCATCTCGATCGCGGTAGGCGACTGGGCGTGCGTGGCGGTCTGCAGCCCCGCGGCGTGCGCTTTGCTGATGAGCCCCGCGTACTCGGCGGGCTCGTGGTAGAGCTGCCCGGTACGGCACGGGTCGCCGACGTAGCCGTCGGGGAAGTACGCGGTCCAGCCACCGAGCGTGCCGTCGGCATAGAACTTGATGCCGGCGAAGCTCAGGTGCGCGTTGCCGAACTGCCCGACGAGCCCCATCTCGAGCGCCTCGTCGAGCAGGTGCGAGAGCAGGTACATCGACACCCGCAGCTCCAGGCGCCCGGCCTCGGCGAGTCGCAGGTACATGTCGAACTCGCGGCGCGTGACCTGGGCGTCGCCGATCGAGGTGACCCCGCCGGCGAGGAACCGCTGGGTCGCGGCGTCCAGCTGGCGCAGGTGCTCCTCGGGCTCGTCGGCGAGGTGGAAGTTCGGACCGTGGTGGCCGATCTTCACGCCATGCACTCCGGTGAGGATGTTGCACGCGGCATCCGACAGCTCGCCGGTCAGCTCGCCCTCGGCATCGCGGAAGAACTCACCGCCGTCGGGGTTCGGGGTGTCGCGGTCGACGCCGTTGATCGTGAGGGTGTGCGAGTTCACGACCCCACCGTGGCCGGAGGCGTTCATGAGGTACACCTCGCGGTCGGCGGCGACCTCGTCGAGCTCGAAGCGGGTGGGATGCCGCTTCTCGGCGAGGTTGCGCTGCTCGTAGCCGTAGCCGCGCACCGGGCGCCCCGCGGGCAGGTCGGCAGCCGCGGCCTTCAGCAGGGCCACGATCTCGGGGATGCTGCCGGCCTTCTCGGGCCCGCAGTCGACCCAGCTCATCATCTGCCCGAACATGAGCGGATGCGCGTGGGCGTCGACGAAGCCGGGGACCACGACCCCGTCACCGAGGTCGATGCGCTCCGGAGAGAGCCCACCCCGCTCGGCCGCGGCCTCGCAGTCGGCGAGGGTGCCGATCGCGAGGATCCGCCCGCGATCGGTCAGCATCGCCGTGGCGGTGGAGGCCGCGACATCTGCCGTGTGGATCGCGTGCGCGGTCAGCAGGACGGGTGCCGTCTGGGCCGAGCGGTCGAAGGGGGTGAGCTTTCTCATGGGGAACCTGTTCGCGGTCGTGGCGTGCGGGAGGGGACGTCGTCGGGGTCGGTGCGCCGTCAGGGCAGGCGGTTCGCCGTCGTGTCCGTGCGTGCGGTGAAGGACGCCGTCACGGGTGCCTCGTCGGAGTGCTGCGGCGCGAGCCGCGTGCAGATCCCGGCGATGAGCGCCATGCCGATGAACATCGCGATCACCGACCAGATGCTGCCGGTCCAGGCGATGAGCTGCGTCGCGAACCAGGGCGAGAAGCCGGCCCAGACAGCCGCGCCCACGCCGTACGACAGCGCGATCGAGGTGTAGCGGGCCTGCGGACGGAACATCTGCGAGAGCAGTGCGGCGATCGGCGCATAGGTCGCGCTCATCGCGATGCGCACCAACGAGGCGAACAGGAAGATGAGCGGCTCGATGCGTCCGGGCAGGATCAGCAGGAACGGCACGAACGTGAGCACCGAGGTGATCAGGCCGATGTACATGACGTTCTTGCGGCCCCACTTGTCGCCCAGCCAGGCGACGGGGAGGGTAACGACGAACTCCACGAAGGACGCGATCGTCATGGCGTCGAGGATGACCTGCTCACTGATCGCGACCGTGTCGCCGGTGGCGTAGGCCGTGGCGAAGGTGGTGGCCAGGTAGTAGCCGCCGGTCGAGATCGGCAGGATGCCGATGCCGAGCAGGATCGGACGCCAGTTGGTGCGCAGGGCGAAGGCCAGCGGCATCGACTGCTTGCGTCCCTCGACCTTCGCCTCGAAGACCGGCGTCTCCTCGACGCGGTAGCGCACCCAGAAGCCGACGCCGACCAGCACGATCGACAGCAGGAACGGGATGCGCCAGCCTCCGTTGATGATGAAGTCGTCGCCCATGCGGGTCATGATCGCGAAGATGCCCGAGGCGAGAAGGGCACCGGCCGGGTTGCCGAGCTGCGTGAAGCCGCCATAGAAGGTCTTGGACTTCTCGGGGGCGTGCTCGACGCTCATGAGCACCGCGCCGCCCCACTCGCCGCCGACGGCGAGGCCCTGCACCGCACGGAGCAGGATGAGGAGGATCGGGGCGAGGATGCCGATGTTCTCGTACGTGGGCAGGCAGCCCACGAGCACCGTGGCCGCGCCCATCATCAGCAGCGTGATCACGAGCGACGTGCGCCGGCCGAGCTTGTCGCCGATGTGCCCGAAGATGATGCCACCGAGCGGGCGGACGAGGAAGGCGACAGCGAAGGTCGCGAAGGCTGCTGCGGTCTCGGCCAGTCGGTCGCCGCTCGGGAAGAACAGCGGACCGAAGACGAGCGCCGCGGCGGTCGCGTAGACGTAGAAGTCGTACCACTCGATGGTGGTACCGACGAAGGCGGCGATGCCGGCGCGGCGCGCCCGGCTGTGGGTGCCGCTGGTGGGGGTAGTAGTCATGGGGGTGCCCGCTCCTTTGCGGAAGATGTCGGATAGCGAAGGATGCTACGGACGTGCAGCGCTGCCAGCAAGGGCAGAACTCCAGCGATAACGGGGATTCACTGGATATATGATCGCGCATCCGCACAATGCACGCCTTCCCGATGGCAAGCCTGCCTCCTACACTGAACTTGCGCACGACGAAGCGTGCGATCGCGGGAAACTGACGAAATGAGCGGAACCATGGATTTCGACGCCGAACTCATCCGCGCACTGCAGGAAGACGGCCGCGCCAGCATCCTCTCGCTCGCGCAACGGCTCGGGCAGTCCCGGGCCGCGGTCGCCGCCCGGCTGCGCACGATGCTCGCCGACCGCACCGTGCGGGTCGTGGCCGCCGTCGACCCGGTCTTCCTCGGCCAGCACGTGCTCGCCCACGTGTCGATCCGCACCGACGGGTCGGTCGAACTCGTGGCCGAGCACCTGCGCGACATGAGCGAGACCGTGCTGGTGTCGGCGGTGGGCGGGGCGCACGACGTGGTCACCGAGGTGCGCGTCGGCTCGATGTCGGAGCTGCACGACCTGTTGGCCCTGATCCGCGCGATCGACGGCGTCCTCGACATCAGCACGATCATCTACTCGACCGTGATCAAGGGCTTCTTCGTCTCGGAGTACCACGGCGGGGTCACGCTCGACACGATCGACGAGGCGCTGATCGAGCAGCTGCAGGCCGATGGGCGCAAGAGCTTCCGCGCGCTGGGTGAGGAGGTGCGCCTTTCCCCCTCGGCCGTCGCGACGAGGGTGCAGCGGATGATCGACGCCGGGGTGATCAAGATCAGCGCGGTGGAGGCTCGCGGGCTCGCGCACCGGCAGCTGTCGATGGGCGTCGGCATGACGCTCGGCGACGACGACGAAGCCGTGATCGACGAGCTGCGACGCGGGCGCGGTGTGGATTTCGCCGCGCGCACCCTCGGCCGTTTCGACGCCGTGGCCACGCTCGTCGAGCCATCGGCCGGAGCCCTGTACGCCAGTCTGGAGCGTCTGCGCGCGCTGCCGGGAGTCACGCGCATCGAGGCCTGGCTGCACCTCGCCGTGCTCAAGGAGGACTACGCCCGCACCTTGCGCCCTCTCCGCACGGACTGAGTCGCATCCCCCACCGTCCCTCCGTTCCGGTCACAGTTGCTGCCGCCTCCGGCGCGTTCGCGCGGCGGGAGCTGCGACCGGAACGAGCGTGACCCCGAATATCAGTGCGGCGCGCCGTCACCGGGCGTTCACCGGGGGCCGCCAGACTTCGAGAATGAGCGAAACCGAGGGGCACGGCGCCGTGCCCGAACCCGTGGCGACCGCGAACAGCGGCGCCGTGGCCGTCGTCGGCCTCGACCTGCGCGGCGAGACGCCGGCACCGAAGAAGCAGGTCTACTCCTGGGCGCTGTGGGATTGGGCGACGCAGCCCTTCAACACCGTCATCCTGACGTTCATCTTCACAGCGCTGTACCTGACGACCGACGCATTCCTCCCCGCCGACGTCGCCGCCCTCGACCCGAACAGCCGGGCGCACGAGGCGGCCATCGCCGATCTCACCTCAGGCCTGGGACTCGGCTCCACCATCGCGGCCTTCGCGATCCTGCTCCTCGCACCGGTGCTCGGTCAGCGCGCCGACGCGGCGGGACGGCAGAAGCTCTGGCTCGGCATCGGCACGGGCGCGCTCATCCTCTGCATGTTCGGGCTCTGGTTCGTCGAGCCCACCCCCACGCTCTTCTGGCTCGGCGTGGCGCTGATCTCGGCCGGCTCGGTGTTCGGCGAGATCGCGGCGGTCAACTCGAATGCCATGCTGATCGGCATCGCGAACCCCAAGACCGTGGGGCGCATCTCGGGACTCGGGTGGGGGTTCGGCTACCTCGGCGGCATCATCGCCCTGGTCATCGTGATCGTCTTCTACATGATGGACTGGTTCGGCCTCCCCTCGGACGGCGGACTGCCGTTCCGCATCATCGCGGTCGGCTGCGCGGTCTGGGCGATCGTGTTCAGCATCCCGATCTTCTTGAACGTGCCGGAGCCCTCGCTCGGCCGCCCCGAGCGCAAGGTCGGCTTCTTCGCCTCTTACGGCCTGCTGGTCAAGGACGTCATCGGCCTCTACCGCTCCCCCGAGACGCGGCCGACGTTCTGGTTCCTGCTCGCGAGCGCCGTGTTCCGCGATGGGTTGGGCGGCGTCTTCGCGTTCGGCGCCGTGATCGGGTCGACGGTCTTCCACTTCGCCTTCCTCGACATCGTGATCTTCGGCATCGCCGCCAACCTCATCGCGGGCATCTCCACGATCATCGCCGGACGCTTCGACGACCGGTTCGGCCCCAAGCGGATCATCCTGCTGTCGCTCGGCTCGATGGTGGTCGCCGGTCTCGGCGTGTTCTTCCTGCGCGACGGCGGGACCATCGTCTTCTGGATCGGCGGACTCATCCTCTGCGCCTTCGTCGGTCCCGCACAGGCCTCCGCCCGCTCCTTCCTCGCGAGGGTCACCCCGGCCGGACGCGAGGGTGAGATCTTCGGGCTGTACGCCACGACCGGTCGGGCCGCGAGCTGGATGGCCTCCGGCGCCTGGACGCTCCTGATCGTGCTCACCGCCCAGACGGCGTTCGGCATCCTCGGCATCGTGATCGTCCTGATCGCGGGCTTCCTGCTCCTGCTGCCGGTAAAGGCGCCGCGCTGACGACCCGTGTCGCGCGGCGGGAGTAGCCTGACCGCGTGACCGTGTTCCTCGCCTTCCTCGCCAACATCCTCGTGGCGGTGGCGAAGACCGTCGCCGCGATCATCACCTCGTCGGCGTCGATGGTCGCCGAGGCGGCGCACTCGTGGGCGGACGCGGGGAACGAGGTGTTCCTCCTCATCGCCGACCGCCGTGGGGCGAAGGCGAAGGATGCGCGGCATCCGCTCGGCTACGGGCGCAACGCGTTCGTATGGTCGTTGATCGCCGCGTTCGGGATCTTCACGGCCGGGTCGATCGTGTCGATCATGCACGGCATCCAGGAGCTCTCCGACACCGGTCCGGTGGAGAGCCCGATGGTGGCCTACATCGTGCTGGGGATCTCCTTCGTGCTCGAGGGCGCGTCGTTCACCCAGGCGATGGTGAAGTCCCGCCGACTCGCGAAGGAGCGCGGTTCGTCGACCTGGGACTTCGTGTTGGAGACGAGCGACACCACGCTGCGAGCCGTGTTCTTCGAGGATTCGGCGGCGCTCATCGGCCTGGTCCTGGCAGGAGGCGCCATCCTCCTGCACCAGATCACCGGCGTCGCCGCCTGGGATGCCATCGGCTCGATCCTGGTCGGTGTGCTCCTCGGCGTGGTGGCGATCATCCTCATCCGCCGGAACATCGCCTTCCTCGTGGGCGCGACGGCCGCACCCGAGCTGAGGGCGCGCGTCGGGAGGGCCCTGCTCGGCCTGCCCCAGATCGAGCGGGTGACCTACCTGCACATCGAATACGTGGGGCCGAACCGACTCTTCATCGTCGCCGAGGTCGACCTGGCCGGCGATGCGCGTGAGCACGATGTGGCGCGGCGACTGCGTGATCTGGAACAGCGGATCGAGGAGCACGAAGCCGTCGAGACCGCTGTGCTGTCGCTGTCGGTCGACGACGAGCCGTCGGCGGAGTTCGCTTCGGCTTAGGCAGACCCCGCAGCGCAGGCCGAGCCCTGTGCTCAGCGCTGCCAGTTGTCGGCGAGCTTGTTCAGCAGTCGGGCGAGCTCGATGCGCTCGTCGTCGGTGAACGAGGTGAGCGCGGTCGTCAGCATCTCGCGACGCTCCCCCCGCATGCCGCGAGCGAGGCGTCGGCCCTCGTCGGTCAGTGCGATGCGCGTGCGACGTGCGTCGTCGGGGTCGGCCTCGCGGCGCACGAACCCTCGCTCCACGCCCTGTTGCACCAGCCGTGAGGCTCGCGGCTGGTCAACCCCGATCGCGGCGCCGAGGTCACTCACGCTCAGCGGGGCGGATGCCGCGGCCAGCGCCTCCAGCATGCGCATGCGGGCCGGGCCGCCGAGCCGGCCGGAGGGGTCGGCCATCCACGGAGGCATCCCCGGGTGTCCGCGGTGATGCGCGAAGTGGTCGTGGGGATCGTCGCCGTCGTGCCCACCGTCACGGTCACCGTGCGGGCCGCCGTGCCAGCCGCGGGGGCCGCCGTGACCGCGACCGCGGCCGTCCACTCCTCTTCCCCCGGGGCCCCGCTCGCCGGGTCGCCGACCGCGCAGGCGGGACAACGCCTGCGCGATGGCTTCGGCGGGATCCGGTGCGGCGTCGTTCGATTCGGCGTCGTTCGATTCGGTGGTCACCGTTCGATTTTACATGCGACTTGACATGCATTGAGAGTTCATGTCACACTACATGTACATGCACTGTGACATGCACATGCACACTGACATCAAATCGACACCGACAAAAAGGACTTCCCATGAACACCTCTGAATCACAGAACGGGCCCGCACAGGGCCCCGAGAACACCGACCGCCCCTTCGGCTACTGGCTGAAGGCCGCCGACCGCCTCATGGCGGCCGAGTTCGCCACCGCCTTCGACAGCGAGCATGCGAGTCGTCGCGACTGGCGCCTCCTCAACATCGTCGACGGCACGGTCGCATCCGACCGTCCGCTGAGCGGCCACAAGATGCATCGACTCGTCGAGCGCGGCTGGGTCTCCCCCGAGGGAGACGGCTGGACGCTCACCGACGACGGCCGCGCAGCGAAGGAACGCCTCGGCGCCATCGTCGACGAGATCCGCGCGAAGGTCAGCGATGCCGTCTCCCCCGAGGAGATGGCCACCACGCTGGCGTCGCTCGAGAAGATCGCCCGCGCATTCGGATGGGACGAGGAGACCCCTCTCCCCCGCGGACGCCGACACGGCTTCGGCGGCCCGCGCCACGGACGCGGTTTCCCGCGCGGATTCGGACGCCCGTTCGGGCGCGGATTCGGCCCCGGACACGGCTTCGGCGCGGATGCGGATGCCGAGCACGGATGCCGCCACGGCGAGCCCGGCGCCGGTCACCGCGGTCGCGGACACGGACACCCGGGTCACGGCGACCACGGCGACCACGGACACCGCGGACACGGTCCGCACCGTGCGGAGCGCATCGCTCAGCACGCGTTCGAGCGCGGTTTCGACGCGGGCTTCACCCGCGGTCGCGACGCCTGACCGCGAGAAGAACGTCCGCGAAGCGCCTCACCCGACCCATCGGGTGGGGCGTTTCGCGTCCTCAGAGCTCGAGCAGAGCGATGGCCGACTCGTCGGCACCCGCCGCGCGCAGCCGGGCACGCATCGCCGCGGCGGCGAGCGCATACGGTCGCGCGTCGTCCAACAGCAGTGAGCGCGAGTTGGCCTCTTCGTTCAGGGCGACCAGCTCGAACGCGAGCACCTCGGGGTCGGCATCGACCTCGCTCGCGTCCACCGCGTGACGCAGCTGCGCCTCGACGTAGCCGTACCAGTCGACCAGCGCCGCGCGTACGGCATCGCTCACCGGTCCGGATTTCGAGTCGACGTCGGCGGCGGTCGCGGCGAAGAAGCACCCGCCGGTGAAGACACGGTCCTTCGAGTACGTCAGCGAGTTGCGCAGCAGCGCGGCGAGACGGTGCACCCCGCGGGGGTATGCGCGCGCCGGCTCGACGATCCGGGCCGTGAAGATCTCGCGGGCAGCGGCGACCGTCGCCAGCTGCAGTCCCTCTTTGCTCTGGAAGAGCGTGGCGATGCTGCTCTTGCTCGACCCCGAGGCTTCGGCGAGGCGGCCGATCGTCAGCCCGTCGAGGCCCTCGACCGACGCGAGGTCGGTCGCGCTCTGCAGCACGATACGTCGCGACGCATCGCCGCGGGCTCTCCGCCCGTCCACGACCGCACTCTCCACCATCTGCCTAGTATACGAACGATCGTTCGCCTAATATACGTATGATCGTTCGTATTGTTCTGGCGAAGGAGCTCTCATGCCGTCCGTTCCCGCGCTGCTCGCCCGCAGCATCCATACCGCCGCCGCGGTCTCGCCCCGGATCGCGGGCGACATCGCCTACCGCCTGTTCTTCACGACGACTCCGCGGATGGCGGTGCGCGAGGCGGATGCCCCCACCCACGCCGACGCGCGCCGCGGAGGAATCACAGTGCGCGGCGTCGACGTCGCCACGTACGAATGGGGGGCCGGGGCACGAACCCTCCTACTCCTGCACGGATGGCGCGGGCGGGCCTCGCAGTTCGCACCGCTCGTGCGAGAGCTCGTCGCCGAAGGGTTCCGTGTCATCGCGTTCGACGCCCCGGCCCACGGCGCCTCGCCCGGGCGGGGCACCGACATCCGGGACTGGATCGATGCCGCCGAGCAGCTGCAGACCGACCACGGACCGTTCGACGCGATCATCGGACACTCGTTCGGCGCCTTGGCCGCACTGACCATCGCGCGGTCGACCGTTCCCACTCCGGCGGTCGTCGCGATCGCCGGAGCCGCGAGTCCCGACGCCTTCGTCGCCCGGTTCGCCGACGACCTCCGCCTCGACGACGCCACGACGGCGCGCCTCTCCGAGCGGTTCCGTCGGAGGCTCGGCATGGATCGGTCCGAGGTGTCAGCGCGCTATGACGCCGCCCGTCATCCGCTCCCCGCCGGCACCGCACTCCTCGTCGTGCACGACCGTGACGACCGGCGCATGCCCGACCACGATTCCCTCCGGCTGCACGACGCCCACGGCGACCGCTCGCGCCTCGTCCGCACCGAGGGTCTCGGCCACACGCGGGTGCTGTCGGCGGATGCCACGCTCGATGCGGTCGTCGCCCTGGTCGCGGGCGCATACCCCCTGACCGCGTCGAAGGATTCCGAGGGCGACGTAGGCTGGATCGGTGGCGGATTCCCGGGGAAGAGTGTGGACCGGCGTTCTGCGCGTCGAACCGCACCGCGGTGACCACAGGGTGGCGCTGCGCGCCGCGGTCAGTGTGGCGGTACCGCTGCTCGTGCTGTGGATGCTGGGACGCCTCGACCTGAGCATCTACGCGAGCTTCGGCGCCTTCGCCGCGCTCTACGGGCGCCATGACGTGTTCCGTGATCGCATCCGGATGCAGGCCAGCACGGGCGGTGTGATCCTCGCCTCCATGCTCATCGGCACCGCGCTGTCGGTGCTCGCCGCTCCCGCCGCGGTCAGCATCCTCGTCGTCGCGGTCATCGCCTCCGCCGTCACCCTGCTCGCCTACACGATGCGCTGGCATCCGCCGGGGCCGCTGTTCCCGGTGTTCGCGGTCGGGGCGTGCGCCACGATCCCGGCCACCGCCGCCTCGTTCGGCGACGTGCTCGTGGTCGGCGGACCGAGCGTGCTGTTCGGGCTGGCCATCACCGCGCTGGTCGGCATCCTCACGCGCAGCACCGCGGATGCGGCGCCGAAAGTCCGGCAGCCTGTCGGTCCCATCGCCGGGGAGATGGCGGTGTCGGTCGGCATCGCGATCGCGGGTGCGGGCTTCGCCGGTCTGCTGATCATGGATTCGCACTGGTACTGGGCGGCCGTCGGCGCGGTCGCCGCAGTCAGCGGGCCGCAGCTGAATGCCCGGGTGATCCGCGGCATCCAGCGCCTCGTCGGCACCCTGCTCGGCGTCCTGGTCGCAGCAGGCATCCTCGCCATCGACCTGCCGCCGCTCGCCGTCATCGCCCTCGTGGTCGTGCTGCAGGCTGCCGCCGAGCTGTTCGTCGGCCGCAACTACGGCATCGCGATGGTGTTCATCACCCCGCTCGCACTGCTCATGGTGCACCTCGCCGCGCCGACACCGGTCGACATGCTGCTGCAGGACCGCGCGATCGAGACCGTGATCGGAGTGGCTGTGGGCACTCTGGTCGCCGTGGCGTCGGCGGCCCTCCGGCGCCGCCAGCTGCCGAGGCGGGCCTGAGCCTCAGCAATCCTGAGACTCAGCAGTCCAGACCCGCAGGCGACGCCTACGTGATCGACGCGAACGAGATCGATGCCGCGAGATCGACACCGGCGACGTCTGCGCCCGCGAATGGGAAGGTCGTGGTGTTCAGCAGGTATACGCCCACGATGATCGCGGCGACGAAGAGCAGGAACAGGAAGGCGAAGATCACGACGGTGAGCACGCGGTAGCCGCCCGATGTCGGAACCTCGGGGGCGACGGAGGGCAGCGCCCAGTCGTCGGCGACCGCGGCGGGCGGCTCCCCCTCGAGGATGGCGGGAGTCGGACGCGGACGGTCGGAACCACGACGCGTCGCGGGCGGAGGCGGCGGGATCACCGCGTCGGACGCGGATACGTCGGAGGGGATGTCCGCGGGTGGCGGGGTCAGCAGACCCTCCGGGATCGGGATCTCGGGTGGGGGCGGCGGGATGACGACGTCGGCGGGCGGGATCAGCGACTCGTCGGGAACCTCGACACCGTCAGGGGAGAACGGTTCCTCCGGGACGACCGGCTCTTCGGGCCGCGCGCCGCTGACATCGCTCATCTCAGCCTCCGACTGCTCCGACGTCGGTGGTGCCGACATCCGTCCGATGGAAGTTCTGGAACGACCGGGAGGCCGTCGGTCCGCGCTGACCCTGGTAGCGGTTGCCGTAGGGGCCGGATCCGTAGGGGTTCTCGGCGGGAGAGGTGAGCCGGAAGAAGCACAGCTGACCGATCTTCATGCCCGGCCACAGCTTGATCGGCAGAGTCGCGACGTTCGCGAGTTCGAGCGTGACGTGCCCTGTGAAGCCGGGATCGATGAAACCCGCGGTCGAGTGCGTGATGAGTCCGAGGCGTCCGAGCGACGACTTGCCCTCGAGACGTGCCGCGATGTCGGCGGGCAGCGTGACCTGCTCGAACGTCGCCCCGAGCGCGAACTCGCCGGGGTGCAGGATGAACGGCTCGTCGGGGTCGACCTCGATCAGGCGCGTGAGCTCCGGCTGGTCGACCGACGGATCGATGAACGGATACTTGTGGTTGTCGAACAGGCGGAAGTACCGGTCCAGACGCACGTCGATGCTCGACGGCTGGATCATCCCGTCTTCACGCGGGTCGAGGCCGATGCGGCCGGATGCGAGTTCTGCCTTGATGTCGCGGTCGCTGAGAAGCACGGGTTCAGCCTAGTTGCCGGGAGCGAGACCGTGGAGGCGCATCCCGGTTCGAATGCGCAGCACGGTACGTCGAAGAGGTTCCACCATCGAGTGCGGCCATCGTTCGTCAGTGCGACTGGTCGGCATCGTGATGCTCACCGCAGCGGCGACGCCCGTCTCCTCGGGCCACGTCAGCGGCATCGCCACGCATCTGCAGCCCTCGATGAACTCCTCATCATCCACGAAGTAGCCCACATCACGCCCTTTCTCGATGACGGCGAGGATGTCGTCGGGGTCGGTGATAGTCCGGGCCGTGAGCCGCGGGATCGCGACCTGATGCAGGCGGTGGATCACGTCGTCGTCGCCGAGCGTGCTCAGCAGAGCCTTCCCGATGCCGGTTGCGTGCGCATGGAGGCGCATGCCCACACTCGACGCCAGGCGCATGGGGTTCGGCGAAGGACTGATCGCGATATAGACGTTCTCCACGCCGTCCAGCCGCGCCATCTGCACGGTTTCTCGCGTCTCGTCGGTGAGCGCACGCATGAGCGCTGGCCCCGATTCGAGAAGCAGACTGTGCCCGTCGTATCGCTGCCCGATCTGCCAGGCCTTGAGCCCCAGCGAGTACCGCTTGCTCGACACGTCGTATTCGACCCACCCCGCGGCGACCAGCGTGCGGAGCAGCCCATGCGCGCTCGACCGCGGCAATCCCAGTTCAGCGAGGAGCGCAGGGAAGGTCTGACCCTCGGTCGTCGCAAGGTGCTCGATGATCTCCAGAGCCCGACCGGCGGATTTCACGGCAAGGGGGGCCTGCGCGGTGTCCGTCATATCTCCCTCGATGGCTGCGTTGTGTCCGACGCGAACGTGTGCCACACTATCGCGCGTTCAGGTCTGAGACATCTCGTTCATATACGTGAACGCATTGGATTCCCTCGTCAATGGAGATGCCCTGATGTCCACCCCGTCCTCCGTGCGGCCCGAACTGGCCGCCATCGTCCGCAAGGTCACGCTCCGGCTGATCCCGATCCTGCTCCTGATGTACATCCTCGCCTTCCTCGACCGAGCCAACCTCGGATTCGCCAAGGCGGCCTGGCAAGCCGATACCGGGATCTCGGATGCCGCCTACGCCCTCGGCGCCGGCATCTTCTTCCTCGGCTATGCCCTCTTCGAGGTGCCGTCGAACCTCATCATGCGCAAGGTCGGAGCCAAGATCTGGCTCGCTCGCATCATGATCTCCTGGGGCATCGTGTCCTCATTGATGGTGTTCGCCACGAACGAGTGGATCTTCTACGGGCTGCGGGTTCTCCTCGGCATCACCGAGGCCGGGTTCTTCCCCGGTGTCATCCTGTTCCTCACGTATTGGGTACCGCTGCAGTTCCGCGCGCGCGTCAATGGACTCTTCTACTTCGGCGCACCTCTCGCGTTCATCTTCGGTGGACCACTGTCCGGCATGCTGCTCGACCTGGACGACAAGGTCGGCATCCACGGCTGGCAGCTGATGTTCCTGGTGACCGGCATCCTCACCGTGCTCGTCGGCGTCGTCGCCTTCTTCTACCTCGACAACGGCCCGAAGGACGCGAAGTGGCTGCGTGAAAGCGAGCGCTCGAGCCTGCTGGCCGCCCTCGAGGCAGAGGATTCCGCCAAGGAGAACCACTCGCCACGGGGCGCTCTGCGCGCGCTCGGGAACCCGATCGTGCTCTACTTCGCCGCGATCTACCTGACGATCCAGATGAGCGTCTACGGCGTGACCTTCTACCTGCCCACTCAGATCGCCACGATCGTCGGCAAACCCGTCGGCCTCGAGGTGGGCCTGCTGACAGCCGTGCCATGGACGTTCGCGCTCATCGTCACCTTCGTGCTCTCCCGGCTCGCGGACAGCACCGGCCAGCGTCGCCTCATCGCGACGTGCGCACTCGCCGCCGCGGGGGTCGGGATCGTCCTGTCCGCCGTGATCCAGGATCCGCTCATCGCGCTGGCGGCTCTGAGCGTCGGCGCCGCGGGGTTCATCTCGGTGCAGCCGGTGTTCTGGACGCTGCCGACCTCGTTCCTCCTCGGAGCTGCCGCGGCGAGCGGCATCGCGCTCATCAACTCGCTCGGCAGTCTCGGCGGCTTCCTCGCGCCGATTCTCAAGAACTGGGCCGACGCCACCTTCGGCGACAACGCAGGACTCATCATCTTGGCCATCATCGCGTTGTCCGGCGCCGCCCTCATCGCCCTGAGCCGGGTCGTGAGCCCCGCCGTTCGCGAGACGGACGGCATCGGACTCGCCACAACCACCACAGCCCGCCCACGCTGACCGCGTCCGGCAGAAAAGGAGACACCCTCATGCGCGAGCTCATCCTCACCGAGATCGGACGCCTCGAGGTCCACGAAGCCCCGATCCCGACCCCGGGCCCCGACGAAGTGCTCATCCGCGTGGCGGCGACCGGGATCTGCGGATCCGACGTCCACGGGTACACCGGAGAGAATGGCCGACGCTTTCCCGGCCAGGTGATGGGGCACGAGTCCAGCGGGACGATCGCCGCCACCGGGGCGGAGGTGGACGGTCTCGCCGAGGGCACACCGGTGACCTTCAATCCGGTCGTCGTTCCGGCCGCGGATGCGGCCGCCTTCGCCGGGCGCGAGCAGCACCATCCCGGCAAGCACGTCATCGGGGTGGCGCGGGACGTCCCCGCTGCGTTCGCGGACTACGTCGTCGTGCCCGGACGCAACGTGGTCGCACTGCCCGATGGTCTGCCGATCGAACTGGGCGCGCTGATCGAGCCGCTCGCCGTGGCGGTGCACGCCGTGCGCCGCCTCCCTGCCGGGAGCCTCGGCCGGGTGCTCGTTATCGGCGGTGGCCCGATCGGGCAGTCCATCGTGATCGCGCTGCGTGATGCGGGCGCGGGGACGGTGTTCGTGAGCGAGATGGACGCCGCTCGCCGCGAGCTCGTCCAGCGCCTCGGAGCCGAGACCATAGATCCCGCTGATGGTCCGATCGCCGACCAGCTTCGGGCGCGTGGAGGCCTCGTCGATGCTGCTCTGGACGCGGTGGGAATCACTCCTACGCTGCGTGACGCGTTGACCAGCACGACCCTCGGAGCGCCGATCTGCCTGGTCGGGATGGGCGCCCCGCAGGTGAGCATCGACGCCTTTCTCGTCAGCACCGAGGAGAGATCGCTCATCGGCAGCTTCACGTATGGATCAGATGACTTCACCGACGCCACCGAGATCATCGGCGCCGAACCGGAGGTCTATCGAGCGCTGATCAGCCGCGAGATCGACGTCTCCGCCGCCGACGACGCCTTCACCGCCCTCGCAGCGGGCGACGGCACCCCGGGCAAGGTCCTTGTCCGGTTCGACCGAGAGGAAACGACACGATGACCGGCACTCCCACCATCCGCGAGGTCCGCGCCTACACCGTCCGCGGCGGTGGGGCGGACTACCACGACCAAGAAGCCGACCACTGGATCGACGATCACATCGCGACTCCCATGAGCGTCTACCCGGAGTATCGGCAGTCGCGCCAGAGTCTCGGGCTCAACGTGCTGGGCACCCTGGTGGTAGAGATCGAGGCCAGCGACGGCACGGTCGGGTTCTCTGTGACGACCGCGGGCGAGATCGGCGCATTCATCGTGGAGAAACACCTCGCTCGATTCCTCGAGGGTCGGAAGATCACCGACATCGAACGCATCTGGGATCAGATGTACAAGTCGACCCTGTATTACGGGCGTCGAGGCGTGGTCCTGAACGCGATCAGCGGCGTCGATCTCGCCCTCTACGACCTGCTGGGCCGGGTACGGCAGGTTCCGGTGTTCGAGTTGCTGGGTGGCCCGGTGCGCGACGAGCTCCAGTTCTACGCCACGGGCGCGCGCCCCGATCGTGCGAAGGAGCTCGGGTTCATCGGTGGGAAGATGCCGCTCCACCACGGCCCTGCCGAGGGCGAGGAAGGGATGCGGAAGAACATCGCTCTGCTGGCCGAGATGCGGGAGAGGGTCGGCGATGACTTCTGGCTGATGTACGACTGCTGGATGTCGCTCGACGTCGACTACGCGACGCGCCTCGCCCATGCCGCTGCCGACTACGGCCTCAAATGGATCGAGGAGGCGCTCATCCCCGACGACTATTGGGGATACGCAGAACTGCGCAAGCGGGCACCGGCGTCGATGTTGATCACGACCGGCGAGCACGAGGCCACTCGCTGGGGGTTCCGACAGCTGCTCGAGACCGGCGTCGATCTGATCCAGCCCGACGTGGGATGGTGCGGCGGCATCACCGAGCTACTGAAGATCTCCGCCCTCGCCGACGCCCACGGCACCATGGTCGTTCCGCACGGCTCATCCGTGTACTCGTACCACTTCGTCGTGACGCGGACGAACAGCCCATTCGCCGAGTTCCTCATGATGCATCCGACCGCCGAGGAGATCGTCCCGATGTTCTCTCCGATGCTCGTCGGCGAGCCCGTTCCGGTGAACGGCCGACTCAAGGTTCCGGAGACTCCCGGCTTCGGTGTCGAGCTCTCCCACACGATCGACAAGCACCGCCCCTACACGCACTGAACATGGAGACACGACACATGGAATTCCTCCGACTCGGGGCGGCCGGCGCCGAACGACCCGCCGTGCGCCAGGACGGCCGCGTCCACGATCTCACCGTCCTTACTGAAGACATCGATGGCGCCTTCCTCGCTCGCGACGGGATAGCCCGTACCCGTGAAGCCCTCGCTGCCGGCGCTCTCACCGAACTCGACGGTGCTGCGGCGCTGCGGGTCGGCCCGCCGATCGCCCGTCCGATGGCGGTGCTGTGCATCGGGCAGAACTATGCCGCTCATGCGGCCGAGTCGGGCGATACTCCGCCTGTCGTGCCGATCCTCTTCCACAAGCACCCCAACACGATCATCGGAGCATTCGACGACGTGATGATTCCGCCCGGCGCGGAGAAGGTGGACTGGGAGGTGGAACTCGGTGTGGTGATCGGCACTCGAGCTCGATATCTCGAGAGCCCGGAACAGGCACTCGCACACGTGGCCGGATACGTCGTCTCGCACGATGTCTCCGAACGCGCGTTCCAGGTCGAGCAGTCCGGCGGGCAGTGGTCGAAGGGAAAGAACGCGGAGACCTTCAATCCGCTCGGCCCGGCTCTCGTGCCCGCAGACGAGGTCGACCCGCAGGCACTGCGACTCTGGTCGACCGTGAACGGCGAACCCCGTCAGGACTCGAACACCGCAGACATGATCTTCACCGTGGCGCAGATCGTGCACCACTTGTCGCAGTACCTCGTGCTCGAACCGGGCGACTTGATCAATACGGGCACCCCACAGGGCGTCGCGCTGTCGGGCCGCTACCCGTACCTCCGCTCTGGGGACGTCGTCGAGATCGGCATCGAAGCGCTCGGGCGGCAGCGGCAGCGCCTGGTCGACACGCGACTCTGAGCCGGGCTTTGGCCAACGCCCGAGACACAGGTAGGCTTGCCCTCACCTGCTCTCGGGCGGGTACGGGGCTGTAGTTCAATGGTAGAACTTCTGCTTCCCAAGCAGACAGCGCGGGTTCGATTCCCGTCAGCCCCTCCACTTGTGTGACTTCCAAAGCTATTCCGGACATTCTTGAGCTACTTCAGACTGAAGTTTTCAACTCCCGCGACCAGGTTGGTGACTTCTAGTCGTAGCTGCGGTGCACGTGCCAGCCGTCTTCACCTTTGAACACGTCGAACACCAGCGACAGACCATCGTCGTCCGTGCCTTGGAAACGCCACCCGTAGAGTCCGTGGTTCTGTTCCGGTGACGCCGTCCAGATCGAGTGACGCAGCCGCGTGGGCGTGTCGGACACTCTCCACCGGCGCCCCGCGAACACCATGCGCGAGGGAATGTCGTCGACCATCCATAGGGTCGTGGGGAAATGGTCGGTCGCCGGTCGCATGATCACAGAATAGAACATAGATTCGAATGTTGCTGCCCTGGGTCCAGGCCGGAGAAGGGAGCCGGCATGGGTTCGAGCAAGCGTCTGGCCGAGCACTACGACATGCGCTCCCAACATCAGGCGATCCTCACGGCTGCGCGATCCGGCCCGCTCCAGTCACTCACCGACCGCGAGCTCGCCCTCCGGGAACAGCCGGTCACCATCTACCCGCAGCCCTACCGAGTGGTCCGGGCGTGGGTGCGGTTCGGGCCAGAGGCCATCCGCGTCGACGCCAAGCTCGCCCGCTCCACGCCGTCAGCCGCAGGAATCGAGTTCCGCGCCGGCGACACCATCTTCCGCTGCTGGGTCTGGGGCAACGCCGTGGTTCTCGATGACGCCTAAAGGACGTCCGCCGGCGCCACCAGGAGGCTGTTGTGGCTGCCATAACCTCCAGGTCCCAACCACGGCTTTTCTGTGTGCGAGGAGATAGTTCTTGCTGCCTGCAACCGACCAGACTGTCGCGTGCGTCTATCAGGTCGGCACCGTCGAGGTCGACGTGCTCTGGATGCGAGACCTCCCCCTGGCGAACTCGTATATGTCCGCAGACGAGTGGGCGCGACCACCTACACCCACGACTCACTCGGACGCGTCACGTCCGTGAAGGACGGCAACGGGAACACCACCAGATACGACTATGACGCCAGGGGCCGCATCGTCCTCACCACCTACCAGGACGGACAGACCGTCACCAGCACCTACCTGGCGAACGGACTCGAAGACACCCGAGTGGACTCGGGCGGTGGAGCAATCAACTTCGACTACAACCATCAGGGCCTGATCCTCAAGCAGACGGGACCACGAGCCGGGGTCACGCAGACGATGACATACGACGAGGTCGGGAACATGCTCACGTACGCCGACTCGGGTGGAACGGTGACGTACAGCTACGACGCTGCGAACCAGCTCACCAGACTGCAAGAACCCGGCGGGACGTGCCCGGCGAGCGGCGTGCTGGCGGCCAACTCCGGCTGTGTCCTCTTCGAGTACAACAACAACTCACTCGAGACCAAGAGAACGACGCCAGGCGGTGCGACCACGGTGACGACCCGGGACGCATCCGACCGCCCCACCCCGACGAACACCTTCTTTGGTACCGGAAACACTGACCGGCTCTCGTCGGGGGCGGTGACCTTCAACAACTCAGCCATTGGCTTGATGCAGAGGGTGACCTCCGGAGCAACCGTGAACTACACGCGCACCCCGGACGGCACGGTCGTCGGACAGCGAGGGGCATCGCCGAGCTACTACTTCCAGGACCACCTCGGATCCGTCGTCGGCCTCGCAACAGCCGCAGGAGGGTACAGCGGTGGCTACAGCTACTCGCCGTACGGCGAGGCCCGATTCACCTCGACAAACGCTGCAGTCGCAGCGAACAACCTCCGCTACATCGGTGAGCACCAAGACAGCACCGGGGTCTACAAGCTCGGGGCGCGGTTCTATGACCCGGGCCAGGGCCGGTTCACCCAGATGGATCCCAGTGGCCAGGAACGAAGCCCGTACAGCTATGCCGCGTGCGACCCGGTGAACCTGTCCGACAGCACTGGCCTGGACGTCTCTGCAGACTGCTGGCGCCAAGCCGGAGCCCTCATCGGCCCGTGGATCGAGGCAATCGCGAACCCGCTTCCGTGGATGAAGGTGTACCACGTGGTCGAAGGCATCAACAACTTCAACGACGAGCCCAAGGAGGGTGCCTACTTCGTCTGCGACCAGTGAGCAGACGACAAAGAGAGGGCAGCTACGAGACTGTGGCTTCGGACCTGCACCGCACCGCATTGGCCGATTCGACCGCGGTGCAGGCCCGAAGCCCGGGATAGGGTGAGCGAATGACGGACCGTCCGGAGAATCAGCGACAACGACCCGCCGGGGACGAGGCGCAGGATCCTCGCGCCCGGTTGAACGAAGTGACTGCTGAACTCGAGGACATCTCTCGGCGACGGCTGCGGCGTCTACCGAACTCATGGACTCCCGCTATAGAACGGCGATCCGAGGAGCTTGAAGAAGAGGCTGACCAGCTCCGGAACAGCCTTGGCGAGCCGCCAGCCACTGGACGCCCGCCGAAGAGAGCCTGGGTCGGGTGGGTGATTCTCGTCGGGGCGGTCATCCTCATAGCCGCCGCCGTCGCTGCATTCAACGGACTCTTCTAGGCCGCCGGGCGGACAGTCGCCCATTCAGCCGCTGACCGTGCGCCCGTACCGCGCACAGCCGCCATATGGCAGCCATCGTTACCCATTCCACCGATAGCCCGGGCGACTGTGCACGCAGTCCCAGGCAGCTAAGCAGGACGCGCGGCTCCGTTCTCGAGCAGGGACGAGATCCAGATCTCCAATCTGATCTGGTATTTTCTCTTGAGTTTGTCCGAAGTGGCTATGGAATGCGCACCTCACCAACTCCTCGAGTTCGGCGGAAACATCAGTCCGGAGAACACGTCGAAAGAGCCCCAGTAGTCCGAAATAGCTTTAGAAGTGACATCCATGTAACCCCCGGGCTCCCCGGGGGTTTTCTCGTTCCCAGCCGGCTACGGCTCCGTCGTCTCGGTGCGGGTGGAACGATCGAGGTCTTGAACCCGGAGGATTCTCGATGCGCGAAGGACTTCGATACCGAAGAGATGACCCTTCGCGTCGAAATCGAGGATGATCTCGCCCTCTCCGCGAGGGTCACGGATGCCGGCGACCTGGGCGGCGGCTTCGCCTGGGAGGAGTTCGCGACCGATCGAGATGTAGGCGGCGTCCGCCTCCGGGTCGTACCTGACGCTCATCAACCGCCTCCTGCCGTTCCGACGACATGCCGTCTTCCACCACCGCGCTGTCCTCCGACGCGAGCCTGCAGATGATCCCATCCGAATCACCATCGGTTCCGAACAACGGTCGATGGGCGATATTCGTGCGCCCTCCGCACCGTATGCACGACCGAGAGAAGCCCCGATGATCGAATCGACGACACCGCCGCTCGCCGCGCTCGACGGCTACCGCAACGTCACCGACCTGCTCGTGGCGCGCGCCGCCTCGGCTCCGGATCACGTCGCCTTCGAGGTCGAGGACGCGCGCTCCGGGTCGTGGCGGCCGATCACGACGCGCGCCTTCGAAACCGAGGTGCGCGCGCTGGCGAAGGGCTTCATGGCCCAGGGCATCCGGGCGGGCGACCCGATCGCGATCATGGCGCCGACGCGCTACGAATGGGCCGTCGCCGACCTCGCCGCCTGGTTCGCCGGCGCCGTCGTCGTGCCGATCTACGACACGTCGTCGCCATCGCAGGTGGATGCCATCGTCGCCGATGCCGGTGTGCGCCTGGCGATCGGCGGTACCGCCGAGCACGCGGCACTCCTGCAGGACGCACTGGCGGTGTCGGACTCCGACACGATCGGGGCCTGGACGATGGATGCCGGGACATCCGCCGCCCTCGCCGCGCTGGTCGCGAGCGGCAGCGGCGTCACCGATGAGGAGCTCGAGGCCCGCAGGACGACCGCCACTCAGGACGACCCCGCGACGATCGTCTACACCTCGGGCACCACGGGTGAGCCCAAGGGAGTGGTCCTCACCCATCGGAACTTCCTCGGTCAGGTGCTGAACATCGCCGCGGCGTACAGCGAGATCGTGAACGAAGACGGCAACACCGTCATCTTCCTCCCGCTCGCGCACGTGCTGGCACGCGGCCTCCAGCTGATCTGCCTGGCCAGCGGCATGCGCATCGCGCACCTCTCCGACCCCTCGACGGTCGTCGCCACCCTCGACACGCTGCGCCCGACGTTCCTGGTCGTCGTGCCGCGAGTGCTGCAGAAGATCCAGGCGGCCGCCGCGGGCAAGGCCGCCGACAAAGGACTGGCGGGAGTCTGGGCGAAGGCCGAATCGACGGCGATCGCCTGGGGTCGCCGCGCCGAGCGGGTCGATGCCGGCAGACGCGTCGCGAGGGACCGCGGCCTCCACGTGCGTCACCGCCTCTTCGACGCCCTCTTCTACCGGCGTCTGCGTGCCGTGATGGGCGGGCGCGTCGGCTACATCCTCTCGGGCGGAGCGGCCCTCGACACCGACCTCTCGCTCTTCTTCCGCGGCATCGGGGTCCCCGTGATCGAGGGCTACGGGCTCACCGAGACCACTGCACCGCTCACCGGCAACCTGCCGGGACGCATCGCCTCGGGCAGCGTCGGCGCGCCCCTCCCCGGACTCACGGTGCGCATCAGCGACGAGGGCGAGGTGCTCGCTCGCGGCATCGGCGTGTTCGACGGCTACCGCAACCCGGCTCACGACGACGGCGCCTTCGTCGACGGCTTCTTCCGCACCGGCGACCTCGGTCGTCTCGATGCGCAGGGCCGGCTGATCCTCGAAGGGCGGCTCAAAGACGTGATCGTGACCTCGAACGGCAAGACGATCGTGCCGACCCGCTGGGAGAGCGCGGTCGAAGCTCATCCACTCGTCTCGCATGCGGTGATGGTCGGCGAGGGGAAGCCGTACCTCTCGGCGCTGCTCGTGCTCGACCCGGAACAGGCCGCGGAATGGGCCGATTCCGAGGGGGTCAGCGTCAGCTCGAGGACGCCATCCGACATCCGCACGGTGGACGACCCGACGCTGCGCGCTCACCTGCAGCGCGCCGTCGACGCCGCCAACGCACTCGTGGCGCGTAGCGAGCAGGTCCGCCGGTTCAGCGTGGTCTTCGCCGACCTCGACGACCGCGGGCTCGTCACACCCACCATGAAGCTCAAGCGGAGCGTCGTGCTGGATCGCGCGGCCGTCACCGTCGAAGACCTGTACCTCTGAGAAACAGAAAGCACGCCATGTCCTCCCCCACGCCCTCCGACGCCAAGTCATCCCGCTCCTCGGTCATCGCGATCCTCGCGGCCCTCGTGATCGGCGCGCTCGTCGCGGTCGCCGGCAGCCAGAACGGCGCGACGATCGGCGGCATCCCGCTGTTCGCCCTGGCCGTCGCCGCCGCGTTCGCGATCCAGGTCATCGCGTTCATCCCGGCGATGCTCCTGCAGACCGAGCGATTCTTCGACCTCACCGGCAGCCTCACCTTCTTCGCGATCTCTGCGGCGCTGGTCCTGCTGACGCCACAGCCCGACGCGCGCAGCTGGATCCTCGCGGGGATGGTGATGCTGTGGGCGGTGCGCCTCGGATCCTTCCTGGCCCTGCGCGTGCACAAGGCCGGCTCGGACGGACGCTTCGACCAGATCAAGGGCTCCCCATTGCGGTTCCTGCAGGTGTGGATCATCCAGGGCGCGTGGGTGTCGCTGACCGCGGCCGCGGCATGGATCGCGATCAGTGCGGACTCCGCCACCCGCGCACCCATCGGATGGCTGACCGTCGTCGGGATCGTCGTGTGGGTTCTCGGCATGGTGGTCGAGATCGTCGCCGACGCGCAGAAGTCGGCATTCCGTGCAGACCCGCGCAACCGGGACGAGTTCATCCGCACGGGACTGTGGTCGCGGTCGCGCCACCCGAACTACTTCGGCGAGATCGTGATCTGGGTGGGCGTGTTCCTCACCGCCGCCCCCGTGCTCGTCGGATGGCAGTGGATCGCGCTGCTCTCGCCGCTGTTCGTGATCCTGCTGCTCACCCGGGTCAGCGGCGTCCCGCTGCTGGAAGCGCGCGCCGAGAAGAAGTGGGGCGATCGCGCCGACTACATCGCCTACCGCGAGAACACGCCGGTGTTGATCCCGAAGCTCACGCGGGGGGCGGTGCAGGAGACGGCGGCGTAGACCGGATCGCGCGGCGGGTGAGGAGCGCGACGGGGATGTGACCGGCAGCGAGGACGACCGCGGCGAGCGCGATCCATGGATTGCTCAGCCACCCCGCAGCGCAGAGGAACACGACCACCGGCATGACCGCCATCGTCACCGGAACGCGCCAGAGCGAGGCGTAGAGCAGAGTCTGCTCGCGGCCCTCGACGAGGTACCGACACCACAGCACGTCGTAGGTCGCAAGCGCGACAGCGGCAGGAAGCACCCACCACCAGATGATCGCGCCGGGGACCGTGATCGCCGGCACGACGAGGCACAGCGCCTGCCCCGCCCGTTCGACGCCTTCGAGGGGTCGCGGCGCGCGCACGAGCACGTTCCGCCCGCGCGGAGGGAACCACAGCAGCAGGAGATTGGGAGCGAGCACGACGATGCTCACGATCAGCCCGAGCGGTGAGAATCCCACGCTCGAAGGCTACCGACTTCGTCTGCCCGCACACATCGGGCCCCGACACTCGGTGCCCGCGGACATGACTTCGCCCGCCCGGCACGAGAGTGTGGAGACGAACCGGCGTTCTGCTTGAGAGCACCCGCCGCGAGAGCACGCCCGAACAAAGGAGTCTCCATGTCCAGCGAAACCCTGGTCGTGCCGCTCGTCGACCAGCTCGACGCATTCTTCGGTCAGTACACGGCTGCGGGTCAGTCGCCGGGGCTCGTGTACGGACTCGTCGGCACCGACGGACTGGAGCACACCCGGGGGTTCGGGACCGCCGACGACGACGGCACCGCCCCTGACGCCGACACGGTCTTCCCGATCGCCTCGATGACCAAGAGCTTCGTCGCACTCGGCGCCCTGCTCGCCCGAGACCGCGGGCTCCTCGACCTGGAAGCCCCCATCACCGACTTCTATCCGGAGTGGCACGGCACGGTGGGTGACGAACCGGCTGCCGCCCCGACGCTGCGGCAGCTGCTCAGCATGGGCGGCGGACTCACCGAGGACAACTCGTGGGTCGACCCGTTCCTGGGCCTCTCCGAGGCGGAGCTGGTCGAACGGATCAGACCCGGCTTCAACTACAGCACCCATCCGGGAAGCGCCTTCGAGTACTCGAACATCGGCTTCACGATGGCCGGTCTCGCCGTAGGCAAAGCCGTGAGCCGACGCGTGGAGGACTGGGTCACCGACGAGATCCTGCATCCGCTCGGGATGAACAGCACCTGGTTCGACAACCGCGCACCGGAAGAGGGATTCCGCCGAGCGGTCGGCTACTCGCTGAACACCGACGGCGACTGGGTGGGGTTCCCTCCCGCCGTGTCCGATGCCATGGCCGCAGCCGGCGGCATGCAGTCGACGATCAACGACCTCAGCATCTGGGTGCGCTTCCTCGCCGCCGCCACACAACCCGCGTCGACACCCGCGAGCGGTGACGATGCCGTCGTCAGCCGGGCGTCACGGCGCGAACTGCAGCGCATCCATCAGGTCGACATCCCGTCGCTCCAGGCACGCCCCGAAGGCACCTGGAAGTTCGTCACCGGGGGCTACGCGCTCGGACTCTTCGTGCGCGAAGACCTGCACCGCGGACGCATCGTCACGCACAGCGGCGGCCTTCCGGGATTCATCCTGAACATGGTGTGGCACGCAGGATCCGGGAAGGGCGTCGTCGTGTTCACCAACAGCCACCGGAGCAACCCGGTCGCCCTGTCGGAGGACGCCCTGTTCCGCGCCCTCGCCTTCCACGACACCCCCGCCCGCACCGTGCAGCCGTGGCCGGAGACGCATCGGCTGATGTCCGCCGCCGACGAGCTGATCCGCTCCTGGGACGACGGTACGGCCGCCGCGATCTTCGCCGACAACATCGACTTCGACCGCCCGCTCTCCCAGCGCCGAGCTGCGATCGACGAGCTCATCGCCCAGGTGGGCCCGCTGCTCCGCGACCGCGGCGCGCCCGAGGTCGTCTCCGCGGCGACCCCGGCGGACATCACCTGGTCGATCCCCGCCGAACGCGGCGAGCTGATCTGCATGATCCACCTCACCCCGGTGCGCCCCGCACAGATCCAGGAGTTCGAGGTGATCGCCGTGGAGCGGAGCGTTCCGCGTGCCGCACGACCGACCGACATCTCCGCCCGGCGCCGCGCCTACGCCCGACCGACCGTGAGCTCGCTGCCGAACACGCGCGTGCTCTGAGCCGCGGCCGCGTTCCCGACGTCGCGTCAGCCTCGCGGATCGAATCGGCGCACCGGGTGTGTCGCCGCGACGAGCGCGCGCAGCCCCTCCAGGTCGGCAGCAGCAGCGCCCAGGGCACGCGCCTGCACGAGCACGTTGCCGAGAGCGGTCGCCTCGACGGGACCGGCCAGCACCGGGAGCCCGGAGCGATCGGCGGTGGCCTGGCAGAGGAGCGCGTTGAGCGAGCCGCCCCCGACGAGGTGGATCACGTCGACCTCGCGGCCCGAGAGGGCGGATGCCGTCCGCACGGTCGCGGCGAAGGCCGCCGCGATGCTCTCCACGATGCTGCGCGCGAACGCCGCACGGCTCGTCGGAACAGAGGCCCCGTCCGCCTGGATCAGCGCGGCGATGCGGGCGGGCATGTCGCCGGGCGCGCTGAGCGAAGGATCGTTCGCATCGAACAGCGGCACCCCATCCGAGACCGCGGCTGCCGCAGCGAGCAGCTCCGCCAGATCGATCGACGCGCCGTCCTCCCCCTCCCACGCCCGCACGCTCTCGCTCAGCAGCCACAGACCGGTGACGTTGTGCAGAAAGCGGTATCGACCATCGACGCCGAGCTCGTGGGTGAAGTTCGCCTCGCGCGCGGCATCCGTCAGCACGGGTTCGGTCAGCTCCAGTCCGACGAGACCCCACGTGCCGCACGAGATGTACGCGGCGGAAGGCGACGTCATCGGCACGGCGACCACTGCCGAGGCGGTGTCGTGCGAACCGACCGCGATCACCGGGATGTCGGCGCCGATCCGGGCGGCGAGATCCGGACGCAGCGACCCGATCACCGCGCCGGGGTCGATGAGCGGAGGGAGGATGCGCGACGGGATGCCGATGCGCGATGCGAGATCGGTGTCCCACTCCCCGTCGTCCACTCCGAGCAACCCCGTCGTGGAGGCATTCGTCCGCTCCGCCGCGCTGACGCCCGTGAGCAGGAACGCGATCAGGTCGGGGATGAGCAGCGCCACGTCCGCGTCCGCGATCCGCTCGTCGACCCGGTACTGGTACAGGGTGTTGAAAGGCAGGAACTGCAGTCCGTCGCGGGCGTAGAGATCGGCGAAAGGAACGATGTCGTGCACCTCTGCGACGCCCCGGGCGGTGCGGGAATCGCGGTAGTGGAACGGCTCGGCGAGAAGAGCGCCGTCCGCGAGCAGCCCGTAGTCGACGGCCCAGGAATCGATCCCGATGCTCTCGATCGCCGGTTCGCGCCGTACCGCCTCAGCCAGACCCGCCACGACGTGCTCGTACAGGGCCGAGAAGTCCCAGTGCAGACCGTCGTCGCGCTCGACAGGGCCGTTCGGGAAGCGCGACACGAGCTCGAGCTCGAGCCTCCCCTCCCCGATCCGCCCGATCATCACACGGCCGCTGGTCGCCCCGAGATCGACGGCCGCGACCGCGCGCACGCTCATCGCAGGAACGCCGCGGCGACGCCGGAGTCGACGGGGATGTGCAGACCCGTGGTGCGGCTGAGCTCGGGGCCGGTCAGCACGTAGACGGCGTCGGCGACGTTCTCGGGCACGACCTCGCGCTTGAGGATCGTGCGGTTCGCGTAGTACTGACCGAGGTCTTCTTCGGCGACGCCGTAGGTCGCGGCACGGTTCGCGCCCCAGCCCGAGGCGAAGATGCCGGAGCCGCGGACCACGCCGTCGGGGTTGATGCCGTTCACACGGATACCGTACTCGCCGAGCTCGACCGCGAGCAGCCGCACCTGGTGCGCCTGGTCGGCCTTGGTGGCGGAGTAGGCGATGTTGTTGGGGCCGGCGAAGACCGAGTTCTTGGATGAGATGTAGATGATGTCACCCCCGAGCTTCTGGTCGATGAGAACGCGGGCGGCGGCCTTGGACACGAGGAACGATCCCTTGGCCATCACGTCGTGCTGCAGATCCCAGTCCTTCTCGGTGGTCTCGAGCAGCGGCTTCGAGAGCGAGAGCCCGGCGTTGTTGACCACGAGGTCGACACCGCCGAACGCGAGCACCGCCTCGTTCAGGGCGGCCTGCACGGCCTCGGCGTCGGCGACGTTTGCCGCGATGCCGATCGCGACATCGGTGTTGCCGAGCTCGGCGGCAGCGGCCTGCGCCTTCGAAGCGTCGAGGTCGGCGACGACGACACAGGCGCCCTCGGCCGCGAGGCGGGTCGCGATGGCCTTGCCGATGCCGGATGCGGCGCCGGTGACGAAGGCGATACGGCCCTGGTGCGACTTCGGCTTCGGCATGCGCTGCAGCTTGGCCTCCTCCAGCGCCCAGTACTCGATGTCGAACTTCTCGGCGTCGGAGATCGGCGAATAGGTCGACAGGGCCTCGGCGCCGCGCATCACGTTGATCGCGTTGACGTAGAACTCGCCGGCGACGCGGGCGGTCTGCTTGTTCGCACCGTAGGAGAACATGCCGACACCGGGGATCAGCACGATGAGCGGGTCGGCGCCGCGGATGGCAGGAGACGTGGCCGTCGCGTGCGCGTCGTAGTACGCCTGGTAGTCGGTGCGGTACTGCTCGTGCAGCTCGTGCAGGCGCGCGATCTGCTCCTCGGCAGACGCCGTGGCCGGCAGGTCGAGGATCAGCGGCTTCACCTTGGTGCGCAGGAAGTGGTCGGGGCAGCTGGTGCCGAGCGCGGCGAGGGCGGGCGCCTGTTCCGATGCCAGGAAGTCGAGGACGACGTCGGCGTCGGTGAAGTGTCCGACCATCGGCTTGTCGGTCGAGGCGATGCCCCGGATGGTGCCGGCGAGGGCCGCAGCGCGCTCACGGCGCTCGGACGCGGGGAGGGCCTCGAAGCCCGGGCGGACGCCGCCGAACGGGTCGGCCTTGCCGTGCTCGGCGATGTAGGCGGCCGCGGTGTCGATGATCCAGAGGGAGTTCGCCTCGACCTCCTCCGACGTGTCGGCCCACGCGGTGATGCCGTGTCCACCGAGGATGCAGCCGATCGCCTGAGGGTGCTGCTTCTTGATCTCGGCGATGTCGAGTCCGAGCTGGAAGCCGGGACGACGCCACGGCACCCAGACGACCTTCTCGCCGAAGATCTTCGTGGTCAGCGCTTCGCCGTCTGCCGCGGTGGCGATCGCGATGCCCGAATCGGGATGCAGGTGGTCGACGTGCGCGGCGTCGACCAGGCCGTGCATGGCGGTGTCGATCGACGGGGCGGCACCCCCCTTGCCGTGCAGGCAGTAGTCGAAGGCGGCGACCATCTCGTCTTCGCGGTCAAGTCCGGGGTACACGTCGACGAGCGCGCGCATGCGGTCGAGGCGCAGCACGGCGAGACCGCTCTCGGTCAGGGTGCCGAGGTCGCCGCCAGAGCCCTTGACCCACATCAGCTCGACCGGCTGGCCCGTGACGGGATCGGTCTCGGTGCCCTTGGCCGAGGTGTTTCCTCCGGCGTAGTTGGTGTTCTTCGGGTCGGCGCCGAGGCGGTTCGACCGGGCGATCAGAGCGGCGGCGGTGGCGTTGGTCATGACTCTCCAAGACAGGGGCGATGCACACGACCGTGTGCACTCGTGCTGTTACTTCTTGTGAAAGATAACACGAACTGACGTCCTGGAGAAAGGGTGTCTGGCGAGGGCGTCTGGGAGATTCAGAGGATGTCGGCGATATCCCGGAAGGCATCCAACCGCTCGTCGCCGGGATCGAGCTCGGTGATCAGCACCGAGATCTCGTCGCGCTCGAGCGCGCGGGCCACCGACCGGCGCCCGAGCTTGCTGGAGTCGATGCACACCACCGTGGTGCCGGCGTTCGCGGCCATCGCCTGCTTCAGCTCGGCTTCGTCCACCGAGACCTCGGACGTGCCGTCGGCGCCGTCGAGCGCGTCGGCCGAGGAGAAGAAGGTATCGAAGTAGACCGAACGCATGCTCCGGCTGGCGATCGGGCCGACGAGACTGCCCGTGGTGGGCTCCGCGGTGCCACCGGAGATCACCGCCGTCACGCCGTCGAGCGGATGCAGCACCTGGAACGACTCGAAGGAGTTCGTGTACGCCGTGAGCCCGGCGCGCGGACCGATCACCGAGGCGAGCATGTTGACGGTCGACGACGCGTCGAGCGCGATGCTGCCACGAGCCGGGACGAGTCGCAGCGCCTTCTCGGCGATCGTCCTCTTCGCGCTCGCCCTGATGGCCCGGCGCGCATCGAACGGGCGCGCTCTGGGGGCGGCGGTCGCCCCACCTCGCACCCGACGTACTCGGCCCTCCGCCTCCAGCTCGAGCAGGTCGCGTCGGATCGTCATCGACGACACCGCGAACAGTTCGGCAGCGGCCTCGATCATCACGCCCTGCGGGCCGTTCGCGAGTTCGACGAGTTCGTCTCGACGTCGTTGCGCCTCGAGATTGCCGGAAAGAGCCATGGGAGGAATCTATCCGGTGTGCACGCCGGGGCCGATCCCCCGATCATCGACCCTCGCTCTTTGCGCTCATATGAGCGGCTGGTGTCGTGAGGTGAGCGCCGCCGCTAGGCTCTGCTCATGCTCGGAAACACCACGGAACCTCTTCTCGGCCGCATCGCCGTCGTCACGGGCGGGGCGCGGGGCCTCGGTTACGCCATGGCCGAGGCACTGGCGACCGCCGGCGCCGATGTCGCCCTCCTCGACCGCCTCGACACCGTCGCCGATGCCGCCGACGCCCTGCAGTCCGAGACGGGGCGGCGTGGCATCGGCGTCAGCGTCGACGTCACCTCCGACGCCTCCGTCGCGGCTGCCTTCGACGCCGTCGCCGCGCAGTTGGGCGTGGCCGACGTGCTCGTCAACAGCGCGGGCATCACGCTGGGCACGCCCCTCCTCGACACCACGCCAGCGGACTGGCGGCGGGTGCTCGACGTCAACGTCACCGGCACATTCGTCACGAGCCGTGAGTTCGCGCGTCGGCACGTCGAGGCCGCACGAGGAAACCCGGCCAGCGTGGTCAACGTGTCGTCGATGTCGGCGTTCGCGGTGAACATCCCGCAGACCCAAGCGGTCTACAACACGTCGAAAGCCGCGGTGTCGATGTTCACCAAGAGCGCGGCGATCGAGTGGTGGCCGCACGGCATCCGCGTCAACGCGATCGCCCCGGGATACTTCGCCAGCGACATGACCAGGGACTTCGTGGCGGAGAACCCCGAGATGGCCGACGAGTGGGTGCGGCGCATCCCCGCCGGGCGGATGGGGGAGCCCGAAGAGCTCGGCGACCTCCTGGTCTACCTCGCGAGCGAGCGGTCGAGCTACGTCATCGGGCAGAGCATCCTCATCGACGGTGGTTACACCAGCGTGTGAGAGGCCGCCGGACGGGAAGCCCGGACCCTAGGCTGAGGGACATGCCCGAACTGCCCCTCGGCTCGGCGACCTTCCGAGCTGCCGCCGTCGACCTCGGAGGGTCCAGCGGTCGCGTCGTGAGCGCGACCGTCGACGGGGATCGGCTGCGGATCGACGGGGTGCACCGGTTCCGCAACCGCGCGTTCACGGACGAGCTCGGACTGCGGTGGGATGCCCAGCGGCTGTGCCGCGACGCGGTCGCCGGTCTCGCGGCGCTTCGCCGCGAAGGACCCGCCTTCGCCAGCGTCGGCGTGGACGCCTGGTCGGGAGACTACGGGCTGCTCGCCTACGACGGCCTGCTCGATGCTCCCTTCCACCAGCGCGATGCCCGCACCGACCGCAGCTTCCCCCTCGTCGACGCGATCCTCCCCGCCGCCGATGCCTTTCGAGACACCGGGGTCACCGCCCTCCCGATCATGACGATCTACCAGCTGATGGCCGACCGGGAGGCCGGGCGCCTCGACACCGTGCAGCGGATGCTGCTGATGCCCGATCTGCTCGCGCACTGGCTCGGCGCCGAAGAGGTCGCCGAGGCGACGAACGTCTCCAGCACCGGCCTCGCCCTCCCCCGCGGTGCCGGCTGGGATGCCGGCCGGATCGACGCGCTGGGCCTGCCGGCGCGGATCTTCCCCGAGATCGTCGCGCCCGGCACCGTGACCGGGCGTGTGGCTGGCGGCATCCTGGCGCCCGGGGATGCCACCGACATCACCGCCGTCGCCTCGCACGACACCGCCAGCGCCGTGATCGCCGTCCCCGCGCGCGACGAGGACTTCGCCTTCGTGTCGTGCGGCACGTGGATCCTCACGGGTGTCGAGGTCGATCGCCTCATCACGAGCGACCGGGCCCGCGAGGCGGGTTTCACGAACGAGCTCGGCCTCGACGGCACCGTGCGGTTCCTCCGGATCGCCGCCGGGCTCTGGATCATCAACGAGTGCATGCGGGAATGGGGGCTCGACGGCTGGGGAGCGCGCAGCACCGCCGCCCGTCGCGAGCTGCTGGCCCGTGCCGACGCCGCCCCGAGCACCGGGGTGCCGATCGACACCGGAGACCCTCGCCTGCTGCGCCCCGGGCAGATGACCGCGCGCATCGCGGAACTCGTCGCCGAGGCCGGCGGACGCATGCCCACCGACCGCGCCGCCGTGGTGCGGCTGGTGCTGGAGAGTCTCGGGGCGTTCGTGGCCCGACAGGTCGACGAAGCAGCGGCGCTCTCGGGTGTGGACGTGCGGGTGATCCACCTGGTCGGCGGCGGCTCCGAGTCGTCGATCCTGGCGCAGGCCGTCGCCGACCGCTCGGGGCGCGCCGTGGTCGCGGGGCCGTCGGAGGCCACGTCGATGGGCAACATCCTGGTGCAGGCCCGCGCGCACAGCGCGGTGCACGGAGGTCTCGGCGATCTGCGCCGCGTGGTGCGCGCCTCCACCGAGCTGCGGCGCTACGAGCCCGTCCGCCGCTGAGCGGGCAGGTCGGTCCTGCTCAGACCGCGGTCTCGAGCAGGCGCCGGGCGAGAGCGGCGTCGGTCACCAGGGAGTCGACGATCCCTGACCGCAGGGCGGCAGCGACGGCACCCGTCTTCGAGGTTCCGCCCGCGACCGCGATCACCTCGGGGATACGGCGCAGCTGCTCGGTGGATACCGCGAGAGACCGCTCGGCCACCGACCCCACGACGGCACCGTTCTCGTCGATGAGCGTCGCGCAGATCTCGGCCTTCACCCCCGCCGCGAGCAGCTCGTCGAGCGCGCCCGCGCGCCCGGCATTGTCGTACAGCTGCGAGTCGGGCGGGCTCCAGGAACCGATCGCGACGACGGCCTTGGTCACCGAGTCGAAGCGGCGGAAGGTCTCCATGATGCCGGGCTCGCGACGCAGGGCCGAGGCGGTGGCGGCGGTCTCGACCAGCAACGGGGCGAAGATCGCGCGGGAGCGTCCCCCGGAGATACGGCTCACCTGGCGGATCACCTCGACGCCGTTCTCGGGCGTGGGGGCGGCGACGCCGGCGAGCTGCACCACCTCGCACGTCGCTAAGGTGCGCAGGTGTCCGGCCATCGCGGTCAGGGTGCGTCCGGCCGTGAGCCCCAGCACGTCGCCCTCGGTGACGATCTCGCTGAGCAGGTCGGCAGCTGCGCGCCCGAGCCGATCCTGAATGAGGTCAGGCGTGGTGCCGGGAGTGAGCACCGCGAGAGCGCGCGTCAGCCCGAAGCGGGCGCGCAGCTGCATGGACAGGTCGAGATCGAGGGAGTCCGGTGCCTCGATCGTGATCTTCACCAGCCCCTGCTCGAGCGCATCCTCCAGCATCCGCGCGATCTTGAAACGGGAGAGGCCGAGTTCGTCGGCGATCTCGATCTTCGTCCGCCCGTCCAGGTAGTGCCGGCGCGCGACGTGCGAGATCCGCACCAGTTCATCGGGTCCCATGTCGCCTCTTCGTCTCGCGTCGTGTCAGGTCGGTTCAGCATATCCCGGTTTCTCCTTCTGCGCTCATATGAGCGGCCAGTTGTCTCATCCGTCATGCATGGCTAATGTCGGTCGAGCAATCACGACCCCACGATTGCACCCGCACCACGAGGAGCCCGATGAAGCGCACTGAACTGCCCACGACCATGCGTGCGAGCGTGCTGGTGCGCGCCGGCGAGCTCACGGTGGCGACCCGCCCCGTGCCGATCCCGTCCGCCGATCAGGTGATCGTGCGGGTGAACGCGGTCGGCATCTGCGGCTCCGACGTCCACTACTTCCACGAGGGGCGCATCGGCGACTTCGTCGTGGAGGAGCCGCTCGTCCTCGGCCACGAAGCCGGCGGCACGATCGTCGCGGTCGGGGCCGACATCGACGACGCCCGCGTCGGCGAGCGCGTCTCGATCGAACCGCAGCACCCCTGCCGGGTGTGCGAGTTCTGCCGCAGCGGGCGCTACAACCTCTGCCCACGGATCGAGTTCTACGCCACCCCGCCGATCGACGGCGCCTTCGCGGAGTACGTCGCGATCCAGGGCGACTTCGCCTACACCGTTCCCGATTCCGTGAGCGACGACGCCGCAGCGCTCATGGAGCCGCTGTCCGTCGCCATCGCGGCCGTGCAGAAGGCCGGTGTGCGACCCGGGAGCCGCGTGCTCATCACCGGGGCGGGGCCCATCGGCATCGTCACCGCGCAGACCGCACGCGCATTCGGTGCCACCGAGATCGTGATCAGCGACCCGATGGCCGAGCGTCGCGAGGTCGCCCTCCGGTTCGGCGCGACCGCCGCCGTCGACCCGGCGGCCGGACCGCTCGGCTCGGGATACGACGCCTTCGTCGACGCCTCGGGATCCCCCGTCGCCGTGAAGCAGGGCATCTCGGCACTGAAGCCCGGCGGCATCGCCGTGCTCGTCGGCATGGGCGCCGACGAGATCGCCCTCCCCGTCTCCACGATCCAGAACCGCGAGCTGATCGTCACCGGCATCTTCCGCTACGCGAACACCTGGCCCACGGCGATCGAGCTGGTCGCGTCCGGCGCCGTCGACCTCGATGCGCTGGTCACCGGGTCGTTCGGCCTCGCCGAGGTGCGCGAGGCTCTCGATTCCGCCTCGCACCCCTCGACCCTGAAGAGCATCGTGCGTCCTGACCGCGAGCACGCGAGGGAATCATGACCGACCTCGAGCGCACGGGGAACATCACCCTCGACGAGCAGCCCGACATGCTCGCGTGCATCGACATCCGCAAGGCGTTCGGCGGAGTGCCCGTGCTCAAGGGCGTGGGGCTGCACCTCGTGCCGGGCACCGTGACGGCGCTCGCGGGCGAGAACGGTGCCGGCAAGTCGACTCTCATGAAGATCGCCTCCGGCCAGATGAAGGCCGATGCCGGTCGTGTGCTCGTGCGCGGCGAGGAGCTCACCGCGGGATCCGCGCGCGACGCCCACCAGCGCGGCATCGCCATCGTGCCGCAGGAACTGGCCTCGATCCTCGACACCACGGTGTACGAGAACATCTTCGTGGGGCGGGAGCTGCGCAACCGGTTCGGGCTGGTCGACCGCCGCCGCATGGCCAGGGAGGCCCGGCAGATGCTCGCCGAGTTCGGCGTCGACATCGATCCCGGAGCCCGGATGGGATCGCTGCCGGTGGGACTGCGGCAGATCGTCGAGATCGTCAAGGCGACCAGCACCGGCGCGCGGGTGCTGCTGCTGGACGAACCGACCAGCGCGATCGCCGAGCGCGAGGTCGCCCGCCTGATCGAGAGCATGCGCATGCTGCGCGACCGCGGCGTCGCGATCCTCTTCACGACGCACAAGATGGAGGAGATCCGCGCGATCGCCGACCGGGTCGTGGTGCTCCGCGACGGCGGCCTCGTCGCGGATGCACCGCTCTCAGAACTCAGCGACGACGACATCGTGACCGCGATGATCGGCCGCGAGCTCGAAGACCTGTTCCCCGACCTGCCGCCGGCTTCCGACGACATCGCCCTCTCGGTGCGCGGGCTCGAGTACACACCGGCCCCGCAGCCGGTCGACCTGCAGGTGCGCCGCGGTGAGATCGTGGGGCTCGCGGGGCTCGTCGGTGCCGGACGCACCGAGCTGATCGAGGCGCTGTTCGGCGTGCGCTCCGCGACTGCGGGTGAGATCGCCGTCGGAGGCGCTCGCGTGCGTCGCGGACGCCCCGCCGACGCGATCACCGCCGGCATGGCCTTGGTCCCTGAGGACCGCAAGGGCGCGGGAGCCGTGCTCAGCATGGACATCCTCGCCAACGCGACCCTGCCGCGCATGAACCAGTTCTCGGTCGCCGGATGGCTCAAGGGCCGCAGCCGCGTGGACGCCGTCTCCGAGGTGATGAGCTCCGTGCGCCTGCGCAGCCGTGGTCTCGGGCAGCTGATGGAGACGCTCTCGGGCGGCAACCAGCAGAAGGTGGTGCTCGCGCGCTGGCTCACCGGCGAGGTGAAAGTGCTGCTGCTCGACGAACCCACCCGCGGCGTCGACATCGGCGCCCGCAGCGAGATCTACCGCATCATCACCGACCTCGCCGCCTCGGGCATGGCCGTGGTGATGGCGTCGAGCGACATGCCGGAGATCCTCGCCCTGTCGCACCGCGCTCTCGTGCTCAAGGACGGCGGCGTGGTGGCGGAGCTCGACCGCACCGCCCTCCAGCAACCCGACGTGCAGGACCGCATCTTCCGACTCGCGAGCGGACTCGACATCTCCGACGCACCTTCCGCAAAGGACGACCAATGACCGACACCCGCACCGCCGCGCCGACCTTCGTGCCCGAGTCGGAAGTGAAGCGCTTCAGCCCGACCTGGTTCGGCGACCTCGCGATCCGCTACGCGATGGTGATCGTGATGGTGCTCATCATCGCCTTCTTCCTCTACCGCAGCGCGCGCTTCGGCACGGTCGACAACCTGCAGACGATCCTGGTCGCGGCGGCACCGTTCGCCCTGATCGCCCTCGGGCAGACGCTCGTGATCCTCACCGGTGGCATCGACCTCTCGGTCGGCAGCGTGATCGCCGCAGCGGCCGTGTTCGGCAGCCTCACCGCGAAGGCGTTCCCGGATCAGATCTGGCTCGCGATCGTCGCCGGAGTCGTGGTGGGGTTCATCGCCGGGGCCATCAACGGCTTCGTGGTGTCGGTGATCAAGGTGCCACCCTTCATCGCGACGCTCGGCATGCTCACCCTCGCGTCCGGTGTCGCCTACGTCGCGGGCAACGGCGCCCCCATCACCGGTCTGCCGGCTGACTTCTCCCGCATCGCCAACGCCCAGTTCGGCGGGCTCACCCTGCCGGTCATCCTGATGATCGTCGGCATCCTGGGACTCGCGGTCATCATGCGCCGCACCGCCTGGGGTATGCGGGTCTACGCGATCGGCGGCAACCCGATCGCCGCCGGCATCGCGGGCATCAACGTCGGCCGCACCATCTTCAGCGTGTATGCCATCTCCGGCATGCTCGCCGGCATCTCGGGCGTCATGCTCGCCAGCCGTGTCACGCTCGGCGCTCCGAACCTCGGCGTCGGCTACGAGCTCGACGCGATCGCGGCGGTCGTGATCGGCGGCGCGAGCCTGCTCGGCGGCCGCGGCTCGATCTGGGGGACCGCCCTCGGACTGCTCCTCATCCAGACCCTCAACAACGGCCTCGACATCCTGACCGTGCCCGCCTACTGGCAGAAGGTCATCAAGGGGGTGCTCATCGTCGCGGCGGTCGCCGTGGACGTGTGGGCGACCCGACGACGAAGCCGCTGACCGATCACGACGAAGAACCCTGCTTCATCGCACCATCCAACGAGAGGAATCCCATGTTCACCAAGAAGAGCCGCATCGCCGCGGCTTTCGCCGTCACCTCCGTCGCCGCGCTGATGCTCGCCGGATGCGGCGCGGGCGACCCGAACGCGAGTGCCGGCAGCGGAGACGACAGCGGCCAGGAGCGCATCACCATCGGTGTGAGCGTCTACGACATGTCGTCGTTCGTCACCGAGGGCAAGGAGGGCATCGAGCGCTACGCCGAGGAGAACAACATCGAGATCCTGTGGAACTCCGCAGGGCTCGACGTCAACACCCAGGCGACCCAGGTCGACCAGTACGTCACCGCCGGTGTCGACGCGATCGTGGTCATCCCGGTGCAAGCCGACTCGCTGCAGCCGCAGATCGCCGCCGCGAAGGCTGCCGACATCCCCTTCTTCGACGTCAACGCCTCGCTCAACAGCGACGACCTCACCGGCTCGGTGCAGCCCGACGACGTGGCGGCGGGCGAGCAGGAAGCGCAGATGATGATGGAAGCCCTCGGCGGGAAGGGCAACGTCATCATCCTCCAGGGTCCACTCGGAGGCTCGGGCGAGATCAACCGCGGCAAGGGCATCGACAACGTGCTCGCCGAGAACCCCGACGTGAAGGTGCTCGCCAAGGACACCGCGAACTGGAAGCGCGACGAGGCCGTCAACAAGGTCAGCAACTGGATCTCGGCCTTCGGCGACGACATCGACGGCGTGATCGCGCAGAACGATGACATGGGGCTCGGCGCTTTGCAGGCGCTCAAGGAAGCCGGGATGACGGATGTGCCGATCGTCGGCATCGACGGCATCGCCGACGGGCTCGAAGCCGTGAAGAACGGCGACTTCATCGGCACCTCGCTGCAGAACGGCACGGTCGAGCTGTCGGCCGGCGTGGCCTACGCCGCGGCCATCGTGCGCGGAGAGGACGTCAAGGAGAACCCGGTCTACCTGATGCCCGCGATCACGAAGGACAACGTCGACGAGGCGATCGGCCACGTGGTCACCGAGCGCGACGCGTTCCTGAAGAACCTCAGCGAGATGACCAACAAGAACCTCAAGAGCGGCAACATCGCTTACGAGGGTCTCACCGGCCAGTCGGAGTGACGGCCGCACCCGAGCCGCGAGGGTGCTTCGGCGTCTTCGCGGCTCGGGTCGTTCACGGATGAGGGAGAGGCAGATGCCGTCGACGTACGTCGCCGGCGTGGATTCGTCCACGCAGAGTTGCAAGGTGACCGTGCACGAACTCGCGACCGGGGAGGTGGTGCGCACCGGACGGGCATCGCATCCGCCCGGCACGGAGGTCGCTCCCGAGGCGTGGTGGTCGGCCCTGCAGCACGCGATCGTCGACGCCGGCGGTCTGGACGACGTGGCCGCGATCTCGATCGCCGCGCAGCAGCATGGGCTCGTGGCACTCGACGCACAGGGGCACGTCGTCCGCGACGCGCTGCTCTGGAACGACGTGCGCAGTGCGGACGCCGCGGCGGCGCTCGTGGCGGAGGTCGGCGCGCAGGAGTATGCGCGTCGGGTCGGAGTCGTGCCGGTGGCGTCGTTCACCGGAGCCAAGCTGCGGTGGCTGCGTGATCACGAGCCCGCGAACGCAGCCAGAGTCGCTGCGGTCGCCCTGCCCCACGACTGGCTCTCCTGGCGACTGCGCGGGTATGGGCCCGTCGGTGCGTCCGCGCTCGGTCCCGCCCTCGACGCCCTCGCCACCGACCGCTCCGACGCGAGCGGCACTGCGTACTGGAGCGCCTCCACAGGCGCCTACGACCTCGACCTGCTCGAGCGTGCGTTCGGTCGCGTCCCGATCCTCCCCCGCGTCCTCGGGCCCGCCGAGCGGATGGGCGTCATGCCCGGAGGCACCGCGGTCGGAGCCGGTCTGGGCGACAACGCCGGTGGTGCGCTGGGACTCGGTGCCCGACCGGGCGACGCGATGATCTCGATCGGCACGAGCGGCACGGTCTTCGCGGTCGCGGATCGGCCCCTCGCCGACCCCACCGGAACGGTCGCCGGCTTCGCCGACGGAAGCGGGAATCATCTCCCTCTCGTCGCGACCCTCAACGCGGCCCGGGTGCTCGATACGGTGGCCGGGCTGCTCGGCGTCGATCACGACGCACTCGCCCTCCTGGCGCTGGCCGCCGAACCCGGAGCGGACGGCCTGGTCCTGCAGCCCTACTTCGAAGGGGAGCGCACCCCGAACCGCCCGGATGCCACCGCCACGCTGTTCGGCATGTCGCTCGCCTCGACCCGACGCGAGACGCTGGCGCGCGCTGCGGTAGAGGGTCTTCTGTGCGGTCTGGCCGACGGCCTCGACGCGATCCGTCGGTGCGGCGTGCCGGCCACCCGCATCCTGCTCATCGGTGGGGCCGCGCGCAATCCCGCCGTCTCGCAGATCGCGGCTCAGGTGTTCGATGTGCCGATCGTGGTGCCGGGCATCGACGAGGCCGTCGCCCGAGGGGCGGCGGTGCAGGCGGCCTGGGCCCTCACGGACGAGCGCCCGTCCTGGGCAGACGGCGAGGCGCGGTCGTTCGCGGTCGACCACCGTCCGATCATCCGAGAGCAGTACGCCGCCCACGTCTGAGCCGGGCGGCGTACTGCTCTGCAGAGGACCTGCGGTCAGGCGCCCCAGCCGGCCTGCACTCCGCCCACCCGCTCGGCGGCGATCCGTTCCTGGTAGCCGGAGGCGAGATAGGCGGCCATCGGATCGGCGGCGAGACCGCGCGACTCCCGCCATTCGGCCAGGGCGGGCCGCACGTCGGTGTAGAAGGCATCCATGAAGAGGGCGTTCGCGGCGAGCACGTCGCCCGACCTCTGGGCAGCGGCGAGCGCGTCACGGTCGACGAGCAGCGCACGCGCCGTCATCTCCTGCACGTTGAGCACCGAGCGAATCTGGCCGGGGATCTTGTCCTCGACGTTGTGGCACTGGTCGAGCATGAACGCCACGTCGGGGTTGTTCAGGCCGCCACCGCGGATCACCTCGAACAGGATGCGGAACAGCTGGAACGGGTCGGCCGCGCCCACGATCAGGTCGTCGTCGGCGTAGAAGCGCGAGTTGAAGTCGAACGAGCCGAGCTTGCCGAGGCGCAGCAGCTGCATCACGATGAACTCGATGTTCGTGCCCGGGGCGTGGTGGCCCGTGTCGAGGCACACCATCGCCTTGTCGCCGAGCGCGCTGACCTGCGCGTACGAGGTGCCCCAGTCCGGGACGTCGGTGTGATAGAACGCCGGCTCGAAGAACTTGTACTCGAGCACGAGGCGCTGGTGGTCGCCGAGGCGGTCGTAGATCTTCTGCAGCGAATCCTGCAGGCGGTCCTGGCGCCCGCGCATGTCGGCCTGGCCGGGATAGTTCGACCCCTCGGCCAGCCAGATCTTGAGGTCGCGGCTGCCGGTCGCATCCATCACGTCGATGCAGGCCAGGTGGTGGTCGATCGCCTTCCGCCGGATCGCGGCGTCCTCGTGCGTGAGGGCGCCGAACTTGTAGTCATCGTCCTGGAACGTGTTGGAGTTGACCGTGCCGAGGGTGACTCCGTGATCCTCGGCGTGCGTGCGCAGATCGGAGTACGAGTCCACCACGTCCCACGGGATGTGCAGCGCCACCGCGGGAGCGAGTGCCGTGTAGCGGTTGACCTGGGCGGCGTCGGCGATCTTCTCCCACGGATCCCGCGGGGTGCCGGGGGTGCCGAACACCTTGAAACGCGTGCCGGAGTTGCCGAAGGCCCAGCTGGGGAGCTCGATGCCCTGCTTCTCGAGGATGGCGAGGTTCGAGGGGGTGAGGATGCTCACGATGCACTGCTTTCGTTCTGGAGACCGGAGGAGGAGAGCTGGTCTTCGAGGTGGAACACCTCGGGAAGTGTGGGGGCGGCCTGGTCCGGTCGGCCGTCGAGGCCGACGAAGAAGCGACTCATCTCGGCCTCCCAGCGCGCGGCGACGGGCGACGCGGCGAGATACGCCTGGGCCGCGGCGTCGTCATCGGTCTCGTAGTAGCCGATGAGCTCACCGTCGGGAGCGAGGAACAGCGAGTAGTTGCGGCGTCCGGCCGCCGCGATCTCGGCGAGCATCTCCGGCCACACGGGCGCGTGACGCTCGCGGTACTCGTCCAGGAGCTCCGGTCGCACCTGGAGCTTGACGCATACGCGGGTCATGAGGGCCTTTCTGCGAGCGCCCGGCCGACCACTGTGCCGGCCGGGCGCCCGGTGTCCATCAGAAGTCGAACTCGCCGATGTTGTCGGCGTTGAACACGAACGGGTCGCCGAGCAGCACGACGCCGTCGTCTCCGACCGTGTACTCGCCGAGGTCACCGGCGGTGAAGGTGTCGCCCTTCTTGCCCGTGATGTCGCCCTCGATGAGCGCCTGCGCCGCGAAGGCCGCGAGGTAGCCGAGGTCTTCCGGGTTCCACAGCGCGAACGACGTGACGGTGCCGTCCTCGACGTATTCGCGCATCTGGTTCGGGGTGCCGAGACCGGTGAGGGCGACCTTGCCCTTGTAGTCGGAGGTGGACAGGTAGCGGGCGGCTGCCGCGATGCCGACCGTCGTGGGCGAGATGATGCCCTTGAGGTCAGGGTGGGTCTGCAGCAGGGCCGCGGTCTTGTCGAACGACGTCTGGTCGTCGTCGTCGCCGTAGACGGTCTCGACGAGCGTGATGTCGGGGTAATCGCTGGCGAGGTACTCCTTCATCAGGTCGATCCAGGCGTTCTGGTTGGTCGCGTTGGCCGAGGCCGAGAGGATGGCGATCTCTCCGGCGCCGCCGATCTGCTCGGCGATCTGGTCGACCTGCACCTTCGCGATGCCCTCGGAGTCCGCCTGGTTGATGAAGACGTCGCGGCATTCCGGGTTGGTGTCGGAGTCGAAGGTGACGACCTTCACGCCGGCGTCGCGCGCTTCGTTCAGCGCGTCGCAGATCGCCTTCGGATCGTTCGCCGAGACGACGAGCGCTCCGACGCCCTGCTGCGTGGCGGTGTTGATGTAGCTGACCTGTGCGTCGGGGGTGGCCTCGGCCGGCCCGACCTCGGCGAACGTGCCGCCGAACTCCTCGACGGCCGCCTTGCCGCCCTTGCTCGACGTGTCGAAGTAGGGGTTTCCGAGGTTCTTGGGCAGGAAGGTGATGGCGAGGTTGCCGTCTCCGCCGCCGTCGCCGCCGTCTCCGCTGCCGGTGCTCGCGCATCCGGACAGGGCGACCGCTGCGGCCACCGCGATGGCGGCGAACGCGGTCACACGCTTGCGTGCAAACATCATTGTTCTGTTCCTTTCGTGAGGGGTGCCGCTATTGCGGCGTCGGCGTCATGAAGCTGTGGGTGCGGCGCCGGTGGTCGAACGTCCTGGTCTGCGCCGAGCCTTCTGCAGCCAGGCGAGGATGCTGGCGGCGACCACCGAGACGATCAGCAGGGCGCCGGTGATGATGTTGATCACGTCGGAGGTCACGTTCATCAGTCGCAGCGCGCTGGCGAGTGAGCCGATGAGCAGGGCCGCGGCGACGACGCCGTAGATCTTTCCCCGCCCGCCGAACACCGAGACTCCTCCGAGCACGACGGCCGCGATCACCTGCAGCTCGAGGCCGGTGGCGTTGTCCCCTCGCGCACTGCCGTAGCGGAGCGTGTAGAACACCCCCGCGAACGCGGCGACCACCCCGGAGAGCACGAAGAGGATGAACTTCGTCCGCTCCACGTGCACGCCCGAGAACCTGGCGGCGTCCTTCGACAGTCCGATCGCGTACACACCACGCCCGAACGGGGTGTAATGCAGCAGGAGGATGAAGCCCACCAGCAGGAGCAGGAAGGGGATCATGACCACGGGGATCGTCGTGCCGGCGAGCTTTGCCTTGGCGAGGTCGGTCCAGAACTCGGGGAACTCCGTGACCGCCGCGGTGCCGAGCAGGCCGACCGCGAGGCCGCGGAACAGCGCGAGGGTTCCGATGGTCACCGCGAGCGAGGGCAGGCCGACGACGGTCACGAGGAACCCGTTGAAGGCACCGCCGACCAGACCGACGAGCAGCGCGGCGAGCGCGGCGACCTCGAAGGGGATCCCGCCCTGCACGAGCGCTCCGGTGACGACGCTGGAGAGCCCCACCATGCTGCCGACCGACAGGTCGATCTCGCCGGTGATCATGACGAGCGTCATCGGCAGGGCGATCAGGAGGATCGGGGCGATGTCGAGGAGCAGGTAGGTGAGCGTGATCGGCTGACCGAAGCCGCGCACCGTGCTCGCGGAGGCGATGACGACGAGGACGAGCAGGGCGACGATCGCCATCTCCCTCGTGAGGAGCACACGCCGCCAGAGCGGCTTGTCGAAGTCGCGGATCACCCGGGTGGTCGCGGTCGCGGTCGCGGCGGTCATGACTTGTCCCTCGCTTCGATGAGCCGTCGTTTCTGGCGGACGGCGAGGACACGGTCGAGCACGATCGCGCCGATGATCAGGAGGCCGACGACGGCGCGCTGCCAGAAGTCGGGGATGCCGAGGATGGGAAGGGCCCGGTTGATCGTGAGCAGCAGCACCGCACCGATCGCCGCCCCCCAGACCGAGCCGATGCCGCCGGTGATCGCGACGCCGCCGATCACGGCCGCGCCCACCGCGTCGAGCTCCCACCCGGCTCCGGCCTGCGAGTTGATGGTGCCGTAGCGGGCGGCGTAGAACACCCCGGCGAGACCGGCGAGTGCACCGGAGACGACGAAGGCGGTCAGCACGCGGCGCGTGACGCGGAGGCCGTAGAGCTCCGCGGCCGCGGGATCGGATCCGATCGCGTAGTACTCGCGGCCGCCGCGGGTGTTCTTCATGTACCAGGCGGCTGCGGCGAGCACGATGAGTGCGACGATCGTGAGGATCGGGATGCCGATGAGCTGCCCGGTGCCGAGGGCGAGGAAGTCCTTCGGCATGTCGGAGGCGTTCACCCGGTCGCTGCCGGTCCACAGCACGTTGATGCCGCGGTAGGCGTAGAGCGTGCCGAGGGTGATCACCATGGCGGGCACTTTGGCGAAGGCGACCAGCGCCCCGTTGATGAGTCCGAGGAGGGCTCCGAACACGACGGCGGCCACCACCACGATCATGATCGGGATGCCGGGGACGTCGATGAACAGGCGACCGGTGAGGTAGGCGGTGAGCCCCATGACCGAGCCGACCGAGAGGTCGACGTTGCGGGTGATGAGGACGATGGCCTGTCCGACGGCGACGAGCACGAGGATCGAGGGCGTGAGGAGCAGGTCGCGCCAGCCGTCGGGGCTGAACAGGAAGTTGGAGTTGTTCGTCGTGGCGGCGATGATCACGAGCGCCAGGGCGAGGAGGATGCCGAACTCTCGCGCCCTGCCGAGGGCTGCGAACCTCTTCGTCATCGAGGAGACGGGGATGGCGGTGGTCACGAGGAGAGCTCCGATGCGTGCGTCGCGGCGTACATGACGTTCTCGGAAGTGGCCTCCGAGCGGGCGATCTCTGCGGTGATCCGCCCCTCGCGCATGACGAGGACGCGGTCGGCCATGCCGAGCACCTCCGGCAGTTCGGACGAGATCATGAGGATTCCCATGCCCTGCCCGGCGAGCTCGGAGAGCAGGCGGTGCACCTCGGACTTGGTGCCGACGTCGATGCCTCGGGTCGGCTCGTCGATGATGAGGACCTTCGGCTGCGTGGCGAGCCACTTGGCGAGGACGACCTTCTGCTGGTTGCCGCCGGAGAGCGTCGCGGCGACCGTGTCGAGGGCGTGCGTCTTGACCTCGAGCCGGGTGGCCCATTCCCGGGCGGCGCGGTTCTCGATCCCGGTGGTGAGGAAGCCCAGCTTCGCGAGCTGGCGGCGGATCGAGAGGGTGATGTTGCCGCCGACGCCCGATTCGATCACGAGCCCCTGCTTGCGGCGGTCTTCGGGAACGAGCGCGAGACCGGCCCGCATGGCATCGGTGGGGCGGTTGCGCGGGATGCGCGCGCCCTGCATCGTGACGGTGCCCTCGCGATAGGGGTCGACCCCGAACACGGCACGCGCGACTTCGCTGCGGCCGGCTCCGACGAGACCGGCGAGGCCCACGATCTCGCCCGCGCGCACGGTGAACGAGATGTCGTGGAAGACACCGGGGCTGGTGAGGTTCTCCACCTCGAGCAGCGGAGCGCCGACCGTGGTCTCCTGCTTCGGGAACAGCTCGGTCACCTCGCGGCCGACCATCTGGTGCACGATCTCCTCGACCGAGGTGTCGGCGATCGCGCTGGTGGCGATGTAGGCGCCGTCGCGCATGACCGTGACCGTGTCGCAGAGGGCGAACACCTCGTCGAAGCGGTGCGAGATGAAGATGAGGGCGCGGCCCTCGTCGCGGAGGCTGCGCGCGATCGTGAAGAGACGCTCGACCTCCACGCCGGACAGCGCGGCGGTGGGCTCGTCCATGACCAGCAGGCTCGCGTCGAGGGAGACGGCCTTGGCGATCTCGATCACCTGCTGATCGGCGATCGAGAGGCCCTCCGCCGGACGGTCGGGGTCGATGGTCACGCCGAGGCGGGTGAAGAGCCGCTCGACCTCGTGCCGCATGGCCTTGCGATCGATCCGTCCGAAGCGCCCCGTGGGCTGGCGGCCCATGAAGATGTTCTCGGTGACCGAGAGGTCGGGGAAGAGCGTCGGCTCCTGGTAGATCACGGCGACGCCCGCGCTCTTGGACTGCGCGGTCGAGGTGAAGTCCACGTCTTCGCCGTGGAACCGGAAGATCCCTTCGTCGCGCTGGTACAGGCCGGCGACGATCTTCACGAGGGTGGACTTGCCCGCCCCGTTCTCGCCGACCAGGGCGTGGATGGAACCGCCGTCGACCGACAGCGTCCCGGAACGGAGCGCGACCACCGCACCGAACGACTTTCGGATGTCGCGGAGCTCGAGCGCCGGTGGAGCACCGGGAGCCCCAGAGGGAATCGTCATTGATCGGACCTAAACTGCAGGATCATCCCTGCGGATTGAATCGTTTTAAAAGGTGGAGCACCTGTAAATTACGACCCTGGGTGGGCTGCTGTCAAGTCACGGAATGAGCAGTGGTACGTTTCAGGGAGAGGTTTCGCGGATCCCGCGGAAAGGAATACGTCGTGGTCGTCAGTGTTCGAGATGTCGCTCTCGCCGCATCCGTGTCTGTCGGGACCGTCTCGAACGTCCTGAACCATCCGGACAAGGTCTCTCCCGCCACGGTGGAACGTGTCACGGCAGCCATCGAGAAGCTCGGGTTCGTGCGCAACGATGCGGCCCGGCAGCTCCGGGCCGGCCAGAGCCGCTCGATCGGCCTCGTGGTGCTCGATGTGCGCAACCCGTTCTTCACCGACATCGCCCGCGGCGCGGAGGAACGCGCCGCCGAGGCCCGGATGACGGTGACCCTCGGCAACAGCGACGAGAAGGTCGAACGCGAACGCGCCTACATCGACCTGTTCGAGGAGCAGCGCATCGCCGGGCTGCTCATCTCCCCCCTCGCCGACGACCTCCCGCGTCTCCGCCGTCTCCGCGACCGCGGGACGACCGTGGTGCTCGTCGACCGTGAGGTCGCCGATGAGAGCTTCTCCTCGGTCTCGGTCGACGACGTGGGCGGCGGCTACCTCGCCGTGCAGCACCTCGCTGCCCAGGGGCGGCGCCGCATCGCCTTCGTCGGCGGGCCGATGGGCATCCGCCAGGTGGTCGACCGTCTCGAGGGTGCCAGCAAGGCGGCGAACGAGGCGGAGGTCTTACTCGAGGTCATCCTGACCGACTCGCTGAGCGTGCTCGCCGGCCGCGCCGCCGGAGAGACCCTCAGCGCGCGGGCTCCGGAGGACCGGCCCGACGCCATCTTCGCTGCGAACGACCTGCTCGCCATGGGGGTCCTGCAGGCGCTCATGATGCGGGGCAGCATCCGGGTGCCGGACGAGATCGCGCTCATCGGCTACGACGACATCGACTTCGCCGCCGCGGCCGTCGTCCCGCTCTCGTCGATCCGTCAGCCCGCGGAACTCATCGGATACACGGCCGTCGATCTGATGCTGCGAGAGGCCGGCGGGCGGTCCGATCGCGAGCGGGTGGTGTTCCAGCCGGAGCTCGTCGTGCGGGATTCGACGGCCCGCCCGGTCTGACCGACGCCGACCAGCCGCACGTCAGCGGCGGAGGGCCTTGCGTGCCTTCTTCGACGCCTTCTCGGCGGCCTTCTTGCGCCGCTTCCGCGCCCGGGGGTCGTTCCACAGCCGCACCAGCTGGTGCCGGACCGACTCGCCCTTGTTGATCTGCACCGTCGCCGCGCGACTGCCGAAGATGTAGGCGACGAAGGCGACGCCGACGATGAGGAGGATCTTGTTGCGCATGATGCCTGCTTTCTCAGGAGAGACGGCGCTGGTCGTGCGCGAGCCGGGCCCGGAGGCTCGTGTGGATCGAGACGAACGTCGCGGTGTCGCGTCCGGTGAGGACAGCGAGGTTGGCGAGCAGACGGTCGACATGGTCGACGAGCTCCCGCGGGTCGGTGTTCTGACGCGGCGTCACGGAGACGTGCAGCACCGGGCTGCGACGCACATCGTTGGCCGTCACCTGCGCCGAGAGGACCTCGTCGCGCGTCGTGAGGGAGTTCTTCACCGCGTCCGAGACGAACGACTCGTTGACCGTCACACGCCCCAGCGGGTTCTGCGCTCCCGTCGACCGGAGCACGGTCTTCGAACGTCGTCCGGCGATGCTCGTGAGCGCGAGGATCAGCAGCACGATCACGACCACGATCGCGACGACCGCGCCGATGCCGATCCACGACAGTGCTCCTCCCGCGATGGCCGTCGCGGCGATCGCCTGGTCCAGCCAGGACCGCGCATCCTTGCCGCCTGCTGTCCAGATGTCGGACAGCGTCGGCCAGCTCATGATGGCGATGCCGAGGGCGCCGAGCGCGAGGAACAGCAGCCCGATGATCAGGAGCAGGGTGCGATTCAACGCACGGTTGGTGTTGTTCACAGCTCGTCTTCCTTCTCGGTGGGGCGCTCGATGCGCACCCGCGTGCGAACCCTGTCGGTCAGCCGATACGACTGCAGCTCCGCCTCGGCGGCTGCCCGCACGTCGGATGCGTCAAGTGGCACGCCGATTCCCGGGCGCACGGTCACGTCGACGGTGCGGTGTCCGACACCGACGGTGATGCTGTCGCGCGTGAGACCCGTCTCCTCCGCGAGGTGCTGAGCCAACGCGCTGGCGATCACGCCGTTGTCGACGACCACCGCGCGTCCGCCGGCATCCAGCACGTGCTTGGACAGTCGCCCCGGAGTGATGGCCAGTACCACGAAGGTCAGCCCGATGAGGGCGAGCACCACACTGCCGGCGATCACGAGCCCGGCGGGCTGTGCGGTGGGCAGCCCGATGAGCCAGCCTCCCGCCGCGGCGGGACCGACCAGGAGTGCGGGCTGCGCGGCGAGGCTCAGCACGATCTCGAGCCCGATGTACGCGAGGGCGAGGATGAGCAGGATGACCGCGACGAACATCGCGACGGTGCGCGGCGAGTGCGTTTCGCGTCGGATGACACGGCGCAGAACCGGGGTGCTCATTGCACTCGTCTCCTTTCCGGGATGGTGGCACCGGTGACGGTGAGATTGATGCGGATGACGTTGCGTCCGAGGATCGTGCTCAGGCTCTGCTGCAGCTGCTCCTGCAGATCCCGCGCACGTTCGAGGACGGGCACGGTCTGCGCGATCGCGGCCGTGTCGTCCAGGCGGGGAACGGGAAGAGGCGTGGCGATCCGCACGCTGATCCCCCGCGGGTGCTCGGCGACATCGACCTTCACGTCGCTGCGAGGCACCCCGATCAACGTCGCAGACGCCTTCTCGGTGACGGTGCGGTAGACGCGATCCTTCACCTCGACGCGTCCGCGGACGGCGGCCCCGCCGGCGGCGGCTCCCGAGGGAGCGCCGCCGGCGATGTGCTGGTCGGCGCGCATCAGGAGGTGCGCCGCCCGGTGAAGACGTCCGCGAGACCGCGGACGTCGAGCTTGCCGGACGCGATCCGACCCACGAGCGCGCCGATGCCCGCGAAGACGGCCATGAGGAGGAATCCCCAGAAGCCGAACAGCAGAGCCGCGAGAGCGAGGAGAGCGCCGATCAGGGCGCCGACCGTTGTGGCACTCATGAGACTCGCGACTCTTCGCTCTCGTCGCTGTCGTCGCCGGGCACGTGCACGTCGTTGACCTCGACGTTGACCTCGACGACCTCGAGGCCGACCAGGCGGCTGATCGCGCCCGCGACAGCGGCACGGACGTTGTTCGCGACGTCCTGGATCGGCGCCGGGTACTCGACCACGATGGTCAGGTCGGCGGCGGCCTGCGTGTCGCCCACCTCGACCTTGACGCCCTGGGCGAGGTCGGTGGCGTTGATCACGTCGCGGATCGCACCGAAGGCACGTGCGCCGCCGCCGCCGAGCGCGTAGACGCCGGCGACCTCACGTGCGGCGATGCCGGCGACCTTGGCGACCACGCCGTCGGCGATGGTGGTCTTGCCCGCGGCATTGGCGTCCGTGGGGACGCGCGATGCGGAGAATCCGCTCGACCGGTCGACGCGCGATGCGCCGGTGGCGGCCTTCGGTGCGGCCTGGGCGAGCTCCTTCTCTGCCGGAGCGGGGGTGGTCTGGTCCTGGTTTGCCATGAGGTGTCCCATCTCGATCTGAAGACCGGTCGCGGGTCCCGTATGAGACTCCCGCCGGGAGCGAAACGCTCGCTCGGAGATAGGACGTGCGGAAGGGCCGAAACGTCACAAAGAAGTGCGGATCCCGCGCAGCGGCCTGCGGAACGGGACGTTCAGGAGGACGGAGTCCCGTACATCTCGCCCACAGGGACCGGCACCGGGAGCACGTTGCCCGGCTGCGCGAGCGGGCAGGCCCACGCCGGGTCGTACGCGCACGAAGGGTTGTAGGCGAAGTTGAAGTCGAGCACGATCGTGCCGCCGTCCGCATCCGACCCCAGGTCGGCGCCCTTGATCGTGTCGATCAGGTAGCGCCCGCCGCCGTAGGTTCCGCCGGGACGACCGGCGAGCGCGTCGCGCAGCGGGATGAAGAGACCGCCGCCGTAGGACTTCAGCCGCCAGACGTCGAGCGACCCGGCGTCGGGGATCTCGACCCGACCGACGCGCTCGAACGGAACGATGCCGTCGGTGCCGGTCGCGAACTCGAAGCCTCCCTCATCGGCGGCGAGGACAGGCAGTTCGAATCGCCACTGCGGATCGTACGAGGCGATCGGGAGTCCTTCGAAGAGCGCCCGATCCTCCGACAGCAGCGGGGTGGCGGGATGGCGGAGCATCAGATCGTCCCGCTCGATCCGCCAGAGCTCGTGCGCCTCTTCCGGGGAGTCGGCGATCCGAACGGCGTCGTACAGGGCGAAGACCCGACGCCGCCAGTCGACGACGTCGATGGCGGTGCGTGCGGCTGTGATCGTCATGGCCCCAGGCTACGCGGCCGAGCCGGCGATCATCGCGGCGTAGCCCTCTCGATAGGTGGGGTAGTCGAGGCGGCCGAGCATGGACCGCAGGAGGGTGCCGTCATAGACGAACCCGCCCGGTTCCGCCGAGGCGATATCCGGCGGCACCTCGACCCCCAGCTCGCGTGCGATGAACGTGACGACGTCGCCGAGCGAAGCAGGGCTCTCGTCCACGGCGTGCAGGAGTCGTGGCGGCTCCGGCATCCGCAGCAGCATCTCGAGCGTGCGGACGAGGTCGGTCTCGTGGATGCGGTTTGTACGTCGCGCATGTTCCACCGCCACCCCCGCGCGCACCGTGCGCAGAAGGTACTCGCGTCCTGGTCCGTAGATTCCCGCCGGCCGCACGATCGTCGCGTCGAAGATCTCGACCGCTGCCCGCTCCCCGTCGAGAAGCCCTCGCGAGCGCATGCTCGTGGGCCCTGGCTGATCCCGCTCGGTGACCGGCCGCGCGGACCCCGAACCGTCGAAGACCCCGGTCGACGACACGAACACCGTGCGCGCGGGGATCGCCGGCAGGGCGGCGGCGAGATGCGTCAGCGCGGTGCGATAGGCGGCGGGGGTGTCACCAGGTGGGAGCGTGACGAGCATGCGGTCGACCGCGGGAAGCCGCGCGGCGAGCGGCGCCGCCAGGTCGGCGCGGATCCCGATCGCACCCGCAGGAGGAGGACTGTCGCTTCGACGCAGCGCGTACACCTCGCCGTTTTCGAGGAACTGTGGCGCCAGGCGCGCGGCGATCTTGCCGGAGCCGACGAGGAGGGTGCGGGAGGAGGGCGCAGCGGAGCCGTGCATGCGTCTCGATCAGCCCGCGGCGAGCGCCGGCAGCGCGACGCCGTGCAGCGCGTCGACGACGGGGGCGAGTTCCGGCTGCGCCGCGGCGTCTTCGAGCACCTGCTCGAGGGCGGCGTCGTGGATGGGTCGAGCCCGCTCGTAGAGCTCACGCCCTGCGGGGGTGAGCTCGGTGTAGATGCCCCGACGATCGTCGGCGCAGAGGATCCGGGTGAGGAGTCCGCGGTCTTCCAGACGGTTGACCAGGCGTGTCGTGGCGCTGGGGCTCAGGGCCGCGGCTCGGGCGAGCTGCTGCATGCGCATATGCCATCCGTCTTGACGGTCGAGCGCATCCAGCACCGTGTACTCGACCACCGAGAGCGAGGCGGCGTCGGCCAGGCTGCGCTCGAGGGCCGACTCGATCAGGCCGTGCAGGGCGGCGAGCGTCCGCCACCCCTGCGCGCGCACCTCCACCGCGTCGTCACCGATACCCATGGCCATCCTCCGAGATAGTTGCTTGCGCTGGATACTTGCGTGTGCAATCATTGTCCTTCGATGCGCAATATGCCGCGTCTGCAAGTATCCCCACGAATGTACCAGGAGAATCGTCATGCCTCTAGGACTGATCGCCCTCGCCATCGGGGCGTTCGGCATCGGACTCACCGAGTTCGTCATCATGGGCCTGCTGCCCGAGGTCGCCCACGACTTCGGCGTCACCGAGTCCGCCGCCGGCTGGCTCATCTCCGGCTACGCGCTGGCCGTCGTGGTCGGTGCCCTCGTGCTCACCGCCGCGGCGACCCGTCTGCCCAAGAAGCCCGTGCTGCTCGGCCTCATCGTGCTGTTCATCATCGGGAACGTTCTCACCGCACTCGCCGACGACCACGGCATCGCCATGCTCGGCCGCATCATCGCCGCCCTCTGCCACGGCGCGTTCTTCGGCATCGGCTCCGTCGTCGCGGCCGGCCTCGTCGCCCCCGAGAAGAAGGCGGGCGCCATCGCCATCATGTTCACCGGCCTCACCGCCGCGAACGTCTTCGGCGTGCCGTTCGGCACCTTCCTCGGCCAGGAGCTGGGCTGGCGCTCGACGTTCTGGGCGATCTCCGGCATCGGCGTGCTGGCCTTCGTCGGCATCGCACTGCTGGTCCCCCGTCTCCCGCGTCCGACCGCACACGTCAGCCTGCGCAGCGAACTGTCCGCCTTCCGCTCCGGTCAGGTGTGGTTCTCGCTCATCGTCACGATCCTCGCGTTCGGCGGGATGTTCGGAGCCTTCACCTACATCGCCTACACGCTCACCGAGGTGAGCGGCTTCGCGACCTCGACCGTGCCGTGGCTGCTCGTGCTCTTCGGCGCCGGCCTCGTGCTCGGCAACTGGCTGGGCGGACGACTCGCCGACCGTGCGATCGACCGCACCCTGGTCATCTTCATCGCCGCCCTCGTGATGGTGCTCGCCCTGTTCTCGGTCGCCGCGCCGTCGGGCATCGCCACGATCATCGCCCTGTTCCTGATGGGCGGGTTCGGGTTCGGCACGGTCCCCGGGCTGCAGAGCCGCGTCATGCAGTACGCCGGCGGAGCGCCCACCCTCGCCTCCGGCGCCAACATCGGCGCCTTCAACATCGGCAACGCGCTCGGTGCGTGGGCGGGCGGAATGGGCATCTCGGCAGGGCTCGGCTACACCTCGCCGATCTGGATGGGGGCGATCCTCACCGGCATCGCGCTCGTCGTGATGGTCGTGGCGGCGGCCCGTGCCCGCAGCGCTCTGTCTCGCGATGCACTGTCTCGCGATCCACTGTCTCGCGATGCACTGTCTCGCGATCCGGTGTCGTCGGGCACGGGTCCGACCGCCGTCGCCTCGATCCCGGCCGGCTGACCCGACACTCGGTCACCCGTCGGACGGATTCACGGATGCAGGACGATTCGACACTCTTCTTGTCGACCTCCGTGCGTTCTCCCGACATGTGCACCCGGCGACGATCGCCGCACGCAGAAGCGCCGCACCCTCCGACGAGGATGCGGCGCTTCGTTCCCGCTGCGGAGGCTACTCCGCGGCGGCGATCTTCTTGGCGTCGTCCGTGTTGAGCACGCGGAACAGGATCGCGGCGATCACGGCGCCGACGACCGGGGCGACGATGTACAGCCACAGCGAGCTCCACGCGAAGTGACCGCTGACCGAGAGGCCGAGCGCGACGGCCGGGTTGAAGCCGCCGCCCGAGATCGATCCGACCGTGGCCGCACCGACGAAGACGGTCGCACCGATCGCGAGACCGTAGAAGGAGTTGCCCGCGGTGTCCTTCGACGTGGCGGTGTTGAGCACGACCCACACCAGGATCAGCGTGAAGAGGGCCTCGACGAGGAACGCCGGCCCGACCTCGATGATCATGGCCTTCTCGCCGGCGGGCCACACGGCGAGCGCGACGAGCGCGGCCACGGCACCACCGACGAACTGGGCGATGAGGTAGGCGATGAAGTCGACGACGCTGAGGCCGCCGCGCAGGAACACACCGACCGAGACGGCCGGGTTCAGGTGTGCACCCGAGATGTGACCCGTCGAGTACACGAGCACCATCAGGGTGAAGCCGATCGCGAGCGGGGTCAGCGGGCTGCCGCTGTTGACCGCCGCGATGATCGCGAGGACGAAGAGGAAGGTGGCGGTCGCTTCTGCGAGCGCCTTGCGTGCCGTACCAGTCATGAGAGAGCCCTTTGTCTTGGGGATTCGTGGGAGAGGAGGCTCGTTTGGCCGCTCACTCCGGTCGACGCACCCCTCTTGCGGCACTGACGCTATCGCTGCGCCGACCGGAATATCGGGAGCCGCGCGGGCTTTCTGTGAATTCGCTGAACCTACGCGCGAGCGGCGATCGCGGCGCTGTCCACGCCTCGGGGCAGCGCACCGAACAGGCCGGAACCCTCGTCGATGCGGGCGGCGATGAACCCGTCGGCGACCGCGGCGGGCGCCGCGCGCAGCAGCTGTGCCGCCGACAGGGTCAGCGCGAGGGCCTCGACGAGCCTGCGCGCCGAGGCGTCCGGCATCGGATCCGCCGCCATCTCTGCCACCAGACGCCTCGTGCGATCCAGATGGGCGTCGAACCGGGAGTCCACGCCCCGCACCGCCGACACCTCGGCGTCGAAGGCCTCGAGCGATTCGGGTTCTCGGGCGAGCGCCCGCAGCACGTCGAGCGCGATCACGTTGCCCGAGCCCTCCCAGATCGCCATCACCGGCTGCTCGCGGTACCGCATCTCGAGGGGCCAGTCCGTCGTGATGCCGTTGCCCCCGAGGCACTCGAGCGCCTCGGCGGCGTGGCCGGGCGCGCGCTTGCACACCCAGTACTTCATGACCGCCGTCGCCAGCCGGCGGAACGCCCGATCCTGTGCCGAGGCGTCATCGTCGTACGCACGGGCGAGCCGCATCGCGACCGCCGTCCCCGCCTCGACCTCGAGCTGCAGGTCGGCGATCACGGCCGTCATCGCGGGCTGATCGATGAGGGTGCGCCCGAACGCCGACCGATGCCGCACATGCCAGGCGGCCTCGGCGACCCCCTGGCGCATGCCGGCCAGCGAGCCGAGCATCGAGTCGAGCCGCGTGCGGGTGACCATCTCGATGATGGTGCGCACGCCGCGCCCCTCCTCCCCCACGAGGGTCGCCTCGGCCTGCTCGTACTCCACCTCGCTCGAGGCGTTCGACCGGTTGCCCAGCTTGTCCTTGAGCCTCTGGAAACGGAGCCGATTGCGCGTGCCGTCGTCGAGCAGCCGCGGCAGCAGGAAGCACGACAGCCCACCCGGCGCCTGCGCGAGCACCAGGAAGGCGTCCGACATCGGTGCGGAGCAGAACCACTTGTGGCCGGTCAGCGCATAGCGCCCGTCGCCCTGCGGCACGGCGGACGTGGTGTTCGCCCGCACATCGGACCCGCCCTGCTTCTCGGTCATGGCCATGCCGAACAGGGCGCCGGGCTTTCCGAGGCGCAGGCCGGGCTCGTACGAACGCGACAGCAGCCGGGGCATCCACTCCTCCGCGAGGCGTGGATGCGCGGCGATCACGGGAACGGCCGAATGCGTCATCGACACCGGACAGGCATGACCGGGCTCGACCTGCGCGTAGAGCATGAACGTGGCGGCGCGAGCGGCGCCGGCCCCCGGACGGGGGTCCGCGAATGCGGCGGTGTGCGCCCCGTCGGCGACGGCTGCGCCGATGACCCGGTGATAGGCGGGGTCGTACTCGACCTCGTCGATGCGCTCGCCCCAGCGGTCGTGCGTGCGCAGCACGGGCTCGTTCCGGTTCGCCCGCCGGGCGTCGTCCTGGAAGCCCGCCGACCCGACGCGACGACCGATGCCCCGCAACGCCTCGTCCGCCCACTCCGCGCCGTGCAGCCGCACCGCCTCGGTCAGCGCGATGTTCGCCCCGTACTCGTCGATATCGACGCGCGGCGGGGCCTGATTGAAGACGCTGTGTGTGCTCACGATGCCCCGATGGAATCACGGATACCGATCTCGGGGCAATGGCGGGGGCGAGCGATGTCAACCCCATGGCCGCTCTTCGCCCTTCCCCGTACCGTTCGAGGATGACCACGGAGACCGCGCCCGCCGCCGAGACCTCGACCCGGCTGCGGAGGGCGATCACCGGCCCCCTCCTGTTCGCGTTCATCCTCGGGGACGTGCTGGGCGCAGGCATCTACGCCCTGATGGGGGTGCTCTCCGAGAAGGTGGGCGGGATGCTGTGGGCGCCTCTGCTCCTGGCGCTGCTGCTCGCCATGCTCACGGCGGGTTCCTATGCGGAACTCGTCACGAAGTATCCGCGCGCCGGAGGAGCCGCCGTCTTCGCGGAGCGCGCATTCCACAGTCCGCTGGTGTCGTTCCTGGTGGGATTCAGCATGCTCGCCGCAGGAGTCACGAGTGCGGCCGGCCTCGCCATCGCGTTCGCGGGCGACTACCTGGGCGCGTTCCTCGATCTGCCGACGATCCCGGTCGCGATCGCCTTCCTCGCCCTGGTCGGCCTCCTGAACGCCCGCGGCATCCGCGAATCCATGGGCGCGAACCTCGTGATGACCGCGATCGAGCTGAGCGGCCTGGTCATCGTGATCGCCGTGGTCGCGGTCTTCGTGGCCGGCGGAGGCGGCGACGTCTCCCGTGTCGCGGAGGCGCCGGAAGGGACGAGCGTCGCCGTCGCAGTGCTGTCCGGTGCCGTCATCGCCTACTACTCGTTCGTCGGGTTCGAGACGTCCGCGAACATGATCGAAGAGGTGAAGGATCCGCGCCGGACGTACCCTCGCGCCCTCTTCGGCGCCCTGTTCACGGCCGGAGCGGTCTACGTGCTCGTCGGTCTGGCGAGCTCGATCGCCCTCCCAGCCGCAGAACTGCAGGAGTCGAGCGGTCCCCTGCTCGCCGTGGTCGAGGCCACCGGCGTCAGCATCCCCTCCTGGCTGTTCAGCCTCATCGCGCTCGTCGCGGTCGCCAACGGCGCACTGCTGACGATGATCATGGTCAGCCGTCTCACCTACGGCATGGCCGAGCAGGGCCTGCTGCCCGCCGCCCTCGGCCGCGTGCTCCCGAAGCGGAAGACCCCCTGGGTCGCGATCCTCACCACCACCCTCGTGGCGATGGGGCTGACGCTCGTCGGCGATCTGGCGACGCTCGCCGAGACGGTGGTCCTGCTCCTCCTCGTCGTCTTCCTCAGCGTCAACGTGTCCGTGCTGGTGCTGCGTCGCGACCGCGTCGACAACGATCACTTCCGCGTGTGGACCTTCGTCCCCGTGCTCGGCGTCGGCTCCTGCATCCTGCTCCTCACCCAGCAGCGTCCGGCCGTCTGGCTCTTCGGCGCGATCCTGCTCGCCGTCGGAGGCGTGCTGTACGTGCTGGCGCGCTGGGGCAGGAAGCACTCCGAGAAGAAGAACGCCCGCCCCGACGGCGAGCCCGTCCACGACCAGAAGGAGAACCATGAGCACGCCTGAGCACACGTCCGCCGACGAGATGACGAGCGCGGAGAAGCGGCACGATCAGCTGACGTCCGCACCGGACGCCACCGAGGCCGACGCCGCACCCCGCGTCGAGGTCAGCGAGCACGAAGGCAACACCCGCATCGACATCGCCCCGGGGGCACCGGTGCGTCCGGGGCCCGGTCCCGGAATGCCCGAGGCCGATTCCGAGGACTGACGCGCGGCCCGGCTCTAGAGCCAGCCCTTGCGCTTGAAGGCCGCGTAGAGCCCGAAGCCCAGCGCGATCATCATCCCGACCGCCATCGGGTAACCGAGAAGCCAGTGCAGCTCGGGCATGTGATCGAAGTTCATGCCGTAGATCGTGCCGACGAGCGTCGGGGCGAACAGGATCGCCGCCCATCCCGAGATCTTCTTGACCTCGTCGTTCTGACGGATGCTGAGCTCCGTCATCCGCCGCATCTCCTCGTTCTGGCGACGCGCGACGATCGTCGACTCGACGGTGAGCGCGTTGTCGAGGACGGTGCGGAACGTCGTGGCGCGGTCGCTGACGCGCAGGGTGTGATCCAGCACGTCGCGGAGATACCGCTGCAGCTCTTCGGTCACCTGGTACTTGTCCGACCCGCGCAGCAGGGCCTCCAGCATGCCCGACAGCGGCTGCGTGGCCCGCTGGAAGTCGATGACCTCCCGCCCCAGGTCGTAGATGCGCTGGGTGGCGTCGGTGTTCTCCTCGAACAGCTGGCTCTCGATCTCGTCGATGTCGTTCTCGAGCCCGGCGAGGACGGGCGTGTACTCGTCGACGACCTCATCGAGGATCGCGTACATCACGGCCTCGGGACCACGGGCGAGGAGGGCGGGGTCGGCCTCCAGCCGTCGGCGGACACGCGCGAGGTCCGGTGACTCCGCATGCCTGATCGTCACGACGAAGTCGGGGCCGACGAGCACGTGCACCTCGCCGAACTCGACCTCCTCGACGTCGTCGAGATAACGCGCCGGCCGCAGCACCATGAACAGCACCTCGCCGTAGCGTTCGAGCTTGGCGCGCTGGTGACCGGAGAGCGCGTCCTCCACGACGAGCGCATGGATGCCGAACTCGTCCGCGACCGCGCGGATCTCCTCCTCGCTCGGCCGATAGAGGCCGATCCACCCCATGCCGCCACGCTCCCGCATGCGCTCGAAGGTCTCGCTGAGGGTCACCGGATTCTCGGTGCGGACGCCATCCACGTAGATCGCATTGTCGATGATCGCCATCGTCGCCCCTTCGCGTTCCTGTCGGTCAGAGCGGGATCACTCCGCAGCGGGCGGGGCCACGCAGGGGATCGCGGTATCGGCGATCGCCTGGTGGTACTGCTCGGCCGTGAACGGAAGGCCGAACTCGGGCGCGGTCTGCCCCGCAGCGGCCGGGGCTTTCGAGGCGATGGCGGCGAGTTCCCACGAGAGCTGCTGGGCGAACTGCGCCCCGGCCGTCGAGTCGTTGAGCACGACGGCCACGGTGAACCCGGTGGCAGGGTCGGAGTACGCCGCCGTGGCGTATCCGGGCGTCCAGCCGTGCTGACCGATCATCGATCCCACGAGGTAGGCACCACCCGTGGCCTGGAACCAGGAGTCGGCTCCGTCGGCAGCCGGGAGCGGCTCACCGAAGCGGTCCGGCTTCTCCTCGGTGCGCAGCGCCTGCTTCGCCTCCGCCTGTGCGTAGCGACCCAGGTCGGTGATGGTCGACACGACACCGGAGTCGGTGAAGCCCGAGCTGGACGACAGCTTCGTGATGTCGACGGGGGCGGCGCAGTCGAACCCGCCTTCGACGGCGTTGAGGAAATGACCGTTCAGTACCGCTCCGGTTCCCGGCGGCGCAGGGGTCGGGCTCGGCAGCGAAGTGTCCGGGAGCCCGAGGGGCTCGGTGACGTATTCGGCGATCAGCTCGGAGGCGGTCATCCCCGAGGCGCGTTCGAGGGCCAGCCCCAGCAGGAGGTAGCCGGCATCCGAGTCGCGGAAGGTGGTGTGCGGGGCGACGCGGTCACGCGCCAGGCCGAAACCGGCCAGCTCCAGAGGAGACCAGACCCGGTCGGGGGTGTTCAGCCACGCCGACTTGACGGTTCCCTCGGAGGATCCCGCCCCACTGGTGCCGTTGCACAGGTCGAGGAGGGTGATGCCCTCGTCTCGCATGTCGGCGACACCCGAGACGTAGTCCGCGACGTTCGCATCGAGTTCGACCACATCGCGGTCGGCGAGGGCATAGAGCACGTCGCAGGTCATCAGACGGGTCACGTCGGCGATGCGGAAAGACATGTCGGTCGACACCTCGGCTCCGCCCTCGCGGTCCTGCGTGCCGATGCCGGCCACCCAGCTCCCGCTCCACGGCGCCCAGACACCGACGATCGCGCCCGTCGCACCGGACGCGACGAGGGCGTTGTCGACGGCGGCCTGCATCGCGGCGACCGTGTCATCGGGGAGCGCCCCGTCGACCTGAGCGGGGGGCGTGTACGAGAAGGACTCCTCGGAAGAGCATCCGGTGAGAGCGAGAGCGAGCACAGCCGCCGTGGCCGTTGCGGCGCGCCACCGGCGCGACGAGAGAAGCTGCATGGAAAGAACCCCCGAAGACGTGTCTCCCGAGTCTAGAGCGCCGATGCTGAAAGTCGGCCCCGGAGCAGACGTCGAGCCCCGCATAAGGTTGTCGTCATGCCCCACACCTTCGATGCCGACGTGATCACCGCCGTCCTCCGCCACATGAACGGCGACCACACCGATGACAACATCCTCATCGCCCGGGCGTTCGCGGAGCCGTCGGATGCGGAGATCACCGCATCGATCATGACCGGCTTCGACGGGGACGGCGGGCTGTGGGAGATCACACACGACGGCGCCGTCACCGAGTTGCGCGTGCCGTGGCCCGGCGGCCCGATCGACGACCGCCCCTCGGTGCGCCGTGAGGTCGTGGCGCTGTACGACGCCGCCTGCGCCCGGCTCGGCGTCGAACCTCGCCCGCACGCCTGACGGATCCGGCTTCCCTCCGGGGTTAGGTAACCCTTACACTGGCCTCATGCCCGAGATCCTCTCCTTCTCCGCCGCCCTGCGCGAGCGTTCGTCCGGATCGCACTCCCGCAGCGAGACCGCCGGCTTCATGTCCGACCTCCTGAAGGGCGAGGGATCGCGCGAGGACTACATCTCCCTCGTCGCACAGCACTACTTCATCTACGAGGCCCTCGAGGGCGCCGGCGAGCGCATGCGCCAGGATCCGGTCGCCTCGGTCTTCATCACCGACAAACTCACGCGTCTACCCGCGCTCGAAGCCGACCTCGAGTTCCTGCTCGGTGCCGACTGGCGCGAGCGGATCGTCGCGCTGCCCACCACGCAGCGTTACGTCGACCGCATCCGTCAGGTGGGCGCCACGTGGGCCGGCGGTTTCGTCGCCCACCACTACACCCGCTACCTCGGCGACCTCTCCGGAGGCATCTTCATCGGACGCGTGATGGCACGCCGCTTCGGCTTCGAGACCAACGGCATCGGCTTCTACCTGTTCGACGACATCGCGGATCCGGCCGCCTTCAAGGACGTGTACCGCGAGCAGCTCGACGCCGCTCCCTGGGACGATGCCGAGCGCGAGCGCGTGATCGACGAGGTGCTCCTCGCCTACCGTTTCAACACCGAGCTGTTCGAAGACCTCGACCGCGCGCGCGCCGCTGCCTGAACCGCTGCGAGAGCCGGAGCCGCTGCCGGAGCCTGAGCCAGGGTCGGGCCTTCAGCTCTTCGGCAGCTCCGGGGTCGATGCCGCGAGCCAGGCGTCGCGCATGAACCGGCGCACGTCTTCGTCGACCCGGATGTCACGGGGTCGCAGCGCACGCGACAGGTAGAGCCCGTCGAGCGAGGTCAGCCGGCTGAGCGCGACGTAGGTCTGCCCCGGTGCGAACGCCCCGGAGCCGAGGTCGATGATCGCCCGCTCGTAGGTCTTGCCCTGCGACTTGTGGATCGTGACCGCCCACGCCAAGCGCAACGGGAACTGGGTGAACTCCGCGACCACGTCACGGGAGAGCTTCTTGGTGTTCTGGTCGTACGCGTATCGGAACCGTTCCCACACGGCCGGTTCGACGTCGACCTCCTCGCCGTCGATGTCGACACGCACAGCGCTGCCGAGGATGCGTACGACCGTGCCGATGGTGCCGTTGACCCACCGCGGCGGCTCCCCCGACATCGCGGTGTCGTTGCGCAGGAACATGACCTGCGCTCCGACCTTCAGCTTCAGCTCCGACTCGGCGGGGAGCGCGGCCTCGCCCCGCCCGAAGTCTCCGCTCACCTCGGCACGTGCGGTCTGCTCCTTGCCCGGCAATGCGGCCAGGTGACGACTGTTGATGCTGTTCACGATGTCGTTGCGGGTCGCGAGCGTGATCATCGGCACCTCCCCCGGCTCCGGGTCCGGTGGGGTCCGCGCTCCCTGGGCGTTCAGCACCCCGGCGATCTCGGCGGTGACCCGTCCGTAGCGCACGGCGTTCAGCATGGCCTTGAACCCGTCGTCGGACTGGCGGTGGATCTGCACGAGTTCGCGTACGTGCAGTTCGGCCCGCGAGTCGACCGCGAAGAGTCCGTCCTGATCGGACTCGCCGGTACCGCCGCCGGTCCCTGCCCACACCTTCGCATCGAAGAACCAGAACGAGCGGTAGTGGTCCTGCACGTAGCGGGCCTCATCGCCGCGGGGCGGCACGGGCGCCAGCTGGTAGGGGTCTCCGAACATGACGACCTGCACGCCGCCGAACGGCTCGCCCCTGCGCCCCCGCGCCTGGCGCAGGGAGCGGTCGATCGCATCCATCAGATCCGCGTTGACCATCGAGATCTCATCGATCACGAGCGTCTCGATGGCGTTCAGGATGCGACGGGTCGCGTCGTTCTGATCGATGTCGGCGTCCCCGATCAGACCGATCGGCAGGCGGAACAGCGAGTGGATCGTCTGCCCCTCGACGTTGAGCGCCGCCACGCCCGTGGGCGCGCAGATGGCGATCTGCTTCTTCGTGTTCCACGCGAAATGCTGCAGGAGGGTCGACTTGCCGGTCCCGGCTCGACCGGTGATGAAGACGTGCTCGCCGGTGTCCTCGATGAGGCGGAACAGCTCTTGCTGCTCCTCGGACAGGGCGGGAAGGGACACGGTTCTCACAGGGGCAGCGGGCGGACAGGGCGCTCGTCCATGCTACGGCCCGGCATCCGCGCACGCCCGCCGACGCTCGGCGTCCCCCCAGGACACCCTCCTAGACTGACGCCATGGACCGGGCACGTGCGAGCGCGCCCCGGCGCGCGCGCCTGGGGGTCGACCTGGCGATGCTCGCTGTCGTCGGCATGATGCTCGTCGCCGCACTCGGAGCCGGCGGCGTCACGCTGTATCAGCAGTTCTACGGACCGTCGGCGTTCGTGGTCCGCTACCTCGACCTGCTCTCCTCCGGTCGCGCCGCTGACGCGCTGCGTGTTCCCGGGGTCGCGATCGACCGCGAGACACTCGATGCCGCGGGCATCGACCCCGCGGCATCCGAGGCGATGCTCCGCCGCGCCGCGCTCGCGCCTCTGACCGACGTGACGGTGACGTCGGAGAAACCCGCAGACGGCGGCACCGCCGTCACCGTCAGCTACCAGGCGAGCGGCCACCCCGGGACCAGTACGTTCCTGATCGAACAGGACGGATGGGCGGGAGTCACCCCCCATTGGCGTTTCACGACGAGCCCCCTGGCCGTCGTGGATCTCACGGTTCGCGGTGCGGACAAGTTCGCCGTGAACGGGTTCGAGGTCGATCGGCGTCAGGTGTCGATCGACGGCGCCGATGCCGTCCCCCTCGACCCGCTGCCGCTGCTGGTGTTCACCCCCGGACTGTATGCGATCACGGTGGACACCCCCATATCGACGGCCTCCGGCCACGGAGTGCTCGCCGACACCCCCCTCGCCGTCACGCCGCTCGATGTGCAGACCGAGCCGACCGACGAGTTCATCGACGTGGTGCAGGAGCGCGTCGAGGCTTTCCTCACCGAGTGCACGACGCAGGAGGTGCTGCAGCCGACGGCCTGCCCGTTCGGCCTGCGGGTCACGAACCGCCTCGCCTCGGCCCCGAAGTGGTCGATCGCGACCCAGCCACGGGTCACGGTCACCCCCGACGGCGGGCAGTGGCAGATCCCGACGACGGATGCGGTCGCTCACGTCGACGTCGACATCAAGTCGCTGTTCGACGGCAAGACCCAGCCGCTGTCGGAAGACGTCCCCTTCCAGCTCACGGGAACGATCGCGATCCTTCCCGACGGCACCGCGTCGATCAGGATCGGCTCCCCCGGAGAGCAGCCCGTCGGCTGACGCCCGAGCGAGCCGGCCTCAGCGGCCTGCGCGCTGCTCCCGCTCGTCGCGCTCGGCGAGGGCAGCCAGCTTGGCGTTGTACTCCTCGAGCTCGGCGTCTCCCGTGCGATCGGCGTGCCGGTCCGCGCGGCGCTGCAGCTTGGTGTCGCTGCGACTCCACTGGATCGCGACCGTGATCGCGAGGATGAGCGTGGGGATCTCGCCGATCGACCAGGCGATGCCGCCACCCACGTACTGATCCTGCAGCGGGTCCACGCCCCAGTCACGGCCCATCGACCCGAACCAGTCGGCCACCATGAGGCCCTCCTGCATCATGATCGCGATGCCGAAGAAGGCGTGCATCGCCATCACCGCGATCAGGGTGATCAGACGACCGGGGTAGGGCAGACGGTAGGGCACCGGGTCGGCGCCGATCAGGCTCATCACGAAGAGGTAGCCCGAGATCAGGAAGTGGATGACCATCCACTCATGGCCGAGGTGCTCGTACATCGACCAGCGCACGAGGTCGGTGAAGTAGAACGCCCAGAGCGACAGGATGAAGATCGCCGCCGCCACGAACGGGTGCGTCACGACGCGGGCGAAGGGCGAGTGCACGGCCCACATGATCCACTCGCGACCGCCTCGGGTGCCGTCGTCGCGTTTGTGGATCGCACGCAGGGCGAGGGTGATGGGGGCACCGGACACCATCAGCAGCGGGATCGCCATCGACAGCATCATGTGGCCCATCATGTGGATGCTGAAGAGGTATTCCTGGTAGGCGTTGAGCGGTCCGCTGGTCACCCAGACGAGCATCAGCATGCCGAGCACCCAGAACACGGTGCGATGGATCGGCCAGCGGTCGCCGCGCAGTCGCAGCCGCCGCACTCCTGCCAGGTAGAGGAACAGTCCGAAGCCGGCGGCGACGAGCCAGAGCACGTCGAAGTCCCAGGCGGTGAACCAGCGCTCGATCGTCAGTTCCGGCGGCAGCGTCGAGCCGGTGAGGATCTGCGCGGGGGTCTGGGCGAACGCGGCGACCTCCCCGGTGGGGGGAGGTGTGCGTGCGAGTGCGGCGGCAGCACCCGAGGCGAGACCCATCAACGCGACCTCGCACAGCACGAGGAGCCAGAACCAGCCGGCCGCGCGCTGACCGGAGAGCTTGGGGATCAGGCGGGCGCGGTACCAGGCCCCCAGCAGCCCCATTCCTCCCAGAAGTGCGACCTTGGCCAGCACGATCCAGCCGTAGGGCGTCGCCCACAGCGCATCCCAGCTGCCGACGGCGACGATGGACCGGGTGACGCCCGACACGGCGACCACGGCGAAAGCGGCGATCGCGAGCGACGAGTAGCGCCCGACGAGTTGCGCGGTGTCGACATCGGCTCGTCCGCGCAGCAGGACCAGGAGCAGGAGACCGCCGAGCCAGACGGCGGCGCCGATCGTGTGCAACAGGATCGAGTTGACGGCCATGTTGTGCCCGGCGAGGTCGCCGGCATGGCCCTGAGTCGCGAGCGGGAGGAAGGATGCGGCGGCGAGGAGGGCCGTGATCAGTGTGGGTGTCCACGAACGCCACGCGAACGCCAGCACCGTGATGATCGCACCGAAGATGGTGGTGATGAGCCAGGACTGCCCCAGCGGCAGCTCCAGCAGGAATCGACCGAGCTGCGTGCCGAACTCGCGTTCGATGCTGAGCTTCGGGTTGAAGGCGGCCATGAAGGCGAGAAAGCCGGCGAGACCCGCGGAAACCGTGAACACGGCCGCTCCCACCGAGGCGATGTTCAGGGCGGCGTCGAATGATCGGTCCCCCGCGCGCAGTCCGAACAGCGCGAGCACGAGCGAGCCGAGCATGACCGCGCCCGAGATGTTCATGACGAGCTTGGCGATCGGCGTGCCCCAGAGCACGAACGGCCCCGGATCCTGCAGGAGCGGCGGCTTGGCGCCTCCGCCGACGAGCAGCGCCAGCACGAGGGCTGCCATCGCGGCGAGCAGGAGGATGACGATTCCCGCGATTCGATACGCCGAAATCCGACTCGTCGACTCGCTGCGGGAACTCACCCCTCCAGCCTAGGCGCGACCGGCGGTGAGAAAGCACGAAGGCCGCTCCCGTCGGAACGGGAGCGGCCTTCGAAGAGGTGCGGTCGAATTACTTGACGGCAGCCTTGAGCTTGGAACCAGCGGTCACCTTGACGCGCTTGCCGGCCGGGATCTTGATCTCGGCGCCGGTCTGCGGGTTGCGGCCCGTGCGAGCAGCGGTGTCGACCTGCTCGAAGGAGATCCAGCCCGGGATGGAGACCTTGCTGCCCTTGGCAACAGCGTCGGAGACCGTGGCGAACAGCGAGTCGAGGACACCGGAGACGGTGGCCTGGCTCTGGCCCGTGGCGCTTGCGATGCTCGCGACGAGCTCGGTCTTGGTGATGGACTTGTCAGCCATGTCATCCTCCAGCGACGAGATCCCGTCGCATCGTTGTGGGTATCGGAGCGGGTGCTCCTGGTCTAGCGACCGCCTCGAATGTACCAACCACCACCCTCATTTCCGCGTCATTTCGCGGGTTTTGGGCAATTACTGGGCGTGTCGCGTCACTTTTGTCACTCCAGTCACAGAAACCAAGGCCCTCAACGGGGCCGGTGCGCCTTGATCACGGCGCTGGACGTGCGCGCGAAAGCCGGCGCGACGCGGTCCTCCCCGTCCCCCACACCCCCACCCCCCACACCTCCACACCCCGTGTGGGGAGGAGTTCTCGCCGATGGGCGGAGGATGTTCCTGAGAGGTTCCGCCCGACGGGGAGTTCTCCGCCCGTCGCGGAGTGCAGAGGTGCGGGGATCAGCGCGCAAGATGGAGGCGCTGAGCGATCGCAGCCAGGATCAGGCTCTGCACGTCCGCCCAGTGGTTCATGAGCTGGTCGTAGCCGATGCGGATCACGTGATAGCCGCGGAGCATCAGCTCGGCGTCGTGCGCGATATCGCTCGTGCGTTGGGTTCCGACATGATGCCCACCGTCGATCTGCACGACGAGTCGTTCGCCGATCAAGAAGTCCACTCGGTGCCCGATGATCCAGACCTGCGGCGTGATCGGCAGGTCCAGCCATGCCATCCGCGTGCGGAAGATGGTCTCCGTCCCCGCGTCGGCGAAGGGACGGGCGTCGCCCAGGAGCCGCCTCGCCGCCGGCGGCAGGGGTGCCCGTTCGAGCACGTCGTGGTCCACGGCCCCTGCCCGCATCGCGGACTCCCAGGTCGCGAGCGCATCTTCATATGGCTGACAGCGCGCCACGAGCACGAGCGCGTTCTCGATCGAGTCCTCGAGCAGATCCGGATCTCGAGGGAAGATCGGCCGGCTCCAGTGCACGACCCCACGAGCATCCTTCGCGTGACCGGACTTCGGGGGTGCCGCCAGGTGCGGTCGCGATACGGCCGTCACCCACAGATCCTTCCGCGCGGCAACGGTGACGCAACTGAGCACGACTCCTCGCTTCGCCGCCGCGACGAGCATCGGGTCCGCACCGGGGAGTCCCACCCACCCCCGGCACACCGAGACCACCGCCCCTGCGCGCACCGCTTGCCGCAGCGCGTGCTCGGTGACCCCCGCTCGGCGCATAGTGACGACCCGCGCGATCCCGTTCCTGGCTGTGAGGGCGCGCACGACATCCATGCCTCGAGCCTGCCGCGCCTCGACGGCCCCGCAGCGCCACAGATCCGCCCTCTGTTGACTCCTTAGCAGTGGCTACTCGCTGTGCAGGGGCAGTCTTCGGGCGGACTTCCTCGTGATGGGCGGCGAACCCCATCACCGAAGTCCGCCTATCAGCGAGAAGTCCGCCCTTCGCGTGGCGCTTCACGAGACAGAGACAGGAGACAGAGACAGGAGACAGGAGACAGGAGACAGGAGACAGGAGACAGAGACAGGAGACACAGGCGCGGAGCGAACGTGAGGGTGGGGACGCGAAAGGGGCGAGGATCCGAAGATCCTCGCCCCATTCGACTGTCTGCTGAGACTTACCAGCTCGACTTGGTCACGCCGGGCAGCTCGCCACGGTGCGCCATGTCACGGAAGCGGACACGCGAGATGCCGAACTTCGTGAGGACACCGCGGGGGCGGCCGTCGATGACGTCGCGCGAACGCACGCGAGCCGGCGACGCGTTGCGCGGCAGCTTCTGCAGGCCGACGCGAGCGGCCTCGCGGGCCTCGTCGGTGGCGTTCGGGTCGACCAGGGTCTTCTTCAGCTCGGCGCGACGCTCGGCGTAACGCTCGACGATGACCTTGCGCTGCTCGTTGCGAGCGATCTTGCTCTTCTTAGCCATTGATCAACGCTCCTCTCGGAATTCGACGTGCTGACGGATGACCGGGTCGTACTTCTTGAGCACGAGGCGGTCGGGGGTGTTGCGGCGGTTCTTCTTGGTCACGTACGTGTATCCCGTACCTGCCGTCGAACGCAGCTTGATGATCGGACGTACGTCCTGAGCCTTCTTGGCCATTAGAGCTTCACACCCTTCGCCTGGAGGTCCTTGACCACGTTCTCGATGCCACGGACGTCGATCACCTTGATGCCCTTGGCGGACACGTTGAGCGTGATCTTACGACCGAGCGAGGGAACGAAATACGTCTTCTTCTGCACGTTCGGGTCGAAGCGGCGCTTCGTCCGGCGGTGCGAGTGCGAGACATTGTGTCCGAAGCCGGGAACAGCTCCGGTCACCTGGCACACTGCTGCCATGATGTGACTCCTTCTATACCGTGAGGCCGGACGGCCCCACCCAAGATCCCTTGTCTGCACGCAACCACGACCCGCCGATCTCTCGGCCGCAGAAGGGGAAGCACGCGAACTGCGCACAGGAGTGTGCGCAGACAAAGAGTCAGTTTAGCACGGGTGCCGACCCGGTCGATCCCGGCTCCCCCGAAGCGAGTTCGGCAGCAGCCTCGGCCGCGCCCCTGCCCCATCGGAACGGCGACACCGTCGGGTCCGCGTCGATCCAGAAGCGCCACGGGAAAGCCGCGGTCCCGGCGACGCCGGCGACACCGACGCGCGGACCGCTGGCCACGTCGTCCCGCTGCGGACCCAGCCACAGCTCGGCTCGTGCTCCGCGACGCTCCCCACCCGTGATCGCGTCGATCCCGTCGTGCACGGGATGCCGCAATCCCACCGCCTGTCCGAGACGACCCGGCCCGCGGGCGAGGTCCCGCAGCGTCGTGCGCCGAAGGGGAAGCGCGACGCCACGTCGGAGGGCCGCCGCCTCCGTGCCGCTCACGATCTCGCCCGCCCGGAGCAGCACGCCGTCGCCCTGCCCTTCAGGGCCGCACACGACGTTCACGCACGAGTGGATGCCGTGGCTCAGGTACACGTACAGGTGGCCCGGCTCGCCCCACATCGTGGAGTTGCGGGCCGTGCGCCCCATGCGCGCATGAGAACCCGGATCGGGGATCTCGCCCGTGCCCTGCCCGTGGTACGCCTCGACCTCCGTGATGCGCAACCGCACCTCGACGGGAACGGAGTCGTTCCCGATCGTGACGACCGTGCGCAGCTCGCCTCCGAGCAGGCGCGGTGCGACGTCGACCGCGGAGGCGCTCAGGTCTGCACGGACGGCACGGCGCAGGCTTTCGTGCGGCAGGTCGACGCCGCGGAGGAGGTCGGGACCGTCCGTCATCTCAGAAGCGCGGAGCCGTCTGGCACCACGAGGCGTCGAAGCCGGTGAGGGCGACGATCTCCTTGCCGGAAGCCATGTCGATCAGGTGGGTCTCGACGTTCTCGGGCAGCGGCAGCAGCATCCCGTCGTAGGCGTTGTTCGCCAGGTCGGGAGCAACGACGACGGCGGCGTACTGGCCGCTCGGCGACGCGCAGGCCTGCAGGATCGAGTCCGTGGATCCGACCTCGACCAGCGGGGTCGCCGCGCCGTCGTCGTCGACGCGCACGACCACCTGTCCGATCGGCAGCCCCTCGTCGTCGCGAGCGATCACGTGGCGCAACGTGCCACCGGGATACGGCGTGATCGAGCTCGCCGTCCCGTAGTCGGGATCGGATGCCGCGAGCGGCTGCTCCGACCCGTCTGCGAGGTTGAGTTCGACCACGGCCCCGTCGAGCCGTTCGACGATCGCCGTGTAGGTGCCGCGGGAGATCCCCTGGATGGTGGCCGCGAGGCCGAGGGACTGCACACCCGTGTCGGTCGAACGGTCGACGAGCGAGAGGGCTCCGTCGAAGTCGATGAACAGCACGGCTGCGCTGTCGGGCACGAACTGCCAGACGAAGACGCTCGCCTCGGTGCCGGCGACCTCGATGATCTGCGGGTCGTCATCGCCGCTCAGCGACTGGGTGACCAGCACGCTCGCGCGCCCCTCGGTGTCGCTGAGCTCCTTGTCGGAGTAGCTGTAGCCGACGAGGCCGCCGCGTTCGGAGACCTGGATCGCGCCCACGTATCCCTCACCGGGAAGAGTGAGCTCACGCTGGTTCTTGCCGTCGCGGTCCATCACGAGCAGGCGGGACCCGTCGTCCTCCTCGACCGACACCACGAGCTGCGTGGAGGTCGCGCGGAAGTCGTTGATCTTGTCGTGCTCGAAGACCGGGACGGCCTTCTCGCCGCTGAGGTCGGTGAGGAAGATCTTGTCCTTGCCCGCGACATCGCGACGCAGCAGGAAGATGTTCGACGGCGGCGTCGTGAAGCTCGTGGTCAGCGTCGTCTTCGGGCCACCGCCGGCACCGACCACATCGGCGACACGGACCGTGTACTCGGTCGAGTCGTCGAGCGGGACCGTGAATCGCACGCCCACGCCGCGCCCCGAGGCATCCACCGTGAAGGGCACCTCCGGCTCGACCGTGACCTGCGCCGGGTCGATGTCGGCGAGTGCCTGGTTCGCAGTGAGGATCACGCGGCTGCCGGACGATTCGATCGCCTGTGCCGCATCGACCTGCACATCGCTGATGCGCGGACCCTGAAGAAGGCTGGCGATGCCCAACCCCGTCCCGACGACGACGAGCACCCCGAGGACCGCGGCAACCGTGAGCACGAACCGGCGTCGGCTCCCCGGCGCGGGCGGGACCCGGCGCTCGGCGGTGGCGCGGGGGGTCGGCGGCGCATATGGATCCACTGTCGCGTCATGTGCCGCCGCACCTACCGCTGCACCGGCCACCGAGGTCTCGACGACGGGTTCCGGTGCGGCGCCGACGAACACGGGTTCGGTCGCGAGGGGGACGGGCGGAAGAGCGGTCGCCTCCGCATCCTCGCGCGCCGCAGCCTCGAAGGCGGCCATCTTGCGGGCGGCGGCCTCCTGCTCGGCGACCTCACGGTCACCTGCCTCACGGACCGCGGCTTCACGAGCAGCGGCTTCACGCGCAGCCGCCTCGCGCGCAGCCGCTTCGTCTGCACCGGCAGGTTGCTGATCGCCCGGCCGATCGGCCGGGGTGGGCTGGTCGGCGGGCGGTGCGACATGGTCGGCAGACGCCACCGCGCGGTCGATCCGCTCGGCCTCCGCCGCTTCGGCAGCTTCTCGCGCTGCACGCATCTCCGCGCGGGTGCGCGGGACGGCGGGCACCTCTGGGCGCTCGTCGTCAGTACTCATAGGGGTCTCCCGGCTCATCGATCGTGACGACATCGGTCGGCTCGATGCGGAGCTTGCCGTCGGCATCCGCGCGCACGGTGCCGGTGATCTCGACCCATTGGCCGGTCGCGTACTCGTCGGGCTTCACATCGACGGGCAGAACGGCGGTCTGGGCATCGATCACGCAATGCGTGATGACCAGACGGGTCAGGTTCACACCGTCGTCCCCCGACGCGCCGGGCGTCACGAAGCCCGTGAGCTTCACCGCGGCGCCGTCGTAAGCGGCCGTGTTCGTCGCCGCCGTGAAGACGCTCGCCCAGTCGCCGACGCCGAACGTCGACGTGTCGGCCACGCCGAGCGCGACCGAGTCCGCGCCGGCGAACAATGCGCTCTGCTCTCCCGCGCGCGACATCGCGAGCTCGACCGACAGGGAGGCCGGCGGCAGGACGAGACCCGCCACGACGACACCCGAGGCGATGACTCCGCCGGCGACGGCCGCGACTCCGGCGAGCGCGCGGCGAGAGGAGGCCGGGGCACCATCGTGATCCGCACCGTCGTGATCCGCACCGTCTTGATCCGCACCCTCGCGGTCGCCGTGGACTGCGGGAGCGGGCACAGGCCCGTGGTCGTGGCCGTGGTCGCCCTCCTCCCCCAACGGGAGGGTGCACGACCAGATCGCTCCGGCCAGGGTCACGACCGCGGCGGTACAGGCGAACCACACCGACTCCGGGCTGATGTAGAGGTTGAGGCGCCCCGTGAGACCGAGGCCGAGGGTGACGACCGAGATGACGGTCGCGAGCCCCACACCCAGCCAGCGGGTGCCGAGTGCACGTATGCGGGTGGCGGTCTGCTCGGACCGCGCCGTCTGCTCAGACAAGGACGTTCACCCCGATACCGATCGCGAAAGCCGAGGCGAGCACGATGCCGACGATCCCGACGAGCGTGCGCGCGGTGAACGTGGTGCGCATGAGCGCCAGCATCTTGATGTCGACGAGCGGACCGACGAGCAGGAAGGCGACGAGGGCGCCGGACGAGAACGTCGAGGCGAACGAGAGCGCGAAGAACGCATCGACGTTCGAGCAGATGGCCACCGTCATCGCGAGCGCCATCATGGCGACGATCGACAGCACCGGGTTCGACCCGATCGCGAGCAGCCACTCGCGCGGGATCAGTACCTGCACGGCCCCGGCGAGCGCCGAGCCGATCACGAGTGCGGGCATGACGGCGCGCAGCTCGATCAGGAACTGGGTGAGACTGCGGCGCACCGGCGTGCCCGGTTCGTGGGTGACCAGCTCGCAGGTGTCGACGAAGCGCTGGGTGAGCATGCCGTCCGGGTCGGGGTGGCGGCTGTAGATCCAGCCGATGAGGTTCGCGATGAGGTAGCCGCCCACGAGCCGGGCGACGAGGATCCCACCGTCCCAGCCGAAAGCGGCGTGCGTGGTGAGGATCACGATCGGGTTCACGATCGGCGCGGCGATGAGGAACGTCATCGCTTCGGCCGGCGCGAGGCCGCGCATCATGAGGCCACGGGCGAAGGACACGTTGCCGCACTCGCACACCGGGATCAGCATGCCCAACAGTGACAGCACCGCACGGCGGGCCCACGCGCGCTTCGGCAGCCAGCGGTGGATCGCATCGGCCGGGAGCCACACCTGCACCACGATCGAGAGCAGCACGCCGAGGATCACGAACGGCAGGGCTTCGATGAGCACACTCAGCGCGAGGGTGAGCCCGTCCTGCGCGCGGGTGGGCAGCGAGGCGGGGAACAGCGTCGGCAGGAAGGCATCGATCAGGAAGAGCGCGGCGATGATGGCAGCGCCCAGGCCGACGCCGATCCATGCCGATCGCGGCGAGGGCGCCGGGCGATGGGAGTGGCCGTGACGGGTCGCCGTTGCTGCCGAGGAGCTCACGCGGACGCGGCCCTCTCGGCGTCGCGCTTGTTCGCACACGGGGTGCACAGCCCGAAGATGTCGACCACGTGGGCGGCCTCGGTGAAGCCGTGCAGTGCCGCGGTGCGGTGCGCCCACTGCTCGACGTCCTTGGCCTCGATCTCGACGGTCAGACCGCAGGATCGGCAGATGAGGTGGTGATGGTGGCCCTGCGTGGTGCAGGCGCGGTACAGCGCCTCGCCCTCGGGACTCTGCAGCGAGTCGGCGTCTCCGGAGGCGGCGAGTCCGGCCAGCGCACGGTAGACGGTGGCGAGGCCGATGCCGGTGTTGTCGTCGCGCAGCGCGGCGTGCAGGCTCTGCGCGCTCACGAATCCGCGCGCGTCGGCGAGTGCTTCGCGCACACGTTCGCGCTGCCAGGTGTTCCGCTGAGCCATATGAAGAGTCTAGGCCGCGGGGGTTGGCGAGGGCTGGGAGAGGATCTCAGGCCCGCACACGGCGCACTCGGGCCCGCGCCTTCTGCACGATCCAGCACACCACGTAGATCGTGAACGACAGGGTTGTGATGTACGGGCTCACCGGGAGCGTGCCGGCGAGGGCCAGCAGGATGCCGCCGACCGCGGAGACGAAGCCGAACAGCGCGGCCAGCAACGGCACGGCGATGGGGCCTGCGGTGACGCGCATCGCGGCGGCCGCGGGGGTGACCAGCAACGCCATCACCAGGAGCGCACCGATGATGTGCACGCTCACCGCGACGATCAGGCCGAGCAGCACCATGAACAGCAGGCTGACGGCACGGGTCGGCACGCCGCGGGCCGCAGCCGATTCCGGGTCGAGCGAGTCGAACCGCAGCGGGTTCCACATCACCAGCAGCCCGATCAACACGACCATGCTGATGCCGATGAGCCAGCCGAGGTCGGGGCTCGAGACCGACACGATCTGGCCGGTGAGCAGGCTGAAGCGGTTGGCGCTGCGGCCGTCGTAGAGCGAGAGGAACAGGATGCCGAGGCCCAGGCCGAACGGCATGAGCACACCCACGATGGAGTTGCGGTCCCTGGCCTTGGCCCCGAGGACCCCGATCAGGATGGCGGCGACGAGCGCTCCGCCGAGAGACCCGGCCACCACGCTTCCGCCGAAGAGCAGGGCGGCAGCCGCTCCCGCGAATGACAGCTCGCTCACGCCGTGCACCGCGAAAGCCAGGTCGCGCTGCATCACGAAGACGCCGATGAGTCCGCCGACGATGCCGAGCACCGCGCCGGCGATGATCGAGTTCGCGAGCAGGGTGACGAGCTCGCCGTAGTCCTGAAACGAGAAGACGTCGCTCCAGTCGACCAGCGGCACGATGCCCAGTGCGACGCTCATGCCGCTCCTCCGTGGTCGTGGTGTCCGTGCTCGTGGTCGCCGTGGTCGTGGTGGGGCTCGGCGTCCGGCACGCCCACGACCACCAGCCGGTCGCCCGCGCGGAGCACGAACACCGGAGTGCCGTAGAGGTCGGTGAGCACGCGCGTCTGCAGCACCTCGTCGGGGGTTCCGAGCAGGAACCGTCCGCCGGCGATGTAGAGGATGCGGTCGACCCGGCCGAGGATCGGGTTGATGTCATGGGTGACGAACAACACCGCCGCCTCGCGCTCACGGCGCTGACGATCGATGATGTCGGTCACGGCGACCTGGTTCGCGAGGTCGAGGTTCGACAGCGGCTCGTCGCACAGCAGCAGATCCGGCTCGTCGGCGAGGGCCTGACCGACCCGCAACCGCTGCTGCTCGCCGCCCGAGAGCAGTCCGACCCGGCGATCGGCGAAGTGCGAGGCGCCGACCGCCTCGAGCAGGTGGTCGACCTTGGCGCGGTCGCCACGGTGCGGGATCGGGAAGCCGAAGCGGCTCCCCTGCACGCCGAGGGCGACGAGGTCGCGGGCTCGCATGCTCGTGTCGGGGGCGAGCGAGCGCTGCTGCGGGATGTACCCGATACGGGAGTTACCGCGGTGCACGGGCTCACCCGCGACGCGGATCGTGCCCGAAGACAGCGGTTGCAGGCCCAGGATGCTCCGCAGCAGGGTGGTCTTGCCCGACCCGGAGGGGCCGAGCACCGCGATGAACTCCCCCGGCTCGACCGTGAGGTCGAGGCCCGACCAGAGTTCGCGATCACCGCGCTGCAGCGACGCGTCGGAGATCTCGAGGACCGGATTCCCGCGCTGTGCGGCGCCGCTCACGACTTGACGGCGGCGGCGAGGCTCTGGATCGCGTCACTCATCCACTCAGAGTACGACGATCCGTCCTCGAGCAGCTCCGTGAAGGCGACGATGGGGATGCCGGCGTCCTTCGCCGCGGTTTCGACGCGCTGGGTCTCGGACCCGCCGGTCTGCGCGTTGGTCAGCAGTGCCGTCACCTGACCGCTGCCGATCACGTCGAGCGCCTGCAGCAGCACGGCCGGGGCGACGTCGGTGCCTTCTTCGACCGACTCGGCGAATCCGTCGGGGGTGACATCGGTGAATCCGGCGGCTGCGGCGAGGTAGCCGGGCAGCGGCTCGGTGATGAAGACGTCGACGTCGGGCGCCTCCGTCTTGAGGGTCGCCAGCTCGGTCTCGAAGCCTTCGAGGTCGGCGGTGAGGGTGGCCGCGTTCGCGGCGAACTCCTTCGCTCCGTCGGGGTCGAGCTCGGTCAGCTCGTCGGCGATGGCCTCTACGACGTGGATCATGGTGTGCGGATCGAACCAGACGTGCTCGTTGAAGCCCTCGATGTGGTCGTGGCCCTCGTGCCCGGCCTCGTCGTCGGCGTGATCGTGCGCCTCGTCCTCGGGCGCGTCGCTCTCCTCGGGGGCAGCGCTCGCCGACTCGTCGGCGTGGTCGTGGCCCGCCTCGTCGTGCCCCTCGTTCCCGGGGAAGTCGTGCGAGTACTCGACGGCTGTGACCACATGCGGGTCCTTCGCGTCCTGCAGCAGCGTGTCGATGAAGGCGTCGTAGCCGCCGCCGTTCTCGATCACGAGGTCGGCCTTCTGCACCGCGAGCCGGTCGCGGGCGCTCGCCTCGTAGGAGTGCGGGTCCTGCGAGGCGGAGGTGATGATCGACTGCACGTCGACGCGATCGCCGCCGATCGTCGCGGCGATGTCGCCGTAGACGTTGGTGCTCGCGACGACCGTGATGGTGCCGTCGTCGCCCTCTCCCGCCGAGGGGGTGGAGCATCCGGCCAGCGTGAGAGCGGCGACGGATGCGAGGGCGAGGGCGACGACGGGCTTCTTCATGCCCTCACTCTAAACGCTAATGAGAACCATTATCAAATCCGCCGCCCCACCTGGCCAGGAACCTGCTGCCCACGAACCTGCCTGCCTGCCAAAACGGAGACGATTCGACGTTCACGCGGGGTGTCGGTGATCAACACCCCGCGCGTGACGCGAATCGTCTCTGTTTTCGCAGCTGCGGGAGCTCAGGCGCGCAGCTCGGCCGGCGCGATCCAGACCGTGGCCTCGCCGGGAAGCGTCGAGCCCTCGAGCGGAGCACTCGCGAGCACGACGTCGGCGGCATCCGCACCGAGGTCGACGGGCGCGGCGCCGAAGTTCGACACCACCTGCCAGCCGTTCGGGCGGGCGAAGCGCAGCACATCGTCGCGGCCGGTCTCGATCCACTCCAGGGTCTCGCCGGTCTGCAGCAGGTGCCGCAGGCGCAGGGCCTCCCGGTACAGCGAGAGCGTCGACGACGGGTCCGCCGCCTCGACGTCGACCGCATACTGCGCGAACCACTCCGGCTGCGGAAGGTGCGCGCCTGCGGCCCCGAATCCGTACGAGGATCCCGCAGCGGTCCACGGCAGCGGCACGCGGCATCCGTCCCGACCGAGGCCGTCGAACTCGGCACCACGGAAGAAGCCCGGGTCCTGACGCTGCTCCGGCGTGATCTGCGCGACCTCGTGGAGACCGAGCTCCTCCCCCTGATAGAGATAGGTGCTGCCAGGCAGGCCGAGCAGCAGCAGGGTGGCCGCGTGCGCCCGGCGGAGCCCGCCCTCACGGTCGAGTGCGTCCGCCGGACCGCCGGCCTTCACCCACTCGGTGCCCTGCTTGACCGGACGGCCGTTCAGTGCCGGGAGCCCGTAGCGGGTGGCATGGCGGGTGACGTCATGGTTCGACAGCACCCAGGTGGTCGACGATCCGGTCGCCGCCGCCTGCTGCAGGTTGTCGGCGATGATGCTGCGGAACTGCGCGGCGTCGAAGTCGGCGACCAGCAGATCGAAGTTGAACGCCTGCCCGAGCCCCTCGGCCGACGCGTACTTCGCCCGGCGCTCCGGCGTCTCCACCCAGGCCTCGGCGACGGCGGTGCGCGGCGGGTCGTACTCGTCGAACACCGCACGCCACTCGGCGTAGATCTCGTGCACGTCGTCACGGTCGACCATCGGGTGCGTGCCCGAGGTGCGGTCCATCGCGTCGAGCTCGGCACGCGAGGGCAGCGGTTCGCTGAGGTCCTTCGTGAGCATGTGGGCGACGTCGATGCGGAATCCGTCGACACCGCGGTCCGACCAGAAGCGCAGCGTCTTCAGGAAGTCGGCGCGCACCTCGGGGTGGTCCCAGTTCAGGTCGGGCTGCTCCACGGCGAAGTTGTGCAGATACCACTGCCCGTCTTCCACGCGCTCCCAGGCACTGCCGCCGAACACCGAGTCCCAGTCGGTCGGCGGCTCGGAGCCGTCGGGTCCGGTGCCCTCGCGGAAGATGTACCGGTCGCGCGCCGCCGAGCCGCGCCCCGCAGCGAGCGCCTCCTGGAACCACTCGTGCTGGTCGGACGAGTGGTTCGGGACGATGTCGACGATCACGCGGATGCCGCGGGAGTGCAGCGCCTCGACCATGTCGTCGAAGTCGGCGAGGGTGCCCAGCCGCGGGTCGACGTCACGGTAGTCGGCGACGTCGTATCCGCCGTCGGCGAGCGCGGACGGATAGAACGGGCTGAGCCAGACCGCATCGATACCGAGGCCCTGCAGGTAGTCGGCCCGGGAGACGATGCCCGGGATGTCACCGATGCCGTCGCCGTTCGCGTCGGCGAAGCTGCGCGGGTAGATCTGGTAGACGGCGGCCTGACGCCACCACGCGGCGTCTTCGGCGGTGCGGGTCTCGGCGAGAAGCGCGTCGGTCATGAGGGGAGGACTCCTTCTGTGTTTCCGGTGATTCGGTGGCTTCGAGTGTTCGGGTTCTTCGGTGGCTTCGAGCGGTTCGAGCGGTGCGGCGGTCAGCCCTTGACGGCGCCCTGGGTGACGCCCTCCATGACCCACCGCTGCGTGAACAGGTAGGCCACGATCGCGGGCGCCATCGCCATGAGGTACGAGGCGAAGGCGACGTTGTAGTTGTTGCTGAACTGGTTCTGGAACAGGTTCTGCCGCACCGGCAGCGTCTGCAGCGCCGGATCGGCGATGATGAGCGACGGCATCATGAAGTCGTTCCAGGCGTAGAGGAAGGCGAAGATGCCGACCGTCGCACTCATCGGGGCGAGCAGCGGGAAGATGAGCTTCCAGAACGTCTGCCAGGTCGTGGCTCCGTCGATGCGCGCGCTCTCCTCGAGCTCGATCGGTATCGAGCGCAGGAACGCGGTGAACAGCAGCACGCTGAAGCTCAGCTGGAACATGGTCGCGAGGATGATCACGCCGAACGGGTTGTCGAGCCCGACGCGTCCGGTGAGCTGGATCTGCGGCAGAGCCACGACCGGGAACGGGATGAACATCGCCGCGAGCAGGTAGAAGAACGAGTAGCGGAACAGCCGACGGTCCCAGTTGCGCACGATGGCGTAAGAGGCGAAGGCCGCCAGCACGATCGTCGCGATCACGGTGCCGGCGGTGACCAGTAGCGAGATGCCCGCACCGACGGGGAACTTCGTCAGCGTCCACGCCTCGACGAAACCGTCGACGCTGAACGGGGCCGGCAGCGAGAAGGCATTGCCGTCGACCGCCTGACCCGTGGTCTTGAGCGCCATCGAGATGGTCACGTACAGCGGCAGGAGCACGGTCACGGCGCACAGGATCAGGATGATCGTGCCCGACCAGTTGACGCGCTCCATGCGCACGCGCGGCTTCTTGCCCGAGGTGGGGACGGTGGTGAGTGTCTGCGTCGACATCAGAGTGCGTTCCTTCCGCGCGTCAGCGACAGCTGGAGGAGGGAGATGAGCACGGCGACGATGAAGAAGATGGTCGCGTTGGCCATCTGATAGGCGTAGTCGCCGCCGTTGAAGCCCGCGATGATCGTCATCGCGACGCTGCGGGTGGAGGTTCCGGGACCACCGTTGGTGAGGCCGACGATGATGTCGTAGGCGTTCAGGAACCCCTTGAATCCGAGGATCACGTTGATCACCACATAGCCCGCGACGAGCGGGAGCGTGATGCGGGTGAGCTGCTGCGCCTTGCTGGCGCCATCGATGCTCGCCGCCTCGTACACCTCGCCGGGAACCGAGAGAAGGCCGGCGATGTAGATCAGCAGGGTGCCGGGCACGGCCTGCCAGGCGGTGACGATGACGATGGCGATCCAGGCGAGGTCGGGGTTGGCGAGCAGGCTCGTCTCGAGCCAGGGGATGCCGGCCGCCGCGCCAGCCGCGGGGATCGAGTTCGAGAACAGGAAGTTGAAGACGTAGGCGATGATGATGCCCGAGATCACCATCGGGATCACGAAGATCGTGCGCAGGCCCGTCTTGAAGCGGATGCGCGAGGTGAGCCCGACCGCCAGCAGGAACGCGACCACGTTGACGACGATCACCGTGGCGATCGAGAACCCGAAGGTGAACAGGTAGCTCTGCAGGATCGACGGATCGCTGAACAGCGCGATGTAGTTCGTCAGTCCGTTGAAGCTCCACTCCCCGATGCCGATCGAGTCGGTGAAGCTGAAGAAGATGCCGATGACTCCCGGAACCGTGATCGCGAGCGTGAAGAGCACCAGCGTCGGCAGCAGGAACAGGTAGTAGATCGGCTCGACGCGACGCGTGTGCCGCCGGAGCTTCCGGTCGCCGCCGGTGACGATGAGGGTCGTGCTGTCACCGGGCGTGGTGGGGGTGGTGGTGCTCATGGCGCGGACTCCTCTGTCTCGCCGGAAGCGGATGGGGCGCCGGAAGCGGACGCGGCGTCCTTCGTCGACGGGATCGGCGCGCGGAAGGCGATGCGGGCCCAGTCCGCGTCCATCGTGCGCAGGATGGAGGTCGGAGAGGCGCCGAGCACCATCGCCTGCGCGTAGTTCATGATCGGAAGCGTCTTGGGCACGAGCACCGACGGGCCCTGGTAGATCTGCCCGTTGTCGTAGTACTCGACCATCCCCTCGATGCGGGGGTCGTCGGGGGCGGGAGCACCCTTCGTCGGGGTGAAGCCGAGCTGCGAGGCGTTGTACTCCGCGATGTTCTGCGGCTCGTAGAGGAACTCGAGGAAGTCGCGGGCGGCCTCCTGATGGCGAGAACCCTCGGGGATCATCGCGGCCAGGTCCATGTTGACGCGCACGCCGAGGTCGGCCGGGTCGTCGGTCATCGGCAGCGGGAAGGTGCCCAACTGCAGGTCGGGTGCGGTCTTCGCGATCTCGCTGAAGGCCCACGGGCCCTGCAGGTACATCGCGGCCTCGCCCTTGCCGAAAGCGAGGTTGCCGTCGCCGTAGCCGCGGCTCGGCGCATCCGCGTTGGTGTAGTCGTTCGCGAGCTGCATCATCTTGTCCATCGGCTCGGCGAAGTCCTTCGAGAACGAGACCGCGGAGTCGGGACCGACGTCCGCGCCCTCATCAGCGAGGGCATCGAAGAAATCGATCACGTCCACCGAGCCGCCCGCGGTGTAGTCGTACCACCCCTGGCCCACGGTCCAGTCGTCCTTGAACGTGCCGTAGAACGGATCGATGCCGGCGGCCTTGAGCTGGTCGCACACCGCGAGCAGCTCGTCCCAGGTCTGCGGGACCTCGAGCCCCTGCGCCTGGAAGATCTCCTTGTTGTAGATGACGGACGCGGCCATCACCGAGTACGGGAGGGCGCTGGTGCGGCCCTCGCAGGACCCGTACTGGTCCATCAGCGGCTGCAGGTCGTCGCGGATGCCCGCGGCGGCGTCGGTGCCTGCGAGATCGGTGAGCGCGCAGCGCTGCACGAACCGGGCGATCTCGTAGTTGTAGTTGGCGAGCATGATGTCGGGCGGGTTGCCCCGCACGAAACTCGCCGAGACGACATCGACGCCCGAGGTGTCGATCTCGACCTTCACGTCGCTCTGCGAGGAGTTGTACTCGGCGACGAGGGCGGTCATGAACTCGATCGCCTCGCGCTTGCTGAAGGTGAAGCGGATGGTCTCCGCTCCCGTGTCGGCGGCGCAACCCGCGAGGGCTGTGCCGACCAGGGTGACCCCCAGGGCCGCGGCCGCCGCTCGCACCGCGCGTGTTCGTCTCTCAGACACCGTCGTCCTTCCGTCATATAAATTCCTGCACTAAATCTAGTGAGCGAATTTACTCTATCGAACGGTACTCTCTCATTGGAGGACAGGGAGGTCAAGGGCCATGACAGAAGTCTCCGCAGACCTGGGAACCGGACGCGCGAGCGTCGGTGCCGTCCTCGACTTCGCCTGGACCGCCGGCGAGTTCACCGCGACAGAGGCGATGGCCGGCACCTCCCTGACCCGTTCCACCGCGATCGACGCCATCGACACGCTGGTCGGGGCCGAGGTGCTGCGCGAGCTGCCGAACGCCCGCGCCGCGGGCACCTACCGCTCCGGCCGCCCCTCGCGTCGCTTCGTCCTCGCCCCCGATCTCGGGGTCGTGATCGGTGTCGACGCGGGAGACACCCACCTCGCCGTGACCGTGGCCGACCCCCTCGATCGGACCCTCGTGCATCACCGCGTGGAGTTCGAGCCGGGGCAGTCGGCGCCCGAGCGGCGCACGGCGATACTGGAGCGCCTGGACGATGCGCTCGCCGAGGCCGAGGTGACGCGCGACCAGGTGCTCGCGCTGTGCGTCGGCGTCGCGGCGCCCGTGAACCGCGACGGCATCTCCCCACCTCACCCGGACGGCTTCTGGGAACGGACCAACCCTGGACTCGCCGAGGCACTGAGCGACTGGGCCCCGGTCGTGCAGATCAAGAACGACGCGCAACTCGCCGCCATCGCCGAGGGCGCTGAGGGCGCGGCGATCGGATGCCGCGACTACGTGGCGCTGCTCGCGAGCGAACGGTTCGGCGGCGGCGTGGTGGTCGACGGCCATGTGCTGCACGGTGCGCACGGCGGTGTCGGCGAGGGCGTCGTCTTCGACCACATCGTGGGTGTGGGTTCGGCGTTCGGGCTCCGCTACGCCGTGCAGGATCAGGTGCGTGCAGCCGTGGATTCCGGGGAGATCGCCGGCGACAGCACCGTCGGCCGGCTCGTCGAGGCCGACCGCATCGACCCCCGTCTGGTCCTGACCCTCGCGGCCTCCGGCGATCCGGACGCCGTGCTGGTCACCTCGCGCGTCGGGGCCACCGTCGCCCGCATCGTCGGCGTGCTCGGCAGCATGTACGACCCGGCGCGCGTCATCGTGTGCGGAGCGGTCGCCGAGAGCATCGAGCCCGTGCTGACCGCAGCCCGTCGCATCCTCCCCGAAGAGCTGCACCTGCCGGCGCCGGAGATCCTCGCGTCGACGCTCGGGGCCGAAGTCGTGTCACGGGGAGCCGTGGCGACCGCCCGGAAGGCGGCGAGGGAGCACGCGGTGCCGCGTCTGGCGGAGGAGCGCCTTCGCGCGAGCGCCTGACGCGGGATCCGGCGCCGCCCTGCGCGCCCCCGCCTCGACATCAGGCCATCTTGCGAGAACCGGCAACCTGCCGCCGGATCGGCATGATCCGGCGCGTTCGCCTGATCTGACGCTGACCGACGCGGGGTCAGTCCACGAGCAGCGCGGGCTCCTCCAGGACCGAGGCGACGTCGGCGATGAAGCGGCTCATGCCGTCGCCGTCGATCACGCGGTGGTCGAACGACCCTGCGACCGTGGTCACCCAACGAGGACGCACCTCGCCGTCGACGACCCACGGCTTCTGACTGATGGTGCCCATCGCCACGATGCCCGCCTCGCCGGGGTTGATGATCGGCGTGCCGGCATCCATCCCGAACACACCGATGTTCGTGATCGTGATCGTGCCGCCCTGCTGATCGGCCGGTGGAGTCTTGCCCTCGCGCGCCGTGAGCGTGAGACGGTTCAGAGCCCGCGCCAGGTCCTTCATGCCGAGGTCCTGCGCGTCCTTGATGTTCGGCACCAGCAGGCCGCGCGGGGTGGCGGCGGCGATCCCGAGGTTCACGTAGTGGCGCACGGCGATCTCCGCACCGGCTTCGGTCTCGATCCAGGCCGCGTTCACCATCGGCGTGCGACGGGCGGCCCAGATCACGGCGCGAGCCATGATCAGCAGCGGCGAGACGCGGATATCGGCGTAATCGGGCGAGGCCTTCAGACGCTTCACGAGCTCCATCGTGCGGCTCGCGTCGATCTCCTTCCAGACCGTCACGTGCGGGGCCGAGTACGCGCTCTGCACCATCGCTGAAGACGTGGCCTTGCGCACACCCTTGACCGGGATCGACTCGGTGCGGTCGTCGCCGGCGGCCGAAGGCTGGGTCGGAGTGAGCCCTCGCGCGAGCCCTGCCGGTGCAGCCTGCGGTGCGGGCACGGTCTCCTCGCGCACGGCTCCCCACTCGGGAGTCTCGATGTTGCGGAAGACGCTCGCCTGCGACGCGTGCTTCATGACGTCGTCCCGGGTGACCTCGCCGTCGGCACCGGTCGCGGCGACCGTGGTGAGGTCGACGCCGAGGTCGCGCGCGAGCTTGCGGATCGGCGGCTTCGCGATCACGCCCACCGACGAGCGCACCGGACGCTCGGCCGGGCGCTTGCGACGCGAAGTGGCGCCGCCGCCCGTGCCGTAGCCGACCAGCACCGATCCGCCGCCCTCTTCTGCGGCGGGAGCCACGGCGACGGGAGCGGCCGTTGCACCCGCCGCAGGCTCGGTCACGAAGGTGATGATGGGCGTGCCGACCTCGACCGTCGTTCCCTCCTCGACCAGCAGCTCGCCCACCACACCCGCGTGCGGCGACGGCAGCTCGACGAGCGACTTGGCCGTCTCGATCTCGCAGAGGACGTCGTTGATCGCGACCGTGTCGCCGGGGGCGACCTTCCAGGCCACGATCTCGGCCTCGGTCAGGCCTTCCCCGACGTCGGGGAGGGTGAAGTTCTGCGTGCTCATGACGAGTCCTTTCGGCCGAGCGGGGATGTCAGTAGGCGAGTGAGCGATCGACGGCCTCGAGGATGCGGTCGGCATCCGGGAGATATGCGCCTTCGAGCTTCGCGGGCGGGAACGGGGTGTCGTAACCGGAGACGCGCAGCACTGGAGCTTCGAGCGCATAGAACGCGCGCTCCATGACGGTCGCCGCGATCTCCCCGCCGATGCTTCCGAAGCCCTGGGCCTCCTGCGCGTAGACCATGCGTCCGGTCTTGCGCACCGAGTCGAGGATGGGCTCGTAGTCGACCGGCGACAGCGAGCGCACGTCGACGACCTCGCAGCTCGTGCCCTCGGCTTCGGCGAGCGCCGCGGCCTGCAGGAGGGTGGTGACCATCGCGCCGTGGCCGACGAGGGTCACGTCACTGCCCGTGCGCACGACACGTGAGGAGTGCAGCGGCACGGCGGAGGAATCGAGCTCGACCTCGCCCTTCTGCCAGTAGCGGCTCTTCGGCTCCATGAAGATCACCGGGTCGTTCGAGGCGATCGCCTCCTGGATCATCCAGTACGCGTCGTTCGGCGTCGACGGCGAGACCACCCGCAGACCCGGGGTGTGCGCGAAATACGCCTCGGGGCTCTCCTGGTGGTGTTCGACCGCGCCGATGTGCCCGCCGTAGGGAATCCGGATCACGATGGGCATGCTGATGGCGCCCTCGTGCCGGTTGGTGAGCTTCGCGAGCTGGGTGGTGATCTGGTCGAACGCGGGGAACACGAAGCCGTCGAACTGGATCTCGATGACGGGACGGAACCCGACCATCGCCATGCCGATCGCGGTCCCGACGATGCCCGACTCGGCCAGCGGGGTGTCCAGCACCCGGCGGTCGCCGAAGTCGCGCTGCAGGTGCTCCGTCACACGGAAGACGCCGCCGAGCTTGCCGATGTCCTCGCCCATGAGCAGGACCTTCGGGTCGTTCTCCATCGCCTTGCGCATACCCGCGTTCAGCGCCTTGCTGAGCGGCATCGTCTCGAGAGTCACCGGGCTCCTCCTTCGAGCGACGCGTCTTCGAACGACGCCTCGTACTGCGCGCGCCAGGCCTTCTGCTGGTCGATCAGCGGATGCGGCTCGCTGTACACGTGGTCGAACATCTTGTCCGGGCTGGGCGGCCCCAGCTCGACCGTGCGGGCGCGCAGATCCTCCGCGGCATCCGCCGCCTCGGCCTCCACGTCGGCGAAGAGCTGCGCCGAGGCACCGCGTCCTTCGAGGAACGCGCGCATCCGGACGATGGGGTCGCGACCGGCCCAGTACTGCTCCTCGTCGCTGCCGCGGTACTTCGTCGGGTCGTCGCTGGTGGTGTGCGCGCCGAGCCGGTAGGTGACGGCCTCGATCGCCTGCGGACCTTTACCGGCACGGGCCTCGTCGAGAGCTGTGCGGGAGACCGCATAGCTGGCCAGCACGTCGTTGCCGTCGACCCGGACGCTCGGGATGCCGTAGCCCGCGCTGCGCTGCACCAGCGGCACACGCGACTGCGTGGAGACAGGCACGGAGATCGCCCAGTGGTTGTTCTGGAGGAAGAAGACGGTCGGCGCCTGGTAGCTCGCGGCGAAGACCATCGCCTCGTGCACGTCTCCCTGGCTGGACGCACCGTCGCCGTAGTAGACGATGACCGCTTCGTCGCGGTCCGGGTCGCCTGTACCGGTGCGGCCGTCGAACGCGAGACCCATCCCGTAGCCGGCCGCGTGCAGCACCTGCGACCCGAGCACGAGGGTGTACAGCCGGGTGTTGCCGTTCTTGGGGTCGGTGGGGTCCCACCCGCCGTGCGAGACACCACGCATCAGCTTGATGATGTCGACCGGGTCGACGCCGCGGATGCGGGTCACCGCGTGCTCGCGGTACGAAGGGAAGATCGTGTCCTGCGCACGGGCCGCACGACCGGAGCCGACCTGCGCCGCCTCCTGCCCCCGGCTCGGCGGCCACAGCGCGAGCTGCCCCTGCCTCTGCAGGTTCGTCGCCTGGGTGTCGATCGCGCGGATGACGACCATGTCCCGGTAGAACTGCTCGAGTTCGGCGTCGCCGATCGCTTCGATCAGGGGAAGGTACCGTTCTGCGGCGGCCGACGGGGCGTACCGTCCGGTCTCGTCCAGAACGCTCACAAGGGGTGTCTCGGAGGTGGTCACGCTCTCACGCTACCCGCGCCCGCATGCGTCGTCACGCATACCTAGGACGCCCTTGTAACTGCCCGGAACCCGGAGAAAACCGCGGAAAACCGCCCCGGGCCGGTGCGGCGACGGCTCAGCGGACCGAAGCGGCCACCTCGAGCACGCGGGCGATGGAGCCCTCCTCGCCCACCGAGATGCGGATGCCGTCCCCCGAGAACGGCCGGACGATGAGGTCGTTCTCGACGAAGGCCGCAGCGACCTCGTCGGTGCGCTCTCCCGCGGGCAGCCAGACGAAGTTGGACTGGGAGTCGGGGACGTCCCAGCCCTGTGCGCGGAGGCCCTCGACCAGGCGGACGCGTCGCTCGACGATCACGGCAACACGCTCCAGCAGCTCGGGCTCGGCGTCGAGGCTCGCGATCGCGGCGTTCTCGGCGGCGGACGTGACCGAGAGGGGGATGCCGGTGGTGCGCGCGGCGTCGAGCACCTTCTCGTGGCCGATCGCGTAGCCGACGCGGAGGCCGGCGAGGCCGTAGGCCTTCGAGAAGGTGCGCAGCACCACGACGTTCGGGTGCTGCTCGAACACGCGCTCGGCGAGACCGTCGACCGCGTCGGGCGCCGTGACGAACTCGGCGTACGCCTCGTCGAGGATGATCAGGACATCGTTCGGGACGCGCTCGACGAAGGCGGTGAACTCGGCTGACGTGATGATCGGACCGGTCGGGTTGTTGGGCGTGCACAGGATGATCGCACGGGTGCGGTCGGTCACGGCGTCCGCCATCGCGTCGAGGTCGTGGCGGGAGTCGGCGGTGAGCGGAACCTGCACCCCGGTCGCGCCCGCCACGAGCGGCAGGCTCGGGTAGGCCTCGAAGGAACGCCAGGCGTAGATGACCTCATCGCCGACCGATGCGGTCGCGAGGATCAGCTGGTGCAGGATCGACACGCTGCCGGAAGCGACGTGCACCTGGTCGGGCTCGACCCCGTAACGGGCTCCGAGACGCGCGCGCAGGCGGCCGGCGGTGGCATCCGGGTAGCGGTTGATCGGCGTCGTGCTCTGCAGGGCTTCGAGCACCGAGGGCAGCGGATCGAAGGGGTTCTCGTTGCTCGACAGCTTGAACGCATCGGGCCCTGCCTGCTTGCCCTGACGATACGGCGCGAGAGCGGCGATGGCGGGACGGATGCGGGGCAGGATCGGCTCGGTCACGAGGTCGAGTCTACGAGGGCAGCAGGCTCTTCCCCGGCGGCTTCTCCCCTGTCGACGACCGATTCGCGGTCGTACCATTCCGGTATGGCGATGACGGTGCGACTTCCGGAAGAACTCGATGCTCAGCTCGAGGCGATCGCGCGCGCCCGGCACACCTCGAAGCACGCGGTGATCATCGAGGCGGCGACGAGCTTCGCGAACAGCGAGTCGAAGACGGATCGCGTGCTCTCCATCGCGGACGAGATCACCGAGCGCTACCAGGCCCTCGCCCTGATCGCGAAGCTCGGCCTGCACGTCCGCGACGAAGGACTGCTCTTCTCCGCGCTCGCTTGACCATCCGCAGGGATGTTCGGCGCCGACGCGTACCCGACGTTCGAAGCGAAGGCCGCCGCGCTGACAGTTCGGTAGCTCAGAACCACGCGCTGTTCGATGGTAACGAGCGCATCTCGCTCTGCCTCACCTTCATCTTCATCCGACTCAACGGCTACGAGCCGACGTTCACGAACGACGAGGCATTCGACTTCGTCCTCGACGTCGCACAGAGTCGGTTGGACTTGAAGCAGATCGCGCAGGTCATTGCCGCCCATATCCGGGAAGACACGGCGCGCTGACATCTCGCGGGCGTCCGTGGGACACTGGTCGGACTATGCGCTTCATCATCCGCGTCGTCGTCAACGCCTTCGCCCTCTGGGTCGTCACGCTCATCCCCGCCCTGCAGGTCGTGATCACCGCCTTCCCACCCGGCGAGACGCTGCAGCTGGTGCTGACCCTGCTCGCGGTGGCCGCGATCTTCGCCCTCGTGAACACGATCATCGGCACCGTGGTGAAGATCGTCGCGTTCCCGCTCTACATCATCACGTTCGGGCTGATCGGGTTCCTGATCAACGGCTTCCTGCTGTGGCTGACGGCCTGGATCACGAGTGGCTTCGGCTGGGGCCTGACGGTCGGCGACTTCTGGTGGGGCGTGGTGGCCGCGCTCATCATCTCGATCATCAACGGCATCTTCGGCTTCATCCTGCGCCCGCAGAGCAAGAGCCGCCGCGACTGAGAAAGCGCGCTCCTCCCGCCGCTCGAAAAGCAGCCGGCTGATCTCGAAGTCGGTCATCACCCCTTTCGCTCGGCGTGGTACTCGGTCCGCTCGACCTCGACCGCCTGGCCGAGCTCGTCCCAGTAGTCGTCGAGAGCCTCGGCGCGGGGATCGCCCGACGCATCCACCATCTCCGCTGTCTCGATGTAGGTCTCGAGATGGTGGGTCTGCAACTGCAGATCCTGCATCCCGTCGTGCGGATCCCCTTCGCGCGAGGCCGTGAAGCTGTCGGGGGATCCCGTGCCGGCCGCGGAGCCCCCGGCGGCGAGCGCCGAGACGACGTCGTCGGTGTGGCGGAGCTGGACCAGGGTCTGATCCTCTCCGAGCGTCGGTTCGGTCGGGCTCCCCGCGGTCAGCTGCATCGACACCTCGAAATCGCTCTCCATCGCGAGATGGGCGGCGATCATCCCGCCCTGCGAATGCGCGACCACGTCGACCTGATCCCCCGGCCTCGCCCCCGCCGCGCCCAACGCGTCGACCGTGGCCTGATACGACGCCGATGCGCGGCCCTGATAGAGCTCGATGTTCGACTTCATGTCCCACGGCTCGGACTTCCCCGACCGCCACGGCAGGGACTCCTGAGTCCCGGCGACGTAGGCCACATACCGGGTCGCCCCACCGACCATCGTGTATTTCTCGACCGCGACCTGCGAGGCCGCTCCCGGTATGCGACGGAATGCCGCAGCGAGGCCGGCAGGCGCATTCGGAGCCGACGTCTTCACGGGCGTGACCTGCACGGGATCGGCCTTCCCCGCCAGCGTCATCCCCGGCCGGACCGTGCCGAGCCCGGATGCGACGCCCACCATCGCCCCGGCGAGGAACAGCGGCGGGAGCGCCCCCGCCAGGTCGTACTGCTCGCCCAGTCCCTCGAATCGCCGCTCCTTCCAGCCGGCCACCAGCCACTCGGCCATGGTCCCGATCCGTTCGTCATCGGCGACGAGCCGGTCGGCGCGCGCCTGCACGGCGCTCGCCGCCGCGGCATCGGTGAGGGCGAGCGCCTCCGCCTGCGCGCGCAGCTCGACCACCTCGAACGCGTCAGCCATCACCAGGGTTCCCGTGCAGGCGTTCTCGATCTCGACGCACAGTTCATCGATCCGCTCGACACTCCGTTGCAGTGCACCGACATCGACTCCCGAACCGGTCTCCGGCGCCGAGGAGATGAGCGCGTGTGCCCGGCGGACCGCGGCGCGTGCGTGGTCGTACTCCGACGCCACCGATCGCATCCGTGCCCCGAGATCGCGCAGCTGCTCGGTGTCGACGGCGATCGCCCCGCCGTGATCGATGCTCAATCCCCCGCCATCCGCCGACGGTTCCCTGCCTGCGACCATGCTCATTCCGCCGCCCTCATTACGCCGCTCATACCGCCCCGCCGAGTTCCCATCTCCGCACCGAGAGGTGTCCGATCTCGACTCCGGTGTCGTCGCGCAGCCGTTCGAGCAACGCGTTCAGCGCGCGGAACCCCTCGGACTGCCAGTCGGAGCGATCGGTGAGCGCGACCAGAGTCGCCCCGGATTCTTCGAGCGTGGAGATCGCCTCTCCGATCTCCTGGGAGGCGAGAAGCAGGTCGCCGAGGTGCGCGGAGCCGCCATCGAGGATGTTGACGAACGAGTACATGGCCCCAGCTTCCGGGATCACGGGCTTCTCGCCCGGCCCGATCGCCGCGAACGGTGGAGAGATGGATGCCCGGTCAGGGTGTGCAGAGGATCGCGCGAGGCGGTGCGCGCTGTGCAGGAGGCCCGCGGCCGGGCAGAATGTAGGTGTGACATCCCCGGATCCCTTCCGCGTGATCTTCGTCTGCACGGGGAACATCTGCCGCTCTCCCATGGCCGAGGTCGTCTTCCGCGACCTCGCCGAGCGGCAGGGACTCGGCCCGCGCATCGTCTCGCGCAGCGCCGGAACAGGCGACTGGCATCTCGGCGAGCGCGCCGACCACCGCACGATCGATTCCCTGGCCCGTCGCGGTTACGACGGCTCCCAGCACCGCGCCCGCCAGTTCACCGCCGCGGCCTTCGCGGACAACGACCTCGTCGTGGCCCTCGATCGCACGCACGAGCGCATCCTGCGGGAATGGGCGCACGACGAGGACGAGGAGGGGAAGGTCACCCTGCTTCTCGCCTTCGACCCGAACGCCACGACCCATGACGTGCCCGACCCCTACTACGCGGGCGCGGAGATGTTCGATTCCGTGCTCGGTATGATTGAGGCGGCGACTCGGGGCCTGTTCCGCCAGCTCGAACCCGCTCTGCGTCTCCCCCGCACGCCCCGCATCTGAGGGGCCCGATCAGGAGGACTCCCCTGACTTTCCAGCCTTCGCTCCCGCCGCAGCCCCTGAGCCCGCTCGACGGTCGCTACCGCGGCGCCGTCACCGGTCTCGCCGACTTCCTGTCCGAGGCCGGCCTGAACCGGGCGCGCGTCGAGGTCGAGGTCGAGTGGCTGATCGCCCTCACCGACCGCTCGCTGTTCGAGACCTCGCCGCTGCCGGAGTCGGACAAGGAGCGCTTGCGCGCCCTCTACCGCGACTTCGGTCAGGCCGAGATCGACTGGCTCGCCGAGAAGGAAGCCGTCACCCAGCACGACGTGAAGGCGATCGAGTACCTCGTGCGCGATCGACTCTCGACGCTCGGACTCGACGGCATCGCCGAACTCACGCACTTCGCGGCCACGAGTGAAGACATCAACTCCGCCTCCTACGCCCTCACCGTGAAGCGCGCTGTCGAGGAGGTCTGGCTCCCGGCCCTCGACACCGTGATCGCGAAGCTCCGCGAGCTCGCCGTCGAGCACGCCGACGCCGCGATGCTCTCGCGCACGCACGGCCAGCCCGCGACGCCCTCGACGATGGGCAAGGAGCTCGCGGTGTTCGCCTGGCGCCTCGAGCGGGTGCGCGGTCAGATCGCCGCCTCCGACTACCTGGCCAAGTTCTCCGGCGCGACCGGCACCTGGTCTGCGCACCTGGCCGCAGACCCCGACGCCGACTGGCCGACCATCGCCCGCGAGTACATCGAGGGCCTGGGGCTCGGCTTCAACATCCTCACTACCCAGATCGAGTCGCACGACTGGCAGGTCGAGCTGTACGACCGCGTGCGTCACGCCGGCGGCATCCTGCACAACCTCGCCACCGACATCTGGACCTACATCTCGCTCGGCTACTTCGCGCAGATCCCGGTCGCCGGGGCCACCGGTTCGTCGACGATGCCGCACAAGATCAACCCGATCCGCTTCGAGAACGCCGAGGCGAACCTCGAGATCTCGGGCGCCCTGCTCGCATCGCTCGGCCAGACGCTGGTCACCAGCCGCCTGCAGCGCGACCTGACCGACTCGACCACGCAGCGCAACATCGGCGTGGCTTTCGGGCACTCGCTGCTCGCGCTCGACAACCTGCGCCGCGGCCTGAACGCGATCTCGCTGTCGCGCGACGTGCTGCTCGCCGACCTCGACGTGAACTGGGAGGTGCTGGCCGAGGCCATCCAGACCGTCATCCGCGCCGAGGTCGTCGCCGGACGCTCCACGATCACCGATCCGTACGCACTCCTCAAGGAGCTGACGCGCGGCCACAGGGTGGGCGCGGCCGACCTCGCCGAGTTCGTGCAGGGTCTCGAGATCGGCGACGCCGCCAAGCAGCGCCTGCTCGCGCTGACCCCGGCGACGTACACGGGTATCGCAGAGAAGCTCGCGCAGTAGCCGCGAGGCTGAGCCCGACTCCTCACCCAGTCGCCGTCACGATCGACGAGTGCACGGGTCAGGAAGGCACGCGGGCTAGGGGGCCGACTCTCCGGAGTGCTCCTCGACACTGTCCTTCGGCATGAAGACGGCGGCGAGCAGGGTGAGCACCGCGGTCACGGCGACCGCGACGAACACCCACACCGACGCATGGATGATCGTGCCGGGATCGTCGGGACCGACGCCCTGCGCGATCACGGCATTGGAGATCGCCCCGAACACGGCCACGCCGACGGCGCTCCCGGCCGAGCGCGCGAACGCGTTCATACCCGTCACCGCCCCGCGCTCGCCCCAGCCGACCGAGGCCTGCGCGGCGATCAGCGTCGGCGCCGCACTCCATCCGAGCCCGAAGCCGAAGAGGAACGCGATGCCGGCGATCACGAACGGATTCGGCCACGAGGCGACCGAGGCCAGGGCGATGGCGGCGACCGTCGTGATGCTCATGCCGATCAACGTGGTGCGGCGGAAGCCGATGCGCAGGTACAGGCGTCCCGCGTTCGCGGCGGCGAGCGGCCAGCCGAGGGTCAGAGCGGCGACCGCGAGACCGGAGAGCAACGGGGCGATGCCGGTGGACCCTTCGAGGTAGGCCGGAGCGAAGCTGGTGACACCGAGCATCAGTGCGCCGACACCGAGCGACACGATCGTGGTGGTGAGGATGAGCCGTCGACCCGCGAGGCGCAGGTCGACGATCGGCTCGGCGACGCGGCGCTCGACGAACCCGAAGGCGATCAGCGCGATCACTCCCAGACCGAAGCAGAGGGCGCTCTGCACCGACAGCCACGCCCAGGCGTTCCCGCCCTCGAGCATGCCGAGGATGAGCGCGGTCAGCCCGATCGTGAGCAGCACCGCTCCCCCGTAATCGATGCTGTGCTTCTGGGTCTGCTTCTGCTCCTTGTAGTTGCGCAGCAGCATCCATCCGGCGATCAGACAGAGCGGGATGTTGATCCAGAAGATCCACCGCCAGGCGTCGAACTGCGCGAAGATCCCCCCGAGCGCCGGGCCGACGACCGACGAGATCGCCCAGACGCTCGCGACGTATCCCTGCACCTTGGCACGTTCGGCGACGGTGTAGATGTCGCCGACGATGGTCATCGACATCGGTGCCACGGCACCGGCGCCGATGCCCTGGATGATGCGGAACACGATCAGCGCGGGCATGCTCCACGCGAATCCGCAGAGGATGGAGCCGAGCAGGAACAGGGCGATGCCGAGCAGGATGATCGGCTTGCGTCCGACGGTGTCCGCGAAGCGGGAGTAGATGGGGACGCTCACGGCCTGTGCCAGGAGGTACACCGAGAACAGCCATGGGAACTGCTGGTAGCTGCCGAGGTCGCGGACGATGCTGGGCACGGCGGTCGCGAGGATCGTGGCGTCGATCGCGATCAGGCCGGTGGCCAGCATGAGCGCGCCGAGAATGGGGCCCCGCTCCGACCGGAGTCCGATGGAGGCGCGGTCGACGGAGGCAGTCACTACAGGGACAAGCCGATCAACCGCAGCGGTATTCCGGATTCATGCGGGATGGCGGCACCGACGTCGCCCTCCGACGTCGGTGCCGCCGGGGTCAGTGCGCCGGGCCGAGGTCGCGCATGGGCTTGCCGTTCTTCGGGTTGCCCGGCTTCACCTTGCGACGTTCTCCGTTCACGACCACGATCACGTTGCTCATGTTCGGTGCCCGATCGGCGACGACGTCGTAGGCGACGACCTTCCCGTCCCGCCACGTGCAGTCCACGCGGTATCCGCCCCGTGCGCGGAGCCCGGCGAACGATCCGCTCACCGCCCAGTCCGCGGGGACGGCGGGCAGCAGCCGGATGACGTCGCCATGACTCTGCACGAGCATCTCCGCGATCGCGCCGACGATGCCGTAGTTGCCGTCGAGCTGGAACGGCGGGTGGTTCGCCCACAGGTTCTGCAGGATGTTGTACGTGAGCAGGCCGCGGACCATGATGCCTGCCCGCTCGGCGTCGCCCAGGCGCGCGAAGAGTCCCGCGCGCCACGGCCAGGTCCAGGAACGGCGACTGTCGCCCGAGACTGTGGCAGCGGTGAACGGCACGCCCTCCTTCTCTCCGCAACGCGCCTTGAGTGAGACCAGTGCCGCCGCCGAGAGCTCCGGAGTATCCGGGGTGATCTGGCGTCCCGGGTACACGGCGAACAGGTGCGAGGTGTGCCGATGGATGTCGTTCGGGTCGTCGCGGTCGGTCTGCCACTCCTGGAGCTGCCCCCAGCGGCCGATCTTGTTCGGAGCCAGGCGCTGCTGCATGTCGGCGATCGTCCCCTGGTACTTCTTGTCGACGCCGAGGGCCTTCGCGCATTCGAGGTAGTTCTGGAAGAGGTCCCAGATGATCTGCTGATCGTGCATCACCCCGTCTTCGCGCGGGCCGTGCTCGGGAGACCAGCCCATCGGCGCGACCAGGGTGCCGTCGGGGAGCTCTTTGAGCTGGTCCTCCCAGAACTGGCAGATCTCCTTGATCAGCGGGTAGGCCAGATCGCGCAGGTACTTCTTGTCCTGCGTGAACGCCCAGTGCTCGTAGAGGTGCTGCGCATACCAGGCGCTGGCGATCGTGTTCCACTCCCACGCGTTGCCGCCGAAGATGCTCTGCGAGGTGCGGGCGGTCCACCCGCGCACGTCGGCGCCGAACGCGTTCCGCGTGGCGATTCTGCTGGGCACGGCCACCTCACGGATGAAGGTCGCGAGGGCCTCGTGCGACTCCGGGAGGTCAGCGGTCTCGGCCCCCCAGTAGTTCATCTGGATGTTGATGTTCGTGTGGTAGTCGCTGGCCCACGCCGGCTGATTGCTGTTGTTCCACAGTCCCTGGAGGTTGGCGGGCAGCCCGCCGGGCTTCGACGAGCTGAGGAGCAGATAGCGCCCGTAGGCGTAGAGCGTCTGCTCCAGCGTCGGGTCGGCCTCGCCCGTGCCGTAGCGGAGCAGTCGACGGTCGGTGGGCATCGCCATCACGGCGCCGTCGGTGACCCCCCATTCGACCTTCGCGCGCTGCATGAGCTCGGAGACCTGCGCGGTGTGCGCCGAGCGGAGGCTCTTCCACGAGCGGGAGGCCGCCGCGTTCAGGGCCTTCTCGATCGCCGGCTGCGGCGCCGCACCGCGCCATCCGTGTGCGGCGCTCAGGCGGTAGTCGGTGCGGGCGTCGAGCAGCAGGGTGATGCTCGCTGCGCCGGAGACGCGCAGTCCGCCCTCGGCGGCGACCACCTCTCCGTCGGTCTCCGCGATGCGCACCGCGGCCGCGTGCGTGAGGTTGTTGGCCATGGTTCCGGCGAAGCCCATTCGGCGGCCGCCCGCGTCGACTGTCGTCGCGACGCCGTCCTGCTTCGAGACCAGGGTGATGAGAGCGGTGAGCGCACCGGGGCGGTCGGCGGTGAACCGCACCGCGATCACGTCGGCATCCCGACTGGCGAACGCCTCACGCAGCACCGTGCCCTGTGCGGTGGCGAAGTGGGTGCTGTGGGTGCCGTCCGCGATATCGAGTGCACGTCGGTAATCGACGACGGCGCGGGCTCCGGCGGTGCTGAAGCCACCGCCGGTGAAGGCGATGCCGCCGAGACGGAGCGCGCCGGGTGCGGAGAACGAGATGCGGTACATCGTGTAGGCGGTGGTGTTCGCGAACGAGAAGACCCGCCCGGTGCCGCGCTCCGGGAACGTCTCCCCGGTGCGCGTGTCGAGCGTCTTCCAGCCGAGCCCGTCGTCCGAGCCGGAGACCGTCCAGTCCCGCGGATCCTGTTCCGGCGCGTCGGGAGCACTCGTGAGCACGTAGCCGTTCAGGGCGAGCTTGGCGCTGAGCTCGACCTGCCAGACCGCCCCTGACCCGGTCGACGGAACCGCCCAGACGGTCGCGGGGTCGGCGTCCACGGTGCCGACGAGGGAGTCGGCGTGGCCGCTGGGCGACGACACGTAGACGGCGCTCCCCTGTGCGAGGTCGACCCCGCCGAGCGCGACCTCGGCGACCTGGAAGTGACTGACCCCCGCCTTCGGCGCGAAGACGAAGCGGTAGTGCGCGTACGCCGTCGTGTTCGCGAACGAGAAGCTCTTGGTCTGGAGCCGCTGCGGGAACGGCGCTTCAGCCCGCGTGTCGAGCGCGACCCAGGCCGCTCCATCGGCAGACCCTTCGAACCGCCAGTCCTGCGGATCGCGGGCGGGGACGTCGTTCGCGCTCGTGAGCGCGTAGGAGGAGACGGCGACCGGCTCCGCGAGATCGGCCTGCCAGATCACCTCGGCGGGCGGCGCGATCAGACACCACTTCGTGGCCGGATTCCCGTCGAAGGTCTTCTCGACGCTCTCGCCACCCGATACCTCGTACGGGCCTCCCGGCGAGCTCACGACGGTGCGCGCGCCGAACGCGACGGTCACCTCGCCGAAGTCGCGGAACGAACCGAAACCGGTGACGCTGGTGTCGTACGCTCCGTCGGGCTGGCCGGCGAGCGCGTTGTCGTAGTCGTTGACGCCGCCCCACAGGCTCTGCTCGCTGAACTGGATCACTTCGGCGTCCGGGTTCCCGAACAACTTCGCGCCGAGGCGCGCGTTGCCGATGGGGAGCGCCTGCGTCTCCCAGCTCGTCGCCGGGGTCGCGTACCAGAGGGCGTACGGCGAGAGCTGCGGACGCGGGATCGCACCGGCGGGGACGGCGCGCAGAGCGGCGTCCACCGAGAATGCGTTCGCAGCCGCAGGCCGAGCGGCCAGGAATTGAGGGACGAGCGGGGCGAGGAGGGCGAGGCCGCCCACCTGCAGCGCCTGTCGGCGGGAAATGGGGTCCATCATCACAGCAAACCTCCGGAGCATCGTTGATCATCTGGGGCCGTGCGGTCTCGCAACCGGTCGTGGATGCGGGGCGCGTCAGAAGTCAGTGTCCGACACGAGACATCGGATGTCTAGAGACGATTGTCCAGAGGGTACGCCGAAAGTACCCGAGATCCGCGCAACTCAGAACGCCTGACGCGCTCTTTAATCGGATGTTAGAGGGTCCCGTCGACGAGCAGATCTACCGCTCCTGCGGAGCGCGTCAGGAGGACGCCGGGCGGCCGGAAGCCTCGGAGTCAGGGCTCTCCCCGTCGGGCTCCGGGTCGTACAGCACCGGACGATCGATCGTCTTGGTGACGTCGGACGGATCGACGGCGAGGATGAGCATCGCCAGGATCAGCAGCGTCACGATGAACGCCCCACCGCCGACGACGAGCCCCAGCGCGATCGGGGTCAGCCCGTCGTAGGTGCCGTCGGCGATCGACGCGTTCACGCGTGCGGTGAAGGCTCCGGTCGAGACCAGGGTGACGACCATGGCGAAGACGCCGCAGCCGAGCGCGATGAGGAGCAGGTGCAGGGGCCGCAGAATGTCCCGGCGGGTGGGCTTCTCGTCGCTCATCGCTCTCCTCCATGCTCCGCGGGGGCGGCGCTGTCGTTCGATTCGGACACCGTGGCGACGGCATCGACCTGCTTCGGCGTGAGGCCGGCGATGCCGAGGAAGACCGCGACGATCGCCGCATAGCCGCCGAACATGCCGACGCCGAGGATGATCCCGGAGAGGACGAACGTGCCGGCCTTGTCGATCGTGTACTCCTGCAGGAACCCGGCCGGGATCAGCAGCAGGGCCACGCCGAGCAGAACACCCAGGCCCCCGACGGTGATCGCATCGCGCGACAGCATGCCGCCGGTGCGCCGGGAGCGGATGCCGGCGAGCAGCTCGATGCCGCCGCTGACGATGGCCCAGCAGGAGACGATGATGAAGAACAGGTCGTCGGAACGCCACACCGGGATTCCGCTCACCATGCCGGCGACGACGCCGACCGCGGCGAGCAGGACGTACGACCAGCGTGAGCCGGCGGGGAGCACCAGCCAGGCGGCGAGCACCTGGACGAGAGCGGTGATGAAGACGAAGCCGCTGAACACGGACAGGCCGACGGCGGCGGAGTGATCAGACGAGAACGTGATCATCAGTGCAGCGACTGCGGCGAACAGAGCGCGCAGCAATTGCACGTGGCGCATGGTGAATGCGCGAGCAGGGGCAGACATGACGGTCCAGAGTCCTCCGGGGTGTTGCTCCCAGTCTACGCGGGGCGGCGGAGCCGCAACGCCGGGAGCCCTGCGGAGGGAGGATTCGTGAAGCCCGGCTGATCTCCCCAGATCGATTGCCGGGCTTCACGACATACGCAGCAAGGGGGCATCACTGCGTCAGGCCGGTGATCGCAGGGTCGGGCACCCTGCCTGCGAAGACGGCCAAGTGACCCCACATGCCCACCCGGTCCCCTGAGGTACGCGCGTGCGGTCGTATGCTCACTCTAAGGCGCTGATCTTCACATACCGGAGGGGATCTGTGATGAGTTTCGAAGATGACGCGCGCAGAGCCGAACCCGATGACTTCGCGAACGCCCTGCGCGACGCGATAAACGCGAAGCCGGTGACGCTGTCGTGGCTGCAGCGTCAGCTCAAGGCGCGCGGGAACCGCGTGTCGATGGCCACGCTGAGCTACTGGCGATCCGGCGCGCGACGGCCGGAGGGGGCGCAGTCGCTCGCCGCGCTCAGCGACATCGAGGAACTCCTCGGACTCGACACGGGGGCGCTGAGCAGACTGCTCCGATCGACGAACCGCACAGGTCCGCTCGGACCCAACCAGTTCCCGATCGACGAGGAAGAGCTCGAGTTGGCGGTGATCGACGCCTTCCGCGCGCTCGGCGCCTCCTACCCCGACACCTCCCGCGAGCTCACGACGCATTCGGTGACCGATGTCGGCGCGGACGGCAACGTCGCATTCAGCATCACGCGCAGCATCGTGCAGTCCACGGTCGGCACGATCACGGCGATCCCCTTCCTCGAGATCACCCCCGGGGTGCGCACCCCCGCACCTCTGCTGAAGGCGGTGGCAGGGGGCCGGATCGCCGCGCGCTACTCCCACCCCGACGGCGAGGTGCACGGGGTGCTGTTCGAGCTCGATGTGCCGCTGACCGCGCCGGAGACGGCGATGGTGGAGTGGTCGGTGGAGTACCCGCCCGACTACCCCGCGACGCGCGACACCGGCCACGCCCTGGCGCAGAAGGCCAGAGAGCTGCTGGTGTGGACACGCTTCCATCCGGACGCGATCCCTGACTGGTGCGAGGAGCACCTCGAGACACCGGACGGGGTCATCATGACGCCGCTGCCGCCGCCCCGGGGAACGTCGGTGCATCTGGTGCGCCGGGCTTTCGGCCCCGGCGCCCTCGGACTGCACTGGGGCTATGGCCCCCGGGAGGATCAGCCGGGCTGATCTCCGGTCGCGACCGGTCGGCCGGGGGTGTTCGACCACTGGCTCCACGACCCGGGGAAGACCTTCGCCTCGATGCCGACCTCATGCAGGACCAGGGCGGTGTGCGCGGCCGTCACGCCGGAACCGCAGTATGCCGCGACGGCCGTGCCCGGCGTGACGCCGATCTCGGCGAAGTTCGCCAGCACGGTCTCCCGGTCGAGGATGCGGCCTGTGGCGTCCAGATGCAGCAGGGTGGGCAGGTTGCGTGCGCCGGGGATGTGTCCTGCCGCGGGATCGAGCGGCTCGGTCTCGCCGCGGTAGCGTTCGGGGGCCCGCACATCCACCAGGACACCGGATGCCGGGAACGCGGCGGCCTCGTCGATCGTCAGCGCATCCTCACCGATCTCCGTGAGGACGACATCGCCACGATCCGGCGCCACATCATCGGTCGCGACGGCGAAGCCCTCATCCTTCCACCCGCGGATGCCGCCGGCGAGCACCCGCACATCGACGCCGGCCTGACGCAGCAGCCACCAGGCACGGGCGGCCGCGATCCCCTTGAAGTCGTCGTAGGCGACCACCGTGTCGCCCGCACGCACGCCCCACCGACGCGCCGCGTCCTGGAGGGTGGCCGTCGACGGCAACGGGTGCCGTCCCTCCGACGGCTCGCCATGGGTGGAGAGCTCGGTGTCGAGCGCGGCGAACACGGCGCCCGGGATGTGCCCGGTGAGGTAGTCGTCGTGCCCGGCCTCCGGACGATCCAGGCGCCACCGCACGTCGATCACGCGCACCGGTGCACCCCGGGTCAGCAGGTCGTTCAGTTCGACGGCACTCACGAAGTCGCTCATGCTGCGAGGCTACCGAGTCGGCGGCGGCGTCCGGTGCGCCATCGTCTTCTTCCGTCACGATCCGAGCGACGGGTCCGGCGCACTAGGCTCGATCCGGCAACGTCGAGAAAGGGCCAACGATGCCCTCTCGTCTCCGCTGGATGCGGTTCCGACCGCAGGAAGCCGCGCTCATCGCGATCACCGCCGTCTGGGGCGGCACGTTCCTGCTCGTGCATTGGGCGATGGAGCACTCCGGACCCTGGTTCTTCGTCGGCATCCGGTTCCTCATCGCGGGACTGATCAGCGTCGTGATCTTCCGACGCGTGCTGCGCGGCATCCGCTGGCGCGATGTCGGCGCGGGCGTCGCGATCGGGGTGATGATCTACCTCGGCTACGGCCTCCAGACGCTGGGGCTGCAGACCATCGACAGCAGCACCTCGGCCTTCATCACCGCGATGTACGTGCCGCTGGTGCCGCTGGCGCAGTGGGCCGTGTTCCGCAAGCGCCCGCCCGCCATGGCGTTCGTCGGGGCAGGTCTGGCCTTCGTCGGGCTGCTGTTCATCGCCGGCCCCGATGCCTTCGCGCTGACTCTCGGCGCAGGCGAGATCGCGACCATGATCAGCACGCTGCCGATCGCCGCCGAGATCATCCTGATCAGCCTCTTCGCCGGGAAGATCGACCTCGGACGCATCACCGTGGTGCAGCTGCTCACCGCGGGAGCGCTGGGACTGCTCACGATGCCGGTGGTCGGCGAGGGCGTGCCGGAGTTCTCGTGGATCTGGGTCGGCTGTGCGGTCGGCCTGGGAGCGGCGAGCTGCCTGATCCAGTTGACGATGAACTGGGCCCAGAAGTCGGTCTCCCCCACCCGCGCGACGATCATCTACGCCGGGGAACCGGTGTGGGCAGGAGTCATCGGACGCATCGCCGGTGAACGCCTGCCCGCGACCGCGCTCGTGGGCGGAGCGCTCGTCGTGCTCGGCATCCTCGCGAGCGAGTTGAGGATCGTGCGGCGCAGGGCACAGCCACAAACATCACCGCAGGCTCGGGAGGAGAACCACGCCATGGGCGGAGAATCTCCTGTCGAATCTCCGCCCGACACGGAGATCTCCGCCCGCCGCGAGGTCACACCGTGAGCAGCACCTTCGTGGCGCGGCGCTCGTCCATGGCCCGATAGCCCTCGGCGGCTTCTTCGAGCGGAAGGGTGAGGTCGAACACCTTGCCCGGGTCGATCTTCCGGTCCCAGATGAGCTGGATCAGCTCGGGGAGGAAGCGGCGCACCGGAGCGGGCCCGCCGTGCAGGTGCACGCCGGAGTAGAACAGCTCCTCGCCGGGCAGCGCCACGTCGTGAGAGACGCCGACGAAGCCGACGTGACCTCCGGGGCGGGTGGAGCGGATCGCCTGCATCATCGACTCCTGGGTGCCGACGGCCTCGATCACCGAATGCGCACCGAGACCGTTCGTGAGTTCCTTGATGCGGGCCACTCCCTCATCCCCGCGTTCGGAGACGATGTCGGTCGCGCCGAACTCGCGCGCCAGCGCCTGCCGATCGGCGTGCCGGCTCATCGCGATGATGCGCTCGGCACCGAGCTCCCGTGCGGCGAGGATCCCGAGGAGCCCGACCGCGCCGTCGCCGACCACGGCGACGGTCTTCCCCGGTCCGACCTCGGCGGCCACGGCTGCGAACCATCCCGTGCCGAGGACGTCGGACGCGGCGAGCAGTGAGGGGATCAGATCGGCGTCGGGCCGGCCGGGCGTGACGACCAGCGTGCCGTCGGCGTGCGGGACGAGCGAGTACTCGGCCTGCGTGCCGTAGCGCCCCATCGGCACCACGTGCACGCAGCGGGACTGGTACCCCGCCTGACAGATCTCGCACGTGTTGTCCGACGCCATGAAGGATCCGACGACGAAGTCGCCGACCCGCAGCGTCTGCACCTCGGCGCCGATCTCCTCGACCACGCCGACGTACTCGTGCCCCATCGGCGCGTGGTCGACGTCGTTGGCACCGCGGTAGGGCCACAGGTCCGAGCCGCAGATGCAGGTTGCGGCGATGCGGATCACCGCATCGGTCGGCCGGGAGATGGTGGGCTTCTCGCGCTCTTCGACCCGGACGTCTCCGGGGGCGTGCATGACTACTCCGCGCATTCGTGTTGCTCCTTCTGTCGCGTGGACTCCAGTCCACACCGAATCCCTCGCGGATGGGAGGTTCTGACGGAACCCCTCCGAAATCCTGGGATCCGGGAATAGTCCGCCGAGCGCCGCGTTGCACCCGACATGATTGAAACTTCAACCGTCGCTCCGGTCGCCACGGAACGCACTCGCGTCCGCGTGCCGCTGCGCTTCGGCGACGGCTTCTCCACGACCGCCGACGTGGTCACCTTCGACGGCCTCGTCGACGGCCGCGAGCACCTGCTGCTCGGGCTCGGCGACTGGCGCGCCGCACTCGAACGCGCGATAGACGGCGGGGACGCGCCGCTCGTCCGTCCGCACAGCGAATGCCTCACCGGCGACGTGTTCGGGTCCGAGCGCTGCGACTGCGGCCCCCAGCTGCGCGAAGCCGTCGAGCGCATCGCCGACGAGGGCGGGTTTTTGCTCTACCTCCGCCAGGAGGGCCGCGGCATCGGCCTGTACGCCAAGCTCGATGCCTACGCGCTGCAGGACGCGGGCCTCGACACGTACGAGGCGAACGTCGCCCTGGGCCACGGCGAAGATGAGCGCGACTACACGGTGGCCGCCCAGATGCTGAACGCGCTGGGCGTCGACGGCATCCGCCTGCTGAGCAACAACCCCGACAAGGCCGTGCAGCTCGAAGCGCTCGGCATCCGCGTCACCGAGCGCGTGCGCACCGAGGTGCACCTGTCTGAAGCGAACACCCGCTACCTGCAGGCGAAGCGCGACCACACGGCGCACACGCTCGACCTGTCGGCAGCGTGACACCCGCGGGATACCCGAGTGACACCCAGGAGGACAGCATGACGGCGGAGCAGCAGCATCCGCGTCGCCTCGACGACACCGAGATGGAGACCTGGCTCCCCGTCATCCGGTTCGTCCAGCTGCTGCCGCAGGTGCTCGATCGCACGCTGAAGGAAGAGGTCGGGCTCAACCACGCCCGATACGCGATCCTCGTCACCCTGGCAGGTCAGGGTGAGAGCGCCGTCACCATGACCGAGCTCGCCCGCATCGCCGGCCTCAGCCGTTCCCGCCTGAGCCACGCTCTGGATTCTCTCGAGGAACGCGGCTGGGTCACCCGCACCTCGTGCGGGTCCGACAAGCGCACCCTCTCGGCCGCACTGACTCCGGCCGGACGGGAGATGCTGCGCACGGCCGCCCCCGTGCACGTCGAGCAGGTGCGGGAGCTCGTGCTCGATCCGCTCACCGTACAGGAGCGCGAACAGTTGGGGGCGATCCTCGGCAAGCTGCTGCCCGGGGTGACCGCGGCACTGTGAGGCGTCGCGGATCGGTCACCGGTACCGCCAGTACCTCCCTCCACGGTCGCTGAGCGCGTACCGTCGAAGGCATGGACACCCGCAGCGAGGTGCGCGAGTTCCTCTCCACGAGGCGCGCACGCATCACCCCCGATCAGGCAGGCCTCCCCGCATTCGGGGGCAACCGCCGCGTACCGGGCCTGCGCCGCGAGGAGGTCTCGCTCCTCGCGGGTGTCAGCGTGGACTACTACACGCGGCTCGAGCGCGGCGACCTGTCCGGCGCGTCCGACAGCGTGCTCGACGCCCTCGCCCGCGCGCTCCAGCTGGACGAGGCCGAGACCGCGCACCTGTTCGACCTCGCCCGCACCGCGAACGCCTCGCCGGTCGCACGCACGCCGCGGAAGAAGGCCACGGAGCTGCGTGCGAGCATCCTCCGCCTGCTCGATGCCATGACCGAGGCGCCGGCGATCGTGCGCAACAACTACTTCGACTACCTGGCCGGGAACGCCCTGGGCCGTGCCCTCTACGCGCCGGTGTTCGCGCAGCCGCAGCCCAACAGCGCCCGCTTCGCGTTCCTCGATCCGGTGGCGCAGGAGTTCTACCCGGAGTGGGACCGCAACACGCAGGAGCTCGTCGCGGCGATGCGCGGTGAGGCCGGCCGCAATCCGTTCGATCGGAAGCTCACCGATCTCGTCGGCGAACTCTCGACGCGGAGCGAGCGGTTCCGCACCCTGTGGGCCGCCCACAACGTGCGCTTCCACCGCACGGGCGTGAAGCGCATCGCGCATCCGATCGTCGGAGAGATGGAGCTGACCTACGAGGCGTTCGAGCTGCCGGCCGATCCGGGACTCCACCTGTCGACCTATACCGCGGAGCCGGGCACGGCGTCGGCGGACAAGCTGCGGATGCTCGCCAGCTGGGCGGCGACGGATGCGGCCGCATCTGTCGCCGCGGAGCCCGAGCCCGCTCCCGATCGCACTCCCACTCCCGATCACACCTCGGGGCGCGCAGACTGCTGAACCACGGTTCTGCTCTGAGCAGAACCGCTCGAAGCCGCCGGATGCCGCGGATTATCGTGAGGCATGGCCGACATCCTCGCATTCCCGCGCACCCCTCGCTCCGAACGCCCCCGCCCGAGCGATCCCGAGCCCCTGTGGAGACACCTGCTGGGTGACCAGCTGCGCCGCCGACGTCACGACCGCGAGGAGACCCTCTCCGAGACCGCCGACAAGGCCGGTGTCTCGCCGCAGTACCTCTCCGAGGTCGAGCGTGGATTGAAGGAGCCGTCGAGCGAGATGATCGCCGCGATCGCCGGAGCCCTCGACACGAGCCTCGTCGAGCTGACGAGCGACGTTGCCGACAGTCTGCGATCGACGGCACCTTCGCGTGGCGCGTTCGCCCTCGCCGCGTGATCCCGGAGCCGTCATCTGCATGATCGACGGACGGATGCATGACCACAGGCATCGCACCGGTCATGCAGTCGTCCGCCGCTCATGCATCCGTCCGCGAGCCCGGACTGCAGATCAGCTCCGCGCTCCCAGCACCGTGTCGACCAGCCCGTAGTCGAGGGCGGCGGCGGCGGTGAACACCCGGTCGCGATCGGTGTCGACCCGGAGCTCCGCGACCGTCCGGCCGCTGTGCCTGGCCAGGATCTCCTCCATGTCGGAGCGCACCCGCACCACCTCGTCGGCCGCGAGGATCAGGTCGGGGATCGCACCCCGGGACTGTCCGGCCGGCTGGTGCAGCACGATGCGCGCATGGGCGAGGGCGGCCCGCGCACCCGGATCTCCGGCAGCGACGAGGAGTGCTGCCGGTCCGATGGCCTGCCCGACGCAGGTGGTCGCGACGCCGGGACGGATGTGCTGCATGGTGTCGTAGATCGCGAGCGCTGCGCCCGGATCGCCGCCCTCGCTGTTGATGTAGAACTGGATGCCGGAGTCGGGGCTGTCCGCGTCGAGATGCAGCAGCTGCGCGATGAGGGCGTTCGCGACCCCCGCATCGATGCCCGTGCCGAGGTAGATGACCCGCTCCGCGAGCAGGTGCGAATAGACGTCCATGATGCGCTCGCCTCGGGGATGCTGCGCGATGACGTTCGGGATCGTGTAGCCGCTCATGCGTCCGCCCCCAGTCCGACGCGCGCGCGACGTCGCGGCATCACCTCGGCGATCGAGGCCACGATGCCGTCGATGAAGCCGTAGTCCTGCGCCTGCACCGCGGTGTACCAGCGGTCGTGAAGGGAATCCTCGAAGATGCGCGCGATGGGCTGGCCCGTGTCGTCGGAGATGAGGCCGAGCACGGTGTCGCGCATATGCCGCAGGTCGTCGGCCTGCGTCTCGAGCTCGCCCGCGGATCCGCCGATGCCCGCGGAACCCTGATGCATCAGGATGCGTGCGTGCGGCAGCGCCCGTCTCTTGCCGGGGGTGCCGGCGGAGAGCAGGAACTGTCCGGCGCTGCAGGCGAGTCCGAGGGCGAGGGTGGCGACGTCGTTGGGGATCAGCCGCATGATGTCTCGGATGGCCAGCATCGACGGCACGGAGCCGCCGGGCGAGTGGATCCACAGCGCGATGTCGGCGACGGGGTCCTCGGCCGACAGCGCGAGCAGCTGGGTCATCAGCAGCGTGCCGTTGTCGTCGTCGAGAGCGCCGTCGAGCACGAGCACCCGCTCGTGGAACAGTGCGCGGCGGGCTTCGGGACCGAACTGCGGGATGGGGTTGTCTTCGCTCATGCCCCCAGCCTCTGTCGCCCCGCAGGCGTGCGGAGCGGATTCTGCCCTGGGCGGCTCTGCCGTCAGCGGATGCGGGCAGATGCGAGCGGATGCGGGCAGATGCGAGTTCCTGGGCGGATGCCGGTGGGGAGGCATCCGCCCAGGCCCTCGGGTGGGGATGGAGGCGGGTGGGGTGAGCGGACGCGGATCAGGCGGCGAGGGCCAGTGAGCGCCGATGGGAGATGCGGTGACCGACCCAGAAGCCGATCGCGATCAGCCCGGCCAGGGCGATGCCGAGGATCCACGGCAGCATCGAGGGCGCGGCCCCCGCGGTGGCGGTGGCGAGGGTGTCGGAGCCGTCGGCGATCAACCCGTTCCCCGCGGCGAGGTCGGCGGCCCCGGCCTCGAGCTTGTCGCCGCCGTCCGCGAGATCGCCGGAGCCGTCCGCGACCGTCGCCGCGCCGGCGGAGAGCTTCTCGATGCCGATGTTGAGGTCGCCGGCCCCGGCCTGCAGCGCACCGACGCCGGTGGCGAGCGTGCTGGCGCCGTCGTTCAGGCGGGTTGCGCCCGCGCTGAGGTTCGCCGTGCCGGAGGAGAGGGAGGAGGCCCCGGTGGAGAGCGTCTGCAGCCCGGCGGCCAGCGTGGCGGCGCCGGCCGAGAGCTGCGACGTGCCGGAGTGCAGGGACTGCGCGCCCGCGACGAGGGCCGGCGCCCCCTGGGGAGCGACCAGCGCCACGGTGCCCGGCCACTTGTTCGCGACGTCGCCGTTGATGAGGCCGTTGACCCCGGCCGTGACCTTCGCCGACCCGCCGGCGGCGGCGACGAGCCCCTGGGCGAGGTCGGACCCCTTGGCCGCCACGGGAGCCATCGCGTCGACCTCCTGATCGACGCCGGCAGCCAGGCCGGCGAGCGCCTGGAGCTGCGGGTTCTTCGGGTCGGCGGCGAGCATCCCGGCGAGAGCATCGGCGAGCTGCTGCGAATGCCCTGGCGCCGTAGCGGCCACTCCCTGCAGGAGGCTCTTCGCTTCGGGCTGCGCGAGAGCGATCACGTTCGCGTCGACCTTCGTGCCGAGCGTGCCGCTGAGCGCGCTCGCACCCGCCAGTACCTGCCCGGCGTACGCGTGCGCTCCGTTGACTCCGGCGGCCAGGGTCGACACTCCCGCTGCCAGCGTCTGCGCCCCGGCATCCGCCTGCGCCATCTTCGTCGAGAGCTCCTGAGCCCCGGCGAGCGCGCTCTGGGCTCCCCCGCTGACCTTGCCGGCACCGGCTGCCGCGGTCGATGCGCCGGCGGCGAGGCTGCTCGCGCCGTCGGCCAGGCTCATGGCACCGCTCGCCGCCGTCGTGGCCCCGTCGCTCAACTTCTGGGAGCCCTCCTGCGCGCTGGCCGCGCCCGCGGAGAGGACACCTGTCCCCGTGGCGAGCTGCGACGCACCGGCCGAGAGGTCTGCGGCACCGGCAGCGAGGTCGGCCGATCCGTCTTTCGCGGACGTCGTTCCGTCGGCGAGCTCGGAGGCACCGGCGGCGATCTTGCTCGTCGTCGCGAAGAACAGGATCACCATCGCGGCCAGCAGCAGGCTGAGCACGATCACGGCGATGCGCATGCCGATTCCGTGCGAGTGGGGCGTGGTACTCGTCATTGAGGACTCCCGGGGTCAGTGGCGTCGTTGCCACCGGCGACTGTATGGGCACCCCGACTCGCGACCCCCGGATTTGCCGCTCGAAACCAAGTCTCAGCACCGATGAAACTCAGTTTCTTGTGGCTAGTGCACAAACGGGGGTGCCAGGCCCCTGTGCCCTGCGCGAAAAGGGGCCGTAACATCGCGGACTCACGACCCGCCTAGCCTCGTGCCCATGGCGAAGCAGAAGGCACCGGCGTGGCAGTGGTCGGAGGACGGACTCAATTTCCGCACGCGCAAGTGGGTGCGTCCGGAGGACCTCAACGCGAACGGTTCATTGTTCGGCGGCAGCCTGCTGAAGTGGATCGATGAAGAAGCGGCGATCTATGCGATCGTCCAGCTCGGCAACTACCGTGCCGTCACCAAGCACATCTCGGAGATCAACTTCGAGGCCTCGGCCGTGCAGGGCGATCTGATCGAGATCGGCCTGCAGGCCACGCACTTCGGCACGACGTCGCTCACCATGCGCGCGGTGGCCAGGAACATGATCACGCGCAAGCGCATCCTCACGATCGAGAAGATCGTGTTCGTCAGCCTCGACGACGATGGGATGCCGACCCCGCACGGCTATACGGAGATCACCTACGACCGCGACCGGATGCCGACCGAGCGCATCGCCACCGGCACGATCCGGCTCCCCTCCCTCTGATCCGCCACAGGAACGCCGAGCCACCTCCTCAGGCGCGAACTGCCCCCCGGTGTGCCGCGCGCGAGGAGGTGACCCGGTCGGAGAGGGGCGCATCGACCTCGAAGGCCGGAACGCCGGCGAACGCCTGGGCGAGGTCGGCGATGAGGTCGTCGACATCCTCCAAACCGATCGACAGACGCAGCACGTCGGCTGCCGGACGCGCTTCGGGAGGGACAGGCCGATGCGTGAGCGCCGCCGGATGCTGGATCAGCGAGTCCACTCCGCCGAGCGACACCGCGTGCGTGAACAGTGCGGTCGCGGTGGTGACCGCAGAGGCCGCGGCGAAACCCCCGCGCATGCGCATCGCGATCATCGCGCCGGTACCGCGCATCTGCCGTTCCAGGATGCCGCGCGGGTCGCCGTCGAGTCCCGGGTAGAACACCTCGGCGACCTCGGGGCGATCGATGAGCCACTGCACGATCCGCCGCGCACTCTCCTGCTGGTGCCGCACCCGCACGGGGAGGGTCGTGAGGCCGCGGTGCAGCAGATAGGCCCCGAGCGGATGCAGCAGCCCTCCCGTCACCGCCCGCACGCGGCGCAGAGCCTCCGCCGTCTCCTCGCTGCACGCGACGACGCCGGCGATCACATCGCCGTGCCCGCCCAGGTACTTGGTGGCGCTGTGCAGAGACATCGCCGCCCCGAGGTCGATCGGATTCTGCAGCACCGGGGTCGCGAACGTGTTGTCGACGACGACCGGCACCGTGCCGGCCTGGCGCACGACGTCGGCGATGTCGGCGATGTCGAGGGTGGGGTTCGCCGGGGTCTCCACCACGACGAGGCCGGTGTCGGGGCGCACGGCCGCCGCGACCTCATCGGGGCGACAGTAGGTGGTCTCGACGCCGAGCAGGCCGGAGCCGAGCAGATGGTCGGTCCCCCCGTAGAGCGGACGCACCGCGACGACGTGGCGCGCCCCGGTCGCTCCCGTGTGCGCCAGGATCACGGCCGTCATCGCGGCCATGCCCGAGGCGAAGGCGACCGCGGCCTCGGCGTGCTCGAGCTCGGCGAGTGCCTCCTCGAAGCGGGCGACCGTGGGGTTCCACAGTCGCGCGTAGACCATGCTGCCGTCCGCCGGAGGACGCCCTCCCGTCGCCATGGCCTCGTACGAGTCGCCGCCGCGCTCGATGTCCGGGAGCGGGTTCGTGGTCGACAGATCGATCGGCAGCGCGTGGACCCCGAGCCCCTCGAGGTCGGAGCGGCCGCCGTGGACGGCGACGGTGTCGGGATGCAGCGGTGCAGTCATGACTCCACGTTGCCGGAATCACGATGAAACCGCAGGAACTCGACAGAAGCCGCCAGAAATTCGACGCTGAACGCTATCCTGTGCAGGATCCGAAGGGCAAGGAGGCCCCCCGTTGGCGAAAGCACAACTCGACGAGACCGACCTCGAGCTGCTCGCGGTGCTCAGCCGCGACGCCGAGACGACGAACAAGGCGCTCGCACATCGCCTCGGCCTCGCCGAGTCGACCTGCGCACATCGGGTGCGGGCGCTGCGCGAGCGCGGAGTGATCCGCGACACGCGCATCCGCGTCGACGGGGCCGCTCTGGGTTTCCCGCTGCAGGCGATCATCAAGGTGCGCCTGGCGAACCACACAGGAGACAAGGTGACGGCCCTCTTCGATGCCCTGGTCGACATCCCGCGCGTCCTCCAGGTGTTCCACGTCGCCGGCGTCGACGACTTCCTCGTGCATGTGGCCGTGCAGGATGCGACGGCCCTGCGCGACATCGTTCTCGAGCACATCACGGTGCACCCCGTCGTGCGCGGCACCGAGACCCAGCTCGTGTTCGAACTGCGCGACGGGCCGGGAGTGCTCTCCACCTGACCCTTCCGGTCGCACTTCGTGCCGTCCGATTCCGTTTCAGACGGCACGAAGTGCGACCGGAACGAGCGGAGCGTCGGTGCGTGCGCGAGGATGGAAGGCACGCCCGCCAGGAGCAAGGGAGCACCATGAGCCGCAGCGCCACCGCCGCCACGCACACCGTCCGCGAGATGCGGGACTTCCTCTTCGCGAACGCCACCGACTATGCGGCGGCCCGCGACGGATTCGTCTGGCCGGAGGTCGACGAGTTCAACTTCGCGTTGGAGTGGTTCGACGTGGTCGCGAGTGAGAACCCCGACCGCCCGGCGGTGCAGATCGTCGAGGCCGACCTGAGCCTGCGCTCCTGGACCTACGGGCAGCTCTCGGCGCGATCCGACCAGGTCGCCTCCTGGCTCCGCACGCTCGGCATCGGTCGCGGCGACCACGTGATCGTGATGTTGAACAACACGATCGAGCTGTGGGAGGTGATGCTGGCGATCACGAAGATCGGCGCCGTGTCGATCCCGACCTCGACCCTGTTGTCGGCTTCGGACCTCGCCTACCGCGTCGAGCACGGACGCGCGCGGGCGGTCATCACTCTCGGAGCGCTCGCCGATCGCCTCGACGACATCGATCCCGGCATCCTGCGCATCGGCGTCGGCGACGACATCTCCTCCGGCTGGGCACGCTTCGCCGATTCCACCGCCGCTCCGGCGGGTTTCGAGCCCGACGGTCCGACCCCCTCGTCCGACACCGCGCTGCTCTACTTCACCTCGGGCACGACGAACCGCCCGAAGCTCGTGCAGCACACCCACGCCTCCTACCCGATCGGGCACCTGTCGACCATGTGGTGGCTCGGGGTGCGCCCCGACGACGTGCACCTCAACATCTCCTCCCCCGGCTGGGCCAAGCACGCGTGGTCCAGCTTCTACTCGCCGTTCCTGGCCGAGGCCACCGTCTTCGTCTACAACTACGCCCGCTTCGACGCGAACACGCTCATGCAGGTCATGGACACCCACCACGTGTCGACGTTCTGTGCGCCGCCGACGGTGTGGCGCATGCTGATCCAGGCCGATCTCGCCCGGCTCACCCGCCCTCCGCGCGAACTGGTGGGCGCGGGCGAGCCGCTGAACCCCGAGGTCATCGACCGGGTGCGTGACGCCTGGGGCGGGACGATCCGCGACGGGTTCGGTCAGACCGAGATGACCGCGTGCATCGGCAACTCCCCCGGCCAGGCGGTCAAGGTCGGCTCGATGGGACGCCCGTTGCCCGGTTATCCGGTGGTGCTGCTCGACCCGGTCACCGGCGCAGTCACCGAGGGGCAGGACGAGGGTGAGATCGCGCTCGATCTGTCGCAGCCGCCGCTCGGGCTCATGGCCGGCTACTACGACGACCCGGAGAAGACCGCGGAGTCACGGACGGGCGGCTACCACCACACGGGCGACATCGCGGTGCGCGACGACGACGGCTATCTCACCTATGTCGGCCGCTCCGACGATGTTTTCAAGGCTTCCGACTACAAGATCTCGCCCTTCGAGCTCGAGTCCGTGCTGCTCGAGCACGACCTCGTGATCGAGGCAGCGGTGATCCCGAGTCCCGATCCGACGCGCCTGGCGGTGCCGAAGGCCTATATCTGCCTGACCCCGGAAGCTCCGGCCGTCGGTTCGGATGCGGCGCGCGCGATCTTCGCCCACGCGCACGAACGGTTGTCATCGCATCTGTGGGTGCGGATCATCGAGTTCGTCCCCGAGCTCCCCAAGACGATCTCCGGCAAGATCCGACGCGTCGAGCTGCGGGCACGCGAAGCCGCGCGGGTGCAGTCCGGCGACGAGGCCGGGCAGCACCGTGACCGTGACTACCGCTGAGGTCAGCGCACGACGGCGATCGTCGCCGTCGCCGGCCCGGTCTTCGTGAGCGCAACCTTCGACGTCGCTGCGACGGGCGTCTTCGACGTCGCCGCGACGGGCGTCTTCGACGTCGCCGTGACGGGCGTCTTCGACGCGGGAACCGCCTTCGGCAGCTCCTCGACCGCGCGGTCGGCACGTTCCACCCCGGCCGCATTCACGATCGCGCGCACGACGCTCCCGACGATCAGCATCGCCGCCAGCGCCGCGCATGCCACGATCAGCGGCGTCCACTCGCGCGCGAAGGACGCCGCGAAGCTCATCAGCGCGCCCACGATCCACAGACCCACCGCGCCCCCGGCGAGCCCACCGGAACCCCGGACGATCGCGACCGCCGCGACGATCGCGAAGATGACGGCGAGCGCCGCACCCACGTAACCGATCGGCACCATCACCGCAGCCAGATCACTGGCCATTCTCAATGTCGTCATGACGACCCCCCGTCAGTGGTTACTCCACTCATTCGACATTAGAAGTGTCCCCCGGAATGGGCATCCGCCTCAAGTGCGACTCGCATCATCCTGAAGGCGGATATCTGTACGGACCGGCGCAGTCGGAAAGACAGCGGCGCGGCTGTCAGCGACGACGTGGCCACCGCAGGCGGCGCGCCCGCACGACCCGCACCGGCTGGGTGACGACCGCGTCCACGACCATCGACCCGTCGGTCGGTCCGACGATCGCGATGGCCGAGGTCTCCGTCGCCTCCGCGGGGTCGATGGGCAGCCGTCCGAGAGCGCGGTGGGCGCGGATGTACGCGGGGACGAGCAGCACGATCGCTCCGAGCCAGGCGAGCGGGTTGCTCAACGCGACACCGTCGAATCCGATCCATGCCCCCAGCACGATCGCCGCGCCCACGCGCATCACGAGCTCGATCACGCCGGTCACGGTGGGCACGAGCGTGTGACCGAGTCCCTGAAGAGCGCCGCGCAGCACGAACAGCATGCCGAGCGCCCAGTACCCGCAGCCGTTGATGATGAGCATCCGATGCGCGTCGTCGACGACGACGTCGGATCCTTCGCCGATGAACAGGCGCACCATCGGGGCGCCGAATGCGACCAGCAGGGCACCGAGGACCACACCGGCGGCGACCGCCATCCAGGTCGCCTCGACCACACCGCGACGGATGCGGTCGGGCCGACGACCGCCGTGGTTCTGCGCCGCGTACATCGAGACGGCGAGGCCGAGAGAAGACAGCAGGGCGACCGCGAGGCTGTCGACGCGCGAGCCCGTGGTGTACGCCGCGACCGCGTCGGCGCCGAGGGTGTTCAACGCGACCTGCACCGTGAGCGTGCCGATCGCGATGATCGACGCCTGGAACCCCATCGGCAGGCCGAGTCGCAGGTGCTCGGCGATGTCGTCACGGGTGATGCGCCAGTCGGCTCGGCGCAGGTGCAGCATCGGCAGGCGCCGACGCACGAACTCCAGGCACAGCGCCACCGAGACGGCCTGAGCGACGACCGTGGCGAGCGCAGCTCCCCCCACTCCCCATTCGAGGGGCCCGACCATCAGCACGACGAGGCCGACGTTGAGCGCACACGACACGGTCAGGAACACCAGCGGCGTCTTCGAGTCGCCGATCGCACGGATGATCGCGGACAGGTAGTTGAAGAACATCGTCGCGCTCGCGCCGAGGAAGCTGATCTGCGTGAAGATCGTCGCCTCGGCCATCAGCTCGGGCGGCGTCTGCAGCAGCGACAGGATCGGGCCGGCGAGGAGGGGCGCCCCCACGGTCAGGATGACGCTCGTGATGGCGCTGAGCAGTACGCCGGTCGCGACCGATCGGCGCACGGCCGCGTCGTTCCTCGCGCCGAATGCCTGGGCGATCGGGATCGCGAAACCGCTCGTCAACCCCCAGGCGAACCCGAGCAGCAGGAACAGCAGGCTGCCGGTCGCTCCGACGGCGGCGAGCGAGGTGACGCCGAGATGCCGGCCGACGACGATGGCGTCGGCGAACTGGTACAGCTGCTGCACCACGTTGCCGAGCAGGAGCGGGATGGAGAAGGCAAGGATGACGCGCCACGGACGGCCCGTGGTGAGGGAGGTGGCCATGAAGGAGCGGCTCGCAGAACTGAGGGGATGATCGGGGGTGCCACCAGCTTATCGAATCGATTCGGCGGGCCGGAAGACCGGTACTCGATTCTGGACTCGGCCCCTCCTCCAGGTACCGTCGGACGGCAACCGTCGACGAGGACCGGAGGAAGAAAGTGACGAAGCAGCACACGGGGGGAACCGGACGCGAGCGCGACACCGCCGCGGACGGAGAGGAACAGCATCTGCGGCGAGCGCTGAGCAACCGCCACATCCAACTGCTCGCGATCGGCGGGGCCATCGGCACCGGGCTGTTCATGGGCAGCGGCAAGACCATCTCGGTCGCGGGCCCCTCGGTGATCTTCGTCTACATGATCATCGGCTTCATGCTGTTCTTCGTCATGAGGGCGATGGGCGAGCTGCTGCTGTCGAACCTGAAGTACAAGTCGTTCAGCGACTTCGCGAGCGACCTGCTCGGCCCGTGGGCGGGCTTCTTCACGGGGTGGACCTACTGGTTCTGCTGGGTGGTCACCGGCGTCGCCGACGTGATCGCGATCGCGGGATACACGGATGCGCTCATCCCCGGAATCCCCCTGTGGATCCCCGGCGTGCTGGTGATCGTCATCCTGCTCGCCCTGAATCTCCCGACCGTCGCCGCGTTCGGCGAGATGGAGTTCTGGTTCGCGCTGATCAAGATCGTCGCGATCGTGGCGCTCATCATCACCGGACTCGTGATGATCTTCACCGGATTCCAACACGACGCCGGCACCGCGAGCTTCTCGAACCTGTGGGACAAGGGCGGCATGTTCCCGCACGGATTCATGGGTTTCGTCGCGGGCTTCCAGATCGCGGTGTTCGCGTTCGTCGGCATCGAGCTCGTGGGCACCGCAGCGGCGGAGACCAAGGACCCGAAGCGCAACCTGCCCAAGGCCATCAATGCGATCCCGATCCGTGTGCTGCTGTTCTACGTGGGCGCGCTCATCGTGCTGATGGCGGTCACCCCGTGGACCGAGTACGTCGCCGGCGAGAGCCCCTTCATCGCGATGTTCGCCCTCGCCGGACTCGGCATCGCCGCGACGGTGGTGAACCTCGTGGTGCTGACCTCCGCCATGTCGAGCGCGAACTCCGGCATCTACTCGACCTCGCGCATGGTGTTCGGTCTCGCACAGGACGGCGACGCCCCGCGCATGTTCGCCCGCCTCTCGCGCCGCCGGGTGCCGCAGAACGCACTGTTCCTGTCGTGCATCCTGCTGCTCTCCGGCGTCGTGCTGCTCTACGCGGGCAAGGACATCGGCACCGCGTTCGACATGGTGACCACGGTCTCGGCCCTGTGCTTCATGTTCGTCTGGACGATCTTCCTGTGCAGCTACCTCGTGTACCGGCGCACCCGCAAGGACAAGGTCGCCGCGTCGACCTTCCGGCTGCCCGGCGGTGTGTTCATGGTCTACGTGGTGCTGGCGTTCTTCGTGTTCATCCTGTGGGCGCTCACGACCCAGCCCGACACGCTGACCGCGCTGCTCGTGACGCCGATCTGGTTCGTCGTGCTGCTCGTGGCCTGGCTGTTCGTGCGCCGCTCCCCGAACCACCTGGCCCGGCACGCGGCGCACATCGCGCACCTCCGCGACGACTCGGTCGAGGCGGACTGACTCCGGCCTCGGGCGGTCTCTGTTCACCACTCAGGAACTTCGTCGGGCACCGGACCGGATCACGGGGACACGGCTGTCCGGCCCTGACGTTCCTGAGTTGTGAACGCCGTCAGGCCGAGACGGCCGGGGCGGCGGCAGCCGGGGCGGCGGCGGCCGGGGCGGCGGGCTTCGTCGCGAACAGACGCTTCCGCAGGGCGAGGAACAGCAGCACCATACCGGCGCTGAGCAGGATGTGGCCCAGCCCCGCGATGCCCGCGATCATGCTCGACGACTCCTGCCCGAGCACCGTGAGGCAGCCGTGCCAGATCATCATGGCCGACGTGAGCACCAGGCCCGCGTTGTACAGCCAGAAGAACCAGCCGAACAGGCGGCTCTCGGAGAGCGCGAACGCCTTCTCGAGGAGCAGGACGATCAACAGCACGATGAAGCCCAGCACGAGCAGGTGCGTGTGCACGAGCCCGAGCTGCGTCGCCTCCCCCTCGGGGAAGCCGTTGATCTTGGTGAACTCTCGGTAGAAGAGTCCGGAGGCGACGCCCGCGATCATGGAGGCGAACGCGGCGGTGAAGAGTCTGCGCATCGGGAATCCTTTCGGTCTGATTCCAGCCTCGGCGTCGCGGCCGTTCCGGGGATCCATCGAACGGTTGACAGGGTCCGGCCCCGCACACGCGGCCCGCGCCAGCGGGCGACTCGGAGCAGACCGGACTCAGAGCAGACCGGACTCAGAGCAGACCGGACTCGCGTGCGATGGCGATGGCACGCGCCCGGTTGTCGGCGCCGAGCTTCTCGAACACGTGCACGAGGTGGGTCTTGACGGTGGCCTCCGTCACGAACAGCGTCTTGGCGATCTCGCGGTTCGACGCCCCCGTGTCGAGCAGCCGGAGCACCTCCAGCTCACGGCCCGTCAGCCGCACCCGCGGCGCGCGCATGACCTGCACCACCCGCTCACTGAGCTCCGGGCTGAGCACGAGTCCGCCGGATGCGGCCTGCCGGATCGCACGCACGATCTCGTCGGGGGCGACATCCTTGAGCAGGTACCCCGCCGCTCCCGCCTCGATCGCACCGAGGATCTCGGCGTCGCGATCAAATGTCGTGAGGATCAGGACGGCCGGGGCCGGATCCTGCGTGCGCAGGGCGGCGGTCGTCTGCACGCCGTCCATGCCCTCACCGAGCCGCAGGTCGCACAGCACGACATCGGGATGCAGGTGCCGAGCGAGAGCGAGCGCCTCTTCTCCGGACGCCGCCTCACCGACCACCTCGACGTCGTCACGGTGGTCGAACAGCGAGCGCACACCGGCGCGGACGATGGGATGGTCATCGACGAGCAGCACGCGCACCGGGGTCATCCCTGTTCTCCGTTCCGTCGCCCCTGAGCGGCGCGGCCCAGAGGGATGTGCGCCGAGAGCGCGGTGCCGTCGCCAGGGGCGCTCTCCACGTCGAGCCCTCCGCCGAGCTCCCGCAGGCGCGCACGCATCGAGCGCAGTCCGTAGCCGCCGCCGCGGCTGCCGACGCCGCCCTGGGCGTCCCAGTGCCGGGCGTCGAACCCGATCCCGTCGTCGACGATGTCGAGGCGCACCGCATCGCCGGCATCGGCCAGGGTGACCACGACACGGGAGGCCGATGCGTGGGAGCGGACGTTCGCGAGGGCCGACTGCGCCGTCCGCAGCAGGGCCACCTCGGCGTCGATGCCGAGCGACGGCAGGTCGTCGTCGGCGTGCAGAGCGGCCTCGATCCCGGTCTCCTCGGTGAGGCGCTCCAGCATCCGGGCGAGGGCGTCGCCGAGCGCCGTCGACTCCAGCTCCGCCGGCGCCAGGGCGTTCACGATGCGCCGAGCATCCGCCATCCCCTCCGCAGCCAGGGCGCCGATCTGCTCGAGAGCGCGCGTGCGCTGCGACGGATCGTCGACCTCCAGGGCCGAACGCGCGAGCATCCCGATCGACGACACGCTCTGCGCGACGGTGTCGTGGATGTCGCGCGACACCCGGGTGCGCTCGGCCGTCGCCCCCGACTCGCGCTGGGTGCGGGCGAGCTCGTCCTGCAAAGCTGCCATCTCCTCCTGGGTCGCAACCAGCGAGGCGATCAGCCGACGGCGCTCGCGCCCGTCGCGGACGAGCTCGAGGTACCCGCGCGAGATCCCCAGCGCGAAGACGCCGCCCACGAGGGGACCGATCACGTTCGCATAGGTCGTGGTGCCGGTGTGCAGCAGCGGAGCGGTCACCACCACGGCGAGGACCACGACGCTGAGCAGCAGCGCCCACCGCAGGCGCATCACGAATCCGGCGAGCAGCCACAGCGGGAAGGCGAGCCACACGAACTCCGGCGAGACCACGACCGCGCCGAGCCAGATGAGGGTCAGCCCGAGCAGCCACCAGGTCGCGAGGCGACGGTCGGCGGTGCGTTCGCCGAGCAGCAGACCGCCGCCGTACCAGCCGAGGAAGACGAGCGAGAGGGCGAGGACCCACGGCAGCGGCACACCGTCCGCCGCGGCGCGCCACGCACCGACCACGAGCAGCACGACCGTGATGACGGCCTGACCGATCCGGATGGAACCGACCAGGCTCGCCCACGTGCGCGGCGCGCGGATCCCGGCCGCGGAATCGACGCGGCCGGAACGCTCAGTCCGCGTCTGCGGAGATGGCGACTGCGGCATCTTCGTATTCTCCCCCGTGCGGCCGGTCTCCGTGTCGATCCGCGTGTCGATCCCCGCGGGATCCCGCACCCCCGGCCTTCCGCGGCCACCACATCCGCTCGCCGACGATCGCGAAGATCGCCGGGACCACCAGGGTGCGCACGACGAAGGTGTCGACGAGCACGCCGATCCCGACGATGAGGCCGATCTGCCCGAGCGTGACGAGGGGCAGCAAGCCCAGCGCAGCGAACACGGCCGCGAGCACGACACCGGCGCTCGTGATCACGCCGCCCGTCGCGGTGAGGGCGCGCACCATCCCCTGCCGCGTGCCGACCGTCCGTGCCTCCGTGCGCGCGCGATGGACGAGGAAGATCGTGTAGTCGATCCCGAGCGCGACCAGGAACAGGAACGACAACAGGGGCACCTGGAGGTCGAGCGCGTCCCACCCGAACACGACCCTGCTCAGCCACGTGCCGGCACCGATGGCCGCGACCGCGCTGAGGATGTTCACCGCGAGCAGCAGCACCGGCGCCACCAGGGAACGCAGCAGCACGATCAGCACGAGCAGACTGACGGCGAGGACGAGCGGGACGACCAGCAGCAGGTCGCGCCGATTGCCTTCGCGCGCATCGAGATCCGCCGCCACCGGGCCGCCCACCACGGCGTCGGCATCCGGCACCGTCTGCACGGCCTCTCGTACCGCGCTCACCAGGTCGAGGCTCGCGGGCGTTCCGGGCGCCGGCTCACCGACGACGAGCAGACGGGTGAGCGCTCCGTCGCTGCTCTCCCCGGTCGCCGATACCCGGAGCACACCCGGCACGTCGTCGATCGCGGCGACCAGCGCATCGGCCTCCGCCGTATCGCCGATCACGATCATCGGCTGCGCCTCCCCGGCCGGGAAGTGATCGCCGAGCACCGTGAGACCTGCGGCCGACTCGGACACGACACGGAACTTCTCGACCTGGGTGAGCCCGACGGACGCTCCGGCGAGCCCACCGGCGAGAACGCCGAGCAGCGCGAGTCCGCCGACCAGCGGCACCCACGGGCGCCGGGAGACGCGTTGAGCCACCGCACCCCACACGCGGCCCGTGGCCGCGACATCGCCCACGCGCGGCGCGAACGGCCAGAACAGTCGACGGCCGCACACGGCGAGCGCCGGTGGCAGCACCAGGAGCACGGCGGCGAGCGCGATCAGCAGGCCCACGGCAGAGGCGATGCCGAGCCCGCGCGTTCCCGGGATCACCGCGAGGGCGAGAGTCGACAGCGCCAGGACCACGGTGACGTTCGAGGCGACGATCGCGGGGGCGGTGGCACGCCAGGCGGCGACCAGGGCGCGGCGATGATCGGTCTCGCGGGCGAGTTCTTCGCGGTAGCGCGAGATGAGCACGAGGGCGTAGTTCGTTCCGGCACCGAAGACGAGCACGCTCACGATCCCGGAGTCGAACTGCAGCCCGAGCCCGGCGCCGATCGCCGCGGTCGCCTTGTTGGCCAGCTGATCGGCGAGGGCGACCACGATGAGGGCGATCATCCACAGCACGGGCGAGCGGTACGTGACGATGAGCAGCAGGGCCACGATCCCGAGGGTCACCATCAACAGCGTGAAGTCCGCGCCGTCGAACGCGGAGGCGACGTCCACACCGAACGCGGGCCCGCCCGTGACCTGCACGTGCATCCCGGTGAGGGGATGCTCCGCCACGGTGTCGCGCAGACCGTGCACGGCGTCAGCGACGTCGTCGTCGTCCAGGGTCAGCGTCGCCTGGATCACCGCGGCCTCGCCGTCGTCGCTGACGATCGGACCGTGGGGGGCGTGCCCGGTCTCCGCTTCGACATCGCCCGAGAGCGCACCGAGGGCGGCGAGGTCGGCATCGCTGAGCTGCGCGTCGTCGTCACGGGAGGCGACCAGCAGTACCGTGTGCTCGTCCGCGTCGGGGAACTGCTCGGCGAGGAGCGCGGCCTGCGCGGATTCGGAATCCGGCGGAGCCACGTCGTTGCCTGCCGGGACCGATGCCCGTCCGAACGCGCCGAGGAGGGCGGTGAACGCGACCGCCGCGATCAGCAGGGAGATCCATCCCCCGCGACGAGAGGTGAGCCACAGCGGAAGGGAGCGGAGGGTGCGGAGCATGACTCCAGTCCAGCCGCCCTCACCCTCGACCGGATCGCGCAGGGGGCGGAGACGGGTCTCCACCCTTCGATGGATCCGCGCGGCGCGCAGGAGGGTCCGGCAGCAGCCTCCTGCCGAGAGAGGGGCCCCCGTCAACGGGGTTCCACCAGACCCTCCCCCGTCGCCGCACGTGCGCGTAGCGTCGGGTCCAGGCCGCCGATCCGTCCGCGGCCGCGACGAAAGGACCACTCATGCACACGCGCACTCTCGGACAGGGCCTTCAGGTCTCGGCGGTCGGACTCGGCTGCATGGGCATGTCACAGAGCTACGGCCCCAATCCGGGTACCCGCGACGACATGATCGCGGTGCTGCGCTCTGCGGTCGATCACGGCGTCGACTTCTTCGACACCGCCGAGGTGTACGGACCGCATGTGAACGAGGAGCTCGTGGGCGAGGCACTCGAGCCCATCCGCGACCGGGTCGTGCTCGCGACGAAGTTCGGGTGGGATATCCAGGACGGCAAGAGCGTCGGCCTGAACAGTCGACCCGAGCAGATCCGCCGGGTGGCCGAGGCATCGCTGCGGAGTCTGCGCTCCGACGTGATCGACCTCTTCTACCAGCACCGTGTCGATCCCGATGTGCCGATCGAGGACGTCGCCGGCACGGTCGGCGAGCTGATCGCCGAGGGGAAGGTGCGCCACTTCGGGCTCTCCGAGGCGTCGGCCGAGACGATCCGCCGCGCGCACGCCGTACATCCCGTCACCGCGCTGCAGAGCGAATACTCCCTGTGGACCCGCGACCCCGAGGCTGAGATCCTGCCGGTGCTCGCCGAACTCGGCATCGGATTCGTGCCGTTCAGCCCGCTCGGCAAAGGTTTCCTGACCGGCACCGTCGACACCGCGTCCGACTTCGCGGCCGGCGACATCCGCGCCACGATTCCGCGCTTCACGGCAGAGAACCGGGCCGCGAACCAGGCGATCGTGGCGCACGTCGCGCAGTTGGCCGCCGCCAAGGACGCCACGGCCGGCCAGATCGCGCTGGCCTGGCTGCTCGCCCAGCAGCCGTGGATCGTGCCGATCCCCGGCACCCGGCGCACCACCCGCATCGCGGAGAACGCCGCGAGCACGGCCGTCGCACTCTCGGCCGACGAGGTCGCCGACCTCACTGCCCTCGCGACACGCATCGGCGTGAGCGGTGACCGCTACAACCCGCAGCAGATGGCGTTCGTCGATCGTTGAGCCTCCCGCGGCATCGGTATCGTGAGGCGGGTGACCGCCGCCCGCAGCTACCCCGCGACCATCGCGGCTGCCGTCGAGCATGAGACCGTCATCCGCAAGTCACGCTTCCTCACGCGGATCGAGCCCGTCACCTCGGTCGAGCAGGCCGAGGGCGTGATCGCCGGCATCCGCAAGAAGGCGTGGGATGCCAACCACAACTGCACGGCGATGGTGACGGGCCTGCTCGGCGATCAGGCGCGGTCGTCGGATGACGGCGAGCCCTCCGGCACCGCGGGCATCCCGATGCTCGAGGTGCTGCGCCGGCGCGAACTGACCGACGTCGTCGCGGTCGTGACGCGGTACTTCGGCGGGGTGAAGCTCGGAGCGGGTGGCCTGGTGCGTGCCTACTCGTCAGCGGTGTCGGAAGCACTCGACCTAGCGGCGCTCGTGCGGCGGGCGGCGTTGCGCCAGGTGACGCTCGAGGTGCCGCACGCCGACGCCGGCCGCTACGACAACCTGCTGCGCGAATGGGCGGCGCATCACGGCGCGACGCTCGGCGAGCCGACCTACGCGGCGACAGCCACGCTCGAGCTGTGGGCACCGGAGCCGGAGCTCGCGCACCTCGCGGACGATCTCGCCGCCGCATCGGGCGGCGGGATCGCACCCGTCCTCGGCGTGGAGCGCATCGTCGACGTGCCCGCCTGACGCCCCGGCATCGGGAGAACCACAACGGCCGCCGGATATCCTGGATGCCGCGGTCGCGGAGGGAGAGCGATGTTCGACAGTCCGCTCTCGGCTTCGGCCTACGAGATCCTCGACGTCGACCCCACGGTCGACGACGTCGAGTTGCGCCGCGCCTATCGCCTCCGCCTCCGGCAGACGCACCCCGATACCGGTGGAGATGCGGCGATGTTCATCCAGGTGCAGCGCGCGTGGGAGCTGGTCGGCACCGTCGAGAGCCGCGCCGCCTACGACCGCCGCTCCGGTGTGGCAGGAGCGGCGGCCGCCGAGCCCGGGACCGAGTGGAGCGGATGGCGCCCGCCCGCCGCCCGCACCGACACCCGTCCCCGCGCCCGGTCCTACGGGCACCCCGGCGGCTGGCGCCGTGAACGCTACCTCGTGCTCATCCGCGAATGGGCCGGCCGCGGCGTCGAGGTCCCCGATCCGTATGACCCCGCGCTCGTGCGCTCGGCTCCGCGTGACCTGCGGCGGATGCTCGCCGACGCGCTGGCGGAGGAGGCCACGGCCCGCACGGTCTCCGACCTCGGCATGGGCTTCACGGTGTGGCACGACGTCGCGGTGGGAGCGGATGCCGACGACAAACTCGACCATGTGGTGCTCGGCCCGTCCGGACTGTACGGCGTGATGTCGGAAGACTTCGGGGGTGTCGTGGGCTTCCGCCGCGGCGAGATCACCGGCCCGAGTCTGGGCACGCGCGCGCCGGTCACCGCTGCTCTGCGTCGGATGCGCACCGTCGCGAAGGCCGCGCGCGTGCGCTTCGGCGGGGCGATCATCGTGCTGCCCGACGACGACCTCGCCCAAGCCGTCACGCCGCTCGGCACGAGCCGCGGAGTTCCGGTCGTCGTGGTGCGACGCAGCGCTCTCGCGATGGTGCTGCGTCAGGGTGTGCCGCAGGCGCGGGCGATCGGGGGCAACGAGCTCTTTGACGTGCGCACCCGCCTGCAGCAGACCGTCCGCTTCGTCTGAGCTCTCCGGACTGCGTCCACTGAGCGCTGTCTCGGTGTCAGGACAGTCGACGCCGCCTCAGCAGCGAGGCCCCGAGGAACAGCATCAGCCCTCCGACAAGGAGCGCCGCGGACAGCGTGCCTCCCGTCACCGCCAGTGTGGGCGGCGGCGGAGGGAACACCCGTGTCGTCGTCTCCGACGGCGGAGGAACGATCGTCCCGCCATCGGGTGGGACGCCTGTCGCGGTGGCCACGTTGCGCACCTGACCCCTCTCGACGTCGGCGGCGGTGACGGTGTGCGGCGGCACCGTGCAGGTCATCTGCACCCCGGAGCCCAGACTCGTCGACGGACACGTGACCGGCCCCGCGGTGGGGTCGGTCACGACGATGTCGTCGATGGTCTGTGCACCGGTATTGGTCACGAGGATCGTCCACTCGATGCGGTCACCGGGATCGATGACGCCGTTGCCGTTCACATCGACCGGATTCGCGCGCTTCTCGAGGGTCAACGCGTTGGGCCCGTCGAAGGGGACCTCGACCGTCGACGGCGGCGAGACCGGAGGCTGCCCCGAGGGCGGAGTTCCGGTGGCGACGGCCGTGTTCGTGAGCAGGCCCGAGTCCACGTCGGCCTGCGTCGTCTGGTACTGCGCGGTGCAGGTGATGATCTGGCCCGGCAACATGCTCGCGGCACCCGCAGGGCATTCGATGGCGGACAGCGATCCCGACCCGGAGAAGGCGGTCTCATCGACCGTCACGTCTTCGAGCGTGACGTTTCCGGTGTTCGTGACCACGAAGGAGTATGCGAGGATCTGCCCCACCGCCGTCATGGTCGCCGGCGTGGCCGACTTCACGATGCTGATGCCCGGGACGGGATCGATGGGAACCTCGGTCTCCGAGGGCGGCGAGACCGGCGGGACGAGCGTGCCCGGGGGCGTTCCGGTCGCGGTGGCGCTGTTCGTCACCCGGCCCGCGTTCACATCGGCTTGGGTCAGCACATACGTGGCGGTGCAGACGATCTGCACGCTCGGGGCGAGCGACGCCGCGCCGGCCGGGCACACGACGGGCGACAGTGCGCCGGTCCCGGAGAAGCTCTCCTCGTTCACCGTCACGTTCGCGAGGGTGACGTTGCCGGTGTTCGTGACCACGAAGGAATAGGTGATCTCCTGGCCCACCTGGTAGGCGTCCGGCGTGTTCGGGCTCGCCGATTTCACGACCGTGATCCCGGGCACCGGGTCCGGCGGGACGACGACGGTCGACGGGGGCGACACCGGAGGCTCTCCGGTCGGCGGCGTGCCCGTACCGGTCGCGGTGTTCGTGACGCCTCCGGCATCGATGTCGGCCTGGGTCACGACGTACGAGGCCGTGCAGGTGACGGTCGCGCCCGCGGCGAGCGATGCCGCGCCCGCGGGGCACGTGACCACGGGGGGTGTCCCCGTTCCGGTGAATGCCGTCTCCGTCACCGTCACACCCGTGAGTGTGACGTTTCCGGTGTTCGTCACCAGGAACGAGTAGTTGATCGTCTCGCCCGCTGCCGTGATCCGCGTGCGGTCGGCGGTCTTTGACACGGTCAGCGCCGGTGCCGAGACGACGGGGATCTCGACGGTCGACGGCGCAGACACCGGCGGAGTGCCCGAGGGCGGGGTTCCCGTCGCTGTGGCGGTGTTGTCGAGGGAATCGGAGGTGTAGTCCGCAGCGGTCGTCGTGTACGACGCGGTGCACGTGATCTGTGCACCCGGGATCATCGACCCGGCACCCGCGGGGCACGTGATCGCCGGAGAGGTACCGGTTCCGGAGAACGCCGTCTCATCGACCGCGACGTTCGTGAGGGTCACGTTGCCGGTGTTGGTGACCACGAAGGAGTAGCCGACCGCCTGACCCGCTGCCGTGATCTCGGAGGTGTCGGCGCTCTTCACGAGGGTGATCGCGGATGTCGCCGTCGACGGCACGTTGACGGTGGAGGGCGGGGAGACGGGAGGCACGAGGATGCCCGGCGGGACACCCGTCGCGGTGGCCGTGTTGGTGAGGGTCCCGCTGTCGATGTCGGCCTGGGTGAGGGTGTAGCTCGCGGTGCAGGTCGCCTGCGCCCCGGGAGCCAGCGGTGTCGTCGGACACACCGGGGTGGTCATGCTCCCCGAGCCGGTGAAGGCGGTCTCGTCGACGCTGATGTCGGCGAGGGGCACGTCACCGGTGTTGGTGACCACGAAGGAGTAGTCGATGACCTGTCCGACCGTGAAGTCATCGGGCCCCGACGGCGATGCGGACTTGAACAGCGAGATCCCCGGGTTCGCCGCGGCGATGGTGAGGGCATAGTCCTCCACCTCGCCCACCCCTCCCGCGCCCGTGGGCATGGAGGTGGTCAGGGCGGTGCCGCTGGAGATCCGGAACCGCGCGAAGGTCGGTCCCGCGACGGTCTGTGCGATGATGCCCGGCCAGGTGAGCGTGACCGAGGATCCGTCGGGCGTTCCCGCCGGGACCACCGCGGATGCCCCCTCGTTCGCGTCGAAGACGCCGTCGCGGTTGAAGTCGACCCAGCCGACCAGCGTCGCCGGCTGACCCGGCACCTTGTTCGACGCCAGCACCGACACCGAGTAGCTGCTGGTGATCCCTGCGGTGATCGGCCCGAACGTCGCGACGCCGTTCTCGTCGTCGATGAACTGGTTCGGCGCGGTGCCGCCGACCTGATCGTCTCCGGTCGCGTTCGCGCTGTACTGCATCGCCGCCTCGGTGTCGGCTGACCACCCGAGGTAGGTGGCGGCATTCAGCTCGTGGGACACGACCCCGTAGCCGGCCGGGGCATCGCCGTAGTCGTCGGGGATGGTGGCGCAGGAGGGCGTGAAGCCGTCGATGCCCTCGCCGCCTCCCTGCGCACGGTAGCCGCGCACGAGGATGTCGCTGGTCCCGGTGGTGGCCGCAGGCCCGCAACGTGGCGTCGGGGTGTCCAAGCCGCCGGTCGTGTTGAAGTTCTCACCGATGGTGAGGACGGTGGGCGTGGCGGCGAGATCGATCCGCAGCTCGCCCGCCGCGCTGAAGGTCATCGGCCGGCAGGTGATCTGCACCGATGAGGGCCAGCGGTTCGTGCCGTCGCCGACGAAGGTGGTCCCGGTGATGCGGTGCACGAAGGTGTTGGCGGGGCACACGCCGGTCTGCACGTTGCCACGGCTCTCGTTGTAGACGGGACCGGTGATCCACGCGGGGTTCACGGTTCCCGTGACGGTCCCGGCGTTGCTCACGGTGATCGTGGAGCACTGGATGCTGAAACGCACGAGGATCGAGTTGGCGTTGGACGGAGAGTCGGCCGTGCGGTTCTCCGTCTGCACGCCGGTGAGCACCGAGTTCGACGGACACTCCGTCGGCGCGACGAGGTCTTTGTCGGATCCGACCGTGGCCGCTTCCGTGGAGGGTCCGAGATACAGCTGGGCGGCATCGCCCGGAGCCGCCGTGGCGGGCGACGCGGGCACGATCAGCGCGGTGAGCACGAGCGTCAACAGTGCGGCGACGGCCCAGGGCTTGAGACGGTCACGGCTCGTACGACCATGATGAGTGGCTGGATTCCGCATGGGGTCGCCCTCCGTTTTCTCAGCGTCACCAGAAGCTGAGACTTTGCTCACAGTAACCGACGAATCCCCTGGGTCCAACCCCTTTTTTTATGCTGCGACCTCGGTGAAATCACCTCGACCCCACCTCGATCCCTCCGCGGCATGCCGGAATACTTTCTTTTGAGTTATTCAAATGAAGAGGTATGCTTGATGGATGGAGACAGAACTCGACTCGGCGCTTCGCGTTGCCGGGTTGCGCGCGACCGCGGGCCGCGTCGCCGTTCTCGAGGCTCTCGACTCCATGGCCCATTCAGACGCGGAGCGGCTCTACCGTGCCGTGTCTGAGGTGCTGCCGACCACGTCGATCCAGTCGGTGCACAACATCCTCGCGGACCTGACGACGGCGGGCCTCATCCGCCGGATCGAACCGGCAGGCTCCGCGGCGCTCTACGAGCGGCGCATCAACGACAACCACCACCACGTCGTCTGCACCTCCTGCGGTGCCATCGGCGATGTGGACTGCGTCGTCGGCGAAGCGCCGTGTCTCACCCCGTCCTCGACGGGGGGATTCACCGTCCAGACAGCCGAAGTCACCTTCTGGGGCCTCTGCCCCAGTTGCCAGAACGCCGCGCAATAGCAGTCCGCCGATCACCCGTCCCCGGATGGGGGTAATCGTTGCGCCTGCGCGGAGAAGGAGAACACCATGACGAAACCTGCCACCACCACGCAGGCCGGAGCCCCGATCGCGAGCGACACGCATTCGCTCACGGTCGGCGCCGACGGCCCCACCGTCCTGCACGATCACTACCTGGTCGAGAAGATCGCGGCCTTCAACCGCGAGCGGGTGCCGGAGCGCAACCCGCACGCGAAGGGCGGCGGCGCGTTCGGCGAGTTCGTCGTCACCGAAGACGTGTCGGCCTACACGCGCGCGGCCGTCTTCCAGCCGGGTGCGGCCAGCGAGACCCTCATCCGCTTCTCCTCCGTCGCCGGGGAGCAGGGCTCGCCCGACACCTGGCGTGACGTGCGCGGGTTCTCGCTCCGCATGTACTCCGACGAGGGCAACCTCGACATCGTCGGCAACAACACCCCGACGTTCTTCCTTCGCGACGCGATCAAGTTCCCGGACTTCATCCACTCGCAGAAGCGCCTCGGCGACTCGGGTCTGCGCGATCCCGACATGCAGTGGGACTTCTGGACGCTGTCGCCGGAGAGCGCCCACCAGGTCACGTATCTGATGGGAGACCGCGGCCTGCCCCTCAGCTGGCGGCACATGAACGGCTACGGCTCGCACACCTACTCGTGGGTCAACGCCGCAGGCGAGGTCTTCTGGGTGAAGTACCACTTCATCTCGCAGCAGGGCGTCGAGGCGATGAGCAACGAAGAGGCCGAGCAGCTCGCCGGGTCGGACGCCGACCACTACCGGCGCGACCTCTTCCGGTCGATCGCCGACGGTGAGTTCCCGAAGTGGGACCTGTACGTGCAGATCATGCCCTACGACGAGGCCAAGGCGTACCGGTTCAACCCGTTCGACCTCACCAAGACCATCTCGAAGAAGGACTACCCGCGCATCAAGGTCGGCACGCTGACCCTGAACCGCAACCCGGAGAACTTCTTCGCACAGATCGAGCAGGCCGCCTTCTCGCCGGGGAACCAGGTGCCGGGCACCGGCATCTCCCCGGACAAGATGCTGATGGGGCGCATCTTCGCCTACCCGGACGCGCAGCGCCACCGCATCGGCCCGAACTACAACCAGCTGCCGGTGAACCAGCCGCACGCGAGCGAGGCGCGCAACTACCAGCACGAGGGCTCGATGCGCTACCAGTTCAACGACGCCGCGCACCGCACCTACCAGCCGAACTCCTATGGAGCGGCAGGAGGCCCGGAGGCCGACCCGTCGAAGGGCATCGAGGTGAACTGGGAGGCCGACGGCGAGATCCAGCGCTCCGCCGCGACCCTGCACCCCGAGGACGACGACTTCGGGCAGCCCGGCACGCTCTACCGCGAGGTGTTCGACGCCGAGCAGCGGGCACGTTTCCTGGAGACGCTCACCGGCCAGGGGCGTTCGATCACCGTCGACGCCATCCGCGAGCGCTTCTTCCAGTACTGGACGAACGTCGACGCCGCACTCGGCGCCGCGCTGCGCGACCGCGTCTGATCCTCGCGATCACCGGAACGGAAACGGCCTCCCGGAGACTTCGGTCTCCGGGAGGCCGTTTCGTCGTCCCCGGCGCTGCCGGGCGCGTCAGGCGCCGACCGGCTCCGGTTCGGGGACGATCGCCTCGAACGCCACCTCGCCCGCCGGGGTCATCCACGCCCGCAGCATCGCGCGGATGGCGCCGGCCATGTCGATCGACCGGTCGAACAGCCACTGGGTCTGCAGACCGTCCATGGTCGCGGTCAGGCGCAAAGCCGCGTCGTGCGGATCGATGTCGGGTCGCAGCTGACCGGACGCGATGGCGAGCGCGATCGCCTGTCCGGTGCTCGAACGGATCCTCTCGTAGCGGCGCCGGAAGTACTCGTGCGCCGGGTGATCGGCAGCCGACGCCTCGGACGACAACCGCACGAAGAGCTCGATCAGACCCGGCACGAGACGGTTGTGGTCGGCGAGATCGACCATTCCGCGCAGCACGCCCATACCGCCGTAGCCGCGGGCGTAGGGACGGAAGCGGTCGCGATCCTCGATGTCGCGGGCTTCGAGCACGGCTTCGAGCAGGGCTTCCTTGTCGGCGAAGTGGTGCAGCAGTCCCGCGCGCGAGATGCCGCACACCGCGGCGATCTCGAGGATCGTCGCCGAGAGGAAGCCGCGTTCGGCGAAGTGGTCCGAGGCCACGCGGATGATCTCCTCGCGGCGCGCTCGGCCGTTCGCGTATCCGCGCCCTCGCAGCGTCGTCGCATCAGCCATGGGGGAAACCGTAGCACCGCTCTTGACAAAACCGACACAAGTGTAGATATTTAACCGAACCACCCGCCGCACCCGCACCGCCCGCCGTACCCGAAAGACCCGCCGTACCCGAACGAAGGAGTTCCCGTGAGCGCGATCGCGCACCCGTACCAGGACCGCACCCTGACCGTGGATCAGCGTGTCGAGGACCTGCTCACCCGAATGACGCTCGAGGACAAGGCGGGGCAGATGTTCCAGCCGATGGCGACCCTCGGCGACGACCTCGACGCCCCCGGCCTGTTCGGGTCCCCGTCGATGCGCACCATCATCGACCGTGGCATCACGCACGTGAACATCCTGCAGGCCCCGTCGGCGCGGGAGATCGCCGCATGGCACAACGCCCTGCAGGAGGAGGCCCGGCGACGCGGCCTCGGCATCCCGTTCTCTCTGTCGAGCGACCCGCGTCATTCGTTCTCGAACAACCCGGCCGCCGCGCTCATCGCCGGCCCCTTCTCGCAGTGGCCGGAGTTCCTCGGTTTCGGCGCCATCGACGACCCCGAGCTCACCCGCCGCTTCGCCGAGGTCGTGCGTCGCGAGTACCTGGCCGTCGGCATCCGCACCGCCCTGCACCCGCAGATCGACCTCGCCACCGAGCCGCGCTGGGCGCGGGCTTCCGGCACGTTCGGCCAGAGCGCGGAGGTGACCGGGCGTCTCGGCGTCGCCTACACGCTCGGGTTGCAGGGCGACGAGCTCGGAGCCGAATCGGTCTCGGCCATGGCCAAGCACTTCCCCGGGGGCGGCCCCCAGCTCGACGGCGAGGATCCGCACTTCTCATACGGCCGCGAGCAGGTGTACCCGGGCGGACGATTCGACCTGCACCTGCAACCGTTCCGCGACCTGCTGGCCGCCGGCGTCTCGCAGATCATGCCCTACTACGGCATGCCGATCGGCACCGAGTACGAAGAGGTCGGCTTCGGGTTCAACAAACAGATCATCCAAGGCCTGCTGCGTGACGAGCTGGGCTTCGACGGGATCGTGTGCACCGACTGGGGCATCCTGTCCCGCACCTTCTGGGGTGTGGAGTCGCTCACCTACGACGAGCGGATGATGAAATCGCTCGATGCCGGTGTGGACCAGTTCGGCGGTGAGTTCAACCCGAAGGCTCTGATCGGGCTCGTGCGGGCGGGCTCGGTGCCCGAGTCCCGGCTCGACACCTCGGTGCGCCGGCTGCTGCGTGAGAAGTTCCGTCTCGGGCTGTTCGACGACGCACGGTTCGTCGATGTCGAAGCTGCGGATGCGATCGTCGGTCGGGAAGACGCCCGCGCCGCCGGACTCGAGGCCCAGGCACGTTCACTCACGTTGCTCACGAACGGCGGCGGGGCGGCGCATCTGCCGCTGCAGGGGCGCCCGACCGTCTACGTCGAAGGCCTCGACGCCGTCGAGCTCGCCGGCTGGGCCGATGTGGTCACCGACCCCGACCGCGCCGACGTCGCGATCGTGCGCACCGACGCCCCGTGGGAGCCGCGCGGCAACGGGGCCGACATCGAATCGTTCTTCCGCGCCGGATCCCTCGAGTTCCACGACGACGAACTCGCGCACCTGCGCGATCTGGCCGCCCGCGTGCCGCTCGTGCTCGACGTCTACCTCGATCGTCCGGCGATCCTCGCCCCGCTTCTCGACGTCGCCTCGACGATCATCGCGAACTACGGCGCCTCCGACACCGCGCTCGTGAATGTGCTGTTCGGCGCGGTGGAGCCCCAGGGGTCGCTGCCCTTCGAGGTGCCGTCGTCGATGGAAGCCGTGGCGGCGAGCCGCCCCGACGTGCCGTCGGACACGGTCGACCCGTCGTTCGCGTTCGGCCACGGCCTCCGGTACCTCGACTGGTCGCCTGCCGCACGACCCGACCCCGCGTCCACGACGATCGAGATGGCGGATGTCGCCGCACCCGGCGGACGCTTCGACCTCACCAGCGCGACCGTCGCCCAGGTGCTCGCCGATGCCGAGGCGCTCGCGATCATCACCGAGCTCGTCCCGGAACTGCCGGGCAACCCCATGCTCGCCGCAGCGCAGAACATGCCGCTCGACACCGTCCTCGGCTTCGCCGGCGCCACCCTGCCGGCCGAGACGATCGACACGCTGCGCTCCCGCCTGGTGGCGCTCCCCGCCTGACCCCCGTTCTGCACGACCTGTTCTGCCCTGCCCGTTCTGCCCGACCCGAGAGGACCACGACGACGATGTCTGGAACGCCCGCAACCCCCGAGAGCACCGTCCCCAAGAGCACCGTCCCGATCACGGAGACGACGTTCATCCGCACCGCCGCCGGCAACGACGACCCGCCCCCGCCCCTCAAGGGGATCCGGCGCCTGCTCGGCTGGATCATCCCCGCCAACCTCGGCATCTTCCTGATCTGGGGCGCGGTCCCCGGCATCCTCCTCCCCCAGCAGGTCACGGTCGCGCTCGGCGAGGAGAACAAGGTCGCCAACCTCGCGATCATCGCGACGATCGGTGCGTTCGCGGCGATGATCGCGCAGCCGATCGCCGGGCAGATCTCCGACCGGACGCGTTCCCGCTTCGGTCGGCGTGCACCGTGGATGATCGTCGGCGTCCTCGCCGGAGGCCTGGCCCTGGTCGGCCTCGCCTTTGCGGACTCCCTGGTCGGCATCGCCATCGCGTGGACTCTGGTGCAGATCGCGTACAACTTTGCCCAGGGCCCGCTCTCCGCCGTGATGCCCGACCGCGTGCCCCTCAAGCGCCGGGGAACCTTCGCCGCCCTCTCCGGCATCGGCCTCATGGTCGGCTCGCTCGGCGGTCAGATCATCGGCTCCCTGTTCTTCAACAGCATCGCCGCGGGCTACCTGGTCTTCGCGGTCTTCGCCCTCGTCGTCATCACACTGTTCGTCGTGTTCAACCCGGACTACTCGAGCGAACGGATCACGCCCGAGCCGTTCGACCTCAGCGCGTTCCTGCGCACCTTCTGGGTCAGCCCGATCAAGCACCCCGACTTCTTCTGGGCGTTCCTCGGCCGCCTGCTGCTGTTCACGGGCTACTTCTCCGTGACCGGATATCAGCTCTACATCATGACCGACTATCTGCACATCGAGAAGCCCGAGACGGTCATCCCGCTGGTCGGGCTCCTCAGCCTCGCCGGCATCCTGATCTCCACGATCATCTCCGGTCCACTCTCCGACAGGGTCGGGCGACGCAAGCCGTTCGTGTTCGCCTCGTCGGTGGTCACCGGTCTTGCACTGCTGCTGCCGTGGATCTCACCGACGATCGAGGCGTGGATGATCATGTCGTTCATCGCCGGGCTCGGGTTCGGCATGTTCCAGGCCGTCGACACCGCACTGATGAGCGAGGTGCTCCCCTCGGCGCAGTCGTTCGCGAAAGACCTCGGGGTCGTGAACATCGCGGCCACCCTGCCCCAGACGCTGGCCCCCGGAGTCTCGGGTCTGATCGTGATCGCATTCGGCTTCGCCGGGCTCTTCCCCGTGGGCATAGTCCTGTCGGTGCTCGGCGCGTTCGCGGTGTGGCCGATCAGGTCGACGCGCTGATCCCGCACCTGACGCCGCCGTCCAGGAACAGGGCCAAGATGGAGAGGTGGCCGTCCCTCTCTCCGACCTGACCAGCATGCCCGAACCCCAGCAGGTGTACGCCGCCGACGGCACACGACTGGCGACCTACACCTGGGGCGAGTTCGACGCCCCCGTCGTGGTGATCGTGCACGGCTTCGCGTCGAGCGCGCGCGACAACTGGGTGCTCACCGGATGGGTACGCGAGCTGACGCGCGCGGGTTATCGCGTGCTGGCACTGGATCAGCGCGGCCACGGCCTCAGCGAGAAGCCACATGACCCCGACGGTTACCGGATCCGCACACTCGTGACCGATGTCGAGACCGTGATGGACACGTACCTCGTCGACGACGCCCTCTACGTCGGCTACTCGCTCGGCGCACGCGTGGGCTGGGAGGTCGTTCGCGAGCTGCCGCACCGCATCGGGCGTGCAGTGCTGGGAGGGGTGCCGGACGGCATCCCTCTGGCGCGACTCGATCTCGAACAGGTCCGGAACTACATCGCCGACGGCACCCCGGTGGCCGATCGGACCACGCAGAACTACATCGCGCTGACCGAACGGGTGCCGGGAAACGACCTGCAGGCACTCGTCGCGCTCGCGGAGGGCATGCGGGCGTCGGGCATGATCGACCCCGATCCCTCGGATGCGCCGACGCGGCCGATCCTCTTCGCCACCGGCTCGAAGGACGCGATCATCGAGGGTTCGCGGGCGCTGGCCGCAGCCGCCCCCGACGCACGGTTCTTCGAGATCCCGAACCGGAACCACTTCAACGCCCCGGGCTCGCGCGATTTCAAGGACGCGGCCGTGGCGTTCCTCGCCGAGGCGTAGACCGCTCACGAGGAATGGCCCGGTCGGATGCGACCGGGCCATTCTCGGGTTCCGCGTCAGACGGTGGCGGCGGCCTCGTCGCGCTTCGGCAGCACCCAACCCGCACGCGGGAAGTGGCACGTGTAGCCGTTCGGGTACTTGATCAGGTAGTCCTGGTGCTCTTCCTCGGCCTGCCAGAACGGCCCTGCCGGCTCGATCGTGGTGACGGCCTTCGCCGGCCACAGGCCCGAAGCGTCGACATCGGCGATGGTGTCGCGCGCGATCGCCTCCTGCTCGGGGGTGAGCGGGAAGATCGCCGAGCGGTAGCTCGAACCGATGTCGTTGCCCTGACGGTTCAGCGTCGACGGGTCGTGGATCTGGAAGAAGAACGCCAGGATGTCGCGGTAGGTCGTCTTCGTCGGGTCGAACACGATCTCCACGGCCTCGGCATGGCCGGGGTGGTTGCGGTAGGTCGCGTGCTCGTTCGAGCCGCCGGTGTAGCCGACCCGGGTGTCGAGCACACCGGGCTGACGGCGGATCAGGTCTTCCATCCCCCAGAAACAGCCGCCGGCGAGAACGGCCGTCTCGGTCCCGGGCGTGCGGGTGATGGTTCCGGTGTCGGTCATGACTGCTCCTCGGTGGTGTCGGAAGGTGCGGGGGTGTCGGTGGTGGGGCGTGCGAAGAGGGCGCTGTAGCGACCGTACCCCTCTTCCTCCAGGCTTTCGGCCGGGATGAAGCGGAGAGCCGCCGAGTTCATGCAGTAGCGCAGGCCGCCCTCGGCGCGCGGGCCGTCGTCGAACACATGACCGAGGTGGCTGTCGGCGACGGCCGAGCGCGCCTCGGTGCGCTTCATCCACAGCGAGCGGTCGGTGCGCGTGGTCACGGCATCCGCGTCGATGGGCTTCGTGAAGCTCGGCCATCCGGTGCCGCTGTCGAACTTGTCGGTCGACGAGAACAGAGGCTCGCCCGAGACGACGTCGACGTAGATGCCGTCGTCGTGGTTGTCCCAGTACGCGTTGCGGAAGGGCGGCTCGGTCGCGTCCTGCTGGGTCACCCGATACTGCAGAGGGGTGAGGCCGCTGACGGCCTCGGGGGTCGTGCCGTAGTCGTTCGACATGATCTGACTCCTTGTCCGACGTCGCTGGCTGCGCCGTCATAGAGGAGAACCGACGAGCGGCCCGTTTTGGTCCCGCGGCCCTGAGAACGGGCTGTGAGTTTCTGCGGGCGGGGAGTTTCTGCGGGCTGGGGGGTTCCACGGACCGCTCGTCGGGGGATGACGGATGCTCGTCAGCCGCGCAGAGCCACCGGCGCGCCCGCGTGGGTCACGGTGACCGCCGGCGCCGAGCCGTCGGCCGGTGCCACGGTGAACGCGAACTCCGGCGTGTACCATCCGCGGTCGATGTCGGCCTGCGTGAGCGTGCGTCGAGGAGTGCTGCAGTTGTAGGCGTCGTAGGCCGGGAGATTCAGCCATCGGCACGCGGTGGGAGCGAAGCCGGCGGTGAAGGTGTTCGTCGCCGGAGTGACGACCGTCGTGACGCCCGCCGTGCTCACGACCCGCACTCGGAAGCTCAGCTGCTCCCCCACCGTGTACGGATTCGTCGCGACGTCGCGCGGGGCCGAAGTGTTCGTCGCCGTGAGGGTCGCTCCGAGCGCGGAGGACTGCGGAAGGGTGAGCGTCGCGGTGGTCTGACTGAGGCGTCCGTCGGCGGCGGTGAAGGCGGCCTGGAGACGCTGCTCACCAGAGACGCCCTGCGGGGCGGTGACCTGCACATTCACGGTGGCGCTCGCTCCCGGTGCGAGGCCGGTGATCTGCGCGGTGGTCGCGGTCCATCCGGCAGCGGTGTGGAAGGTCACGGCGCCGCTGAGCGCGGCCGCCTCCTGATTCGTGATCGTGACCGGGACCGTGGTGGCGACGCCGGCGGTCAGAGCGGTCTTCGGCACCGACAGTGGCGCACACGCCGCGTTCAGCCACGCGTCGTCGAACGCGGAGAACTGCATCGTGTTCGTGTAGCCCGCCTCCCACAGCACCCCCACCCTGCCGTCATCGATCGCCGTCGCGCTGGAGTAGGCGAAGGTCCCCGTCTCGAGCGTGCGCAGACCGGGCCAGGTCTCGCCGTCGTCGCAGGAGAGGCGCACCGCTCCGTTCACACGGTTGCTGTTCGCCCCGTTGGCGGCATTCGTGAAGATCAGCTTCTTCGCGTCGGCGCTGCCCGCGGCGGCGTCCGGATGCAGGCGGGTGATCGAGGCGTTGTTCGTGGGGTCGGGCAGCTCGGCGTCGCGGGTGACCGGACCATAGCTGTGACCGCCGTCGGTCGAGATCGCGACCTTGCGAAGACGCCCGTCGGAGCTGTCTCGCGAGTTGAGCATGACGCGTCCGTCGGAGAGCTCGACGACCTTGTTCTCGTCCATGCCGGTGCCGACGTATTCGCCACGCTGCCAGGTGTCGCCGCCGTCGTCGGAATACACCGAGTACGCCTGGATCGCGGTGGATCCGTCGGCCTGACGCACGGTGCCAGCGTACTGCTGGATGAGCCGCCCGGCATGCGCGCCGTAGCGCAGCTGGATCCCCTCGCCCGAAGTGGCGAACGTGCCCTTCACATCGCCCGCGACGGGCGTGTACACACCCCCGCTGGTCGTGCCGTTGGAGGTCTTGGCGACGTCGGTGATGAGCCGCGGCGCACTCCAGGTCGCGCCGCCATCGTCGGAATGGATCACGGCCGCTCCCAGAACCTGCCGGTTCGCGTCGTCGTCGCCGTAGGCACTCCCCTGGAACCCCTGGTCCTGGGAGCGCACGAAGAACGCGAAGACCCGACCGCTCTGCCGGTCGACGACGTAGCTCGGGTCGGAGTAGCCGTACTGGCCGCTCCCGGTCTTCCCCGCGGCGATGATCTGCAGCGGACCCCAGGTACGACCGTTGTCCGTCGAGCGGCGCTGGATGATCGAGTTGGGGTTGGGGGCGTCAGCGGCGCTTCCCGGCCGGGCATCCCACGCCGAGAGGACCACGCCGTCGCCGAGGTGGGTGAGCGCGGGGATCCGGTAGAAGTAGTTCGAAGCCGTGCGGTCGGCGCCGATGTTCAGTTCGAGGTAGTCGCCGGGGTCGGCGTTCGGATCGGTCAGATACCCGGGCGCCGGGGCCGCCGAGGCAGCGGCGGCGGGGAGGCTGAGCGCGAGGACCAGCGCTCCGATCGTGCCGCATCGCAGCAGGCGGCGGCTCCGGGAAGGGGGCGAGGGAGGAACGTGCATGGACAGACCTTTCTGTTCGTGCGGAAATATGACGTCTGATGTCAGATTTCAAGTCACTCTAGCGAGGGGTCTCCCCACGGACAAGGCCGGATCTCGTCGTCCCGCGAGCGGCGTTCGACTCCCCGGGCTCACGCGGCGAGCCGTCGACGACACCGCGCCGACGGCTGCCGCCGTTCCCTCCGGTCAGCCTGCGGCGCGCACCACCTCGAGGTTCCGCGCGACCGTGCGCAGGGCATCCGCCGCGGTGGTGTCGTCGGGGCGGCGGGCCGTCTTCAGCCCCAGCCACTCGACGTCGCCCGCAGCGGCGAGCGCTGCGGCGACGTGCGCGTCGTCGAGGAGCGAAGCGGATTCCGGGTGGGTCGAGACGATCGGCAGGTGCGCATCGCTCCACGGGTGGCCATACGGGCTCTGCACCGGGGCGGCCCCTGAGAACGCCAGGCCGACGAGGAGGCCGGACGCCGCCGCCGCCGCGATCTGCGCGGTGACGGCATCCGCATCGCGCAGCTCGATCGCGGAACGCCCCCAGTTGAGCCACACTCCGATCGGCAGTCCCGACGAGCGGATCGCGGCGATCTCGGCGTCCAAGGGCAGGAAACCCTTCTCAGGGACCCGGCCGGGCACGAACGCATCGCAGTGTTCGATGACCAGGCGCGCGCCGGACCAGTCGAGTGCGGCGACCTCCCCCAGCGAGCGCACGAGCGGCTCCATGGCGGCCGTCGCTCGCGGCGCGGAGTGCACCGTCACCACCGCGACGGATGCGGCGCTCTCGCCGTCGATGCGCGCGACGTCGGCGGCGACCCTCCGAAGATCGGCGACCGCCGCCGCGCGCCCCTCCTCATCGGCCGAGGCGAGGCCATACCCGGGGTGTGCCCCGACGCGCCCCATGACGAACGGGATCGGGGTGACGGCGAGCGGCACGGCCGGCACGTTCGCGAGGAACCAGGCGTCATCGTGCGGATGCAGGCGCCCCATCCACGGCACCTCGAGCCCGGCGATCCCGGGAAGCGCGCACAATGCGGGCAGCAGCGCGCCTTCGAGCACCGGATCCCAGTGCGCGTGGGCGGGAGAGGCCGGGTAGGCGCTGACGAGGATGGGCGCGGTCATGCGCGTGCTCCCGCGACGGCATCGGCGAACCAGGTGGTGATCGTGGACGGATGCGTGATGGCGGTGCCGACGCACACCGAGAACGCCCCGGCGGCGATCGCGGCCGCGGCGTGCTCGGGTGTGTGGACGCGCCCCTCGGCGACGGTCGGGCGGCGGCAACGGGCGGCGATCAGCGCGATGAGCTCCAGGTCGGGCCCGGTGGTCTTCGGGCGCTCTCCGGTGTATCCCGACAGGGTGGTGCCGAGGATATCGGCGCCGGCGGCCTCGGCGGCGATCGCGTCGTCGAGGGAGCCGCAGTCGGCCATGATCAGCGCGTCGGTGTGCGCGCGAAGGCCCGTGATAGTCTCCGTGAGCGTCAGCCCGTCCGGGCGCGGGCGCCGCGTCCCGTCGACCGCGACGATGTCGGCGCCCGCGTCGGCCACGGCCTGAGCGTGCCGGAGCGTCGGAGTGATGAAGACTTCGGCATCGCCGTCCTTCCACAGCCCCACGATCGGAACAGGGAGGTGTGCCGTCGCGCGGATGTCATCGAGCCCCTGCACGCGGATTCCGGCTGCTCCTCCGGCCAGGGCGGACGCCGCGACCTGCGCCATCGTGCGGGGGTCGCGCATGGCCTCACCCGGGTAGGCCTGGCACGAGACGATCAGTCCACCCCGCAGTCGTTCGAGGGTGTCGGTGAATCTCATGGTCGCCTCCAGGCGGATGCCGCGGCTCCGCGCAGCGGTGCGTCGTCGCCGAGCGCGCCCGGCAGGATGGGGGTGTTCTGCAGCGCATCGATCGCCTCGGCGTGGAAGGCGGCGCGCATCGGAAGCCACCAGGACTCACCGATGTTCGGCACGCCCCCGGTTACCACGATGCGCTCAGGGTCGAGAAGCGTCGCCGCCCCCGCGAGGGCCCGACCCACCGCCGCGGCCGACTCGTCGAGGGCCCGGCGGGCGATGGGGTCCGCGGCCGCAGCTGCCATCGCGACCCCCCGCGCATCGGTGATGCCGGGATCGCCTCCGAGAGACCGGAAGTGCCGATGCATCCCGATGCCGGAGCCGATGGCCTCGAGGTGCCCGAAGCGCCCGCAGGGGCAGCGCAGGTGTGCGGCTCCCGGCACGGGCAGGTGCGCGATCTCCCCCGCGACGTGATGCGCACCCCGCACGGCCCTGTCGTCGAGCACGACTCCTGCACCGACACCGGTGCCGACCGCGACGACGAGCGCACTCGCCGCCCCGGCCGCGGCACCGTGTCGATGCTCTCCTGCCGCGTGCGCGTCGACGTCGTTCTGCACGGCGACGGGAGCGTCGGGGAGCAGATGCGCGCCGAGTCCCGAGCGCACGAGTGCGGCCAGCGGTGTACCCGGCCAGTCCGCGAACGTATCCGTGGCGGAAACGATCGTCCCGGTTCCGGCATCCACGACCCCGGCCGTGCCGATGCCGACGCCCGAAAGGCGCAGCCCGCTGCCGGCGAGGAGACGTCCGGCGAGCGCGACGACGGTGGCGACGACCGCCACCGGCCCCTGGGCCGCCGGCGTCGCGGCCACCTCGGTCCGCAGCAGTGCATCGTCGCGGTCGGCGAGGGCCGCGGCCGTCTTGGTGCCGCCGATGTCGACGGCGAGGACGACCTCGCCCATCAGCCGACGGCGACCGGGAGCAGATGCAGCTCGTCGAGGATGTCGCGGATGCGGGCGACCGCGTCGACGTCGAGCGCCTGCACGGTGTTCGCCATCGTGGCGTGATCGATGATGCCACGGGCGTGCATGGCCGCCTTGAACGCGCCGACACCGGTCGCATCACCCGAGAGGCCCTTCGGCTGGAACACGATGTCGAACAGGCGGTTGATGCGCTCCTGCTCGGCCCGAGCCGTCTCCCAGTCGCCGCTCTTCGCGGCCTCCCACAGTCGCACGTACCCCGCGGCCTCCACGTTCGCGAGCCCGGGAACCACGCCGTCGGCACCGGCGAGGGCCATGGCGTCGACGACGACCTCATGTCCGGTGAGCAGCTGCAGCGGACCCCCTGCGGCATCGTTCGCCGCGATCAGGCGCCGGAACGAGACGTCGTCACCCGAGGAATCCTTCACGCCGTGGATGACCCCTTCGGTGCCCAGCTGCACGAGCAGGTCGATGCCGAGCTTGGAGTGCACGCGCACCGGCACGTCGTAGGCCCACAGCGGGGCGTCGATGGCCGCCGCGATGGTGCGGAAGTGGTCGGCGACCTCGGCTGCCGAGTTCAGTGTGTACAGCGGAGCCGTCGTGACGATCGCCTGGGCGCCGGCATCGATCAGACGGCGGGCGGTCTCGATGATGCGCGGCGCCGTGAGCTCGATCGCGCCGGCGATGACCGGCACCCGACCGGCGTTCGCGGCGACGATCGTGCGGAGCAACTCGACGCGCTGGTCGTCGGTGAAGTACGCGGTCTCGCCGGTGGAGCCGAGCGCGAACAGTCCTGACACCCCCTCGGCGACCAGACGGTCGACGAGGCGGGAGAGGGAGACGTGATCGATCGATCCGTCCTCGAGCAGCGGGGTGGCGACGGGCGGGACGACGCCCGCGAAGACGGGGGCGGGAGAGGCAGCAGACATGTGTGTTCCGGTCGTTTCAGTGGTGGGGTTCGAGCAGCGAGGGCGCAGCGCCCAGCAGCGTTCTGGTGTACTCGTCGGAGGGCGCGTCGAACACGCGGGCCGCATCGCCGAACTCGACGACGCGCCCCTTGTTCATCACGGCGATCTCGTCGGAGAGATAGCGGACGGTCTGGATGTCGTGGGAGATGAACACCATCCCGAGGCCGAGTTGATCCTTCAGGTCGGTCAGCAGATTGAGGATCTGGGCACGCACCGAGACGTCGAGCGCCGAGGTGGGCTCGTCGGCGACGATCACCTGCGGGTCGAGCACGAGCGCCCGGGCGATCGCCACACGCTGGCGCTGGCCCCCCGAGAGCTGGCTGGGCAGGGCGTCCAGGGCCGATGCCGGCAGTCCGACGAGACCGATCAGGTCGCGCACCTTTCGGCTCCGGGTCGACGGGCTGCCGAGGCGGTGCACCTGCATCGGGTCGAGCAGCGCATCGCGCACCGTCATCCGCGCGTTCAGGGCGGTCGCCGGATCCTGGAACACCACGGAGAGGATGCGGCCGAGTCGTCTGCGCACGGCGGGCGTGAAGGATCGCACCGGCTCTCCCCCGAACACGACCTGCCCGCTCGTGGGCTTCTCGAGGCCGATGAGCACCTTGGCCGAAGTCGACTTGCCCGACCCCGACTCGCCGACGATGCCGAGCGTCTGCCCGCGCTTCACGGTGAGCGAGACCCCCGCAAGCGCGTCCACGTACTGCGGCCGGAAGAGCGAGGAGGCACGGGTCTTGTAGCGGACGTGCACGTCCTTGAGCTCGATGACGGGTTCGCTCATCGTCCTGCTCCGATCGGCTCGACGGGCGCATCGTCGGGATGCGCGGAGTAGTAGTGCTCGGTTCCTGCGATGTGCCGCCGCACCGGGGCGACGCCCGCGTACCGGGCGGGGTCGCTGGAGCGCGGCGCGAAGCGGTCGCCCGTCGGGAAGTCTCGCGGCGACGGCACGACGCCCGAGACCTGATGAAGACGATCGGAACCGGCCTCGATCGAGAGCACCGCGCCGAGGAGCCCCTGCGTGTACTCGTGCACCGGCTGGGTCAGCACCTCTCTGGTCGTGCCCTGCTCGACGACCTGGCCCGCGTACATCACCGTGATCCGGTGCGTGAGCTCGGCGACGAGCGCGAGGTCGTGCGAGACGAACAGGAGCGCGAATCCGAGCTCCTTCTGCAACCGCATGAGCAGGTCGACGACCTGCGCCTGCACCGTGACGTCGAGGGCCGTGGTCGGCTCATCGGCGATCACCAGTCGCGGGTTCCGGGTGAGCGCCATGGCGATGAGCACGCGCTGCCGTTGGCCTCCCGAGAGCTCGTGCGGGTACGAGGCGAGGGTGCGGTCGGGGTCGAGACCCACGAGCTCCAGCAGCTCCCTGGCGGTGCGGGTGCCGCCGCGCGACGTGAGCTGCTTCATCTGGGAGCGGATGAGCATCGCCGGGTTGAGGGAGCTCAGTGCGTCCTGGTAGACCATCGCGATGTCGTGGCCGCGCAGCGCGTTGCGCTCCTTGGGTGCCATCTGCAGCAGGTCCTCGCCGTCGAACAGGATGCGCCCGCGGATGTCGGCTTTCGGATCGAGCAGGCCCATGATCGCGAGCGAGGTGATCGACTTGCCGCAGCCCGACTCCCCCACCAGCGACATCGTCTCGCCGGGGCGCACCGTGAAGCTGACGTGGTCGACCACGTCCACGTCGCCATGACGGGGAAACGAGATGCACAGATCCTGCACGTCGAGCAGAGGCTTCTCCTCCGCCGTGTACACCAGGCGGTCGGTGCGCGAGAGCTCGCGCTGACGGAGCTCGGCCAGTCGCTCGGCGAGAGGAACGGCCTCGGCGCGCGGCACCAGGGTGTCGGGCACCCCGCTCGGAACGGAGAGGTTCACCGCCGTGTCGACGGTGGGGATCACGTGGGTGTCGTCGGGGATCGCTGCGACCTCGAGCTCGTGCGTGGACTCCTCGGTGCCCGCGGCATCCGCGGTGATCTTGCGTGCCCGCGGCGACACCATCGCATCGGTCATCCCCTCCGAGAGGATGTTGAGGCACAGCACCGTGAGCATGATGAGGATGCCGGGGAAGAAGGTCGCCCACCACGCGCCGCTCATCAGCAGATTGCGGCCGGCGGCGATCACGTTGCCCCACGACGGCTCGGGGTCGGGAACCCCGGCCTGCAGGAACGACAGCGAAGCCTCGAACACGATCGCGTCGGCGACGAGCACGGTCGCGAACACCAGCACGGGGGCCATGGCGTTGCGCGCCACGTGGCGGACGATGATGCGCGGGGTGCCCGCGCCCATCACGCGCACGGCCGAGACGTAGTCCTCGCCGTACTGGTCGAGGATGTTGGCGCGGACGATGCGGGTGAGCTGCGGCACATAGAGGAACGCGATCGTGAGCACGAGCACGGGGAGCGACTTGCCGAACACCGCCACGAAGACGGCGGCGAGCGCGATGCCGGGGAACGACATCACGACGTCCATGACGCGCATGAGCGTCTCGGAGATCCACCTCGGGGCCGTGGCGGCGATCGTCCCGAGCACGCAGGCGGCCAGCAGCGCGACGAGTGTCGCGCCGATGCCGATCACGAGCGAGTAGCGGGCACCGAAGACGAGACGGGAGAAGATGTCGCGGCCCTGTCGGTCGGTGCCGAACCAGTGCTCCGCGCTCGGCGGCTGCACCGGAGTCCCGGACGCCAGCGGGTCGAAGGGCGCGATGAGCGGTGCGAAGATCGCCGCCAGCCCGATGATCGCCAGCACGGCGATGCAGATGATCGATCCGAGGGACAGCCGGCCCCAGCGGAGACCGGGAACGGAGAGACGTTCCGTGAGTTTGCGTCGCATGTCACACCGCCCGGATTCGAGGATTGATGAGCACGTACAGGAGGTCGACGATGATGTTGATCACGACGAAGGCGAGCGCCACGGCGAGCGTCACACCCTGCACGAGGTTGGGTTCGTTGTTGGTGACGCCGTTGAGGATGAGCGTTCCCATTCCCGGGATGGCGAATATGATCTCGATCACGACCGCACCGCCGAGCAGGTAGCCGATGCGGAGTCCGAGCACGGTGACCGGGGCGATCAGGGCGTTGCGCAGCACATTGCGACCGACGACGATCACTCGCGGGATGCCGGCGCCCAGGGCGGTGCGCACGTAGTCGCGGTCGAGCTCCTCGACCATCGAGGTGCGCACGACGCGGGAGAGCTGACCGATCACCGGCACGGCGAGCGCGATGGCGGGGAGGGTCATGCGGGCGAGCCATCCGGAGGGGTCGCTCCAGAAATCCGGGAGCGGCCCGGAGGCCGGCAGCAGGTTCAGCCCCAGGGTGAAGACCTGGATGAGCAGGATGGCGAGCCAGAACGACGGCGTGGAGAGCGCCGCGACGCCGAACACGCGGATCACCTGATCGGGCCAGCGGTCGCGGTAGACGGCGGCGAGGACGCCGATCACGAAGGCGACGATCACCGCGATGAGGAGCCCGAGGAAGGTGAGGGCCAGGGTCACCGGGAAGGCGCGGGCGACCTCGTCGATCACCGGGAGACTGCGTGCGGAGTAGGTGCCGAGGTCGCCCTGCACGAGTCCGAGCAGGAAGTTCACGTAGCGGACGAACAGCGGGAGGTCGAGGCCGTGGTCCTCGCGGTACGCCTCGAGGGCTTCGGGCGACGCCGTCTCGCCGAGCGCGGTGCGCGCCGGGTCTACGGGGGAGAACGACATCACGAAGAACACGAGGAACGTGATGCCGAGGATCATCAGCGGCAGCTGCAGCAGTCGCCGGCCGATGAGGCGGAGCGTGTGGGACACGTGCCGCTCCTTCCGGGGGTATGGGAGAGACAGGGGGCGCACTCGTCGGGTGAGCGCGCCCCCTGGTGCGGGCTACTTCGCCGCCACGCCGACGTCGAGGAACGACAGTCCGGTGGTGGGGACGGGCTGGAATCCGACCAGCTCCTGGCTGCTCCATGCGGTCGGCAGCTTGCGGTGGAACAGCGGGTAGAGCACGGCCTGGTCGGAGAGCAGGTCGTAGGCCTCGTCCCAGGTCTTCTGCTGCTCCTCGCCCTCCTGCTGGACGGCGGTGTCGAGGAGCGTGCGCAGCTGGGCGTACTCGGGAGAGTCGGCCCAGTTGGTGCGGGTCTGGGTCCAGACGTTCTCGCCGTACCACCAGTTCATGAGCAGGTCGGGGTCGACGCCGAAGACCGAGGGGTCACCGGGGGCCACGGCCACCGTGTAGTCGCCGGAGTCGACCTTCTCGTACATCGACGCGGACTGCCCGATGTCGAGCGTCGTGTCGATGCCGATCGCGTCGAGGGACTCCTTGATCAGCGGGGCGACCTCCTTGACCCATCCGGTGTCGGTGGTGAGCAGGGTGATGGACAGGTCGGAGACGCCCGCGTCGGCGAGCAGTTCCTTCGCCTTCTCGGGGTCGTAGGTGTAGACCGTGGAGGCCTCGTGGTAGTTCGGGTAGGTCTCGGGCAGGAACGAGGTCGCGGGCGTGGCGTTGCCGAGCATGCCGGTGCCGATGATCTTGTCCATGTCGAGGGCGTAGTGCAGGGCCTGGCGCACGCGGACGTCGTCGAACGGCGCCGCCTTGGTGTTGAACATCATGAACAGCAGGCCGAACGACTGCACGCTGTCGACGTCGGCCGAGGAGGCGAGCGCGTCGACGTCGATGTACGGCACGTCCTCGATCGCCTGCACGGTGCCCGTGGACATCGCGGTGACGCGAGCGGAGGCGTCGGAGAGCAGGTTCCAGTTCATGCCGGCGGCGAGCGCGGGGCGCGGCCCGTTGTAGTCGTCGTAGCGCTCGAAGACGAGCTTGTCCTCGGGAACGGCCGACACCAGCGAGTACGGACCGGAACCGACGGGGTTGGTGGCGAAGCCCTCGGGGTCGGCTTCGACGACCGACTTCGGGACGATCTTGACGACACCGAGGCGGTCGTTGATCAGCGAGAACGGGTAGTCGGTGGTGATCCGCACGGTGTCGTCGTCGACCGCGGTGACGGTGTCGATGAAGTCGACGAACGACAGGAAGAGCGAGTTGTTGTTCGGGTCGAGCACGCGGTCGTAGCTGAAGACCACGTCGTCGGCGGTGACCGGATCGCCGTTCTGGAAGGTGGCGCCTTCGCGGAGGTCGATCTCGTAGGTCGTGTCGTCGATCTTCGTCGGGAGGTCGGCGGCGAGGGCGGGGGCAGACTTCTGGGTGACGGGGTCGAGGTCGACCAGCCCCTCGAAGATGTGCCAGTTCGCCGAGACCGTGACGGCGCCCGACGCGACCATCGGGTCGAAGCTGCCGTTCAGCGTGTACGAGATGCCCGCTTCGATGATGCCGTCGGGGTCGATCTCGCTCGCGGCTGCGCTCTCGTCGGGAGTGCTGGTGGTGCCCGCGCCGCAGCCGGCGAGGGCGACGGACGCGGCGACTGTGCCGGCGACCGCCATCGCGAATCGACCCGCGCGGCGGCGGGTGATGTGTCGGTTCATGTGTGCTCCAGGGTGGTGGGGGGGAACATCTTGAGGACATCTGATGTCTGATGTACTCTAAACACAGGTTCGATCAGATCACAAGAGTGAGATGATCGGAGCGTTTCTGCCAGGCACGAGAGGGAGCCCCATGAAGTCCACCACGAGTAGGGCGTCACGCATGCGGCGCTCGACCACGGCGGATCAGATCAAGCAGCTCATCCTGACCCGGGGGCTCACGCCGGGCGACCCGCTGCCGACCGAGGCGGAGCTCTGCGAGGAGCTCGACGTCTCGCGATCCTCCGTGCGCGAGGCGATCCGCACGCTCTCGACCCTCGACATCGTCGATGTGCGTCACGGCCACGGCACGTATGTCGGACCGATGTCGCTGGACCCGATGGTGGAAGCCCTCGTGTTCCGCGGGGTGCTGTCGCCGGAGGGATCCCTGCAGGCGCTGCGGGAGGTCGTCGAAGTGCGCCTGGCGCTGGATCTGTCGATGGCCGAACGCGTGGTGGCCGCCGCTCAGGACGACCCCGACCCCGAGCTCGACGCCCTGGTGGCCGACATGGTCGCCAAGGCTGAGCGCGGGGAGCACTTCCTCGACGAGGACCGCGCGTTCCACACCCGCCTCTTCGGCGCGATCGGCAACCGCCTGGTCGGTCAGCTGGTCGGCGCCTTCTGGGATGTGCACACGGCCGTGCTCCCCCAGCTGGGCATCCCTCAGCCCGACGACATCCACAAGACGGCGAAGGCGCACGGCGACATGCTCGACGCCGCACGTTCGGGTGATGTCGAACGCTATCGGCAGGCCGTCATCGAGCACTATCAGCCGCTGCAACGTGTGCTCGCGAGCGCGGCGGAGGAATCCCAGGGCTGAGGTCGCCGGCCGGATCCCTCCTCCGACTCGACAGCCGTGCCCCTCCGACTCGATAGAGTTGCCTGCGCACTGCACACCACGAGGGGGATCCGCCCATGTCCGTTGGACTTCTGGCCGTCGTCGACGACATCCTGAGCGCAGCGATGAAGGCGTCGGCCAAGGCGGCCGGCGTCGTGATCGACGACGCCGCGGTGACTCCGCAGTACGTGCAGGGCCTCACGCCCGCGAGGGAGCTGCCCGTCGTCGGCGAGATCGCCCTCGGGTCGCTGGCGAACAAGTTCGTGATCATCATCCCGGCGGCGCTGCTGCTGACCGCGTTCGCTCCGTGGGTGCTGCCGTATCTGCTGATCCTGGGCGGGGCGTACCTGTGCTTCGAGGGCGCCGAGAAGGTGCTCGAGTGGTTCGGCGTGCAGCACGGTCACGCCGACGAGGGAGCGCGCGATGAGAGGAAGCTCGTGCTCGGTGCGGTGCGCACCGACCTGATCCTCTCGACCGAGATCATGCTCATCTCGCTCGCGAGCCTCGAGAAGGGGCTCGACATCTGGGCGACGCTGGCGATCCTCGCCGTGATCGCCCTCCTCATGACGGGTGTCGTCTACGGCGCTGTCGCACTGCTGGTGAAGATCGACGACATCGGTCTGAAGATGGCGAAGAACCCGGTGCAGCGTGTGCGGCACACCGGCACCAGGATCGTGCGCTCGATGCCCGGGGTGTTCCGCTTCATCAGCATCCTCGGCACGGTCGCCATGCTCTGGGTCGGCGGCCATCTCGTGCTGGTGAACCTCGGCGAGGTGGGGTGGCACTTCCCGGTCGATGTGCTGCACGCGGTCGAGGAAGCGCTCCATGGCCTCGGTCCGGTCGTTGTCTGGATCGTGGACACCATCATCTCCGCGATCGCCGGTCTCATCCTGGGGCTGCTCGTCGTCGGGATCGTGCTCGGCATCGCCCGCCTGTTCGGCAAGACCCCCAGCTTCCACGAGGGCGAGGCATCCCCCGCCGACGTCCACGTCTGAGCCCGAGCCCCAGCCCGAGCCCGAGCCCCCGCCCGAGCCCCAGCCCGAGCCCCGGCCCGAGTCGTCGCTATCCGCCGCGCGGGGGATGCGGCCCGCCGTCCGCTCCGGTTTGATCGGAGCATGAGCACCGATCACGCCACGCAGTTGCGTCGGACCCGGCGCCTGATCTCCGCCATCGCCATCGTGGGGATCGGTGCGGCCGCGGTCTGGTTCGTCTTCGCCGCAATCGGCGAGTCCGGTGGCCAGCTCACTGCTGCCAGCGCCACTGCTGCGGGGCTGGGCGCGGCCTGGTCAGCGGGGTTCGCCGCCCTCACCTCCCGACTGAAATCTATCGAGAACGCCCCGACCTCGTCGGGCTGAGTCCACCGGACGAGCGCGACGAAGGTGTCTGCCCGAGGAGACGGCGCACTCACGCCGCGATGTCGTACCGGGCTCTGCCGCCAAGCCTCGGTCTGCGCTCGGGGTCGACGTTCGGCGGCGGAATGAGCCACACCCGCGCCGCGAACCCCCGCCCCTCGATCCTGATCTCCCAGTCGTTGTCGTGGATGCGATGATGACAGCTCTCGCAGAGCAGCACTCCGTTGTCGAGATCGGTCGGTCCGGCATCCCGCTGCCACCAGCGCAGGTGATGCGCCCTGGTGAGTTGCGGGGGCAACCCGCACATCACGCAACCGCCGTCGCGTTCCACGAGCGCGAGTCTCTGGGCGCGGGTGAACAGCCGCTTCTCGCGCCCCCAGTCGAGGATCTCGCCGCCACCGCCGAGCACGACGGGGATGATGCCCCCACCCGCCGCCATCCGACGACATGAGGCGATGCTGACCGGCTCATCGAGGCCGTCGACCGTCGCGAATCCGGTGCCTGCGGTCAGGTCGTCGAGCCCCACGCGGACGACGACGGTCGCACCGGATACCGGAAGCCCGCCGTTGTCGCATCCGCTCGCATGCGCGCAGATCTCGACGAGCGCATCGGCCTGGATCATCGCGACCGTGCGACGGTCGGCATCAGGCGCCGCGGGGTCGAGCACGTGCGCCCGCGCCTGGAACGTGGCCGTCACGTACGCCTGGATCGCCGCCTTCACGGGAGCGCCGGACGCGATGTCGGTCTGCAGGGTCAGATGCAGCGACCCGTCGCGCTCGAACATCGTCAGCGAGCGCCGCGACCGGGCCTCATCTTCGCGCGGAGCCACACCGTCGGGATCGAGCCAGGCCTCGGCGTGCACGACGAGCTTGCGCACGTCATCGAGCGACAGCCCTGCCGCACGTTCGACGAGCAGTCGCTCGGCATCGACGATCCGCTCGATCCCGGCCTTCACGCGCGCCCGGTCGAGCAGGGCCACGATCAGCGCCGCGGCCGCCGCACTGAGCTCGCCGGCGCCGATCGCCCGCTGCACCTCGGGGTACCGCGGGGGCAGCTTCTCGCCGATGAGGTTCGCCCGCGGCGCGGTCGCCTCCCCCATCTTGACGAGCCGCACCGCGTCGCCCGTCGATCCGCCGGTCGTGGCGGCGATCATGGTCGCCGGGTTGCGGAATCCCTGCTGCTTCGCGAGACCCGCAGGCCCCAGTTCCGGACGCGATTCCCGCGCGATGCCCGCCGCGATCTCGGCATGGATGCCGTCGAGCCGACGCTGTACCAGTCCCATCGCCCGGTGCGCATCGAGCAGCTGCGCGCGGCTCAGATCGGCCGCGTTCGTCGCATCGCCCCACGCGTCTTCGAGGTACGTCATCGCCTCGAGGAGCGGGTTCAGATGCGGGTTCGCCATACCTCCATCTTAGAAGATATGTTCGAATCTCAGGAAGGCCTGTGGATAACTCCGCGCCTCGTCATTGCCGTAGTCTCATCGCCATGTCCGCGTCCCCGAAGCTGCGCAGCACGAAGCGCGATGCCGACCGCTGGTTCCGTGAACAGGGCCTTCCGACGTTCGTTCCGCTACGCCGCTGGTTCACCGACCTCCCCCGCCGTGTCGCACCGTTGATCGCGTGGGTCGCGGTGGCCGCGTACCTCTTCCAGGACGGGATCGAGGTCGTCTTCGACTTCGCTCTCGACGACGACTCCACGGAATGGGAGATCCTGCTCGTCCTCCTCGCCGTGGTGATCTTCCTGCTCGCGATCGGGCTCGCGTGGGCCGCCTACTACCTCGTGCGCGCCCTGCTGCGTCGCCTCCCGGTGGGCATCGGCACCGCGGTCGCGCTCGTGCTGATCGCCGCGTGCCTCGCCTTCACGATCGTCTACGGATACAGCGCCCAGCCCGACGCGACCGTCGGCCCGGTCCTCCGCACGATCCTGGTGCTCGGCCTCTGCATCCTGGTGACCGGCATGGGCGGCGGCGCAATGATCTCCTGGGCCTCGCGCCTCGCGGTGCGCAACGCCTCGGCGATCGGTCACATGGCATCGATCGCCCTCCCGGTGATCCTGATGCTCGTCGTGTTCTCGTTCTTCTCCGCCGAGGTCTGGCAGATGGCATCCGCCCTCTCCTGGGGATCGATCGCCCTGCTCGGCCTGGTCGTCGCGGTGCTCGCGGGGATCGTCGTGCTGCGAGTCAGCGCCTCCGAGATCGACGACGACGCTCAGGCACCGAGTCCCGAGCAGCGAGCCGCCCTGCTCGTCGGCACGCCCGCCGAAGGCCGCCCCGTCACCTCCGGCGCTCCGGGGCGACTGCGCGCACCGCAGCGCATCAACATCCTGCTCGCGATGACCGTCGCGCAGCTGGTGCAGGCCCTGTTCTTCGCCGGGCTCCTCGCGGCGCTGCTGATCGTGATCGGAGGCATCGCCGTCCCCACGGGCGTCGTCGGCATCTGGCTCGGTCCCGGCAGCGCCGCACAGCCGCTCGCGGTGCAGCCCCTGGAGTTCTTCGGGGCGAAGCTGCCGCTCACCGTCAACCTGCTCAAGGCGGCCACCCTGCTCTCGGTGATCGCCGCCCTCCCCTTCGTGTTCTCCGCGGTGAGCGAGGCCCGCTATCGTGAGCGATTCTTCGACCCGATCATGGCCGACATGCGGCGTGCGATCCTCGTGCGCGAAGCCGTGAGCACGACGACTGCGCGCTGAGCTCTGTGACTGTTCGGTCGCAGCACGCCCGGACGGCGTCCAGCGAGGATGTCAGCTGCGGAGGTTCTCCGCGGGGCGCAGACGCGCGGCGCGGATCGAGGCCAGTCCGCCTCCCCCGGCACCGACGATCAGGCCGACAGCGATGGCGATCGGAAGCAGCACGATGTCGAACACGGGGGCCCATCGTTGGCTCACGGTGACGACGAGGATTGCCGCCATACCGAGTACCAGGCCCGCGGCCCCTCCGACGACACCGACGATTGCGGATTCCAGAGTGATGAGTTCTCCGATCTGCCGGTCTCGTGCTCCGAGCGCTTTGCGCATGCCGATCTCGCCGCGGCGCGCATTGACAGCGAGGAGCGTGGCGTTCATGAGTGCGGCGATCGCGACGATCAGCGCCAGCAGCGTGAACGCGGTGAGGGTGGCTTGCACGCCCTGTTCGACCTGCCCCCTCAGCTGTGCGGAATCGGTCGGCGCAACGACGACGATCCGCTCCGGCTCGAACGGGTTCAACGCCGAAGGCAATTGCTTGGCGACCTGCTGCGCTGCGCCGGAGGACGTCACGGCCAGCATCGTCACGTCTACGGCCCCCTTTGCTGTGAGGCCGTCGCGGGGTCCCACGACCACCTCGCCGCGGAGCAGGGGGAGGCGCGCGGACGTGGTGATGATGCCAGCGACGACATATATGACGCCATCAACCGAGATCGTGGGAGCGCCATCAATGCTGCTGAGCCGCATGTCCTTCGCGAGAAGATCTCCGATGTAGGCCTCGCCGCCCGCTAGGGGTCCCGCATGCCACGGTGCCTCGTCGACCGTGAGACGCGCAGCACCGACGATATCTCCGATGGCGACGTGCGGCCGGATCTGGCGTGCCTCCGCGAACGTCGAGACCGTGCTGACGTTGAGATCGATGACGACCGCAGCCGCATCCACTCCGCTGAGTCGCTCGATCGCCTGCGGAACCTCCTCGGGCGGAAGCGAGTTCTTGGCCCCCGTCGACCACGTCGCCGAGACCTCACGATTCAGGTGGGCATCGAATGTGGCGGATACCTGCGCTCGCGCCGATGCCGCAAGCCCGAGAGTGGTGATCGTCAACGCCACGGCGATGGCGACGGCGAGCCCCTGTCCGATCGATTGATACCTTCTCGACGTCACGGATGCCCAGGCGTCGCGAAGCATGTCGGCGAACCGGATGCGCCCGGTGAGCCGCACCCGCTCATCTTCTCTCGTGCGGGACGTGCGGGCATCATTCGAAGGAGAAGCCGGCGGCCCGTCCGCAGGGGCTTTCGATGCCGTACTCGCTCCGCTGCCGGACTGTCGCTCGTCGGACACGATCGCACCGTCGGCGATGTGGACCACACGACGCGCCCGTGCCGCGACCTCGGCCGAATGAGTGACGACGACGACCGTCGCCCCATCGCGATTGATACGTTCGAGCTCATCGAGAACCCGAGCGGCGTTGACCGAGTCGAGGTTGCCGGTCGGCTCGTCGGCGAGAATCAGCTTCGCATCCCCGGCGATCGCACGGGCGATGGCGATGCGTTGACGCTGCCCGCCCGACAGTGTCGAGGTGCTTTGGAAGGCGCGGTCTGCGAGGCCGACAGAGTCGATGGCGCCGAGAACGCTCTCACGCCGCTCCACACGGGGCACGCCCCGGTAGAGCAGGTTCAACTCGACACTGTCGATGGCCGGCCTGGCCTCGAGAAGGTGGAAGGCCTGGAACACGAATCCGATCTTCCGTGCGCGCACGCTCGCCGCGCGGCGACCGTCGCCGGCACGAGCTTCCTCGCCGTCGAGAACATAACTACCCGCCGTCGGGTCGTCGAGAAGCCCCAGGATGTTCATCAGCGTCGTCTTGCCACCGCCCGATGGCCCGACGATCGCAACGAACTCCCCCTGGTCGATTTCCAGGTCGATGCCGCGAAGCGCATCGACCTCGGGCCGACCCGCCGAGGAGTACGTCCGACGCACTCCCCGCAACTGAATCAGCGACACGTCAACCGACTCGAACCAGTTCGCCGGCCTTCAGGGCACCTTCGTCGCGCGGCTCGACGGCTACCTCGCCCTGCAGTGTGCCCAGGACTGTGACCGGCACCTCGAGGAGCGTTCCGTCGGCGTGCTGCTTCGTCAGAACGTTCTTGTCAGGCCCTCGGTCCGACACGGCGAGAACCGGGACGATCAGCGCGTCCTCGGCCACGATCTGCTTGATCACCGCCACCCGCGCCCGCCCCGACGACCCCGGCAGCGCTGTTTTCGGAACCACGGCGAAAGTGACCTCGGGTGCGGCCTGTTCCGCATCACCGTTCGAGCCCGATCCCTCTGAGTCTTCGGCCGAGTCAGAGGGGCGGATGTCTCCCACGATGCCCTCGACCTCAGTGCCACCGATCGAGATCACCGCCGCGTCTCCTGCGACCACATCCCCGAGATCGGTGACGGGAACCGTGATCGTGACCACCAGATCCGCCGACCCGAGGATGAAGTCCGGCACACCCTCCGCCGCCAAACGCTGCCCGACCTGAACACCTTTCACGACCTGCGCGGACGCAGAAGGCATCGCCAGAATTTCGGCGACAGGAACATACCCCTCGGCAGCCGGCGCCTTCTCGCTCGGATCTGCCGCCTTCTCGCCCCCCTCCGGGCTCGTCTTCTCCGCCGCGGCACTGCGAGTGGGGGCCTCATAGCCATTGTCCTGATACCAGCGCTTCACCGCCGCAGCCGTCTCGCCTCCGAACCGCCCATCGGCGTTGAGCTGGTACGACCGCGCCACGAGTGCAGCCTGTAATGCCTCGACATCCGGGCCACGATCCCCGACGCCCATGTCGCGGTAGAAGGAGAAGGCCGACTGCACACCGAAGAGAGGGCGCCCGTTGACCTCGGTGAGAACCTGCCCCGAAGAAGCGGTCGCACCCGTCGCCAGTGGGCGTCCGGTGACGACGGTGAGCGACGCTTCCGCGACAGGGAGCACCGTCACCGGAGTCTGCGTCGACGGGCCCGCCTGCCCGGTGAAGCCGACCTCGCCAGCCAGCGCCCCCTGCGTGACCTCTGCGAAGACCGGCCCGGGGGCGGGCGCCTTGGCGTTGGCCTCCTGCTGCGCCGACGACTGGAACTGCGCCGCAAACCAAAACCCGGCACCGATCAGCGCCACAATCAGCACCACGGCGATCACGACGATCCAGCGTGACCGTCTCGCCGTCTCCGGCACACCTACTTCATCCATCGGACTCTCATCACTCACTGATCGGCCAAGGCTCGTTACCGAGCCAACTCTCGCGCCGCCTCTCTAGGGCGCGGCTGGCGCGTTCTCCGCCACGATCGTCAACAGCTTCTTCTTCCGTTCGATCGCGTCCGCACGGATCCGATCGAGCTTGTCCCTGTTCTCCGCGACGAGCTTCTCCTGCTCCTCCCAATTCCGCTCATACCAGAGCGAGGCCCACCCACTCGACTCCTGGCACTCCGCATCAGCAACAGCCGCAGCAAGCTCCTCCGCCGAAGGCGCGGACGACGACCCGGTCACCGCACCCCACACCTCTGCCACCTCATAAGGAGCTCCTTCCCAAGGTTGCTCTTGAGTCACCGCGTAATCCACCCGTGGGGTCAGACACTCCCGCCAGGCTTTCACCGCCTTGACCACATCCGGATCCTGCTCCACGATGTCCCAAGCCTGGGCGGATAGCTCAGCGTTGTAGTTCAGCCCGTCGGCGGTGGATGCGAAGTCCTTGTCTTTCGCGCGGATCTTGTCAGTGCAGGCCACGAGCGCGTCATCCAGTTCCTGATTCGGAAAGTACGAATCCACTGTCTCTGTGTATGTCAACCACAGCTCAGCGCTCTCCGGATCATCCAGCCGCGCGAAATGGTAACCCCACTTCTTTGCCAGTTCCAGATTGAACAGCCGCAGACCTACCCGGTTGAAGTCTTCCGCACGGGGGAAGTCGGTATCCTGCCACGGCACCGGCCACTCATACCCCTGCGCACCCAGACAATCCGAGATCAACAACTGCTCCGCATAGTTGTCCAGGTCCGGGGAATACACGACGAACTCATCAAGAGGCATCTTCCAAGCCGCTTGATTCCTCACCCCCGCATCCGTCTCACTGTCGGACGCGGTACACCCCACCAGACCCCCGGCAACCGTGACCGCAAGGACGGTCGCCATGACCAGGCGGCCACCTACGCGCGGAGAAGTCACCGGCATAGAGCCGAACCAACGCTACTGAGGGTGCCGCTGAAGTATCCCGACTCGATCTCGTCGTTGTAGCTACCCACATTGCCGAAGCCCTGCCCCCGGAGGATAAGGAGGCCCTTCCCTCCTGTCTGGTTCTGTCCTTTGTAGAGGTAGGAGTTCTGGGAGCGCCCGTTGTTGAAGGTGGAGGAGATGACGTCGCCGTAGGACCTCCAGCCGATGGCCATGACATCCACGCAGTTCGCGAACTTGTGCGTGGACGGCTGCTGCCATGCGTCGTTGGTGTAGTTGTAACCCGAGTAACTGCACGTGTACCCGGATGGGCAATCACTCGGCGCGGCTGCGGCAGGGCCCGCCAAGGCGAGAACTCCCACCCCGGACAGGACGAGTGCGATCAGCGCGCTGGCCGCTCTTGTGCGCCAGGTTGCGCGACGCGCGTGTTCCAAAGACATGAGATCCTCCGATGCACCCGCCTACTAAAACAATACGTTCTACACAGTAGACATGGTTCGTGTGCGCGTCTGTAGGCCGTTCGGGGGACAAGCGCGGTGCCCGCACGTCGCCCCCGTAACTGTTCGGCCGCAGCACGCCCAGCGCCCGTTCCTCCTGCTAGCGTCGGCGATGCGCACCCGAAGCGCCGAAGAAGGATGCGCACCCGAAGCGCAGAAGAAGAGAGAACGCCCGCCGATGACAACCGTGCGAATCAGGGACGCCGAGACCGCCGATCTCGAGACCATCACCGCGATCCACAACCATGCCGTGCTGCACACCACCGCGATCTGGAACGAAGAGGCGGTCGACCTCGCCGACCGCGTCGCCTGGCTCGCCGATCGCACCGCCCGCGGCTACCCAGTCATCGTCGCCGTCGACGACACGGGGGTGCTGGGCTACGCGTCGTACGCGCAATGGCGTCCGCACAGCGGCTATCGCCACACGGTCGAGCACTCGGTCTACGTCCTCGACGGCCAGCACGGTCGCGGCATCGGCACCGCCCTCATGTCGGCGCTCGTCGATCGTGCGCGGGACGCGGGGATGCACGTGATGATCGCCGGGATCGAAAGCGGGAACGCCGCCTCCATCGCCCTGCACGAGCGCCTGGGCTTCGTCGAGGTCGGACGCATGCCGCAGGTCGGTGCCAAGTTCGGACGCTGGCTCGACCTGAGCATGCTGCAGCGGGTGCTCGACGACCGCCCCGAACCCGACGCCGGATCCCGACCATGAACCTGCTGCAGTGGTTCGTCGACGCCTTCAACTCGCAGTGGATGCTGCCCGGCGGGCAGACACTCCTGGTGCGGGAGGTCGTGGGCAACGCGTTCGGTCTCGCCAGCGCGCTCGGCGGCATGCGACGCAAGGTGTGGGCATGGCCGGTCGGCATCATCGGCAACCTGCTGCTGCTCACCGTCTTCCTCGGCTCCGCTCTCAGCCCCGATCCGTCACTGCCGCACCTGCTCGGCCAGGCCGGGCGGCAGATCATGTTCATCGCGGTCGCCATCTACGGATGGGTGCGCTGGCGGAACCTCGACGGCGGACGCGTGGTCCCGCGCTGGGCGCCGACGAGCGCCCGCATCGGCATGGTGCTGGTGATGGTCGTCGGCACGGTCGCCCTGACCCCGCTGTTCCGCCTGCTGGGATCGTGGGAGCCGGTGTGGGCCGACGCCTGGACGTTCGTCGGCTCGCTGCTGGCCACCTACGGCATGGCGAAGGGCTGGACCGAGTTCTGGCTGGTCTGGATCGCTGTCGACGTCGTCGGGGTGCCGCTGCTGTTCAGCTCCGGCTACTACGCCACCGGCTTCATGTACGTCTTCTACGGCGTCTTCACCGCGATCGGCTTCGTGATCTGGTGGCGGGCGCAGCGCACCGCCGCGCATCCGATCGAGATCCTGCCGCCCGACCCGAGCCCGCGACGGCCGGAGGAGGAAGAGCTCGCCTGAGCTCCCCTCCCCCCGGGCATCCCCCTCCGCCTCGATGTCGCCCCTCCTCGACACGAGGCCGTCTTCAGCGCCGGCGCTTCGCCGTGCGCGTCGTCTTCGCTGTCAGCGCCATGGCGTCGGCTGCCCACGCTGTGAGTCGTTCGAGCGGGCCCTTGCCGACCGTGCGCGTCCAGATGAGCGCGCCGGCCATCATGAGCAGTGAGAGCGCGATCCACGGCAGCACCGGGTTGGGCAGCCAGGTCGCCGCCCCCGCCAGGATGAGGATCGCCTGGACGACGTAGCCGGTGAGCGGAACCGCGCCGTAGGCCGCCAGCGGGAGAACGGCCCACCGCGCATAACGGGTCACCAGCAGGCACAGGCCGAGGACGGCCACCGCGAAGCCGCCGGATGCCAGCACCTCCAGCACGCCGCCGGAGTGGGCCGAGACGCTGATGACCGCTTCGAGCATCTTCGCGGGCGGGTCCTCCGAAGCCACGCGATCGATGTACGACTGCCCCTCTTCGATGCCGCCGCCGTCGTCCGTGAACAGCGAGGCCTTCTCCGGCGGGAAGCAGACGACGACGCCGTCACTGGTCTGGCACGCCAGTCCGGAGACGTCGACCTCGTCCCCGGGGATCATGCCCATCGAACCCGAACCCGAACCCGAACCGGACGTGGAGCTCGACGACGCGACTTCCTGCGGCGGCGACGTGAGGAGCGCACCCAGCGCGTAACCGCCGATCGCGATCAGTCCTCCGCAGACGAGCATGACGACTGCCGTCTTCACCCGGGTCAGGTCGAGGCGTCCGATCACGAGACCAGCGCAGAGCAGCGCAGCCCAGACCGTGATCGGGTAGGTGCCGAACAGCACCAGCGACAGCCCCGGGCCGCCCAGATCCGGCGAGAGCGTGCCGATCAGGGCGAGCAGCGGCGGACCGAGGATGCCGAGTGCCGCCCCCGCGATCACCAGCACTCTGGTGCGCAGGTGCACCGTGAACGCCGCCAGGATGTACAGCACGCCGTAGAGCGTGAGGATCACGGCGATTCCCGAGCCCAGCAGCTCGACCACGAGCCCGATCACGAAGATCGCCGCCCCGCGACCGACCAGGCGCAACCGGATCTTCCGGAGCTCGTCCGGTGACGCGGTACCGGCACCGCCCGTCATCAGCGCGAGCGAGACCCCGGCCAGCAGGGCGAACAGGATCGAGGAGCGACCGTTGACGATGTCCAGCCATGTCGACGGGTCGGTCAGGGTCAGGTCGGGACCGCTCGCGACCATCAGATGTGCGCCGAACATCCCCACCAGGGCGAGTCCGCGCGCGACGTCGACGCCGACGATGCGGCGCCGACGTGTGGAGGCGCCTCCGCCGCGGCGTGGGCCGTCGCCGGAGTCGGCCGCGGAGGCGTCGGCCGTCGGCGCGGCGGAAGACGGGATGATGTGGGGCGTGCTCACGTGGGACCTCTCGAGGAATCGGCGGAGACCTCAAGCTCAGCACGCACCTCCGAGGGCGCGCATCCACCCTCAGTACCGCTTCGATCCGTCGAGCGGATGAGCGTCGACGCCGCGCGCTTCCCGCCGGGCGTCAGTGCTGCACGCGCGCCAGGAACTCCGCGGTGGCCGCCTGCTGCGGGGCATCGAACACCTGGGAGGGCGGTCCCTGCTCGACGACGACACCGTGCTCGAGGAACACGATGCGGTCGGCGACCTCACGCGCGAACGACATCTCGTGGGTCGCCATCACGATCGTGGCGCCCTGCTGCTTCAGCTGTCGCACCAGATCGAGCACCTCGCCCACCAGCTGCGGGTCGAGGGCGCTGGTGATCTCGTCGAGCAGCAGCACCTCGGGCTGCGTGAGCACCGCGCGCACGATCGCCACGCGCTGCTGCTGCCCGCCGGAGAGCCGGTCGGGGTACTCGTCGGCCTTGGCGCCGAGGCCGAGCGTGTCGAGCAACGCGCGTGCCTGGGCGCGCGCCTCCGTCTTGCGCATGCCGTGCACGCGCACGGCGGCGAGCGTGACGTTGTCGAGCACGGTCAGGTGCGGGAACAGGTTGAAGTGCTGGAACACGACCCCGATCCGGGCCCGCACCGCGTCGGCGTCCACCCGCGGGTCGGTGATGTCCTCGCCGGAGAGGAAGATCTGCCCGTCGTCGATGCCCTCGATGAGGTTCATGGTCTTGAGGAGGGTCGACTTGCCCGAGCCGGACGCGCCGATCAGCACGACCACCTCGTGCGTGCCGACCGCGAGGTCGATGCCGCGCAGCACGTCATGATCGCCGAAGCGCTTGCGCACACCCCTGGCCTCGATCACGGGCACGCTCATACGACTCCTCCGGCCTGCTCGCGCTTGTTCAGACGCGCGGTGACGACATCGGTCAGGCGGATCATCGGCCAGCTGAGCACGATGAACATGAGGCCGGCGACGACGTACGGTGTGAAGTTGTAGGTCTCGGCGACCATCAGCTGTGCCGCACGGACCGCATCGACGGCGCCGAGCACCGAGATCAGCCCCACGTCCTTCTGCATCGAGACGAAGTCGTTCATGAGGGCGGGGACGACCTTGCGCACGCCCTGCGGGATCACGACGATCCGGAGCGTCTGCCCGTGGGTCAGCCCGAGCGACCGCGCGGCGATGCGCTGCGAGGGATGCACGGCCTCCATGCCTGCACGGAGCACCTCGGCGACATAGGCGGAGTAGGTGAGGACCAGCGCGATCGTGCCCCAGAACATCGGGGGCATGCGCGGGAAGATCATCAGCGCGGGGATGCCGAACCCCACGAGGTACAGCACGATCAGCAGCGGGATGCCACGGAAGAAGTCGGTGTAGGCCGCGGCGATCGCGCGCAGAGGGAAGAACACCGGGCCGCGCAGCGAGCGCATGGTAGCCAGGAGCGTGCCGAGGATCGCGACGCACACCACGGCGATGACGAGCACCAGGAGGTTGACGAGCAGTCCCTGGAAGATCGGACCGATGCTCTCCAGCGCGACCTGCGGATCGAAGAACGTCTGGCTGACGATCGCCCAGCCGGGGGTGTTGACGACGACGACGACGAGCACCGCCAACAGGGCGATGCTGCTGCCGAACGCGATCAGGATGGATCGGGTGGTCGCCCGACGCCGCAGAGCGCGGCGTGACAGCTCGAGTTCGCTCGGCTGCCACTCCGCGTCGACGGAGGTCGAGGTCATTTCAGGACGGGGACGTCGACCGCGTCGCTGAGCCACTTCTGCTGCAGCTCGTCGAGCGTGCCATCGTCACGCAGGGCGTCGACGGCCTTGGTGACGTCGGCCGTGAGCGCGGAGCCCTTGGGAAGGACGATGCCGAAGTCGTCGCCGCCGTTCGCGTCGGCGAACTGACCGGTCACCACGCCGTCGTCGAGCTGGGCACCGACGACGTAGAAGGCGCCGGGGAGGTCGGTGATCATGGCGTCGATCTGCCCGCCCTTGAGCGCGAGCACCACGTCGTCGACCGAGTTGAAGACGTTGAGGTTCGCTTCGCCGAGCTGGGCCTTGGCGACCGTGTAGCTGGTGGTCCCGCTGGCCACGCCGACCTTGGTGGCCTTGAGCTCGTCGATCGTGGTCGCCGATGCCGCGGGCGAGCCGCCGACCGCGACGACGGCCTGCGTGGTCGTGTAGTACGGCGACGAGAAGTCGACGGCCTTCTTGCGGTCATCCGTGATGGAGAACTGCTGCAGGTTGATGTCCCAGTCCTTGGGGCCCGGTGCGATGGCGCCGTCGAAGGTGGTGCGCACCCAGACGATGTCGTCGGCCGTGTAGCCGAGCTGCTCGGCGACGGCGTTGGCGACCGCGCCCTCGAAGCCCTCACCGTTGGAGGGGTCGTCGTCGACGAACCACGGCTCGTAGTTGGGCTCGCCGGTCGCGATCGTGAGCTTGCCCTCGGTCACGGTCGGAAGGCCCGAGCCGTCTCCGCTGCCGGAGCCCGTGGACGGCGAGCTGCAGGCGGAGAGGGTGAGGGCGATGGCGGCGGCAGCAGCGGCGACGGCTGCAGCGCGGCGGAGGGCGGGAGCGAAGGGCACGATGACTCCAGGGCGAGGAAGGGTATGGAGAAGACGGCGAGGCAGGACGGGTCTGCTTCTGCAGACACGGTCTGCCTCTACAGAGTAGGCGATGCGGCGAGTCGCCAATCGGCGAAGTCGAAACCTGGGGACACGAAGCACGACACCAGCACCTCGTCGGCGTCGAGCGGCCTCGCGGCCTGCCAGACGCCGGCCGGCACACGCACCTGCGCCGCCTCTCCGGGGCCGAGCACGATCGCCGTCGCCTCGCCCGGTTCCGCACCGTCTCCGCCGAGGCGGAGTTCGAGTCGGCCGGGCCCGTGCCACAGCCACAACTCGTCGCTGGTCACGACGTGCCATTCGCTCTTCTCCGATGGCAGGAGGAGGTAGTGGATGCAGGTGGCCGCCGGCCGCTGACCGTTCGGCGTCTCGACGGGAAGCGGGCTCGTCCAGGTGCGGCGGAACCAGCCGCCTTCCGGATGCGGGGCGAGGTCGAGCCGCTCGGCGGTCGCGGGGCGCTGCGTCATGAGATGCCTCCAGTTCCAGGGGTGGCGATCGGAACGGTCACGGGGTGACCGCTGCACGGTCGAAGGAGTCGATCGCGTAGCGCACCTCGCCGGAGATGATCGTGGCAGCGGTACGGCCGGCACCGTGCTCGACGAGTTCGACCACCGCATCGGGGCCCGCCGGGACGTCGAAGAAGGTGAGGTCGGCGAGGACCCCCACGGCGAGGTAGCCGGTGCGGTCCGGGCCCACGTCGATCCCCATGGCGTGCGCACCGCCGAGGGTCGCGGCACCGAGCAGGCGCGCGTGCAGGTCGCGGTCGGTGTACCCCTGCGCGCGGGCGATGCGCGCGAGCTCCGCCACGTCGGCCAGCACGTCGAGCGACGGGCTCGACGACAGCGAGTCGGTGCCGACGGCGATCGGGCTGCCCTCGCGCAGGTACGCGGCGATCGGCGGCTCCTCGAGTCCGATGACGGCGTTCGACCGCGGGCACAGGGCCACCGTCGTGCGGCGTTCCCGCAGGATCGCGCGGTCCCTGGCGCTCATGTAGACGCCGTGCGCGATGTGGCAGTCGGGCCCGAGCACGCCGAGCTGATCGACGAACTCGGTGGCGCTGGTGCCGAATCCGGCCTGGCGCAGTTCTTGGAAGCTGGCGAGCCCGGCCGTGTGCCACGCCTGCGGATGCTCGTGGGCGAACTCGCTCTCGAACGCGGCCTCGCCGAGGTGGATGTGGATGCGTCCGCCGCGCTCGCGCACGATATCGGGGATCTCCAGCAGCGGCTCGATGTCGAGCGAGTAGGGGGCGTGGGGTGAAAGGCCCGTCCCCGGCGGGGTCGGCAGGGCGTCGAGCGCCTGCTCCACCTGCGCACGCCCGGTACGGGCCCAGTCGGCGTTGGTCCAGCTCATCACCTCCCAGTAGGTGATGCCGTGCAGCCGGGCATCGTGCAGCGCGGTCGCCGCCGCACGATCGGTCACGACATCGGCCACAGCCGTCGTGCCGGAACGCAGCGCCTGCGTCGCACCGTCGGCCGCATCCGCCGCCCAGTCGCGACCGCCTTCGTACACCGGGTCGAAAGCGCGCACCCAGTCGTCGAAGCCGTCGTACTGCCCGCGCCCGACCGAGGCCATGCCGGTGTACTGCAAGTGCGTGTGCGCGTTCACGAGCCCGGGGGTCAGGACCCCGGGCCAGTGCACCTCGTCGGCGGCGATGCCCCGTTCGGACAGCGACCGCAGCACCCACTCGCGCTCTCCGACGTGCATGATGCGGCCGTCGCGCACCGCGACCGCGCCGTCGACGATCGGCGGCGCGGTGATCGGCACGACGAGTCCCGCGGAATAGACGGTCACGGCGGTCATGCGGATTCTCCTCGGAATCGCGGCGAGCGCCACTCGCGCTGCGCATCGACCTGCGCCGGGCTGCGCTGGTCGATGTGCGCGCCGCGCAGGGCGAGAGCGGCCGCGCCGATGACGGTGTCGGTCTCGGGCGGCAGCGCATGCACGCCGGCGGGCAGACCGTGCGTGAGGAGGTGCTCGACGGCGAAGAGCTGCACCGAGAACGAGAGGTCCATGATCTCGATCGGGTTGCCTTCGCCGGCAGACAGGTTCACGCACCCGCCTCGGGCGATCACGAGCGCACCTTCGCCGGCGCGCTCGACGAACGGAGAGGATGCGCCGCTCTCGCCCGCGAACGGTCGCAGCTTCGCAGGGTCGAGGTCGACCTCGTGTGGAACCCCGCCCGCGACCGCGACGATCGCCGCCGCTCGCAGCACCTCGGCGTCGACCGTGTGCGGCGCCCCGGTGGCCGAGACGACGAGCGCTCCCGGGGCGAGGTCGTGCAGTCGTCCGATCCGATAGCCGTCGTGCGCGGCTCGGAGAGCACGCACCGGATCGGTCTCGGCGACGCCGACCTGCACGCCGAGGGCCCGCAGGTGCGCGGCGACGCCCTCACCGACCGGGCCGTAGCCGACGACGACGGCAGGCTGGTCGCGGAGGTCGATGCCCACTTCGTCCAGCGCATCGGCGATCGCGAACACGCACGACTGGCCGGTGCCGTAGCGGTTGTCGAAGGAGGTCTTGGTGAGGGCGTCGTTCACCGCGATGACCGGGATCTCGAGCACTCCTTCGCGCTCCATGAGCCGCAGGGGCGTGAGTCCGCTCGTGGTCTCCTCCGCCGCCCCACGCAGCGCGGCTGCGAGACCCTCCTCGTGCGCGAGACGGATCAGGTGGGAGCCGTCGTCGAGCAGCAGGTCGAAGCCGCGGCGCAGGAAGGCCACGGCGGCGGCGCGCTCCGCAGCTGCCGACAGGGCCGGGTCACCGTCGACGGGGATTCCGCGGGATCGCAGCACCTGGGCGACCTCGACGTCGATCTCATCCGGGTGGGCGTAGACGGCGACCGTCGCTCCGGCATCCCGCAGCAGCAGGGCGAGCTGGGCGGTCTTCGGCTCCAGCACCATCGCGATGCCGATCCGCACACCCTTCACCGTGCCGGCCTCGCGCAGGCGTCGCGCGCGATCGGTGGCGACGGGCATGTGACGTCCGGCCGCATCGACACGGTCGTGAGCCGTCTCACGCGCCGGGAGAGCCTTGCCGTCGAGCAGGATCTCGGGCGTCGCACCCGGTGCGAAGACGACTCCGTGGCCGACCGTGCCGGTGCTTCCGAGATGCGCACCGAAAGCGGGCAGCAGTCGACGCAGCTCGTCGGCCACGGCATCCGTTCCCACGACGGAGAAGTCGCGACCGGCCACGAGCAGGTTGGTCTCGCGGGCGAAGCGCCGCACCAGACGCTGGGCTGTCGCGGTCTCGTCGGTCACCAGTCAAGGGTAGAGCCCGCCGGGTGTGCCGACTGCCAGAGCGGAGGCTGTCGCACCCGAATGTGTCGGCGCGTGTCGGCGACCCTGGATTCACCGGCGCCCTTCGCCTTTCATGGAGCCCATGACCCGTCAGATCCGCTTCAACGCCTTCGACATGAACTGCGTCGCCCACCAGTCGTCCGGCCTGTGGCGGCACCCCGACGACCGGTCACGGCAGTACAACACCATCTCGTACTGGACCGATCTGGCGAAGCTGCTGGAGAGCGCGACCTTCGACGGCATCTTCATCGCCGACGTGCTCGGCACCTACGACGTGTACGGCGGCACGAACGAGGCCGCGATCCGCAACGGCGCGCAGGTGCCGGTGAACGACCCGATCCTGCTGGTGAGCGCGATGGCGGCCGTCACCGAGAACCTGGGCTTCGGCATCACGGCCGGCACCGCGTTCGAGCACCCCTATCCGTTCGCGCGCCGGCTGAGCACGCTCGACCACCTCACGCAGGGCCGCGTCGGCTGGAACGTCGTGACCGGCTATCTGCCCAGCGCCGCGCGCAACATGGGTCAGGAGGACCAGCTCGCCCACGACGACCGCTACGACCACGCGGACGAGTACGTCGAGGTGCTCTATAAGCTCTGGGAGGGCTCGTGGGAAGACGATGCCGTGGTCGAGGACCGCGAGCGCGGCATCTTCACCGACCCGGGCAAGGTGCACCCGATCGGGCATGAGGGCAAGCACTTCAGCGTTCCCGGCATCCACATCTCCGAGCCGTCGCCGCAGCGCACGCCGGTGATCTACCAGGCCGGCGCGAGCCCGCGGGGCGTGAAGTTCGCGGCCGAGAACGCCGAGGCCATCTTCGTCGCCGCGCCCTCGAAGGAGGTGCTCGCCGGCACCGTGAAGCGCATCCGCGATGCCCTCGAAGCGGCGGGCCGCGACCGGTACGACGCCCGCATCTACACGCTTCTCACCGTGATCACCGCCGCGACGAGCGAGGAGGCGACGGCGAAGCACGCCGAGTACCTCTCCTACGCGAGCCCCGAGGGCGCGCTCACGTTCATGTCGGGGTGGATGGGCGTCGACCTGTCGCAGTACGCCGAGGACGAGCCGGTCGGCAACGTCGAGTCCAACGCGATCCAGTCCGTGCTGCAGCACCTCAAGGAAGAGGCCGACCTCGGCCGCGAGTGGACGGTCGGCGACTTCGGACGCCACAACGCGATCGGCGGCCTCGGGCCCACGATCGTCGGATCCGGCACTGAGATCGCCGACGATCTGCAGTCCTGGGTCGACGAGACCGACATCGACGGCTTCAATCTCGCCTACGCGGTCACCCCCGGCACCTGGCAGGACATCATCGAGCACGTGATCCCGGTGCTGCGCGAGCGCGGCGCCTACCCCGAGGAATACGCACCCGGGACGCTCCGCAACAAGCTCCACGGCCGTGGCGACCGCGTGCAGGACACGCACCGCGCCGCGAAGTACCGGGTCGGCGCGTTCGCCAAGGCGTAGCCGCTCTCGAATCGCGCACGTGGTCGCTTCCGCGGCGAATCGGCGACCAGGTGCGCGATTCGACGGCCGTGGGTCAGTCGTCGCTGCGGGCGAAGATCCCACGCAGGACGAGGAAGACCACCACGGCCACGACCGCGACGATCGCGAGCTTGAAGATGAACGCGAGGACCGAGAACAGGGCGCTCACGATCCACCACGCGATCACGACGGCGAGGACGACGCCGAGGATGGTCCAGAGGTTCTTGGTCATACCTCCAGCCTACGGAATCACCGCCGGGGGATCTCCTCGAGGGAGCGGTAGACCGGCAGCCCGCGCTGCTGCGCGATCTCGACGTCCTTGTCGGCACCGGACGACTCCCCCGGCAGGCGCAGCACGGCGTCGCAGTGCTGCAGCAGGCGGTGCGCGGTCTCGTACATGACGTCACCGTCACCGGCATCGGCATCGGCATCGGAGTCGGCCGGCTCGAGCGTGCGCAGGATCGGCAGCGCGACCCACTCCCCGATCATCGGCACGTGGCCGAGGCGGAAGATCGGGCCGGAGGCCTCTTCCAGGCGCGCGAGGTTCCGGGCGATGAGGTCGGGGTCGCCGTTCGTCCCGGAGCGATAGGGGCCGGCGATGAGGATCAGGAGTGGCTTCGTCATGGAGATGACTGTAGTCTGAATCATGCACAATCGTGCAACTTCGTGAGGAAACAAATGCTCGCTGCGCAACGCAAGGACCACCTGCTCGACCTTCTCGCCCGCGACGGACGCGTCGTCGCGAAAGCGGTGGCCGACGAGCTCGGAGTGTCGGAAGACGCCATCCGCCGAGATCTCCGCGAACTCGCCGAGGAGGGGAAGCTCCAGCGGGTGTACGGCGGCGCCCTGCCGATCCCCGAGCCCGAACGACCGGTGCGCGACCGGCACGGCCTCGCGACCGAGAGCAAGGAGCGGGTGGCACGTGCGGCCGTCGCGCGCATCCGTCCCGGAGCGACGATCGTGCTGGACGCCGGGACCACGACCCTCGCGATGGCTCGGCTGCTCCCCTCCGGCGCCGGCATCACGGTCATCACCCCGAGTCCCGTCGTCGCGCTCTCCGTGGCCGAACACTCCGACGCCCGTGTGGTCATGATCGGCGGGGAGCTCACCCGGCACTCCCTGGTCACCGGCGGAGGACTCGCGATGGAGGCCATCCAGCACCTCGCCGCCGATGTGTTCTTCCTCGGCGTGACCGGCGTCGATCCCGTGCACGGTCTCACGACGGGTGAGCTCGACGACGCGGTGACGAAGCGGGCACTCGCTTCGCGGTGCACGGAGACCGTGGTGCTGGCCAGCGAAGAGAAGGTCGGTGCCGCCGCTCGCTTTCCTGTCCTCCCGTTCGAGGCGATCACCGCGATCATCACCGATCCGCTCGACGCGAATCCGATCGTCGAGCGGCTCGCCGCACTGATCAGCGCTCGGGAGTGACCGACGATCCCGCCCCGGGGAGACGGTCGGCGAGCAGGTCGTGCAGGTGCCCCGCGGTACCGAGCAGGGCGACGCTACGGCGCGTGAGGTCGGCCAGCCTCTCCGTGAGGATCCGCTGAACTTCGGAGGTGCGACCGTGAGTGCGCACCTCGTCGAGGATGCGGGCGATCGCCGGAATGCCGTAGCCGCCGGAGCGGAGAGCCGCTGCCACCCGCGCCTCGGTGATCGCGGCGGAACCGTAGGAACGGGTCGACGCCGCACCCCGCAGCGGATGCACGAGCTCCTCGCGCTCCCAGTGACGCAAGGCCGACGGACGGATGCCCAGCGCCTGGGCGAGTTCGCCGATCGTCATCGCGTCCTCCTCGGCGAACACGTCGTCGGCCTCGGCCACGGCGACATCGAGTCCGCTCAGCGCCTCCCGCACCCGAGAACGCTCACGGGAGAGGTTCGCGTGCAGATCGTCGATCCGCTCGGCGGCTCGCTCGAGCGTCCCCTCGATCAGGTCCGGCATGAGCCGGCGGGCGGGCACCGGGCCGAGCGCGGCTGCCATCGCGCGGTACGCCTGCAGGGCCGTGACATGCGGCATCCGATACCGGCGATACCCGTTCGCACCGCGCTCTGCCGCGGGGATGACGCCGAGGCGCTCGAGATCGCGCACCTGCTGGGTCGAGTAGCCGACCAGCCGTCCGAGCTGCACCGTCGTGAATGTCGCCTCTTGAGGGTTCTGCACCTTTTCCCCCTTCGCTTACGGACAGAAGTCCACATAAGCACTTCCACCTCACCATTGAAGGATGGAAATGCAGAAGATCATCGAGACGGTCCGTGGCTTCGACGGTGTCCTCGTCGTCGCGCCCGGGCCCGGAAGCGACTTTCCGGAGCTGTCGTGGGGAGACGCGTACTTCTCCTACGCGCCCGACGGACGGATGCCGGAGCGCACTCAGCCGTACGGCACGATCATCACGAAGGACTATCCCGACGACGCCTCATCCGCCCTCGACGCTCCGGGACGCTTCCGGGTGAACATCCACGTCGGGCGCGCACAGACCGAGTCGATCGTGGATGCTGACGCCGATCCGACCGAGGCCGACGTGTTCCACCGGCATCCGCTCTACGGCATGTCCGGTTGGGTGTGCGTGATCAACCCTGCGGAACGGACGGCGGATGCGGTGCTCACCCTTCTTCGCGAGGCGCACGAGGCCGCACGATCACGCATCGAACGCCGAGCGAGGTGAGCATGACGACCCCACAGGGCATGACCGACGCGGACCGCCGCACCGTCGCGGTGTGGGCCGCTGACTGCGCAGAGCGGGTGCTGCCCTTGTTCGAGGCCGAGGCGCCCGACGACGCTCGGGCCCGGGACGCCATCGCCAGGGCACGGGCGTTCGCGCGGGGCGAGCTCGCGGCTGCGGGCGAGATCCGTCGACGTTTCGTCGCCGGCCGGGCTGCCCACAGCGCCACATCGCCCGCCGGAGTCGCCGCGGCCCGCTCGGCAGCCCAGGCCGCAGGAGTCGCACACATGGGCGCGCACGCGCTCGGAGCAGCCGCCTACGCCGCGAAGGCCGTCGAGCTGGCCCACCCGAATGCTCGCGGAGCACGTGTCGAAGAGGTGCGATGGCAGCTCCGCATGCTCTCCGTCGACGCCGCCACCGCACTCCGACGCCTGCCGCCCCTCGGCACCGACTCCGCCGGCCCGCTCGGCCCCGGGCTGCTCGACTCCGGCACCCTCGGCGAAGTGATCCGTGAGATCCAGGCTGCTCTCGCCGACTGACTTTTTCGAGTCGGAGTATGGCGAGGCGACCGCTTCAGCCCGGATTCAGCGTGGAGCCACCACACTGGAGGGATGCGGATCCTGGTGGTGGACGACGAGGTGCGTCTCGCCGAGGGCGTACGCCGCGGCCTCGAGGCCGAGGGCTTCGCCGTCGACGTGGCGCACAACGGCGTCGACGGACTCTGGCGCGCACGCGAGACGCGGTACGACGCGATCGTGCTCGACCTCATGATGCCCGGCATGAGCGGCTGGAAGGTGTGCGAGGCGCTTCGGGCCGAGGAGAACTGGACGCCCGTGCTGATGCTCACGGCGAAGGACGGCGAGTGGGATCAGGTGGAGGCGCTCGAGACCGGCGCCGACGACTACGTCACCAAGCCGTTCTCGTTCGCGATCCTCGTCGCACGCCTGCGGGCCCTCGTGCGCCGCGGTGCCGTCGCCCGTCCGGCCGTTCTGGAAGCCGGCGATCTCCGACTCGACCCCGCCGCGCACCGCGTCTGGCGCGGGGAGACGCCCGTGACCCTGACCGCGCGGGAGTTCTCGGTGCTCGAGTACCTCATGCGTCATCGCGGCCAGGTGCTGTCGAAGCGGGCTCTCATCGACGGCGTCTGGGACGACGACTTCGACGGCGACCCCAACATCGTCGAGGTCTACGTCGGACACCTGCGCCGCAAGCTCGACAAGCCCTTCGGACGCGAGGCCATCGAGACCATCCGCGGTGCGGGCTACCGGCTGGCGGCGAACGGTGGCTAGCCGCGGCTGGCGCTCGGTGCGCGGCAGGACCACGCTCGGAGCGACCGTCGTCGTGGCCGTCGCACTGCTCATCGGCGCCTTCTCGTTCTACGGCGTCCTCAGCGCCAGCATCCACGGCAGCACCGAACGCGCCGCGGAGCAGCGGCTCAGCGAGCTCGCCGAACGTGCCGGTGGGCCGGGCGGTAAGGGCGTGGACGCGCTCGACGACGAGATCCTGCAGATCCTCGGTCCGGACGGGTCGGTACGCGCGGCGAGCGAGGAGGCTCGCGACAAGCTGGGTTCGACGCCGCTCCCCGCCGATGACGACCCGCAGACGACCACCGTCGACGGCGACACCGTCGTGGTGGTCTCGGAAGACATCGACGGCGATCAGACGCTCGTGCTCGCCGTCTCGATGGATGACGATGCCGAGACCCTGGCGACGGTCGCGACGCTGCTCGCCATCGCGGTCCCCCTGCTGCTGCTGCTCGTGGCCGTGACCACCTGGCTCGTGGTCGGTCGCGCGCTCCGCCCTGTCGAGCGCATCCGCGAAGAGGTCGACGGCATCACCGCCGAGCGCCTGCACCAGCGGGTGCCGGTGCCGGAGACCGCGGATGAGATCGCCGCACTCGCGACCACCATGAACGGCATGCTCGACCGACTCGACGCCGCGGCCACCGCGCAACGGCGCTTCGTCTCGGATGCCTCGCACGAACTGCGATCCCCGCTCGCGACCATCCGTCAACACGCTGAGCTCGCCCAGGCCCACCCCGACGTGACGAGCATCGGCGAACTCGCCGAGGTCGTGTCGGAGGAAGGGCTGCGTCTGCAGGGGATCGTCGAATCGCTGCTGCTGCTCGCCCGTCTCGACGAAGGCGCGAGCACGCTGGACGAAGCGGTCGACCTCGACGACATCGCGCTCAGCGAGGTGCGCCGGCTGCGTGCGGCCGGGCTCGACGTCGACGGTTCCGGCGTCCAAGCCGCAAGGGTGCACGCAGACCCGCGCCTGCTCGGCCAACTGGTGCGCAACCTTGCAGACAATGCCGTGCGCCACAGCCGAGGACGCATCGCGATCGGGGTGATCCCGTCCGACGGCCACGTGTTCGTCACGGTCGAGGACGACGGCACCGGGGTGCCGGCCGAGGAACGCGAGCGCATCTTCGAGCGCTTCGTGCGCCTCGACGAAGCCCGCAGCCGCGACGCCGGAGGCAGCGGACTGGGGCTCGCGATCGCCCGCGGCATCGCCACCCGCAGTCGGGGAACCCTCACGGTCGACGACTCCCGCTGGGGCGGCGCACGCTTCGTCCTCACCCTCCCCCTCAGCACTTGACCGGCCGGAAGTCCGGTTCCTGAAGAGGTCTTCAGGACGCTTCAGGATGGCTTCAGCGCCTGCGCGGCACCATCGAGACATGGACGACAAGACACCCACTCCCGACCAGACGCCAGCTTCCGACCAGACCGCACAGGGCACCCCGGATGCGCAGACCGTACCGGTGACCCCGGCCCCGGATGCGGCTGCTACGGCAGCAGGTTCCGGGCAGCACCCGACGTTCCCCACCGCCGAGCCCGCTCCCGCGGCTCCCGCGCCGAAGCCCGGGCGCAAGCGCGCACTGCTCATCGGCGGGGGCATCGCGGCAGCCGTGGTCCTGGCGGGCGGCGGCATCGCGGTCGGTGCCGCGATCGGCGACGAGTTCGGCGACGACGACCGCTCCTCCATGTCCGACGGTCCCCGCCACGACGACGCGGATGACCACGCCCCGCGTGAGGGCAACCGCGGCGACGACCGCGGCGACGCCCCCTCGAACGGCCGCGGCCCGGTGACAGGCATCGGCACGGCATCCGCCGACGAACTCATCACGATCGCGGATGCGGCACGCGGAGCCGCCGACGGCGAGGTCACCTCGATCGATGCGAAACGCGACGGTACGTGGGAGGTGCAGCTCACGACAACCGCGGGCGATGAGACCGAGGTCCGTGTCGACAAGGACCTCGCCGCATCCGTCATCTCGACCGATGTGGCCGACGGCGATGACACCGGCCCCGCGCTCACGCTCGACGACGAGACGATCCGCGCCCTCGTCTCGGCGGCACTCGCCGAGGCCGAAGGCATGATCACCGACCTCGATGTCGACGGCGACGACGTGAGCCCCTACGACGCCTCCGTCCTCACGTCGGACAACCGTTCGATCGACATCGACTTCGGCGTCGACTTCGCGGTCGTCGGAACCGACACCGACTGAGCCGAGCCGAGCCGGCCGGGCCGATTAGCAGCACCCTCGTTTCGCCGGGGGTGCTGTCGTCGTTCAGGCCGTGGCCTCGCGCACCGCGGCGAGCGCGGCCTCGGCTCGTACCCGGAGACCTTTCAGGTCGCCGCTCGCGACGGCATCACCAAGCAGGGGCGACCCCATCCCGACGGCGAGCGCACCTGTGGCCAGATAGTCGGCGATGTCGTCGATGCGGACACCCCCGGTGGGGATCAGCGGGATGTCGTCGAGCGGCGCGCGCACCTCGCGGATGAAGCGCACACCCCCGAGGACGCCGGCCGGGAAGACCTTCACGGCCGTGGCACCGGCGGTCCACGCCGTCTCGATCTCGGTCGGGGTGGCAGCGCCGGGGTACCAACGCATACCCGCTTCCTGCGCGGCGAGCCCCACCGGCAGCGAGACCGTTGGGGTGACGATGAACGACGCTCCGGCGTCGGCGGCCTGGCGCACGTGCTCGACGGTGCGCACCGTTCCCATGCCCACCTCGGTCGCGCCCGCAGCGATGAGATCCGCCACGACCCCTGCGGCACCGGGAGTATTGGTCGTCACCTCGAGCACGGACACCCCGGCATCGAGGAGCGTGTCGCACGCTGCGCGGAGGTGCACCCCGGTGCGGTCTCGCACGATCGCCACGATCCGGGTGCTGCGGACGCCGTCGCCGGGTTCGAGTCTGGTCACCATTCGGCGAAGCTCCCATCATCGTGACGCCACAACGGCGAGCGCCAGAGTCCCACACCGGCAGCCCTGCGTACGGCGGCCTCGTCGACCTCGATGCCCAGGCCCGGACGCATCGGACGCTCGAACCAGCCTTCCTTCACCGTGAGCGGTTCGGGGTCGATGAGGTAGTCGAGCAGGTCGGCACCCTCGTTGTAGTGGACGCCGAGACTGGATTCCTGCAGCACCGCGTTCGGGCTGGCGATGTCGACCTGGAGGCAGGCGGCCAGGGCGATCGGTCCGAGCGGAGAGTGCGGTGCGAGCCCCACCCCGTGCAGCTCTGCGAGCGCGGCGATGCGTCGGGTCTCGGAGATGCCACCGGCGTGTGAGACATCGGGCTGGGCGAGCGCGATACCGGCTTCGAGCGCCGACCGGAAGTCCCACCGTGAGTACAGGCGCTCTCCGGTCGCGATCGCCACCGACGTGCCGCCGCACAGCCCGTCGAGGCGGTGGGTGAGTTCGGGGACGAGCGGCTCTTCGAGGAACAGCGGTGCGACGTGGGCCTCGAGCGCCCGGCACATGGTCTTTGCGACGCTGACCGACCACCGACCGTGTGCGTCGATCGCGACATCGCCACCATCCATCGCCGCCGTGGCTGACTCGACGCGGTCGACCACGCCCTGCACGGCGGCTCGCGACTCGAGGTGGCGCATCCGACCGGAGGCGTTCATCTTGACAGCGGTGTAGCCCTCGGCGGCGCGGGCGGCCGCCTGCGCGGCGACCTCGGCCGGATCGTCTCCGCCGACCCACACGTAGGCTCTGATCCGGTCGCGGACCGGTCCGCCCAGCAGGTCGTACACCGGCACGCCCAGCGCTTTGCCGCGGATGTCCCACAGCGCCTGGTCGATGCCGGAGATCGCGGAGGAGCGCTCAGGACCGCCGCGGTAGAAGCCGCCGCGGGTCATCGTCTGCCACAGATCTTCGATGCGGGTCGGGTCGGAACCGATCAGGATCTCGGACAGGGAATCGACCGCCGCAGCCACGACGTCTGCGCTTCCCTCCACGATAGGCTCGCCCCAACCGACCACTCCGTCGTCGGTCTCCATGCGAAGGAACTGCCAGCGCGGGGCCACGCTGAACGTCTCGATCCGACTGATGCGCATCCGGCTCCCTCGCTGAGATGTCTCCGGCGCCGGGCAATCGACGCGAGATAATACTATTATCATAGTATGCGCACCGACGGGTGTCGGCGATGCGAGGAAGCAGAGGGTTGAGCATGACGACAGTGGCACCTTCCCGAGAAGGGGCGGCGGCATGAACGGTGCCGATCTTCTCCGAGGAGAAGTGATCCTCGTCACCGGGGGCGCCCAGGGCATCGGCAACGCCGTCGTCCGCACCGCACGCGAGCAGGGAGCGACCGTGTCGTTCTGCGACCTCGACCCCGCACGCGTCGAAGCCGCGGTCGCCGCCCTCGCCGCAGACGGCCTCGACGTGCACGGCACCGTCGCCGACGTGACCGACGAAGCCGCAGTCGCCCACTGGGTGGAGGAGGCGACGACGGCCCTCGGCGCACCGAGCGGTCTCGTGAACAACGCCGGCCGCAACGCCTACAGCGACCCCACGACCATGAGCGTCGCCGAATGGGACGACTTCTTCGACCTCGACCTGAAGGCGTCCTGGCTGTGTGCGCGGGCTGTCCTTCCGGTCATGCTCACCGCCGAGCACGGATCCATCGTCTCGATCTCCAGCATCCACTCCAAGATGACCATGGCGGGGATGTTCCCCTACGCCGCAGCCAAGGCGGGGCAGCTGGGGTTCACCCGCTCGCTCGCCCTCGACGTCGCCGGCCGGGGCGTCCGCGTGAACGCCGTCTCCCCCGGACTCGTCTGGACCCCTCTCTCCGAGACCCACTTCGCCGAGCGTCCGGAAGAGCTCGCCGCCACGCTCGCGGTCCAGCCGACCGGGCGTCCGGCGCAGCCGTCGGAGATCGCGGCCGTCGTGTGCTTCCTGCTCTCGAGAGCCGCGTCCTACGTCAACGGCGCCGACTGGGCCGTCGACGGCGCCTACAGCGCGAGGTTCGCGTGATGGCCGCCCGGCGCGGGCTGCACGGCGTGCTCGTCGACGACCTCGGCCGCCGCATCGTGCACCATGAGATCGCCCCCGGCGCGCAACTGCCGCTCGATGAGCTCGGCGAGCAGTACGGGGTGTCGCGCACAGTGGTCAGGGAGACCATGCGCGTGCTCGAGGCGAAGGGGCTCATCGTCGCTCGACAGAACGTCGGCACGCGCGTGCTCGCCGATGACGCCTGGCACGCCCTCGACGTCGACGTGCTCCGCTGGCGACTCTCCGGACCGGACGCCAAGGATGCCAGGCAGGATCTGCTGGAGCTGCGCTCGGCCGTGGAACCGACGGCCTCTCGACTTGCGGCCCTTCGCCGCAATGACGCGACCGCCGAACGTCTCGTCGCCGCCTCTCAACGGATGCGCGATGCGCTTGAGCCGGAAGATGTCGACGCCTTCACGGCCGCAGATGTCGACTTCCACGCGACGCTGTTCGAAGCGGCGGGCAACCCCCTGATCGCCGAGTTGCTCTCGCTGGTCGGCGCGGCACTCGACGACCGCATCCAGGTGGTCGCGAGTCACGGCATCTCGGCCGTCGCCGTCGATCTGCACTGCGAGCTCGCCGCAGCCGTCGCCGCGGGCGATGCCGACCAGGCCGCCCGCACCGCCGGCGACCTCATCGTCCGCTCCTACGAAGACTCTCTGTGACCGCACTCTCGTTCGGCGCCATCGACCTGGCGGACGGTGCGAGAGCGAACAGCCTGCGCGGCGCCGAGGAGTGGCTGCACCAGCCGGTCGGTGAGCGCACGCCCACGGACTTCACCGCCACCTCGCTGGGCGGCTGGGACGAGATGCTGCCGACCATCGACGCCTGCCGCGTCCCGCGAGGCAACGGCTTCGAGGAGTGGGGCGATCACGGCGAAGCCTGGAACCGGCGCTGGGCGGGCGACGGCGGATCGCACGCGGTCGAGGTCGACGGCATGACGCTTCGCCGACGCATCCACCACGACTCCACAGGTGCGCGCCTCGACTACTCCCTCACGTCCGACGAGGTGCGCCCGGTGCAGTGGGCCGCGCATCCGCAGTTCATCTGGACCCCGGGCACGATCATCGAACTCGGTGCGGCGGCTCCATGGCGGCGCGTCTATCCGACGGACATGACACGGGTCATCGAGGCGGACAACGACCCGGCAGCGCTCCTCGACTCGCTCGCCGGAGCGAAGTGGTGGTCGACCACCCCGATCGATCGCATCGTGCTGCGTCGACCCGACCGAACCGGTCTGCGCGTCAGCTGGGATGCAGTGTCCCTCCCCTGCGTCGCCCTCTGGATCGACCCCGGCACCTTCGCCTCCGCGCCGGTGATCGCGATCGAGCCGGCGCTGACGCCGTACGACTCTCTCGCAGATGCCGTCGAGGCTGGCGCGGCGCCGACTGTCGGCCCCGGTCGGCCGCTCTCCTGGTGGTTGCATCTGGAGGAGATCGGCTGATCTCCCGAAGCCGTGGTGCGGAGCAGACTCGCCGCCCCGCACCACGCGCATCATCCGGGGATGCCGATGCGCCGCTCGCCGGAGCGGAGCTGCTGGATCACGACCGCGATCACGAGCAGTGCGCCCTGGGCGACGTTCTGCCAGAACGTGTTCACCCCGAGCAGGGTCATGCCGTTGGTCAGCACACCGAGGAGCACGACCGCGAGAATCGTCCCGGCGATGGTTCCCTTGCCGCCCTTCAGCGCCGCGCCACCGAGCGCCGCGGCCGTGATGGCCTGCAGCTCGAGCCCCTCGGAACCGGAGATCGGCTGCCCCGATCCCGTGCGCGCGGTGATGAGGATGCCGGCTACCGCGGCGATCGCCCCGGTGACCATGTAGACGCCGATGATGTAGCGGTTGATGTTGATGCCGGCCAGGCGGGAGGCGATGTTGTTGCCGCCGACAGCGTAGATGTTCCGGCCGATCGAGGTGTACCGCAGCACGATGTGCGCGAGCACCGCGACGATCACGAGCACCCAGATAAGGGTCGGGATGCCGATGATCGCCCCTCGCGCCAGGAAGATGAAGAACGGGTCGGCGCCCGTGTAGCCCTGCGCACGTCCGTCGGAGAGCAGCTGCGAGATCCCCTTGAAGGCCGCGAGCGTCGCCAGTGTCGCGATCACCGGGTTCACCCGGCCGAACACGATGATGCAGCCGTTGATCAGACCGCACAGCACGCCGATGGCGACGGCGCCGACCACCCCGATCGCGGGTCCTGCGACGGTGAAGATCATCGCCGAGGTGACGGAGGTGAGACCGGCGATCGACCCGACCGAGATGTCGAGCGCGCCGAGGATGATCACGATGGTCTGCACCACGGCGAGCAGACCCATGATCGAGATCGCCGTTCCGATGACCTTGAGGTTCTGCACCCCGAAGAACAACGGGTTCTGGATGCCGATGATCGCGACGACGACGGCGATCGCGAGGATGAGGGAGAGGTTCTGCACACCGATCGCGGCGATGACGCGCCGGACCGGTGAGAGGGGCTGCGTCTCCACTGATGTGGTGTTCGCGGCGGTGGTGGTCACGGTCGATGTTTCCTTTCGGGAATCGATGCTCATGCGGCGGCCTCTTCGTCCATCGCGAGCGCCAGGATGTTCTCTTCAGTGGCCTCGGCGCGCGACAGCTCGCCGCTGATGCGCCCACCCGCCATGACGTAGATGCGGTCGGAGACGCCCAGGATCTCGGGGAGCTCGCTGGAGACGACGATCACTGCGACGCCTTCGTGGGCGAGGCGGTCGATGATCGCGTAGATCTCGGACTTCGCTCCGACGTCGATGCCACGGGTGGGCTCGTCGAGGAGGAGCAGCTTGGGCTTGGTCGCCAGCCAGCGCGCCAGCACCACCTTCTGCTGATTGCCGCCGGAGAGCTTCCCGACGAGCTGATCGGTGGAGGGCGTGCGGATGCGGAGCGCATCCACGTACTCCTGCGCGAGCGCGCGCTCGGCGCGATCCTTCACGAAGATCCAGCGCGAGAGTTGACGGAGCACGACGAGCGCCGCATTGTCCCGCACCGAACGTTCGAGCAGCAGGGCCTCGGCCTTGCGCTCCTCGGGTGCGAATCCGATGCCGGCCCTGATGCTGTCGGCGGGCTGGCGGATGCGACGGCGCTTGCCCTGCACGCGGATCTCGCCCGAGTGCACGACGAAGTCGCCCGCGATCGTCTTCATCAACTCGCTGCGTCCCGCACCGACCAGCCCCGCTATGCCCAACACCTCGCCCGCACGGACGGTGAGCGAGATGTCGCTGACGTGCTGATTGGAGACGCCGGCGAGTTCGAGGACGACATCGCCGAGGGCTGCGGCCTCGCGGTGGAAGAACTGGGTGAGGTCACGCCCCACCATCATCCGCACGAGTTCGTCGTGGTCGGTCTCGCCGACCAGCTTCGTGCCGACGAACGCGCCGTCACGCAGGACGGTGATCCGGTCGGCGAGCTGGAAGATCTCACCCATCCGATGAGAGACGTAGGCGATCGCGACGCCCTCGCTCTGCAGCTTCTTGATCAGCGCGAAAAGCAGCGACACCTCCTCGTCACCGAGGGACGATGTGGGCTCGTCGAAGCACATGATCTTCGGGCGGGTGATCACCGCGCGCATGATCTCCACGATCTGCCGCTGTGCCGGAGAGAGCTCCGATCCGAGCGTCTCCGCCTTGATCACACGATGGAAGCCCCAGCGGGTCAGCTCTTCGCGCGCCCGCTTCAGCACGTCGCCACGACGATACGCGAGACCGCCGAGAGCGCCGACGTAGATGTTCTCGGCGACCGAGACCCACGGGATGATCTCCGGTTCCTGCGCGATGACGCGCAGACCGGCAGCACGCGCATCGGCCGGATCCGAGAAGTGCACGGCTTCCCCGTCGATGCGCAGCTCGCCCTCGTCGGGGCGGTAGTCCCCGTTGAGGATCTTCAGGAGCGTCGACTTGCCCGCCCCGTTCTCGCCCATCAGCGCGGTGACCTCACCAGCGCGCAGCTCCAGCTCGACGCCGCGGAGGGCCCGCACGACGCCGAAGTTCTTCGCGACACCAACGGCCTGCAAAACGATCGACTCTTCCGACACTTCCTCATCACCTTTCTGTCGTCACGGTCATGACGCGGGGGCGATCCGTCGGATCGCCCCCATGTGTTCAGACGATCAGGTGCAGACCACGCCCTTCGCCTCCCAGTTGCTCGCGTCGACGATCTCCGTGTTCGCGACCGTCTTGGGAGGAAGCTCGGTTCCGTCGCGCAGCAGCGCGATCATCGAGCCGACGGCCGCCTTGCCGACCTCGACGCCGGAGATGAACAGTGCCGACTTGTTGCCGGTCTCCTGTCCGGCATTCCAGTCCTTGCAGGTCAGGTAGGCGCCGAGTCCGACGCCGGCGATGTCGGTGGATGCGACGCCCGAGTTCTGCAGCGCCGTCACGACGCCGGTCTCGTTCTCGTCGTTGCAGCCCCAGACGACCCAGTGCTTGACGCCGGCGTTCGCCGTGATCACGGCTCCGGCCTTGTCCTGGGCGTCGGTGGCCGAGTTGTCGGTGCCGATGTCGATGACCTCAGGACCGTCGGGGACGGCGTCGGCGAAGGCGGAAGCGGCACCCTCGATCCGCTCGACGCAGTTCGGCTGGTCCTGGCGGTAGGCCGAGAGGATGCGGGTGTCGGCTGCCGTCCATCCGGCCTCCTGGTACAGGCGTGCGGCTTCAGCGCCGACCTTCTCGCCCATCGATGCGCCGTCGAACCCGGTGAACGCGGCGGCGACACCGGCAGCGTCCTCGATCGGGTCGTCGGCCGCCATGATCGGGATGCCGGCCTCGTTCGCGAGCTGGATCACCTGCGGGCCGATCTTCCCGTCGGGAACGACGATGATGATGCCGTCGACCTGCTGCGCGATGGCGGCCTCCACCTCGGAGATCGCCTTGTTGGCATCGGTGCCCAGATCGACGACGTTGACCGTGACATCGCCGGCATCTTTCGCCGCGTCCTTCGCGCCGGTGGCCTCGTCGATGAAGTACTGCTGGTCGCCCTGCTTCTGCAACAGGGCGATCGTGAGCGTGCCGTCCTTGGTTCCGCCCGAATCTGCGGGTCCGGCCGTCTCCTGGCCGGAGGAACAGGCGGCGAGCGCCGCGATGGTGAATGCCGTGACCCCGACGGCGGCGAGCCGGAACCAAGTGGGGCGAGCTGCATGCTGCTTCATCAGCGATCCTTATCTTCTTCGATACTCCGGCGGCTGTGCCGGGGGATGTGATCCGCTCTCGGGCGGGTAAACATATAATATGCCTAATCAACGACAACGCAACGAATGTTGCGTTTTCGAGATTCACGATGGCGCAGGCACACGCCAGCACCCCGACATCGATCAATGGAGAACGACTGTGCGGCCGAGACGAGTGACAGCATGAACGCCGAGAACATCGGACGCAGCCCGCTGCGGTCTCGATCCTGGCTGGGCGAGAGGGGCAAGAACGGCTTCATCGCTCGCCATCATCTCCGACAGTCCGGCCTGTCCGGCCGGCAATTCGACGGGCACCCTGTCATCGGTATCGCGAACACCTGGTCGGAGCTCACGCCCTGCAACATCCACCTGAAGGGGCTCGCCGACGCGGCCCGCCGCGGCATCCAGCAGGCAGGCGGCACGGCACTCGAGTTTCCCGTGCTCTCGCTCGGCGAACCGTTCATGCGCCCGTCGTCGATGATCTACCGCAACATGATGGCGATGGAGCTCGAAGAGCTCTGCCGCGCGAACCCCCTCGACGCCGTCGTGGTCCTCACCGGCTGCGACAAGACGACCCCGGCAGCCCTGATGGCCCTCGCGAGCGTCGACATCCCCTCGATCGTGCTCACCGGCGGCCCGATGCTGAACGGCCGGTTCCGCGGGCGCCCGGTAGGCAGCGGCACCGACATCTGGCGGATGACCGAGGCGCTGCGAGCAGGCGACGTGACCCAGGAGGAGTTCACCGAGTTCGAGAGCTGCCTGAACCGCTCCGCCGGCCACTGCATGACCATGGGCACGGCCTCGACGATGGCGAGCATCACCGAGGCGCTGGGGATGCAGCTGCCCGGTGGCGCCGCCCTTCCCGCCGTCGACTCGCGGCGGCTCGTCCTCGCCGAGGACACCGGAGCCCGCGCCGTCGAACTCGCCCTCGAAGGCCTGCGTCCCTCGATGATCATGACCCGGGAGGCGATCGAGAACGCCCTCGTCGTCAACGCCGCGTGCGGCGGATCGACGAACGCCGTGCTGCACCTGCTGGCCATCGCCGGACGGCTCGGGGTGCCGCTCTCGCTCGACGACATCGACGAGTTCAGCCACGCCATCCCACTGCTGGTCGACCTCATGCCGAGCGGGCGATTCCTGATGGAGGAGTTCGCGTACGCCGGCGGGGTCCCCGCCTTGATGAAGGAGCTCGGCGACCTGCTCCACACCGGCGCGCCTTCGGTGACGGGTCGGACCCTGGGTGAGAACGTCGCCTCGGCCCGCAACGACGACCCCGAGGTCATCCGTCCACTGTCGAACCCTGTACAGCCCGCGGGGTCGGGCACCGCCGTGCTGCGCGGCAACCTCGCGCCCGACGGCGCCGTGATCAAGGTGAGCGCCGCCGAGCCGCACCTTCTCGACCACACGGGCCCGGCACTCGTCTTCGACGACCTCGAGTCATACCTCGCCGTGGCCGGAGACCCCGACCTCGACGTCACCGCCGACACCGTGCTCGTCGTGCGCGGCTGCGGCCCCCGCGGCTACCCCGGCATGCCCGAGGTCGGCAACCTTCCCCTCCCGAAGAAGCTGCTCGACCAGGGAGTGCGCGATCTCGTGCGGATCTCGGATGCGCGCATGAGCGGCACGGCATACGGCGCGTGCGTGCTGCACGTCGCGCCGGAGTCGGCAGCCGGCGGTCCGCTCGCACTGATCCGCACCGGAGACCTCGTGCGGCTGGATGTCGCAGGGAGATCGATCGACATGCTCGTCGACGACGCCGAGCTCGAGCGGCGGCGTGCCGAGCTTCCGGCTCCGGTGGTCGCGAGCACGCGCGGCTGGACCCGGCTCTACACCGACCACGTGCTCCAGGCCGATCAGGGCGTCGACCTCGACTTCCTCGTCGGCTCCAGCGGCGACGAGCCCTCGCGCAGCCCGTTCTGACCCACCCGAAGGAGTCCCGCCGTGATGAACACACGCATCGAGGGCGTCTGCCCCGTCGTCGAAACGCCATTCACCAACGATGGGCGGATCGACGTCGAGTCGCTCCGCCACCTCGTGCGCTCGCTTGCGGATGCGGGAGTGCGAAGCGTGATGTACCCCGGTTTCGCGAGCGAGTTCTACAAGCTGACCGACCTCGAGCGCGATGAACTCACCGGGGCACTCCTCGACGAGGCGCACCGGCACGGCATCGTCGTGGTGGTCTCGGTGCCCGACCACGCCACTGTGGTCGCAGTGGAGCGTGCTCGCCGCGCCGTCGAGCAGGGCGCCGACATGATCAACATCCTTCCGCCCCACACCCAGAGCCCCAGTCGCACGGCCGTTCGCGCGCATATCGGTGCGATCCTCGACACGACCGGATCGACCCCGGCGATCCTCCAATACGCTCCGGCTCAGACAGGCACGGCGCTCGATGCGGCCGTCATCGCCGAGCTGGCAGCAACCCACCCGAACCTCGTGCAGGTGAAGGTGGAATCCGTTCCACCCGGCCAGCTCATCTCGGCGCTGCGCGAGGCGGCCCCCGGTCTCTCCTGCCTCGTCGGCTACGCCGGCGTCCAGCTCATCGATGCGCTGCGCCGCGGGGCGGTCGGTGTACAACCCGGTTCGTCGTTCCCCGAGATCTACCTCGCCATCTGCGACGCATGGGAGAACGGTGATCGCCAGCGGGCGGCGGCACTGCACGCGCGGCTCCTCCCTTACATCTCGTATTGGATGCAGTCGGTCGAACTCATCATCGCGGCGGAGAAGGAGATCTCCGCACAGCGCGGCCTCCTTCGATCGGCGACCTGCCGCGCGCCCTCGCGCGAGCTCGACAGCGAGGAGCAGGAGATGATCACCCGCTTCCTGGTCGACTTCGACGAGTTCCTCCGGCTCGCGCCTCGTGCGATTAGCATTCAAGGATGACGAACTCCGCACCGATCGACGACATCTCCATCGGCGGTGAGGTGATCCGCCTCGGGCAGTTCCTCAAATTCGCCGGCCTCCTCGATTCGGGCGGCGACGCCAAAGAGGTGATCATCGACGGATACGTCACCGTGAACGGCGAGGTCGATCGCCGACGCGGGCGCCAGCTGCGCGACGGCGACCTGGTGACCTTCGAGGGACGCACGGTCCGCGTCCGCCCCTGACCGAACAGCGAAATGCGGTGGATTCCGAAGAACCCACCGCACGTGTCAGCGGCCGATTCAGCCGATGACGGTGTTCGTGTCGCTGATCTGCGACATCGGACCCGAGAGGTCCTGATAGACGTAGGCGCGGGTCTGCAGAGTGGTTCCGGGGGCGACGTCACCGACCTCGGCCGTGATGACCGCCGTGCCGGTCTCGCCCGGCTCCAGCTCGCCGAAGGAGGCGAAGACATGGCTGCTGCTGACGATTGGCTCGCCGAGGGACGATTCGGCACCGGTCACGGTCAGACCGTAGGCCGTCGGGATCGCCGTGGAGATCAGGCGAGTGAAGCTGGAGCGGTTGGTCGCGGTGACCGTGATGCGCACCTTCTCTCCGGCCTGGACCACATCGACGTTGTCGTCGAGAGTGACCTTCGCGGCCGATCCGAAGGTCTGCTCGGACTCCTGGCCCAGCGTGCCGTCGGCAAGTCGCACCCAGCCGATTCCCGCCTGGCCGACGCTCGTGTCATCGCTCGGCGCGAAGGGGTAGTTCACGGCTCCGTAGTTGTCGACCTGGGCTTCGGCAGCGTTGGCGGCCGGTGCGCCGATGAGCGCGACACCCGCGGCCAGGGCGATGGTGATGCCGGTAGCGGCGATTCGGTTCTTCAGTTTCATGGTGTTCCTCCGGTTGATGTCCGGCCAGGATCCGGCCGGCAACATTCAACATTTCACTGCCGTGATGGAGGTGGCCGCGTTCAGGGAATCTGTATGCCGATAGATCGGAATGCGTGGGCTTTCGGAAGAGGTGCGGAGCGGTCGACTATCGCGCTTCCGCCGGCAGGACCCGCCGCACGGTGACGACGACCAATGCGACGAGGAGCCCGATGATCGCCACGTCGGCGGCGATGTACGCATAGTGCGCCCAATTCGTGCCCGGCGCCTCGGCCCCGGCGATCACCAGATCGCTGCGCCGGTTGAGCACCGGGCGGATGACGGCGATCTCGAGAAGGAACACCAGCCAGATCACACCGAGGATCAGCAGGGTCGTGCGTCCGGCCTTCGCCCGGGCACTCACGGCTGTGAGCACGACCAGGACGACACCCGCGAGCACGTTCAGCGCGGTGAAGACGAGTCGACCGATGCCGAGACCGATCGGGATCGTGACGCCGGGCGCGAGGAACTTCAACGGGGCTTCGAGGAAGGAGATCGCGATGATCGCCCCGAGCAGGAACGCCGGCAGCAGCAATTGCAGAGCCGCGTTCGTCCGTCCATTGGAAGTCATGAAGCCCCTCTTCTCCCGCCGATCGCCGCCCTCCCTCCGACGCTACTGCGGCAGGTCGAGATCGCAGACGGTATCGACCGGAGAAAAGACGGCATCGACGGGAGAGAGACGTAGGCGCTCACAGCCACTCGATCACCTGCTCCGCGAGGATGCCGACGCCGATGACGGTCATGGCGATGCCCGCGATCCGGGTGACCACAGAGCTCGCACGCGGCCGGGTGCGCAGGAGACGACGGGCGAGCAGCCCCACTGTCGTGTAGACGATCGCGATGTTGAACAGGTGCAAGCCGCCGAGGGCGAGCATCTGCGTCGTCGACGGCCAGCCGTGCGGGCTCGTGAACTGCGGCAACAGGGCGAGCAGCAGCAGGAGCCCCTTCGGGTTGATCCCGCTCACACCGGATCCCCGCAGGAACTGCCCCCACCCCCCGGTGGCGACCGGTTCGCCGCTCTCCGCGATCGGCGCAGGGCGCGTGGCCAGCGTCGTCGCACCGAGGAAGATCAGATAGAGCGCGCCGATCACGGTCAGGGTCGTGAGGGTTACCGGATACGCGGTGACCAGCGCTCCGAGACCGAGCGCGACGGCGACGATCACGACGGTGTACCCGGCGATCATCCCGAGGATGGACGGCGCGATCGAGCGGGCGCGCAGGCCGGCGGAGATCGCATACGCCCAGTCCGCTCCGGGGGTCAGCGCCAGCATCACGGCGACCACCCAGAACTGCATGACCAGAGCGATATCCATCGGTCCTCCTCAATCCGAGGAAGAGACTACGAAGAATCACGCGAAAGGTGCTCCGATTCTTCGGGTGATCGCGCCCTTCACCTGCAAGAATTGTCACCATGGACGCACTTGACCGGGAGATCCTCTCCCTGCTGCAGGATGACGGACGGATGAGTGCGACGCACCTCGCCTCCCAGGTCGGGTTGAGCCTGTCCGCGTGCCATCGCCGACTCAAGGAACTGGAGCAGTCCGGAGCGATCGAGCGATACCGCGCGGTCGTCGCGCCCGCAGCCGTCGGCCTCACGTTCGAGGCCATCGTGTTCGTGACGATCGGACGCACCGACAAGGACACGATCGTGGCGTTCGAGGAGGCCGTCGTGGCGATCCCCGCGGTGGTCGAGGCCCAGCGCCTGTTCGGCGACCCCGACTACATGCTGCGCATCCTCACCCGCGACATGAGCGCCTACCAGGAGCTCTACGACAACACGCTCGGCGCGCTGCCGGGCGTGCAGCGGCTCACTTCGACCATGGTCATGAAGCGCCTCGGAGCGGACCGGGCGGTGCCGATCCCCTGAGGCGGGTGCGGTCAGACGGGGGCCTGGCAGATGCGTTCCACGAGCTCTTCGGGCGCGGCATCCACGGTCACCGCGATCCCCTGCTCGTCCGGCCCGAGGGGCTCCAGCGCCTGCAGCTGCGACGCCAGCAGCGCCGGCGGCATGAAGTGGTCCCGGCGCGCGGTGGTCTGCGCGACCACCCGTTCTCGGGGCGCGTCGAGGTGCACGAAGAAGACGGTCGGGGCCGAGGCGCGCAGCCGGTCACGGTAGCTGCGCTTCAGGGCCGAGCAGGCGACGACGACCGCCGGATCTGCGGCGAGCGCCGCCCCCACCCGGTCGAGCCACGGCCATCGGTCGTCGTCGTCGAGCGGAGCACCGGCCGCCATCTTCGCGATGTTCTCCGGCCCGTGCAGATCATCCGCATCGATGAACGCGACACCCATCCGGCGCGCGAGTTCCCGCCCCACCGTGGTCTTGCCCACCCCGGACACCCCCATGACGACGATCTGCCGAGACTCGCTGGTCACCAGTCGTGCACCGTTCCATCCGCCAGACGGTTGTACGGCAGATAGGCCCGCTCATACGGGTACTTTCCCGCCTCGTCGACGTCGAGCTCGACGCCCAGGCCCGGCTTGTCGCCCGGGTGCAGCAGGCCTTCGCGCCAGGTGAAGGACTGCTGGAACACCCTGTCGGTGCGCGAGCCGTGCTGCATGTACTCCTGGATGCCGAAGTTGTGGATGGCGAGGCCGAGGTGCATCGCCGCCGCCATGCCGACCGGCGAGATGTCGGTGGGCCCGTGCATGCCGGACTTGATCTGATACATCGCCGCGTAGTCGAGCGTCTTCTTCAGCGGGCTGATGCCGCCCATGTGCGTCACGGCGCCGCGCACGTAGTCGATGAGCTGATCGCGGATGATGTCCTTGAAGTCCCAGACGGTGTTGAAGATCTCGCCGATCGCGAGGGGTGTCGTCGTGTGCTGACGCACGAGCCGCAGCGCCTCCTGGTTCTCGGCGGGGGTGCAGTCCTCGAGCCAGAAGAGGTCGTACGGTTCGAGTGCCTTGCCGAGCTTCGCCGCCTGGATGGGCGTCATCCGGTGGTGACCGTCGTGCAGCAGGGGGATGTCGGGGCCGAACTCGTTGCGCACCGCCTCGAAGACGCCCGGCAGGTGGTTCAGATAGGCGCGGGTGTCCCAATCCTCCTCGACCGGCTTCGCACCCCGCCGGGCCGGCTCGTGGTCGTACCGGGCTTCGCCGCCCCCGGCGTCTGCGGCCTGCGAGGCGATGCCGTAGATGGCCTTGAGCCCGGGAACACCCGTCTGGATGCGGATCGCCCGATACCCCTGGTCGAGGTGCGCGCGCACGGAGTCGAAGAGTTCGGGCAGCTCTTTTCCCGAGGCATGACCGTAGGCGAGCAGGCCGGAACGCGATGCCCCGCCCAGCAACTGGTAGACCGGCATCCCCGCCTTCTTGCCCTTGATGTCCCAGAGTGCCATGTCGACCGCGGCGACGGCGGCCATCGTGACGGGGCCTCGCCGCCAGTACGCGCTCCGATAGAGGAACTGCCAGGTGTCCTCGATGCGGTCTTCGTCGGCGCCGATCAGCAGCGGGACGACGTGTTCAGTGAGGTACGCGACGACGGCGAGCTCACGCCCGTTGAGGGTCGCGTCGCCGAGGCCCGAGACGCCGTCGGCGGTCGTGAGCTTGAGGGTGACGAAGTTCCGGTCCGGGCTGGTGACGATGACCTCAGCCTTGTCGATGCTCATGCGAGGGTCCCTTCGGGAGTGAGGTGGTCGATGACGGTGCGCGTGCGATCGCTCTCGGGCACGGCGCCGATGGTGCGCGCGACGGCGGCCGTCGCGGTGTCGGTCGGGTCGAGTTCGAGGAGCGAGCGGATCCAGGTCTCCAGGGCGTGCACCTGTGCGTCGTCGACGGCGAGGCCGTCCTCACGCCGTCGGCGCACGGGAGCCACGAGCCGTAGCGCCACCTTGATCGGGCTGTCGCGGCGGATCTGGTCGAGTCGATGGGCGATGCGCGGGTTCGCGAAGCGGACGCGCAGGTCGTCGAGCCATCCGTCGAGTTCTGCGGCAGGCAGATCGACCGCGGTCCGCTGGGCGGCCCAGAGCGCTTCGGTGTCGCCACGGAGGTCGCGGTCGTCGAACGCCTCGGCGATCGTCTCGTATCCCCGCAGACGACCGGCGGCCGCGAGGAAGCTGTGGCCGGCGTTGAGCAGGTAGAGCTTTCGCGATTCGTACGGACCCACGTCGGCCACGAATCGTGCACCGCCCTGCGCCCAGTCCGGTGCGCCGCCGGGGAACTCTCCGGCGAGGATCCACTCCGTGAACGGCTCGGTCACGACGGTGGACGGATCGTCGAGACCGGTGAGCTTCCGCACGGCATCGATGTCGACTGCCGTGACCGCCGGGGTGATCCGGTCGACCACGGTGTCGACGAACGACGCGGTGTCCGAGATGCGCGCAGCCTCGGTGCCGGCGGCCTTGAGTACCGCGTCGCGCAGCACCCGTCCGTTCCGCGGCAGGTTGTCGCAGCTCACGACCGCGATGGGTCCTGCGTCGGTGTCCGCCCGAGCGACGAGGCCGTCGGCGATACGTCCGGGCACCGCGGAACCGGCGGAGTACCCCGCCTCGGTGACGGTGACGGTCAGCACGGCGACCTGCGGATCGGCGAGCACGGCGAGCCAGGACGCCTCATCCGATCCGGGGACCGCGCGCACGATCGACTGCACGGTCGTCGCCCGATCCCCGTCGGCCGAACGCTCCAGCACGGTGTAGACGCCGTCGTTCCGTGACAGCAGTTCCGCGGCCTCGGGGGTGCGTCCGGTGAAAGCGGCGATGCCCCAGCCGTCGTCCGCGCCTGCGCGGTCGTTCGCCTGCTGGGTGTACCAGGCCTGATGGGCGCGGTGAAAGGCGCCCATCCCCAGATGAGCGGCACGGACCGGGGGATGCTGCGTGCGCGCCGGCCCGGTCACGATCCGATGCCCGCGGCACCGGCGCACGCGCGGAGGAAGGCGAGGTCGTCGACCAGTCGCTCTTCCAGCGGAGCATCCGTCGAGAAGTCCTCCAGCGTCACCCAGCCGTCGTACCCGACCTCGGCGAGAGCACGGAAGTAGTCCGGCACACTGGCGATGCCCTCGCGCAGCGGCGCCCACACCGACTCCCAGCGCACATCTCCATCGAGCCCGGTCTGCCCGGTGCGCTGCCAGACCGCGTTCTTCACGTGCACGTGAGCGAGGTACTCGCCCAGAAGCTGGAGCCCGGCCCGAGTGTCCTCCTGTCCTTCGATCACGAGATTGCCGAGGTCGTGGATCACGCCGATGGTGCGCGGATCGATGCCGTCGACCAGCCGGAGGGCGGCCGACGCCGACGACGAGATCGTCTGGTGGTGCAGCTCGACCAGCACCTTCACGCCGAGTGTCCCCGCCTGTTCCGCGGCCCACTCCAGGTCGTCCCTGGTCTGCGCGAACACCGAGCGATAGTCCTGGGCGTCGTTGAAGGGGATGCGCACGCGCACCTGACGCGCACCGAGGTCCGCCGTCGCCCAGAGCGTCCGCAGCACGTCGTCCCGGTCGGGCGCGAGCGCGTAGCCGCCGATGCCGCTGAACTCCAGCCCGGCCTCGCGGGTGATGCGGGCGATCTCGGCGACCGACCCCTCGAGCCCGGTGAGCGGCCAGGTCGCCCGGTTCCCGGCCCAGAACCCGGGCGGATCCGCCTCGTCCTGGTCGGTGATGCGCCACTCGATGCCGTCGTAGCCGATCGCGGCGATGCGGCGGGCCGCTTCCGCGGGCTCCCAGTCGGGGGTCGCCGCGGTGAACACGGAGAACTTCATGCGATGCCTCCTGTCCGCACGTTCGTGTCGTCGACGGTGCCGTCGATCAGGTCGGCGATGCGCACCGGCGAGCCGGTGGTCGCCGAGACGTAGATGCCGCGCACGACGGCGAGCGCCCGCAGCGCCTCGGGCACCCCGACGCGGGAAGCCCGCCCGTCGCGGATGCTCTCGACGATGTCGGCGTACTGACGGGCGTGGCCCTCGGCGAATGCCTGCGGGTTGCGGTCGTCGCCGAGTCGATGCCCCTCCGGCACCCAGTCGGCGCTGCGGTCGGTCGGCTCGCCGTCGATCCACAGCCGGGCGAGCTGGTCGTTCTCGATGATGCCGGTCCCCTGCGCACCGTGCACGGCCAGCCGCACCGGCTGCTCGGGGAAGGCCGCGGTCGTGGCGTGCAGCACGGCGAGCGCCCCCGATTCGAAGCGCACCGTGACCACGGCGACGTCTTCGACCTCGACCCGCTCGTGTGCGAGCAGCGCGGTGTGGGCGAACACCTCGGCCGGCATGCCGAGGAACCACAGCAGCAGATCGACGGTGTGCACGCCCTGGTTCATGACGGCGCCTCCGCCGTCGAGCTCCCAGGTGCCTCGCCAGGCGCCCGAGTCGTAGTACTCCTGAGAGCGCCACCAGGGCACCGAGGCCACCGCGCTCGTGATCCGTCCCAGGCGTCCGGAGTGGGCGGCGTCGGCGACGGCCACGGCACCGGGGTCGAAGCGGTGCTGGCTGATCACCGAGATCCGGATGCCGCGCGTCTCCGCATCCCTGGCGATCTCCGCCAAGCGGCGGCCGCGCTCCATCGACACGTCGAGGGGTTTCTCCAGCACGACGTGCATCCCGCGGGCGACCGCCCGTTCGGCGAGCTCGACATGGGAGCCGCTCGGGGTGCAGATCACGACCATGTCGACATCGGCGGGGATCGACTCGATCTCGGCGTGGGCCGACGGTCGCGCGCCGCCCAGCTCGTCGACGACGAGGTCGGCCAGCCGTGCGGTCGCCGCCGGCACCTCGTCGACGACGGCGACGATGCGCAGGCCGGGAGTGCTCGCGATCGCTCGGGCATGATTGACGCCGATGATGCCGCATCCCACGATCGCGACGTCGAGGATTGCGTCGGTCATGAGAGGGTCACTCCGATCTCGTCCGTGAGGGTGCGCAGGGCCCGACCGGCGCGGCCGAAGGCCTCGGGGCCGGAGAACCCGCCGAGGGCGTTCACGTCGGCGAGGTGCGGTTCGAGCGAGGCGAACCCCGCATAGCCGTCGTCGCGCAGGGCGGTGAGGGTCTCGCGCAGCTCGCCGTCGCCCTCGCCCACCGGGACCACCTCGCCGGTCGCTGCGAGCGCATCCTTCAGCTGCAGATACTCGAGGTGCGGTCGCAGCATCGCGTAGCCGTCGGTGAACGGACGGACGCCGACCTGCACGAAGTTGGCGTTGTCCCAGGCGATGCGCAGCCGGTCCGAACCGACCGACTCGATCACGTCGAGCACGCGTGCGGGGATGTCGCCGTAGATGTCCTTCTCGTTCTCGTGCACGAGGGTGACCCCGGCCGCCTCGGCGGTGCGCGCGAGCGCCGCCATGCGCACGAGCACGTCGTCGCGGATGTCTTCGGCCGAAAGGTTCTCGTCGCGGAAGAACGAGAAGATGCGGATATACGGGGTCTCCAGGACGTCGGCGGCACGGATCGCCCGCTGCAGTCGACCGACCTCGTGCTCCACCGGTAGGGACACGTCGACCTTGCCGATCGGCGAGGCGACCGCCGAGACCGACATGCCGCGTTCGCGCACGACGGCCGCGAGCTGCGTCAGCTGAGACTCATCGAGATCGACGATGTTCACCCCCCGCGCGCTGCGCACCTCGATGTGCCGCGCGCCGAGCGCCTGGAGCACGGCGATCTGCACGGCCGGACCGGGATCGATCTCGTCACCGAATCCTGAGAGCTTCCACGGGGTCATTTCACTCCTCCTGCGGTGAGACCGCCTACGAGATAACGCTGGAACACGAGATACAACACGACGACGGGGATGGCGCAGATGAGCGAGGCCGCCATCATCTGTCCGTACAGCGGCACCGCACCCGTCTCCTGCGTCGCGCCGAAGATCTGCAGGGCCACCGCGGCGGTCCGGCTGTCGCGGTTGGTCATGACCGAGGCGAACAGCACGTCGTTCCACCCCTGCAGGAACGCGAAGATCGCGGAGACCACGATCCCGGGCCAGCTCAGCGGCAGCACGATGCGGGTGAGGACGCGGAAATTGGAGGCACCGTCGATGCGGGCGGCTTCTTCGAGCTCGCGCGGCAGCCCGCGGATGTACGTCACCATCACCCAGGTCGAGAACGGCAGCGCGAAGGTGAGGTAGGTGACGAACACCGACCAGTGCGTGCCGATGGTGGGGATGCGCAGCACCGACGACAGCGTCGAGAACATCACGAACACCGGCAGCAGCATGAGGGTTCCCGGCACCGACTGCAGGCCGAGCAGACCCCGAAGGATCGTGACGCGGCCGATGAAGGTGAATCGCACCAGCACCCAGGCCATCGACACGGCCACGGCCGCGCAGACGACCGCGACCGCCCCGCAGATCAGCAGGCTGTTGGCCAGACCTCCGGCGAGATCGACACTGCGCCAGACCTTGATGTAGTTGTCGAGACGCAGCTCGGTCGGCCAGTACGCGCCTCCGGCGACCGCGACATCGGCGTTGATCGAGGCGAACAGCATGTACGAGACGGGCCCGAAGACGACCAGGCACAGGAAGACGTTCGCGGCCACGAGAAGCGGACGCGGCAGCAGGCGGTCGACCTGGCTGTGACCGCCCGGGCGGCTCCGGCGCGGGTTGACCTGCGCGATCGTGGTGGTGACGCTCATCGCTTCGCGTCCTCTCCGGTGTCGAGGCGCACAGCGCGCAGGTAGACGAACAGGGGGATCGCGACGATCGCGAGAGAGGCGACCGCCATCGCCGCGGAGAGCCCGAACCGGAAGCTCTGGAACGCCGTGACGTAGGTGAGGACCGGCAGGACCTCGACATCGACGGGGGCCGGGATCCCGAAGAGCACGAACGGCATCGTGAAGGCGTTGATGCTGTGCAGGAACGTGAGGATGAAGGCCAGCAGGATCGATCCTCGCAGGTACGGCAGGATCACCTTGCGCAGCTTGATCCCCCAGCCGGCGCCGTCGAGCGCCGCCGCCTCGTGCACCTCCGCATCCACCGCCTGGAGACCGGCGAGGGTCAGCAGATACACGAACGGCCAGCTCACCCAGAGCTGCGTGATCACCAGGGTCCAGTAGCTCTGCGGTCCGTTCAACCACAGCCCCGGATCGACGCCGAAGACGCCGAAGGCCTCGTCCACCACGCCCTCGGGCTGGAACATCGCCCGGAAGACGGTCGCCACGACGAACGCGGGGAGGATGTACGGGATCAGGTACACCGAGCGCACCAGCCCACGGCCGCGGAAGGCGTTCTGCGTGGCCAGCGCCGCCGTGACGCCGAGGGGGATCGCCGCGACCGACACGATCAGTGCGTAGCTGACGCTCAGCCAGATCCCCCGCAGCAGCGGAGAAGTGGAGAACGCCTCGACGAAGTTTCCCAGGCCGACGAACGGCGCCTGCAGCCACTGCCTGATCGTGTACTGGTCGAGATCGAGCATCGAGATCCAGAAGGCCAGCAGCAGCGGCACCAGGATCAGCAGTGTCATCAGCACCCCGCCGGGGAGCAGCATCCACAGCGGGCGGGGCCGCTCGCTCGGCGGCGTGTCGTCGGTGCGTTTCCGACGCGTATCGGTCGCGATCGCCATGTGCGGGTCCTCGCGTCGTTACTTGGACTTGTCCAGCGCGGACTGCGAACTCGCCTGGGCCTCGGCGATCGCCGCGGCGATGTCGCTCTGGCTGAGCGTTCCCCCCTGCAACGCGGGCAGCGACTGCACGACGACGTTGGTCAGCGCGAGCTGCGTGTCACCCCAGGCGCCCGTGAACGGAGTGGCGACCGACTGCGAGGCCGCCTGCACGTTGGCGCTCAGATCGGGGTTGTCCTTCTCGACCTGTGCGGCCGCCTCCACCCCCGTCGGCAGCTCGCCGAACGTGTCGAAGTAGTCGAGCTGCGACTCGGTGCTGGTGAGCATCTCGATGAACGCGAACGCGAGGTCCTGGTTCGGCGAGTACTGGGCGACCACGAGGTTGTCTCCCGAGAGGATGCTGGCCGCTTCCTCTCCGTCCTTGGGCAACTCGGTCTCCCCCGGCGGGATGGTCGGGAGGAGGGCGTAGGCGTAGGAGTCGGCGACGGGGGAACCCGCGAACGTGGGCTTCGAGTTCGCCGAGGTCATGGGAAGGAAGGCGGCCTTGCCCTCGGCGAAGGCGGCGACGGCCTGGGCGTTCTTCCACCCGATGGCTGCCGGGTCGACGAGTCCGTCCTGGTACCAGCCGAAGTAGGTGTCGTAGGCGGCGGCCACGGCGGGATCGTCGATCTCCGCCTTCTTGGCCTCGACATCGATCAGCGGATTGCCCGCCTGCACGCTCATGCCCCAGACGAACTTCCAGGGGTCGAAGCTGTCGGCGTATCCGATCGCGAGACCGTGCACGTCTCCGGATTCGATCTTCGCGGCAGCGGCGGTCAACTCGTCCCACGTCGTGGGCGGCTCGTCGATGCCGGCGGCGGCGAGCAGCTCGGTGTTGTAGGCCATCACGAACGGACGACTCACGAACGGGACGGCGATCTCGTCCTTCTCGCTCGGGCCGGAGATGCCCAGGGTCGACGGCACGAAGCGGTCGCGTCCCCCCACCTTGTCCCAGTCGGCGTCGGTGAGCTTCACGAAGGCGCCGGTCGCGTACGCGGTCGGGGTGAAGGTGGTGCCGAGTCCGTACACGTCAGGGCCCTGACCGGAGAGCACGGACGTCTGGATCTTCGTCAGCTCGTCGTTGGCACTCGCGAAGGTCTCGAACTCGACCTTGGCTCCGGTCTTCTCCTCGAAGGCATCGGAGACCTTCCCGAACCACTCCTTCTGCTGCTCGGGGTAGAGACCGTTCGCGGCCATCATCACCGTGAGCGTCTGGCCGGTCCCGTCGACGGTGCCACCGGCGTCGCCGTCGTCCGTGCCGGCGGTGGATCCCGAGCATGCGGTCAACGCGATCGCTGCTGCGGCCATCGCCCCGAGGGCGATCAGGGGTCGAGACTTCATTGAACTCTCCTTCGAGACAGTGAGTGGACGTGACTGCGTCTTCGCCAAGGTAGGCAAGCGTGGCAATTGTTAGCAATTCATTGCCAGTAATTGCCATCTTGTGATTCTGTTGCCCCATGTCGTCCCCCACACCGCCTTCGCACCGGCCGACGCTCGCCGATGTGGCCGATGCCGCCGGCGTCGCGATCTCCACGGCGTCGCGCGCCCTCGCCGTCCCCGGCCGTGGCAACCCCGGCACCCGCGACCGCATCATCCGCGTCGCGAAGGACCTCGGCTACACGCCCACCGCCGCCTCCGGCACGGCATCGACGCCGTCGACCCGCATGGTCGCCGTGCTGGTCTCCGACGTCACGAACCCGTTCTACTTCGGGATCATCCGCGGTACCCAGCAGGCCCTGCGGGTGGCGGGCTACTCGCAGATCCTGGTGCACACCGAGGAGTCGCCCGAGATGGAGGAGAGCACCCTCGAAGAACTGCGCAGCTCCTACGACGGAGCGATCCTGACCGCGTCCCGCCTGTCCGACGAGCGGCTGGCCGAGCTCAGCACCGAGCTCCCCCTCGTGGCCCTGAACCGTGCCGTGCCCGGAGTGCCTTCGGTGTTCATCGACACGCCGCTCGGCTTCGACCAGGCCGTCGAGCACCTCGCCTCCCTGGGGCATCGACGCATCTGCTACGTGGCCGGTCCCCCGACCAGCTGGGCGAGCAATCTCCGCTGGCGGGCCGTGGCGGCCGCGTGCGAGCGCCTCGGGATCGAGCACACGAAGGTGGGGCCGTACCAGCCCCGCACGAAGGCGGGAGCGGCGGCGGCGGATGCCGCGCTGAACACCGGTGCGACCGCCTGCGTGGCTTTCAACGACCTCCTCGCGATCGGCATGCTGATCCGGCTCAAGGAACGCGGCGTGCGCGTTCCGGAGGACATGAGCATCGTCGGCTGCGACGACATCTTCGGCGCCGACTTCTGCAACCCGCCACTCACGACCCTCACCGCTCCGATCGAACAGGCCGCACGCCTGTCCGTGTCGATGCTGCTCGACCGCCTGCAGAGCGAGCGCATCGGAGCGGGCGCGCTCAACCGACGGCACATCGCCGCACTGCCCACCCACCTGACCGTGCGGGAGTCGACCGGCTCCGCACCCCGCCGTACCCCTGGAGGAGACTCATGAGCACTGTGCTCAGCCCGCACGCCGACCGACTCCTCCCCGCCGATCCCGGCGTGCGCGAGCTCGCCCGACGGCTGTACGACGCGGTCGCTCCGGCACCGATCCTGTCGCCGCACGGGCATGTCGACGCCGCGCTGCTCGCCGACGACGAACCGTTCTCCGATCCTGCGACGCTGCTGATCACGCCCGACCACTATGTGCTGCGTCTGCTCCACGCGGTTGGTGTGCCCCTCGGCGCGCTGGGTCGCGGAGCCGCACCCGCCGATCCGCAGGAGGTGTGGCGGGCGTTCTGCGCGAACTGGGACGTCTTCCTCGGAACGCCGGTGCGCTACTGGTTCGAGTCGTCGCTGTCCGAGGTGTTCGGGGTGACCGAGCAGCCGAGCGCGGGCATTGCCGATGAGCTGTACGCCCACATCGACGCGCAACTGCGAATCCCCGCATTCCACCCACGGGCGCTGTTCGAGCGCTTCCGCATCGAGGTGCTCGCGACGACCGACGACCCCGCCGACGACCTCGCTGCGCATGCACGACTGCGCGACGATCCGTCCTTCCGCGGGCACGTGCTTCCGACGTTTCGCGCCGACCGCTACATGGATCCGTCGGCTGAGGGATGGTCGGCTGCACTCTCGGAGCTGTCGGAAGCTGCCGGCACCGATGCCGCGAGCTACGCCGGGCTGCTCGACGCCCTGCGCCGCCGACGGACCGCATTCCGGGCGGCGGGCGGCACGGCCACCGACACCGGTGTGCTCGACGCCGGCTCGCAGCCGCTGACGAGTGCCGACGCAGAGCGCATCCACGCCGCCGGGCTCCGGGGGGACGTCACCGCGGAAGCCGCGACGGCATACCGCCGCAACATGCTGTACCGACTGGCCGAGATGTCGTCCGAGGACGGACTGGTCATGCAGCTGCACCCCGGCGTGATCCGCAACCACCACCGCGACACGCTCGCGCAGTTCGGCCCGGACAGCGGACACGACCTGCCGGATGTCGCCTCATTCACGCGGCCGCTCACCCCGATCCTCAACGACTTCGGCACCGACGAGACGTTCCGGATGGTGCTGTTCACGGTCGACGAGACCGCGTTCAGCCGGGAGATCGGACCGCTCGCCGGCTTCTACCCCTCTGTGTACGCCGGTGCACCGTGGTGGTTCCTCGACACCCCCGACGCCATCTCCCGCTACCGGAGGTCGGTGACGGACAGCGCCGGTTTCACGAAGACCAGCGGGTTCGTCGACGACACCCGGGCCTTCTGCTCCATTCCCGCACGCCATGACATGTCCCGGCGGCTCGATGCGGGCTACCTGTCCACTCTCGTCGCAGAGCACCGCCTCACCGAGGAGCAGGCCTTCGCGCTGGCGCACCGCTTCGTCGACGACATCCCGCGGACGACCTTCCGACTGCCCAGTGCTCCCGCCTGAGCCTCACGAAGTGGAGGTCTCCGTGACACGACGCACGACGTACTCGACGACATCGCCCTCCGGGATCGCGCGGGGTCGGAAGCGCACCCCGGTCGGCGCCCGCGGAACCATGCGATCGACGCGGAAGATGCGCCAGTCGTCTCGATCGAGGTCCCACGCGAGCAGGTACCAGACCGGCCCCCAGCTCACCAGCCGCTGCGGTTCGGCATGCCGCGGCTCTTCTCTGCCGCCTGGCTTCGTGTAGCCGAAGCGGAGCCGTTCGTGACCGCGGATCGCCGCGGCGACCGTGCTGAGTGCTGCGAGATCGAGTGGGGGTTCGGCCCCGGGAACCACGCTGGTCGCCTTCCGGATCGCGTCGACACGGCGGCGGAGGCGGGCGGGCATCACCTGTTCCAGCTTGGCGAGGGCGGTGAGAGAGGTCTCTTCGACGCCGAGCCGCCAGGTCGCCGCCGCCCCCAGCCCGACCGCGACGGCGACGGCTTCGTCATCGTCGAGCAGCAGTGGAGGCATCGCCGCCCCCGCGGCCAGCCGGTACCCGCCGGCGACACCGGGTCGCGCGTCCACGGGATAGCCGAGCGAGCGGAGCTTGCCGATGTCGGCGCGCACGGTCCTCGTGCTCACACCCAGTCGGTCGGCGAGTGCGGAACTCGTCCAGTCCCGTCTGAGCTGAAGCAACGACAGCAGTTCCAGCAGACGGGCCGAGGTCTCGAGCATGTCTGATCCTCTCAGCAAATGCGGAAGCTGGTCTTCCGCATTGCCTGAGAGCGTGAACAGCATGACCCAGAACACCTCTCTCACCCCTTTCCGCATCGACATCCCGCACAGCGCCGTCGATGATCTTCACGATCGCCTGACCCGTACACAGTGGCCGCTTGCCGTGCCCGGTCGAGACGATCGCGCCGACTTCCGTCGGGGCACCCCGCTTCCGTATCTGAAGGAGCTCGCCGAGTACTGGCGCGACGGCTTCGACTGGCGGGCGCAGGAGGCGACCCTCAACATGCACGAGCAGTTCACCACGGTCATCGAAGGCCAGACGTTCCACGTGCTCCACGCGCGGTCGACGAACCCGCAGGCCACGCCGCTGCTCCTCAGCGACAGTTGGCCGGCGTCGTTCGTCGAGTACCTACGACTGATCCCGTTGCTGACCGACGAGTTCCACGTGGTCATCCCGTCGTTGCCCGGCCTGGGCTTCTCGAACCCGCTGTCCGGTACCGGGTGGGACCTCGCACGGACGGCGGAAGCATACGCCGAGATCATGACACGCTTCGGCTACGACCGGTTCGGGACCCACGGCACCGACGTCGGCACGGGCATCACCGGACGACTTGCAGGGATCCACCCCGACCGCGTCATCGGCACCCACTTCGGCAGCGACCGCGTATGGCTCGGGCTGGTCGGCAACATGTTCCCCGCCCCCGAGGGCCTGTCAGAGGAAGAACTCGCCCAGCTCGAGGCCGCACACGTCGCGAGTGCGGCAGAGCGCGGCTACATCGGCATGCACAACCATCGACCGGACACGATCGGACCGGCGCTCACGGACTCGCCCGTCGGTCAGCTCGCGTGGATCGTCGAGAAGTTCGCCCGCAGGATCGACAGCGGCCACCGGGCACCGGACGTCGATCGCGACCAGCTCCTGACGAATGTCAGCCTGTACTGGTTCACCCGCAGTGGCGCTTCAATCGCTCAGTTCTTCTACGAGTCCGAGCACGCCGAGCTCGACTTCGCCGTGCCGGCAGGGGTACCGGCCGGCTGGGCTGTCTTCGACGCGCATCCGCTCATTCGGCGCACGATGGATCCGACCGGTGCGATCAGCCATTGGAGCGAGTTCACCGAGGGCGGGCACTTCCCGGCGATGGAGGAGCCGGAGCTTCTCGCCGCGGACATCCGGAAGTTCTTCCGCAGTCTCGCCTGATCGACACCGCACGTCCGCACGCTGCGATCAGAACGCGACGGCGCTGATCGACGCGTGCGGACGCCGTCCGTCCTGTACCCGCGCATCGCTGTCGAGTACGGAGAACCCCGCGCATTCGAGCAGCGCCGACATCCCGTCCACCGACCAGTAGTGCGCCGTGGTGACCGCGTGCGGGAAAGGTTCGCCGTCCTTCCCGTCGAAGAACCCGATCAGCAGGTGACCGCCCTCGCGGATCGCGCGCCGAGCGGCCGCGAGCAGGGACGGCAACTCATCCGGAGCCGCATGGATCAGCGAGTACCAGGCGAGCACGCCACCGAGTGAGCCCGCCGGGACGTCGGCGTCGGTCAGTGACGCCACCCGATACGGCACCTGCGGGAACCGTGCGGAGGCATCGTCGACGAATTCCGGCACGAGGTCGATGCCCTCGGCGTCAGCGCCTCGATCGACGAGGAAGGCGGTCCAGTGCCCGGGTCCGCAGCCGACATCGAGAATGCGCCCGTCGATGCCATCCGCCCAGCGTCCGATGCGCTCCCGGTCGATGTCATCCATCTGCCCGATGTCACCGAACAGCTCCGTGTACTCGGTGGCACGCGCGGCATAGCCGTCGCGGATGCGCACGTCGCTCCCGGAGTCATTCGCCAAGGCTCGCCCCTCCCTGTCTGCTCGCGATCGCTTCCCTCCACGGTATCCGGCAACTCTTCACCGAAGGGATGTAACGACTGTTACATTCTCACTGTGACGAATCTCGATCGTTGGCTCGTGCTCCTGGTCCAGGTGCCCGCAACTCCCTCGAGGCACCGTGTCGCGGTCTGGCGAGAGCTGCGCCAGTTCGGAGCGGTCCCTGCGGGGCAGGGAACCTGGGTGGTCCCGGAGGTTCCGGCGTGCGTCGCGGGAGTCGAGCGCGCCCGCGCCCTCGCTCAGCGCGGCGACGGCGCCATCCTCGTACTCCGCACCCAGGCAGACGGGGGCGACACCGCCGCGCTTCGAGAACTCTTCGATGCTGCGCGGGCCGATGACTGGACGGAGTTCATCGCCGACTGCAAGAAGTACGAGGCCGAGATCGCGCGCGAGATCGACAAGAAGAAGTTCACTCTTGCCGAGCTCGAAGAGGAGGAGCAGAGCCTCGATCGCCTGCAGCGGTGGCATCGCACCATTCGCAGCCGCGACGTGTTCGGATCCCCTTCATCCAAGGAGGCCGACCGCGAACTCGCCACATGTGTCGCCGAGCTCGCGCGGTTCACGGACCTCGTCTACCAGGCCGTTCACGCGTGAGCGAGCCGGCGGTCGCCGCGCGGACGATCGCCCCGCTCTACGCCGCGGGGTTCGTCACTGCGTTCGGCGCCCACAGCATCGCGGCCGGCATCGGGGCGACGGGGCAGGACATTGGTCTCGACCTCCTGCGGATGGGCGCGCTCCTGGCTGTCTACGACCTCGCCGAGGTGTTCCTCAAGCCGGTTTTCGGTTCGCTGGCCGACCGCATCGGCGCCAAACCCGTGATCGTCTTCGGGCTCCTCGCCTTCGGGATCGTGTCGCTCGTGGGGCTGTGGTCGTCGAACACCATCGCCCTCGCCGTCGCGCGGCTCGGGCAGGGCGCGGCGGCGTCGGCATTCTCGCCGGCCTCTTCTGCAACGGTCGCACGGCTCGCAGCCCCGGGCGCGAAGGGGCGATACTTCGGCAGATACGGTTCCTGGAAGGGACTCGGCTACACGCTGGGTCCACTCATCGGCGCCGCACTGATCTTCACGGGTGGCTTCGCGCTCCTCTTCACCATTCTGAGCGCCGTCGCGATCCTGACCGCGTTCTGGGTGGCGGCCACCCTCCCCCGCCTCGATCCCCTCCCGCGCCCGCGTTACACCGTCGCAGACCTCGTCCGCCAGACGACCGAGCGGGGGTTCCTCGTGCCTACCCTGGCCCTGGCAGCCTCCACAGGGGCACTCGGCGCATCGATCGGCTTCCTCCCCGCCATGGCGAGCGGCCAGGACGCGCCATTGCTCGCGAGCATCGCGCTCGCGTCCGTCCTGGCACTGAGTTCGACGCTCACTCAACCCTGGGCGGGAAGACTGCGCGACAGCGCCCATATGAGCGATCGAGCGGGGATGGCGCTGGGCCTTGCGACCATCACCACCGGCACCATGACGGCCGCACTCGTCCCCGCACTGCCCGGGCTCTACGTCGCCGCGGGACTTCTCGGAATCGGGATCGGCTTCGCCACACCATTCGCGTTCGCACACCTCGCCGACACGACACCGCACGAGCGTATGGGCCGCACGATGGGCACGGCGGAGCTCGGGCGCGAACTCGGGGATGCCGGCGGGCCCGTGCTCGTCGGCGGCATCGCGGTCGCTGCGACACTGCCGATCGGACTCGCCGCGCTCGCACTCGTCGTCGCGGCGGCCGGAGTGTCGACGCGGATGCTCCCACGCTTCCCGGAAACGACCCGGGATCCCCGTCGACCGCGTGACTGAGGCCATCCTCGACGCGAGGACAGCCGACCGATACTGTCTGGTCATGACTACGACCGACGCACCGCTGCGCTCACCTCGTTGGCACCTGCTCGGCTCGCTGCCCTTCGCCGCAGCCGCGCTCGTCCTCGTGAACGGGCTCTACATCTTCCTCGTCGCCCTCGGCAACATCACCGACTACGGCACGAACTTCGACTTCGTGCAGCATGTGCTGGCGATGGACACCACGAACTTCGGTCAGGATGCCGGAAAAGGTCTCGACCCTGACGTGATGTGGCGGGCGATCGACAATCCCGTGCTGTGGAACATCGCGTACATCGGCGTGATCATCTGGGAGTCGCTGAGCGCGATCGTCCTGATCGTCGCGGTCGTGTTCTTCGTGCGCGGATTCCTCGGCCACGGCTTCCACGCCGCCCGCGTGTGGTCGTCGATCGGACTCGTGATGATCATCCTGCTCTTCGTGGGCGGATTCATCTCCATCGGCGGCGAGTGGTTCCAGATGTGGCGCTCCACGTCGTGGAACGGGCTCGACCCCGCCTTCCGCAACTCCGTGATCGCCGGCATCGGTCTGGTGCTGCTGCACCTCCCGTCACCCCGATGGGATGACGCTCCGCCTCGGCGCGACGCCGCCCGATAGGCGCGTGGGCCCACGGCGTCCTCACGAACGCCGTCGCCCCAGGGCCCAGAGCCCTCGCACGATTCCCACCGCGACGGCGCCGATGATCCCGCCGATCGTGTTCCACACGATGTCCTGCACGTCAGGGACACGCCCAGGGATCGCGGCCTGGACACTCTCGATCGCGAACGACGCACAGAAGACGAGCACGGGCGCGAGCATCCAGAGCCGCCGGCTGAGCGCAAGCGCCACCGCGGCTCCGAGAGGGACGAAGAGCAGTGCGTTGAGGGTGCTCTCCACCTCGATGAAGGTCATCGGCTCGACCAGAGGCGCCGCGAAGACATGGGCGAGGTCCATGAAGAGCGCACGAGCAGGGCTCGCGAACCGGCGCGGCGTCAGCGTGACGGCGACGACCGCCAGAGCCGCGAGGCCCGCGACGAGGAACCGCGGGCCGGACGACGGGCGAGAGTGAGCGGAGTGAGCCATACGCCCACCTCACCGCATCCGATGTTGCGTGAGCGTATGCGTTTCGGTCGGTAGCATTCGGGGGTGGAGAGCGAACCGCGATGGAATCTGACCGTCGGGCTCTGGCTCATCTACACGCCGGTCCCCTCCGGATTCGGCGACGGCGTGGTGGGTCGGGGCTGATACCTGACCGGGGCGCTGCACCGTGACTTCCGGGAAGGGCGGGCCGAAGGGTACGACTGGAAGATCGAACCCGACGGCTCCTGGAGCATCGCAGAGCGCCTCGTCGTCTTCGCGATGAGCGAGAACGGCGACTACCTCGCCTGGGACACCGGTGCCCGAGACGACGACGGCGAACTGCCGATCTTCCACACGTCTCGCTTCAACTCACTGACGCGCATAGGTGACGACCTCTATGAAGCGATCGAATGGCTTCGTCGAGGCGACCGCGAACCGGATCCCCTCGACTTCACTCCCCTCGCTCCCACCCCGCTGTGAGCGACGGAGCCGACGCTCAGTTGTGTAGGTTCCCGGTCAAGGTGGCGGAGAACTCGGGGATTCCACGCTAATTGGCAGCAGTTTCGTCAGCAGGATTCCGCGCGAAATGGCAGATCCCTACATAAGAGTAGGAAGTCCACTAGACTTGACGTCCGCCGCCGCCGTCCGATCGCCCGCGCGATCATCCTCCCGTGCTGGGGATGAACGCGCGGTTCATGACTGGTATCCGAGCACCGTGGTCATGCCGGTCTCGGCGTGGTAGATGTTGTGGCAGTGCGCGACCCACTGGCCGGGGTTGTCGGCGTCGAAGTCGACTGTCAGGGTCTGGCCCGGGAGGATGATGGAGGTGTCCTTCCGGGGGCCGCCGTTCGCGTGCTGGTAGGTGTGGCCGTGCAGGTGGAACGGATGCCACATCTTGGTGTCGTTCCGGATCCGTAGCTGAACCCGTTCCCCCTTGCTGATGGCGTGCACGTCCCGCAAAGGGTCGGTCATGTCGAATTGGCGCCCGTCGATTCCCCAGTCGTAGGCCGCCATCCCGCCCGTCAGTGTGAGGTCGATCAGCCGGTCTGGGGTGGTCCGGCTCAGGGCAACCTCGGCGGCGGCGGTCAGATTCTGCGCTGTCCCCACCTGACGGCTATCCAGTTCCGAAACCTCGACGTCGCTCATCGGCGCGGTGCCGCTACCAGTGCGGACCAACGCGAACGCGCGGTCTCGTTTTCCTTCAGCTTCTGCCACGACCGGGAAGACCCCGTCGCCGAGTGTTACCTGCACGTCGTAACGTTCGCCCATCCCGAGCAGGATGCTGTCGACCTCCACCGGCTCGACAGGGAATCCATCAGTGTGCGTAATCGTCAGCGCGTGACCACCCATCGCGAACCGGAACGCGGTGTCGCTGCCCGCATTGATGAGGCGGATGCGTACCACGTTGCCGGGGGTGCCAGTGAACTGGGCAGGGTCGGCGGGGGGTTTCCCGTTGATCAGATAGTGGGGGTAGTAGACGTCGCCAGCGTCACCGCCGAGCAAGTCGGAAGTGGCGCCCATGAGCATGTTTCCCATCCGCATGAACATGTCGCCCATCCCGCCCATGTTTCCCATCCCCGCCGAGAGGTCGGTGAGGACCTGGTCGGGGGTAGCGGTGACCCCGTCGAGCCAGTCGTCGAGGATCAGCACCCATTCGTCGTCCCACGTCACCTTCTCGTCCGGGTCGTCGATGATGAGCGCACCGTAGAGGCCGTGGTCCAGTTGCGGGCCGACGTGGGGGTGGAACCAGTAGGTGCCCGGATGCGGGGTGACGAACTCGTATGCGAACTGTCCGCCCGGGGCGATGGGGGCTTGGGTTACCGGAGGGACCCCATCCATGTCGTTGCGGAGGGCGAGTCCGTGCCAGTGCACGGAGGTGTCCGCGTCGAGCTGGTTGCGGACGGTCGCTTTCAGCGTGTCGCCTGCGGTGAGCCGGATTACCGGGGCGGGGATACCTCCGAACGCCCAGGTGCCGGCGGCGGTACCGGCCAGGTCGAGCGTGGTGGGGGCGGCGGTGAGGTCGACGGTGGTGACTCGGCCGGTGCCGCCGCGGTTCTTCTCCGTGCCGGACACCGCTGCGCCGCTGGGTGTCACCCATTGCGGCGCGGGGGTGCAGGAGGCGAGCACGGCTGCCGCGACGGCGCCCAGTCCGAGTCCGAGCACACCTCGTCGGGTCAGCAGCATCGGGGAGGACGGTGTGGGAGAGAGCGGACGGTCAGGCATGTTCGGGCTCCTTCTGCATGGTCGTCGCAGCGGGCGCCTGGGCGGGCAGGCGGAGCCGCTTGAGGAGGAGGGCGTTGACGGCGACGATCACGGAGGAACCGGACATCGACAGGGCGGCGATCTCCGGGGACAGCATGATCCCGAACGCCGGATAGAACACGCCAGCGGCGATGGGGAGGGCGGCGGCGTTGTATCCGATGGCCCAGCCCAGGTTCTGCCGCATCTTTCGCAGTGTGCCCTTGCCGATCTTGAGTGCGATCGCAACATCGAGCGGGTCCGAGCGCATCAGGACCACGTCGGCGGTCTCGATGGCGACGTCGGTGCCGGCGCCGATCGCGATGCCGAGGTCGGCCTGGGCGAGGGCGGGGGCGTCGTTGACGCCGTCGCCGACCATCGCGACCTTCTTGCCCGTCTTCTGCAGCTCGGCGACCTTCGCGGACTTGTCCTCGGGGAGCACATCCGCGATCACGGTGTCGATGCCGAGGAGAGCGGCGATCCGGTCGGCGGTGGGCTTGTTGTCCCCGGTGAGCATTGCGACCTCGACGCCCTGCTCGTGGAGAGCGTCGATCGCGGTCTTTGCGGTGTCCCGGGGTGCGTCGGCGAGACCGATGATCCCGGCGACTTGCCCGTCCACGGCGAACAGGATCGCGGTGCGGCCGGACCCAGCCAGGTCCTGCTGAGCGGCCTGCACCCCGCTGATGTCGATCCCCTCCCCGGTGAGAAGGCGCGGGTTGCCGAGGACGACCTGTCGACCGTCGACGGTGGCGATCGCGCCCTGCCCGGTGACGTTTCGGAACGCGGTCGCGGTGCGACGGGGGATGTCGCGGGCGTCGGCGTAATTCACGATCGCTTTCGCCAGAGGATGCTCGGATTCCCGCTCCAACGCGACCGCGAGGGAGAGAGTCTCGAGCTCGTCGCCGCCGACGGGGATGTAGTCGGTGACCTCCGGCTCCCCCTTGGTGAGGGTGCCGGTCTTGTCGAACACGACCGTGTCGATGTGGGCGGCGGTTTCGATCCCGGAGGCGTTCTTGAACAACACGCCCCGTTTCGCGCCGAGCCCGGTGCCGACCATGATCGCCGTCGGGGTGGCGAGGCCGAGCGCGTCGGGGCAGGTGATGACGACGACGGTGATAGCGAACAGGATCGCCATCGGGATTGCAGCGCCGGCGAGCAGCCACACCAGGAAGGTGAGGGTGCCGCCGATCAGGGCGACCAGGACGAGCCAGAACGCTGCCCGGTCGGCGAGGCGCTGCCCGGGGGCTTTGGAGTTCTGCGCCTCCTGCACGAGCTTCACGATCTGCGCCAACGCCGTGTCCGAGCCGACTTTGGTGGCTGTGACGCGGAGGGTGCCGACGGTGTTCACGGTCGCTCCGATCACCTCCGACCCGGGCGCTTTGTCCACCGGCATGGACTCGCCGGTGACCATCGACTCGTCCACCTCGGACTCTCCGGATTCCACGACACCGTCGGTGGGGATCTTGGCCCCCGGCCGCACCAGCATCAGATCCCCCGGGACGACCTCGCTGGTGGGGATCTCGACCTCCTGCCCGTCACGGATCACGACCGCCTGCGAGGGTGCGAGCTCCAGGAGGGTGCGGATGGCGTCGTTCGCGCCGCCGCGGGCGCGCATCTCCACCCAATGCCCCAGCAGCACGAAGGTGGCAAGCACCGTGGCGGCTTCGTAGAACACTTCACCGCCGCCGGTGAGGGTGACCGCGAGGGAGTACAGCCAGCCGGCGCCGACACCGACTGCGACGAGCACCATCATGTCGAGGGTCTTCGCGCGCAGCGCCCGGTAGGCGCCGTCGAAGAAGATCCACGCCGAGTAGAAGATCACCGGCAGCGACAGGATCAGCATGAACACGTCATCGCGCAGCCCGAACGGTGCCGGCACCTCGAATCCGATCACCTCCCGCCCGATCGGAGACCACAGGGTGATCGGGATCGACAGGATCAGCGCGACCAGGAACCGGTTGCGCATGTCGCGGATCATCGCGTCCATCGACATCCCGCCGTGATGCCCACCGTGGCCCATCATCTCCTGCGCACTGTGACCCGACGCTGCACCATGATCGTGCCCACCCGCGGCCGCGGTGTGACCGGCGTGCTCGACGTGGTGACCGGCATGCTCACCGTCATCCGCCGTCGCCGACGGGGCGTGCGTGTGGTCGTGGCCAGCGGCGTGATCGTGGACGGGGTCGTCGTGATAGCCCGCAGGACCCTTATTGCCCGCGTGGCTGGCGTGACCCGTGGCATCCGTGTGGCCCTCGTGCGCGTCGTGACTCGCGTGCGGTTCTTGTGCGCCCTCAGCTGCGGGGCCGTGGTGGGCGCTGTGGTCGTGCGCACCCTCGTCGTGCGGGTCGTGCGCGGGGTCGCAGATATGGTCGGGGACGGACTGGCCGGCGCAGTGATACCCGCAGTCGATGACCCACTGCTGCAGGTGCGCGACCGAGGTGGTCTCGGGGTCGTAGGTGACGGTCGCGGTCTGCGAGACCGGGTTCGCGTCCACGGCGATCACCCCGGGTTGGCGGCTCAGGTGGGCTTCGGTGACGTTCTTGGAGGTCGCGCGGATCATGCCGCTGACCTGCAGGGTCACGGTTCTGGTGTCGCTCATTTCGGTTCCTTCCCGAGGGTGGGGTCGGTGGTGTCGGGGTGGGGCCATTGCCAGTCGGCGACGGCGGGGATGTCGGTGCCGTGCTCGCGGGTGTGGGCGCGGGCGTGCAGGCGGGCGTCCTGCAGCTCCTGCCGCAGGCCGGCGTGGCGGGCGGCGAGGCCCGGGACGTGGTCGAGGACGTCGATCGCGAGCCGGTACCGGTCGAGGTCGTTGAGCATGACCATGTCGAACGGGGTCGTGGTGGTGCCGCGCTCCTGGAAGCCGTGCACGTGCAGGTTCTGGTGCCCGGCGCGCTTGTAGGTGAGTCGGTGGATCAGCCACGGGTAGCCGTGGTAGGCGAAGATCACCGGCTTGTCGGGAGTGAAGATCGCATCGAACTCCCGGTCCGGGAGACCGTGCGGGTGCTGGTCCTCGGATTGCAGCCGGGTCAGGTCGACCACGTTCACCACCCGCACTCTCAGGTCGGGGATGTGCTCGCGCAGCAGCGCCGCCGCGGCGAGGGTCTCGAGGGTGGGGACGTCGCCGGCGGCGGCGAGCACCACATCCGGCTCGGTGCCTTCGGTTTCGGTGCCCGCCCACGGCAGGATCCCGAGCCCGCGGGTGCAGTGCTCGATCGCCTCGTCCATCGTCAGCCACTGCGGGGCGGGCTGCTTCCCGGCGACGACGACGTTGATGTACCCGGCCGAGCGCAGGCAGTGGTCGTAGGTGGACAGCAGCGTGTTCGCGTCGAACGGCAGGTAGACGCGGACGATGTCGGGGCTCTTGTTCAGGGCGAGGTCGATGAACCCGGGGTCCTGGTGAGAGAACCCGTTGTGGTCCTGCCGCCAGACGTGGCTGGAGAGCAGGTAGTTGAAGCTCGGGATCGGGTCCCGCCACGACACCTCCCGGGCCGCTTCGAGCCATTTGGCGTGCTGGTTGAACATCGAGTCGACGATGTGGGTGAACGCCTCGTAGCAGTTGAACAGCCCATGCCGGCCGGTAAGGACGTAGCCCTCGAGCCAGCCCTGGCACTGGTGCTCGCTGAGCACCTCCATCACCCGCCCAGTCGGGGCCAGGTGCTCGTCGACGGGCTCCACGGCCGCGTTCCACTGCTTGCCGGTGGCCTGGTAGACGGGTGGGGCGAGCCGGTTGGAGGCGGTCTCGTCCGGGCCGAAGATGCGGAAGTTGTCCGGGTTGTCCCGGATCACCCCCGCCAGCCACTCGCCCAGCACGCGGGTCGCTTCCCCGGTTCCCGCACCCCGCTCGGCCGGGTCGACCGGCTGCGCGTGCTTGTGGAAGTCCGGGAGCCGCAGCGGGACGGTGAGTTGTCCGCCGTTGCCGGCCGGGTTCGCGCTCATCCGCCGATCCCCCTCCGGCGCGATCGCGACCGTGGCCGGGCGGGGGGCGCCGATCACGTCGAACAGCCCGTGCGGGCGGTAGGACGCCAGCCAGTCCTCGAGGATCCGCAGGTGCTCGGGATTGTCGCGGACCTCGGCGAGCGGCACCTGGTGGGCCCGCCAGGTGCCCTCCACCGGCAGACCGTCGATGATCTTCGGGCAGGTCCACCCCTTCGGGCTGCGCAGCACGATCGCCGGCCACGCCGGCCGCCCCTCCAGCGTCCCGGCCGCCGCGGCGGCCTTGATGTCCGCGATCTCATCCAGCACCGCATCCAGGACCGCCGCGAACGTCGCGTGGGACTCCTGCGGGGTCTCGCCATCGAAGCCGACCGTGACGACGTGGGGGTGATGGCCGTAGCCGCGCAGCAGCGCGACCAGCTCTTCCTCGGGGATGCGGGACAGCACGGTCGGGTTGGCGATCTTGTACCCGTTCAGATGCAGGATCGGCAGCACCACCCCATCCGCGGCGGGGTTGAGGAACTTGTTACCGTGCCACGCGGTCGCCAACGGCCCGGTCTCTGCCTCCCCGTCACCGATCACGCAGGCGACCAGCAGGTCGGGGTTGTCGAACGCGGCCCCGTAGGCGTGCACCAGGGAGTAGCCCAGCTCGCCGCCCTCGTTGATCGACCCCGGCGTCTCGGGTGACGCGTGCGAGGGGATCCCGCCGGGGAAGGAGAACTGCCGGAACAACGCCCGCAGCCCCTCTTCGGTGCGGTCGATGCCCGGGTAGCGTTCGGTGTAGGTGCCGTCCAGGTAGGCGTTGGCGACCATGCCGGGTCCGCCGTGCCCGGGCCCGGTCACGTACAGGGTGTTCAGGTCGCGGTCGCGGATGGCACGGTTCAGGTGGGCGTAGAGGAAGTTCAGGCCCGGGGTGGTGCCCCAATGGCCCAGCAGCCGCGGCTTGATATCGTCCCGGCTGAGGCGGTGGCGCAGCAGCGGGTTACCCTGCAGGTAGATCTGGCCGATGCTCAGATAGTTCGCCGCCCGCCACCACGCATCCACCGCCGCCAACTGCTCGACGGTGGCATCAGTGGTGCGGTGCGCCCACGCGGAGGGTGCCGGTGTGGGGGTCATGGTCGGTCTCCTTCCGATCCGCGACCGCTCGGGTCGCGCCAGGTGCGAATGACGGTGGTCATGGTGTTGCCGCCGGGATGAGAACGGTGGCGGTGGTGTCGCGGATCCAGACCACGCCGCGGTCATCGACCAGGACGACCGCACCGTCCCCGGTGACCCCGAGGGCTTGGACGGTTCCCGTGGTGGTGCCGACGTTCTCCCAGCCGGTGCCGACTAGGCGTCGCAACGTCCCGTCGGTGTCCACTCCGACCACCCCACCGGTTGGGTCGGTCTCCACCAGGTACAGCACTGGCGCGTCCGGCGCCGGGGTGAAGGTGGCGCCACCGTCGGTGCTGTGCTGCAGCCCGTCCTGGGTGGCGGCGTACAGGGTGCCGTCGGTCGCGGCGGCCAGGTCGACGGCGGGCAGCTCGGCACCGTCCGCCCAACTCTGCCCGCCGTCGCTGCTGGTGCGCAGCAGCGGGCGGGAGGATCCGATCCCGTACAGGGTGCCGTCGCCGGTGACGGTGAGGACGTGGAAGTCCTCTTCCCCGGTGAACGCGACCGGTTCCCACGAGGCGCCGGCGTCGAGGCTGCGGATGATGCCGAGGTTGGGGGCGCCGAGCTCCGCCGGGGTGGACGGGCCGGGGTGCCCGGACGCGTAGAGGGTGTCACCGGTAGCGGTCAGTCCCATCGCGTCCAGGTCGATGCCACCGACCGGGCCGGTGACGGTGCCGTCCTCGCCCAGCGTGTACAGGCCGGTGTGGGTGCCCAGCAGCACGGTGCTGTCACCGGCGTCGACGATGCCGTGCACATGCCCGAACCCGGCCGCGGTGCCCGCGGGGGCATCGGGCTCCGCAGGGGTGGTGCTGCAGCCCGTGAGCAGCAGCGCGACGGTGACGGTGGCCGTGATCGCCAGTCTGCGGGTGGTGGGAGAGATCATGAACGGAGAGCCTTTCCGTGCGGGTACGCCGGATACCGGTGACCGCACAGGGGTCGAGGGTGGGGCCTCGGACGGGACCGGCATCGGAGCGCGGGTCCCGTCCGAGGGGTACCGGTTCAGAGGCTGGCGAGGATGTCCTGCATCGTGGTGATCTCGGCGGTCTGCCCGTCGATGATCTGCTGCGCGAGGGCGGCCACGTCCGTGTTCTGCCCGTCGGTGAGCACCGACTGCGCCATCGTCACGGCGCCCTGATGGTGAGCGATCATGCCGTTCAGGAACAGGCGGGTCGCCTCGACCCCGGTCGCGGCATCCAAAGCGGCCATGTCGTCCTCCGACATCATCCCGCCGCCCATGTCCATGCCGTCCATCCCGGACATGGAGTCGTCGTACGGGACGCCCCACTCCTCCAGCCAGCCCTTCATAGTCTGGATCTCCGGGTCCTGTGCGGCCTTGATCTGCTCGGCGAGGGAGACGACTCGCTCGTCGATGCCGTCTTTCGCGAGGATTTGATCGGCCATCTCGATGGCCTGCTGGTGGTGCGGGATCATCATGGTCACGAACATCTCGTCCGCGGCGTTGAACGCGGCGGCGGACTGGGAGGGGGCGGTGCTGGTCATCCCCCCGGGTCCGTGGTCCATGCCGGGCATGGTGCCGTCGGTGGGGGCGCAGCCGGCGAGCACGAGCACGGTGGCCAGGGCGCCGGCGGTCAGCGTGAGAGTACGAAAACGCATCAGGGGTGTCCTTGTCTATTCAGTCGGTGAGGGTCTGATTCAGTGCCCGGGAGGGCAGGGTGCAGCATCCCCGGCAAGGGTCGCCGGGGTTCAGGCGGAATCAGGTGCGACTGATGGACAGGACAAGCAGTGAAGGCGGGCGGGGATGCGGCAATCCGACCAGCAGAGTCCGGGTATGGGAGCGCGAGCGGGCTACGGCGTATGTGAGAAGGGCACGGGACGTCGGGGCGAGCAGGACGATCACCGCGGCCAGCAGCGCCAGCACGCACACCATCATCAGCATCGAGTGATCCGGCATCCCCGCAGGGCTGCCGCACCCGTCCTGGCAATGCCCTCCAGCGCCCTCCGCCGCAGCTGCGGTCATCGGCGTATCGTCGGCGGCGGCTGGTGCGGAGCCGACCTGGCTGTGCGTGCTCATCGCGCTGGTCTCTGATGCCAGGGCGGGCTGGTGGGAACCGGTCAGGACGTGCATGGACAGCAGCCCGGTGATGATCGCCAGGGCGATCGGAGCGGCCAGCAGGAGCCGTCGCACCCCGGGGGTCAGACGCGCGTGCGAGCGAATCACGTTCACGACCGACCTCCTTCCCGTCCAGGGTAGCGGTGCCTTGCCTCCGCGACACGGTCAGAACACCACGCACGGGAGCGGGTGCCCCCCTACCACTCAGCATATACCCATTCGGGGTATCCAGGATGGGTATCGCTTCGGGGATGGCTACCCGCCCGGGGTATGCTGGGCGTGATCGAGGAAGGGGCGTCGACGGTGAACCAGGTGGTGGCGCGACGGCGGGCACTCGGGTCCCGGCGTGCCCTGTGGTTCTACCTGGCCGCGGTGACCGCGATCATCGCGGGGCTGCTTGCGATGCATTCGCTGAGTCTGGAAGAGGACCAGGCGGGCACTGTCGTGTCCGCCTCCGCAGTCGTTGCGGCCCCCGATGCCGCCGCTGATGTCCTGGTCAGCGGGGTGGTGACGCCCTCGTGCGATGAGACGGTCTGCGGGACGTCTCATGCTTTCGCTGCCGTGACGTGTCTGCTCGCGTTGCTGACCCTGCTCATCCTGGTGCTCCCGGCCCGGGACGGGTGGATGTCGCTGCTGGCGTGGCTGCGATCCCTCCCCGGCAGGTCGAGCTCGTTCACGTCCGGGTCGCCTCTTCTGCGGCCCTCCCTGATCGTGCTGTCGATCAGCCGCACCTGATCAGCACCCCGCCCGCGCCCGCCGCCTGAGCCGCCGCCGGCGCGTGATGTCGCCGACGGTCCACGATGTGCGGCCCGCAGGCGAGCGCGACCCGTCTGCGGCAGCGCCATGGGTGATCCGATCCCGGATTCTCGCCGTGCACTCCGGGCCGCGGCTCCCGGTTGGACCGTGTGACGGCGACCGTGCGCACCTTCATCGTCCCCCTCATCCAGGAAAGTCTTGTATGCCCGAACCCGCCCCCTCCACCCCGACTCCCGGTACCGGAACGCGCCGTGCGGCGAGAGCCGCCCTGTCTTCCCCACCCGTCCAGACGCGACGCGATCGACGCCGTCGGCCCACCCGTGCCGCCCGGACACCTCGACACGCGCCGCGCCGCACGCTCACCCGATCCCGGATGCTCGCCGGCGCGGTGATGCTCCCGGTCGCGTCGATCGCCGGACTGCCGTTGCTGATCCCGTTGACGCCGGAGCCGGTGTTCGCCGTCGAGGCGACCCGCACCCCGGTGCGCGCCCAGACGTTCACCACCCCCGACACCGTCACCGGGACGGTGATGGTGCGCGGGGACTACACGGTGGCGGTGACCGCCCCCGTCGGGACCGAGTCGTACGCGCACACCGCGGACACGTTCACCAATGACCCGGCGTCGGCGGTGCAGTGGCCGTTCACGGTGGGGGTGCCGATCAGCAGCACGTTCGGCTATCGCACCCCGCCATGCCCGTCCTGCTCAAATTTCCATGCCGGACTGGACATGACCCCCGGGATCGGCACCCCGATCCAGGCGATCGCCGACGGGGTGGTCACCACCGCGACGGAGCAGGGCGGCGCGTACGGGGTGTACGTGGTGATCCGGCACGAGATCGACGGGCAGGTCGTGGAAAGCGCGTACGCGCACATGCGGGAAGGGTCCCTCGCCCTGACCCCGGGACAGACCGTGCGGGTGGGGCAGATGGTCGGCCGGGTCGGGGACAGTGGACGCAGCTTCGGCGCACACCTGCACTTCGAGATCCGCACCGGAGGCGAAGCGGTGGACCCGCTGGCGTGGCTTCCGGCGAGGGTGAGGTCCTGATGGACGCACTCCTCATTGTGGCTCCGGCGCTGATCCCGAGCCCGGGGATCAGCTTCGTGCAGGTCGGGCCGTTCCAGATCCGGTTCTACGCGCTGGCGATCCTGGCCGGGATCGTGCTGGCGGTGCTGATCACCGGCCGTCGACTGCGGGCAGTCGGGCACCCGGCCGGGGTCGTGGTGGATGTGGCGATGTGGGCGGTGCCGTTCGGGATCCTCGGCGCCCGCATCTACCATGTGCTCACCCATCCCGGCGACTACTTCTTCCCTGGCGCGGACCTGTGGCGGGTGCTCTACATCTGGGAGGGCGGGATCGCGATCTTCGGTGCGATCCTGGGCGGGCTGGTCGGGATCGTGATTGCCACCCGTCGCGCCGGGATCCCGGTGCTGCTGTTCCTGGACGCGCTCGCCCCGGGGATGCTGGTCGCCCAGGCGGTGGGGCGGTTGGGGAACTACTTCAACCAGGAACTGTTCGGCCCACCCACCAGCTTGCCGTGGGGGTTGCAGATCGACCCCTCAGCTCCCGCGATCCCGCCGGGGACCCCGGCGGGGACCCTGTTTCATCCGCTGTTCCTGTACGAGCTGCTGTGGAACCTGGCCGGTGCCGCCGTGATCGTGCTGCTCGAGCAGCACCGCCGCCGGCACGGCCGGATTACGTTGGGCGCCGGACGGAGTCTGGGCGTGTACCTGCTGTGGTACGGGGCAGGGCGGGCGGCGCTGGAGTCCATCCGGCTGGATCCCACCGAGCTGCTCGCCGGCGGGCTGAAAGCGAACGTGCTCACCGCCCTGGTGGCCGCCGCACTGGGGGTCGGGCTGCTCGCCCACGCCTCCTGGCGCGCCCGCCGCCGCACACCCGTCCGGGAGAGGGAGGATGCGCGTGTCGATCCGCAGTGAGCAGGCCCCGCAGCTGCCCGCCGATCACGTCGACCGCCCGGTGGACGAGCCCACGAATCCGCGCCTGAGCGTGTCGGGGTGGGCGCGGTGGGCGTGGCGGCAGCTGACCAGCATGCGCACCGCCCTGGTGTTGTTGCTGCTGCTCGCGGTGGCCGCGATCCCCGGGTCGTTGGTCCCACAACGCTCCTCCGACCCGAACGGGGTGATCCAGTTCGACAAGACCAACCCGGGCTGGATGTGGGCGGTGGACCTGCTGCAGCTGCACGACGTGTTCGGGTCGGTGTGGTTCTCCGCAATCTACCTGCTGCTGTTCGCGTCGCTGATCGGCTGCGTCATCCCCCGCATCCGCCACCACCTGACCGCGCTGCTCGCCCCGCCCCCGGCCACCCCCCGCAACCTGTCCCGCCTGCCCGCCCACACCCGCCGCCTCCTCCCCGACACGCCCCCCGGTGCGGTCCTGGACGCGGCCGAGAAGGCGCTGCGTCGGCAGCGGTACCGCACCCGCCGGGTCCGCGGCGACGACGGACGGGACTCGGTCGCAGCCGAACGCGGCTACCTGCGGGAGACCGGGAACCTGCTGTTCCACGTGGCGCTGCTGGCGGTGCTGGTCGTGGTCGGCGTCGGCGGCGGGTTCCGGTTCACCGGGCAGCGGGTGCTGGTGGAGGGGCAGACGTTCGCGTCCACCCGGATCGCGTACGACTCGTTCACCGCCGGCCGGTTCATCACCGACACGCAGATCCCGACGTTCTCCCTCACCCTGGACCGGTTCCGCGTCGACTACGTCCTGGACAACGTCAACGCGCTCGGCATGCCGAAGAGCTTCGACGCGCAGGTCACCACCACCACAGGCGGCACCCGGCAGGCCTCCAGCATCCGGGTCAACGAGCCGCTGCCGGTGGCCGGCACCGACATCTACCTGCTCGGCAACGGGTACGCCCCCAGCCTCACCGTCCGAAACCCGGCCGGGAAGATCGTGTTCCGTGACACGGTCCCGTTCCTGCCGCAGGACGCGAATCTGACCAGCCTGGGGATCGTGAAGGTTCCCGACGGGCTGGCCGAGCAGGTCGGCCTGGTCGGGATGCTGTACCCCACCCGCGCGACCACCGCCTCTGGGGCGTTCGCGTCCAGCTACCCGGACCTGCTGGACCCGGTCGTCACCTTCAACGTGTACGTCGGCGACCTGGGCCTGAACACCGGGGTCCCGGTGTCGGTGTACGCACTGGATACCAGCACCCTCACCCAGATCGCCGGGCGCGGCACCCCCACCCCCGCCCTGCAGCTGGTCCCCGGCACCCCGGTTCCGCTGCCGGACGGGCTGGGCACGATCGAGCTCGGCCCGATCCCCCGGTTCGCGTCGCTGGAGATCGCCGCCGACCCCACCCAGACCCCCACCCTGATCGCCGCGGTCGCCGCGATGGCCGGGCTGGCCCTGTCCCTGTTCGTGCCCCGCCGCCGCCTCTGGGTCCGCACAACCACCGGCCGCCGCGGCGGCACGGTGCTGGAGGTCGCCGGGCTCGCCCGCGGCGACGACCCCCGCCTGCAACCCACCGTCGACACCCTCGCCACCCGCCTCACCCCGACCCCCACACCCCCTCGAGGAGGCTCTGATGACCCCGTTCCTTGACGCCCTGTCCCTGCTGCTGGTGTACTCCGCGATCGCGATCTACGCCGCCGCGTTCGTCGCCTACACCCTTCACCTCGCCCGCCGCGCCAGCACCCCTGCCGTCCCGGTCACCGCCCGGGTGCCGGTCACCGCCGGCGCCACCCGCACCACCGACCCGAACCTGGCAGGCACACCCCCCACCCCCGCCCCCGACACCACACCCGCCGCCGCTGTCCCGGGTGGCGGACGGGGTGCGGGGAAGGCGGCGCGGGTCGGGTTCGCGTTGACCGTGCTGGGCTGGGTGTTCCATCTTGCCGGGGTGGTGCTGCGCGGGGTCGCCGCGGACCGGGTGCCGTGGGCGAACATGTTCGAGTTCTCCCTCACCGGCACCGCGCTGATCATCGCCACTTTCCTGGCCGTGTCGCTGCGGGTGCGGTTGGCGTACCTGGGCAGCGCCGTGCTCGGGCTGACCGTGCTGCTGCTCGGCGTCGCGACGGTCAGCTTCTACGTCCCCGTCGTCCCCCTGATGCCCGCCCTGCAATCCGGGTGGCTGGTCATCCACGTGCTGGTCGCGCTGCTGGCGACCGCGTTCTTCGGGCTCGCGTTCCTCGTCTCCCTCACCTACCTGCTCACCACCCGCCGCCGGGGTCGCCCCTCCCGGCTCACCCGGCTGCGTGACAGTCTGCCCGGGCCGGAGGATCTGGACCGGCTCGCATACCGGCTGACGATCGTCGGGTTCATCCTGTGGACCTTCACCCTGATCGCCGGGGCGATCTGGGCCGGCCGCGCCTGGGGCAGGTTCTGGGGGTGGGACGTGAAAGAGGTGTGGACGTTCATCATCTGGGTGCTTTACGCCGGATACCTGCACGCCACCGCCACCCGCGGCTGGGCCGGCACCCGCGCCGCCTGGCTGTGCATCGTCGGCTTCGCCGCCGTGCTGTTCAACTTCGGCGTCGTCAACGTCTTCTTCACCGGCCTGCACTCCTACTCCGGACTGTGACCCGCCCCCTGCGAAAGGACCCCGCTCATGACCCGCACCACCCCCCGACCCGCCCCGGCTGAGGACCCGCAACGCGCCTGGCGGCGACACCGACTGCTCGTCCGGGTCGGCCAGGCCCTGATGGCCGCCGGCGCGATCGTCGCGATCATCCACTGGCTCGCGCACCTGGAAGTGTTCGGCCCCGGCCAGCCCCCCGGCTGGCTCGACCTGGTCGCCGGGTACCCGACCGGGGCGCTGCTACTGATCACCGGCGCGATCCTCGCCGGCCGCCGCCGCCCCACCAGCAAGAGCACGAACACCTGACCGACCGGAGTGATCCCGCATGCGCACCCCCACCACCCTGACACGCCCACCCCGCCGCGCCGTCACCGCCGCCGCGGTCGCCGTGTTCGGCGCGCTCGTCCTGCTCCTGGCCGGGTGCACCGCCCAGACGCCCGGCCTGTTGTCCTCCTCCCCGTCCCCGGGGTATCTGTCCGCGGACGAGACCGTGCGGGAGATCCCCGCCGACCAGCGCGACGACCCGGTCACCTTCACCGGCACCACCGGCACCGGGGAGCAGGCGGATTCCACCGCGTGGGCAGGCTCGGTCGTCGTGGTGAACTTCTGGTACGCCGCCTGCCCGCCCTGCCGTGCCGAAGCGCCCGACCTGGAAGCCCTCGCCCAGACCTACCAGCCCGACGGTGTCGTGTTCATCGGCGTCAACGTGCGCGACAGCGCCGACACCGCCGCCGCGTTCGAGAACCAGTTCGGCATCACCTACCCGTCGATCCTGGACGCCACCACCGGCACCGTGCAAGCAGCGTTCGCCGGGAAAGCCGCCCCCGGCGCCGTGCCCACCACCATCGTCCTGGACCGCACCGGCCGGATGGCCGCCCGGATCATCGGGCAACTCCCCACCCGCACCACCCTCGCCGCTCTCATCGACACCATCCTCGCCGAGACGAGCCCCTGATGGGGGAGATCATCACCGCCGGCAGCATCTGGGCCGCCCTCCCCCTCGCCCTCCTCGCCGGGCTGGTGTCCTTCGCCTCCCCCTGCGTGCTCCCCCTCGTGCCCGGCTACCTCGGCTACCTCACCGGCACCACCACCGCGGGGGTCTCCCGGTGGCGGGCGCTGGCCGGGACCGGACTGTTCACCCTCGGCTTCTCCGTCCTGTTCATCGGCTACGGGGCCGCGTTCGGCGCCCTCGGGGCCTGGCTCATCCGCTGGCAAGATCTCCTCACCCGCATCCTCGGGATCGTGGTCCTGCTGATGGGGCTCGTGTTCCTCGGCGTGTTCCGGCTCTTCCAACGCACCGCGAAACCCGCCATCCACCCACCCAGCGGGCTGGCCGGAGCTCCCCTGCTCGGCATCGCGTTCGGGCTCGGCTGGACCCCGTGCCTGGGCCCCACCCTCGCCGCGATCTCCGCCCTCAGCCTCACCACCGGCAACCCCGCCCGCGGCGCCCTCCTCGCCGTCACCTACTGCCTCGGTCTGGGGCTGCCCTTCATCGCCGCTGCGGCCGGCCTGAACTGGGCTACCGGAAGCATCGCGTTCCTGCGCCGCCACATCCGCACCATCAACATCACCGGCGGGGTCCTCATGATCGCCACCGGCATCGCGATGATCAGCGGAGCCTGGTCACTCCTCATCTCCAGCATCCAGAACCTCATCGGAGCCACCGTGCTCCCCCTCTAGCACGACCGACCGCCAGGACGGGCACCCCGGGCGGGCACCCCGGGCGGGCACGCCGCCCGGCAACGCCGACCGCAGTGACCGGCGCCCTCCGCATCAGAGAAAGGACAGACCATGCGACCCCACGGCACCCGTGACCGCGCCTCCATCCCGTCCGAGCCGGACCCGGCCCGCGGTTCCCCGGCGCTGGGGGCCGGGGGCGTCTGGGTCGCTGCCGCCGCCGCGGCCGCCGGGGTCGGGTCGGCGTACTGGGACGACTCCTGGCACACCACCCTCGGCCGGGACAGCACCTTCATCCCCCCGCACCTGCTGCTGTATGCGTCGATCCTCACCGTCGGGGTCGTGATCGCCGGGTGGGGGTGGCGGCGGCTGGCCGCCACCCGCTCCGTGGCCGCCGTGTTCCGCACTCCCGGGTTCGCCCTCGCGGTCGCCGCGGCGGTCGCGACCGCGGCGGCCGCGCCCGCCGACGCGTTCTGGCACACCGCGTTCGGGCGTGACGCGGTGCTCTGGTCGCCCCCGCACCTGCTATCGGTGATCGGCACCCTGTGCGTGCTGATCGGCCTGCTCACCGGCACCGACCGGCTCGTGCCCGCTCCGCCGCGGATCGCCCTGGCCGCAGGCGTGCTGGGGGCGGCACTGATCATCGTGATGGAATACGACACCGACGTGCCCCAGTTCACCGAGACCCTGTACCTGCCGCTGCTGCTGGCGACCACGCTCGGCGCGGCATGGGTGATCACCGCCCTGGTCCCCGGCCGCACCCGCATCGTCCTCGTCGTCGCCGGGTACCTGGTGTTCCGGGTGGTGCTGTGGGTGCTGCTCACCAGCGCGGGGTGGCTCGCCCCCGACCTGCCGGTCGCCGTGGCCGGGCTCTTCCTGCTGGCCCTGCCCGTCCCCCGGTGGCGGTGGCCGGTGGCCGCCCTCGCCGTGACCACCCTGCAACTGCTGGCCTCCGGGACCGGGATCAGCAGCGTCCCACCCACACCCGTCGCCTGGTCCGCCGTCGGCACCACCACGGTGATCATCGTCAGCATGATCGCCCTCACCGTGCGGCCGGGGACTCGCCTCCGATCCGGGGCCGCGGCCGCGGCCCTCACCCTTCTGCTGGTCGCCCTCGCCCCGCCGCCACCCGCGCAGGCGCACGACCCCGGCCAGGGCACCGCCTACGGCACCGCACAGATGACCGTCACCGGCGACGGCACCGGGCAGCTGACCGTCACCATCACCGGCATCCGCCTCAACGACGACACCGACCTCACCCCGACCCGGCTGGTCGCCCGCCGCGCCGGAGAGGACCTCACCGCGCCGCTGCGCGCGCAACCCGGCACCCCGCCTCCCGGCACCTTCACCGGGGAACTGGCGCTGCCGTCACCGGGGCTGTGGTTCGTGTACGCCCAGTTCGCCACCGGCGAACGCACCCTCGAAGTGTGGGTGCCCGTCGATCAGCAGCTCACCGGCCCGCCGAGCCAGCAGCGCAACCTCTACCAGCCCGTCACCGCCGCCGCCCCGCCACCGGGGCAGATCCTCCTCGGTGCCGTGCTCCTCGCCGTCTCGGCGGCGCTCACGGTCGCCGCGGCCGTCACCGTCGCCCGCCGCCGACGCGTCCTCCCTCCCGCGACCACCTGACCACGGCGAGGTCACCGCGCCCCGTTGCGGGCGGGCGGGCGATCTCGGCCCCCGGCAACCGAAACGGTCGGGCACGATCAGCTGGGCACCCCTGGCATCGGCATGCTGTGCTGCCGGAGGGCGCGGACGTGACTCGACGCGGCAACGGCGACCACAACGGCGGCGGTTCTTCGGTTCGTGGGGTTATTCGGTGACGTTGATGATCATGGTCAGGCCGCCGGCGCCGTCGGTTTCCACGTTGTTGTTGGTGGTGTGGTGGTTGATGTGGCAGTGGATGAGCCACTGGCCGGGCTCGAGCGCGTTCCAGAGCACGTCGTAGCGTTGTCCCGGCCCGACGTTGATCGTGTCGGCCTGGAACTGCTGCGCCGTGGTGAGGGCCGCCCCGTCGCGGGCGACGACGGTGAACGGGCCGCCGTGGATGTGCATCGGGTGAATGTCGATGGTGTTCGAGCCGATGAACCGCACCCGGAGGGTCTCGCCCACCTTCATGTCGATGGTCTCGGTGGCCGGGTATGCCTTCCCGTTGATGGTGAAGTAGTTCGGCATGCCCCCTTCCATCGGCATCGCCGGATAGGTCAGTCCCTCCCGGGACAGCCACTCCTGCAGCTGGATCGTGTACTCGTGATCGGCGGGCGGCTGCAGGCCGGGGTCGGCGGGGTCGATGATCAGCGCCCCGTACAGGCCGAGGGCCTGCTGCCGGTCGGCGTGATCGTGGGAGTGGTAGAAGAACGTGCCCCACTGCTTCACCGTGTACTCGTACCGGTAGGTGTCGCCGGGTTGGATGGGATCCTGGGTGATCCCGGCGGGCCCGTCCATCTCGTTGGGCACGTCCAGGCCGTGCCAGTGCACGGTTGTGGACTCGTCGAGCTCGTTGGTGACGTCGATGCGGATCCGGTCGCCCTGGGTGACCTGCAGCCGAGGCCCCGGGATCTGCCCGTTGTATGCGTACGCGTCGACGGTGACGCCGGGGAGGATCTCCCAGCGGATCTGGGACACGGTCAGTTCGAACACCTTCACCCCGTCCTCGATGCGGGCAGGTTCCCACCGTCGGCACCAGCCAGATCATCCGCCCCGACGGCAGCACCCTCACCGGTCTGCCCGCCGGACAGGCCGGGGCGCTGATCGCCGACACCGACCTGCGCACCGGCATCACCCCCGCCGTCCTCATCGGGCAAGGCGTCTCCGCTGTCACCTTGTGGGGTGGGCTGGGTGGTCTCGCCCTCACCGGCGCGATCGCCTGGCGGCGGCGCACCCCTGCTGTGGCCTGACTAGGCATGCCCGCCAGACAACCCGGGGTTATCCTGCGGGTGGGAGGACGAGGCGGCGGATCTCCGCAGCGATCAGATCTGGTTCTGTGGCGGGGATGTAGTGGCCGGAGCGGGCAGCGACCACGTGCCGGCCCTGCCGGGACTGTGCGGCCCGATACCGCCCGGCGGCGGTCGCGGCATCCCGGACCCGTCGCGGCATCCCGTCCGCGAGACTGCCGGAGATGACGGTGACCGGGACATCGGGCAGCGCCGGCGGGTCGCCCTGCCAGGCGTGCAGCTCGGTGAGGAAGGTGCGCGCTTGCCGACCCTGGGTGACCACCACCGCGGGCCGGAACGCCTCCCGGTGAAGATCGGCCCGCACATCCTCGGGCATCCCCTCCCCGAGGAACCGGAAGAACCGCTCCAGCATCCCCACCCGGGCCAGCACCCACTCCACGGCGATCACGATCTTCTCCCCGACCCGGAACCGCATACCGAACAGGAGGTCCGCTGCCTCATCGGTCGGATCCACCAGCACCAGCCCGGCCACCCGGTCCGGGCGGCGGGACGCGGCCAGCCGCACCATCGGGCCGCCCGCGGAATGCCCCACCTGCACGAACCCGCTGCTCGGCTCGAGGCCGTCCAGCAGATCGTTCAGGTCGTCGGCCATCCGGTCCAGGGTGCGCCCTGTGCACTATCCGGGACGGACCGACCCAGCCCCGCCCGGTCATACACCACGGCCCGCGTGAACGCGGCGACCCGGGTCTGCACCGACGCCCAGGTGGAGCGGGTCGCCGCCGATCCCGCCTCGAACACCACCGTCGGCACCCGGGGCCCCGGCGGGGCCCGGCAGCACCATCGCATAGGGTGCGCGCCCGCCACGGGTGCGCACCCACACCGGCTCCCCCTGCGTGTGCACACGCTCCCCCGCCATGACCCGCCCTACCGGTCCGTGCCCTGGCGGGAGGCGCCGGTCGCGGCGCGGTGGGCCTTCTCCCGCAGGGCCAGCAGGGCGAGGGTGTCGTCCTTGATCTGGGTGCGGCCGAGGATGCCCCAGTGCGCGCTCAGGTGGTCTTCGAGGTAGCGCAGCACCCGGGCGAACGGGACGGTGTGCCACGGCGCCCCCGCCCCGGGCGGGGAGGTGGGGTTGCCGAACACGACCGTGCGGATCGTGCGCCCTTCCGGCGCCACCGTCCGTCCCGTTCCCAGCAGTTCGGCGACCAGCCGGGCGGCATCGGTCGGGGCGCAGCACCCGAACCGGGTGAACGCGGCTTCCAGCACGGCCGGGTCCCGCATCGCCGGGTTGGGGTGCGGGCGGCCTTCCTTGACCTCGCCGACGATCATGTCCGCTCCGCCCCCGGCACCCAGGGCCGGGTCCAGCGGTGCGTCGACGGTCCCGGACGCTCCCGGTGCGCGGTGCAGCCGTACGGCGAGGATGTCCAGGTCGGTGATGGTGCGGGGACCGCCGGGACCGGTGGCGTCCAGCACGGGGTATTCGGCGACGGTGAAGTAGCCGTTGACCCGCAGGTACGCCTGCACCAGCGCGACCGCCGTGTCCACCCTCTATCTCCGACCGGGTTATCTGGCCGGTCAGGCGGCGTGCGCGTAGCGGGCCGGGTCGGCGTCGAACAGCGGCCCGCACTCGGCGCAGCAGAACCAGTACCGGCTGCCCTGGTAGTCGCGGAACAGGCCGCGCTGCTCGGCCCAGGCCGGGTCGACCTGGTTGCCGGGCATCACCGGACAGGTCACCAGGTTCGTCGCCCCCGCCGGCGGCTCGTGATGGTGATGCTCGTGCGCACCATGCTCGTGTCCTCCATGGTCGTGCCCGTGCGTGTGGTCGTGCCCGGAGTGGTCGTGGTCGTGGGACATGGTGTGTCTCCTTCTCGAGCGATGGTTAGGCCTGGACGGGCGCGGGCTCTCGGGTGGCGGGGGCGCCGGCACGGGTCGGGGTGGGCAGGGGGCGGAAGCGGCGCAGGCGGAGGCTGTTGGTGACGACGAACACGCTGCTGAACGCCATTGCCGCGGCGGCGAGGATGGGGTTGAGCAGGGCGAGCATCGCGACCGGGATCGCGGCGACGTTGTACGCGAACGCCCAGAACAGGTTCCCCTTGATCGTGCCCAGGGTGCGGCGGGCCAGCCGGATCGCGTCCGGGACCAGCATCAGGTCGCCGGAGACGATGGTCAGGTCCGCGGCGGTGATGGCCGCGTCGGTGCCGGTGCCCATCGCGATCCCGAGGTCGGCGGCGGCGAGGGCTGCGGCGTCGTTGACGCCGTCGCCGACCATCGCGACCACCCGGCCCGCGGCCTGCAGGTCGCGGATGGTGTCGAGCTTGCCCTGCGGGGTGACCCCGGCGCGGACGTCCTCGATCCCGGCCTGGTTGGCGATCGCGCGGGCGGCGCCGGGGTTGTCGCCGGTGAGCAGGATCGGGGTCAACCCGAGCTCCCGGAGCCGTGCGACCGCCTCACGGCTGGTGGGTTTGATGGTGTCGGCGACGCTGATCGCCCCGCGCACCTGCCCGTCCCACGCCACCACCGTCACCGTCGCCCCCGCCGCCTCGTCCGCCGCGATGGTCGCGGCGAGCTCGGCGGGGATGGGGAGCGCCCATTGGGTGGTGATCCAGGAGGCGCGGCCGGCGGCGACCAGGCGGCCGTCGACGATGCCCTGCACGCCTTGACCGGCCTCGGCGGCGAATGACTCCACGGCATCCGTCGGGCCGTCGGCTGCGGCGGTGATGGCGCGGCCGATGGGGTGCTCGGAGCCGTGCTCGAGCGCCGCGGCGAACCGGATCAGCTCCGCCTCATCGGTGCCGGGAGCGGGGTGGATGCCGGTGACGGTCATGGTGCCGGCGGTGATGGTGCCGGTCTTGTCGAGCACGACGGTGTCGATGCGGCGGGTCTGCTCGAGCACCTGGGGTCCGCGGATGAGGATGCCCAGCTGGGCGCCGCGGCCGGTGCCGACCAGCAGAGCGGTCGGCGTCGCCAGCCCCAGCGCGCACGGGCAGGCGATGATCAGGGTGGTCACCGCGGCGGTGAAGGCGACCTCCAAGGGCGCCCCCGCGATCAGCCACCCGGCGAACGCGGCCAGGGCGAGGACGATGACGATGGGGACGAAGACGGCCGACACCCGGTCGGCGAGGCGCTGCACCTGGGCCTTGCCGGTCTGCGCCTCCTCGACCAGCCGCGCCATCCGGGCCAGCTCGGTGTCGGCGCCGACGCGGGTGATCTGCACGAGCAGGCGCCCGCCGGTGTTCACAGTCGCGCCGACCACGCGGGAGCCGGGGGCGACTTCGACCGGCACGGACTCGCCGGTCAGCATCGACTCGTCCACCGCGGACATTCCCTCGGTGACGAGGCCGTCGGCGGGGATCTTCTCACCCGGCCGCACCACCACGACATCACCCGGAACGAGCTGTGCGACGGGGACGCGCTGCTCAGTGCCTTCGCGGAGGATCACTGCGTCCTTGGCGCCGAGCTCCAGCAGGGCGCGCAGGGCCTCGCCGGACTGCCGCTTGGCACGAACCTCGAGGTAGCGGCCGAGGAGGATGAACACGGTCACCAGCGCGGCGACCTCCAGGTACACCTCGTGGCCACCGGCCTGCGGGGTGCCGACGAAGGTGACGCTCATCCGCATTCCCGGCATCCCCGCACCGCCGAAGAACAGCGCGTACAGCGACCAGCCGAACGCGGCCAGCACCCCGACGCTGATCAGAGTGTCCATCGTCGCCGCCCCGTGCCGGGCATTGATCGCCGCGGCGCGGTGGAACGGCCACGCCCCCCACACCACCACCGGCGCGGCCAGGGTGAGCGTGAGCCACTGCCAGTAGGTGAACTGCAGGGCGGGGATCATCGACAGCACCGCGACCGGCACCGCCAGCACCGCCGAGACGATCAGCCGCTGCCGCAGCGACGCCAGCTCATCGTCCCGCGGGATGGTCTGCTCAGCCGTGTCGGGCACAGGCGGGGCTGGGAGGCTCGCTCCGTACCCCGCCTGCTCGACCGCCGCGATCAGCTCCTCCACCGGCACCGGGGCCTCCGAGTGCACGCGGGCCTTCTCGGTGGCGAAGTTGACCGTCGCCTCCACCCCGGGCAGCTTGTTCAGCTTCCGCTCGACCCGCGTCGCGCACGACGCGCAGGTCATCCCGGTGATGTCGAGATCGACGTCCAGCGTGCTCATGAGGCTGCGGCGAGGCTGTACCCGGCCTCCTCCACCGCCGCCCGCACCCGCTCCGCATCCACCGGCGTCGCGCTGGACACCGTCACCGTGGACACGCCACCGGCGTGCAGATCGACCGCGACGTCGGAGACACCGTCGATCGCGGAGACCTCCTCGGTGACGCTACGCACGCAGTGCGCGCAGGTCATCCCCTCCACCAGGAACTGCGCCGACACGGTCTCACCCGCCGCCGTCTGCTGCGCCGGCGCGCCGGTGTCGGTGGCTGCCGTGGCGTGGGAGGTGGGGCTGCAACAGGCGCAGCCACCGCCGGTGCTGGTCGCCTGCAGGCCGAGGTCCTGGAATCCCTGTCCGGTCATGATGTGCTCCCTTCAAGAGCGTTGAACGATGTGAGTGGGGACGACGTTAGGAGCGCACGAGGCGCGCGATCGCGGCGTTCGCCTCGCGGAGCTTCTCCTCCGCGAGCGGGCCGCCTTCGGCGGTCGCCTGCGCGACGCAATGCGCGAGGTGGTCTTCCAGCAGCGACAGCGCGACGGACTCCAGCGCCTTCGTCGCCGCCGACACCTGGGTCAGCACGTCGATGCAGTACACGTCCTCGTCGATCATCCGCGCGATCCCGCGCACCTGACCCTCCGCGCGGCTCAGCCGCGCCAGCAGCGCCGGCTTGTTGTCCACATACCCGTGTGCCATCTCGCACCTCCACCCACAATCTACCATACCCTGTAGGGGTACAGGGTGTAGGGTGAGGTCATGACCGGCATCCAGGAGCCGCGGCCCGCACAGACCACCCGTTGGCACGTCGTGACGGGCGGTCCCAGCTCGGGCAAGACCACCACGGTCAACCTGCTGCGGGGCCGCGGGTACACGACCACAATCGAGCACGCCCGCCACTACATCGACCTGCAACGGATCACCGGGCGCAGCACCGCGGAGGTGCGGGCACGGCAGAGCGAGTTCCAGCGCGCCGTCGTCGACATGCAGATCGAGCAGGAACGCTCCCTCGACCCGCAACAGACCGTGTTCCTGGACCGTGCTCTGCCGGACTCGCTCGCCTACTACCGCTTCCTCGGCCTCGCCCCCGGCACCGCCCTGCTGGGCGCGCTGGCCGGCGCCCGGTACGCGACGGTGTTCCTGCTTGACCTGCTCCCGCTGGCGTCCGACTACGCGCGCACCGAGGACCCCGCCGCGCAGCGGCGCATCCACGACCTGCTCGGGCTGGTGTACCAGGAGCTGGGCTTTCCCGTCGTCACCGTCCCCGCACTCGCCCCCGACGCGCGCGTCGACTTCATCCTCGAACGAGCATCGGCCGGCACTCCAGCCGAGAGGGGCGTGAGCTGATGGGCGCGGGGAGTAGCCGGTACCGGCAGATCGGGGCCGTGCTGCGCCGGCACGGACTCGGCGTCCTGGCCGGCGTGCTGGGCCTGGGCGGCTTGGTGCCGTTCCACCGCGGCGCCCTCGGACACGCCCGGCAGGAGGACCCCTACACGAACCCCGAGCATGTGCGGGTCGCGTTGGAGGAGCTCGGGCCGACGTTCGTGAAACTGGGCCAGATCCTCTCCACCCGGCACGATCTGCTCCCCGCGGCATGGGTCGCCGAGTTCGCCAAACTGCAGGACGACGTCGCCGCGGCACCGTGGGAGGGCATTCGGGACGTGCTCCGTGAAGAGCTCGGCGCCGACCCAGAGCACGTGTTCGCCCAGTTCGACCCGGTGCCGCTGGCGGCGGCGTCCATCGGGCAGGCGTACGCGGCAACTCTTCACGACGGCACCGAGGTCGTCGTGAAGGTGCGCCGGCCCGGCGTGGTCGCGCAGGTGCATGAAGACCTGGACATTCTCCGCAACCTCGCCGACCGCGCCGACCGGCGCTGGGATGCCATCCGGCAGTACGACCTGCCCGGGCTGGTGGAGGAGTTCTCCCGCACGCTGCGTGCCGAGCTGGACTACCTGCAGGAGGCCCGCAACGCCGAACGGTTCGCGCAGGAGTTCGCCCACGCGGCGCGGGTGCGGATTCCCCGCGTGCACGGGGAGACCACGACCTCGCGCGTGCTGACCCTGGAGCGGATGAGCGGGGTGCGGATCGACGACCTGGAGGGCCTGGACGCCGCCGGCATCGACCGGGTCGCACTCGCGCGGCTGGGTGCCGACATCGTGCTCACGATGGTGTTCGACAACCGGTTCTTCCATGCCGACCCCCATCCCGGGAACATGTTCGTGCAGCCCGACGGCGCGCTCGCGCTGATCGACTTCGGGATGGTCGGGGAGCTCACCGAACAGACCACGGACGGCCTCGCCGGCATCGTGCTCGCCTTCACCCGCGACGACCCGGACACCCTCACCACCGCCCTGATAGAACTCTCCCGGACCGCCGACGTCGTCGACCGGGCAGGGCTGCGGCAGGCGATCACCGCGTTCACGGCCCGCTACCGGGGCCGTTCGCTGTCGGAGATCAGCCTCGCAATCATGCTCCAGCAGCTGCTCGGCATCCTGCAGCAGCACCAGCTGCACCTTCCGCAGGAGACGGCGCTGCTGTTCAAAGTGCTGATGATGGCCGAAGGGACCGCGGCGCGGCTGGATCCGGACTTCCAGATGCTCGACGCCCTGCAGCCCTACGCTGAGCAGCTCACCCGCGCCCAGCTGTCCCTGCCGGCTCTGGCCCGGCGATGGGCGCGCGCGGGAGCCGACACCGGGGCACTGCTCACCGAGCTGCCCGCCACCCTGAGCCGGCTCCGGCATCTCCTCGAAGACGGCGGGTTCGAGGTGCACCTGCGCGCGACGGAGCTGGAACCTCTCGTCGGGCGCGCCGAACGCGTCGGCAACCGTGTCGTCGCGGGAATGATCGCCGCCGCGCTGATCAGCGGGATCGGCACCCTCGTCGGCGGGAACACGAAATGGCGCTCCCGGGAAGGCGTCCTGATCGGCGCCGGGACCGGCACGATCGGCGCCCTCGGCAGCTATCTGCTGTGGACGCTGCGGCGCCGCCGACCCCGCCCCTGACCCGCGCACGGCTCAAGAACACCACGAAAGGAGACGAAGATGGACAGGATCAGAGTCGGCGTCAACGGGTACGGAGTGATCGGCAAGAGGGTCGCCGACGCCGTCCACGCCCAACCCGACATGCACCTGGTGGGCGTCGCGGACATCGTCACCGACTGGCGAATACAATCCGCCGTCCCGCGGCTGCCCGTATTCGCCGCCACCCCCGACGCGCACAGCGGCATGGTGGACACCGGCATCCGCCCCGAGGGAACCCTCGACGATCTCCTCGCGCAGAGCGACGTGATCGTCGATACGACCCCCAAGCACGTCGCCGCCGGAAACCTGCCCCGCTACCAGGCGGCGGGAGTAAAGGTGATCGTGCAGGGCGGGGAAGCGCACTCGACCACCGGGCACTCCTTCGTCGCCCAGGCCAACTACGCCACCGCGCTCGGCCGGGACCTGACCCGGGTGGTGTCCTGCAACACCACCAGCATCGTCCGCGTCCTCGGCGCGCTCGAAAACGCCGGGCTGCTGCTGCGCGCCCGCGGGGTTACTGGTAGGGCCGAATGTCGCAGGGTGCACTATTCATCCTGGGATTAGTTCAGTCAACACTGTATGATCAGTGCATGCTGACCATTGCTCCACGTCTCGACGTCATGAACCGGCTCGGCCGGGCCATGGCGGACCCGACGCGCTCCCGGATACTGATGACCCTGCTCGACGGCCCCAGCTACCCGGCGGTGCTCTCGCGTGAGCTGGAGCTGACCCGCTCGAACGTCTCGAACCACCTGACCTGTCTGCGCGACTGCGGCATCGTGGTCGCCGAGCCGGAAGGGCGGCAGACGCGCTACGAGATCGCGGACCCGCACCTCGCGGCGGCGCTGACCGCGCTGGTGGACGTGACGCTCGCGGTGGACGAGCACGCGCCCTGCATGGACGCTTCGTGCACGGTGCCGGGCTGCTGCGGGACGGGAGCGGGCGCGTGAGCGCGGCGTGCGGCTGCGAGCACGACGAGCCTGAGACCGCAGTCGGCGAAGAGGCCGAGGAGGCGGAGCGCCCCTGGTGGCGGGACCGCGGGATCATGGTCCCGGTCTTCTCCGGTGTGGCGTTCCTCACCGGTCTGGCGCTGGAGTGGTCCGGGATGGAGATCCCTGCGCTGGTGCTGTTCTGGATCGGCCTGCTGCTGGGCGCGTCGACGTTCACGCCGGGCGCGATCCGGAACCTCTTCAAGGGCAAGCTCGGCATCGGGCTGCTGATGACCATCAGCGCGGTCGGCGCGGTGATCCTCGGCTACGTCGAGGAGGCCGCAGCGCTGGCATTCCTGTACTCGATCGCCGAGGCGCTGGAGGACAAGGCGATGGACCGTGCCCGCGGCGGGCTGCGGGCACTGCTCAAGCTCGTCCCGGAGACCGCCACCATCCGCCGCGACGGCGTCTCGGTCGAGGTCGCCGCGAAGGATCTGGCTGTCGGGCAGCTGATGTTGGTGCGGCCGGGTGAGCGGATCGCGACCGACGGCGTCGTCCGCACGGGACGTTCCAGCCTGGACACGTCCGCGATCACCGGGGAGTCGATCCCGGTCGAGGTCGAACCCGGCGATGCCGTCTCCGCCGGCGCAATCAACACCGCCGGGGCACTGGAGGTCGAAACGACCGCGGCAGGCACCGACAACTCACTGACCACGATCGTCGACCTCGTGGAGAAGGCTCAGGCGGAGAAGGGCGACCGCGCCCGCCTCGCCGACCGCATCGCCCGCCCTCTCGTCCCGGGCGTGCTGATCCTCGCCGCCCTGGTCGCGATCATCGGCTCGCTGCTCGGCGACCCGGAGCTGTGGATCACCCGCGCCCTGGTCGTGCTGGTCGCGGCATCGCCCTGCGCACTGGCGATCTCCGTGCCGCTGACCGTGGTCGCGGCGATCGGCTCGGCGAGCAAGTTCGGCGTGATCATCAAGTCCGGTGCCGCGTTCGAGCGGTTCGGCGTGATCCGCCACGTCGCCGTCGACAAGACCGGCACCCTCACCCGCAACGAGCCCGCCGTCACCGCCGTCCTCACCGTGGACGGTGTGAGCGAGGCGGAGGCGCTGGCGTGGGCGGCCGCTCTGGAGCAGCACAGCACCCACCCCCTCGCCGCCGCGATCACCGCCGCAGCGCCGGATGCCCCTGCGGCGGAGGGCGTGACCGAGCAGGCCGGGCACGGCATCGAGGGCGAGCTCGCCGGCGCGCGGATCACCGTCGGCAGCCCGCGCTGGCTCGACGCCGGGACCCTCGGCGACCGGGTCGCGGGGCTGGAGGAGCAGGGCATGACAGTCGTGATCGTCCACCGCGGCGGCGTCCCGGTCGCCGCGATCGGCGTCCGCGACGAGCTGCGCCCCGAGGTCCCTGAAGTGGTCCGCACCCTCGCGACCCAGGGCATCGGGGTGACCATGCTCACCGGCGACAACGCCCGCACCGCCCGCGCCCTCGCTGCGCAGGCAGGGATCGATGACGTGCGCGCCGAGCTGCGCCCGGAGGACAAGGCCGCCGCGATCGCAGAGTTCGGTGCGAAGGGGCCGGTCGCGATGATCGGCGACGGCATCAACGACGCCCCTGCGCTGGCCGCCGCGGACATCGGTATCGCGATGGGCGCGACGGGCTCCGACGCCGCGATCGAGTCGGCCGACGTGGCCTTCACCGGTCACGATCTGCGGCTTCTGCCGCGCGCGTTCGACCACGCCCGTCGGGGGCGGCACATCATCAACCAGAACATCATCTTGTCGCTGCTGATCATCAGCGTGCTGCTCCCGCTGGCCCTGTTCGGCGTCCTGGGCCTCGCCGCCGTGGTCCTGGTGCACGAGATCGCCGAGGTGATCGTGATCCTCAACGGCCTGCGCGCCGCGTCGACGCGGAAGGCAAGCACGTGACCGCGCAGGACGTCGCCGCCGCGTGACGGCTTGATCCGGGACCATGCGGATGACCTTTAGATTTCACATCAGAGTTCGCGCGCGTTGATCGGCGACTTGCCTGCTGGCTAGGGGCCTATCGGGCGGGCCGTATGCCGGGGTCTAATGGCCATGATCATTTGGTTCCGGTTTCCCTTCGCCTCGGGTCTGTCTTCGTTATGGTCGGGCGAAGGGGCGGGCAGCAGTCGGGGTCGTTTTCGCGGCGGTGTCGCCTGGCACGCGCTGTCATCACGATGCTTGCAACCACCGCGAGGATCAGGAGTGCGGCACCGCCCGTGATCACCCACGGGTTGCGGAGGAGGGTGCCGATCCCTGTGATCGTGCCTCCGACGACGAGAAGTGGAAGGAGGGCGCAGCAGCCGACCACGAGCAGTGCGGCGACGGCCCCAAGGAGCAGGCCACGGCCGCCTCGCTGGTCGTCCTGGTTGGGAGGCATTGGTGTTCTGTCCTCTCGTGGTGCCGTCTCAGCAGCAGGTCTCGGGACCGCAGCAGCTTCCAGACAGTTCGTCGGCACCGGTCCGGGGGCGCTCGAGCATCTCGGTGATCAGGGTGCTGCCAACCTCGAAGGCATCGGCGACCGTGAGGATTTGGGCCATCGGGTGTTCCGTGAGCCATCCGGCGGCGTCCTCGCGGGAAGCGAAGTAGTGGACCTGGTTGCAGAACGAGGAGCGAATCGAGTGCATGGCCTCGGGGCTGACCAAGGACACCACCGCGGTCGCCGGTTCCACGCTAGTGACACCGGCGGTCGAGTCGACGGTGACGCGGATCGTGTCGCCGCTGGCCGGGGAGATCGATTCGACCCGGGCGGGCCGATCGAGGAGCGGGCGAGGCTCCAGTTTCTGATGGGGTGGATCCGCTGTCTGGCGCGCGGTCAGGCGCAGCAGGACAGCATCGACACATCGGTGGTGAAGGCCTTGGCGACGATCCGGATGCCTTCGGCCGTGGTCAGGTACGGGGCCCACGCGTCGGCGACCTCGGTGATGGTCTTGCCGAGGATGTGGACACCTGCGGCGGCGAGTTCGCCGGCGTCCTTGGCGACCGCGGTCAGGCCGAGGATCTCGCCGGTGTCCGCGTTGGCGACCATCTTGATGAACCCGCGGGTGTCCCGGTTCACCAGCGCGCGGGGCACGTACTCCAGTGGCAGGACACGGCAGTCGCAGCGGATCCCGGCCGCGATGACCTCCTTCTCGGTCATCCCGACCGCGCCGACGGCAGGGCTCGTGAATGTGACCCGCGGCATCCGCGTGTAGTCGACCGACGTGCTGGCGTCAGTGAAGGCGTTCTCGGCGACCAACGTGCCGTGCCGGGCTGCGACGTAGACGAACTCGGGGTGCCCGGTGACATCCCCAGCCGCCCAGACGCGAGGGTTGGAGGACTGCAACTGGTCGGTGACCACGACCTCTCCGGCCGCGCCGGTCTTCACTTGCACGGTCTCGAGGTTGAGCCCGTCGGTGACCGGGGCGCGGCCGAGCGCGACGAGGATCTCGTCGGCACGGAACTCCTGCACGCCGCCCGAGACCTCGGCCGCGGCGACGATCTGGCCGGTGCCCGGGTCGCGGGTGACGCGGGTGGGGATGGCGCGGCGGACCACTCGGATGCCCTCGTCGGCGAAGATTTCCTGCAACGCCTTGGAGACTTCCGGCTCCTCCTTCGACGCCAGCCGGGACCTCACCAGCAGAGTCACCTTCGAGCCGAGCCGGGCGAACAACTGTGCCATCTCCAGCGCCACATAGCCCCCGCCGAGCACCAGCAGCGAGTCAGGCACCTCGGACAGCTCCATCGCCGACGTCGAGGTGAGAAAGTCGACGCCGTCCAGCCCCTCGATGGCAGGAGCCCACGGGCGGGAGCCTGTGGCGATGAGGTAGTGGGCGGCCTCGATGGTTTCGACGGTGCCGTCCGCGGCGGTGACCTCGAGGACCGACGCATCCGGCGTGCCGGCGAACGCCGCCTCGCCCTGGCGGACCGGCCAGCCGTAGGCTTCTGCCACGTCGATGTACTTCTCACTCCGCATCGCCTCGACCAGGTCCTGCTTGCCACCCACCAGCCCGTGCATGTCTACCGGGCCAGCGGTGGCGGCGATCCCCGGGAACCGGGAGCCCGCATCCGCGGCCACGTGGCGGGCCTCGGCGGCCGCGAGCAGCGCCTTGGACGGAACGCACCCCGTGTTCACGCACGTGCCGCCCAACGTGCCGCGCTCGATCATCACCACCGACTTTCCCAGTGTGGTGGCGCGGATCGCCGCGGCGAATGCCGCGCCACCCGACCCAATCACGGCCAGATCAAACCTCGATGGCATCCTTATTCCTCCCTGGACATCTTGGAACATCCCGCTGATACACTCATCATGAACCTTCCACCACAGGGGAAGGTCAAGCACGAAATTTGCGACCAGCGAAAAGGGGGGCGGGGAATGCGGATCGGAGAGCTCGCCGACGCGGCCGGCACCACGGCGAAGACGTTGCGGTTCTACGAGGACCAGGGGCTCCTGCCGCCGGCCGGGCGCACGCCCAGCGGCTACCGCAACTACACCGCCGAGACCATCGCCCGAATCGACTTCATCCACCGCGGCCAAGCCGCTGGACTCACCCTCGCCCAGATCCAGCAGATCCTCCACATCCGCGACCACGGCCAAGCGCCCTGCAGCCACGTCCGCGACCTCCTCGACGCACGCCTCACCGATATCGACCAGCAGCTCAGGCAGCTCCACGACCTGCGCGACACCCTCGCCGGGCTCCGCGACCAGGCCGAGCACGTCGAGCCCGACACGTGCAGCTCGGATCAGGTCTGCCGCTATCTGTAGCCAAGCCCGGGGGTCTGTCCGATAATTCAGGCAGTCCCACTGGAGGCGCAAGCGTAGCGGGAGGCCATTGGTGCTCAGGTCGAGGTTGAGCGCAGCGCGGGATAGTCGGACCATTCGCCCCCGGAGAGGCGTGCCCAGGCGGCAGCTGATGACGCCGTGATGCCGAGCAGGTCGGACACGATTCGAGGATGCAGTTGTCGGGTGAGGTCCATCAGCGCGGTGACACGAGCGCTGCCGGCGAGGAGTCCTTCTTGACGGAGTCGACGGCTGAGCGGCCCGGGGGTGATCGGTCGGCCCGGGTTCCTGCCCGGGAAGAGCCAAGTGTCGGAGCGGTTGCCGTCGAGCAGCTGGACCATTGCTTCGGCGAGGACTTCGGGCAGCTCGATCGGTTCAGTTCCGACCGTCAGCGTCATGGGGCGCGCGGTCGTATCGACTTGTGCGCGGGTGATCGCTGCGATGCGGGTCAGGTGGAGCCCGTAGAACAGGACGAGCAATCCGCTGACTCGCGTCACGGGATCCATGTCGTCTCGCGTGATGAACGCGCGTGCCATCGTCCACCGATGGTCGGCGGCGTAGTCGCGCCCTTCGAGGCGATGGCTGCGGAACTCGACCCGGAGGCGGCTCAGGCGGTGCCGTCGCAGCCACCGGGTGAACGGCGCGAGGGCATCCCGTTGTGAGGGCGAACCGGTGAGGAAGCCGTCGAGAGATCGCTGCGGGTATGTCGTCAGCGTTTCGCCGCTCGCGCGGATCTGCTGCAGGAGGGCCGCGCACCGCTTCAGCGCCGCACGCACCTTCTGATAGGTGGAGCCGGATCGGACGGCCGTAGCTGGTCTGCCCCTGAGTGATCTGCCCGACGGCAGCAGCTCCCAGGTGCAGTACCGCCGTAGGAGGAGCCGGTCCTCGGGATGGGGGACGGTCGGAAGCCACCGTTGGAACCAGTGCTCGAACCTCGCCGCTTGGATGTCGAAATCGGGCAGCACGCCTGAGCGGATGAGGAGCGAGAGCAGGAATGCCACGGACTGGCCGGCGTGCGCTCTGGTCATGATCGCGTCCGCGGTGAGGGGCAGCGTGCCATCGGCGAGCTCACGGAGGACGACCGCACAGCGGCTCTTGTACAGCCACCGCTCGAGGGAGATCGCACTGCCGTGGTGCGTCACCAGATACTCCGCGAGCGGGTGCAGCTCGGGGCGGATCTCTCCGCTGTCGTCAGCAAGCAGTTGCTGGATGGCGATAGGTCGCCGGCACTCTACGCATAGCCGGTGCTTGCGCACCTCTTCGATCGTCCCGCATCCCGGGCATGCCATCGTCACGGGAGCTCCTGCGCACTCGGCGCAGACCTTGTGCCCATTCATGAAGCCAGTGAGGAACACCTTCCGCCCGCACTCCGGGCACGGCTGGGGGCGTCGCATCGCGTAGTAGCAGCGGGCGCAGACCCGTCGGCCGTCCAGGTGCGTCGCTACGCGGCCCGGCTCCCCGCAGAGCTCGCACATCTTGACCGGCGCGGTGTAGCACGCGAGACAGACGAGCGCGGGGCGACGGACGATAATCGTGGCGTTCTGCCCGCATCGCGAGCAGTCGCCGAACGACCGCGGATCGGCTCGCCAGCAGTCCCGGCAGAACCGTTGCCCATCGACGGTGCGCTGCACGGGCTGAACTCGTCCGCATCTGGCACACGCGACCGATCGGGCATTCCGTTCACAGCGCGAGCAGTGGCGACCGCCGGTCTGCGTCTTGTGAGGCATCCGAACGGCACGTCCACAGGAATCGCATGTGGGCAAGACGACCCGCCCGGCACCCTCGTTCACGAGAGCGTGGGCCAGATCCTGCACCGTCACCGGTACGTTCCGGTGTCGCCCTTCGAGGACTCCAGGTTGTTTGAGGAGCGCGAGTTCGAGACGCCGTTGGGTGAGCGGCACGGGTGCGACTTCAGCCACGATCTCAACAAGGCGCTCCACCGGGATCTCCGGCGCGATCGCGTGGACGAGCCCGGCGACCTCAGCAACCCTGGGCTCCTGCGGAGGCTTCGCCACCGCGGCCTACTTCGAGCGCGGGCGACGGATCGTGGCCCGCACGGGCCGCAGATCGCCGATCGCACCCCGCGTCGCCTCTTCACCCACCGCGACCGGGGCCGCAGCCTCCCGGCGGGTGACCTGCACGAGGTCGTCGAGCGAGCACTCCAACGCGTCGCACAGCGCGGCGAGCACGTCGATGCGAACCCGCTGCGGTGCTTGCGTCACCAGTCGGTACACCTGTTCCCGGGACAGGTCGACGCCCCGCTCCTCGAGCAACGGCTTCAGCTTGGAGGTCTGGAAGATCCCGCGCGAGGCCATCACGCTGCGGAGGCTCCATGCGGTCTCGAGCTCAACGGTCATCTGCTTCTCCTTCGATGAGGGCCTTCAATGCGTCCGCGAGTACCCGGTTCTTGAAGTCCGAGCTGACGGAGGCGTAGATCGAGGTCGTCGAAGCATGCATGTGCCCGACCTGCTCCTGGACGAATCGGTCGGCGTAGCCGAACTCGAGCAGGTGCGTCACGTACGAATGCCGGAGGCTGTGCAGAGTCAGGGCCTTTGACAAGCCGGCCTCGTCCCGCAGCTCCGCGAACCGCCGGTCGAGATAGCCGGCCGACAGTCGGGTGCGGCGTTCCGTCACCCACAGCGCGTCAAGACGGTATCCACGCCACCCGCGCAATTGTCGACGGCGGGCTGCGGAGCCGCGTGATCGTACTCACGACGTTCGACTTGGACGAGTACGCCTTCGGGGCACTCCGCGCGGGGGCGAGTGCGTTCCTCTTCAAAACTGCGACACACCAAGAACTCGTGGACGCCGTACGCGTCGTCGCTCGAGGCGATGCCATCGTGACGCCCCGCATCACACGGCAGCTCATCGACGCCTACACCGGCCGCGACCAGCCCGTCCCGGGCGGACAGGGCCTCTCGGTTCTGTCCCCCCGAGAACGCGACGTTTTCAACGCGATCGCGCTCGGCCTCTCCAACGGCGAGATCAGCCAGGCACTGCATCACCCGCAACGGTGAAGACGCATATCAACCGAATCTTCGCCAAGCTCGGCGTCCGCGACCGCGTGCAGGCTGTGATTCTTGCCCACCAGCTCGGGTAGACCATCGGTGGTCAAGCGAACTGATGCGCGAACGCGACGGGGCTGAGCCCTAGACGCCGCGGTGCCGAAGTGAGACACTTCTCTGTTCTACTTCGGGAGGTCACCATGGGCGACGATGAACCGGCGGTCGATTGGGAAGGCGTCATCCGCGAGATGATCACGCGTGCGACCGAGGCGGCGCCCACCGAACCGGGCGTCTACAAGATGCCGTGCGGTGAGTGTGTGGTCGATTTCTTCATCACCGCTGAGGGCGAGGAACGCTGGCTCGTCGCCGGGGACGACCGCTCCTACACTCGTGAGACCGTCGCGATCGCCCGTCACGGAGACCACCCCTGGGAGCGTCTCTACACGCTCGCTGACGCGGCAAGGGAAGTGGCGCGAGTCGCCGCCGCGAACGGCGGCGACATCGACCGAGTACTCGAGGAGCTGGTCAAAGCAATCGACGACCGCGAGGTCGAGCGGGTGGTGCGTGAGCGGGATGGCATGAGCGGTGAACCGCTCGAGGATCTGGCGGCGCGCTTCGGGGTCGACCTCGATGATCTCTAGGAACATCTACACCCGTCTAGCGAAACGATAGATATCCCTAGATTTCTCGAGGGCCACGCTCATCGAAGGAGGCCGGTGTGAGCCAGTATCCGTGGTTTGACTTCGACCAGGTGGACTTCGTCACCTCGGACCAGCACTTCAGCCACGCACGGATCAGCGAACTCGCCGACCGCCCGTTCGCGACCGTGGAAGAGATGAACGCGGAGCTGGTGCGACGGTGGAACGAGGTCGTGGGACCGGACGACATCGTCCTTCATCTCGGTGACCTCGCGCTCGGACCGATCGAGGAATCTGTCGGGCTGACCGAGCACCTGAACGGGCGACGATTTCTCGTGCCCGGCAACCACGACCGAGTTTCGCCGGCAACACAGTCAAGGCGCGCGATCGAACGATTCGCCCCGCTGTACGAGGCGGCCGGGTGGAGCATACTCCCCGAGGTCATCGAGGGCACCCGCCGCGGGTACCGGATCCTGGCATCCCACTATCCCTACAGCGGCGACTCGCACGGCACCGACCGGCATACGAGGCACCGCCCACGCGGCGACGAGGGCGTTCCGCTGCTGCACGGTCACACGCATGCCCGCGATCACGGCCCCCACGGGCACGAGTTCCACGTCGGCGTCGACGCCCACGACTTCACGCCCATCCGCTTCACCGTCATCGACGAATGGATCCGCAGCCTGCCGGACATCGAGACACGACTGCAGGCCGCAACTCGGGAAGCGCGCACCGTGCTCGCCGATATCGTCGGCGGCGAAACCCCGGGCTCGGACGCGCTGTTCTACACACAGGGATACAACGAGCTCGTCATCGTTCTCGAGGAGCTTCTCGCCGCGCTCCCTCCCGACGAGGCGGACGGGTAGCCGGGAACAGGTCGCCGTTCGCGGTGGGGCCGGATCGGAGAGTGCGCGTCTCGGTCCGGTAGCGCACCCATCCCTGCCTTCGCCAATGCACCATCACGAGGCTCCGGACTGCGCGTGACGACCACGCCTCCTCGTGGTCGGCGTAGTCGGGGTCTTGTGCGGCGAGCTCGGTGAACAGCTCGCGGAACGTCGGCGGTTCGCCGTGCTCGCGGGTGTACCGGTGGATGATCTTCACAGCGCGACGCGCCCAGCTCGGCGCGCTCTTCGCTGACGTGAGCTCGGTGAACAGCGGCGCCAGGTGAGGTGCCGACCACGGCTTTTCGGTCCACCCGGAGTTGTTCCACTGCATCGTGTCGGGCTGGAGGACCGGCTCGCCATCCTCGGTAGAGCCGGGGCTCACCGCCGCGCCTCGGGGTCGACGGACGCGCGCAGTGAACCAGCGGGCGTGGTCGGCGGGGAGCTGAGCTCAGTCTGTGACCCGGCGTCCTCCGTCACGGCCATCAGCGCCGCGGTGTACTTCTCCCCTGTCACCTTCATGCGCTCCCGTGCTGCCCGTTGCAGACGACTGGAGGTCCGCTTCTTCTCGGCCATGATGCCTTCTTCTCTTCGGTAGGTGATGTGGTCTGGGTATGGGGGTCGGCGGCGAGGGCGCGATGGAGCTCGCGAGCGAGCCGTTCGCCGAGTGGGGTGAGGCGCATCGGCCTGTTGCGTGCCGCGGCAACGAACAGGCCCCCGCCGACGTCGGCGCCGAGGCTTGCGAGCTGGGCGCTCAGTGAGCTTTGGGTCGTGCGGATGGTCGCCGCGGCGGCGCGCACGTTGTCGTGCTGTGTGGCGATGAGGAATCGGCGCGCGCGTTCGATGGGGTGGCGGCCGACGAGGGCGCGCTGGAGGAGCCGTGACCGGCCGGCCAGTGGGTGAGGGGTGCGGTCGTGTGGGCCGGGTCGCATCGTGATGCCTGCCGCTTGGATGCGGTGCGCGATCGTGGGAGCGCTGCAGCCGACGAGCGCCGCGATCTGTCGCAGCGTCATCCCTTCCGTCTCGTACCGCTCGCGCAGCCAAGCCTCGTCGATGACGAACGTGGTGGGCCGTCCGCGGCGGAGGGTGCTGTTGCCGTCGGCGAGCACACGCGACACCGTCTGCCGCGATACTCCCGTCCGCCGTGCGAGCTCATAGGTGGTCGCGCCCTCACCGTATTGGGCGATGAGTTCGCGGCTGCGAGATGGTGTGTCGAGTGCGCCACGGACGGGTCTGGCCGTCGCCCACTCACCGACGGGGTCGCTGCGGACGGCGGGTTCGATGTGCGTCGACAGCGGGGGCGCCCAGCTGAGTGGCTCGTCGATCCCTCGGCGGAGCAGGAAGGCGCGGCCGATATCGTTCAGCTCGCGGCGCACGGTGTCCGGCAGCGTCTTCGTGAACGTCGTGACCGTCCGCGGAGATATCCCGGCCGCGTCCCATGCTTCCGGTGCGCGTCGCATCGAGTTGCCGGTGATGGCCCGGTAGAGGTGGGCGCGCGCATGGCGGTGTCGGGCGCCGGAGCCGGGTTGGACATTCAGTCGGGCGCACAGCTGCTGCCATTCCTCTTCGGGAAGGAGTTCAGTGCAGTCGAGTCTGCGGCGGCGTGCGTAGTCGATCGGTGTCTCGTGGCTGTCGAGGTAGGCGGCGAGGTTGAGGATCGCCGCGAGGGCGGGCGTCTCCGCGCCCGGCCTCCCGAACTCGCGCATCACATGAGTGACCTGACGAATGGGCGCCGTCGAGTCCAGGAGGGCGAGGGCAGCGGAGTGGGTCAGCCGTGTGCCGGTGAACACGACGGCCGCGGCCAGCGCGGAGGCGGCGACGTCGCCGTTGATGCGGCGTGGGGTGAGCGCGTTCGTCCATTCATCCCAGAGTTGTGCGGGCACCTTCCGTGCCCGCTCTTCCGGGTTTACGTCCGAGGCTGGCGCAGCTTGTAGGAACAGCGTCGGTCGTCGGGTGCGTCCGAGGGACGCGGCGATCAGTCGCTGCAGCTGCGGCGTCTGACCGGTGTACGACGTGCTCACCGCGAGGCGCCCAGCCAGCAGCCGAACCGCACGGTCGGGGTCTTCGAGTGCGGCGATCGCGATCGTCGTACCGACCGCGCCGCCGGCCGCTGTGGGCGGTCCCGCCCACGTCCACTCATGCTTGTCTCGAGGCACCGCCGCGAGGAGGTCCGTTTCCAGCTCTGGCATGTCGAGGTCGCCGCCATCGCAGAGCGTAACTCCTGCGGCGCGGGTGAGGAGACGGATGTCTTCGAGGACGGTGATCGCGGGTTGCGGGGCGTCCGCATAGATCCCGAACCGGCCCTCGCCGGTGGAGAGGATCTGCATCATTCGGCGCTGTGCGTGGAGCGCCGGGTCGGGTGCGGCGATGCGTTCGGGATGCGCGGTGAGGTCGCCGCGGCAGCGGCTCGCGATCGGGCCCGTCCCGGCACCGGCGACGGGATTGTGGCAGTGCCCGGGATGTGGGATCCCGGCGAGCGGGTGCCCGGTGTGACGCGGTGGCTTGTGGCACACCGGGCAGTTGTCGGCGAGGATGCGGCGGTGTCTGACGCACGCGAAGGTGAATGGGAACTGCCACGACATCCGCCACCTGCCTCCGGAGTCCGCCAGGCATTCGGGGCAGTACCGTCCCGCCATCCCGCCGACGGGGCAGCGGAAGCTGATCCGTCCCTGCCGGGTGTAGCGGATCGCGTGGCGTGCGAACCGCATCCGCGTCATCTCCTGGAACTGCGCCGCCGGGATCCCCGTCGACCGCTCCAGCCGGGACGCCTGCTCATCGGTGAGCTCGGTCGCCCACTGCGCGGCCATCCACGATGTCGCTGACACCGCCCTGCCGCCCTCCTGCTCCACCAGGCCGAGCGCGCACGCCATCTCCGCGACAGTCGCGCGGTTCGCGGCCGCCGAGGCCTCCAGCCAGGAGTCGAACGGCTCATCCGGCAAGGGGCGGACCCGGAACGGAAGGACGCGCACGGCACCGGCCGTCTCGCTCATCAGGCGGCCTCCTCGCCGGTCTCTTCGGCGCCGTCGCTCTTCAGTCGGCGTCGGCGCCGCTCACGGCGTGCCCGATCCTCTTGGTCGTGCTTGGCCTGCAGCTCGGTGCGCTCCGTTTCTGCTCCCTCGTCGATGCGGATGTCGTCGAGGAGCTTCCGGTCGATCCGCTCGGCGCCGGTGCGGATGGCGCGGGACGCGCCGCGGCGGATGAGGTCCATGAGCGAGCCGATGTTGCCGGTGGTGCGGGCAAACAGGTACCGCGACATGTCGACGAGCATCCCTTCGTGCGCGTCCGCGAGCACGAGGGCCTGTTCGATGTGCCAGAGCAGGCTGTCCCACTCCTGGCGGGTCTGCTTGGTGCGCAGGCTGTACGGGTCGAGGCTGAGCACGGTCCAGCGGCGGAACGTCTGCGCCATCGCCGCTTCCTTCCCGGTCGCGCCCTCGCCGACGAGGCCGCGTTCGCGGAGCGCGACGCCGGCGAACAGGAAGGTGGCGCTGTACTCGTTGGACAGCCACTTCAGCTGGTTCGCGACCTCGACACCGTCGCGGGTGCGCATCTGGATGAAGTGCAGATCGTCGATGATCACGAGGCGGGTGTCGTGCCGTTCGATGCAGTCCGCGGCCGCCCGCGCCAGATCTCGGCCGGCCATCGAACGGTGCAGGATGCCCGCGGTCGCGGGGTGGGCGTAGAACCCGAGGATCATCATGTGCAGGCCCTTGATCGTGAGGCGCCCTGGGACGGTGATGTGGCAGACCGGGAGGTGGAGGATGTCGCGATCCTCGTCGAGGTACTCGCCCACTTCCGCGATCCGCTGACGGTGGAAGTCGCGCCCGAACGTGTTGACCACCGTCGACTTCCCGAGGGCCGGTGGGGCGTCGAGGGCGGCGGCGGATTTGACCCGGTCGGAGTCCTGCAGGTTGCTGTCCAGGATGTCGCCCAGTTGCAGGTGCACCCCGTGCACCTGCCGGGTGCGCAGCAGGATGTTCGCGTGCCACGCCCGCCGGTCCGCGTTGTACCGCGCGAACTCGTCCGGGCCGAACGACGCAAGCTGCTCCGGCGTTAGCAGCGCGGGCTTATCGCGCGGGGGACGTTCGGCGAAGTCCTTCCATCCCTCGTAGGTCGACAGGCTCCGCTGCCGGCGAGGCGCGTCGTGCTCGCCCGGGACTGTGGTGGTCATTGGATCATCTCCATCGGCTCGAAGTGGTAGTCGGATCGGATCGTGGGTTCGTCGATGTCGTCCTCGTCGTCGTCATCGCCCGTTTCGGGAATGTCGACGCGTTTGCGTGGGTCGCGGACCTCGCCGGTGAGCTCCCGTCCGAGATCTGTGGTGGGGTTCAGTTCGGCCTCGAGCATCCGCTGCACGGTGCGTAGCGACCACACCCCGTCAGCCGCGGGATCCTTCTCGTTGAGCTGCGCGGCCATGCGGGAACTCATCCGCCTCTCCGATGGGGTGAGCGCGCGTCCCGCGCCCCAGTCCTCGAGCAGCTGCGCGGCGACGTCGTCGACCTGAGAGGGGCGGCCCTGGCGGATCGCGATCTTCTTCGCGTACTCCAGCGCGTCGAGGCTGAACGGTGTGTCGAAGGCTCCCTTGTGCTCCCACTCGAGGGTGTGCCAGGTGCCGTCCTCGGGGTCGTGGAAGTAGATCTGCGTCAGGTCGTCGGGGTTGACCACGAACGGCCATTCCGTGCCCTTGTCTCGGTGGATCGACCGGGCGCGGTTGCGGTACTTCGCGACCGAGTCTCCGGTGTAGCGCAGCTTGTGGATCTCGACCCCGTAATGGTTGAACTGCCGTTTCACCACCGGCAGCAGCTCGAGGAGAACGCTCCGGTCGATCGGCATCCGCAGTTGCCCGGCAACGGCGAGCCCCTGGTCGTATCTCTCGGCGGGGCTGAGCTTGACGCCGGGGAGGCGGGGATCCTCGAGGGAGTCGTGGGGTCGGAGGTGGTAGACCGTCGCGACCCATTCGCGGATGATCTGCTCCAGCTGCGGGACCGTGTAGACCGCGTCGGCTTCGACGTCGTCGCCGCGGCCGCCGACGTCGGCGCCCTTATAGCCGGGGAGTTCCTGGAGGAACGTGTCGAGGGTGCGGAAGAACCTCTCGACGGGGCTCTTGTCGGTGGGCTGGTAGACGCGAGCTGGCTGGATGGATATGCCCAGGCGTGCGCACGCGCTGGTCACGTGCTCCGAGAGGTATGGTGCGCCGTGGTCGACGATGATCGTGTCGGGCAGGATCCCCGCACGGACGAACCGCGGGACGCGGATGCGCGTCGGGTCGACGAGCACGGAACCGGCGACGCCGTGGAAGGGCCATCGTGCGCTCGTGCCCCACTCCGCGGGAGTGTCGAAGGGTTGGCACGCTTCCATGAGCACGCCGGATACGTCGATGGATTTCGTTGAGCCGGGCGTCAGCCGCATGCCGAGGATGCAGCGGGAGTAGAGGTCGATCGCGACCGTGAGGTCTGCGGCGACCCACTTGCCGGTCACCGGGGCGACGGCGAAGACGTTGAGCGGTGTCGTGTCGAGGAGGACGTAATGGCCGGGCGCGGTGGCGTGCAGGCGACCATAGGGGGCGGGCGGCCGGTTCGCGTTGGAGCGCTTGCGTTTGGTGCTCCCGGAGAAGGTCGCGCGGCCACGGGAGAGCTCGTCGAGGATCTTGTATGCGGCGCTTCGAGAAGGGGCGGCGACGATACCTGGCCCGTGGGTGCGGTCGGCTCGGGCGTTGACTCTCGCGATGATGATGCTTTTCGCGACCTTCGACTCCGGCGTCTGCTCATCGATGACCTCGCGTGCCGCCGTGACCCAGCGGTCGTCGAAGTTGACGAGCAGATTGCCCGGCTGCGCCTTGCGGTGATCGATCAGTCCGATCTCGCCGGCATCCTTGTACCGCGCCACCCACCTCGCGACGGTCCGGCGGCCCTTACCGAGCTCGAGCGCCTTCGCCGCGATCCGCTCTTCGACGCGACGCTCCGGATGGTAGGCGAGCTTCGGTTCGCCCTCACGTGCGATCTCGGCCGTCCCCGACCGGTAGCCGGTGAGGACCTCTCGCACATGATCAGCGCGCTCGGCGGACACCGCGCGGGCCGCGTCGCTGGCATCGGCCCAGATGACGCCCAGTGGACCCGCGTCTTCATTGCGACTGTTTCCGGGGATGTGTGTCGTACCTCCCTCAGTGCGTGGCCGTAGGAGGTCGATCATCCGCAGGCGCCGAACCTGCCCAGTTCGAGTGCGGACGACGACCGCGCCATCGCAGATCTCCGCAACAGTGCAGGCGTCGCCGTCGTAGACGATATCCACGCCTGGTTTCAGGGTCCACGTGCTGCTCATCGCTATCTCCTTCAAGTGTTGAGGTGGTGGTATCTCAGGCCCGCGTCACGATGCTCGTGGCGCTCAGAAGTCGAGTCAGGTCGGTGCTCAGCCGGCGAGCCCACAGCAGGTGCAGGACGAGCGCGCGTGCTGCGAGAAGCCCGCCGGTGACGGGCACGATCGCGCGCACTGCCTCGCCGAACGCCATGGGCGATCTCAGCTCGCCGAGCGCGGCGGTGACGTCGCCGCCGGCGAACTGGAACGACCGGCGGTAGCCGGCAAGGAACTGGACGTTGCGCAGCAACACTTCATCGGGCTCGGATTGGACGCGGTACTCCCACCCGTGCGGTTCGATCACGCGCCGCGACCAGCTCAGCGAGTCACGCACCTTCGGGACGGTGAGCTTCGCGGCGGGCTTCACATCCACCACGCAGACGGTGTGGTCCGCGTGGACCATCAGATAGTCGGGAATGTGGCGACGGCGTGCACCCTTGTCCTCCCCCTCGAGGAGGAACGGCTGAGAGAGAATCCAGTCGACGCGAGGGTCGAAGTCGGCCAGCAGCAGGTTCGCGTACTCGAGTCGCGACTCGTACCCGACATGCGCTTGCATGGTCGCCGACCAGTAGCTGCCCGAGAAGTGCCGCTGCCCCCGGTACCAGCGGAACTCACGCCACGGGACGGCGGCGTCGAAGACGCTCAATCGAGCTGACTGCAGCGGAACAACGTCCACCTCGCCACCCATTTTGCGAACCATCAGCCCGACATCCGCCTGGCGCGTTCCGCCCCGCGTCTCGAGTTGCTCGCGCGCCGTCATGAAGCCAGCGTGAGGGTCGAATCGGTCCGGGAGAATGCACGCTTCTGCCATAGATTCGCGAATTACGATTCAGGATCGCGCTCTTGATTTCCTGGGCTACTTCGGTATATGCGATTTACGAATACCAATGAATGTGACATTCACTGTAGTCGATGTCATATACACAACAGTCACCGTCAGGGATACAAATATAGGGACCACGAAATCAACGCGCGCAGGCCCGCCTGAACCCCACGTCGGCCGCGTGTGCGACACTCAAGGACATGACGATGTTGGAGCCCATCGCGCCGGAGGAATCCCGGCTCGTCTTCGGCAACAGCTACATGTACAGCGTCATGGTCGAGATCGCGGGCCTGCGCGGCGGGAAGTTCTCATCGAAGACGATCACCGACGCGACGAGACTCTCTCCTGGAATCGTGCATCCGCTGATCCAGAAGCTCCGCCGCGCGAACTTCATCGAGTTCGTGGAGCGCGTGCCTGGAGAGCGGACCATTCTGTATCGGGTCCGCGAGAATCCCTGGTGGAATGCGGCGAGCCAGTACGTCGAAGAGGATCGCGCTACCGAGCGCTCCGCATCGTAGGTTAGTCACCGTTGGGTCTCGGGCGGTGTCGGTATACACGCATGACGCCGTCGACTTCATTGAAGGATGAGACGGCGGTGTCCGAGTCCTTGAGCAACTCCAGGAACGGTGTCGGATCTGGGACGAGCGGAAGATCGACATAAGTGTTTGCGGGCTGAAGAACCTCGGCGTACGCACCGCCGAGTTGGGCCACGTATTGCGGTACGAGGCCGGGCACGGTCGCCACGGATGCGCTGAGCGCAGCGACCTTTGAGCTGGTCGACGCTCCCGACATCTGCATCAACTGTAGAGTTTCGGCTGGTAGGGGCTCGCGGGTCACCTCCGCCCAGGCGCCGAGCGCCTCAAGCACATCGGTTGATCCCCAAGCGGCGTTTCGAGGAATCGCATCAGCAAGCAGAGTCTTGACCCGGGGTGAGACATCGGGATTGCGAAGGAGCGACGCCACGAATGTCGCCGACGCGTTCGACGAAACGATCCAGTCTGGCGCCGTCTGAGACTCCACGACAAATGCTTCCTGTGCGTGCGCGGTGGCGAGAGCTTGGAAGGTGCTAGCGCTGTCGTCGAGCAATCCTGCGTTCATGAGTGCCGTGACAAGATCCGCCTCATCCCCCATCGATCGTGATGCTGGGACCGTGTCTACGAGCTGTCCGGCAAGCGTGACACGAGCGGCGACATCGAGCTCATCCTCAGAGACGAGGCGCGCGGCGAGAGTGATGCGCGCGGTCACGTCGGTCTCTGGCGGGACGGCGAGAGTGGGCGAAGCAGCGAGGTACTCGATCAGAGGAGCGTCCAGGGAGCGTACGGCGATGTAGTTCGTGACGTTCGCGAAGGTGAGGGGGAATCGGTGTGATTCAGCAAGAACGGGAAGCAGCGTCGCCGGCACTGCATTGATGTCTCGGATGAGCATCTCCGCGGGCATCCGCCGCGCGATCTCGCTTGCCGCGCCGGCCCTTGAAAGCTCCGCGGCCCTCCATCACATCCACTGCCATGTCAACGTCGGTGATACTCGGGCGGTGGGATGCGTCGATGCTTGACAGGTACGCCTCGAAGTGCCCGAGAACGTGGTCGAACGTCGGATCCTCGAGTTGCATGATTGCATCGAGCGCGATGTCGCCCCCGCCGACTGCCACCTCGAGGTTCGGCGCATTTACCTCGTAACGGCGCGCGACCACGACAGACCGCTGCGCGGCCGGTGGGAGCGCTCGGATATCTGCGAGACTGACGCCGAGTTGGGTAAGCGCAGCAGTCGCTCGCTGGGGCGTACCGTCAGCACTCAGTTCCGTGAGGCGCCCTGGGTTCTCAGCGAGAAGTCGCTTGACGTCGTCGGGTACCTCGTACTCCAGCTCTGGATTCAAGGACTCGAAGGCGGCGACGACGAGATCGAGCTGATCCGCCGCGACGGCGGGTCCTTCAGTATCGATGAACTTGAAGACCCCCTCCCACTGCGCTGCGACGCGACTGATGAGCGTCGCTGGGAGCCGACCACGCTGCAAATAGCTGCGCATGAAGCCGACGGCGGCGGGGTCAGCAACGGCGAGAGCGGCGATGTTCTTCGCCAACCGACCGTCTTCTCGCGCCAGCAGCTGGTCGTAGATCGCGATGTTGAACAGCCCGGTCGATTCGAACGCGCGCGGGCCGCCGAGCTCGAGCACCGCGTCGACGTCCTTCTCGTCGAGTGGGTAGTCGTGATCCGGGGTGTCTGCTTGCAGGTGTTGGATCACGTAGGTCATCGCGGCTGCAGAGGCAATGACGCCGTAAAACTCGGAAGCGTAGAGTGCGAAGTTCCTATCGATCAGCCCTTCTGCGAGGAGGTCGTGCAGAAGCGGGTCGACGGTGCCGCGGATAAGTCTCGAGGAAGAGTCACTCGTCTGTCGCATCAGCAACTGTTGGAAGTCGGCCGTGCGGTACCACTGCAGCTCAGCGCGCGCATCCTCAGAAGCCGCCGCGGTATCGGCGACGACTTGGTCGCTCCAACGCGCCGGGACGGGCACGCCCAGATCCGCAGCGATCTCGTCAGCGGTGAGCTCGAAAAGAACCTCTCCATTCACGACGACCTGCAGAGCGTGGCCGGAGTCGATTGCCGCTTCCCAGAAGCGGGCAGTACTGAGCGCGGCGGGTGCCCAATCGGCTCCGCCAATTCGATAGGTCGCAGTGTGTCCACGCCTATGTACCCGTGGAAGCCAGCGTTCGACAAGATCTTGGAGCGCAGCGCCAAGTTGCTCAGCGCGCGCATCAGTCGCTGCAATCTGCGTACCCTGCTCACGCAGCGCAGCGAGCGTCGCCGACGCAGTATCCATCCCACTCGCGATGATTTCTCGCGAGCGTCGGTACAGCACGTCCAGCTCACTTGATCCGACCCGGATCAGCTCGAACTGCTTCATATGGGTGTTCTTGTAAGCAACAAGCGCGAACAACCCGCTTGAGGTGAGCCCGCCGAGCTTTCCGCCCGCCAGCACACGAGCGTGGAAGACCCGAAACTCGTTCAGGATGTTGCGCAGAAGCCGCATATCTGTCACGTGCTTCGCCACCACGCGGACCGCCTCGAAGGAGATCGCCGAGTCAACCTCGGCGGCCAGATCGAACAGGAGGTCGGCAGACGAGCGGTGTGTGATGAACGGCACGATCGGGACAACGAGCTCGAAGAACTTGGTTCGCTGCGTCGCCGCATCCGACAGTCCGCGGTCGGCCTGCCACACGCCCGGTGCTGCGTCCGGGCCATCCGGCGTATCGCGCGGCACCTCAAGGTCTTCGAAGATGCTGTCCCGGACAGCGTAAACGAAGTGGACCGGACGCTTTCGAAGTTGTCGCGACGTGTTGAGCACGGTGTTGAGCTCACGCAGAGACGCGTAGATTGTCGGGTCCTCGAACCGGTCCAGGTCCTCAATGATCACGATGTCGCGACGAGTCTTTTCAAAGAAGTAGACGATCTCGTCGAGGTACTCATCGAAGTAGCTGCCACCGTCGGACTCCGCGGTCAGGCTCACCGACGTCGCTGAGGTTCCCAGTTTGTCGATTCGGATCCGGTTGTGCAGGAGCGCCATAACCACGTACGCGATCACGCCGGCGATCAACGCTGCAGAAAGCAGCAATGGGACTCGCATGCCCTCGTTGGCGGGGGCGAGTTGGAACGGTGCTCCCCAACCTGTGATCCATAAGGTGAGTGCTATGAGGACAGCGACCAGCGCGGATGCAACCAGCGTTCGCCCTACTGGCAGCCTGCTGATCCTCTTGAACCTCGATCCCGGGACGCGGCTGGGGCGCTCACGATAGAGCAGCTGCTTGACGATCTCCTTCTGGATGTAGTTGTTGAGGTCGTCACCACGCTCAACACCGACGTCGCTGAGCGACGACAGTGAGATCTCAACCACGCGCTTGCCGAGCTGGTCTCGCACGCCCGCGAGCACGCTACTCTTCCCGCTGCCGTACCCCCCGGTCAACGCGATATTCCATACGCGCGCGCGTCGATCGTCGTCGGTGAGCAGGTCGACGAGCTCGTCGCGATAAGTGCCGTGCTGGTCGCTCACGAACCGTGGAACGAGCGACTCGAGCCTCAGTGGACTGGTCACCGTCTCGCTGGCATCAGTCACACCGAACCCCTCAATCGTCCACAGCAAATGGCAGGGATGCCAAGTGCCTGCCAACTACCCGTGGAATATGTCATTTCGGCGTGGAACCTACAAGTTGAAGTCGCCGCCGGGGGCCATGTCCATGAAGCGCGAGTAGTGCCCCTGGAACGCGACGGTGATCGTCGCGGTAGGTCCGTTACGGTGCTTGGCGACGATGAGGTCGGCCTCGCCCGGACGCACGTCTTTGTCGTACACCGAGTCGCGGTGCAGCAGGATGACCATGTCGGCGTCCTGCTCGATCGAGCCCGACTCTCGCAGGTCGCTGATCGCGGGCTTCTTGTCGGTGCGCTGCTCGGGACCACGGTTCAGTTGCGAGAGGGCGATGACCGGAACCTGCAGCTCCTTGGCGATGAGCTTGAGGCTTCGGGAGAACTCCGAGACCTCCTGCTGACGCGACTCGACGCGCTTGCCCGACGTCATCAGCTGCAGATAGTCGATGATGACCATGCGCAGTCCTTCGCGCTGCTTGAGTCGACGGCACTTCGCGCGGATCTCGACGAGCGTCATGTTCGGGCTGTCGTCGATGTAGAGCGGGGCGTCGTTGATGCGCCCTCGGGTCGCGGCGACGGTGGTCCAGTCGCGCGGGTCGAGGTTTCCCTTTCGCATGTTCTGCAGCGGGATCGCACCCTCGGCGCTGAGCAGACGCATGGCGATCTCGCTCTTGCCCATCTCGAGGGAGAAGAAGACGGAGGGGAGGTTGTGGCCGATGGATGCGGCGCGCGCGAAGTCGAGCGCGAGCGTGGACTTACCCATGGCGGGTCGAGCGGCGACGACGATCATCTGCCCGCCGTGGAGGCCGTTCGTCAGTTCGTCGAGCTCTTTGAAGCCGGTCGGCACTCCGGTCATCGATCCGTCGCGGCCGCTGGCGGCCTCGATCTCCTCGAGCGCGGCGTCGACGGCGATCTGCAGCGGGACGTAGTCTTCGGCGGTCTCGGATCCGGTGATCGAGTAGATCTCGGCCTGCGCGTTGTTGACGATGTCGGTCGCATCGCCCTCACCGGCGTACCCGAGCTGCACGATGCGCGTGCCCGCATCGACGAGCCGGCGCAGGATCGCGCGCTCGGAGACGATGCCCGCGTAGTAGCCGGCGTTGGCCGCCGTGGGGACGATCGACGTCAGCGTGTGCAGGTAGTCGGCACCGCCGGCGCGGCCGAGCTCGCCTGTCTTGATGAGCTCGTCGGTGACGGCGACGACGTCGGTGGGCTCGCCATGGGAGTACAACGAGAGGATGGCCTCGAAGATGAGCTCGTGCTTCGGGATGTAGAAGTCGGCACCCTTGAGCGTCTCGATCACATCGGCGACCGCATCCTTCGACAGGAGCATTCCGCCCAGCGCGCTCTGCTCGGCGAGAAGGTCGTGGGGAGGCGTGCGTTCCGGCGCGCGCTTCGCGCCCATGCGCTCTTCTGAGATGTCAGCGATCGACACAGTCTTCCCTTCGATGCGACGTTTCCGATGCGATGTTCTGATGAGACGCTTCGACGGCGGGGCCCGTGCGGCCTTCGGCCCTCACACCGCTCTGAACAGCAAAACAGCTGCCTCCGACATTCGGTCGCTCGCCCACGCTACGAGCGACTGTTTCCACATGCAAGACGGCCTGTGGATAACTCTGTGGAGAGCGTGCGAACAAACTCGGAGTGTCTGTGCACAACGGGTGTGGATAACCCCGTGGAGGACCGGGATACGAAACTTTTTTATTCCATTTGAACTGGCTTTTATCGTTTCCCCAGCCTGTGGATGGAAATCAGTTTAAATCGGGCATTGAAGGTTGCCCTCCGCGGGGATGGGATGTGTAGAACTTGGGGAAAGTCAAGCCGAGATTTCTCCGGGCGCGTCACACCCGGACATCCCCGGAAACGCGCGGAGAACCCTCTAGACACGACGTCCGTGCGCGAGTATCGTCAGCCCCAATCGACGCAACGGCGTCGACGTACGTTGCCTTCGGAGGGGGAGGTCGACGTGGACGTTCGGGCCACCCGACGCGGCATACCTGCCGCCGTCTTCTGGGGTGGCATCGGCGTGCTCGCCTGGGCGACGCTCACGGTTCTCCTCGCGGGCGGATCCGCGCACGCGGACGAACAGGACGGCCCGCTCGACGGACTCACCTCGCTCGTCAGCGACACGGTGTCGGCCGTCACGGCCCCCGTGACCCCGGTCGTCACGCAGGTGGTCGCCCCCGTGGTGACACAGGTGGTCGCGCCCGTGCAGCAGGCCGTCCCCGCCGTGGTCGCCACCGTGACCGAGCCGATCGTGAATGCTCCGGTCGTCGGTCCGGCCGTCGCACCCGTCGTGAACACCGTGACCGAGACCGCGACCGCGGTCGTCACCCCTGTCACCGATGCCCTGACCGACGCACCGGTCTCTCAGATCACCGATCCGATTCTCGACGCGGTCTCCCGCATCCCCGTGGTCGGCGGACTCGTCTCCGACCTCGGTCTGATCTCCGCGGTGGGTGACGTCGTCGGCGTCGTCGATGACACCACTGCTCTTCTCGGGAACGTCACGAACGAGACGGTTCCGCCCGTGCTCGAAGCGCTCAACCCGTCGACGACGACGCCTGGATCCGGCGAAGGTCCCGCGAACGTCGCCGAGGCCCCGGTCCCCCCGACGGCCGCCCCCGCGACGGAGAGCTCCGCAGCGACGCCGGCGGTCTCGTCGACAGCTGTGCCGTCGACCGTGTCCCCGCCGTCTGGCGCGCTCACCACCGCGATCGGCGCCACCACCGACGACGCCACTTCTGTGCCCACTGCTCCCCCGTCGGGGAGCCCGCCAGGCACCACAGTCCCCGCGTCCTCCTCCGCCGGTTCCGGCGGCGGGAGCGGCGCATCCCCCGCGCGCCTCAGCGACGCGAACTCTTCTCCGCTCCGTGCTGGCGAGCGGACATCCGGCGCCTCCGACGACGAGCTTCCCTCGTCGACGGTCGCCGACACCGACGTCTCTCCTGACTGACGGATCGTCACGTCGTTCCCCCGGGAACGACAGATGCCGTGCTGCGCGCGCATGTGATCGCGCGCACCCATCAGACGATCCATCCAGTCAGGAGAACGATCATGCGTACTTTCATCAAGCGGGCCCTCTGGGGCACGCTCATCGCCGGGGGCATCACGCTCCTCGGCGCGACGGCCGCGAACGCGGCTGAGACGACCGGAGACGACGGACTGCTCTCCGGCACACAGGTGGAGACAGCGATCACCGCACCGATCTCGGTCGTGAACAACGCGATCTCGGTGCTGAGCGACGCCGTGTCCACCGCGCCTGCCCCGGCTCCGGCGCCCGCGCCTGCCCCGGCACCCGCACCCGCACCCGCACCCGCACCCGCACAGACGAGCGGTGACTCGGGCACGGCATCCGGCACTCAGGCCGCGGTGACCGTGAACCTTCCCGTCACCGTGTCGAACAACGCGGTGAGCGTGCTCGACACATCGACGACCAGCGCCCCGGCTGCCACTTCCCCGAGCCCGGCTCCCCAGGCCGAAGCGCCTCTCGTGACCACGAACGGTCTGGACGGTGTGCTCTCGGGCACGCAGGCGCTGCTCGCGGTCAACGCACCGGTCACCGTCACGGGCAACGCCGTGTCGCTGGTCGGCGACACCGAGAGCACCACTCCGAACGCGCAGGGGGCCGCGGCACCGGCCTCCTCCGCTCCCGTGGGTGCGACCGCATCCGGTGACGACGGCATCGGCAGCGGCACACAGGTCATCGCGCCCATCACGGCACCGGTGACGGTGTCGGGGAACGCGATCTCGTTGCTCGGTGACACGAGCTCCACGGGAACCGGCACCGCCGGCTCGACCGCTCCCCCCGCTCCCGCCACGTCGGCGGGAACGTCGGGTGACGACGCGGTCCTCGGCGGCACGCAGGCGACCGCTCCCGTCACGGCACCGGTCACGGTGTCGGGGAACGCGATCTCGCTGCTCGGTGACACGAGCTCGACAGGAACCGGAGCCGCTGGTCCCGCACCGGCAGCCCCCGCCACCGGAGGCAACACCACCGCCGGAACCGACAGCGTCCTCGGCGGCACCCAGATCACGGCACCCGTCACCGCCCCCATCGGCGTGACCGGCAACGCGATCTCCGTCCTCGACGACGCCACCGTCACCCGCACCGGCACCGGCAGCAGCACCGGAGGAACCGCCCCCACCACCGGAGGCAACACCACCACCGGAACCGACGGCATCCTCGGCGGCACCCAACTGGCGCTGCCGATCAGCCTTCCCATCACGCTGGGCGGAAACGCCATCTCCGTGATCGGCGAGGCGACGGTGACCGACCCCGGCACGGGAACCGACCCCGGCACCGACCCCGGCACCGACCCCGGCACCGACCCCGGAACGGATCCCGGTACCGACCCCGGAACCAACCCGGGAACGACGCCCGGAACGACTCCGGTCTCGACGGCCGGAGCCGCCTTCGCCTCGGGCGCGGCGACGACCGGTCAGGCGTCAGGGCTCGCGATGACCGGCGCTCCGTCGCCGGTCGGACTGCTCGCAATCGCCGCCGTCCTGCTCCTCCTCGGAAGCGCCGGACTCCTGCGACGTCGTCTCGTGACGGCGTAGTGAGGACGCCGGTGGTGCGGCCGTCCTCGGGGGAGGAGACCCGCACCGCCGGTGCGCCGCTGCGTCCACCCCACACGTCGACGGATTCGTAGCCCCCAGCTCACACCGTCGTTCGACGCCGGCGCAGAATGGGCGGATGCCCCGTGGAAACCCCACCCACGGGGCATCCGTCGCGCCTGCGCACAGGCGTTCCACGAGGTCAGGGGATGTCGTCGACCTCGCCGTACGGGATGATCGCGGCGCGGTATCGCTCGACGAGTTCGCGCCATCCGAAGCCCTCGGTGTACTCGTGCTCGTAGACGGCTTCGGTGAAGTGCCACAGCAGATACGGATGCGCGCCGAGACCGTAGAGCGCGCCGTAGTCGCGGTTGACGAAGGCGGTGCGCTCCTCGGGGGTCAGCACCCGGTCGTCGGCGACCGCGTCGGGCCCCGCTCCCCCGGCGAGCCACCCGTCGACGAACCCCTCGGTGTCGGCGACGTAGGCGTTCACGTTCGCGGTGCTCATCTCGACAGCGCGGATGAACTTGTTCATCATGTACCGGCTCACGATGCGGCCCTCCAGAGGAAGAACGGACTGGAGGCGAAGCGCGAGGTCGTGGCCTCCGCGAGTTCGGCCGGGCGCCCCTGCATGGCGGCGAGCGCGGCGACGATGTTCACGTACTGGTACGTGACGTTGCCGGCGGCCATGATGCGGTCGAACCGGCATCCGGCGATCGCCCCGTCGAGGTCGCCGTCACGCATCCACCCGACGGCCTCGGCGTCGAACTCCGGATCGGGCGAGCCGTTGAAGGTGCGCGGGCCACCCACGTCGGTTGCCATGTGCCCCGAGGTGAGCAGGCCCACTCTGGCGTCGCTGTCCCAGGACTCGACCGCGGTGCGCAGGTGGTGTCCGAGAGCGGCGAAGCGGGCGGCGGTCGGCAGCGGAGGCAGGATCGAGTTCGCGTGGATCGGCACGATCGGCAGGTCGAGCTCCGGACGCACGTACTGCAGCGGCAGCACGAAGCTGTGGTCGAGCCGCCACTCGTGCGAGACCGAGAAGTCGATGGTCTCGGGCAGCACCTCGCGGCCGGTGATCTGGGTCGCCAGCTCCGGGTTGCCGGTCAGTTCGGCGTACTCCATGCCGAAGGTGCGCACCTCGTTCTCGTAGGTGCCGTGGTACGAGGCGGCTTTGCCGACGATGAAGGCAGGTGAGTTGTCGGAGAAGAACTGCCGCACGTGGTCGGTGCCGAGCACGATGAGAGTGTCGACCCCGGCATCCGAGATCGCCTCACGGATGCGACGGAAGTTCGCCTCGACCGTCACGAGATCGTCGGGCATCGGCTCGCGCATCGCCCGCCACAGCAGCGGGTTGTGTGGGGTCGCTGCGGCCATCACCAGTTCAGCCACGATCGGCTCCTTCCTTCGCGCTCACAGTCGGAACAGCGTGCGTGCGTTGTCGAGCAGGATCTTCCGACGCGATTCCTCCTTGAGCCCGAGCTCGTCGAACTCGGCCATCCAGCGGTCGGCGGTCATCACGGGCCAATCCGACCCGAAGAGCACCCGGTCGGAGATCAGCGAGTCGGCGTAGCGGACCACCTCGGGCGGCAGGTACTTCGGCGCCCACCCCGACAGGTCGAGGTACACGTTCGACTTGTGCCACACCATCGCCAGGTTCTCGAGGTGCCACGGCCATGCCGGGTGCGCGCTGATGATGTTCAGCTCGGGGAACTCTGCAGCCACGTCGTCGATGTACGGCACAGGGCGTGCGTTCTCGAGCCGATACCCGCCGCCACCGGGAGTACCCGCACCGGCACCGGGGAACCCGGAGTGGAACATCACCACGAGCCCGAGTTCGGCGCAGGTCTCCCAGATCGGGAAGAAGCGACGGTCGTTGGCGAGGAACTTCTGCCGCGACGGGTTGAGTTCGCCGACGCCCTTGATGCCGTACTCGGCGTGCATCCGACGGATCTCGGCGACCGCGGCCTCGCCCTTCCACGGGTCGATGCCGGCGAAGGCGAGGAACACATCGGGGTGGTCCTGCTGCGCCTTGCCGAGGAGGTCGTTCGGTGCACCCTTGATTCCGCTCGTGGTCTCCGAGTCGGAGTTCACGATCACGGCCATCATCCTGCGGTCGCGGTACTGATCGGCCTGCTCGGCGAACGACACCACCGGCCGCTCGCGCCCGAAGTGCGCGGACATCTGGGAGTGCCGCTGGCCCATCGCCGCGATGAACTCCTCGGTCTGCGGGTGGGTGTGGACGTCGATCGCGACGAGGTCGTCGATACCGGGCATCAGGCTGCCCCCTCCTTCGCTCGTGCGGGTTCGGATTCAGATTCGGTCCGCAGTCCCGTGATCTCCTCGGTGTCGGCGCCGAGCGCCGGCGCGTACCGCAGCTCGGGTCGACCGGACCGCTGGAACCCGATGCTGGGCACCGGGACGCGCAGCACGCCGTCAGGCCCCTCGATCTCCTCGACCAGACCCATGCTCGCGATCTGCGGATCGTCGAACAGGTCGCCCATCGTGTTCAGCGGACCGTGCGGGATGTCGTGCGCGGCGAGCCGGTCGAGCCAGTACTGCCGGGGTCGGGTGGCGGCGATCTCCTTGAGCACCACGTCGAGCTCGTCATAGTTGCGCACGCGCGCTTCCCGGGTCGAGAAGCGCGGGTCGTCGGCGAGATCGGGCCGCTCGAGCACGTCGAGCAAGCCGGTCCAGAACTTCTCCGGCACCGACATATGGATCACGAAGGCCTTGTCGTCCGACCCCCGGCAGGCGTAGGCCTGCGCGCGGCGCGGACGCGAGTCGGGCGATGAGACCTGTCCGGTCTCGAGGAACGCCGAAGCGGACTCGGTGAGGAAGTCGAGCAGGGCACCCACCATCGTGACCTCGACATGCTCGCCCACCCCGTTGACGTCACGGGCGTGCAGGGCGGCGAGCACGGCCTGTACGGCCGACATCCCCGACAGCAGATCGGAGAACGCAGGCCCCAGCGGACGGATCGTGGAGGCCGGGACCACCTGGCTGTACATGCCGCCAGTCGCCGAGATCACGGTGTCGTAGGCAGGGCGCTTCGCGGCCGGCCCGGTGGGGCCGAAACCGGTGATCGAGCACGTGATCACCCGCGGGTTGCGCTCGTGCAGCGCATCGGGGCCGAACCCGAGCCGCTCGGCGACACCGGGGCGGAAGTTGTCCAGCACGATGTCGGCATCGTCGACCAGGCCGAACAGCGCAGCGAGCCCCTCGTCGCTCTTGAGGTCGAGCACGACCCCGCGCTTGCCCCGGTTGTAGGCGGCGAACTGGGGACTCATGGTCGCCCGCCCCTCCCATCGGCGCATCGGGTCCCCCTCGGGCGACTCGACCTTGACGACGTCGGCGCCGAGGTCGGCGAGCAGCTTGGCCGCGAACGGACCCGAGATGTACTGGCCCAGCTCGACCACGCGGATCCCGGCCAGCGCACCCGCGCCGGGTGATGCGGAATTCGTCACTTCTGGTCTCCTCTTCGATACCGAGGGCGGTCAGCGCACATCGACGACGACCTTCCCGTCGCCCTTGCGGGGGAAATCGCGATACGCCGTGGCGATGTCGTCCAGCGCGTAGCGGCGGCCGACGAGCGAGGGCAGGGCCCCGGCGGCGGCGAGCGCGAGACCCTCGGCCACATCGTCGTAGCGTGCGCTGGCCACACCCGACAGCCGCTTGCGACGCAGGTAGAAGTCGCGGGCGTCGATGCGCAGGTCGCTGTCGACGGATGCCGCGCAGAACACGGCCCGACCTCCCCACCGCAACGCCGAGATCCCGGCGCTCAGGGTCGGAGCGTGGCCGGAGACATCGAGCACGACGTCGAACCCTTCTCCCCCGTCGAGGGCCGCCGCCAGCGCAGCAGCTCCCGAAGCCTGGATGAGCTGCTCGTCTCCGAGCGGTGCGAGAGTACGGCGCGACGCGGCGACGACCTGGGCCCCGCGAGCGAGTGCGATGGCCACCGCCGCACGGCCGAGGGTGCCGCCCGCGCCGGTGACGAGGACCCTGTCGCCCGCGGCGAGCGCGACCGTGCGCACGGCGTTGATCACGATGGAGGCACTGTGCACCACGGCGGTCGCCTGTGCCGCGTCGAGGCCGTGGCGGTCGATCGCGTTGCGGGAGGGGACGACGACGTACTCGGCGGCGCCCCCGTCGCGGTGCACGCCGACGACGGTCTGGTTCGGGCAATCGGCTTCGTCTCCGGCCTGGCAATGGGCGCACTGCCCGCAGGCGATGTTGGGTTTGACCACCACGGTCTGGCCGATCCGCTTCTGGTCGACACCCGCTCCGACGGCGATGATCTCGCCGGCCGGGTCGATCCCGAGGATGCGAGGCAGCTGCGCCCGTGCTCCTGGGCCGACACCGGCGATGACGTTGAGGTCGAGCTGATTCACCCCGACCGTCTCGACGCGCACGAGCACTTCGCCGTCGCCGGGTGCCGGCACATCCGTCTCCGCGACGGTCAGCCCGTCCAGGTCATGACGGCTCAGCACGGCGGCACGCATCTTCACCTCTTCATCGCGGGAATCTGTTTGGGATACTGTATCCAATTTTCATCACGGTCGTCTAGACCCTGTTCGAGCACGATATCCCGCAAACCATGGACACCCGATTCCAAATTGGATACCGTATCCCAAAATCCGCGTGAGGCGCCCCACTCCACGGAGGAGTCGCACGCACTTGCCCGAATGGAGAGTCATGCGCACGACACGAAACAGACTCGGCATCGCCGTGGTCGGGGGCGCAGCAGCACTGACGCTGCTCGCCGCCTGCGCCTCGCCGACGCCGACACCGGAAGGACCCGTCGACCTCGGCGACGGCGAACCCGGAGCCGCGGAGGACACCAGCATCACGGTGGCCATCCCCTTCCCCGACATCACGATGTACTCGATGTTCGTCCTGGCGTCCGACCTCGGCTACTACGAAGACGAGGGCCTCACCGTCGAGGTCATCACCGCCGACAACGTCACCGCCGCCGTCGCCAGCGGCAGCGCCGACATCGGCGTGGAATCCACCGGCACCGTGATCGACGCCATCCGCGGCGGCGTCGAGATCGATCTGGTCTCCGGGCACTACTGCCGGCAGAACTTCGACTTCGCGGTGCAGTCCGACGTGAAGAGCGTCGACGACCTCGACGGCACGTCGATCGTGCTGGCCGGCACTCCCGGCGACCCCGCCGAGTTCCAGCGCGCCCAGGTGCTGAAAGAGGAGGGCTGGGACGTCGCATCCGTAAACACCGAGGTCGTCTACCCGGGCCCCGGATCGGAGTCGTGGACGGAGTTCTTCGTCAACGACAAGATCAGCCTGCAGCCGTTCTACGCCGACGACAGGGCAGCCCTCGAATCACACGGCGCGAACATCGTGGTCGAGTCGCTGCGCAACTGGGCGAACGACGTGCAGATCGCCGGCACGAAGTGGGCGCAGGAGAATCCGAACACCCTCGTACGGTTCCTGCGGGCCACGCTCAAGGGCACCGACTTCATGACGGCGCCCGCACCCGGCGAGTTCCCCGAGAACGCGGAGGAGGCGCTGGACATCTACGAGGCCAACGACTTCGACGTCGCGGAACTGCGTGATTCGGACAGCGTCTGGATCCTCGACGGACACCTCGCCTGCCCGAACCTGTACTTCGACGGCGAGGCGTGGGACACCACCATCGAGACGCAGAAGCTCGAACCGCTGGAGTTCGATGACGAGCAGCTCGTCTACCTCCGCAAGGCGCAGGAGCTCCTGGGCCTCGACAACGAGGGACCGGCCACGCTGACCTACCCGTGAGTCGCTGACTCGCACGAAAGGCCCCACCGTTGCGCATGGCGGTGGGGCCTCTTTGTATGGCGGCTGGCGTGTTCGCTTAGGCCCCGCAACTCCCGCGGGATACAGAGCGATGCCACTTCACACCCAGCCGGCAGTCGACTAGACGGCCCTTCGGTCCGCGTCCTAGTAGTGGTCGCGAGCCTGGAGAATGACGATCTGCTCGTCGCTCACGTAGTAGACGAGGCGATTGGCCTGGTCGATGCGGCGGGACCATGCCCCGGAGAGCACGTGCTTCAGCGGCTCCGGTTTCCCGATGCCCTCGAAGGGATCACGGAGAACGTCGGCGATGAGCTGGTTGATCCGCCTCAGCGTCTTGCGATCCTGGCCCTGCCAGTACGTGTAGTCCTCCCACCCATGGGGGTCGAAGGCCAATCTCCGAGTCACTCGTCGATCAGGTCGTGCTGCTCGGCCTCACCGCGGCGCGCACGCTCGATCGCCGAGAGAAGTCGCTCTGCACCCACAGGGTTTCGCAGCAGGTACGCCGTCTCCGTGAGGGCGTCGTAGTCGTCCTTCGACATGATGACGGCGTTCCCACGTCGGGAGACGACCTCGACGGGCGCATGGTCATCGTTCACCTGCTGGATAAGGCCGAACAGGCTCTTGCGGGCCTCGGTAGCCGAGATCGCGGACATCCTCCACCTCCCTAGTGGTACAACAAAGCGTACCACTCGATCGCGAGTGAATGCCCGCCGAACGGACCCGACCCCCGTCGCGCATGAGACGGGGGTCGGGAGTCGAGGGGCGTCGGGAGTCTGCGTCGGTGCCGGTCAGCCGACGATCTTGCGCTCGTCGTACCAGGGCGCGAGCCGGCGCCGGAGGATCGAGATGAGCAGCAGCGTGAGGTTGGCGATGATGACCATCACCACGACCATCGCGATGGCCTCGTCCATCCGGAATTGGTATGCGGCGAACTCGAGCAGGTGACCGAGGCCGCCGGTGCCGCCGAGGAACTCGCCGAGCACCTCGCCCGTGAAGCCGAGGGCCGCACCGCGCTGGATGCCGGAGAGGCTGTAGGGCAGCGTGGCAGGGAAGATCACCTTCCAGCCGAGGCCGATCCCCTTCGCGCCGTACACCCTGGCCGCGTTGACGAGCGAAGGGTTCACGGTGACCGCGCCCTCCATCGTGTTCAGCAGGATCGGGAACACCGCCAGCAGGATCACGAGGGCGATCTTCGACTCGCTGCCGAGGCCCAGGCCGAGGATGAACAGCGGGGCGAGCGCGACCTTGGGCGTGGAGTACAGCACCCACAGGAACGGCGCGACCATGAAGCGCAGCACCGGCGACCAGCCGACCGCAAGCCCCACGACGACCCCGACGACGATCGCGATCGCGAGGCCGATCAGCAGGTTGGTGACACTGAACGCGAAAGCGCTCCAGAACTCGGGGTCGACCATGAGCTGGCCGAACGCCACGGCCACCGCGGTCGGTGCGGGCAGGAAGGCCGCCGGTATCCAGTGGAACCAGCTGACGGCTGCCTCCCACAGGAGCAGCACTGCGGCGATCACCCCGATCAGGAGCAGGGTCCACTTTCCCTCGCCGGAGCGCACCACACGCCGCGGCCGCACGATGCGGACGGTTCCGGTTGCCGAGACGACGCTCATCGCGTGCCCTTCCTCGTCCACGGCGCGACCCCGCGTTCGATGGCCGTGACCACCTGGGTCATGCCCACGCTCCACAGCACGACGACGGCGATCGCGGCGAACGCCTGGTCGGTCTGATACGTGTTCGAGGCGCGGATGATGAGCGCGCCCATGCCGCTCGACGAGCCCGCGAGCTCGGCCACGACCATGCCGATCGTGGCGAGGACGACCGCTTGCCGCAGCCCCGCGAACAGGAACGGGATCGTCGACGGCAGGTACACCGAGCGATACAGCCGCATCCGCCCTGCCCCGTACACGCGGGCGGCGCGGATGATCGACGGGTTCGTGGTGCGCATGCCCGCGGCGACGTTGAGCAGGATCGGGAAGATCGCACTGATCGTCACGAGGAAGATCACCGGACCGATGCCGAAGCCGAACCACGCCTTCGCCAGCGGTTGATAGGCGATCGACGGCGTGGCGTAGATCGTCCACGCGATCGGACCGATCACGCGGTCGACAGGAAGCGATGTTCCCATCAGGAGCCCGACCGGGATGCCGACGACCACCGCGAGCGCGAAACCGGTCAGCCACGCCTGCACCGAGATGCCGGCGTTGGCGGCGAGCGATCCGTTCGCCACGATCTCGCCGAACCCCTGCGCGATGGCCAGAGGCGGCGGCAGGAAGACCGGACTGATCCAGCCGAACGCCCCGACGACCAGCTGCCAGAGCACGAGGAGCACGACGACCTCGATCGCGATGACCGCCGCCTTGCCCCGGGCGCTCAGCCCCGCGAGCCAGGCGGCGAGGCCACCCCTGCCGAGGTTCGGCCCGGTGGCGAGCAGCGCGGTCATTTCGACACCGCCGCTGCCGTGGCCTCACCCTCCAGCGCCTCCCAGAGGTGGTCGCGGAGTTCGAGGAAGCGCGGATCGTGCTGCACCGACCGTTCCGAGCGCGGGCGCGGGATGCCGGTCGTGATGATCTCCTTGATCGCACCGGGGTGGCTCTTGAAGACGACGATGCGGTCACCGAGGAGGATGGCCTCCTCGATCGAGTGCGTGATGAAGAGCACGGTCTTGCCCGTCGCCTCGATGAGCTTCTCGATCTCGTCGCGCATCACCTCGCGGGTGAGGGCGTCGACGGCGCCGAGCGGCTCGTCCATCAACAGGATGCGCGGCTCCGCGACGAACGCGCGGGCGAGCCCGACGCGCTGCTGCATGCCGCCGGAGAGCTCACGGGGGTACGACGACTCGAACCCCTTGAGCCCCACCATGTCGATGGCCTCCTGCACCTTCGCACGCCAGTCGGCGGTGCGCAGACCCTTCTGCATCTCGAGTCCGAACTTCACGTTGTCGAACACGGTCCGCCAGGGCAGGAGGGCGTAGTCCTGGAAGACCACGGCCCGGTCGGGACCGGGGCCGTCGACCTGCTTCCCATCGACGAGGACGGCCCCGGTGCTCGGCGCGACGAGGCCGGCGATGACGTTCATGAACGTCGTCTTTCCGCACCCCGACGGGCCGAGCACCGTGATGAACTCGCCCTCGAACACGTCGAGGTCGACATCCTCGATCGCGATCAGCTTCTTCCCCGTCCGCGCGACGTCGTAGCTCACCGAGAGCCCGGTGACCGAGATCAGCGGATCCGCCGAGTCCCGTGCGGTGTCGTTCACGTCAGTCATCGTCGACCTCTCGTCTCATCGCCGCGCGTCGGTGCGCGGCTTATCGCAGCTTCGGAAGCACCTCGGTGCCGAGGAGTTCGATCTGCTCGAAGAACCGATCGAACTTGAAGCGGAAGTCGAACACCAGGTGCTCGGTGCCGACCTCCTCGAACCGCTTGATCTGCTCGACCGCCTCGTCGGGGCTGCCGACGATGAGCTGTCCTTCGAGGTCTTCGACGGTCTCGAAGCTGCCGGACGGCGGCTTCACCGCGAACTTGGCCTTGTTCGCCCAGGCGAGAAGGCCCGGGATGTTCACGTGCTTGAGCGCCTCTTCGCGGGTGTCCTCGATCGACGTGGGCGGGATGACGGCGATGGTCGGCATCGGGCGGCCGTTCTCGTCCGTCATCTCGCGCATGGTCTTGATGCGCTTCTCCATGGTGAGCAGGCCCGTACGTCCGGGCATCCACCCGTCGGCGAACTCCGCCGCGAGACGGGCCGAACGCGGGGTCGCGCCGCAGTACCAGAACGGGATGCGTCCCCCCACGGGCTTGGGCTCGATCGTGACGTTCTCGAATGTGAAGATGCCGTCGTCGTAGGTGACGTCGTTCTCGGTGAAGACACGGCGCAGGATCTCGGCGTTCGAGCGCACCATCTCGACGCGGTCGAGGTCGCCCCAGCCGATCGCGTCGAACTCGTGATCGAACGTTCCGGCGCCGAAGCCGAGGATCAGGCGCGGGCCGAGCAGCTGGGTCATCGTGCCGGCCATGAGAGCGGTGACGAGCGGGTGCCGGAAAGGGATGAGCGATCCGGTGCCGAGCTCGATCTTGTCGGTGACGGCACCGATGGCAGTGAGAGTCGTCAGCGCGTCGTAGAACGTGCGGTTCGGCTTCTCCATCTCGCCGTGCGGCTCGAACACCAGGTGGTCGCGCACCCAGACGGAGTCGAATCCGAAGCTCTCCGCGAGCTTCGATCCCTCCAGGAGCTTCTCCTTGCTCGCCTCCTCGCCGAAGTGCGGCAGCAGCAGTCCGAATTTCATGTCAGTTCCTCTCCAGCGGCGAATGCCGCCCTGTCTTCCGCCGATGCGGCGAGCTTTCCGAAAGTGCGGTCGCCGACGACCTCGTCGCCGACATAGACGTCGACACCGCGCACGAGCGTGCGCTGGATGCGCGCGCTGATGGTGCGCCCGTCGTAGGGGGTCCAGCCGATCTTCGAGAGCACGCCGTCATTCGTGATCGTCCACTCGTCGGCGAGGTCGGCGATGACGATGTCGGCATCCGCCCCGATCGTGAGCGATCCCTTCACACCCTCCAGGCCGAACTTGGCGGCGGGGATGTGGGCGACCATGTCGATCGCGCGCTGCAGGTCGAGCTCGCCCTTGTTGACCGCGTCGAGCATGAGCTCGTAGTAGTACTGGATGCCGGGGGTGCCGGTGTGCGAACTCCACATCTGCGTCCACCCGACCTCCTTCTCCTCGCGCGTGTGCGGGGCGTGGTCGCTGGCGGCGATGTCGATCGTGCCGTCGCGCATGCCCTCCCAGACGGCCGCGCGGTTGTCGTCGGGCACCCAGTAGCTGAGCGCGTACGGGCCGAGGGTCTCGACGTCGTTCCAGGTCGACAGGAACGGCGCCCAGTGGTTGACCTCGCAGGTCACGTCGATGCCGTTCTGCTTGGCGCGCCGAACGGCCTCGATCGAGCGTCGGGTCTGGATGTGCGCGATGTGCACGGGACAGCCGGAGGCCTCGGCGAGACGCAGCACGACGTCGATGGCCGTGTCCCAGATCACACCCTCGCGCGCGGCGTAGGCGGAGGCGTAGCCCTCGGGGGTGTTCTCGCCGCGGGCGAGGTAGGCGCCCTCGATGTAATCCATGAGCGCCTGGTCGTGCGGGTGCACGATGAAGCGCTTGCCGGTCTGGGCGATGTGATCCATGATCTCGAGCAGGTGGCCGTGGTTGTGGATGCCGGTGCCGGAGGGGTGCGGGTAGTCGCGGCCCGTGTCGACGACCATGTAGATCTTGTACGCCCGGATGCCCATCTCGCTCATGCCGGCGATCTCATCGAACTTCGTCGGCGCGGGGTTGTGGTTCCAGTCGACGATCGACGACTCCTCATACCGGTGGAACACGTCGGTCAACGTGGCGACGTCGGTGGTCGGCGGCTTGAGGTTGGGCATCCCGAACATCGTGGTGACGCCACCGGCCGCGGCCTGCAGGCTCGTCGTGTAGATGTCGTCCTTGTGCTCGTAGCCGGGTTCGCGGGTGTGCACGTGCACGTCGACCATGCCGGGAAGCACGAGCTTGCCCGCGGCGTCGATCGTGCGCGCAGCCGCGACGTCGGTACCGGCCGCGACCATGCCCGCGACCTTGCCGTCGGCGACGAGCAGGTCGGCCAGGACCGGCCCTGCGGGGGTGACGACGGTGCCGCCGGTGATCTTCAGATCCACGCTCATCGCGCGACCTCCTCTTTGCTGTCGGACTGTGTCTGCACGGTTTCGGTGGTGAGGGATTCGCCGATCGCGGGCGACGGCGAAGACCGGTGGATGAGGTGCGCCGGGCGCACGTACCGGTCGAACCAGCCCACGATCACCGGGGTGGTCTGCTCCCAGTACGCGTCGTAGGCGGCGTAGTGGGTGGTGTGCCGCTGCATGATGAGCTGCTTCGGTCCACGTGCCGCCTCGTACAGCGCCTCGGCGTGGTCGGTCGGGGTGGTGGCGTCGCCTTCGACGCCGATCACGAGCAGCGGTGTGGTCAGGCGGCCTGCCGCGTCGATCGGCCGGTACGCGATGATGCCCTCGGCACACGCGAGCGGCACGGCTGTCGGAATGCGGTCGTCGACGTCGGCCTTGATCTTCGTCGCCCGACGCTCGGCCGTGGGGATCATGATCTCCTCACGGGGGTGCACGATCCGCCCCTCCCCCGTGGCGACGCGCTGGCGGCGGTCCTCTTCGAGGGACTTCTGGAAGTCGAGCCACTCGTACTCGCTGCGCATGCGGTGCAGCCAGTCCTCGCCGTCGGCGACCGGCACCTGGCTGACCGCGGCCTTGATGCGCGGGTCGGCGTCGGCGAGGAGCACGGCGTTGCCGCCTCCGGTGCCGCCGGTGCCGAAGACCCCGATCGCGTCGGCGATCACGTCGTCGCGCGTGGTCAGGTAGGTCACGGCGTTCACCAGATCCTGCAGCTGCCAGGCCGGAGAGAGATAGCCGCGGTCGCCTTCGGAGTCGCCGAAGCCGCGGTAGTCGATCACGAGCACGGCGAAGCCGGCCTCGACCAGGGCCTCGTGGTAGCGGACGTAGAGCTTGGCGTCCTTCAGCCCGAGCCAACCGGGGCCCTGAACGATCGCGCGATACGGCCCCGCGTGGTCGGGGGTGCGCCACACGGCGGAGATGCGCTGACCCTCGCTGAAGTACGAGACGGGTGTGGTCTGCATGGGTTCCTCTCGGCTGAACGCGGCGTCGCGATCGGCGATGTGCGCCGCTGCGGTGGGGCGTTTCCCATCCTTATCCATTTTGGATCCAGAATCCAGTATTGATTTGGATCCAGTATCCGCGCTACCATGACCCCATCGCGTCGACCCGATTGGCCGACGCCGGTGGTCCCGACCTGGACTGCGAACGTGCTCTCTCTTGCGCCCTTCCCGTCCTCGTCTCCCGGAGAACCATGCCTGCCACCGCCCGCGCCCTCGGCGCCCTCCCCGCCCTCGCCCTGCTCATCGCCGCCGGACTCAGCGGCTGCGCCGGCGCGCCGGCGTCATCGGCCGAAGCGCCCGACGCCGAAACCCCCAGCACCGAGCCGATCGTGCTCGACAACTGCGGCACCGAGGTCTCGCTCGGCGCCACGCCGCAGCGCATCCTCACCCTGAAGTCGTCGACTCTCGAACTCGCGCTGGCCCTCGGCGCCGGGGATCGGATCATCGGCTCCGCCTTCTCCGACGGCCCGCTGCCTGACGATCTCGCGGCGGATGCCGAGGACATCCCGGTCGTCTCCGACAAGGTGCCGTCGAAGGAGGCCGTGCTCGACCTCGAGCCCGACCTGGTGTTCGCCGGATGGGAGTCGAACTTCTCGGTCGACGGCGCCGGTGAGCGAGCCGACCTGCAGAATCTCGGCATCACCACCTACGTCGCCCCCGCGGCCTGCAAGGCTCCGGGCTACATGCCCGACCCGCTCACATTCGACACGGTCTTCGATGGCTTCGCGGAGGCCGGCCAACTGCTCGGCGAGACGGCGGCGGCGAGCGCGCTGATCGCCGAGCAGCGCGCAGAGCTCGACGCGATCACCCCCGACGACCGTGGCCTCACGGCGCTCTGGTACTCGTCCGGCACCGACCAGCCCTTCGTGGGCGCCGGCATCGGCGCGCCGGAGATGATCATGTCGGCCGCCGGGCTCGAGAACGTCTTCGCCGACGTGCACGACACCTGGACGTCGAGCTCGTGGGAGCTGATCGCCGAGGCCGACCCCGACGTGATCGTGCTGGTGGACGCCGCCTGGAACACCGCCGCGTCGAAGATCGCGCTGCTCACCTCCAACCCGGTCACCGCACAGCTCGACGCGGTGCGGAACGAGCGGTACGTGCTGGTCGACTTCCCGGCGACCGAGGCGGGCATCCGCAACGTGAAGGCCGTGGAATCGATCGTGACGCAGCTCGGAGAGCAGTGAGCGTCACGGTTCCGCTGCGCACGGCGCTCCCTGTCGCGGCGGCATCCGCTCCCCACCCCCCGGGGACGTACCGTCTCGGCGATCACGGTGCTGCTGCTCGCCCTGGCGGGATCGGTGGTCGCCGCGGTCGCGATCGGGCCGGCCGACGTCGCCCCGGCCGAGCTCGCGGCGAGCGTGTGGTCGCACCTGACCGGCGCGGCCACAGGCCTCACCCCGCTCCGCGACGCGATCATCTGGGAGGGGCGAGTACCCCGCGTTCTCACGGCCGCGGCGGTCGGAGGCGGCCTGGCCCTGTGCGGTGCCGTGATGCAGGCCCTCACCCGCAACCCGCTCGCCGATCCCTACCTGCTCGGTCTGTCCTCCGGCGCCTCGACCGGCGCGGTGATCGTCATCGTGCTCGGTGCGGCGGTGGCACTGCCGTTCGCCGCGTTCGCGGGTGCGCTGCTCGCCCTGACACTCACGTTGGGCCTCGCGCGCGCGGCCGGTTCCGCAGGAGCCACCGCCGTGGTCCTCGCCGGTCTCGCCGTGTCGGCCGTGCTCGCGGCACTGACCAGCCTCGTGATCTTCTGGAGCGCGACGAACGACAGCTACCGTGAGATCCTCAGCTGGCTGCTCGGCTCCCTCGGAGGTGCCGACTGGGCGGACGCCGCCCTCGCCGGGGTCGCCGTGGCGGTCTGCGCCGTCCCCCTGCTGGCTGCAGCCCGGCCACTGGACACCCTCGTACTGGGAGACACCGCGGCCGAGGCACTCGGCATCCCGGTGACCCGGCTGCGCGTGCTGCTCTTCGTGTGCACGGCGCTGCTGACCGGAGCGCTCGTGGCGGTGAGCGGGTCGATCGGCTTCGTCGGACTGATCCTGCCGCACGCGGTTCGGGCGGTCGTCGGCGCCCGGCATCGTGCGCTGCTGCCGGTCTCGTTCCTCGCGGGCGCCGTGTTCCTCATCTGGGCCGACACCATCGCCCGCACCGTGTTCGAGCCACGCGAGCTCCCGGTCGGGATCGTCACCGCTTTGATCGGCGGCCCCGTGTTCGCGCTGCTGATGCTGCGTATGCGGAAGAGCCGCGCATGACCGGAGTGCGTGAGGACGGCCTCGATGCCCGACGCATCCGATTCGCGCACGGGGGTCGGATCCTCTGCGACGACATGCACATCACCGCCCCCGGAGGTTCGGTGACCGCTCTCCTCGGCCCCAACGGCTCGGGCAAGAGCACGCTGCTGCGGCTGATCGCCGGAACCCTGCGGGGCGAGGTCGAGACCCTCGCGCTCGACGGCGCATCGCTGCCCTCGATGCGGCGGCGGGAGCGCGCACAGCGCGTCGCCCTGGTCGAGCAGGAGTGGTCGACCGCCGAGGGGATGACCGGGCGCGACATCGTCGGGCTCGGACTGCTTCCCCACCGCGGGTGGCTGTCGTTCGAGGGGGCGCAGACGGATGCCGTCGCCACCGATGCGGCTCTCGTCCGCGCGGGGGCGCTCGAGTTCGCGGAGCGCGATGCCGCGACCCTGTCCGGCGGCGAACGCCAACGGGTGAACCTCGCGAGGGCCCTCGCTCAGCGAGCGGCGCTGCTGTTGTGCGATGAGCCGACGAACCACCTCGACATCCGCGCGCAGCTGGACGCACTCGCCCTCCTCGCGTCCCTCGCGCGCGACGGCATGACCGTGCTCGCTGCTCTGCACGATCTCAATCACGCGGCGGCATTCGCCGATCGCGTCGTCGTGATCGCCGACGGTCACGTGCAGGCGGCGGGTTCCCCACAGGAGGTGCTGACGCGGGAGCTCATCGCGCGCGTCTGGCAGGTCGACGCCGAGGTGCTCCTCCGGCCGGGCAGCGATCGTCCGCTGATCGTGTTCGATGCGGCTCCCGCCCTCACGCGCTGACCGGTTCGGACGATCGGGATTCAGACGAGCTCGGCGGATGCGAACTGCGGAGCGAGGACGAACGAGCCCAAGCGGTGCGCGAGCGCTTCCGCCTCGGCCTCCAGCGCCACCTGCTCCTGGCAGTCGTCGAGCGCCACGGAGCCGGCACCCCCTCCCACCCCGACGAGCGCGCATACCTGCGCGGGCTTCCGCAGCTGGTCGAAGGTCATGGGCAGACTCTCGCATCGCGTGTGCCCGCACAGCAGGTGCGAGAGCTCGTGGATCACCACGTGCAGTCGGTACCACTGCGGATCGGAGCGGCGGACCGGAATCCTCGCACGGTCACCGTCGACGAGCAGGAACCGCGGAACGGCCCGCCACTCCTCCTCGTTCAACACGTCGACCTCGATGTCCAGCCCCAGCAGGGCGGACGCCCGTTCCGTGATGCACTGCATACTCGCGCCGCACTCGACCTCCAACTCTTCGAAGAGCCGGTCCACTCGACTTCGACCACTCACGATTCCCTCACCCCTCGCACAGCCCGACCCCCTTTCGGCCGGACAACCCTCACAGTGGAGAGACGGCGGTGGGGGCCCGGTCATTACGCCGAAAGACTGGGAACTTTCGGCCAGTCTTTCGAGACCTGTGACTATGACGTTTGGTGCGCGTCGAGCTCAGCCGATTGGAGAGCCTCGGCGGCGAGAGCCGTCGCAGTGTCGAGATCGCGCATCCACAGCGGATGCACCGGCGCGCGCAGTCCGGCCGCCTCGAGCCCGCCTGCGAGAGAAGCATCCTCCTCGGCGATGAGCCACGCATCCAACAGTCCGCCGGCTGCGCGTGCCCCGTAGTGGTGTCCGACCGCGTCGGCGGTGGCGGCGAGACCGATGGCGGCGAGACAGGCGTCGGCCATACCGCGCACGGGCGCACCGGCGATGATCGGCGACACCCCGACCACGGCTCCGGGGGCGGCACGTACGGCGTCGGCGATGCCGGGGACCGAGAGGATCGGCCCGAGCGAGACCACGGGATTCGACGGGGCGAACAGGATGACGTCCGCTGCAGACAGCGCGTCGACCACTCCGGGTGCGGGCACGGACTGCGCGATCCCCGGCGCATCGAACCGCTGCGCCGGGAGGGTCGCACGATGCCGGGTCCACCACTCCTGGAAGTGCATCCGACCCCGGGCGGTGAACACGTGGGTGTCGACTTCGGTATCGGTCATGGGCAGCAGTCGGATGCCGAGCGGCCATCGGGAGGCGAGGCGATCGACGACCTCGGTCACGGAGGCGCCGTCCCGGAGCCAGCCCGTGCGGGCGATGTGGGCACCGAGGTCGAGGTCACCCAACGTGAACCACGGCCAGCCGGCTCCCCATGCCTGCAACTCGGTGGCGACGCGCTCGCTCTCTCCCGCCCTCCCCCATCCGCGTGCGGTGTCGTTGACACCGGCGAGCGCGTAGATCATCGAGTCGACATCGGGCTGCAGCCGCAGGCCGCTGATCCACAGGTCATCGCCGGTGTTGACGATCACGGTGATGTCTGCTCGGGTTCCTCCCGCGGCATCCGGCCATCGTCGCCGTGCGGCCTCCCGCACCCCGACCACGAACTTCGATCCGCCGACGCCACCGGCGAGGACGACGATGCGCGGGCCATCGGAGGTGTCGGCGACGCCGCCGGTCATGAGGCGAGCACCAGCGGTCGATCGACCAGCGCCGCGGTGCGCGGGCCCAGTCCGGCACGGCGGGCGGCCCGCAGGTGCTCCGCATGATCGAGGTCGCGTCGCAGACCACTCAAGACGGGAAACCCGACCTCGACGAAGCCGGCCGCGCGATGTGCGGAGGCCGAGTCCGCCCCGAAACACGGAGTGAGGTCGAAACCCGCCCGCGCCGTGGCGAGCACGGTGCCGGTGCCCTCGGCGTCCGGCACGAACGCCCGGGAGTGCGAAGAGGCGAACGCGAGCGCCCTGGCCAGCTCATCGGGGCGCAGGGCCGGCAGGTCCCCGAGCATCACGGCACGAGGACGCAGGTCGGGGGCCGCGCTCACGCCGAGCCCGATCGCCGCGGTCAGCCCTTCGCTGCGGTCGCGCACCAGTCGCACCCGCGGCAGCACACGCAGAGCGGTCCCCGTGACCTCGTCGCTCGTGACGACGATGACCTCGGCGACGCGCTCGCATGCGGTGGCCGCCTCGACCGTGTCGAGGGCGATCGCGCGGGCGAGGGGCTCGCGATCGACGCCGGGGATGCGCAACCGCGACTTGCCGATCTCCGCGCGCTTCACCGGGATCACCACGATCCACTCACGAGCGGGCACTCCCGGCAGCGGCACCCCGATTCCCGAACCGCGGATCATCTCCGTCGCCTCACCCGCGCAGTTCGGCAGCGGTCTCGCGCAACCGGGGGGCGATGTCGCGCTCGAAGAGCTGCAGGAACCGGCGCTGGTCGTGGCCCGGCGCATGGAAGACGAGGTGGTTGAAGCCCCAATCGATGTACTGCTGGATCTCGGCGGCCACGGCATCCGGGTCGTTCCCGACGATCCAGCGCTTGGCGATGGTCTCGAGCGGCAGCGCATCGGCGGCCTTCTCCATCTCGACGGGGTCGGTGATGTCGTGCTTCTGCTCCTTCGAGAGCGACAGCGGCGACCAGAAGCGGGTGTTCTCCAACGCCGCCTCCCGGGTCTCCTCGTACGACAGCTTGATCTCGATCATCCGGTCGTAGTCGTCGAACGAGCGCTCGGACTGCTCGAGCCCCTCTCTCACGGCCGGGAGCAGCTGGTCGACGTAGAGCTCCTGGCCCTTGCCCGAGGTGCAGATGAAGCCGTCACCCGCGCGACCGGCGTAGCGCGCGACCATCGGTCCGCCCGCGGCGATGTAGATCGGGATGCCACCCTCGGGGCGGTCGTAGATCGAGGCGTCGTGCGTGGAGTAGTACTCGCCGTCGAAGTTCACCCGGTCGCCCGACCACAGCGCCCGCATCAGGCGCACGGATTCGCGCAGCCGCGCATAGCGCTCCTTGAACTCGGGCCACTCCTGCTCCCCGGCGCCGCGGAATCCGGTCGCGATCTCGTTCAGCGCCTCGCCCGAGCCGACGCCGAGGATGATGCGGTCCTGGTACAAGCAGCCCAGGCTCGCGAACGCCTGCGCGAGCACGGCAGGGTTGTAACGGAAGGTCGGGGTCAGCACCGAGGTGCCGATGCGGATGCTCGACGTGCGCTCGCCCACCGCCGCCATCCAGGTGAGCGAGAACGGAGCATGGCCGCCGGTGTGGCGCCAGGGCTGGAAGTGGTCGCTCGCGAACACGGATTGCATGCCGTGCGCCTCGGCCGCGACCGAGATCTCGACCAGCTCCCGCGGGTCGAACTGCTCTGCGCTGGCCTTGTATCCGAGGGTCAGTGTCATGTCGCATCCTTCGTGTCGGGTTCCTGCTGTGCGTGTAGGTGCTGTTCCTGGGTGCCGAGGTCCGCGAGCGCAGCGGCGTAACCGTCGCGGTATCCCTGGTCGAGTGCTTCGGCGGTGCCCAGCCAGAAGAGGTCGCGCTCCGCGCCGCGCACGATGCTCGCGGCCCCGGGCAGGGCGAGGGGTCCGACGAGATCGGAGCGGCCGCGCACCACGGCGACCGGGTTGCCGCTCGCCTTGCCCTTGACCAGATCTGCGGCCGCGGCGAGCTCGTCCGCGACACACGGGGTCGTGACGTTCAGGACCTTTCCCGCCTGGTCGGTCGTGCCACGGAGGTCGGCGATCATGTGCACGCCCCCGCCGCCGATCGCGGCGTCGGTCTGACCTTCTCGCCAGGGGCGACCGAGGGTGTCGCTGAGGATCACCCCGACCTCGGCGCCCGTGGCCGCCCGCAGTCCGGCGGCGAGCGCACGCGCCGACCGATCCGGATCTTCGGGAAGCAGCAGCACCCAGCCGTCCGGGGTGTTGCTGGCGTCGACGCCGGCGGCCGCGGCGACCATGCCCAAGCGGTTCTCGACGATGCGCATGGTGTGCCCGTCGAAGGTGCGCGAGGCCACGAGGCGCACGGTCTCGGCGGTGATCGCCTCTTCACGGTCGGCGGCCTGTACGTAGCGGCCTTCGGCTTTGGAGACGATCTTCGAGGTGACGACGAGGATGTCGCCGTGGGCGAGTTCGACGCCGGTCGCGAGGATCAGGGCCGCGAGGTCATCACCGGGGTGCACTTCGCCGATGCCGGCGAGGGCGAAGACGGTGATCGCGGGGGCGCTCATGCGTGCACCTTCGGCAGCACGTCGCGGCCGAAGACCTCGACGAACTCCCGCTGGTCGGGCCCGACGTTGTGCAGGTAGATGCGCGTGAAGCCGAGGTCGACGTAGCGCTGGATCTGCGCGCGGTGCACCTCGGGGTCGGCGGAGATGAGCATCGAAGCCCGCATGTCGTCGGCCGTCACCCCGCGCACGAGCTGCTCGAAATCGTACGGCGAGCGCACGTCGCCCCGGCGCATCCGGAGTCCGGCGACCGGCCACTCGGTCAGTGCGTTCGCGAGGGCCTGCTCGTCGGTCGGCGCCCACGAGAGCCGCAGCTGGAGCACCTTCGGGAGGGCCTCGGGGTCGTGCCCCGCCTCCCGTGCCCCCTCGGCGAATCGGGCGAGCAGCGGGGCGAGGCGCTCGACTTCGGCCGAGGTCGTGATCAGGCCGTCGGCGTTCCGGCCGGCTCGACGTGCGGTGGCGGGGCCCGCGGTGGCGACGTAGACGGGCGGGGCGGTGGGCGGCATCGTCCAGAGCCGGGTCGACTCCATGCGGAAGTGCTCGCCACGGTGGCGGGTGTCGCGACCGGCGATCGAGGCGGTGAAGAGCTTGCGGATCAGGTCGACGGCCTCGAACATGCGGTCGATGCGCTCGGCGGGTTCGGGCCAGTATTCGCCGACGATGTGCTCGTTCAGCGCCTCTCCCGATCCGACGCCGAGCCAGGCCCGGTCGGGGTAGAGGGTCGCCAGCGTCGCTGCGGCCTGCGCGACCACGGCGGGATGCGTGCGGAAGCCGGGGGTCGTGACGCCGGGGCCGAGGTCGCCGGTGGTGTGCGCGCCGATCGCGCCGAGCATGGTCCACACATGGGCGGCGTTGCGGTGGCGGGGAAGCCAGGGCTGGAAGTGATCGGTGGCCATGATCCCGCGGAACCCGTGCGCCTCGGCGAGGACGCAGTTCTCGATCACGGCGGTGGGCTCGATCTGCTCGAGCATCGCGGCGTACCCGATGTGCATGCGGCCTCCTCACCCTTTCTTCTCCTGCTGTTCCTATTGAATGGATACTGGATCCAAAAGTCAAGGGAGAGGTTCGCGGGTAGCGTCGAATGCACGGGATCTCGCCGAGCGCACGGCGTGTTCACGCCAAGAAGCCGTGCACTCGACAGGAAGCCGTGCACTCGGCGGGAGCGAGAGGGTGGGAGCGAGAGGGCGAGGGCGGGCTATCCCTTGTGCGGCCGCTCGACGCGGGCGAGGCGGGTCGCGGAGAGCGCATATGCCCCGGCCACCGCAAGCGTCAGCAGCGCGCCCAGAACGACAGCGGCCGGGAACGGGGCGGTCCCCGCTCGGAAGAGACCGACGACGGCCTGAACCGCGAAGAGCACGGAGAGGACCGCGCTGGAGAGAGCCGTCGTCGTCATCCGCCACCACGGCCGCGGCGCCATGCTCTCTCCGGGACCACGGAACACCCGCGCGGTGAACACCACCAGCACGATGACCGCCAGCAGCGACCAGACATATCCGGCGAACAGATCCATCACGGCGAGGACGACCCCGAGCATCGGGAGGATGAGCAGGGCTCCGACGACGATCCCGGCCTTGGCCGATGGCGCACGCACACGCATCGCTCCCTCTCCTCTCCCCCACACGACAAAGAGCACGTTACCCGTCGAACGCACGTTATCCGTCGAGAGCACGGGATCTCGTCGAGTGCACGGCTTCTTCACGCCGGGAAGCCGTGCACTCGACAGGAAGCCGTGCACTCGGCGGATGGGGTCAGCGCTTGTGACGCTGCACGGCCAGGGTCACCGTCGCGGAATCGGCGGGAGCGGGAGCAGGAGGGGTCGCGGCGAGGTCGGGGAGACCCGCGGAGACCGCCTTGCGTGTGCGACCGATCGCTCGGCGAGAGAGCGCCCACTGCAGGCCGTAGCCGATCGCGAACACCATCAGCGTGAAGATCAGCGCCATCGCGGCACCCTGGTCCGGCGCATAGAGCTGCGCTGAGCGCGGGTTGATCATCGCGTAGATGTACATCGACAGCGGCCGCGACGACGGGGTCGCCAGGAACGCCGGGAGCGTGAACTCGTTGGTGCCGAGGATGAACATCTGGATCCACACCGCCATCACGGTCGGCATCAGCAGCGGCGCGATGATGCGTCGGAATCCCTCGAACCGACTCGCTCCGCTGGTGAGCGCCGCCTCCTCCAGCTCGGGTCGGATCTGCAGCGTCGCGCTGTACGACGAGCGGTAGGCGATCGACACCCGGTAGGAGTACGCGATCACGAGCGCGAGCAGCGTGCCCGCGATCGGGATGTACGGGTTGATCACCATGAAGGTGAGGAACATCGCGAAGCCGGCGATGGTCGCGGGGATCGCGACCGATGAGGAGGCGAACAGGTCCATGGCCTTCACCCACCCGGTCTTCTTGCTGCGGGCGATGCCGTAGGCGAGCACCGTGGCGAAGACCACCGCGATCGTGGCGCTGCCGCCCGCGATGATGACCGTGCGTCCGAGCGACACCCAGAACTCGGGGTCGGCGAGCACCGTGCCGAAGGCGCCGAAGTCGGTGCTGCCGAGCATCGCGTCGATCGAGAACGCCACCGGATAGGGCGTGATCGCCGCCCACAGCAGAGCGAGCAGAGGGAGGATGCCGGTGAGCAGGATGAACACGGCGACCAGCAGCATGACCGGGATCTTCCACGGCCCCATCCGCATGGTCGACGGCCGGAAGCCCTTGCCCGACACCGAGGCTCTGCGCTCGGCGTTGCGCGTGGCCCGCAGATAGATCGCGAACGCGACGGTCGTGATCACGAGGAACACCAGCCCCCACGCGGCGGCCAGACCGTACTGGGGCAGTTCGCCCGCGTTGGAGCTGATGAGCGTCCAGAGCTTGAGGGCGAAGATGTCGCGTCCCGACTCCTGGCCGAACAGCAGTGGCACCTCGAGACTGCCGAGGCCGAGGATGAAGGTCAGCACCGTCACCCCGAGGAGCCCCGGCCACAGCATCGGCAGCGTCACTCGACGAAGCGTCTGCGGCCAGGAGGCCCCCGAGACCCGCGCCGACTCCTCCAGCGAGCCGTCCATGTTCGTCAGGATCGGCACGATCATCAGGTACGGGAACGTGACGTTCGTGAGCGCCTGGATGAAGATCATCGTCGGGAACGCATAGGGATCGATCGGCACGTCGCTCGCGAACGGCAGCAGCCGCAGCAGCTGGTTGAGCACACCCGACTCGGGCGACAGCATCAGCAGGTAGGCCTGGGCCTTCACGATCGGCGGAATGATGTACGGCACGATCACCAGCACCGAGATCAGGCGACGCCACGGGGCATCCGTGCGCACCGTGACCCAGGCGAGGCCGAAAGCCATCAGGAGCGTGAGCAGCGTGGAGCCGCCGACGAAGGCGCCGGTCGCGCCGAGCACGCCCCAGAAGTCTTCGCGCAGCTGCCACAGGGTGACGAAGTTCTCGACACCCCACTGGGCCGACGAGACGCCGAAGGGCAGGAACGGACCACGGAATGCGGTGATCACCTGGACGATCAGCGGTACCGCGAGAAGGATGAAGATGACCGCGCCCGAGACGATCATCGCGATCGTCATCGTGGTGGGACGCTTTCGCCCCGTGGTCCGTCCTGCCTTGAACATCGTTATCCGTTCAGCGCCTTGTCGGCAGCGTTGATCATGGCCTGCCAGTCGTCACGAGTGGCCTGCGTCTCGGTCTCGGCGCCGTTCTCGAGGCCGAGCAGCAGCGCGTCGGAGTTCGTCTTCATGAGTCCGGTGGCCTCGGCGAAGGTCGCGGCGGGCAGACCGGCGAACGGCACCTGTGTGCTGGCGAAGCGCTCGTCCGTCATGCGGAGGCTGATCCAGTCGGGGTCGAATGCGTTCCACAGGGTCCACAGCGCGGCCCCCGGCTTGTTCTTGGCGTCGGAGTTGACGCCGGAGAACTGCGCCCAGACTCCCGCGTGCTCGAACGGTGAGACCTGCAGCGCCGGGTTCGGGTTGAACAGCGTCTGGTTGAGCGCGATCGGCACGTCACCACTCGACAGCGGAGCACCCTGGTCTTCCAGCAGCTTCAGGTTGCCCGATGACAGGAGCTCGTCGATCAGCGAGACCATCTTGTCCTCGCCCTCGGCCATGCCGTATCCGGCGAAGACCACCGCGTTGTAGCCGGCGACCGACACCTTGTCCTTGTATTCGGGGGCGAGCAGCCCGTCGAGCGTCTCGGGCACCGCGGTCACCTTGTCGGTGTTGTACTGGATGAGCGTGCCGTTGATGCTGTCGGGCATGAACTCGGGGGCGCCGATGGTCAGGAACTCCTTCGGAACGCCGAAGCTCTCCCAGTCGACCTTCTCCCAGAAGCCCTCGTCGTACATCGCGGCCATCGAGGTGATCGAGCCGGACACCACATCGGTGTTGCGCGAACCGGTCGCCTTCGCCGAGATGATTGCCGACGACAGGTTGTACGTCAGCCCCCTGGTCTCGACCTTGATGTCGGGGAAGCGCTTGTTGAACTGCTCGATCACGTCAGGCGACAGCTCGTACCAGTCCCAGATGACCAGCGTGCCGCCGTCGGCCTTCTTCGCCTCTTCGTAGAGGGCGTCGAGCTGCTTGTCGATCTCGGGCCAGTAGTCGTCGTAGAAGTTCTCGCAGCGGGTGATCGCTCCGACTTCCACGGCGTCGCAGGTGGCCGACGCGGCGTCGCCCTCGAGCGCGCTGTCACCGCCGCCGGCATCGGTCGACGTGTTGCATCCGGTCAAGGCGAGCGCGAAGACCGCCGTGATGGCGACAGCTCCCAGTGTTCTCTTCATGATCTGAATGTCCTCTCTGACATCAGGTGTGTGATTGCGGGTGTGGTGCGGGGTGGATCAGGCGCCCAGCACGCGGCAGGCGTGCGAGACCAGTTCGAGGAAGACCCTGCCGCCCTCGGGGGGTGTCGCGAGTGGCGCTCCGCGTCCGACGATCGTGGCGACGGGCTCGCCATCGGTGAGCACTTCGGCCTCGTACTCGACGATCTCGCCGAGGAACTCCACCCGCACGATGCGCACGGGAAGGACGTTCGGGCGATCGATGTCGGTCTCATGCCAGCGCACGGTCTCGGGCCGGAATGTCAGGGTGACCTCGTCGCCGATCGAGACCCCGTCGGGCACCGGCGTCTGCAGCCGGGTGCCGAGCGCCTCGACCACCGCGTCGCCGGCGCCGTCACGATCGATCACCACGGCGGGGATCATGTTCGCGCGACCGACGAAGTTCGCCACGAATCGGTCGGCCGGCTGGTCGTAGAGCTCGCGGGGTGACGCCTCCTGCACGATGCGTCCGCCGTTCATCACGGCCACCCGATCCGACATCGACAGCGCCTCGGACTGATCGTGCGTGACGTAGAGGGCACTGATGCCGAGGGTGCGCTGCAGGCTCCGCAGCTCGTTGCGCATGGTGTCGCGCAGCTTGGCGTCGAGGTTCGACAGCGGCTCGTCGAGCAGCAGCAGACGCGGTCGGTGGGCCAACGCACGAGCGAGGGCCAGGCGCTGCTGCTGACCGCCTGAGAGCGCGGTGGCCGGGCGCTGCGCGAGATGATCGAGCTGCACGAGCTCCAGCGCCTCCATCGCCCGCTTGCGCGCCTCCTGCTTCGGAAGCTTCGAACCCGCGACCTGCAGCGGGAAGATCGCGTTGGCGAACACCGTCATGTGCGGCCAGATCGCGTAGTTCTGGAACACCATGCCGATGTCGCGCTTGTCGGGCGACACGTGCGCGGTGCCGGTCGACAGCACGTTGCCGTCGAGCGAGATGACGCCGCCGTTGCTCCGTTCGAGGCCGGCGACACAGCGCAGGGTGGTGGTCTTGCCGCATCCCGACGGGCCGAGGAGCGAGTAGAACGTCCCGGGCTCGATCGTGAACGTGACGTCCTTGACCACGGGGACGGCGGCGCCGTCGAGCTCATAGTCCTTCTTCAGGGCGTCGACGACCAGTCGACCGCCTCCGGAGCTGACCGTCATCGGAGTCCTCTCGTCCTTCGTGCTCATGGTCGGATTCGTTCTGGATGTTGGATCCACTGCGATCGCCGCCATCATCGTCCCTCTCTCACGACAGAACCCGCCGTCTGCGGGGTGGCCGGGGCTCCCCAGGCTCGCGGCTTCTCGAAGAACACCACGACGACCGCGCACACCGCGAAGGCGATGGCCGAGAGCAGCAGCGACTGCGACATGGCCGCGGCCAGTCCGCTCCCGTCCTTCGCCGACAGCTCGCTCCCCGGGTGGATCGCCCCTGGCACGAAACCGGTGATGTGCGCGGCGAGCGTCACGTTCATCAGCACCGCCAGCAGCGCCGATCCGATCACGGACCCCATCTGCCTGGTGGTGGAGTAGACGCCGGATCCCGCTCCTGCTTGCGTGTGCGGGAGATTGCGGGTGGCCGTCGACGCGAGCGGACCGAACATCCCCGATACGCCGACACCCAGCAGCGCCGAGGGCAGAAGCAGGAGCCAGAACGGGGCGTCGATCGTCATCGTCGCCGCATACCAGGCCATGGCCACCGCCGAGATGACGAAGGCGGCGAAGGTGACCCAGCGCGGACCGATCCGGTCGCTCAGCTTGCCGACGAACGGCCCGAGCACACCCGAGACGACCGCCATCGGTGCGAGCATCAGCGCCGCAAGCGTCGGGTCGAGCCCGCGGGCGACCTGGAAGTAGAAGGCGAGGGGGACGGGCATGGCCGTGATGCCGACACCGACGAGGAAGATCGTGGCGTTCGCGACCGAGAAGTTGCGGTCACGGAAGAGGCTGAGGGGCATCAGGGGCTCTGCGCGATTGACGCGCTGCCACACGACGAAGAGCACCAGGAGCACGACGCCTGTGACGATGACGCCCCAAACGGTGACCGGACCGAACATCACCCCCCAGTCGTAGACCTCGCCCTCCTGGATGCCGAACACCAGCAGGAACAGACCGAGCCCGGACAGCGCGACCCCCACCACGTCGAAGCGGTGCGGGTGTCCTTCGAGATCGGGCACCAGGCGCCAGGCGACGACGAAGGCGACGATGCCGACGGGCACGTTCACGAAGAAGATCCACTCCCAGCCGACGGTGTCGGTGAGCACGCCGCCGAGGATCGGGCCGACGAGCGTCGCGAGCCCTCCGACAGCGCCCCACGCGCCCATCGCCTGACCCCGACCGCGCGGCGGGAACACCCGCGCGATGATCGCCATGGTCTGCGGCGTCATCAGCGCGGCACCGAAGCCCTGCACGGCGCGAGCCGCGATGAGCATCTCGATGCTGCCGGCCAGACCGCACGCGAGCGAGGCGAGGGTGAACAGCACGAGCCCCACGAGATAGACCCGCTTGGGACCGAAGCGATCCCCCAGGCGACCGGTCACCAGCAGGGGGACGGCGTAGGCGAGCAGGTAGGCACTGGTGACCCAGATGACCGTGGTCAGGTCGGCGTCGAACGCCGCGAGGATGACCGGGTTGGCGATCGCCACGATCGTCGTGTCGACGAGGATCATGAAGAAGCCGATGCACAGCGCCCACAGGGCCGGCCACGGCCTAACTGTCTGAGTCATGGATCACTTTCGGGAGGGATCGTCAGGGGGCGGGAGCCGGTGTCCGTCCACTCAGCCCCTTATGTGGAGGACGGACACCGGAGTTTCCGGGAAGTGTTCAGCCTTCGGTGGCGGGGAGACCGACCACGGGTTCACCCAGCAGCGGGGTCGACACCGCGTAGATGCCGTGGTTGGCGAAGAGCCAGATCACGTTGCGATCCCACTCCACGAAGATGCCGTGCACGGGGGCGGCGAGGTCATCGTCGTCCTTGAGTCCGATCGGGGGGACGAAGTACGCGCCGACCTCGGGGTTCTCCGGGTCGCGCACGTCGAAGATCTGCAACCCCGCGGCGTAGAACGCGTAGGGGATGACACCGCCGTGCGGCGTGCCCGTGTTGGTGAAGTAGCCCGAGCGCTTGGGTCCGAACGACCCGCGGCGCTGCGCCCAGTCGGTGAACGCGGCGTCTGCCGGCGGCGTCGGGCGGGGCAGCGTGCGCACGACCCGCGGGTTCGTCGGGTCGCTCACGTCGATCTGGTAGATCTCCTTGGCCGGCTCGTAGCAGTCGGTGTTCATCGGGTAGCCCGAGACGTAGACGTAGCCCGTCTCCTCCACCTGGGTGGTGTCGACGTTGTCGCCCTCGGTGCCGGCGACGCTGACCGGCAGGTGGCACCAGCCGACGTGGTGGATGTTCGCGGGATCGGACACGTCGAGCACGAAGAAGCCCTGACCGCCCTGGGCGGCGTAGCCGTACTTCCATCCGGACTCGACCGAGCGCGGCAGGAAGATGCCCATGCGCGAGCCGAACCACGAGGTCTTATTGTTCCAGCGCTCGTTGTCCGCGAGGTACTCGGAATCCGCCTCCTCCCCGGCACGGGAGCCGGGCACCCACCAGTTCGAGAGCAGTTCGGGCTTCGCCGGGTCCGACACGTCGTAGGCCGCGTGTCCGGCGGTCCACAGCGTGGTCTTGTACGGCTGGTTGGTGAAGGTGTTGTCGGGCGCGGTCGCCACGAACAGGTACTTGTCGCCGTAGTAGACCGGAAGGTCGAGCACGCCGTTGCCCTCCTGGATCTCGTCCGGCCCGTGGTTCGGATCGGTCGAGACCTCGGTGAGGAGGGTCCAGTCGCGGGGGCTCGGGCCGTTCATCTCCCACGTGCGGAAGCCGCGCAGGCCCTCCCACTCCTTCAGCTGGCCCTCGACGGTGTCGTCGATCCACTTGTTGGCGACGCGCCCCTTGAGGAAGTACCGCGGAGTCTCGCTCGCCTGGATCGCGATGTGCTTTCCGAGCTTCTGGTTCCACTGCACCGTGGTGGCGCCGAACTGCGGGCGGGGATCGTCCCAGCCCCACTGCTCCTCGTCGACGATCGTCAGGTCGCGAGGGTCGGTGATGTCGTAGAGCTTCCAGTGGTTGCCGCCGCCGTAGTGGAGCATGAGGCGACGGCCGTCCCAGTCGTAGATGCACTGCCACGAGTGACTGGTGTTCACCACGATCGGGTAGAACGCCTCGGCCTTGGCGTTGAGCGCATACGTCTCGGGGTCGCGGTAGTCGAGCTGGCCCGGCCAGTCGATGAAGACGTCGCGCGGGACGGACGGCGTGTGCGCCGGCGGCAGGAAGGTACCGTCGGGCTGCATGCCCCAGCTGGAGGGATCGGGATCGGCCGGTTCACCCTCGACGCGCTGGAAATCCTCCGGGCGGTACTTCTTCGCATCGGGCACGTAGGGAGAGCCGGCCATGTCGCCTCCATTGGCTGAATCGGGTGAGATCGTCACGACGTGGTGTCGTTCTCATCAGGTTCGTCCCGGTGAAGCGATGCTGTCCAATATCCATACGGGTCAGAGCTATGACCGTTCGGGCATATCAGCCGGCGAAGCGCGGCTCCGTCTCCGCGTAGTCCCGCTCGAGCTCCGCCAAGCGGGCGCCCTCTTCGCGCAGATGGGCCAGCAGCGCGGATGCCGCCGGCGACGGCGCCCGATCCTTCGGCACCGTCACGCCGACCGAGCGGCGGATGGAGCTCAACGGCGTGGGCAGGATCCGCAGCTCACGGTCGTCGACGGCGATGAACATCGGCAGCGCCGCGATCACGTCGGTCGAGATCAGCAGGGTGCGCAGTGTCAGCATGGAGGTGCACTCGACGCGATCGGGCGGCAACGGCAGCCCCTCGTGGAAGAAGACCGCTTCGAGCTCGGCCCGGAGCGCCGTCTGGGCCACGGGGAAGATCCAGGGATACGCGATCAGCTCGGCGAGGGAGTTCGCCTTGACACCGCCGAGCACCGGATGCCCGGCCCGCGCGACCAGACGGATCGGCTCCAGGTGCAGTCGCTCCTGCTCGAGCCGCACCGGCACCGTCGGCGAGAGCCGCCCGACGGTCAGGTCGAGGTCGCCCGCGAGCAGCAGCTGCTGCAGGGTGTCCGGGGTGCCCTCGCGCACCACCACGGTCAGCCGTGGATGCTCGGCCTTCAGCGCCGCGATGGCCCGCGGCAGCAGCAGGTTGGAACCTGCGAGGTGCGTGCCGACGGTCACCGTGCCGAGCTGCCCCGACTGCAGCAGCCGCACCTCCTCCCCCGCGGCGCGCAGCTCGGCGAGCACCGAGCGGGCGCGCTCGATGAACGAGTGCCCGTATTGCGTCGGCCGCACGCCGCGCGGCAACCGTTCGAACAGCGGCACACCCAGCACCTCTTCGACCTCGCGGAGGCCGCGGGTGACGACCGGCTGGGTGATGTGCAGCGACTCGGCGGCGCGCACCAGGGTGCCTTCGTCGGCGATGGCGGTGACGAGGACGAGGTGGCGGATCTTGACCCGCCCGTCGAGCAGTCGATCGGTGACCATGATCCGGACTATAGCCGTACGGGCATGGCAGTGCATCAAGAGAGTATTTGTCGGCATCCCTCGAACGTTCCTAGCCTGAGCCCATGCCTTCCGAGACGATGACGCCTCCCCTCCGTGCCTCCGAGCAGGAGCGAGCGCCCCGCGCGATCCAAAACATGATCGCCGGCGAGCGCGTGGAGGGCATCGCCACCTTCGCGAAGGTCAGCCCGGTCGACGGCTCGATCATCGCCGAGGTGCACGAAGCCGGCACCGAGCAGGTCGACCGCGCCGTGGCCGCCGCGCGCGCCGCGTTCGACGGACCCTGGGGACGGATGACGGTCGCGGAGCGCGCCCGTCTGCTGCGCGGTGTGGCCGACGCGATCGACCGCCGCGCCGATGAGCTCGTCGCGGCCGAGGTCGGCGACACCGGCAAGCCCGAGGCACTCGCCCGCGACCTCGACGTGGCCCGTGCCGCCGCGAACTTCCGCTCCTTCGCCGACACGGTCTCGACGGCAGGCCTCGACTCGTTCCTCACCGAGCTGCCCGACGGCCGGCGCGCCCTGAACTACGCCGTGCGCAAGCCGCTCGGGGTCGTCGCCGTGATCGTGCCGTGGAACCTGCCGCTGCTGCTGCTCACGTGGAAGCTCGCTCCCGCCCTCGCCACCGGCAACACCGTGGTGATCAAGCCCTCGGAGGAGACGCCGTCGTCGGCGACGCTGCTGGCCGAGATCCTCGCCGAGGCGGGGGTGCCCGCGGGGGTCGTGAACGTCGTGCACGGTTTCGGCGCCGATTCCGCGGGCGAGGCCCTCACCACGCATCCGGGCATCGACGGGGTCACGTTCACCGGCGAATCGTCCACCGGATCCGCGATCATGCGGGCGGTCGCGCCGCGGGTGCGCCCGGTCTCGTTCGAGCTCGGCGGCAAGAACGCCGCGCTCGTGTTCGCCGACGCCGACCTCGATGCCGCCGTCGCCGGGCTCGCCCGCTCCACGTACCTCAACACCGGCCAGGTGTGCCTGTGCACCGAGCGCATCTACGTGCAGCGCGCGGTCTTCGATGAGGTGGCCGCGGGCCTCGCCGAGCACGCCGCCCGTCTGCGTCTGGGCCGCCCGGAGGACCCGGCCACGACCACCGGTCCTCTCATCTCGCAGGCGCACCGTGAGAAGGTGCGCTCGTACTTCGACCTCGCCGTCGCGGAGGGGGCGACGGTGCTCGCGGGCGGCGGCATCCCCACGCTCGGCGACGGACTCGACGGCGGATCGTGGATCGAGCCGACGCTGTGGACCGGCCTCGACAACAGCAACCGCACCGTGCGCGAAGAGGTGTTCGGTCCCGTCGCCGCCCTCATCCCCTTCGACACCGAAGAGGAGGCGATCCGATTGGCGAACGACACCGACTACGGCCTCGCCGCGGTCACCTGGACCACCGACCTGACCCGCGGACACCGCGTGGCGCAGCAGATGCGCACGGGCATGTCGTGGGTGAACACCTGGTATCTGCGCGACCTGCGCAGCCCCTTCGGCGGCGTCGGGCTCTCGGGCATCGGCCGCGAGGGCGGGCACCACTCGCTCGAGTTCTACACCGAGCCGACGAACGTGTGCGTGCAGCTGTGACCGGCCTCCCCGAGTCCGACGGTGTGCGTGCGGCCGACGAGCGGCTGCGACGCGCGGCCGAATCGGGGCACCCGTGCGCCCCGGTGCGCGACCTGCTCGGCGAGACGGATCAGGATGCCGCGTACGCCGTGCAGTCTCTCGGCATCGCCCGCCGCCTCGACGAGGGTCGACGGGTCGTCGGCCGCAAGATCGGCCTCACCTCCCCCGCCGTGCAGACGCAGCTCGGCGTCGACAGCCCCGACTACGGGGTGCTGCTCGACGACATGATGTTCGCCGACCGCGAGCCGATCGACCTCGCCCGCTTCCTGCAGCCGCGGGCCGAAGCCGAGGTCGCCTTCGTGCTCGGCAGCGACCTCGACTCCCCCACCACCCATGTCGCCGACGTGATCCGTGCCACGGAGTTCGTGCTGCCCGCGATCGAGGTCGTCGACTCCCGCGTGGCCGGGTGGGACATCCGCATCACCGACACGATCGCCGACAACGCCTCCAGCGGGGCGGTCGTGCTCGGCACCACGCCTCGGCGCCTGGACGGGTTCGACCTGACCGCGCTCGGCATGACGCTCGACCGTGAGGGCCGCCCGGTCTCGACCGGGTCGGGTGCCGCATGCCTCGGCAGCCCCGTGATCGCGGTCGCCTGGCTGGCTCGCGAGGTCGCCCGCCGCGGGCAGCCGCTGCGCGCCGGCGAGGTGATCCTCTCCGGAGCCCTCGGCCCCATGGTCGACGCGACCGCCGGGGTGTACCGCGCCCGACTCGACGGTCTCGGCGAGGTGCGTGCCGACTTCTTCGGCGCCGCATCCGGAACAGCATCGCGCACGTCATCGGAAGGGGCAGCGGCATGACCGTCGGCATCGCCATCATCGGATCGGGCAACATCGGCACCGACCTGCTCATCAAGGTGAAGCGGCTCTCGACCACGCTGCATGTGGTCGCGATGGCCGGCATCGACGAGCACTCCGACGGCCTCGCCCGTGCGCGCCGGCTCGGAGTCGCCACCACCCACGAGGGCGTGGACGGCCTGATCGCGATGCCCGAGTTCGCCGACGTCGAGCTCGTGTTCGACGCGACATCGGCCGGCGCCCACGCCCGCAACGACGCCCTCGTGCGCAACGCCGGACGGGTCATGGTCGATCTGACCCCCGCGGCGATCGGGCCGTACGTCGTGCCGGTCGTGAACCTCGACGCGCACCTCGGTGCGACCAACGTCAACATGGTCACGTGCGGCGGCCAGGCCACGGTGCCGATGGTGGCCGCCGTGTCGCGCGTCGCCCCGGTGGCCTACGCCGAGATCGTCGCCTCGATCGCCTCGAAGTCGGCCGGTCCCGGCACCAGAGCGAACATCGACGAGTTCACCGAGACCACGGCCCGTGCGCTGGAGGTGATCGGCGGCGCCGATCACGGCAAGGCCATCATCGTGCTCAACCCCGCCGACCCGCCGCTCATCATGAGGGACACGGTGTTCTGCCTGGTCGAGGGCGACCCTGAAGCCTTGGATCGGGATGCCGTCAGCGCCTCGGTCGCCGACATGGTCGCCGCGGTGCAGGCCTACGTCGGGGGCTACCGGCTCAAGCAGCAGGTGCAGTTCGACGCCGTCGACGAGGCCTACGTGCCTGCACTCGACCGACCGTTCCGGGGCACGCGCGTGACCGTGCTGCTGGAAGTCGCCGGCGCCGGCCACTATCTTCCGGAGTACGCGGGCAATCTCGACATCATGACCTCGGCCGCCCTGCGCACGGCCGAACGACTCGTCGCCGAACGGACAGGGGTTCCCGCATGACCTCCTCATCTCCCCGCGTCTACGTGCAGGACGTCACGCTCCGCGACGGCATGCACGCCATCGGCCACGGCTACACGACCGACCAGGTGCGCGGCATCGCCCGTGCTCTCGAAGCGGCGGGCGTTGATGCCATCGAGGTCGCGCACGGCGACGGCCTCGGCGGTTCGAGCGTGGCATACGGACAGGGAGCGCACACCGACTGGCAGTGGATCGAGGCGGCGGCCGAGGTGCTCGACCGTGCGGTCCTGACCACCCTGATCCTTCCCGGCATCGGCACGATCGACGACCTCGCCCGGGCCCGCGACCTCGGCGTCGCGAGCGTGCGGGTCGCGACGCACTGCACCGAGGCCGACGTCGCCATCCAGCACATCACCTGGGCGCGCGAGCACGACATGGACGTCTCGGGCTTCCTGATGATGAGCCACCTCAACGACCCGCGCGGTCTCGCGGAGCAGGCACAGATCATGGAAGCGGCCGGCGCGCACTGCGTGTACGTCACCGACTCGGGCGGGCGCCTCACGATGCGCGACGTCGCCGACCGCGTCGACGCCTACCGCGAGGTGCTCGACCCCGGCACGCAGATCGGCATCCACGCACACGAGAACCTCTCGCTGAGCGTGGCCAACAGCGTCACGGCCGTCGAGCACGGTGTGTACCGGGTCGACGCCTCGCTCGCAGGGCAGGGTGCCGGAGCGGGCAACTGTCCGATCGAGGCGTTCATCGCGGTTGCCGACCTGCTCGGCTGGGAGCACGACTGCGATCTGTTCGCACTGCAGGATGCGGCGGAGGAACTGGTGCGTCCGCTGCAGCGCCGCCCCGTCCGCGTCGACCGCGAGACCCTTACTCTCGGCTACGCGGGTGTGTACTCGAGCTTCCTGCTGCACGCCGAGCGCGCGGCCGAGAAGCATGGCCTCGACGCCCGCGACATCCTCGTGGAGCTGGGGCGCCGTCGCATGGTGGGCGGCCAGGAGGACATGATCGTCGACGTCGCGCTCGACCTGGTCGCCGCCCGTTCGGGGGTGACCGCATGACCGCGGACGCGGTGTTCGCCGCCGCGCTCGACACCGCGCAGCGCACCGCGACCGCGATCAGCCAGCTCTCCACATCCGCAGAGGTCGATCTCGACACCGCCTACGCCACGCAGCATGCGTTGATCGCCCGTCGGCTCGCCCGCGGCGAGCGCCTCACCGGCCTCAAGCTCGGGTTCACGAGCCAGGCCAAGGCGCAGCAGATGGGCGTGCATGACGTCATCATCGGCAGTCTCACCGATGCGATGAGCCTCGACGACGGCGCGCTGTTCGACCCGCGGTCCGCCATCCACCCGCGCATCGAGCCGGAGGTCGCGTACCTTCTGTCGGCCGACATCGACGGCTCCGACACCGACCGCCCGTTGAGCGAGGTCGTCGCCGCGGTCGCCCCCGCGCTGGAGATCATCGACTCGCGGTACCGGGACTTCCGCTTCCGCCTCTCCGACGTCGTGGCCGACAACACGTCAGCCGCCGCGTACGTGATCGGCCCCTGGACCCCGTTCGACCGAGCCGGCGCTCTCGACAACCGGGCCGTACGGCTCGAGGTCGACGGCAGGGTCAGCGCGACGGGCTCGACGGCGGCTATCCTCGGCGACCCCGCCCGTGCCATCGCCGCAGCCGCACGCCTCGCCTCCCGTCACGGCTTCACGCTCCGCGCCGGCATGGTCCTCCTCGCCGGTGCCGCGACCGCCGCCGTCCCGCTGCCCGACCAGGGCACGGTCGAGGCGACGATCACCGGCCTCGGACGCGTCTCCATCCACACCCACGACGGATCCGACAGCCTCGAGAAGGGATCACGATGACAACATCACGCGGCATCCTCGTCGAGGGCAAGGCGACGCCCCGAGGTCGCTTCCCGCATGCCAAGGTCTCCGGCGACCTGGTCTTCGTCTCGGGCACGTCCAGCCGACGCCCCGACAACTCCATCGCCGGAGCGGAGGTCGACGAGTTCGGCGCGACCCGGCTCGATGTCGCGGTGCAGACCCGCGCGGTCATCGAGAACATCCGCGAGGTGCTGGCCGCCGCCGGCTGCACCCTCGACGACCTGGTGCAGGCGACGAGCTTCCTGGTCGACATGAACGACTTCGCTCCCTACAACGCGGTCTGGGCCGAGTACTTCGACGAGCAGGGACCCGCCCGCACGACGGTCGCCGTGCATGCCCTGCCGCATCCGCACCTGCGCATCGAGATCCAGGCGATCGCGCGCCGCCCCGACACAACGATCGAACACAACACCGCTGACCACACCACCGCTGCCACTCTCGAGGAGGAGAAATGAGCACCACCACACCCGTCATCCCACCCGTGATCGATTTCCCGGCCTGGATCAAGGAGAACGAGCATCTCCTGAAGCCGCCGGTCAACAACAAGGCCGCCTGGACGCCCATGGGCGACTTCATCGTGCAGGTCGTCGGCGGCCCGAACCAGCGCACCGACTTCCACTTCGACCCGTACGAGGAGTGGTTCTACCAGTACCGCGGCAACATGCACGTGAACATCCAGACCCCCGACGGCCTGCAGCGCATCGACATCCGCGAGGGCGAGATGTGGCTGCTCCCCGGTAACGTCTTCCACTCCCCGCAGCGCCCCGAAGAGGGCTCCATCGGCATCGTGATCGAGCGCATCCGCGAAGAGGGCACGCTCGAGAAGTTCGCCTGGTTCTGCCCGAACTGCAACGCCAAGGTGCACGAGGTCGAACTGCAGGTGCGCGACATCGTCGAGGACCTGCCGCCGGTGTTCCGCGACTTCTACGAGAGCGAAGAGGGGCGCACCTGCCCCGAGTGCGGCGCCGTCCACCCCGGCAAGGGCTGAAGCCCCTTGGGCACGATCGACGTCCACACGCACTTCGTGCCGAGTTCCTGGCCCGACCTGTCGACACAGGTCGGGCCGGGTCTCTGGCCGACCCTGCGGGTGGACTCCGAGCGCGAGGCGATGATCATGCTCGGCGAGACCGAGTTCCGGCGCGTCGGCGACGACTGCTGGGACGCGTCCGTGCGCCTGGCCGACATGGATGCCGACGGCGTCGAGATGCAGGTCGTCTCCCCCACGCCGCTGTTCTTCTCCTACGACAAGTCGGGTGACGAGGCCGTCAAGGTCGCGCGCATCTTCAACGACCTCGCTCTGGAGATCTGCGCTCCGGCCCCCGGCCGGCTGATCCCGTTCGCACAGGTCCCCCTGCAGGATCCGGATGCCGCGTGCGCGGAGGCCGACCGCGCGATCGCCTCGGGCCACGCCGGTGTCGAGATCGGCAACCACGTGGGCGACCGCGACCTCGACGACGAGGGCACGGTGACCTTCCTGCAGCACTGCGCCGACAGCGGCATCCCGGTCTTCGTGCATCCGTGGGACATGCCGGGCTCCCCTCGTCTCGACCGCTGGATGGCCCGGTGGCTCACCGGCATGCCCGCAGAGACGCACCTGTCGATCATCGCGATGATCCTGGGGGGGGTCTTCGATCGCGTCCCGCCCACCCTCCGCCTGGCGTTCGCGCACGGCGGTGGTTCGTTCGCCTTCTGGCTGGGCCGGTTCGAGAACGCCTGGCGGCAACGCCCCGACCTCATCGGCGTCAGCGAGCGGCCGCCCTCGGCCTACCTGGACCGTTTCAGCGTCGACAGCGTCGTGTTCGACCCCGTGGCCCTGCGCGTGCTGGTCGAGACCCTCGGCGCCTCCCAGGTGATGGTGGGCAGCGACTACCCCTACCCCCTGGGCGAGCGACCCGTCGGCGGCGTCATCGACCGGGCCGACTTCCTCGACGAGGCGCAGAAGAGCGCCATCCGCCGCGACAACGCCCTGCGATTCCTCGGGCGCTGACCCGCATGACCTCGAACGGACCCGCCGCATGAGCACCACCTCCACCCGCCCCGCCATCGACCGCGCGACCTGCACGGCCCTCGACGATGCCGATCCGCTCGCCTCGATGCGCGAGCGCTTCGTGCTGCCCGACGGTGTGATCTACCTCGACGGCAACTCGCTCGGAGCGCTGCCCCGCCACACCGCGGCGCACCTGCAGCGCGTGATCACCGAGGAGTGGGGCACCGGCCTCATCCGCAGCTGGAACGATGCTGGGTGGTTCGCCAAGCCGCGCACGATCGGCGATCGCATCGCGCCGCTCGTCGGAGCGGATGCCGGAGAGGTTGTGCTCGGCGACTCCACGTCGGCGAGCCTGTTCCAAGCCGTGGTCGCTGCGGTCAGACTCCGACCGGGACGACGCGTGATCGTCGCAGAGCGGGGCAACTTCCCCACCGACCTCTACATGCTCGAAGCGGTGCAGGAGCTACTCGGCAGCGGAACGCCCCTGGAGCGCCGGCTGATCTCCGACGACGGCCCCACGCTCGACGACGTGCTCGACGATCACGTCGCCGTCGTCGTGCTCACCCAGGTCGACTACCGCACGGGACGCATGCACGACATCGCCGAGGTCACGCGCAAGGTCCACGCCGCCGGCGCCCTCGTGGTCTGGGATCTGTGCCACAGCGTCGGTGCCGTGCCGATCGACCTGAACGCCGCCGACGCCGACTTCGCCGTCGGCTGCACCTACAAGTACCTCAACGGCGGCCCCGGTTCGCCCTCGTTCATCTGGGCGGCCGCTCGGCATCACGATGCTGCCCACCCCGCCCTCACCGGCTGGCACGGCCACGCGCGGCCGTTCGACTTCACCGTGGACTACACCCCGGCCCCGGGCATCGAGCGGTTCCGCGTCGGCACCCCGCAGCTGCTCTCGGTGGCCGGACTCGAGGCGAGCCTCGACATCTGGGACGACGTCGACCTGGAGCTCCTCCGCGAGAAGAGTCTGCGGCTGACCGAGCTCTTCATGTCACTCGTCGACACCCGCCTCACACCGCGCTGGGGCATCGAGCCGGTCACGCCTCGCGAGTCCGCCCGCCGTGGCAGCCAGGTCTCCCTCCGACACGAAGACGGCTATGCGGTGATGCAGGCGCTGATCGAGCGCGGAGTGATCGGCGACTTCCGCGCGCCCGACCTCATCCGCTTCGGGTTCACACCGCTCTACACCTCCTACACCGACGTGTGGGATGCGATCGACGCGCTGGAAGACGTGCTGCACAGCGAGATCTGGCGTGAACCTCGCTTCGCACGTCGCGGCACCGTCACCTGAGACACCGTCACCTGAGAGCACGGTCACCTGAGAGCACGGTCACCTGAGAGCACGGTCACCCAGTCGCACACCTGCATGACTGCTGCCCGGATGGATGAACGGACTGGTGTGCCGAGTCATGCATCCGTGTAGGAGTCATGCATTCGCCCCAGGCGTCAGGCTCCGTCGCCGGCAGCCTCGGTCGCCGCCGCGTCGAGCAGTGCGATGACCCCGTCGCGCACGTGGTTCAGGTGCGACTCGAGCACGCGCAGAGCCTCGTCCACATCTCCAGCTGCCACGACGTCGATCAGCTCACCGTGGGAGTGGTCATGTGCGCCGGGAGAGACCAGACGCCAGCCGAGCACGTAGCGTCCGAGCTTGAGCCGCAGCTGCTCGATCATCTCCCACATCACCGGCCGGGCCTCGGCGTCGTAGAGCGTCGCGTAGAACTCGGTGCGGGCCTCGACGAACTCGCCGCCCTCCGAGATGTCGTCCGCCGTCTTCGCGAGCTCCCGCAGCCGGCTGACCCGCTCCGGGGTGATCTCCTCCATCGCCAGGCGCAGCGCGTCCTTCTCGAGCAGCGTGCGCAGGTGGTAGACCTCGGTCGCCTCCTGCACCGAGAGTGCCCGCACCATCGCGCCGCGGCGGGCATGGAAGACCACGAGGCCGTCGGCCTCCAACTGGATCAGGGCGGAGCGGATCGGCAGTCGCGAGATGCCGATGGACTCCGCCAGGGTCTCCTGCCGCAGCTTCATCCCCGGAGGCAGGGTGCCGTCGAGGATCGCATCGCGGATGATGTCGTAGGCCATCGCTCCGACGGACCGGTATCCGGCTCCATGTCGCTGCGCGAGCTTCTGCAGAGCCTCGGCCCGTTCCTTGGGCGACGCGGCGTTCCCTGATTGCACCATGGGAGCGAGAGTATCGGATCATCCCGGCCAACTCTGCATTCTGGATCCAAAATCACCTCGCGTCGCGGGACCACTGCCGCGCCTCGGCGTGCGCACGCCGGGGCGCCCGGGACGCATGTCGGGCCGGGCACGCCGAGTCCACCCGCGGGGGGACGAGGATCACCCCGCGGGAGGATGCCCCGGCACCCTCGACCCGGCAGGCTCGAACTGTCGATCGTGTCGCCGAAGCTCAGTCGCCTCTCGTCGCGCTGAGCCGGAGCCACAGGATCCGGCTCAAGTGACGAGGGTCGGGTGACCACAGGCGGCTTCCGCGTCGCGCGCGTGCTTCTCGGCCTGCCGCAGCGACCCAGCCGAAAGCACCTCATCGCTCCATGTCGTTCCTCACACGCAGCAGTCTCAAGAACCGCCTGATCCTCTCTCTCGCGACGCTCGCCGTCGTCGTCCTCGGCCTGATATCGATGGGTTCCCTCAAGCAGGAGCTGATGCCCTCGCTGCAGGCTCCGATGGCGTTCATCTCCGCACAGTCGCAGGGCCTGGCACCCGAGGAGATGGCGAGCAGCGTGACCGAGCCGCTCGAACAGGCGGTGCGAGCGGTTCCCGGTGTGACGAGCGTGACCTCGACGACATCGAGCGGCAACGCGCAGGTGCTCGTCGAGTGGACCTTCGGCGAAGACGACGAGGAGACGCTGCGCACCATCCGCAGCGCGGCCGAGTCGCTGAAGCCGAGCTTCCCCTCGGACACGGAGGTCAGCGTCGCGTCCGGCGGTGCGGGCGATCTGCCGGCCATGGCACTGAGCGCCGGCACCAGCGGCGACCAGGAGGCGTTCGGCGATGCGCTCCAGCAGACCGTCGTCCCGGCGCTGAAGGGCGTGCCGGGTGTGCGCGACGTCACGCTCGCCGGCCAGGAGACGCAGCGCATCACGATCGACCTCCGCCCTGCCGACGTCACCCGCCTGAAGGTCGAGCCCTCGACGCTCGGACCGATCCTCGAAGCGCATGGCGCCGCCCTCCCGGCTGGACAGGCGGATTCCACCGAAGGCCCCCTCTCGATCACGGTGGGGTCGCGTCTCGCGACGCCGGAAGGCATCCAGGCGCTCCCGGTGCCCACGAGCGAGGGGGCCGTCACGGTCGCGGAGTTCGCCGACGTCACGGTCGAGACCGTGCCGGCGGAGACCATCTCGCGCGTCAACGGCAAGCCGTCGCTCACGCTGCAGGTGATGCCGGCACAGGGTGCCAACGTCGTCGACATCTCCCACGGCGTGAACGCCGAGCTCGACCGGCTCGCGCCGATCCTCGACGCCGAGTTCGTCACGATCTTCGACCAGGCCCCCTACATCGAGCAGTCGATCCACGACCTCTCCGTCGAGGGCGGGCTCGGTCTGCTCTTCGCGGTGCTCGTGATCCTCGCGTTCCTGCGCTCGTGGCGCTCGACGGTCATCGCGGCCGTGTCGATCCCGCTGTCGCTGCTGATCACCCTGGTGGGCCTGTGGTGGAGCGGCAACACCCTCAACATCCTCACCCTCGGCGCCCTCACCATCGCCATCGGACGTGTCGTCGACGACTCCATCGTGGTGATCGAGAACATCTCCAGACGCCGTGGTGACGGCCCGCTCACGATCGACGGCATCGTCGCCTCTGTGCGTCAGGTCGCCGGGGCCATCACCGCCTCGACACTCACCACGGTGGCGGTCTTCCTGCCGATCGCATTCGTCTCGGGCATCGCCGGCCAGCTGTTCCGACCGTTCGCGGTGACCGTCTCGATCGCGCTTCTCGCCTCGCTCGTCGTCTCGCTCACGATCGTGCCGGTGCTCGCATCCTGGTTCCTCAACAAGGCTCCGAAGCAGCGCGCCGCCGACGCAGACACGACTCAGCCCGCGGCCGAGGGCATGACGACCGACGCGGCTCCTGCCGCCGCAGCCACCGCGGTGGCGGCAGAGGTCGCGGCTCCTGCCGCGGCGGCCGTCTCGCCGTCGCCGTCTGCCGAGAGCGACGTCCCGTCCGAGCTCGACGAGATCCACACCGCCCCCGACCGGCTGCAGCGCACGTTCATGCCGGCGTTGAACGCGACCCGTCGTCACCCCGTGATCACCCTCGTCGCCTCCGCGCTGCTGCTCGTCGCCACGCTGGGGATGACGCCGTTCATCCAGACCGACTTCCTCGGTTCCTCCGGCCAGGCCACCCTGCAGGTCGTCCAGACGCCCCCGAAGGAAGCCACCGCCGACCTGGTCGCCGCGGCCGAGCCGGTGGAGAAGACTCTCGGGAAGGTTCCGGGCATCGCCGACATCACCACCTCGATCCCGGTCCCCACTCCCGGCACCCCGGCGTCGATCACGTACGACCTCCGTCTGAAGGACGGCTCCGACGTCGCCGAGGTCGAATCGGAGGTGCAGAAGGCGCTCGACGGGCTTCCCGACAGCGGTGAGATCGACCTCGCGTCGCAGGACGCCTCGCTGGCAGGTGCCGGTGACGGCATCGACCTGCAGATCCAGGGCAACGATCCGGCAGCATTGCGCGCGGCGAGCGACCTGCTCGAGAAGCAGCTCGCCGACGCCGACGGCGTGCGCTCCGTGAAGAGCGAGCTCGCAGGCGAGCAGCCGGTGCTGCGGGTGAAGGTCGACGAACCGTTGGCCGCGCGCCTCGGCTTCGACCGCGCCACGATCGCGAAGGCCGTGCAGGAGGCACTCTCCGGCACCACGGTCGGCACGCTCATGTACGAGGGCCGCGAGCGCGACATCGTCGTGCGCACCCCTGGTGCGGCGCGCACCGCCGACAAGATCGGTGAGATCATGCTCCCGGTCACGCCCCGGCAGACCGCCGAGGCGCAGAAGGCGGCAGCGGATGCGCTCCAGGCCAAGGCGGAGGCGAAGGCCGCAGAGGCGAAGACCAAGGCCGAGAACGAACTGAACTCGCAGATCAACACCGCCACGAAGCAGCGCGCCGAGCTCGCCGGCCAGATCGGGGCCCTGAACAGGCAGCTCGCCGAGCTTTCGGCGGCACCGATCGTGCCCGAAGACCCGCTGAGCCCGGATGAGGAGGCCGTGCTCAAAGCGCAGGCCGAACGCGCCGAGCAGCTCGCGGCGCTGCAGGGTGCGATCGAGGGGGCCCAGTCCGGCGTCGCGGCGGCGGACGAGCAGATCAAGGCCCTGCGCCAGAGCCGCAGCGACGCCGCGGCCCAGCAGGCCGAGGCCGATGCCGCCGAGGCCGAGCAGAAGGCGGCCGCCGAGGTCACCGGCACGGCGATCCCGCTCGCCGCGATCGCGACCGTCGAGGAAGAGCTCACGGCGCCGACCATCACGCGCGCCGAGGGCGAGCGTCAGGTCACGCTGACCGTGACCCCGGAGAAGGGCGGGCTCGCGGCTGCCGGTCGGGCGATCGACAAGGCGATCGCCGACACCGATCTGCCGGCGGGAGTCACCTTCCTGCAGGGCGGCGCGTCCGCACAACAGGATGAGGCCTTCAGCCAGCTCGGACTGGCGATGCTGGCCGCCATCGTTCTCGTGCTGCTGGTGATGGTGGCGACCTTCCGCAACTTCCGCGGACCCCTCGTGCTGCTCATCTCGATCCCGTTCGCAGCGACCGGCGCGATCCTCGGCCTGCTCCTCACCGGAACCCCGATGGGTCTTCCCGCCCTGATCGGACTCCTGATGCTCATCGGCATCGTGGTGACGAACGCCATCGTGCTCATGGATCTCGTGAACCGCCTTCGTGGTGCGGGAGCGAGTCTCGACGAGGCGGTGGAGCATGGAACCCGCCTGCGCCTGCGACCGATCCTGATGACGGCGGCCGCGACCGTGTTCGCGCTCGTCCCGATGTCTCTCGGGCTGACCGGCGGCGGAGTGTTCATCTCGAAGCCGCTAGCGATCGTCGTGATCGGCGGCCTGGTGTCGTCGACGCTGCTGACTCTGGTTCTGGTCCCGGTTCTCTACACGCTCGTGGAGCGCAGTCGGGAACGCCGGATCGCCAAGCGCGCCGCGCGACGAGCCCGGCGCGAGGAGCGTCGTGCCGCTTCGGCCGAGACGTCGACGGACATCTTCGAGGTCACGTCCGAGAAGCCGTAGCCCCGAGCACGGCGACGTGCGGCACATGTCGGGAGAATCGGGCGGATCCCCTGCGGACCCACCCGATTCTCCCGACTTCCGCGCTTTCTCCAGGCATCCGTGCCGGGGTACGGGATCGGGGCGCTGGCTCAGGGGTGGGTTCAGCGGCCGCGCGACACGGCCGCCTGGATCAGCTCGGCGAGGTCACCGGGACGGCTCCACATCGGCCAGTGCCCCGTGGGCAGGTCGACGACGTCGAGGTTGTCGAGCATCGCGACCTCGGCGAACATGGGATGACCGGTGCGCGCGAGTTCGAGCAGCTGTGCACTCGGGATGGAACAGCAGATCAGGGTGGTCGGGATCGCGCGTCGCTCGTCGTTCGTGAGCTCGACGCGCTGACGCAGCACGGGCCCGGGCTCGGGAACGGCTCGCTCGCGAAAACGCTCGAGCACCTCTGCACTCAGGCCTTCGAGGCTCGCCTGCTGTCCCAGCACCTCGAAGGGCGGAAGCGGAAGCTCCTCCACGTCGTCCGGAAGGTCGGGCGCGAACACGCTCCCGGCGGCCACCGGGCCGGAGTCGACCCACACCACGCGTGCGATCAGGGCGGGGTGTCGGTCGAGCACGAGGCTCACAGGGGCGTTCGCCCCGCTGTGCGCGACGATGATCGCGGGCTGTTGCTCCGAGACGCCGAGCCGGCCGACCTCGTCGAGAATCGCGTCGGCCTGGTCATCGAGCGTCTTCGCCGCCCGCGCGGGGTCGGTCGCGTCGAGACCCGGCAGCGTCATCGCGACGGCGCGAGACCTGTCGGCGCCGAGGCTTTCGAGGACCTCGTCCCACGCCCAGGCACCCAGCCAATGGCCCGCGATGAGAAGGATGGTCGGAGTGCTCATCGTGTGTGTCATACCCCCATGCTGCTCCGCACTGTGGACAGGTGTGTGTCACTATTCATGTCATGAATTCCTCACGGATCGAACGATGAAGCGCGCAGAGCGTCTGCATGCCCTCTCCGAGATGCTGCGCCGCAGCGGGTCGCGGGGGACGTCGGCCGAACGCCTGGCCCGCGAGTTCGAGGTCTCCGTGCGCACCATCAAGCGCGACCTGACCGCGCTCGAGCGCAGCGGTGCCCCGCTATGGTCGCGCCCGGGCCCGGGCGGCGGCTACGGATTGGCGGCAGGTGCATCCCTGCCACCCGTCAGCCTCTCCCCCGCGCAGGCCGTGGCACTGCTGGCGGCCGTGGCTGCCTCACCCGATGCGCCCTATGCGGATCTGGCCGCGGCCGGCGTGCGGAAGATCCTCGACGTGCTCGATCCCCGCACCCGTGCGCGAGCCGACGAACTCGCCCACCGCGTCTGGGTCGACGCGTCACCCACCCCCTCACGTGCGATCAGATCGGCACTGGAGGAGGGCATGGCGGAGCAGCGGGTGGTACGCATCCGTTACACCGCAGGAGACGGGAGCACCACCACCCGTGATGTCGAACCCGTGCTGTTCGCCTCCACGAACGGCCAGTGGTATCTGGTCGGATGGTGCCGACTGCGCGACGCCATGCGGTGGTTCACCGTGTCGCGTGTCGAGAGGGCCGGCGTGACCGCGACGGCGTGCAGCGGCCACACCGTCGATGAGGTCGGCGAACCCCCGGCGAACGCCCGACCGGTGCACGGTCGGAGCGGGTGAGGCGGCGCCGATCACCCTCGGAATGCAGAACGCCCCCTGTCCCGAAGGACAGGGGGCGTTCTCGACGTGCCTTTACTTGGCGGCGACGACCTGCAGCGTGATCACTGCGGTGACGTCGTCGTGCAGACGCACGGTCGCCTCGTGCTCACCGGTCACCTTGATGGGCGACGGGATGTGCACCTTGCGCTTGTCGATCGAGCCCAGGCCGGCGGCTGCGACAGCATCCGCGACGTGGTCGGTCTTGACGGAGCCGAAGAGACGACCCTCCTTGCCGGCCTTGACCGTGAGGCGCACCTTCGTGCCCTCGAGAGCGTTCTTCAGTGCGACAGCGTCGTCACGATCGTGGATCGCGCGTGCCTGACGCGCGGCCTGGATCGATGCGACCTGCTTTTCGCCACCGCGGGTCCACGCCGTAGCGAAGCCCTGCGGGATGAGGAAGTTGCGGGCGTACCCGTTCTTGACCTCGACCACGTCACCGGCGCTACCGAGCCCGGCGACCTCGTTCGTGAGAATCAGCTTTGCCATCTCGATACCCCTTACCGGCCGGCGCCAGCGTAGGGCAGGAGCGCCATTTCGCGCGCGTTCTTGATCGCCGTGGCGATCAGACGCTGCTCCTGCACCGAGACACCGGTGATACGACGGGCACGGATCTTGCCGCGCTCCGAGACGAACTTGCGAAGGGTGGCGACATCCTTGTAATCGATGACACCGACCCGGATGGACTTCGCGGGAGCGGTGGGCTTGCCACCCTTCCGCGGCTTGCGGCGGTCGCCGCTCGACTTTCCAGCCATAGTTTTTCCTTAGTGATGAGCGGATGCCGGCCGTGCAGGCCGGATCCAGAAGTTGTTCAGAACGGGGTGTCGTCGCCGAAGCTGCCGGGAGTGCTCCAGGCATCCGCGCTGGTCGACGAACCGGGCGTGGACCACGGCTCCTCCGACACCTGCTGCTGCGCGGGACGGGACTGTCCACCGCCACCGGCACCGCCGGCACCGCCGGTCGAGGCCGCACGGGTGACCTGCGCGGTCGCGTACCGGAGCGAGGGGCCGATCTCGTCGACCTCCAGCTCGATCGCGGTGCGCTGGTTGCCCTCGCGGTCCTGGTAGGAGCGCTGACGCAGACGGCCCTGCGCGATGACGCGCATGCCCTTCGTCAACGAACCCGCCACGTGCTCGGCGAACTCGCGCCAGACGGATGCACGGAGGAACAGCGCATCGCCGTCCTTCCACTCATTCGCGGCACGGTCGAAGTTCCGAGGCGTCGATGCGATGGTGAAGTTCGCCACCGGCAGCCCGTTCTGCGTGTAGCGCAGCTCGGGGTCGGCCGTGAGGTTTCCCACCACGGTGATGACGGTTTCGCCGGCCATGAGACTTAGGCCTTCGCAGCCTTGGCGGCCTTGCGGGCAGCCTTCTCTTCGGAGCGCTTGGCCTCGGAGGCGATCATCGCCTGAGCCTCTTCAGCGCGGAGCACCTTGGTGCGCATGATCTGCTCGTTCAGCTTCAGCTGACGGTCGAGCTCCTGCGTGGCGGCGCTGGTCGCGGTGAAGTTGACGACGGCGTAGATGCCCTCGGTCTTCTTCTGGATCTCGTATGCGAGACGGCGCTTTCCCCAGATGTCGACGTTCTCGATAGAGCCACCATCGTTGGTGATGACCTTCAGGAACTTGTCGAGCGTCGGGGCGACCTGGCGCTCGTCGATCTCGGGGGTCAGAATGACCATGAGTTCGTACTGGTGCGTCACTTACCCACCTCCTTCGGACTAGAACGGCTCTCGGGACTTTCCCGGGAGCAGGAGGGTGTGTGCACGTGCCCGCCTCTGGAATCCCGAATGGACGCCGCAAGGCAGACAACCTCGACAGTCTAGCGGAATCACGCGTCCGCCGCGAATGACGCCCGACACCACGACTGCGGCTCGCGAGAACCTCTGCGACGTTTGGCATGCTGGGACGAGTGCCCGATGACGGTCATCGGGCATCTCGACCTGAGGGGGGACGCGATGCGCGTCAACAAATGGGGGGTCGGCGTCATTCTCGCCGCCGCCGTGCTGCTCACGGGATGTTCAGGGGGCGGATCGGACACGACAGCCGAGAAGAAGCCCGACTCCGGGGCATCGCAGGAGGCGGAAGCGCCGAAGACGGACTGCCCCGAGCTGAAGGAGGGCGCGACCGTCGACGGCTCCACGCTGGCGGAGTGCGTGACGGCGGCGATGACCGACACCGCCGGATTCTCGGCGACGATGACGACTCTGGGCATGGAGTCGACCACCCGCTACAACCCGGCCGACAAGGCCGTCGAGACCAGCACCAGCTTCGGCTCGGTCATCGTGATCGGCGACGACGCCTGGGTGAAATCCACCACCGGCGAGTGGCAGGTCGCCGACGAGAACTCGACCGACCAGGAGATCAGCACGCTCAGCACCGCCGCGAAGGCCGTCGACGCCTCCGACCCGATGGGCGTGGCCGACACGCTCTCCGGCGAATACGCGGTCACCGGCACGGGCTCGCGCCTGGGCCAGGACGTGTACCTGCTCAGCGGCACGACCGAGTCGCAGGGATCGACCGTCACGATGCTCTTCGAGGTCACGAGCGACTATGTGGTGCTCGCGGCCAACGCCTCCACTGAGGTCGAGGGCCAGAAGATCGAGAGCGTTCAGGAAGTCACCGAGTGGGACGTGAAGCAGGACATCGTCGCACCGCTCTGACGCCGCAGAGCCGTGCGGGCCGAGGGCTGCAGCCTCGGCCCGCGCGGTCCTCTCGCGACCCGCGGGCGCTTGGAGCACACCCGGGAGCGGAGCACGAGTGAGCGCGGAGAGTTCTCAGTACATGACCGGCGGGATCTCCGCCCACACCGTGCGGTCGTCGACCGACGGTGCGGCGGGGATGCGGCCCGCTCCGTCGGGCTCGGGGATCGCCGCGAGCAGCGCCTGCGTATAGGGATGCCGCGGTGCGGTCCAGAGCTGATCGGTCGGACCCGACTCGAGCACGCGTCCGCCGAACATCACGAACGTGCGGTCGGCGATGCGGCGGACCACGGCGAGGTCGTGCGAGATGAACAGCATGCCCGCTCCCGACTCCGCCACCAGGTCACGCATCAGGCCGGCGACGCTCGTCTGCGTGGACGCATCGAGCGCTGAGATCGGCTCATCCGCCACCAGGAGCGAAGGACGAGCGGCCAAGGCCCTGGCGATCGCGATGCGCTGTTTCTGCCCGCCCGAGAACTGATGCGGGAAGCGTGTGCTCACGGAGGTCGGCAGACCGACGCGCTCGAGCCACTCGTCCACGGTCGATCCTTCGGCGCCACGGGCGCGGGCGGTGGCGATGCCGTCGGCGATCTGGTCGCCGACCCGGCGCCGCGGATTCAGCGAAGTCGCCGGATCCTGGAACACCATCTGGATGCCGGTGAGGGCGATCGAGCGACGGCGGATGCCGAGCGGCGACACCGGAGCATCGCGGAACAGCACGGTCCCTGCGGCGGTCTTCTCGATGCCGACGACGGCACGGGCGAGACTGGACTTGCCACTGCCGGACTCGCCCACCAGGGCCACGGTCTCCCCGGCGGCGACGCTGATCGACACGCCGTTCACGGCGATCACCGGCGGGTTGCCCGGGTAGCGCACGACCACGTCCTGCGCATCGAGGACGGAGACCTCACTCATCTGCGGCCTGCCCTTCCGGTGCCTCGTCGATGCGCGACCCCGGCAGGGCCGCGAGCAGCATGCGCGTGTACTCGTGCTGGGGATCGCGGAACAGCGTCTCGCGATCGGCGAGCTCCACGATCCGGCCGTCCTTCATGACGGCGACCCGGTCGGCGATCGCGCTCATCACGCCCAGGTCGTGCGTCACGAGCAGCACGGCCAGGTTGCGTTCGACCGCCAGGTCGCGCAGCAGCTTCAGGATGCCGGCCTGCACCGTGACGTCGAGAGCCGTGGTGGGCTCGTCCGCCAGCAGCACCTCGGGGTCGCAGGCCAGGGCGCATGCGATCGCGATGCGCTGACGCTGGCCGCCGGAGAACTGGTGCGGATAGCGCTTCAGTGCCTCGGCGGGGTTCGGCACCTGCACGGTCTCGAGCAGCTCGACCGCCCGCGCCCGTGCGGCGGCGCCCTTGAGTCCGAGGTGCACGCGCATGTGGTCGGTGAGCTGGCGTCCGACCGGCAGCTGCGGGTGCAGAGAGGCCGACGGATCCTGGAAGACCATGGCGATCCGCTTGCCGCGCACCCGGTTGAGGGCGCGACGGCGCAGTCCCACCAGCTCTTCACCGCCGAGCAGGATCGACCCGCCGGTCCGCGCCTGCCGCGGGAGCAGCCCCAGCACGGCGAGCGAGGTGAGCGTCTTGCCCGAGCCCGATTCCCCGGCGAGACCGTGGATGCGACCGGCCTCGAGTTCGAGCGAGACACCCTTCACGAGCGGGCGTCCGATGTCGATCGTCAGGTCGCGGATGCTGAGCGTCGATGTCTGCTGCACGGCAGCGCTCTGCGCGCTCATGCGGCCACCCCCGTCGCGGAAGCCTTGTGATCGGCGGCCTTCTCGTGCGTGATCTCGGCCGTGGGGTCGAGCACGTCGCGCATCGCGTCTCCGAGGAAGTTGAACGCCAGCACCACGGTCAGGATCGCGAGCCCGGGGAAGACCCCGAGCCACCAGGCGTCGAAGTTCTGCATCGCACCCGAGATCATCGAACCCCACTCCGCGGTCGGCGGCTGCGCGCCGAGACCGAGGAAGGAGAGGCCGGAGAGGAGCAGGATCGCCGCACCGATGTCGAGCGTCGCGAGCACCAGGACGGGGCCGGCGATGTTCGGGAGGATGTCGACGAACAGCGTGCGTGCCGGCGAGTGCCCGAGCAGGCGGCCCGCGATCACGTAGTTCTGACCCCGGAGCCCCAGCACGATGCTGCGCGTGACGCGGGAGTACTGCGGCCACGACACCACGATGGCGGCGATCACCGCGTTGAACAGCGACGGTCCGAGCGAGGCGGCGACCACCATGGCGAGGATCACGGTCGGGAAGGCCATGAACAGGTCGGTGATGCGCATCAGCGTCTCGTCGACCCAGCCACCGAAGTATCCGGCGAGCGCACCGATGAGCGTGCCGATGATCATGGCGGCGATCACGAGCATGAGTGCCAGCGGGAGACTCACGGTGGCTCCGGTCATCAGACGCGAGAAGATGTCGCGTCCGTTGCCGTCGGTGCCCAGGAACGTGTCGATGCCCGGCGGCTGCAGACGCGGCAGCACCTGCGCGTTCGGCGGATACGGGACCCACCACTGCGCCGTGAAGGCCACGATGATCCACGCTCCGGCGATCACGGTGCCGATGATGCCCAGCGGCGTGCGCCAGGCACGGGGCCAGCGGAAGCGGAAGCGCCCGGCGGGGGACGCGGCGGCGATGCGGCTCATGCGATCCTCACTCTCGGGTCGAGCACGCCGTAGAGGATGTCGACGATGAAGTTGATGAGGAGGTAGATGATGCCGACCACGAGGCCGACGCCCATGATGCCGGGCAGGTCGAGGTTGGCGGCCGAGTTGTAGGCGTAGGTGCCGAGCCCCGGCCAGGCGAACACCGACTCGACGAGCACCGTGCCCGACAGCAGTGCCCCGAACGCCACGCCCACCACCGTGAGGATCGGCAGCGAGGCGCCACGCAGCACGTAGTCGAGGATCACGCGCATGGCCGGGAGGCCCTTGGCGCGTGCGGCGCGCACATAGTCGCTGCCGAGCACCTCGAGCACCGAGGTGCGGATGAAGCGGGTCAGCAGGCCGATGGTCACGAGCGAGAGCACCATGACGGGAAGAGCCAGGTGCGCGAGGGCGTCGAAGAAGCCGACGGCGTCTCCGTTCAGGAGATAGTCGACCGTGTAGAGCCCGGTCACGCGCGGCGGCGGGGTGATCGACGGCGAGATGCGACCGGAGCCCGGTGCGATGCGCAGCTCGAGGAAGAAGACGTAGAAGCTCACGAGCGCCAGCCAGAAGGTCGGCACGCTGAGGCCCACCAGAGTCACGACCCGGATGACCTGGTCGGTGACGAGTCCACGGCGGTAGGCGGCGAGCGTGCCGAGCACGATGCTGACCGCCAGGCTGACGATGATCGCCCCGATCGCGATCTCGATGGTCGCCGGCACCGCGGTGGCGAGGTCGCTGGTGACCGGGCGTCCGGTCACCAGCGACGTGCCGAGGTCTCCGCGCAGGAGGTTCCCCATATAGATGAAGTACTGCACGAACAGCGGCTGGTCGAGACCATGCTCCTTGATGAACGCATCACGCGTCGCGGGGTTCTGCGACGCACCCTCACCGAGCGCGGCCGAGACCGGGTCTCCCGGCACCAGGTTGGTGAGCGCGAACGTGACGATCGTCACGCCCACCAACAGGAGCAGGGAGGTGCCGGCCCGCCGCAGCAGGTATCCGATCAGAGGCGACCGGCGCCGTTGCGCCTGCCTCTGCACCGCCACTGTCGTCATGGGATGTCCGTTCAGCCGGCCGGCGTGATCTCGGCGATGTCCATCTCCCAGACGGAGTTGTACACCGCACCCTTCACGCTGTCCGCGGAGGAGATGTTGCGACCGGGCACGATCAGCGGGACGAACGGACCCTCGGCCTGCATCGCCTCGGCGAAGTCGGTGAAGGCGGCGGTGCGCTGGTCGGGGTCGGTCGCGGCGGCAGCACCGGCCGCGATACCGGCGATCCCCGGGTTGGCCTCGGCGGCCCAGCCGGCGCGGAGGCCGACCTTCAGGCCCGGGGCGAAAGGCAGGAAGTTCGCGGAGTCCGCGTAGTCCGGACCCCAGAACCACAGACCGAAGCCCTCGGTGCCGTTGACGTAGGCGTCGAGCTCGGTCGCGAAGGGCGCGGGTGCGAGGTCGACCGTGATGCCGGCGTCTTTGAGCTGTGCCTGCACGCGCTCGGCGAGCGGGGTGAACTCCACGCCGCCGACCGGGTAGTCGTTCGGGAACTGCAGCTTCAGGGTCTGACCCGTGTAGCCGGCCTCTGCGAGCGCGGCCTTCGCCTTGTCGAGGTCCTGCTCCACGCCGCTGTCGAGAGCACCCTCGAATCCGGGAGGGATGACGCCGGTCGCCTGCACGGAGCCGGCGCCGGCCAGCTCCAGCAGGGCGTCGTAGTCGAGCGCGTAGCGGATCGCCTCGGCGATCTTCACGTTCGCCAGGTCACCGGCGACGGCCGAGGACTGGTTCAGCAGCAGGAAGATCGTCTGGCCGGACGGAACGGAGTCGACCGTGATGTCGTCGCCGAGGCCGGCGACCTGGTCGCCGTTCAGGTCCATCGCGACCATCGAGTCGCCGCCCTTGAGGTTGGCGAGCTGGGTGGCGCTCTCCGAGACGTTGCGGACGACCACGCGCGTGTAGTCGGAGGCCTCGTCACCGTTGTACTCGTCGTTCTTCGTCAGCACGACCTGCGAGCTGAGGTCGAGGGTGTCGAGCACGAAGGGGCCGGAGCCGGCGGACGCGCCGTCGAGGAACTTCTGTGCCGAGTCGGTGCCGTCGATCGCACCGCCGTTCTCGATCACGACGTCGGAGTTGACGATGCCGAGTGCCGGGTTCGCGAGGATCGCGGGCAGCTGCAGCAGCGGGGTCTCGGACGTGAACCGGATCGTCTTGTCGTCGATCTCGGTGATCGTGAGGCCGCCGAGGAGGAAGTTCGGCTTGGCGTCTTCCATGCCCTGGATGCGCTGCAGCGAGAACACGACGTCCTTCGCCTCGATCGGCGATCCGTCGGAGAAGACGCGGTCGCCCTCGAGCGTGAAGGTGAACTCGGTCGCCTCGTCGTTCTGCTCCCAGGATGCCAGGCCCGGCACCGGGGTCGAGACGTCGGAGCCCTCGAAGTCGACGAGGGTCTCGTACAGGGCCTTCGCGATCATGTTGCCGGTCGGGTCGTAGGTGTGACCCGGGTCGGTGGTCTCGATCGAGAACGCGGTGTCGATGACGAGGGAGTCGGAGCCGGACTGTCCGCCGCCCGTCGCCGAGTTCCCTCCCGAGCAACCTGCGAGCGCGAGGAGCGCGACGGCTCCGAGCGCGATGACCGGCGTGATACGGCGTGACGACATGAGGGCCTCCAGAGGCGAGGAGTACATTCGGGTGAGTCGCCACCGATGTGGACGACCGTGGATCAGATTCGCATCATATGCGACGATGTGTCCAGCAAGAGCGGGTCACCTCGACACGCTCTGTCCAGAACCTCGGATGTGAGGAACAATATGTCCAGCAAGAATGCGGAAGATCCGAAGCATTCTGGACGAAGTGCTGCCCCTTTGGACGAGACGGCGTACAGAATCCTCGAAGTCCTGCGTGATAACGGTCGTGTCTCGATCGCGGCACTCGCCGACAAGGTCGGGATCTCCCGCGCGAATGCGTACACGCGGGTCGAGTCGCTCGTGCACGACGGGGTCATCACGGGCTTCAGCGCCCGCGTCGATCAGGCGAAGGCGGGGCTCTCCATCGGCGCGCTCGTGTTCGTCACGGTGATGCCGCAGGCCTGGGCGTCGTTCCGCGAACGCGTGCTGGAGATGCCCGACGTCGAGTGGTGCGCCATCACCACCGGCGAGCACGACGCCATGCTGCTCATCCGCGCCGTCGACGTCAGCGGCGTGCACGAGTTCTCCACCGGCGTGATCGCCCAGCTGCCCGAGGTGCGCACGGTCGTGAGCGTCGTCGTGCTCGACGAGGTGATCCGCCGCCCCTACCTGCTGCCGGCGGACCTGCCGAAGCGCGACACCGAGATCCCGCTCGGGATGACGCGGTGGACGCCCGCCTCTCCCGGTCGCGACGCCCTCCCTCCGCGCTGAGGCGCCGTCACTCAGGCGCAGGCCTCAGGCGGAGATCTCCTCGCACACGCTGAGCTGCGGGAGTCCGTGCATCTCGTAGTGCTCCACGAGACGGATGCCACCGTCGTCGGTCAGCTCCAGCTCGCTCTCACCATCGCCGGTGACGACCGTACCGTCGGCCTTGAGCACGTGCACGAACGACACCCAGATCGTGTCACCCGTGCGGGTGCCGACGAACTTGCCGAAGGTGACCGTGTCGCCCTCGTACCCGCCCCAGATGGCGCCGTCACGTTCGAAGTACTCGAAGATGCTCGGAGATTCCGGGTCGACCGCAGAGGTCGTGGACGACACCATCCGGAATCGGCGGCCGTCGAGGGAGGGAAGGGTTGCAGTCGCAGTCACACCCTTGATTATGCCCGCCGAAACTCACCCGCAAAGTCACCCGTCGCGGGTGGTGACACCCTGGACCCGCCTGCCTAGGCTGAGCGCGAAGCGGGCTGCTCTGCTCGCCGAGAGCCGTAGGAGTCAGTATGTCCGAACCCCAGCGTTCCAGTCTTCCGATCCCTGATCTGGCCTACACGGGCACGGTCACCTACGACGCGACCGACCCGGACACGTCCTTCCCGCCGATCACGCCCGTGCGCCCGCCGAAAGATGCCCCGAACGTCCTCGTGGTGCTCATCGACGACGTCGGCTTCGGCGCGTCCAGTGCCTTCGGCGGTCCGATCCACACCCCGAACTTCGAGCGTGTGGCCGCCGCAGGGCTCAAGTACACCCGCTTCCACACCACGGCCCTGTGCTCGCCGACCCGTGCCGCTCTGCTCAGCGGACGCAATCACCACACCGTCGGCATGGGCGGCATCACCGAGATCGCGACATCCGCCCCCGGCTACAACTCCCTGCGCCCCAACAGCTGCGCGCCGCTGGCCGAGACCCTCAAGCTCAACGGCTACAACACCGCCCAGTTCGGCAAGTGCCACGAGGTGCCGGTGTGGCAGGCGAGCGCGATCGGACCGTTCGACGGCTGGCCCACCCCGGGCAACGGCTTCGAGTACTTCTACGGCTTCATCGGCGGCGAGACCAACCAGTGGTATCCGGCGATCTACGAGAACACCACGCCCGTCGAGCCGTGGGGCACACCCGAGCAGGGCTATCACTTCATGGGCGACATGACCGACAAGGCGATCGGCTGGACGCGCGAGCAGAAGATGCTGGCCCCCGATGTGCCGTCGTTCACCTACTTCGCCCCGGGCGCGACGCACGCCCCGCACCATGTGCCCGCCGAGTGGGCCGACAAGTACAAGGGGCAGTTCGATCAGGGATGGGACGAGATCCGCAAGGAGACCTTCGCCCGCCAGCTCGAGCTCGGTGTCATCCCGGCCGACGCCGTGCTCACCGACCGCAGCCCCGGCATCCCCGCATGGGACGAGATGAGCGACCTGATCAAGCCCGCCCTGGCCCGACAGATGGAGGTGTACGCCGGCTTCCTCGCCTACGCCGACCATCACGTCGGTCGCCTGCTCGACGCCTATGAAGAGCTCGGCATCCTCGACGACACCCTCGTCTACGTGATCATCGGCGACAACGGCGCGAGCGCCGAGGGGTCGATGCACGGCACGACCAACGAGGGCTTCACGATCAACCACATGAACGATGTCGAGACCGAGCAGTATGTGGCCGACCACATCGACGACATCGGCACCCCGAGCTCGTACAACCACTACGCGGTGGGCTGGGCCCACGCCATGGACACCCCGTATCAGTGGACCAAGCAGGTCGCCAGCCACTGGGGCGGCACCCGCAACGGCACGATCGTCAGCTGGCCGAATGGAGGCGTGGAGAAGGGCGGCATCCGCAACCAGTTCTCGCACGTGATCGATGTCGCCCCGACGGTGCTCGAAGCCGCGGGCATCCCCGAACCGACGAGCGTGAACGGTGTGACGCAGCGCCCCTACGAGGGGACGCCGATGAACTACACATTCGCGGACGCGGAGGCCGAGGAGCGCCACATCACGCAGTACTTCGAGATGGTCGGCAACCGCGCGATCTATCACAAGGGGTGGACGGCGGTCGCGAAGCACAAGGATCCGTGGCTCGGATCGGACCACGGACTCGATGACGACCGATGGGAGCTCTACAACGTCGACGAGGACTGGACCCAGTCCCACGACCTCGCCGACCAGGAACCGGAGCGGCTCGCCCACCTGCAGCAGCTCTTCCTCATCCAGGCAGCGCGCTTCAACGTGCTTCCCCTCGACATCCGCACTGCCGAGCGGTTCAACCCCGACCTCGCCGGTCGGCCGGTGCTCTCGATGAGCGACACCCAGAAGTTCTACCCGGGCATGAAGCGCCTCAGCGAGAACACCACCATCAACATCAAGAACAAGTCGTGGACCGTGACCGCCCGCGTCGCGGTGCCCGAATCCGGAGTCGACGGCGTGCTCATCGCGCAGGGCGGCGCCTACGGCGGATGGTCGTTCTACACGAAGGACGGCCGCCTCGCGTTCGCCTACAACCTGCTCGGCATCGACGTCGACATCATCCGCTCCGACGATCCGATCCCTGCCGGTGAGCAGGAGCTGCGGGCGCACTTCGCCTATGACGGCGGCGGGCTCGCCAAGGGCGGCACCGTCACCCTCTACGCCGGCGAGGCCAAGATCGGCGAGGGGCGCGTGCACAAGACGATCCCGTTCCAGTTCACCTTCGACGAGACCGTCGACGTCGGCTGCGACCTGGCCTCCCCCGTGTCCCCCGACTACCCGGCAGCAGGCAACGGCTTCACCGGCACGCTCGAGTGGGTGCGCATCGATCTCGGAGACGACGACCACTCCCATCTGATCGACGACTCGCACAAGCTCGCCGTCGCGATGCTCAAGCAGTAGCGGGAGGGCTTCGGGACGGCGTGCGATCAGTGATCGCACGCCGTCCCGGTCATCTCCGCCCGCTACCTCCGCCCACGGCGTTCGCGCCATTCGTCGCCGAGGAGGGCGTAGACGAGCAGGGTCGTCCACTCGTCCTTGAACCACTCGCTCTCCACGAACCGCGCTTCGCGTCGGAAGCCGAGCCTTTCGGCGACGCGTGCGGATGACGTGTTGCGCTCATCGAGCCGCGCGACGATGCGATGCAGGCCCAGGCCGTCGAAACCGAGGGCGAGGAGCGCATCGACCGCCTCGGTCGCGTAGCCCCGGCCTGTGGCCCGCGGGTCGAAGATGTATCCGACCTCGCCGGATCGGTCGTTCTCGCTGCGCCAGAACAGCACCACGTCGCCGACCAGGGCTCCGGACGCACGCTCCTCGACGGCGAGGGAGACAGCGTCGCCCTCCTTCGTGAACCGCGTGTTCGACCAGGTGGTGGCGATGCGCTGTTCGACGTCGGCCAGCTCCAGCGGTGGATACGGCACGTATCGCACGGCATCCGGATCCGACTTGTACACGTGCATCGCGACGGCATCGGCGGGGGCGATCGGGCGCAGGAGCAGACGCTCCGTGCGGATCGGATACTCGGGGGCGAATCTCGCCGGCACCGGCACCGGCCCCTGCTCCGGCGCCGTCACTCGAGATCCAGGGAGAGCAGGCCGGGCAGATGCGCCGTCCTGGCACGTACCGCCAGGAGGAGATCGCCGTAGTCGGGCGTGATGCCCACGCGCGAGGAAGCGAGCAGGTGCGTCGTGGCCTTGCCGCCGGCACGCTCGAGGCGGAGGCGCTTGACCGGGTACGCGGGCGGAGTCAGCCAGATGCGGGTGAGCTGCGAGTAGGGGGTGTCGACGCCGTCGATGCGGATGCCCTGACCATCGACGGAGACGTGGGCGGGAATCGACCGCACCAGGCGTCGTCGCTGCACCGCCCCGATCCCGAACCCGATGGCGGCGAGTGCCGCGAACGGGGCGAGCAGGATGAGGGCCGAGAGCTCGCTCTCGACGAAACCGGGCACCGCCACGAGCAGCCCGACAGCGATCGCGACGACGAGGAACACGACAGCGGCGATGGTGATCCGCGTCGCCAGGCGCCGCTCGCCCCCGCCGTCGATCGCGAACTGCGTCGGCAGCTGGGCCCCGGCGCGCGCGGCGGCGACGGGATCGTCGAACACCGGCTGCGCGATCGGATTGAGCGTCGCCATCAGCTCGTTGAACATCGGCCTCGAATAGCCGGGGAGCTCGATCGTGATCTCCCGGTCGCCGCTGTGAACGATCAACGCACGCGTGGTGCCGCTGGGGAGTCCGTTCGTGCGGTGCTCGGTGATCTTCGCGCGGAAGGCGGTCGTCGCCCGCGCGAACGTCTCACGACTGCCCGCCTTGCCGATCTCGACCTCATGGGGGCGCACCACGATCCGGATGTTGCGGAACCAGAAGAAGCCGGCGAACACGGCGATGGTCAGCGCGATCGCGACCACGAGAACCACGACGCCGCGGGTCGAGATCTTCATGGTGGCGGGCAGGAACCTCGGGAGAAGGAAGAGCGTCGCCGCAGAGAGCACCACCGAGAGCATGATCGCCCCGACGGCCGAGCGGAGCGGGTGCCTGCGGAAGACCCTCTCGCCGGACACCGCTTCGGCCTGATTCAGCATTCGGACTCTCCCCCAACCACCATCGGCTCGCGTGACGCGGTTCCTACCGTAGTGCCCGGCCCGGGACAGCACAGCACCGGGTCGGATCAGGTGCGGTCGATGCGACGACCGGCGCTCCACACGCCGCGGAATCGGCTGGCGGACCAGACCAGGACTCCGGCGAGCAGAACGGCGGCGAGCAGGACGACGATGTGGAGCAGCAGCGACAGCGGGCCCCGCTCCGGGAGCAGGAAACCGTACGGAACCCACCCGTCCGTCACGCCACGCAGGAGCACCACGATCAGCCACATCACGGGGTACGGCAACAGCAACCACAGCAGGCGCCACGGCAGGCGCGGGCGATCGCCGACCAGCAGCCAGTCGAGCACGACGACCACGGGGAAGACGACGTGCAGGACGACGCTCACCCAGGGCGGCGCCGAGCCGGTGCCCGGGACGAGCACGTTGTAGATCACGCCGACGACGATCAGGTACGCGGTCACGAGGCCGCGCAGCAGGGTGAGCCAGGACGGAGCCCGTCGGCCGCTCACACCGAGGAATCCGGTGCCGATCAGGACGCTTGCCGCGATCAGACTGGTCTGATTCGTGAAGTACCCGAAGTAGTCGAACGGATTCACGTCTCCGACGGCGATGCGCAGGACATAGGCGTATACGAGGATCCCGACGACCGCGATGCCGATCAGAATGCGGGAGAGCTCCCACGCGGGAGCGGGCCGCAGCGCGACGGAGGATCGCGGCGCGACGGTCCTTCTCCCGGTCTCCACGCCGTCAGCCTAGAGCCGCTCTCTGCACGCCCGGTGTCCGCCGACCCTGCGCGCCGCGATGTGCCGGGTAGCGTGGGGGCATGGAGTGGATGTCCGATCCCTCGGCGGGAGCGTGGCTGCGCGAGCGGCTCGACGCAGACTACGAGACCATGCACGGGGTGGTGCCCCGTGGTTTCCCTGCGTACGCACGCATCTTCCATCCGGCGATCGCCCGGTCGCTGCCCGGCCGGACGATCCCGACGGCTGACGAGCTGGTGCGCATGCCAGAGCCCGAGCAGCGCGCGCTCATGGCCGAGTTCGTCGACGAGCCCGTCTCCTGGGCGCAGACCGCCGCGGCGTTCGGCACGGTCCTGCATCCGCTCGCGCAATGGCAGCGGATCGTGCGCACCCCGCCCGACGGCGACTGGCGCACGCGGATCGCCCCGGACGGTCGCGAGTTCACCGCCCCGATGGAGGGTGAGCTCGATCCGACCCTTCTGGCGACCATCGCCGCTCACCTCGTGGACCACACTCAGACCCCGGATGCGGGCTTCGCCGCGCTCTGGGAGGGGCGAGGGGGGCTGCTGGGCTTCTTCGGTGTCACACCCTCCCGCTCCTTCCTGACCTTCACCGACGATCCGAACCATCAGGCGATGCTCGAGCGCAGCGCGCACGACCCGTTCAACAACGTCTTCCGTCGGCCCACCTGGCAAGAGGGCATCCTCTCGCGGGAGATCTCGGAGGGGCCTCGGCTCGATCTGCCGGGGCGCGACCACGTGCTGTTCTCCGCTCCGCCGCGCGCATTCGCCGACCCGGAGTGGGTGCTGCACGTGCCGTGGCGCGATGTCCCCGCCGAGGAGCACGGATTCCCGCCATCGGCCCAGAGCCCGAGCATCCTCTGGCCCGAGGATCGTGCCTGGGTGATGGCGAGCGAGGTCGACTACGACTCGACGATCGTGGCCGGCTCGTCTGCCCTGATCGAGGCGCTCTGCGCGGACGAGCAGCTGGAGGCGCTCCCTCTTCCCGAGGGGGCCGCCCTCACGTGGGACGCCGATGCGGTGAACCGGTGACCTCCCCGCAGCCGCCCTTCGACGCGCGCCCGCTCACCGATGCGGTGGATCCCGCTGCGGTGCGCGCCTTCGCCGCCGAACTCCGTTCGCGACCGACGGGCGGCGTGACCGCGTCCACGGTCATCGGCATCGTCGCGGCAGCGATCTTCGCGGTCGTGATGCTCCCGCTCCTCGTCGGCGTCACCCTGAGTCTGGCGTCCTTCGGCGACTCGCCCGCCGCCGCGGCGATCCCCCTCGTGCTGATCGTGCTCCTCCTCGCAGCGGTGGGAGTGATGATCTGGTTGGGCGTGCGCAACGCGCAGGCCCGGCGATATCGACTGCACAGCTTCGCCCAGGCGAACGGAATGACCTACGAGCCGAAGGTCGCCGACCCACCCCTGCCCGGCATGATCTTCCATCTCGGCCGCGCACGGCAGTCCACCGATCTGATCCGCGGCACCCGCCCGCGCTTCGTCGAGTTCGGCAACTACCAGTACACGGTGCAGTCGGGAAAGAACTCCACGACCTACCGGTGGGGATACGTGGCCGTGAAGCTCGACGTGCCGCTGCCGAACATCGTGCTCGACGCCACGGGCAACAACGGCTTCGGCTCGAACCTGCCGGCATCGTTCCAGCGAAGCCAGCGCCTGTCCCTCGAGGGCGACTTCGATCGGCACTTCACGCTCTACTGCCCTGAGGGGTACGAACGCGATGCCCTCTATCTCTTCACGCCAGACATCATGGCGAGGTTCATCGACAACGCCGCCGAGCTCGACGTGGAGATCGTCGACGACTGGCTGTTCCTCTACACGCAACGGAAGGTCTCGACCCTCGATCCCGCCACCTGGGCCTGGCTCTTCGGCACCGTCGGAGCCCTGCTGACGAAGTTCGATCAATGGACGCGGTGGCGCGATGAGCGGCTCGTGGCCGAGACCGGATCGCTCGCCTCGGCTCCGGCGCCGACTCCCTCATTGCCGTTCGCTCCCCCGGCCGGGCTGCTCACCCCGCCTCCCGGCGTCGCGCCGCAGGGCCGACGCCTCAAGCGCGGCGGCACCTGGGTGCCGGTCGTCATCGTGATCGCGGTCATCGGCTTCTGGATCGTCAGCCGACTGTACTGAACCCATTCCACGGAGCCGACGGAATCGAGGCCGACGTAACAGAGCCGACGGAACAGAGCCGACGGAACGAGCGGGGCTGCGCCGACGGGCTGAGAGAGGCGGAGGGCCGAGTGTGGGGGTGGGTGCCGGCTGGGGACCGAGCTCCCACCCCATCCCCCCTCGGGATCGAAAAGAGATCCACTCTCCCTCCGCATGACGGCTGAGCCGCCCCGCCCACGGTCAGCTGGGGACTGACGCTGCTGGGCGTATGGCCAAATGGTATACCGGGCGAGGTTGCAACCCGTTGCATCCATTCGGGCGAATGCGCTTACCCGCGGTCCTCGCGAGGGAGGTAGCCCGCCAAGAACAGATCGACGGCTCTGGCCACCGGTGGCTCACCTGTCTCCACACCCAAGAGGCCGGCGTTCAAAGGTGCGCCCACGACCAGCCAAGTGAACTCGCTCGCGAGTGCGTCGGCGTCATCGACGGTCAGGCCGTGCGCGTCGGAGAGATCGATCATCGCGTCTGCGAGATTGCGGATATTCGCGTCCCAGCTCTGCGCCAGGTAGTCCCTCGCGACCTCCGGATGCGCGGCCGCTTCGGCGATGACCAGTCGACGCATCGCCACCACCGGCGCGCTCAGCATCCCGGCCCGCATCGTCTCGCCGAGTGCGACGAGCCCCTCCCTCAGGTCGGGATGCGCCCTCACCGCTTCGAGAGCCGGTCTCATGGCATCACGGCCGGCGAGCGCCCAATGCCGGACGACGGCGGCATACAGCGCCGACTTCGACGCATGCTCCCGATAGAGGGACGCCTTCGAGATGCGGGCGCGCTTGGCGACCTCGTCCATCGATGCCCCCGCGTATCCGAACTCGAGGAAGACATCACGGGCGGTATCGAGCAGCGCTTCGCCCGTGCGACCGGCCGGACGTCCAGGCGTTCGAGTCATCGCGGTCATGTCGTTCAGTTTAGTACTTGACAGTTTCCCCTGTCGGGCATACTTTGAGTACCAACAAGTACTAAAGGAGGCCGACATGATCGTTCCGGCAATCGTCCTCGCCACGGTGGCATCGTTCATCGCGAGCGCTCTGCTCTACGCCGTGCCCCCGGTCTCGGCGCTCATCTCTCGGACGAGCACTCCTCGACCCGGCCTCCCCGCCGCCGCACAGATGGCATCGGTGGTCCTGCGCAGCCTCATCGTCTCCTGCCTCGTGGCCGGGCTGATGATCGCAGCCGGCTGGCACGGCGCCGGTTACGGGTCGCTCCTCGGACTGGCGCTGTGCACACTCCCTCTCGTCCTGCTCATGGGCGGCGTCGTGCACGAGAACACCGCGCTGCCGGCAGCGGGCGTGCACCTGCTCGACTGGATCCTCAAGCTCGTCATCATCGGAGCGATCGTCGGATCGTTCGTCTGACCGAAAGGAGAGGCACATGAGCAGCCCCCTCGACATCACATTCACGGCCACCCTCGGAAAGGTTCGCGAAGGCGACACCTGGACCTGCGTGCAGCTGGACGACTCCGCGACCATCTTCGGCACACGAGGACTCGTCAAGGTCGCGGGCACCATCGACGGCGAGCCCTTCCGCGGCGCCTTCATGGCGCTCGGCGACGGCACCCACAAGCTCCCGGTCGCCGCCCCCATCCGCACCCGCATCGGAAAGGGCGACGGCGACGAGGTGACCGTGCATCTCACCGAGCGCCTCAACGGCTGAAGCACGCCCTCAGCGGGCCGACCAGCCGCCGTCGATCGTGTAGCTGGCCCCGGTGACCATCCCCGCGGAGTCACCGGCGAGCCACAGCGCGAGCGAGGCGACCTCGCTCGGCTCGACGAGCCTCTTGATGGCGGACTCGGTGAGCATCACGGTCGCGAGGACCTCTTCCTCGGGGATCCCGTGCACGCGGGCCTGATCGGCGATCTGCTTCTCGACGAGGGGCGTGCGCACGTAGCCCGGGTCGATGCAGTTGCTCGTCACACCTCGGGGCCCGCCCTCCAGTGCCGTCACCTTCGACAGCCCCTCCAAGCCGTGCTTCGCTGCGACGTACGCCGCTTTGTAGGCGGAGGCGCGCAAGCCGTGCACGCTCGACACGTTGATCACCCGTCCGAAGCCCCGGTCGTACATTCCGGGGAGGGCGGCCCGGATGAGCAGGAACGGCGCCTCGAGCATGAGCCGCAGGATGAAGGAGAACCGCTCCGGCGCGAAGTCCTCGATCGGACTCACGTGCTGCACTCCCGCATTGTTGACGAGGATGTCGACGTCGATGCGGGCATCGGCCAGCGCCCCGAGGTCGGAGAGGTCAACGTGCCACGCCTCTCCGCCGATCTCCGCCGCGAGCGCCTCCGCGGACGCACGGTCGACATCGGCGACCGTGACCCGGGCGCCCGCCGAAGCGAGCTCACGGGCGCAGGCCGCCCCGATCCCGCTCGCCCCGCCCGTGACGAGCGCCCTGCGTCCGTGCAGATCGGTCATGTCGTACTCCTTCGCATGTCAGGCCGCGGCCGCACGGGCGGCATCGGCGTCATCGATGGCCTGCAGCGAGATGCCCTTCGTCTCGCGCAACGACACCACGGCGATGGCGGTCACGACGCAGGCGATGACGATGTAGATCGCGATCGGCAACCAGGATCCGAAGTCGCGCAGCCACTGGATCGCGAGGATTGGGGCGAGCGAGCCGGCGAGGATCGCGGTGACCTGGGAGCCGAGGGAGACGCCCGAGTACCGCATCCGCGTGGGGAACAGTTCCGCCATCACCGCCGGCTGCGGGGCGTACATGAAGGCGTGGAAGCAGAGCCCGATGGTCACGGCCAGCACGATGAGGACCGGGTTGAGGGTGTCGAACATCGGGAAGGCGAAGAACGCCCAGGTCGCGCTGAGGATCGCGCCGGTGAGGTAGACGGGCTTACGCCCCCACCGGTCGGCGAGACGCCCCAGCTGCGGGATGATCGCGAAGTGCACGACGTGCGCGATGAGCAACGCGAGCAGCAACTGACTCGTGTCGTATTCGTGCACCGTCTTCAGGTAGACGATCGTGAAGCTGACGACGATGTAGTAGACGATGTTCTCGGCGAAGCGGATGCCCATCGCCTGCAGGATGCCCTTCGGATAGCGGCGCAGCACCTCGACGACACCGTACGACGTGGCCTTCTCCGCCTCGACCTGCGCCTTGGCCTCGAGGAAGATCGGCGCCTCTTCGACGTGACGACGGATGTAGAAGCCGACCAGCACGATCACCGCCGACAGCCAGAAGGCGATGCGCCAGCCCCATTCGAGGAAGGCGGCCGAGCTCATCACCCATGAGCTCACGAGCAGCACGAGGGTGGCGAGCAGGTTGCCCACGGGCACGGCGGCCTGCGGCCAGCTCGACCAGAATGAACGCGAGCGGTCGGGGCTCTGCTCGGCGACCAGCAGCACGGCGCCGCCCCACTCCCCGCCCACGGCGAAGCCCTGGAGGAAGCGCAGCGCCACCAGCAGGGCGGGCGCCCAGTAGCCGATGCTCTGGAACCCGGGGAGGCACCCCATCAGGAACGTCGCTGCGCCGACGATGATGATCGTCGCCTGCAGGGTGGGCTTGCGGCCGAACCGGTCGCCGATCTGCCCGAAGACGATGCCGCCGAGCGGACGCGCGATGAATCCGATCGCGTAGGTGACGAAGGCCGCGATGATCCCGTCGAGGGGAGAACCGGTTGCGGGGAAGAAGTAGGTGCCGAACACCAGGCTGGCCGCGGTGGCGTAGAGGAAGAACTCGTACCACTCCACGACCGTGCCGGCCATGGAGGCCGCGACGACCCGCTTCAGCTTCGAGTTCGGGGCGGAGGGGGCGGTGGGGGCCGCGCTCACTGAGGATGTCATGTCTGTCTCCTTCGGGTGTCGCCGGTGACACCCGCGTCCCAGTGTCGAGCACGGCGGTCTCTGCAACAACGCCCAGTGCTGCACATCGACTGTGCATAATTGCAGAATGGATGCTGTCAAGCGGCCTCGCGCCGACGACCTTCTCGTGCTCCTCGCGGTCGCGCGCACCGGACGCTACACGAGTGCCGCCGCGCATCTGGGACTCGATCACACGACCGTCGCCCGCCGTATCGCCGCCCTCGAGGACGTGCTCGGCGGACGCGTGGTCGCACAGTCGGCGACGGGGTGGGAGTTGACCGACCTCGGCCGGTCCGCCGCAGAGACGGGAGGCCGGATCGAAGCGGCGCTGTCGCAGCTCGACGGCGGCACCGAACCGCCGGATCCGATCTCCGGCGTCGTCCGCATGTCGGCGACAGACGGATTCAGCGCCTACATCGCGGCCCCCGCGGTCGCCGCGCTGCGCAGGGACCATCCGCGACTCACGGTCGAGATCGTCGCGGCGACCCGGCGCGCCGCCGAGCATCGCGCCGGTCTCGATCTCGAGGTCGTGGTGGGGGTGCCGCAGACGCGTCGTGCGCACGCCGTGAAGCTCGGCACCTACACGCTGGGAATGTACGCGTCCCGCGACTACCTCGATCGGGTCGGAACGCCGAGCACCGCTGCCGAGTTGGAGCAGCACCAGCTGGTGTACTTCGTCGATTCGATGCTGCAGGTCGATGCCCTCGACCTGCCTCGCCGACTCGTGCCGCGCATGCAGGACGGCCTGACCTCCACCAACGTCTTCGTGCATGTCGAGGCCACGCGAGCAGGCGCCGGCATCGGCCTCCTCCCCTGTTTCGCGGCAGACCGCCACCACGACCTCGTGCGACTGCTGCCCTCGGTGTTCGCCGAGAAGCTCCCCTACTACCTGGTCGCTCGTCCCGAGTCGCTGCGCCTGCCCGCCGTCTCCGCTCTGGCCGCAGCTCTGCGCGCGCAGACACGCGCGTCGAGGGCGATGCTCGACGGCGCGAGCGACTGAGCACCGCCCTGTGTGACCCCGGGTGACGAACCCGACCCCGCCCCCTTCTGCATGCAAGAGAATTGAGAGCGATGTCTGAACGAGAAGAACACATTCACTGGCAGACCGAGCGCCGCGCCGCCGTCACGTCGCCGACCGGCAACCTCGCCCTGATCGAGACCCGCTGGACCGGTGAGCGCCCCGATGTCGATGCCGAACAGCGCGCCGCGGCCGACACAGTGACCGTGACGCCGATCGAGCGCACGAACATCGAAACGGGTCAGGCGGAGCACGGGCTGCGCGTCTGGGATGCGGACGCCCCCGCCATCCGCGCCTTCGACCGCATCGACACCTACGATTACGACCCGGCGTGGGTGCTCGAGGGACACTTCACCCCGGTCTCCGGTGATCGACGCGTGTCGTTCGAGCACATCCGCGACAACGGCGGCACCCGTGATCTGGTCGTCCCTGGCGACATCCGCCTCGAGCTCGACGGCCAGGAGTACACCCTCGCCGCGTTCGACGACGGCGGCACGCTGTTGCTCGTGTTCGGCGACGAGACGAACGGCTCGGAGACCTACGGATCCGGTCGCTTCCTGTTCGTGCAGCTGCGCGACGACGAGGGCTCCGTCGTCCTCGACTTCAACCGCGCCTTCGTGCCGCCGTGCGGATTCAGCGCCCAGTACAACTGCCCGCTGCCGCCGGCATCCAACCGCTTCCCCCTGCCTATCCGAGCAGGCGAGAAGAACGTCGTGTTCCGCGACGGCTTCGACATCTACGCGGCGTGACGCCGCACTCGCTCACCCTGGAGTACTCATGAGAAGAACCCGCATCCTCGGCGCGCTCGGCGCCGTCGCCACGCTCGCCCTCGTGGCCGGCTGCGCGTCGGGCACGAGCAACGACGCCACCGCGAGCGAAGACGCCACGATGCTCATCGGGTCGCTGTACGAGCCCACCAACCTCAGCAACACGCAGGGCGGCGGCCAGGGTGTGACCGAGGCGCTGACCGGCAACGTCTACGAGGGCCTGTACCGGCTCACGGACGACGGCGAGGTCGAACCGCTCCTCGCCGAAGACGCCCAGGTGTCCGACGACGGCCTGACCTACACGATCACGCTGCGCGACGACGTGACCTTCCACTCGGGCGACCCGCTCACCTCCGCCGACGTGAAGTCGAGCATCGAGGCCGTCACCGCCGAAGACTCCGTGTCCGCCCGCAAGTCGAGCTTCACGACCATCGCCGACATCGCCACCCCCGATGACAAGACGGTCGTGTTCACGCTGTCGGAGCGCTCGATCTCGTTCCTGTACAACCTCAGCTACGTCTGGATCGTGAACGACGAGGCCGGCGACATCACGTCGTCCGAAGACGGCACCGGCCCGTACACGCTGGACGAGTGGAAGAAGGGCTCGACCCTCACCCTCCAGCGCTGGGACGACTACTGGGGCGAGCCTGCCAAGAACGGCGAGGTCGTCTACACGTACTTCACCGACGCGACGGCGGAGAACAACGCACTCCTCACGGGTGAGATCGACGTCATCACCAGTGTGCAGAACCCCGACTCGCTCACGCAGTTCGACTCCGACGACTACGTCGTGAGCGAGGGCACCTCGACCACGAAGGAGCTGCTCGCCTTCAACGACCGCGTCGCCCCCTTCGACAACACGCTCGTGCGCAAGGCGGTCTACTCCGCGATCGACACGAAGAAGCTCCTCGAGTCGATCTGGGGCGACTACGGCACGCTGATCGGGTCGATGGTGCCGCCGACCGACCCCTGGTACGAGGACCTCACCTCCGTGAACCCCTACGACGTCGAGCTGTCGAAGGATCTGCTCGCGCAGGCCGGCTACGCCGACGGCTTCACGTTCACGCTCGACACCCCGAGCTACGACCCGCACCCCGCCGTGGCGGAGTTCCTGCAGTCGCAGCTCGCCGAGGTGGGCATCACTGTCGAGATCAACACGATCAGCGCCGACGAGTGGTACACGAAGGTGTTCAAGGAGCAGGACTTCGAGGCCACTCTGCAGGAGCACGTGAACGACCGCGACGTGGTCTGGTACGGCAACCCCGACTTCTACTGGGGCTACAACGACACCGACGTGCAGCAGTGGGTCGCCCAGGCCGAGCAGGCCGCAACGACCGACGAGCAGACGGCCCTGCTGAAGCAGGTCAACGAGAAGATCGCCGCGGATGCCGCGAGCGTATGGTTGTACCTGTACCCGCAGATCGTGGTCGCCTCCAGCGATCTCAGCGGGTACCCGGTCAACGGCCTGAACTCGCAGTTCTTCGCCTACGACATCGTCAAGTCCTGACGTGCGTGGGGGATGCCGCGCGTCGGCATCCCCCACGTCATCCTGAGAAGCCATGCTCGCCTACCTCTTGCGCCGCCTCGCGTTCCTCGCGGTATCGCTCGTCGTCGCGATGGTCGCGATCTTCGTTCTGCTGCGCCTGCTTCCCGGCGACCCGGCCAACGCCCTGCTCTCGGTGAACGCCACCCCGGAGCAGATCGATGCCGCGCGCGCTCAGGTCGGCTCCGACCAGCCGCTGCTGCAGCAGTTCACGACGTGGGCGGGCCAGGTGCTCCGCTTCGATCTGGGTGAATCGTTCCTGAGCTCGCGCCCCGTCGGGCCCGACATCGCCGACCGTCTCGCCGTGACGCTTCCGCTCACCCTCATCGCCTTCACGATCGCGCTGCTCGTCTCCCTCGTCATCGGCATCACCGCCGCCGTGAAATCCGACCGCTGGTACGGCATCGCCCTCTCGGGCTTCGCACAGCTCGGTGTCGCGGTCCCCGTGTTCTGGGTCGGCGTGGTGCTCGTCTGGGTGTTCGCGCTCGGCCTCGGTGCTCTGCCGTCCGGCGGATTCCCCCGCAAGGACTGGGAAGATCCGACGGATGCACTGCGCTCGCTCGCGCTGCCCATCCTCACCATCGTGATCGTCATGAGCGCCTCCCTGAGCCGATACGTGCGCTCGGCGACGCTCGACGTGCTCGGCAGCGACTATCTGCGCACCGCCCGCGCCGGTGGTTCCGGCATGGGTGAGGCTCTGCTCCGGCATGGGGTGCGCAACGGCGCGGTGCCCGTCGTCGCGGTGCTCGGCATCGAACTGTCGACGACGCTTCTCGGCGCGGTGGTCGTCGAGAGCGTCTTCACGCTTCCGGGACTCGGCAGCCTGCTGCTGTCGGCCATCGAACAGCATGACTTCCAGGTCATCCAGGGCGTCCTCGTCGTCAGCACCCTGTTCGTGATGCTGGTCGGGTTCGCCGCCGACATCGTGCAGCGCCTGATCGACCCGCGCCTGCGCACGAGCGTCTCGGGGAACCGATGAGCCGCGTCGCCGGACAGCTGATCACCGCGTCCGTGCCCGTGCGCCGGCGGCCGAAGGCGACCCTGATCATCGGGCTCGTCCTCACGGGCCTCATCGTGCTCATGGCCCTGGTCTCGCTGTTCTGGCTCCCCTATCCGCTCGCCGACACCAGCGGCGGACGGCTCGAAGGCCCGAGTTCCCTGCACCTGCTCGGCACGGATCGACTCGGACGCGACCTGTTCTCTCAGCTGATGTGGGGCGCACGTATCGCCCTCATCGTCGGCACCTGCGCCGTCGCGATCGCGGCAATCCTCGGCACCGTCGTCGGGCTTCTCGCCGCATTCGCGCGCCCCTGGGTCGACGACACGCTCTCGGCCGGACTGGATGTCGTGATCGCGTTCCCCGTCCTCCTGCTCGCGATGCTGGTCGTCGCCGTACAGGGAGCGTCGCTGTGGTCGGCGGTGCTCGCGATCGGACTCGCGATGTCGGCGGTCGTCGCCCGCCTCACGCGCATCCTCGCGCGTCGCGTGCTGCAGGAGCAGTACATCACCGCCGCGCGCACCAGCGGCACGAGCGTGCTGGGCATCGTGTCCCAGCACGTGCTTCCGAACATCGCCCCTACCCTCGCCGTGAGCCTGGCGCTGCAGTTCGGCGCAGCCGTGCTGGCCGAGGCGAGCCTGTCGTACCTCGGGTTGGGAGCACCGCCGCCCAACGCATCGTGGGGGCGGATGCTGCAGGAGGCGCAGGGCACCGTGCTCACCGCCCCCGTCGGCGCGATCGCTCCGGGTGTCGCGATCATCGCGCTCGTGCTCGGCGTGAACTTCCTCGCCGACGGTCTGCGTGACCTGGCCGACCCGACCCGCAGGAGGAGCCGATGAGCATCCTCGACGTCTCCGGCCTCACAGTCCGCTCCGGCGCGGGCACCCTCGTGCGCGATGTCTCCTTCTCCCTCGCGCCCGGTGAGCGCCTGGGCCTGATCGGTGAGTCCGGCTCGGGCAAATCGCTGACCTCCCTGGCCGTGACCGGGCTGCTGCCGGATGCCCTCAGCGCGTCGGGCTCGGTGCTGCTCGACGGCCACCAGGTGATCGACGCCCGCGACGCCGACCTCCGCCCGCTGCGCGGACCCGTCGCGCAGATCGTGTTCCAGGAGCCCCTCACCGCGCTCGACCCGCTGATGAAGGTCGGCCGCCAGATCGCCGAACCGCTGCGCCGCCATCTCGGGCTGCGCGGGGCAGAGCTGCGTTCTGCGGTAGCGGCTGCCCTCGACGAGGTCGCGTTGTCCGACGCCCGCATCGCACGCGCCTACCCGCATGAGCTCTCGGGTGGCCAGCGTCAGCGGGTGGCGATCGCCGTCGCCCTCGCGGCTCGCCCGCAACTGCTCATCGCCGACGAACCGACGACTGCACTGGACGTGACCGTGCAGGACGGGGTGCTCGCGCTGATGGAACGCCTGGTCGACGAACGAGGCATGGCGCTGCTGTTCATCAGCCACGATCTGGCCGTCGTCTCGCGCATGGTCGATCGCATCGTCGTGCTGCGCGACGGACTCGTGGTCGAAGCAGGCACGGTCGCGCAGGTGCTGCAGGAGCCCGCCGAGCCGTACACGAGGATGCTGGTCGACAGCGCCCGTGCACTCGACGCCTTCCTCGACGCCGGGGAGGTCGGCGCATGAGCCTGCTCGAACTGCGCGGTGCCGGCTTCGCCTACGGGTCCCGCCGCGTGCTCGACGACGTGTCGCTGCGCATCGACGAAGGCGACTCCCTCGGCCTGGTCGGCGAATCGGGCGCGGGCAAGTCGACGATCCTGCGACTGCTGCTCGGACTCGCCGCCCCGCGCGATGGACAGGTGCTGTTCGAGGATGCCCCGCTCGCACTGCGCGACCGGGCGCAGATGCGTCGCTTCCGCGCGAGCGTGCAGCCGGTGTTCCAGGATCCGTACTCGTCTCTCGACCCGCGCCAACGCATCGACCGGATCATCGGCGAACCGCTCCGTTCGCTGGGTCTGGCATCCGGCGCCGATGCACAACGCCGCATCGCCGAGGCGCTCGACTCCGTCGGGCTTCCCGCCGACACCGCGCGCCGCTATCCGCACGAGTTCTCCGGTGGGCAGCGCCAGCGCATCGCGATCGCGCGCGCCGTGGTCTCACGCCCCCGGGTGCTGCTCGCCGACGAACCCGTCAGCGCCCTCGACGTGACGACGCGCGTGCAGGTGCTCGAGCTGCTCGACCGGCTGCGCCGCGAGAACGGCCTGTCGCTCGTGATGGTGTCGCACGACCTGACCGCGATCGCCTCGGCCTGTGATCGCACGCTCGTGCTGCAGAACGGCCGCGTGGTCGAGCAGGGGGCCACCCCGGCCGTGCTGCACGAACCGCAGGACCCGTACACGCGGGCGTTGGTCGATGCCGTGCCGCGGCTGCCGCGCTGAGCACCGGGCGGGGTCAGGCGAAGTCCCGCCACGTCTCGCGAAGAGCGGCGACGGAACCACCCAATTCGGACGCCGACAGGTACACAGGCCCCTCCGCGATATCCACATTCCGAAGCGGGTCATCGTCTCGATGCTGCGGGAACACATGGCAGTGCAGGTGCGGTGCGCGATGCCCCATCACGAGGTAGTCGATCTTTCGGGGCGTGAACGCCGCGCCGACCGCCTTACCCGCGCGCTGCACGTCGTGCCAGAAAGCATCGAGCTGAAGCGCATCGAGCCGATCGAGGTCGGTGACGTGTTCACGAAGAATCACCACGGAATAACCGGCGTGAGCTTGATTTCGCACGAGACGAAAGTATGTGGCCTCGGTGGAACCCACCAGGATGCTGTGTTCGTTCTCCTCCAGGTGAGCGTCGGCGCACATGCCACACCGCGCGGGATCGATGAGCTCCGACCACTGCTCGTCCGTCCACCACATCGGCTCATCGTAACCAGAAGCCTCCATCGCGCCGTTCACACCGCTCGCGTCGACAAGCCGAAGTACTCCAGCTCCGCGTCGTTCAGCATCCGGGACCGGATCAGGAATCGCATCCCGGTCGGGCCTTCGACCGAGAATCCCGCACCGCGACCCGGCACCACGTCGATGGTCAGGTGCGTGTACTTCCAGTACTCGAACTGCGACTCCGACATGAACACCTCCACCGTCTGCGGCAGTCCGACGTCGAGGGCACCGAGCAGCACGTCGCCCGGCCCCGTGATGAACATCCCGATCGGATAGCACATGGGTGAAGAGCCGTCGCAGCAGCCGCCGGACTGGTGGAACATGAGCGGCCCGTGCTGTGCGGTCAGCTCACGCACGAGTGCGGCCGCCGCCTCCGTCACGTCCACGCGCTGATAGGTGCCGATGCTGACCATGACTGCCGCCTTCCGGGGAGGGAGCCGGGCGGACGCTGAGGGAGCAGCGCCCGCCCGGGGAACGAGCTCAGAAGAAGCCCATCGGCCCTTCCGCGTACGAGACGAGGAGGTTCTTCGTCTGCTGGTAGTGGTCGAGCATCATCTTGTGGTTCTCGCGCCCGACGCCCGACTGCTTGTACCCGCCGAACGCCGCATGCGCCGGGTACTGGTGATACGTGTTCGTCCAGACGCGTCCGGCCTCGATCGCTCGTCCTGCACGATAAGCCGTGTCCCCGCTGCGGCTCCACACGCCGGCACCCAGTCCGTAGAGGGTGTCGTTCGCGATCGAGATCGCGTCGTCGAAGCCGTCGAACGAGGTGACCGACAGCACCGGACCGAAGATCTCCTCCTGGAAGATGCGCATGTCATTGGTGCCCTCGAACACGGTCGGTGCGACGTAGAAGCCCTCGCTCAGATCGCCGCCGAGATCGACCCGCTCGCCACCGGTGAGCAGTCGCGCACCGCCCTGCTTGCCGATGTCGATGTAGCTGAGGATCTTCTCGAGCTGATCGTTCGACGACTGCGCGCCGATCATCGTCGCCGGATCCAGCGGATTGCCCTGCACGACCTTCGCGACCCGTTCCAGCCCGTCGGCGAGGAAGCCGTCGTAGATCGACCGCTGGATGAGTGCGCGCGAGGGGCAGGTGCAGACCTCGCCCTGATTCAGCGCGAACATCGTGAAGCCCTCGAGCGCCTTGTCGTAGAACGGATCGCTGGTCGAACGCGCGACGTCTTCGAAGAACACGTTGGGGCTCTTGCCTCCGAGTTCCAGCGTGACCGGGATCAGGTTCTGCGAGGCGTACTGCATGATGAGGCGACCGGTCGTGGTCTCGCCCGTGAAGGCGACCTTGCGGATGCGCTTGTGCTGCGCGAGCGGAGCGCCCGCCTCGATACCGAACCCGTTCACGATGTTCACGACGCCGGCCGGCAGCAGGTCGCCGATGATCTCGAACAGGAACAGCAGGGATGCCGGTGTCTGCTCGGCGGGCTTGATCACGACGCAGTTGCCCGCGGCGAGCGCGGGCGCCAGCTTCCAGACCGCCATCAGGATCGGGAAATTCCAGGGGATGATCTGACCGACCACACCCAGCGGTTCATGGAAGTGGTACGCGACGGTGTTCTCGTCGAGCTGGCTGATGCCGCCTTCCTGCGCCCGCAGGACGCCGGCGAAGTAGCGGAAGTGGTCGACGGCGAGCGGGATGTCGGCGGCGAGGGTCTCGCGCACCGGCTTGCCGTTCTCCCAGGTCTCGGCGACCGCGATCTCCTCGAGGTGCTGTTCGATCCGGTCGGCGATCTTGTTGAGGATCACGGATCGCTCGGCAGGACTGGTCTTGCCCCAGGTCGCGAACGCCTGCCACGCGACCTCGACGGCCCGGTCGATGTCTTCGCTCGTGCCGCGACCGACCTCGGTGAAGACCTTGCCGTTCACGGGGCTGACGTTCTCGAAATACTGGCCCTTCACGGGCTCGACGAACTCGCCGCCGATGTAGTGGCCGTAGCGCGGCCGGTAGTTCGCGAGCGCGCCCGGCTGGCCCGGGGCCGCGTAGGCGAGGGACACGTCTTCTTCGACGATGCTCATGGGGTCTCCTTCGACGGGGCCGCGCGTCGGTGCAGCGGCTCTTCTCCGAAGGTAGGTCGCCCGGGGTTGCGCCCCGATGCGCAACGTTGCGCCCGGTTGCAGGCCGCGGTCAGGCCTCGAGGCGCTCGATCCTCGCGACGAGCCCTGCGCGCTTCGGCGACCGGGCGGGGAGCATCTCCAGCGCGAGACGGAGTGCCTCGGCATCTCCCTGCCCCTCGGGGATCTCTGCGTAGGAGAGCAGCACGTCGAGACTCGCCTCGGACAACATCGCTTCGCGGAGCGCTCCCCTCACCGACTCCCGGAACTCCTCGACGCCGGGCGAGGTCGACTCGGGGAGCACCGGACCCCGATAGGCGGTGAGCGCCACCCGGTGCGCGCCGCGATCGAGCAGTGACAGCACGTCATGTGCGTCGGTATCGACGGCGACGGGAAGGCGGTACGGGCGCGACTCGGGCACCAGATCGGGGGCCGTGCGCTCGAGCACCTTGCGCAGGCGAACCATCTCCGGGCGGAGCGTGTCGGGCGAGACGCCCGGGCCGTAGACGAGCTCGCAGAGGCGCTCGGCCGAGAGACCCTGGCGGTGCACGGCCAGCATCAGCAGGATCGCCGCGTGGCGTGCGCTGAGCTCGATCATGGACTCGTCGTGTGCGGACTCGGTCTCCAGGCGGGCCCGATCCCGGCCGAGCACATGCAGCGTCGCGCGCGCGGTCGCCGGCATGCGTCCCTTCGTCACGCTGGTTCGCGGCCGGGACTCCTCGCTCCGTCGGCGCAGACGAGCCACCATCAACTCCGCCTCGACCGCGCGGGCCGTCGCATCGACCAGCAGTCGCGCCTGCAGCGAGACCACCTCGGGGCCTCCGGTGATGTCGATGACTCCGAGCACACGCTGCGTCTCGGGGTCGCGGACGGGCGCAGCCGTGCATGACCACGGATGCACGAGGCGGTTGTAGTGCTCCGCGCCGCGGATCTGCACCGACTGGCCGAGGGCGAGCGCGGTTCCGGGGGCGCTCGTGCCGACGGCATCCTCCGACCAGTTCGCACCGGCAACGAAGCCCATGCCGTCGGTGAGCGAGCGCAGCTGATCATCCCCCTCGATCCAGAGCAGGCGTCCGGCCTGGTCGCCGACGGCGATGATCACTCCGGTGTCCTCCGCCTCGCCGGGCAGCAGCAGCGCACGGATCATGTCCATCACCGAGGCGAGAGGGTGGGCGAGGCGGTAGGCCTCGAGCTCGTCGCTGACCAGTTCGAGCGGAGGAGCGCCTTCGGGTCCGACCCGACCGCGCCACGACCTCTCCCACGACTCGCGGACGAGGGGGCGCACCTCTTGCAGGCGCCGGTCGTCGAGATTGCCGGCGAGCAGCTCTTCGTGCGCACGCTCGATGAGCAGTCGCGATGTCGGGGGGAGGGACTCGCGGGATACCTGCCACGGCGCAGACACAGCGGTCTCCGATCGTCGAGAGCGTGCGTTGCCTCAGTGTACGAGCAGCGCGGCCCCGAGGGAACACCTCACCGCGTCAACGGAGGAGGCCGGCGACGAGGTCGTCGATCACCTCGTCCGTCGAGGTGTCCGGATCGATCGGCGTGGTGAGCCGGTCGAGCAGCAGTCCGTCGATCGCGTAGTGGAAAAGCGCGATCTCGCGCCGTCCGCCCGGGAGCCCTGCCGCGGTGTTGAAGGCGATGTCGCCGTCGAAGCCGGCACGTTGCCAGGCGCCCAGCACGGCGGCGACCTCGGGGCGTCGGCCGCCTTCGAGTCGCAGCTCGAACAGGGCGAGCGTCACGTCTCGATCCTCGGTCAGCCTTCGCACGATGTCGCGGATGTAGTCGGCGAACAGCGCGGGGCCGGGTGGCACGTTCGCGCGGCGCTCGAGATCCTCGGGCGTAGGAGCGAGTCGCTCTCCGATTCGCTCGACGAGTCCCTCGATCAAGGCGTCCCGACTGCGGAAGTAGTTCGATGTGGTGCCGGTCGGAACCCGCGCGGCGACGTCGACCGCGCGGTGCGTGAGACCTCTCGACCCTTCCCGTGCGAGCACCGTGAGCCCCGCATCCGCGATCGCCCGCCGCCGGGAGTCGTTCTTGACCATAGGAAGAAGACTAGCGCAATCACTACGCCTGTTGTAGTGTAACTGCGACAAATGTAGTGATTGGAGCATCATGCGAGAACTCGTGTACTACGCCGCCGTCACCCTCGACGGCTACATCGCCGGCCCGAACGGCGAGTTCGACGCGTTCCTCGTCGAAGGCGACCACATGGACGGCATCAATCGGCGCTTCGCCGACACCCTCCCGACCGCCGCGGCCGCAGCGCTCGGGATCGCACAGAACCGCGACGTCTTCGACACGGTGCTGATGGGATGGAACACCTACGCCGTCGGCGGGGTCTCCAGCCCCTATGCGCACCTTCGGCAGATCGTGTTCAGTCGCACGAGGAGCGCAGAGGCCGAGAACCTGCAGGTCACGTCCGAAGACCCCGTCTCGGTGGTGCGGCGACTGAAACAGGAGGACGGCGCCGCCATCTGGCTCTGCGGCGGGGGCGCCCTGGCGGCGACACTCGCCGACGAGATCGACCGACTCGTCCTCAAACGACAGCCCTTGCTGTTCGGCTCGGGCATCCCCCTGTTCGGTGAGCGCCCGTATCGCCCCGAGAGGTTCGATGCTGTGCAGACCGTTGCCTACGAAAGCGGCGTGGTGTTCACCGAACTGGAGCGTCGGCGCGAGGGGTGATGCGAGAGATATCTTCCTGCTAGCATTCTGCTGTCAGGAGGCGGAATATGGCGACCGTGACCATCCGGAATCTCAGCGACGATGTCGTCGACGCGCTGAAGGAGCGTGCCCGACAGAACTCCCGCTCGATGGAGGCCGAGGTGCGCGACGTGCTCACGCGATTGGCGAAGAACAGCGCGAGCGGGCTCGAAGCCGACCTGGCGCAGCGGATGGCCCGTCCGCGCCGATGGTCGGTCCCATCAAGCGAGATCATGGCGAGGGTGGATGCGAACCCGTCGACCCCGGAACATGACAGGATGCGTCGGGCATGGGCGGAGGAGCTGGAGGCGGACAGGCAGAATCCCTTCTTCCTCGAACCGCTCCGGGACCCGTGGGAGAGTCGTGATTCTTCTTGACACGAACGTGCTGATCCAGCTCGACAGCGTGCAGTTGCCCCCGGACGACGTGGCTCTGAGCGCCATCGTCTACGCCGAACTTCAGCTCGGAGTCGAGCGTGCGACGGATCCGGTTCTTCGCCGCAGCCGCCGCAACGAACTGATGCGCCTCTCCTCACTCCTCGAAGCCGACTGGCTGCCGTTCGATCGGGCAGCCGCGGAGGGATACGCCCGCCTTGCGTCGGAGGTGATCCTGACCCGTCCCGCACATGCCCGGAGCAAGGACCTCATGCTGGCCGGGCACGCCTACGCACTCGGCGCCGCCCTCCTCACCTTCAACCCGAAGGACTTCGAGCTCGTGTCCGGCGACGTCGAGATCATCGTCCCCGAACTGCGATGAGACAGGTCAGCCGCGCGCGGCCCACCACTCCCGAAGCCGGTGCTCGGCGACATCGGGCCCGAGCACGCCCTCGTCCAGGCGCAGGTCGAGGAGGAACCGGTACGCCTCGCCGACCTCGCGTCCGGGGCTGATGCCGAGCACCTGCTGGATGCGGTTGCCGTCGAGCTCCGGACGGATCGCGTCGAGCTCCTCCTGCTCGCGGAGTGCGGCGATGCGCGACTCGATGTCGTCGTAGGCGCTCGCGAGACGACCGGCCTTGCGCTTGTTCCGCGTGGTCACGTCGGCGCGGGTGAGGATGTGCAGGCGCTCCAGCAGATCGCCGGCATCGCGCACGTAGCGACGCACGGCCGCATCCGTCCAGGCCCCCTCGGCATAGCCGAAGAAGCGCAGGTGCAGCTCGATGAGCGTGGCGACGGCGTTCGTGGTCTCGGTGTCGAAGCGCAGCGCCTGCAGCCGTTTGCGCGCCATCCGCGAGCCCACGACGTCGTGGTGGTGGAACGTGACGACTCCCCCGGCCTCGAGCTTGCGCGTGCGGGGCTTGCCGATGTCGTGCAGCAGTGCGGCGATGCGCAGGGGCACGTCGGGCGCGGCGCCGGGGTGCCGGAAGTGCTCGAGCTCGATCGCCTGGGCGAGCACGGTGAGCGAGTGCTCGTAGACGTCCTTGTGGTGGTGGTGCTCGTCGACCTCGAGGCGCAGTTCGGTGACCTCGGGCAGGAACTCGTCGATCAGCCCGGTGTCGACCAGCACGCGGATCCCGCGCACCGGGTCGTCGGTCTGCATGAGGCGCACGAGCTCGGACTGGATGCGCTCCGGACTCACGATCTTCAGCGTCTCGCGGAGCTCGGCGATCGCCTCGGCCGTGGCCTCTTCGACGCGGAAGCCGAGCTGGGCGCTGAAGCGGGCGGCGCGCAGCATGCGCAGGGGGTCGTCGCCGAATGAGATCCGGGGGTCCGCCGGGGTGCGCAGAACACCCGCGATCAGATCTTCCACGCCACCGGTCGGGTCGATGAGCTTGACCGACGGCACCTGCAGGGCCATGGAGTTGACGGTGAAGTCGCGGCGCACGAGGTCGCCGTCGATCGTGTCGCCGAACTCCACGGTGGGCTTGCGGGTCACACCGTCGTAGCTGTCGGCGCGATACGTCGTGATCTCGACCTGTTCGCGCTGCACGCGCGCGCCGATCGTGCCGAACGCCCGGCCGATGTCCCACTGGGCGGTCGAGATCGGCGTGACGATGGTCAGGATCTCGTCGGGCGAGGCATTGGTCGTGAAGTCGAGGTCATGGGTCGCGCGTCCGAGCAGCGCATCGCGCACCGGACCGCCGACGACGGCCAGATCGAAGCCGGCCTCCTCGAACGCCGTCGCGAGGGTGCGGACGACCGGATTCTCGGCGAGCGCACCGAGACGGGCGAGGCCGTCAGCCATATTGAGCATGGGTTCCAGCGTACCGGGGTGAGCCGTTCGTGCCGGGGCCGTCTGCTGCCCCTGCCTCTTCTCCGAGCCCTTCTGCGAAAACCCAGACCGTCCGCCCGCGCGCCGGCGCGCCACCCCTCGACACGCCGGTCCCCGCGACGTCGGTCTCCGTTTCGGCCGAAGGAGCGTCGGTCGCGGAGTTCACCCGCCCTTCCCTTCGGGGTCAGACGCCGGTCATCCGTCTTCGATGGAGTGGAGGGGCCTCGTGCGGCTGAGCACGGAAACCCCACCTCGAAGGACTGACATGACCTCCCCCACCCCTGCGGTGCGGTGGCGGCGTCGCGGACTGACGTCCGTCGCGCTCCTCGCCCTGCTCGGCGGCGCCGTCGTCGCCCCCGCGGCTCTCGCCGCACCCGACCCCGAGGTGCCGACGGGATCGCTGATCACCGGCGACACCTCCTGGCACTACCTCGACGACGGCTCCGACCCGTCTCCCGCACCGGCGGCGCTCCGCGACTGGACGCTGCCCACCTATGACGACAGTGCATGGAAGACCGCTGCCGGCTCGTTCGGCGCGAAGGGCGGGAAGCTCGCACCGGTCGGTCCGCAGACGCCGAAGACCCTTCTGAACCACTACCTCGACGGCACGGCGGCCCCGACCGTCCCGACCTACTTCTTCCGCACGACCTTCGAGCTCGAAGCGGGCGTCGCCGAGCAGGTCGCGGCCCTCCAGAGCACTATCACGTACGACGACGCGATCATCGTCTGGATCAACGGCGAAGAGGTCGCCCGCTACGTCGACGGCCGCATCACCGACACCACCAACGTCGAGTACGCGGGAGACGGCAACGGCGACCCGCTCACCAGCACCTTCAGCGCCGAAGGCGACCTGCTGCACGACGGCACCAACACGATCGCCGTCTCGCTGTTCCAGGACCGGGAGACCAGCTCCGACATCTTCTTCGACATGTCGTCACTGACCCTGGTCAAGGCATCCGCCCCCGGCACCCCGGTCGTCGCCCCGCCGACCCGCGTCATCCTCACCCCGACCGAGCAGCCTGCCGTCTCGCAGTCGTTCTCCTGGCTCGCCGGCGACGCCTCGCACACGGTCGGACAGGTCGAGATCGCGCCCTCGGCGGGCGGCGAGACCCGCACCGTCGACGCGTATGACGCGGGTGTCGTGAACGGCAACCCGAACAAGCACTTCTCGGCCACCGTGACCGGCCTCACCGCCGCCACCGAGTACCGCTATCGCGTCGGCCTCCCGGGCAGCTGGAGCGACTGGTTCACCTTCCGCACCGCGGATCCGTCCGCGACCGACTTCCAGTTCATCTACTACGGCGACGCGCAGATCGGCCTCGACACCACGTGGCCGAGCGTCGTGAAGCAGGCGTAAGCCGCCGCGCCCCGGTCGATCGGCTCGGTGCACGCTGGCGACCTCATCAACACGTCGAGCAACGAGAACGAGTGGGTCAACTGGTTCAAGGGCATGAAGGACTCGGCCGTCCGCACCAACGTGATGGCCGCCCCCGGCAACCACGAATACTCGGGCGACAAGCTGCTCACGGCGTGGAAGGCCGCGTTCGAATACCCGCGCAACAACCCGTCGACGAGCTCGATCGGCGAGCTGGCCGACCTCGCCAAGGGCGACTCCGCCGTGGCGCAGCAGTACCGCGCGTTCTTCGACCACTGGAGCTCGTTCGCCGCCGAGACCGCGTACTACACCGACTACCAGGGCGTGCGTTTCATCACGCTGAACGCCACCCGCGACACGACCTTCCTCACCCCGGCCGGACTCCCGTCCTGCACGGGCACGGAGTGCCCGTCGTCCCAGATCGGCACGCTGTGGACCCGCTTCCAGGGCGCCTGGCTCGACCTGCTGCTGCAGAACAGCCCGTCGAAGTGGAACGTCGTCACGTTCCACCAGCCGGTGTTCTCGGCATCCGAGGGTCGCGACGAGCCGGTGTTGCGCGCCGAGTGGCTCCCGGTCTTCCAGCGCAACGACATCGACCTGGTGCTCATGGGCCACGACCACACCTACGCTCGCGGCTACGTGAACACCGATGCCACCGAGACCACCGGCCTCACCACCGGCCCGGTCTACGTCGTGTCGAACTCGGGCGCGAAGCACTACGACCTCGAGACCCCCGAGAAGAACGTCTGGACCAACAACGGCGCCACCCAGGTGCTGCGCGGGCAGGGCGTGACGACCTACCAGGTCATCGACGTCTCGAAGAACCAGCTGGTCTACCGGTCCTACCTCGCCGAGAAGCAGCCGGGCGCCACGACCGAACTCCCCGTCGGCGCCGTCTACGACACGTTCACCGTGACGAAGTCGGATGCCGGGGAGAAGTGGGTCACCGAGGCCGGCGTCACGCCTCCGGTCACGCCGGAACCCGAGGTTCCGGCCAAGGTCGAGCTCGGCGCGGCATCCGTGAAGGCCGGCGGCACGGTCACGGTATCGGGCAGCGGCTTCGCGGAGGGCGCGCAGCTGCGACTCGAGCTGCGCTCCGACCCGGTGCAGCTGGGCACGGCCACCGCCGGTGCGGACGGATCCTTCCAGCGCACGGTCACGATCCCGGCGAACACCCCGGCTGGCGCGCACACGCTCGCGGTGATCCTGCCCGACGGCACCGAAGTCACCGCGGCCCTCACCGTAGCAGCGGCAGCCGGTGGCGGAGCGGTGGCACCGGGCAACGGCGGCTCGACAGGCGGCGACCTCGCCACCACGGGTGCCGACAGCGCGCCGTACATCGTCGCAGCCGTCGTGCTCCTCGCCGCCGGCCTCGGCCTGTTCGCGATGCGCCGTCGTCGCCGTCACGCCGCGGTGGAGACGACCGAGGCGGAGTAGTCCGCACGAGAGGGTGCCGTGCCGTCTTCGGACAGGCCGGCACCCTCTTTCCCTGCACAGATATCCCATCGATAACGATGCGGATTCCGCTGCTCACGGGGAGCCATCCCCTCCTCCACACACCCCTACGCTCTGGACATGCGCCCTCACTCTCGCCTCATCCTCGCTTCGGCCACAGCCGCACTCCTGGGCCTCTCGCTCACCGCCTGCGCCCCGGCGAGCACAGACGGTTCGGTGACGCCGTCATCGTCATCGTCGCCGGTCGCCTCTCCGTCCCCCACGCCTGCGGACCGGGTCGTCGAGATCTCGGTCGACGGCCTCTCGGTCGACGACGGCGCCGTGATCGCGTACGACGACCCTGACGGCGCTGTCGCCGCCCTCACCGACGCCTTCGGATCGGCTCCGACGGAAGGAACCGTCGAGGGCCCCTACGGCGCCGTGTACTCCGGATACGACTGGCAGGGCACGAAGGCGACGGTCCGCGAGACCCGTATCGACCTGGTCGTGTCGGCGGATGCCCCCGGTGTGATATTCCGCACCCCGGAGGGCATCGGCATCGGTTCCACGCGCGCCGAGGCGATGGCCGCAGGAGCGGTGGACGGCTGGGATGAAGACGGCGACGGCGTCGCCGACTACCTGAGCATCGGCGTGCGAGAGGTTCCCGGCACGTCATCCCTCGTGAATCCCGGAGAAGTCGGCGTGGAGTACATCGACCTCAAGATCACCGGCGATGTCGTGACCCGCCTCAGCAGCGGAGGCAACGACTTCAGCGACATCTGACGCGAATCCGGACGCTGTCGACAAGACTCCCCATCGCCTGACGGAACCGCCGACTGAGATAGCCTTCACCCGAGTCCGTCCCCGGTGAAGGAGAGCAAGTGTCCGCGAATGATGTGATCGCCGACGAGACCGATCGGATCGTCGCCGCGGCCCTGCAGGTGAACGGCCGCGCGTCGTGGGGCGAGATCGCTCGCGTGGTCGATCTGCCCGAGCGCACGGTCGCCCGTCGAGGCCAACGGCTGCTGGATCGAGGACTGGTCCGCGTCTCCACCTACGTCGACCCGGCCCGCGTCCTACACGCCCGCGCGGTGCTGTTCCGCATCACGACCGAGCCCCATGCCCTGTGGCACGTGGCACGCACGCTCGCGCGGCGGGCGGACGCGTCCTCGGTCTCGGTGCTCGAGGGCAGTAGCGACATCGCCGGAATGCTGCTCCCCCACGATGACGCCTCCATCCGCGAGCTGCTCTTCACCGACTTCCCCGAGCTCGACGGCATTGACTCGATCAATGTCACGACGGTGCTGAAGTTCTTCCGCTCGGGGCACGACTGGCGCGCGGGAGTGCTCACCGACGAGCAGGCGCGCATGCTCGACGAGTCGTCCGGATCCGAGGTCGACCCCGCCGATTCTCTGAGCACGGACGAAGAGGCGCTCATCCGGCTGCTGCTGAAGGACGGACGGATGCCGGTCGCTCAGCTTGCCCGATCGCTGGGACTGAACGTCACGACCACCCGGCGCCGGATGGAGTCCCTGAGCCGTCGCGGTCTGATGCATCCGCGGACCGAGGTCGTGCCGAGTCTGTTCGGGTTGGGACTGGAGGCGCTCGTCTGGCTCCGGGTGCCGATGGCGCGCCTCGAGAGAGTGGGAACCGCCCTGGCGGCAGCGCCCGAGGTGAAGTTCATCGCCGCGACCACCGGCACCTCGCAACTGCTCGCCAACGTGCTCGTGAAAGACGCCGACGAGTTCTACGAGTTCCTCACCGGACCGGCGGTGGCAGGACACGAAGGTCTCGAGGTGGTGGAGTCCCTGGTGGTCATCACTCCGGTGTTGCGCGGATCGTTGATCGTCGACGAGGCCCCTGAGGCCTTGGCGAAGGACATGCCCACCGGCGCAATTCGTTTGTAGTCCGATTCTGTTACTGGCATGTAACGAAATGGCGAGATCGTTCTTCAACGCTTGACCTAGTGGCGAAATAGGGCAAGTATCCTCTCCAGGGCCATCACCCCTGGAGAGGACGACCGTGTTCACGGCAACGGGAGACGACTGGGCGGATCGCGCGGCGACGCTGCCCCTGCGCACGCGCTTGTTCATCGACGGTGCGTGGGAGGAGGGCTCGGCCGAGCCACTGACGCCGGTGAGCCCGCGCGACGGACGGACGCTCCCGCCGATCAGCGCAGCCTCGGTGGGCGATGTGGACCGTGCTGTGCGCTCGGCGCGCGCGGCATTCGACTCCGGGATCTGGTCGCGGATCGCTCCCCGCGAGCGTGGACAGCTGCTGATCGCGTTCGCCCAGAGGATCCACGACAACGCCGAAGAGCTCGCCCTCACCATCTCGCTCGAGATGGGCAAGCCCCTGCGCGAGGCGCTGCAGACCGAGCTCCGCGCCGTCGTGAACTGCTTCCGCTGGTACGGCGAGGCTGCGGACAAGGTCCTCGACGAGATGCCGGTCACCGCCCCGGGCAGCCTCGCGCTCGTCACCCGCGAACCGGCGGGAGTGGTCGCGGCCGTCGTGCCCTGGAACTTCCCCCTGACCATGACCGCCTGGAAGCTCGCCCCCGCTCTCGCGGTCGGCAACAGCGTGGTGCTCAAGCCCGCCGAGCACACCACCTTCTCGGCGCTCCGTCTGGCCGAGCTCGCACACGAGGCCGGGATCCCCTCCGGCGTCCTGAACGTCACACCCGGCACCGGCCAGGTCGCCGGCCGTGCTCTCGGCGAGCACCATGACGTCGACGTCGTCACCTTCACGGGCTCGCCCGAGGTCGGCCGCAAGTTCCTCGGCTATTCGGCGGCGTCGAACGGCAAGCGCGTCTGGCCGGAGCTCGGTGGCAAGACCGCGAGCCTGGTGCTGCCGGATGCCGACCTCGAGCGCGCGGTGCGGGCCACCGCCGACGGCTGCTTCTACAACCAGGGCCAGATGTGCACGGCCTCGTCGCGTCTGCTGGTTCCCCGCGCCCAGCGGGAGCGTGCCCTCGAGATCGCCGCCGACGTCGCACGCACGACCCTTCCCGCCGACCCCTTCGAGGTCACGACCTCGATGGGCGCGATCGTCAGCGAGAGGCAGCTCGCGGGCATCGCCGGCTTCGTCGAGCGCGCCCAGGCGGAAGGCGGCGAACTCGCGGCCGGCAGCCCCGAGCGGTTCCACGCCGTCGATGGTGGCAGCTACTTCGCCCCGGTCGTGCTCGGCGTCACTTCCCAGCACGAGGTCGCGCAGCGCGAGGTGTTCGGCCCCGTGCTCTCGGTCATCGCCTACGACGACGTCGAAGACGCCCTCGAGATCGCGAACGGCACCGAGTTCGGACTCGCCGCCGCGCTCTGGAGCACCGACCTCAACGCCGTGCACACCCTGTCTCGGCGCCTGCGCGCGGGCATCGTCTGGGTCAACTGCTTCGAGGAGGGCGACATGACGATCCCCTTCGGCGGGGTGAAGGGTTCCGGCTTCGGTCGGGACAAGAGCCTGCACGCCCTGGAGAAGTTCACCGATCTGAAGACGACCTGGATCGAGCTCTCATGACGCGCCCGTTCATCGGCATCACCACCTGGCGCCGGTTCATCGACACCGATCTCGGGGCCGGCCGCGCGGCGCACACCCTGGGCACGGAGTACGCCGCCCCCATCGAAGCGGCCGGCGGTGCCGTCGTTCTCCTCCCTCCGACGGCGAGCGTGGACGAGGTGCTCGACCGCCTCGACGGGCTGGTGCTCTCCGGCGGCGAAGACGTGCACCCCTCGCGCTACGGCGCCGAACCGCAGGAGGGGAAGAACTACGACCCCTCGCGCGACGGCTTCGAGATCGAACTCGCCCTCGGGGCACGCCGGCGCGGTATCCCCGTACTCGCGATCTGTCGCGGACTGCAGGTGAGCAACATCGCCTTCGGCGGGTCCCTCGTGATCGATATCCCGACCACGGAACACCACCAGCCGGTGCGCGCCGCCGACCAGCAGCTCGCCGCCCGGCATCCGATCGTCCTCGCGGACGGGAGCCGGCTCGCCGCCCTCTACGGCACGCGGGAGCGGATCGTGAACACCATCCATCACCAGTCGATCGACGTTCCCGCCCCCGGCGTCCACTCCGTCGCCTGGGCGCCGGACGGGATCGTCGAAGCCGTCGAGTCCGACGACGACTGGCCCTTCTGGGCAGTGCAGTGGCACCCCGAGAAGATGATCGACCCCGATGAGGCCGCAGAGGAGATGCCGCTGTTCACGGCGTTCGTCTCGGCCGCCCGCGAACGAGCAGCGGAACACCCCGCTGCGGAGAAAGGAACACGATGACCAAGCAGGTCTTCCTCGAGTACGAGAACGGCGTCCGCGCCGTCGCCACCCTGTTCGAGGACCTCGCCCCTCGCACCTGCGAGGCCATGTGGGGTGCGCTGGAGAAGCCGGTCACCATGCAGGCGATGCACGCGATGTATGCCGGACCGGAGGTCATGGTCGGGCTCCCCGAAGAGGCTCAGAACTTCGACCCCGAGAAGGTGCCGTTCGAGAACCAGCAGGTCGTGCCCGCACCGGGTGATCTGCAGTGGTACTGGCAGCGACCCATGCAGATGGGTGGGCTGCCGTTCGAGTGGTACGAGATCGGCGTCTTCTACGATCGTGGTGCCCGTACTCTCGGCCCGCTCGGATGGACACCCGTCAACATCTGGGGCGGCATCACCGAAGGACTCGCGGAGTTCGCCAAGGAGAGCGCGGCGATCCGCATCGACGGAGCCAAGCAGCTCACCATCGGACGCCTGGTCTAAGGCGTCTACTCAGTGCTGGACCCATCCCGAAGGAGCAGTGCATGAATACCCGAAGAATCCTCACCACCGGAGCGCTCGTCGCCACCGGAGCCCTCGTCCTCGCCGGCTGTGCTGCCGGTGACGACAGCGCATCGTCCGGCGACAAGGAGTTCGCCGGCGAGACCATCGTCGTCACGTCGTTCGGCGGCGACTGGGAGAAGGCCTTCATCGAGGCCGTCGTCGATCCCTTCGAGGAGGAGACCGGGGCGAAGGTCGAGCTGATCACGCTGTACAGCGCCGACGCCCTCGCGCAGGTCACCGCCCAGAAGGCGAGCCCGCAGATCGACGTCGTGCATTTCTCCGGAGGGCAGGAGTTCACCGCGGCCGCAGACGGTCTCATCGCGCCGATCGCCGCCGACGAAATCTCCGAGACCGGCGACCTGATCGACCTGGCCACGGCCGGACTCGAACGGGGCGAAGGCCCGGTCATCCAGCTCGCGCCGATCGGGCTCGTGTACAACACCGAGGCGGATGCGCCAGCACCCACCTCGTGGTTGGATCTGTTCGACGAGGCCTACGCAGGGCACGTCGCCCTCACGGACTTCTCGAACACGTACGGCGTGCTCTCGATGCTCCGGGTCGCCGACGCGCTCGGTGGTGGCATCGACGACCCATCGCAGGCGATCAGCGATCTCGGGGCCCTGGCTTCCTCGGGCGACGCGATCGTCGTCCCGACCTCGCCCGATCTGCAGACCGCCTTCGCCCAGCGCGACACGTGGCTCGCACCGTACGCGATGGACTACGCCGGCACGCTGCAGGACGCCGGCCTTCCGGTAGAGTTCATCGTCCCGGAAGAAGGCGTCACCGCCTCCCTCATCACGGCGAACGTGGTCGAGGGCCGGGACAACCCCGACCTCGCGAAGCTCTTCATCGATTTCGAACTGCGCCCCGAAGCACAGGCCGTCTTCGCGGAGAACATGCGGTACTCGCCGGTCAACACCAAGACCGAGCTCTCCGACGAGGCTGCGGACGCGGTGCTGACGGGTGACGAGCTCGAGACGGTCGTCGTCTACGCTCCGGGCGATGTCGCGGCTTCGCGACCGGCCTGGACCGATGAGTGGAATGCGCTGATCACCAAATGAGTGTGCGAACCCGTAGGGAGCCCTGGCTCCTGCTCCTGCCGGCGATCGTGCTGCTCGCGCTCGCCTTCATCACCCCGGTGGCTGGCATGCTCCTCATGAGCGTGCAATCGTCGGCAGGCGGGTTCACCCTCGACAACTTCACCCGGTTGTTCACGAGTGAGTATCACCTCCAGGCGGCGCTGCGCTCGCTCCGCCTGGGGGTGATCCAGACGGTGATCACCCTGCTCATCGCCATCCCGCTGTCCTACGTGATGGCGCGCGCCGGATCCAAGGTGCGCTCGTTCCTGCTGATCGTCGTGATCCTCCCGCTCATGACGAGCGTCGTCGTCCGCACGTTCGGGTGGGTGGTCCTGATGGGACCGTCAGGGCTCCTCATGAAGATCCCCGGTGCCGAGTTCCTCGTGAGCGGCACCCAAGGCTTCCTCGGAACCGAGACCGGTGTCGTGATCGCGATGGTGCAGGTTCTCCTCCCGTTCGCGGTGCTGAGCATCCTCGGCGTGATCTCGGGCATCCGGCCGCAACTGGAGGAGGCCGCACGCACCCTCGGCGCCGGATTCTGGCGCACACTGTGGCACGTCGTCCTCCCCCTCGCGATCCCCGGCATCGTCGCCGGAGCCTCGCTCGTCTTCGTCCTGTCGGTGAGCTCGTTCATCACCCCGCGCTTCATCGGTGGCGCGCAGATCCCGGTGTTCGCGCAGACGATCTACATCGATGCGACCACCAACCTCGACTGGTCGTTCGCGGCCGCGCAGGCCGTGCTGCTGTTCGCCGGGGTCATGCTCGTGCTCGCAGCGACGTCCCGACTCGGGAAGCAGAAGGTGTGACCATGGTCCGTTCCGTTCCGATCCTCGGCAGGGTCCTCGCCATCGTCCTCGGCGTCGTGGTGACGCTCTACATGCTCGTGCCGCTCATGGTCGTCGCCGGAGCCTCGATCGGCGAGAACCGCTTCCTGACCTTTCCCGGTCAGGGCTTCACGTTCGAGTGGTACGTCGAGGCGCTCACCTCCGACACGTATCTGGAGCCGTTTCGGCTGAGTCTGCTGGTCGGCATCACGGTCGCGATCGTCGCCGCAGCCATCGGCACCGCAGCCGCTCTCGCCCTCACCCGCTTCAAGGTCCCCGGCGGTGCCGCCATCCAGGGGCTGCTGATGTCGCCGCTGACGATCCCCACGATCATCCTCGCCATCGGCGCACTGTCCATCTCCTCACTCACGATCGGGTCGCCGAATGTGGGTGTCCTGATCGCGATCCACGTCGTGATCGCGATCCCCTATGTCATGCGCACCGTCACAGGTGTCATGACCAGGGCCGACCACTTCACGGAAGAGGCGGCACGCACCCTGGGCGCCAGCACCTGGAACCGCTACCGCCTGGTGGTGCTCCCCATCGCCCGCCCCGGCATCGCCGCCGGCGCGTTCTTCGCCTTCAACATCTCGTTCGACGATGCGGTCATCGCCCTCTTCCTGCGTACTCCGCAGCTCGAGACCCTGCCCATCGCCATCTACGGCCAGCTGGAGTTCAGCACGTCGCCCACCGTGGCCGCCGTCTCGACTCTCATGGTCCTGCTCACCGTCGTCCTCATGATCGTGCTCGAACGCATCATCGGCCTGGGAAGGTTGTTCGTCTGATGACAACACTCACCATCACTGCTCTCACCAAGGACTTCAAAGGGACGAAGGTGCTCAAGGGCATCGACATCTCGATGCGTTCGGGGGAGTTCGTCTCCTTGCTCGGGCCCTCGGGGTGCGGCAAGACCACGCTCCTGCGCTGCATCGCGGGCCTCGAGTCGCCCAGCGGCGGCACGATCGAGATCGCCGGCCAGGATGTGACCGGGCTCCCGCCCGAGAAGCGCCACCTCGGCATGATGTTCCAGAGCTATGCGCTGTTCCCGCACATGAGCGTCGTCGAGAACGTGCGCTTCGGTCTGCGCATGTCGGGCGAGAAGACCAAGGCCGAGCAGAAGGAACTCGCCATCCGTGCGCTCGAGCGCGTGCAGATGGGCCACCTGGCCGATCGGATGCCGGCACAGCTGTCGGGCGGACAGCAGCAGCGCGTCGCCCTGGCCCGTGCCATCGCGTTCGAGCCGCGCGTACTGCTGCTCGACGAGCCGCTGTCGAACCTCGACGCCCGCCTACGGGAGGACATGCAGGTCGAGCTGAAGGAACTGCACCGCACGCTCGGCCTGACCACCGTGTTCGTCACCCACGACCAGGAGGAGGCGATGAGCCTCTCGGACCGCATCGTCCTCATGAACGCAGGTGTGATCGAGCAGGAGGGCGCACCGGCCGAGCTCTACGGAGCACCGCGCACTCCCTTCGCCGCCGACTTCATCGGTGCCGCGAACCTGCTGCCTGCGACCCGTTCCGGCGCCGTGGCGACATTGGATGGCACCGCGATCCAGGTGCCGATGACCGGCGCGGGCCCCGATGGCGCCGGCGAGGTGGTGCTCCGCCAGGAGGATCTGCGGCTCTCCCCGACGATCGGAGGCGACGCTCCGGTACGTGTCGAGGTCGTCACCCATGTCTACCGAGGCGCCGACGTCGTCTACATCGTCGAGCTCGCGGGAAAGCGGATGCGCGTCGTGCGTCCGCGGCACGAGGCGCCGATCCCCGAGGGTGCGGCCGGTCTCGGCTGGCGAGAGGGTGCCGTGCTCTGGATCGCCGCGGCCTGACGAACAGATCCGCTCCTCGTCCGAGGACGCCCTCCGACGAGGAGCGGCACCGTCGTAGGATCGCGGCATGGCCGACGAAGACTCCCCCTCCCCCGACGCCCCCCGCGATGCCTCCCGCCGAGGCTTCTTCAAGGTGGGCGGCGCCGCCCTCGCCGGCGCGGTGGTCGGCGGTGTCGGCGGCGCGGCCATCGGAGCCTCCATCGCCGGTAACGGTCGCGACGGTTTCGCGGCGGATCCTGATCCGTTCGCTGCCCTCACGCCGCGCAGCGAACCCGGTTTCGATCACCTCGTCGTCGTGATGGGCGAGAACCGCTCCTTCGACAACCTGCTCGGGTACCTGTACTCGAAGGAGGACCTCCCGGCGGGCGAGACGTTCGAGGGTCTGGAATTCGGCTCCTACAGCAACACCGCCTCCGACGGCACGGTCGTCGACGCGCACGTGTACGAGGGCGACACCGACCGGATCATGAGTCTTCCCGACCCGGACCCGGGCGAGGAGTACCCGCACGTCAACACGCAGATCTTCGGCACGGTCGATCCTCCGACGAACGCCGACCTCTTCGTCGACGAGATGACCGCGCCCTTCAACGCCCCGACGCGCGGCGAGAAGGCCACGATGTCGGGTTTCCTCGAGGACTACATCATCAACTTCCGACGCCTGCGCAAGGGTGTGGATCCCCGGCCCGACGAAGCCGCGCACATCATGGGCTCGTTCTCTCCCGAGATGCTGCCGGTGCTGTCGACGCTCGCCTCGGAATTCGCGGTGTTCGACCACTGGTACGCCGGAGTGCCCTCGCAGACCTTCTGCAACCGTTCGTTCTTCCACGCCTCCACGTCTCACGGTTTCGTGACCAACCAGGCCGGAGGCGGCTACCGGAAGTGGTTGGATGCGCCGGCAGCGCCCACGGTGTTCAACCGGCTCGAAGACAAGAAGGTGAGCTGGAAGATCTACATCGACAAGCTCCAGCTCGTCTCGTTCACCGGCATGCTGCATGCGGCGGTGCTGGAGAAGTACTGGCGCACCGATCATTTCGGAACGATGGAGGACTTCTACGCCGAGGCGAAGGACGGCACGCTCCCCGCATACGCCTTCATCGAGCCGCGGATGGTTTACGACCACAACGACTTCCACCCTCCTTTCGGTTCCCCCCGCGAGAGCGAGGTCGACGGTGAGGCCGTGTTCGACAGTGCGATCTCTGACGTGCGTGCCGGAGACCGCCTCATCCACGACATCTACGAGGCGGTGCGCACGAGCGCTTCCCCGAAGGGCTCCAACGCCGTCAACACCCTGCTGCTCATCACCTTCGACGAGCACGGCGGGTGCTACGACCACGTGCCGCCGCCCGCCGTGACGAAGCCGACGCCCGAGACCGGCCCGGGTGAGATGGACTTCACCTTCGATCGGCTCGGGTGCCGGGTGCCGGCCATCGCCGTCTCGGCCTATACCAAGCGCGGCAGCATCATCCATGACGAGATGCATCACGGATCCGTGACCGCGACCCTCTCGCGCCTGCACGGCCTGACGCCCCTCAACGACCGGGATGAGTCGGCGAACACGCTGCTGAACGTCGTCAACCTCGACAAGCCGCGGCATCCGTCCGACTGGCCGGTGACCACCCCGGCCTACACGCCGCCCAACCCGGAGGACACGGCACCACAGCCCGGAGAGAAGGATCAGCTGAAGCCTCTCACGCCGCCCGCACGCGGTCTGCTCGGCCTGCTCCTCGCGCGCTACGGGAAGCCCGGTGAGCAGGAGCCGGAGACCTTCGCCGACGCGTACAAGCTGCTGCACGAGCACGGCGAGGAGCTGTTCGGTCCGCCGAGCGGCAGTTGACCGCGACTCGCGGCCACCGGGCTACTGCCGCCCTGAGCGCCGGCGGGAGACGATCAGGAGAGTCGCGCCGAGGATGATCACGACCGCACCGCCCGCCGCCCAGGCGAACGTCTCGGGTCCGAGTCCGGTTGCAGGCAGTCGTCCGCTGCCGCTGCTGTTCCCGTTTCCGGTCGAAGGACCGGGCGACGGCGATGGTGGGCCGACGACCGCCGCGAGAGTGAAGTCCTGCCCCTCGATGGACTCGCCGGCAGCGGAGATCACGACGGTGCGGGTCGCCGCGCCGACCACACTGCTGCCGTTCGGCGTGCGCACGCTCAGCTCGTAGGTTCCAGGAGCGAGGCTGCCGAGACCGTAGGTGCCGTCGGCGCCAGTCGTGTACTGCTGGGGACCCCCGGGTCCATTCACGTCGATCACCACACCCCCGATGGGAGTGCCGCCGTCGGTGCGCACCGTGCCGTCGATGGCCCCCAACCGCGCCAGGTCGAAGTCCACACCCGTGACGTCCGTTCCCGCGACTGGTGCGGTGCGGCTGACAGGAGATGTGGCGATATACCCCTCGGGCGTCGTCATCGTCGCCGTGTAGCTGCCGGCGGGTAGGCGCGGGAACGCATATCCGCCGTCCGCTCCGGTCACGGCCGTGAGCGTGTCCCCACCCTGCAGCACAGCGGTGACCGTGACGCCGGGCACCCCGCTTCCATTCCACCGTACGGCGCCGCTCAGACTCGGATCCGCCTTGATGACGAAGTCGGCGAGGGTGATCAGATCCTCGTTGTCTGCGGGAACCACGAACCCCGGCGGGGCGCTGACGACGGTGTATCCGGTCGGACGGGCGATGCTCGCTTCCTGCGGCCCGTCCAGGACCATGTCGAACAGATACCGTCCATCAGCGTCGGTCATCATGGTCTGTCCGCCGATCGTGACCGCGATACCCGCCATCGGGTTGCCGTCCACGTCGACAACCAGACCGGTGACGGGCGAGGGGATGATGTCTCGCACCGTGAAGTCGACCCCCTCGGCGTTGCCGCCGCTGAGGTTGACCGGGGTCGTGGTCTGTCCGACCGCGATCTTGTCCTCGGGTGCCGTCACGCTCACGCGGTATCCGTCGGTGGCGATGAAACCGGGGAACGAATAGGTGCCGTCCGATGCAGTGGTCGTCCTGTCGACGATCGAGCCGTTGCCGTCTGTCAGCGTCAGGGCGACACCGCCCAGAGGACCGGTGACCGCGTCTGTGACGGTGCCTCGGATGTCGTTCGCTGCCGAGACGAACCAGGTCTGGTAGACGGGAAGACCGGCCCGGCGGGTGAAGATGAAGCTGAGGGAGCGGATGGGGGTCGAGGGCTCGAACCAGGCCGCGGAGCCGTTGGTGTCGGCGGCCGCGGGGTTTCCGGTCAGGGTGAGGGTCGTGGCATCCCACGCCGGGACGTCGTCCGCCGCACCGTTGCACGCCGGCTTTCCGGCGACACCCGGGGCGCAGTAGTTGAAGCGGTCTCGGAGGCCGAGCTCGGCGGCACTCAGCACGTGCCCGTCGGGCGCGACGGCGTGGATGCGCACGCTGTCGGAGTCGATGTCGCCGAGCGCGAAGGCCCATCCCGAGGTCGGAGTGGGTGCGGCGAATGAGTAGGTCGTCGTCGAGGGACTCATCGCGTTGTCGGCTTTGGGCCGCAGATTCAGGTACGGCTGGTCCCTGCTCGATCCGTACTTCGCCCCGATGGGTGTGCCCTCGGACAGCCAGATCGACGTCCCGGAGATGACCCCGACCTGCCCGGCGCGAGAGTCGCTGGTCATGGTGGCGGTGAGCGCAGGATCGGGCGCCACCTGCACCGTCGTCGTGTAGGCACCGCTCGTGCCGGCGAGCGGGCCCCACGTAGCCCACGACGTCACCGCCGCCGCGGCAGGAAGGGCGCCGACGAGCACGGCGATGAGGACGATCGATCCGGCGATGATCCCGTTGCGGCGAAAACGCATGGCGTCAGCGTACTGATATACCGGATCGCTGAGAAGTGGATTCCTCCCGACTACACGTCGGCGATGAGCCTCTTGCCCAGGTCGACCGTGTCGTCGATCTCGTAGCCGAGGCGTCGGTAGAACTCGACGACCTGGGCGTTCCCCGACCGCACCTGCAGGTTCACCTTGGGGCAGCCCAGATCGCGCAGACCGGCCTCGACGTGGGCGACGAGTGCCCTGCCCACCCCGAGCCCTCGTGCATCGAGATTCGTGGCGAGATAGTTCATCCACCCGCGATGTCCGTCGTAGCCGGCCATGACCGAACCGAGGATCCGCCCTGTCTCGTCCTCCGCCACCACGAAGAGATGCGGCTGCACTGTCGCCTTGCGGGCGATGTCCTGAAGCGGGTCGTTCCACGGTCTCGTGAGACCTGCGGTCTCCCACAGGGCCACGACGGCATCGGTGTCTTCGGGCTGGAACGGTCGGATGCGCACCGGTCCAGCTTTCCAGATCGACCCCGCCTGCCCGGGTCAGCCCTCGCGGGAGAACGTGATGTGCGTGACACCGGACTCGGCGACCTCCGAGGTCACGCGGTAGCCCGACTCGAACCCGCGCAGGTCGTCCCACAGGCGGATCCCGCTGCCGATCAGGATCGGCGTGATCCCCACATGCAGGTCGTCGACGAGTCCGGCGCGAAGGTACTCGCGCACGGTCGTCGCCCCGCCTCCGACGCGCACGTCGCGTCCATCCGCAGCGGCGACCGCCTTCCGGAGCGCCTCCTCGGGCTCGGCAGACAGGAAGTGGAAGCTCGTGCCGTTGGCGAACTCGATCGACGGACGCGGGGTGTGCGTGAGCACGAACACCGGAGCCTGGAACGGCGGCTCCTCTCCCCACCATCCGCGCCAGTCGGGGTCGTCCGGGTTCGCGTGGAGCCCGAACATCCCGGCCCCCATGATCTCGGCGCCGATGTTCTCGAAGTAGTGCGAGGCGTACTTCTCGTCCACGCCGGTGGTGCCCGCCCCGCTGGTGTCATGGAAGACGCGTTCGTGGAAAGTGCGGGTTGCCGTATATGCCGCCGTCAACCGCCCCCAGTCCTCGCCGAAGGGGTTCTCGGGAGTCTGATCCGTCGTCGTGGCGAAGCCGTCGAGCGAGATGTTGAGATCGACGCGAACACGGGTCATGACTGCCTCCGGAACTGCACGGGGTGACGACGCGTCCATCGACGCGCCGTCACCCAGCGTCAGCGTTCAGCGACGCCTTGTCAAGGACGAGGGTAGTGTTCAGACGGCGTCGCCCTGAACGGGCCCTTCCGTGTTCGGCTTCCATCCGAGTGCAGGTGCCACATGCTTCGCGAACGACTCCAACACGTGCAGGTTGTACTCCGGCCCGAGCTGGTTCGGGATCGTCAGCATCAGGGTGTCAGCGGCCATCACCGCCTCGTCCTGCTTCAGCTGTTCGATCAGCACGTCGGGCTCCGCCGCATAGGTCTTGCCGAACGTGGAACGGAAGCCGTCGATGATGCCGATCTGGTCGGCGTTCTCCTCGCTCCGAAGGCCGAAGTAGGCCCGGTCCATATCGGACACCAGCGGGAACACGCTGCGACTGACCGAGACGCGCGGGGTGCCGGTGTGACCGGCCTCCTTGTACGCCGAGCGGAAGAGGTCGATCTGCTCACGCTGCAACTCGTGGAACGGCTGCCCTGTGGCCTCGGTGACGAGCGTCGAGCTCATCATGTTCAGGCCCTTGCGACCCGTCTCGATCGCGGTGGGACGCGAACCCGATCCCCACCAGACGTGATCGCGAAGCGTCGGCGACTGCGGCTCGATCGCGAGGTAGCGTCCGGCGCCCACCATGCGGGGATCACCGGGGGCGATTCCCTCGCCGTCGATCGCGCGCAGGAACAGGTCGAACTTCTCCCGGGCGATGACGCTCCCGCGCTCGGTGTCCTCCTCATCGACGTAGCCGAAGGTCTCATAGCCGCGCAGAGCCGTCTCGGGTGAACCGCGGCTCACCCCGAGCGCGATGCGTCCGTCGGAGATCAGATCCAGCGCAGCCGCTTCTTCTGCGAACTGGAACGGGTTCTCGTAGCGCATGTCGATCACCCCGGTGCCGACCTCGATGCGCTTCGTGCGCGCGGCCATGGCCGTCAACAGGGGCATCGGCGAAGCCGCCTGACGCGCCCAATGGTGCACACGAACGTATGCGCCGTTCACACCGATCTCGTCTGCGCCCTCGGCGATCGCGATGGTCTGCTTCAGCATGTCCCCCGCGGTGCGGGTCGCTGAGCCGGGCACATCCGCATAGTGCCCGAAGGAGAGGAATCCGAAAGCCTTCATGATCTATTCCAACGCATGGAAACGCCGTCTATTCCCCCGGTACCAGGATGCCGTCGAGCACGAGTGACCGGATGCGGGGCTCGATCTCGGCCCACAGATCCGGGAGCGGAACCTCGAAGAGGTCGGCCAGCGCCGAGACGATCTGCACCACGGTGAGCTCGCCGTCGCACGCGCCCACGAACCCGGCGAGCGCGGGATCCACGTTCACCGTCCGGGCGAAGCCGCCGCCCTGTCGCAGCTCGATGACGCTCGGGTCGTCGTTGCCCGGAAGCAGGTGCCGGGCCTCGGTGACATCGGGTGCCGTCACCAGCGTTGCAGGAAGCCCGTCGGCGAGGGCGTCGTGCGCGGCCAGCCCGGTACCGAGAGCGGCGCCGACGTTGGAGACCGGCTGGGCGATGCGCTCCGTACGGCGAAGCGGAGGCGTCGAGCCTCGCCGCATCAGTACGTACCCGAATCCGACCGACGTCACGCCTCGCGCGGCGAAGTCGTCGAGCCAGGCGGTCAGCAGCGGGGTGAACGCAGGGTCGCGGGGTGTGGTGCCGCCGTCACGGATCCACAACTCCGCGTAGCCGAGCGGCGACAGCTCCTCGCGTTCGATCACCCAGAGGTCGATGTCGCTCGGCACCCACGCGTCGAGACGTGCGAGACCCGTGATCCCGGCCCGCGACTCCCAATTGCCGAGCAGCTGGGCGATGCCGTGCTGCGTCAGATACGCGGGTGCGCTCCGCACGAACTGCTCGACGAGCGCGTCTCCCACCAGTCCGCCGTCGCGGTATTCGTACGCCGGGACGCCGTCCATCCGGGGGGTGATGACGAACGGCGGGTTGGAGACGATCAGGTCGAAGGCCTCGCCCGCGACGGGCTCGAACATGCTGCCGTGTCGGAACTCGATGTTGGCCACGCCGTTGAGGCGGGCGTTGAGTTCCGCGAAGGCCAGGGCGCGCTCCGAGATGTCGGTCGCGATCACGGTGCCGGCCCGACGGGCGACGAGGAGCGCCTGGATCCCGCACCCGGTCCCCAGATCGAGCGCGCGATCGACCTGGATGGGAACGATCGTCTCGGCGAGAGTGCGCGACGCCCCGCCGACCCCGAGCACGTGGTCGAGAGGAAGAGGGCCGTCGAGCGCGACCTCATCGAGGTCGCTGGCGATCCACCACTCCCCGACGCCGTCGGCGTCTACGAACGACTGTGGACGCAGCAGGACGGTCGGGGTCACGGTATCGGCATCGGCTGTCGCGAGTGCGAGCGCCACGAGCCCGTCCACGCCGAGCTGCGGCAATGCGGCGGCGACCGCCACCCGCGGCTGCGGCAAGCCGAGCACCAGGAGGCGTCCCAGGGTCGCCAGCACGCCCCCGTCAGCGGCGATCGCGCGCAGGATAGGCTCTCTCATCCCCCGGGCGAGGGCATCGTCGGCCTCCTCGCCCCACAGTCGGCGAAGGGGCGCGGAACGCAGGTCGGCGGCGTCGAGATCAGAAGCGAGTGCGGCGACGAGAAGCGGGTCGGTGTGGGGTGCGGGGGTGTCGGACACGGCCGTCACTCTACGCGTCTTCAGGGTTCTCCTTCCCCAGGCCTCCTAGAATCAGGGGGTCAGTACTCACGATCAGCCCTTTTCCGGGCGTTCGAGGAAGACCTTCATGACCGCGATCACCCCCGAGCACGGCCTCCGTGCGCGCCTGCGAAGGCTCGCAGGCGGGACCGCTGTACTCGCGATCGCTTTGGGCGCCTACACGGTCACCCTCCCGAGCACCGCCATCGCCGCCGGCGGATCCTCCTCAGACGACGAGCAGAGCATCGGGTTCCACGTCTCCGCGGGTCTGCGGGGGCTCGTCGCCCCCGGTTCCGCGACCACGGCGATGCTTACGCTGCAGAACGACACGGATTCGAAGCTCTCCGGCGGTCAGGTGCAGGTGGAGCTCAGCAAGACTCCCCTGACGGATGAGGCTTCAGTCACGAGCTGGCTCGACGAGGGTGAGGCTCCTGGCGACTTCGCGACGATCGGTTCCGAGACGACGGCGCCACTCGAGGCCGACACGTCGGCCACGGCGACGGTCTTCGTGCCCGCCGACACCCTCTCCGATCTCACCCCTGGTGTGTACCCGCTGCGCGCAGAGCTCACCGGCGCGAAGACGGCGAGCGCCACCGACGATCGCGCGACAGCCGTCGCGGCCACCGCCACGAGCGTGCTGGTCGTGGCGGACTCCCAGACGACGCAGGTCGGTGTCCTGGTCCCGGTCACCGCGACGCCGGAGGGTGGGGCGCTGCTCAGTTCCGACGAACTCGCCGCGCTCACCGCGCCGGACGGTGCTCTCACCGCTCAGCTCGACGGTGTCGCAGGAACCACCGCGGTGCTCGCGATCGACCCGTCGATCCTCACGGCCATCCGCGTGCTCGGCTCCTCAGCGCCGCGGTCGGCCCAGGACTGGCTCACCCGTCTCGAAGCTCTGCCCAACGCACGGTTCGCACTGCAGTTCGGTGATGCGGATGCCACCGCTCAGGCACAGGCGGGGCTACCCGCACTCCTGCAGCCGACGACGCTGGCTCCGTTCCTCGATCCCGCGAACTTCCCGCAGGCACCTGCCAGCGTCTCCCCGACGGACGGACCGAGCGCGACGCCGGGCCCGTCCCCCAGCCCGACCAACACGCCGCAGCTTCCTGACGACCAGGAGCTCACGGCCGTCGAGGGTGCCCTTCCTCGAATCCTGTGGCCGGACGACGACCTCGGACCCGACGACCTCTCCTCGTTCACGCGCTACCTCGGCGAGGGCACGACCACGGTCGTCTCCTCGGCAGCGCTCGGCGGACAGAGTGCGGCGCACGCCACGCTCGGCGGAAACGACCTCCTGGTCACAGACACGGGCCTGTCCGAGTCCTTGTCCGAGGTCGCGGCCGAAGCGGACCCGCTCGATCGCCAGCGCCTCCTCGCCGAGGCCGCTGCTCTGCTCCTGCTCGCCGAGGATCGCGTCGCCGGTGCCCCCCTGCTCGTCGGACTCGACCGCGACGAGAATCGCGACGCCGACGCGTTGCGCGACGCGATCTCGGCCGCCGATTCGATCGGATTCGAGCTGTCCGCGCTCCGCGCGACACCGCCGGTCCCGGCCGCCCTCACCTCCCAGGCCGATCCCGCTCGCGCCATCGCGGTCAACGAGCTCCTCGCCGATGAGGGCACTCTCACCGCCTTCTCCTCGATCCTCACCGACCCCCAGGTGCTGCTGAGCCCCGAGCGCATCAGGATCCTCCGCACGCTGGCCGTCGGATCGTCGGCGAAGTCCTTCGCCGACGGTGTCGAGAAGCACCGGAAGCGCACCACGGAGACGCTCGCGGCCGTGAGCATCCCGCCGTCCAGCACCATCCAGCTGCTCACGGCCAACGCCGACCTGCCGATCGCCGTGCGCAACGACCTTCCGTGGCCGGTGACGGTGCAGCTGTTCGTCTCACCGACCGACCCGCGCCTCGAAGTCACCCCGATGACCGAGACCGTCGTCGAGGCGAACTCGACGAAGCGCGTCAAGGTCCCGGTGTCGGCACGCGTCGGCAGCGGTGAGGTCGACCTGCGGCTCAGCCTCTACAGCCCCACCGGCGTGCAGATCCAGGGTCAGCAGGAGATCCGAGTCGCCGTTCGCGCCGAGTGGGAGACCATCGGTCTGGTCATCTTCGGAGGTCTCGCCGTCCTCCTGATCACCCTCGGTGTGATCCGGACGGTCCGCCGCAAGCGCCACGAGGCTGCTGAAGAGGCCGAGGCGGAGGCCGAGCTCGAGAAACTCGACGAGGTGGCCGCGGAGGCGGAGGTGTCCACGGAACACGAGGTGGTCGTGGAAGCCGAATCCGATGCTCCTGCACCGACGACCGGAGACAAGACCGGCGACGGGAGACAGATTGAGTAGTCTCGGCCGCGCGAGCGCCATCATCGGCGCCGGCACCCTCGTCTCTCGACTGACCGGCCTGCTCCGCAGCATCGTGCTCGTCGGCGTCCTCGGCTCGGTCGCATCCCAAGCAGCAGACGCGTTCACCTATGCGAACCAGTTGCCGAACAGCGTCTTCTCCCTCATCTCGGTCGGAATCCTCACCGCCGTCATCGTCCCGCAGATCGTGAAGGCGACAGCGGATGCCGACGGCGGCAACGCGTTCATCTCGAAGCTCTTCACCCTCGGCACCGTGGTGCTCGTGGTGGTGACGGGGATCGCGACCGCCGCGGCGCCCTGGCTCGTCCACCTGGTCGCCGGCAAGGCGAACGAGGCCACTCTCGCGCTCGCGACGGCACTCGCATACTGGTGTCTCCCCCAGATCCTCCTCTACGGCCTCTACGCGATGCTCGGCGAGGCTCTCAACGCGCGGAAGATCTTCGGTCCGTTCACCTGGGCGCCCGTCGTCAACAACATCGTGTCGATCGCCGGTTTCCTCGCGCTCGGTGCCCTGTTCGGGCCGGTGTCCACGAAGGCCGCCGACTGGACGCCGCAGATGATCACGCTGCTGGGTGGCACGGCCACTCTCGGCATCGCACTCCAGGCCGTCGTCCTGCTTCTCTTCTGGCGCCGCACGGGGCTCGCATTGAAACCCGACTTCCGCTGGCGGGGAGTCGGACTCGGGAATGTCGGACGGCTGGCGGGCTGGACCTTCCTCATGGCGTTCGCGAGTCTCTCCGCCGGAGTCCTCCAGGGCTACATCGTCAGCGAGGTCGCCGGTTTCGGTGCTTCCGCCACCGTGACGGCGAATGCCTGGCTCATCTTCATGCTCCCGTACTCGGTGATCGTGCTCTCGATCGGCACTCCCTACTTCACGCAGATCAGCGGTCACGCCGCCGCCGGCCGCGACGATGAAGTCCGTGCCGACATCGCGCAGAGCATCCGCACACTGCTCTTCTTCATCGTCGCGGCAACGGCAGCCGTCGCGGCCGCAGCCATCCCTGCTTCTCGGGTGTTCACCGCCTCCGCCGACGACGCCCAGGCAGCCGCCCTGGTGCTGCTCGCCTATCTCGTCGGGCTCATCCCGCTCACGGTCCTGTTCATCGTGCAGCGCACGTTCTACGCGTACGACGACACGCGCACCCCGTTCTGGTTCACGATCTTCCAGTGCGTGCTCATCGTGGTGACGGCGCTCATCGCGTTGGGCATGCGCGAAGCGGGAATCATCCCCCTCACGTCCCTCGCCGCGGCGGTCGCGCTCGGTCAGTCCATCGCGAGCATCCTGCAGACGATCGTCGCCACGTGGCTGCTGCATCGCAAGATCGGCGGCCTGCAGATCCGTTCCTGGATGTCCGCCATCGTTCGCTTCGCGATCGCCGGCGTCCCCGCGGGTCTCGCTGGCTGGGGAGCGTTCGCCCTGCTGGGAGGAACCGCAGGCTGGACGATGGATGACAAGATCCAGGGCGCCCTCGGCACTGCGATCATCGGGCTCGTCGTGGTGATCGTCTACATCGCGATTCTCGCTCTCCTGCGTGCCCCTGAGCTCAAGGCCGGCAGCGCCCTCATCCGTCGCTTCCTGCCCGGTCGCTGATCCCACCCCGGAGGCTTCTCCCAGCGCAGCGGCACAGACTGTGCGGGGAATGCCTCGCGGCTACCATGGGTTGAAGCATTCGAAGGTCATTCGACTGCAGTTTCTAAGACGGAGAGCACATGCGTCAGGTCATCATCATCGGCTCCGGCCCCGCCGGATTCACGGCTGCCATCTACGCGGCCAGGGCGAACCTCAAGCCGCTGCTCATCGCGAGCTCCGTCGAGGTCGGCGGCGAGCTGATGAACACCACCGAGGTCGAGAACTACCCGGGCTTCCCCGAAGGCATCCAGGGACCGGAGCTCATGGCCAAGTTCCAGGAGCAGGCGGAGAAGTTCGGCACCGAGGTCGTCTACGACGACGTCACCGAGCTGCAGCTCGACGGTCCCGTCAAGAAGGTTATCCTCGGCAGCGGTGCGGAGCACGAGACGCAGTCCCTGATCTACGCGACCGGTTCCGCTTACCGCAAGCTCGGCATCGAAGGTGAAGAGCGCCTCTCGGGCTACGGCGTCTCCTGGTGTGCCACGTGCGACGGGTTCTTCTTCCGCGAGAAGACGATCGCGGTCGTCGGAGGCGGCGATTCCGCGATGGAAGAGGCCACGTTCCTCACCCGTTTCGCCGACAAGGTCTACGTCATCCACCGCAAGGACACCCTGCGAGCGTCGAAGATCATGCAGGAGCGCGCCTTCGCGAACGAGAAGATCGAGTTCGTCTGGAACAGTGAGGTCGCCGAGGTGCTCGGTGGTGACTCCGTGACCGGCGTGCAGCTGCGCTCGACCGTTGACGGCACCCTCAGCGACCTCCCGCTCGACGGACTCTTCATCGCCATCGGCAACGACCCGCGCACGCACCTCGTGCACGACAAGCTCGAGCTGACGTCGGAGGGCACCATCTGGGTCGACGGCCGTTCGTCGAAGACCTCGGTTCCCGGAGTCTTCGCTGCCGGCGACGTCATCGACCCCACCTATCGTCAGGCCATCACGGCTGCCGGCACGGGGACGGTCGCCGCTCTCGACGCGGAGCACTTCCTCGCAGACTTCGAAGACGCCTCCGTCGAGGTCCCGGCAGCCGAGGCCGCTGAGATCCTCACCGCCTCGGCATAGCCCGGGAACACTTTCCCCTCGTCGGCTGTTGTAGCAGACGAACCTCGAATCAAGGAGAACTCTGATGAGTGCAAAGGCTACGAGCCAGGCGACCTGGGAGCAGGACGTTCTGCAGGCCGACGGTCCGGTGCTGGTGGACTTCTGGGCTGAGTGGTGCGGTCCGTGTCGTATGGTCGCGCCGGTTCTGGACGAGATCCAGGCCGACAACCCCGACAAGATCACCATCCTCAAGCTCAACGTCGACGAGAACCCCGAGCTGGCGATGAAGTATCAGATCACGTCGATCCCGGCGATGAAGGTCTTCCACGGTGGTGAGGTCAAGACGACCATCATCGGCGCCAAGCCCAAGTTCGCGCTCGAGAAGGACCTCGCCGCATTCATCGGCTGATCCTCTGACAAGAAGGGGCCGTACCTCCCGGGGAGGTACGGCCCCTTCTTCGTCTCCGCGTCGCATCGCGGCCGCGACGCCGTTCGTCTCAGTGCTTGTCGTGCACCGCGACGTTCTCGAAGACCGCTGCCCAGCTCGGATCGTGAGGAACGAGAACCACGCCCACCTCAGGAGGCGTCGGCGACGGTCGGATCCCAGCGGCGGTGCCGCTGCTTCTCGTCCAGCAGGCCCCAGACAGCCGATGTCAGCTCCGGGTACTCCAGGGCGATCTGCCGGAGCACGCGATAGTGTCGGGCCGCATTGGGACGCACACCGTCGTTCGCATTGATGTTGTCCGCGCGCAACAGGTAGACGACGAGCTCATCGACGCTGGGGAGCTCCTCCATGAACTCCCAGGGGTCCTCTCCCCCGAGAAGGCGCTCCTGGATGAGGACCGCGAGTTCGTCCGCCGCTTCGGCACGCAGCACTTCCAGGCTGGCGCGACACTGTACGGACTCGGTCATACTTCAAGCCTACGTCGGCTGCGGGCCCCTCCGGCGCTCCACCTTCATGTTCTCGGTCATGTCTTCGAGCTCCCTGCCCTTGGTCTCCGGCACCTTGAAGAACACGAAGAAGAACGACAGGAGCGCGAAGAACGCGTAGAACCCGTAGGCGAACGTGAGGCCGATCTCAGCGAACGCCGGGAACGTCGTGGAGATGAAGAAGTTCGCGACCCACTGCGCTGCAGCCGCGACGGCGAGAGCACCGGCTCTGATCGAGTTCGGGAAGATCTCGCCCAGCAGCACCCACACCAACGGACCCCAGCTCGCGCCGAAGAACACGACGAAACCGTTCGCGCAGATCAGGGCGATGGTGGCCCACGGGTCGGGAAGCGTCGCCGTCCCCTGCGCGTCCAGCGTGCCGAACGAGAATGCCACCGCCATGAGGCCCAGCGTCACGGTCATCCCGACGGACCCCACCAGCAGCATGATCCGGCGACCGATCTTGTCCACCAGCAGAATCGCCACGATCGTGACGACGATGTTCGTGACCGAGGTGATGACGGAGGTGAGCAGAGCGCTGGATTCGTCGAAGCCCACCGACTGCCAGAGGGTCGTCGAGTAGTAGAAGATCACGTTGATGCCGACGAACTGCTGGAACACCGACAGCAGGATGCCGATCCAGACGATCGGCTTCAGGCCGAGACGGTTGCCGCGCAGGTCACGCAGCGACTCCGAGCGCTCCGTGTCGATGGTTCCGGTGATCTCGTCGATCTTCCCCTGCACATCGACGGTCCCGGTGACGGTCTCGAGAACGTCGGCAGCTCTCTTCAGCTCACCCTTGCGCACCAGATATCGCGGAGATTCCGGCAGCCGAAGCGACATGAGCCCGTAGACCAGGGCAGGGATCGCGGCCACCATGAACATCCAGCGCCACGCGGTGAGACCCCACAGCGGCTGGTCCGCGGCACCGGCGATACCGGCGAGCAGTGCGTCGGAGAGCAGTGCCGCGAAGATACCGGTGACGATGGCGAGCTGCTGCAGGGAGCCGAGGCGCCCGCGGATGGCGGCCGGCGATACCTCGGCGATGTAGGCCGGTGCGATCACCGAGGCAGCACCGACGCCGAGGCCCCCGATGACTCGCCAGATGATGAGATCGACGACGCTGAAGGCGAGACCGGAACCGATGGCGGAGATGAAGAACATCGCGGCGGCGACGACCATGACCGGGATGCGGCCGTATTTGTTGGAGACCGGACCCGCGAACCAGGCACCGACGGCGCAGCCGATGAGGGCCGAAGACACGGCGAAGCCCTTCAGGGCAGTCCCGAGATCGAACCCCGAGACGTCGCCCGCCAGCGCGTCGACGGCACCGTTGATCACGGCGGTGTCGAATCCGAAGAGGAAACCACCCAACGCGGCCGCGATACTGACGGCGATCACGCGGCGCTTGATGGCTGCTGGACCGGCTGTTCTCGACATGACATCCCCCTCGTCGTCACGATGACGCGAGTCTAGGCTAGCGCTGCTCCTGTCGGGAGATCACTTCGACGAGCCGTAGCCGCCCTCTCCCAGTTCTTCGAGAATGCGGTTGAGATCCTGGATCGAAGCGAAGTCGATCGTGACCTGGCCTTTTCGTGCACCTAGAGCGATCTTCACCCGGGTGTTCAACCGGTCACCGAGCTTGCCGGCGACCTCATCGAGGTACGCACGTCGTGCACCGGGAGTCGGCTTCACGGACTTGCCGGCGCTGGGCTGCGACTTGGCCGCTTCCTCCGTGGCGCGCACCGACAGGTCTTCGTTCACGACCTTGTCCGCGAGGCGCTGCATGGACTCGGGATTGTCGAGGCTGAGGATCGCGCGTGCGTGGCCCGCGGTCAGGACTCCCGCCGCCACCCGCTGCTGCACCGGCACCGGCAGTTTCAGCAGACGGATCGTGTTGCTGATCTGCGGACGAGAGCGTCCGATACGAGTGGCCAGCTCTTCCTGGGTGATCCCGAAGTCTTCGAGCAGCTGCTGATAGGCCGAGGCCTCTTCCAGCGGGTTCAGCTCGGAGCGGTGAAGGTTCTCGAGTAGCGCGTCCCGCAGGAGGTCTTCGTCGGCGGTGTCGCGGACGATCGCGGGGATGACGTCGAGACCTGCCTCGCGAGCGGCACGAGTGCGCCGCTCGCCCATGATGAGCTCGTACTGTCCCTCGGTGTTCTTGCGAACCACGACGGGCTGCAGCACACCGAACTCACGCACGCTGTGCACCAGTTCTGCCAGATCTTCGGGGTTGAAGTGTGTTCGAGGCTGGCGGGGGTTGGCGACGATCGTGTTCGGGTCGACCTGGATCAGGTGGATGCCGGGGACGATCTCGAGATCGGGTGCGTCGGCCTCCACCTCCGGCGCGGTCTCCGCGTTCGCCTGTCGCAGGCTCGCACCAGGGAAGAACACGTCGACGGGACGTTCCGACTGATCAGCTGTGGGGATGAGGGCGCCGATACCCCGACCCAGCCCAGTGCGCTTCGCCATCATTTCTCCTTGCTCTGCGTCGCTGTGCGCGACGCGATTTCAACAGCGGCCTCACGGTACGCGATCGCGCCGGCGGACTGACCGTCGTATGCGATCACGGTCTGACCGAAGCTGGGGGCCTCCGATACCCGGACGGAACGCGGGATGACCGTCTCGAGTACCTGCTCCGGGAAGTGCGTACGCACCTCTTCGGCGACCTGCTGCGCCAGGCGCGTACGACCATCGAACATCGTGAGCAGGATCGTGGAGAGGTGAAGGACCGGATTCAGGTGCTTCTGGATCATCTGAATGCTCCCGAGCAGTTGACTCAATCCCTCGAGGGCGTAGTACTCGCACTGGATCGGGATGAAGACCTCGGTCGCGGCCGTGAAGGCGTTGATCGTGAGCAGCCCCAACGAAGGGGGGCAGTCGATGATGACGAAATCCATAGGGTGGTCGGCCAGGTACGCCTCGAGCGCGCGACGCAGGCGATGCTCTCGGGCGACCTGTGCAACGAGTTCGATCTCTGCACCCGCGAGATGGATGGTGCTCGGCGCACAGAAGAGGTTCGAATCCTCGGGGCTCTCCTGCACGATGTCCGCCAGTGGGAGCTCATCGATCAGTACGTCGTAGACGCTGGGAATCTCAGCGCTGTGCGGCACACCCAAGGCCGTGGACGCATTGCCTTGGGGGTCGAGGTCGATGACCAGAACCTTCGCCCCCATTCCCGCCAGGGCGGAGGCGATGTTCACGGCGGTAGTGGTCTTACCCACACCGCCCTTCTGATTCGACACCGTCAGCACACGGGTTTCCCCGGTGAACTCCACGGTGGTGGCCTCGAGTGCGCGCCGGCGCGCGGAGAGGTCAGCGAGTTCCCGCGCGAGCGGCGTATCCATCCCGAACGATCCGTTCGATGACGTCTTCTCGGACTGTTTCACGTGAAACATCCACTCCTTTCGGGGCCGCGTTCCACTCTAATCGCTGGGACTGACCTTCGATGACGGAGCGTACGCCGTGGGCCCTTCGAGGGTACGTAGCGGGCGGAAAGGGATCCGAGATCTCAGGAGGTCTGAGGACCCCTTTTGGCGGTCGAGGCCGTTGTTTCACGTGAAACGGGGGTCGTTCGCGAGGCGCGTGCACCCTGGGAGCCGCTTCCTCCTCCGAAGAACGCCAGCGAGGCACAGCCTGGGTATGTCAGTTTTCGGGCGCCATGGACTTTCGTGCCGAGCCGCGTCTTCTGAAATGTGTTCCCGAGCCCGTGCACCCAACCGAAGCGCACTCCCTGAACTACATTCCCTTGACCGCACCCCCTGGCCGCAATACCTGAGCCGCACTCTCCTAGCCGCGCTGACCGAGCTACGCGCCTGAACCGAAGGTTTACATGGCCTGGCGCAGAGCGGCGTTCTTCCTCACATCAACTCGTCCGTACTGCGCTCACGGACAAGGCCGCTTGCGCCGGAGGGTGGGACTCGGCGCACCGCGCGAGCCCCGATGCTGCCGATCAGCCTCGTAAGGACGTACCTCGAGATGACCGCCCACGGCGCGACCACGGTACCTCGAGCCGTTTCACGTGAAACATGAGTGAAGGAGGGCTGCACGGACGAGAGCGGACACCAATACCAGCGCAGTGATTCCTGGAGGAAGTGCATCCACACCTGACCATGCGCTGGGAGGACGACCACGCGAATCCCCGCACCTCGGAGCGGGAAGCGGCGACCAGATCGCGCTCCGCCGCGAAGACCACTCTCCACAGGAAGTCCCAGTCTTGCGGCGAGTCGCAGATCTACAGGGAGTCCCCCTTCACAAGAGAGGCCGCAATCCGCAACATCGGCGATCGGTGGCCAAAAGGTCAGGCGCACATAGGTGAAACGCACATAAATGAGGCGCACATGGAAGAGATCGACCCTTGGAGGGATACGTCTCGCAAGCAAAGGACAGTGGCCACCGCCCTCCCCACCCCACTATCCGCGCCTCTCCAGATCAATGTCGCTCGTGCGGTTCTCCACGGCAGAACCGTTTTCACGCGCGATAACCGACGAACAGGCGGGAACGTTTCACGTGAAACACCCTTCCAAAGCCATCGAGAACCGTGAACGTGGCAGATGGGCATCCACGAAGGTGGGGTCGACATAGTGCTCGCTCCATCAAGGGGGACTCGGTGGAGCTTGAGCCGTCGATCTCGCGCCTGTACGCAACGTCAGCGTTTCACGTGAAACCAGGCAGTAAGCGTGATCGGCATCACCGGGTCCCCGCCGGCAGCAAGCCTGCGCACAACATTTCTTGGTGCGCATCTGCCGCACCCACACCCACACCCACACCCATCACGCTGGCAGCCCGCGACAACTCCACCGACGACAATCCGAGATGGCTATTCCCCACAACGTCGTCATTGCGCCCAGTCGAGCACCCAGAGACACAGGACCACTACGAGAGGCTGCGCCACGAGGTGCGTCTATCCACCGTGTTTCACGTGAAACATCTCCTCTAGTCTGCTCGACGAAGAAGTGCGCCGCGCAATGGGTGGCACTTCAGCGATCTCCGCGTCGAGCGGCGCCCAAGCCCCGATTTCCCCCAGATAGACATAGCAAGGACGGAGCACCGGTATGCTTGGCCCGCTCCCACCAGGATCCTCCGTTGGGAGCCCAACCGCATCCCCGGGTCGTCTGGCCTCTACGGAAAACAGGCGCCCGACAATTCATCACGTCCAAAGCCGACATCACTCCGGCGCGAGGCAAACTGGCCCCGACAGCACGACACAGAAAAGCGGGGTGTTTCACGTGAAACACCCCGCCTTCCTGTGGAACTGGACGGTCCTAGCGAACGCGCGCGCGAACCACCCGGGTGGTCTCGGGGAGGATACCCTCCCCCAAGACCTCGACCCTCACATCCGTCAGACGGAACTTCTTGATCTGCTTCTGGGCCGCCTCGATCTCATTCGGTGCGTTCATTCCCTTGAGGAGAGCGAGTTCGCCGCCATCTCGAACCAGCGGAGCAGTCAACGGAACCAGGGTGCGCAGTGCGCTGACGGCGCGAGCAGTCACGACATCAAAGCCTTCCGCAGGACGTACATCCTCCGCACGCGATCGAAGAACGGTCACGTTCGAGAGCTCCAGTCCATCGACCTGCTCGTTGAGCCAGGTGACGCGTCGCTCCATCGGTTCAACAAGAGTCCACTGCACGTCCGGGCGGGCGATCGCGAGCACCAGGCCAGGAAGTCCGGCACCCGAGCCGATATCAGCGACGGAACCGTGGAAGAGAGGAGCAGCGATCACGCTGTTGAGGATGTGACGCGTCCATAGCCGTGGGAGCTCGAGTGGACCGATGAGGCCCCGCTCTTCCCCCTCGCGAGCGAGAGCTGAGGTGAACGAACGTGCCACATCGATGCGGTCTCCGAAGAGTTCGGAAGCGACCGAGGGTTCCTGCTCCAGCTCACTCATGCCTGCCCCCGAAACGATGTTTCACGTGAAACATCAACGACGGCGAAGAACCGTGTGGCGGTCGGCGCCCTCACCGTAGGACTCGGAGACCAGACCCCGTTCGGCAGCAATGTCGTGCACCAGCTTGCGCTCGTAACTCGACATCGAAGGCAGGGACGCCTGGGACGAGCCCTCGTCGAGCTTCGCGGCGGCGGCATCGACCAACGTCTCCAACTGACGGCGACGGGTGTCGCGGGAGCCGGCGATGTCGAGGATCAGTCGAGAGAACGACCCGGTCTTGCTCTGCACCGCGAGACGCGTCAGTTCCTGCAGCGCCTGCACCGTATCCGGGGCGGAGAGCAACGCCAATGCATCTCCCTCGGCCTCGACCGAGACATAAGCGCGGCCCTGACGAACGTCGAGGTTCAAGTCGCCATCGATGTCCGCGATGTCGAGAAGTTCCTCGAGATAGTCCGCGGCGACGTCGCCTTCGTTCTCGAGCTGAGCCACGGTGGGCTCGGTGCTGTCGGTCATGGTCTCGCTCATGAACCGCTCCCCTTCTTCTTCGCGCGCTTCTTGCCGACCGGCTGCTGACGCTTCGGTGCTTCCGCCTTGGCCTTCTCGGCCTCTTCGAGCAAACGCTGCTGCTCCGCCTCATAAGCGGCCATCGGGACGACCTTGCCCGAGGAATCGATGGCCTTGCCCTTGCGGGCGAGACGCTCCTCGCGAGCCTTGGCGGCTTCTGAACCGGGTGTCGGCATCTCGCGGATGACGAGGAACTGCTGGCCCATGGTCCAGAGGTTCGAGATGAACCAGTACACGACGACGCCCAGCGGGAAGAAGACACCGGAGAAGATGAAGCCCAGCGGCAGCACGTAGAGCATGATCTTCTGCATCTGGTACGCCTGGCCGGTCTTGGCCTCGGGCGACAGGTTCTTCGAGATGATCTGCAGCTGTGTGAAGAACTGCGAAGCGATCATGAGGACGACGAGCGTGACCAGGATGACGATCGCCGTGGTGTTCTTCGCATCGATCGCATTGCCGAGGTTCTCGTGCAGCGAGGCGACACCGAACAGCTTGGCGTCGTAGAACTCCTTCGTCAGCTCCGGGCTCAGGAGCCCGACGCCACCACCACCTGCCTTCGCATGCTTGCTCACATCGCTCAGCACGCTGTACAGCGAGAAGAAGATCGGCATCTGCACCAGCAGAGGCAGACAGCTCGACATCGGTGTCGTGCCGTGCTTCTTGTACAGCGCCATGGTCTCGCGGCTCATGGCCTCGCGAGAGAGCTGATCCTTCTTACCGCGGTACTTCTCCTGAACTTTTCGCAGTTCAGGAGCAATTTCCATCATCTTTCGCTGACTCTTGATCTGCTTCACGAAAAGCGGGATCAGAGCGGCACGGACCACGACGACGAGTCCGACGATCGACAGCACCCAGGTGATGCCGGATGCCGCAGGAAGCCCGACGGCGGTGAACAGCCAGTGCCAGGCGACGAGGATGAGCTCGACGACCCACTTGAGCGGCCACAGGATGGTGCCGATCAGATCGAACCCACCTGCCGCGGGTTCGGGGCTGGGAGTTGCACTGGCGAGCAGAAGGTCAAGACCCACCGATCAGTCCTTTCGGGAAGGGACGACGAAACCGTGTGCAGTCAGGTCGTAACGGAAGTGGTCGTGCGGACGGACATCATCGACGCCGCCGGTAGTCCAGGGGTTGCAGCGGAGGATGCGCCATGCCGAGAGCGCTGCTCCCTTCACTGCACCGTGCTGCTGCACCGCACCTACAGCGTAGGCGGAACAGCTGGGATAGTACGCACAGACATCTCCGTACATCGGGGAGATGACCTTGCGATACGCGGTGAGGAATCCCAGCACGAGATTGCGCGGGATCACCGGGATGCTGCGGATCAGGTCCTGCGCGTGCAACTGCGCGGTCCCGACAGACGAGGCTGGAAGCGCGGTCATGCCGACACCGCGGCAGGAGCCGGCGTCAGTCTGCCCAAGCAGCGTTCGACATCGGCTCGAAGCTCCGCGAAGGAGGCCGTGGCAGACGCAGGAAGGGCACGGATGACGACATCCGTGCCCTCGGGAACACCCGGGAGCGCCTCCGCGCACACGGCTTTGAGCCGACGACGCACGGTGTTGCGCACCACAGCGGTGCCTACCTGCTTGCTGATGATGAATCCGAACCTTGCGGCTCTGCTCTCGCCCGTCGTCAGCATCGAGGTGATGACGCGCGCCCCGCCACAACGGGAACCGCGACGAACGACCAGACGATAGTCGCTCCCGCGGGTCAGCCGATACGGGCGGGCGAGCACAGCGGACTACGCAGAGAGCTCGGTGCGGCCCTTCGCGCGGCGTGCAGCGAGGATGCCGCGGCCTGCACGCGTACGCATGCGGGCACGGAAGCCGTGCTTCTTGGCGCGACGACGGTTGTTGGGCTGGAAGGTGCGCTTGCTCATGGAATCACTCCGGGAATGCTGCCACCGGGTTCACTTCGACCGGAGACATGGGGTACTGCCAAAAATGGCATAAGTCAACCAAGTAAGGGTACGTCTTACCGGCGCGCAGAGCAAATCTGCGCGCTCCTCTGGTGGTCTTCCGGTACGAACCGCACAGCCATTATCCACAACCCCGGGTCGGCCGGCAGCTGCAACACGCACGCGTGTTTTCAAGGGCAGGTTGCCGTTCACAGCCGGGATGACTACCGTGGCATCCTAAGTTATCCACAGGGGACACGGCACGTCGACCCCGCCTCGATCACTCGTCCGGAGCGTCATGTCATCACCTGCCCAGCCCGACGTCCCCATCTGGACCACGGTGCAGGAGCTTCTGGTCGACGACGATCGGGTCACACCTCAGCTGCAGGGCTTCCTCAGTCTCGCCGTCCCGGCAGGAGTGATGTCGGCGACGCTGTATCTGGAAGTGCCGAACGATCTCACCGCGGCGCAGATCAACAAGCGCCTGCGCCTGCCGATCATGGAGGCCCTCTCGCACATCGGCGAAGAGGTCACGTCCTACCGCGTCGTCGTCAACCACGAGCTGGCAGAGCAGCAGACGGCGCCGATCGCGGTCGGCGACTTCGGGCGCCACGAGCAGGTGCGTGTCGAATCCCCCATGGAACAGCCGACCCAGCTGCGCCACGAATCGCGGCTGAATCCGAAGTACACCTTCGACAACTTCGTGATCGGACAGTCCAACCGCTTCGCGCACGCCGCGGCCGTCGCGGTCGCCGAAGCGCCGGCCAAGGCCTACAACCCCCTCTTCATCTACGGAGACTCCGGTCTCGGGAAGACCCACCTCCTTCACGCCATCGGCGACTACGCGCAATCCCTCTACGCAGGGGTCAAAGTCCGCTACGTCTCGAGCGAGGAGTTCACGAACGACTTCATCAACTCGATCGCGAACAACCGCGGCGCCGCGTTCCAGGCGCGCTACCGCGACGTCGACATCCTCCTGATCGACGACATCCAGTTCCTGCAGGGACGCGCCGAGACGCAGGAAGCCTTCTTCCACACCTTCAACACACTGCACGATCACAACAAGCAGGTCGTGATCACCAGTGACGTGGCCCCGAAGCACCTGACCGGGTTCGAAGACCGGATGCGCAGCCGCTTCGAGTGGGGTCTGATCACCGACGTGCAGGCGCCCGACCTCGAGACGCGTATCGCGATCCTCCGGAAGAAGGCGCAGAGCGAGGCCCTCCATATTCCCGACGAGGTACTCGAGTACATCGCGACCGTGGTGTCATCGAACATCCGCGAACTGGAGGGCGCACTCATCCGGGTGTCGGCCTTCGCGAGCCTGAACCGCTCCGCTCTCGACATCTCCCTGGCGCAGACCGTGCTCCGCGACATCATCGACACGGCTGAGGACAACATCATCTCGCCGACCGACATCATCACGGCGACTGCACAGTACTTCAAGCTCACGGTCGACGATCTCTACGGCTCCAGCCGGTCGCAGCAGATCGCGACCGCCCGCCAGATCGCGATGTACCTGTGTCGCGAGCGGACCAGTCTCTCCCTGCCGAAGATCGGACAGCTGTTCGGCAACCGCGACCACACCACGGTCATGTACGCGTACAAGAAGATCAGCGAGCTCATGAAGGAGCGCCGCTCCATCTACAACCAGGTCACCGAGATCACCACGCAGCTCGGACGACGCTGACACGCCGCGTCTCCGAGAAAAAGGGGAGGACAGCACCTCAACCGGTGCCGTCCTCCCTTTTTTTGTGAGCCCGACAGGGATTCTGATCGTCGGATAGATGCCTCTATGCACATGTGGATAACTTGTGGATGACCGTGGATTCCATCGGGACGAATGTGGGCTGATCACCCAAACCTGTGGATAACTCGGGGAGGGCCATCACCGACCGGAAAGCCCGGAACCCGCGGATTCCTCAGGGTTTCCACAACTGACAACTGTGTAGTTCCCTACTCGCCACTGCTATCCACCGAGTTATCCACAGTATCCACAGCTGTTAACACCGTTAAGGAGTTAAGTCATTCAAGGCGCGATCCGATCACCAGACGGTGGGGACAACTGGTCGACCGAATGACAGGAACCTCAGCGTAGGGATACGCCGGACTGTGGGGCTAGCATGGGAAGCCCTGCACCGGCAGGGCCGACGACAACGCGTCACAGTTCGACGACAAGGGAGCACCCGTGAGGTTTCAGGTCAACCGCGATGTCTTCAGCGAGGCTGTCTCGTTCGTCGTCAAGCTTCTGCCGCAGCGCAATCCTCAGCCGATCCTCGCCGGCGTCCTGATCGAAGCCGATGGTTCCGGTCTGACGCTCTCGGCATTCGACTACGAGGCTTCCGCCCGCACCACCATCGAGGCGACGGTCGAGACCCCGGGAACGATCCTGGTGCACGGCCGGCTTCTCTCGGACATCGCCAGCCGACTTCCGAACGCTCCGATCGAGATCGCCGTCGAGGAAGACGGGGGCATCGCGGTCACCTGCGGCTCCGCACGATTCACCCTCGCAGCCATGCCCGTCGAGGAATACCCCTCGATCCCCGAGGTGACCGGTTCGTCCGGTGTGGTCCCGGCCGACGACTTCGGCACGGCGATCGCCCAGGTCGGATTCGCCGCGTCGCGTGACGACGTGACTCCTGTGCTCACGGGTGTGCAGCTCGAGGTCTCGGGACACACCCTGAGCCTCGTCGCGACAGACCGCTACCGCGTCTCGCTGCGGGATGTGCCGTGGGACGGCGAGGCCGTCGAAGCCACCGCCCTGGTCCCTGCCCGCACTCTGCTCGAGGTCGGCAAGACCTTCGGACACGCCGGCACGATCCAGGTGGCGTTCTCCGGAGCGGGCGACCGAGAGATCATCGCCTTCACCGCGGGCAACAAGACCGTCACTTCTCTCCTGATCAAGGGCAACTTCCCGCCTGTACGCCGACTGTTCCCCGAGCAGACCGACCATTACGCGGTCGTGAACACCGCAGACCTCGTCGAGGCCGTTCGCCGAGTCTCACTCGTGCTCGATCGTGCTGCTCCCCTGCGTTTCACGTTCTCGAACGACAGTGTGACGATGGACGCCTCCGGCGGAGATCACGCACGGGCATCCGAGTCGGTCGACGCGATCCTCTCCGGTGGCGATGAGGTCACGCTGGGCCTGAACCCGCAGTACCTGATCGAGGCTCTCGGCGCCGTCAAGAGCGAGTTCGTGCGCGTCACGTTCACGTCGAGCGACAACGCCAACAAGTTGAGCCCCGTGCTCATCACGAGCCAGACCTCGGTCGACCAGGCGGGTCTCGACTCGTTCAAGTACCTGCTCCAGCCGAACCTCCTCCTGCGCTGATCTTCTCCGCTTCCTCCATACCCGGAACGTTCCCCGGGAAGCACGGACTGTCAGACCCCGAAGGTAGGCTGACTCCGTGATTGTGGAGCACCTGAGTCTGGTCGATTTCCGCAATTACGCGACCGCTGAACTCACCCTCCACCGCGGACCCAACGTGCTCGTCGGGCGCAACGGTCAGGGAAAGACGAATCTGGCAGAAGCCGTGGTGTTCCTCGCCACGCTCGGGTCGCACCGGGTGTCATCTGATGCGCCGATGGTCCGCGATGGCCAGGAGTTCGCGGTGATCCGTGCCCGACTGTCGCACGGAGAGCGTCGCGTGCTCGCCGAGATCCAGGTGAACAGGCAGGGATCGAACAAGGCTCGCATCAACGGATCGCCGTCGAAGCCGAACGAACTCCCCCGCTACGCGCACGTCGTGCTGTTCGCTCCGGAAGACCTGCAGATCGTGAGGGGGGACCCCTCCGCTCGGCGCCGCTTCACCGATCAGCTCCTCATCCAGCGCACGCCGAGGCTCGCCGCTGTGCTCGCCGACTACGACCGCGTCCTGAAGCAGCGCAATGCGCTGCTGAAGTCGGCGCGTGCTCGCGGCGTTCGCGGCGAAGGTCTGAGCACTCTGGACGTCTGGGACGACAAGCTGGTCTCCCTCGGATCGGAGATCATCACCGCCCGTCAGCGCCTGGCGGCGGATCTGCAGCAGCCCGTGGCCGATGCCTACGAGGCGATCGCCGGTGCAGATCATCGTCCCCAGCTGGAATGGGCGCTCTCGGTGGGCGGCGGAGACCCCGAAGAGGGGGAAGAGGGAGCGGAAGGTGCCGAGACGGGGCCGTCCGCAGACAGACTCACCGATCCGATTCGTATCGCCGAGGTGTTCCGCGCATCCCTCGCGGCGAAGCGATCGAAAGAACTCGATCGCGGACTGACCCTCACCGGGCCGCACCGAGACGACCTGGTGCTGCGGGTCCGCGACCTCCCGGTCAAGGGATACGCCTCCCACGGGGAATCGTGGTCGGTGGCTCTCGCCCTGCGGCTCGCGTCGGCCGAGCTGCTCCGCAGCGAATCTCCCGCCGGCGATCCGGTGCTCATCCTCGACGACGTCTTCGCAGAACTCGACGCCGATCGGCGTCAGCGGTTGGCGGCCTTGACCGCCGGTTATGAGCAAGTGGTGGTCACGGCAGCGGTGGAGGAGGATATCCCCGAGGTGCTGCATGCCCACGTGGTACGGATCAGCGCCGGAACCATCAGCGACGAGCGGGAGGCGACGGATGACTGACGCGGCACGCCATCCGTCCGCTTCGAGCCCCTCGGCACCGACTCCGGACACTCCCCCTCCGGTGGCCGATGTTCCCGAGACGATCGGCACCTATCTGCGGCTGCGCGGGCTGCAGCCGAGTTCCAAGAGCTGGAAACGCAAGCGACGCATCGCGACCGACGACGACAACGCACCCTTCACGCCCGGGCGAGACCCCGGCGCGCTCGGTGCGGTGCTCGACAAGCTGAGTCGTGACTCGGGCTGGCAGATCACCCTCGCGCGAGAAGATCTCGTGCGCCAATGGGCTGATCTCGCCGGCGCAGACACCGCGAAGCACTCCGAACCCGTCTCCCTGGAGCGCGGCCTGCTCACCGTGAAGTGCGACTCGACCGCATGGGCGAAGAACCTGCAGTTCATGCGGGCGACGATTCTCACCGAGATCTGCCGACGGTATCCCGATGCGGGCGTCGAGAACCTCCGCTTCATCGGACCGGACGTTCCCTCGTGGAAATGGGGTCCCAGAGCCGTTCCAGGACGGGGCCCGCGCGATACCTACGGGTAGGGCACCACGCGAGGGGGTCGAAAGGCTCAGAGGCCCACACACGGCCGTTGAGCGGCGTTTCCCGATGAAACTCCGCTAGAATGGGAGTTCGTGATATCGATGTGGAGAATGCCCTCTGATGACGCCTGAATCCCCTGCTGACGAGACGGAATCGAACACCGGGGGAACCCCCGCAACCGAGGGCACCATCGCACCCAAGGCGAAGCAGCCGGGTGAGTACGGTGCGGATTCGATCCAGATCCTCGAAGGCCTCGAAGCCGTGCGCAAGCGCCCCGGCATGTACATCGGGTCCACCGGGCCTCGAGGACTCCACCACCTGGTCTACGAGATCGTCGACAACTCCGTCGATGAGGCACTGGCCGGTTACGCCGACACGATCTTCGTGACGATGCTCGCGGATGGCGGTGTGCGCGTCGTCGACAACGGTCGCGGCATCCCGGTCGACCCGCACTCGTCGGACCCCAACAAGTCGACGGTCGAGGTCGTGCTCACCATCCTGCACGCCGGTGGAAAGTTCGGCGGTGGTGCCTACGCCGTCTCCGGTGGTCTGCACGGTGTCGGCTCCTCCGTCGTGAACGCGCTGTCGACGCGCTTCGACGTCGAGGTCAAGCAGAAGGGCTTCGTCTGGCGGCACAGCTTCGCCGACGGCGGTATCCCCCAGCAGAAGCTCGAGAAGGGCGAAGCGACCGAAGAGACCGGAACGAGCATCACGTTCTGGCCGGACGCCTCGATCTTCACCGAGACGATCGAGTTCGAGTACGACACCCTGCGCACGCGGTTCCAGCAGATGGCATTCCTCAACAAGGGCCTTCGCATCGAGCTGCGCGACGAGCGGGAGTCCTCCGCCTACGAGGTGGAGGAAGACGGGGCCACCGTCACCAAGCAGCCCGGCGACGTGTTCTTCTACGAACGGGGTCTCGTCGACTACGTCGAGTACCTCAACAAGGTGCGTCACGCCGAAGTCGTCAACGACGAGATCATCGCGTTCGAATCGGAGGACACCGAGCGCAAGATCTCGCTCGAGGTCGCGATGCAGTGGACCACGTCGTACACCGAGAACGTCTTCACCTATGCGAACACGATCAACACCCACGAGGGTGGAACGCATGAGGAGGGCTTCCGCGCGGCGCTGACCACCCTGGTCAACAAGTACGCCCGCGCGAACAACCTGCTCAAGGAGAAGGACGACAACCTCTCCGGCGACGACGTGCGCGAGGGCCTGACGGCGGTCATCTCGATCAAGCTCGGCGAACCGCAGTTCGAGGGCCAGACGAAGACCAAGCTCGGCAACACCGAGGCCAAGGCGTTCGTGCAGAAGGTCGTCGGCGATCAGCTCGGGGACTGGTTCGAGCGCAACCCGAACCAGGCGAAGAACGTCATCCGCAAGGCGATCGACGCCGCGACCGCTCGCCTCGCCGCCCGCAAGGCGCGCGAGACCGCCCGCCGCAAGAGCGTCTTCGAGTCGGCCGCCATGCCGGACAAGCTCAAGGACTGCACGAGCAAGGACCCGTCCATCAGCGAGATCTTCCTGGTGGAGGGTGACTCGGCCGGTGGCTCCGCGGTGCAGGGTCGCGACCCGCACACGCAGGCGATCCTGGCGCTGCGAGGGAAGATCCTCAACGTCGAGCGCGCGCGTCTCGACAAGGCCCTGGGCAACAAGGAAGTCCAGGCGATGATCCAGGCCTTCGGCACGGGCATCGGCGAAGAGTTCGACATCGAGAAGGCGCGCTATCACAAGATCGTGCTGATGGCCGATGCCGACGTCGATGGCCAGCACATCACGACGCTGCTGCTGACGTTGCTCTTCCGCTACATGCGCGGTCTGATCGAGGCCGGCTTCGTGTACCTCGCCATGCCGCCGCTGTACCGCCTGAAGTGGTCCAACTCCGCGCACGAGTACGTGTTCAGCGACGCCGAGCGCGATGCCTTGCTCAAGCACGGCATCGACAACGGCAAGCGGATCCCGAAGGACGCCGGCATCCAGCGGTACAAGGGTCTCGGTGAGATGAACCCGAAGGAGCTATGGGAGACGACGATGGATCACACCACGCGCACCCTGCAGCAGATCACCATCGAGGATGCCGCCGCGGCCGACGAGATCTTCAGCGTGCTGATGGGCGAGGACGTCGAGTCCCGACGCAGCTTCATCCAGCGCAACGCCAAGGACGTCCGCTTCCTCGACATCTGATGCCCGCGGGCTCAGACCAGATGTGTGACAGAGAGATTGATTCATGACTGACGAAGAACGCACCGAGCCGGAACACGATCACGGCAAGATCGATCAGGTCGACCTGCAGTCGGAGATGCAGCGCAGCTACCTCGACTACGCGATGGCCGTCATCGTGGGGCGCGCGCTCCCCGACGTGCGCGACGGGCTCAAGCCCGTGCACCGCCGTGTGATCTACGGCATGTATGACGGCGGCTTCCGCCCCGACAAGTCGTTCTCGAAATGCGCCCGTGTGGTGGGCGAGGTCATGGGCCAGTACCACCCGCACGGCGACTCGGCGATCTACGACGCCCTCGTGCGACTGGTGCAGCCGTGGTCGCTGCGGTATCCGCTGGCTCTCGGCCAGGGCAACTTCGGGTCCCCGGGCAACATGGGCGCGGCAGCCCCGCGATACACCGAGACCAAGATGGCCCCGCTCGCGCTCGAGATGGTGCGCGACATCGAAGAAGACACCGTCGACTTCACCGACAACTACGACGGCCAGACGCAGGAGCCGACGGTCCTCCCGGCCCGCTTCCCGAACCTGCTCGTCAACGGCTCGGTCGGTATCGCGGTCGGCATGGCCACGAACATCCCCCCGCACAACCTGCGCGAGGTGTCCGATGCGGCGCTCTGGGCACTCGACAACCCCGGCATCTCCCGTGAGGAGCTGCTCGAAGGTCTCATCCAGCGCGTCCCCGGTCCCGACTTCCCGACCGGTGCGCAGATCCTCGGCACCAAGGGCATCCACGAGGCGTACCGCACGGGTCGCGGCTCGATCACGATGCGCGCGGTCGTCAACGTCGAGGAGATCCAGGGCCGCACCTGCCTCGTCATCACCGAGCTGCCGTACCAGGTGAACCCCGACAACGTGGCGGTGAAGATCGGCGACCTCGCCCGTGACGGCAAGATCACCGGTATCGCCGACATCCGCGATGAGTCGTCGGACCGCACGGGTCAGCGTCTGGTCGTCGTGCTCAAGCGCGACGCGGTCGCGAAGGTCGTGCTGAACAACCTCTACAAGCACACGCAGCTGCAGGAGAACTTCGGCGCGAACATGCTCGCGATCGTCGACGGCGTGCCGCGCACCCTCGCGATCGACGGTTTCATCACGCACTGGATCTCCCACCAGATCGACGTGATCGTCCGCCGCACCGAGTTCCGTCTGCGCGAGGCCGAGAAGCGCATGCACATCCTGCGCGGATATCTGAAGGCGCTCGACGCCCTCGACGAGGTCATCGCGCTCATCCGCCGCTCGCAGACCACGGCGGATGCGAACGAGGGACTCCAGAAGCTCCTCGACATCGACGAGATCCAGGCCGACGCGATCCTGCAGATGCAGCTGCGCCGTCTTGCGGCTCTCGAGCGTCAGAAGATCATCGATCAGGCGAACGAGCTCGAAGCGCAGATCACCGATTACAAGGCGATCCTGGCCGACGAGGGTCGTCAGCGCACCATCATCCGCGAAGAACTGACGGGCATCGTCGACCGCTTCGGCGACGAGCGTCGCACGCACATCCTGCACGGCTTCGACGGCGATGTCTCGATGGAAGACCTCATCGCCGAAGAGGAGATGGTCGTCACCGTCACGCGCGAGGGGTACATCAAGCGCACGCGCAGCGACAACTACCGTTCTCAGCACCGTGGCGGCAAGGGCGTCAAGGGTGCGCAGCTGCGCGCGAACGACATCGTCGAGCACTTCTTCGTGACGACCACGCACCACTGGCTGCTGTTCTTCACCGACAAGGGGCGCGTCTACCGCGCGAAGACCTACGAGGTGCCCGAGGCCGGACGCGACGCGAAGGGCATGCACGTCGCGAACCTGCTCGCCCTGCAGCCGGACGAGAACATCGCCCAGGTGCTCGACATCCGCGACTACCAGGTGGCCGACTACCTGGTGCTGGCGACCCGTGAGGGCCTCGTCAAGAAGACGCGACTCGAGGCGTACGACACCAACCGCCAGGGCGGCGTCATCGCGATCCGTCTGAACGACGAGGACGAGCTCGTCAGCGCATTGCTCGTGAACGCCGAGGACGACATCCTCCTCATCAGCCGCCGCGGCATGTCGGTGCGCTTCGAGGCGACCGATGAGGCCCTGCGGCCGATGGGTCGGGCGACGGCCGGTGTCCGCGGCATGAAGTTCAAGATCGACGAGGACTGCCTGCTCTCGGCATCCGTCGCAGCGCCGGGCAAGTTCGTCTTCGTCGTGACCGACGGAGGCTACGCGAAGCGCACCGCGGTGGAGGAGTATCGGGTGCAGGGACGCGGCGGAACAGGCATCAAGGTCGCCAAGCTCAACGACGATCGGGGCACTCTCGCGGGTGGTCTGATCGTCTCCGAGGACGACGAGGTCTTGGTGGTTCTCTCCAGCGGCAAGGTGGTACGCTCTGCCGTGGCCGAGGTCCCCGCCAAGGGTCGAGACACCATGGGAGTGGTGTTCGCCCGGACGACGGAGGCCGATCGCATCCTCGCCATCGCCCGTAACGGTGAGCGTGGCCTCGCCGAAGACGAGGCGGATGCGGAGGATGCCGAGACCCAGGCCCCCGAGACGACACCGACCCCCGAGGATACAGACGCATGAGCACAGTGGCCGACAAGCTGGCGAAGAAGTCGACCCGCAAGACCAGCGGCAAGCAGGTACGCCTCCGACTGGTCTACGTGGACTTCTGGTCGGCCGTGAAGCTCTCGTTCCTCGGAGCGGTGGCCCTCGCGGTCGTCACGATGGTCTCGTTCTTCCTCATCTTCCTGGTGTTCCAGGCGACGGGGATCATGACCACGGCGGAGAGCTTCCTGCTCGGCATCACCGACAACACGTTCGTGCTCTCCGAGGTCGTCGGACTTCCGCAGGTGATGGCGTTCGCGGCGGTTGTCGCGATCCTGAACCTCATCGTCTTCACGGTGCTCGGCGCCGTCGTCGCGGGAATCTACAACCTCGCAGTGAAGGTCACGGGCGGACTGCTCGTCGGCTTCATGTCGAACTGATCCTCGGAACGTTTCACGAAGGGCGGGTGCTTCGGCATCCGCCCTTCGCTGTTTCTCTTCGCGCTTTCTCTAGACGACGCCCGTCGTGCCGAGAAGCGTGCCGATGAGCCAGGTCGCCGCCAGGGCGAGCCCACCACCGATCACCAGTCGGACCGATGCTCGCACGGGCGCCGAACCTCCGATCTTCGCGGACAGTGTTCCCGTGACGGCCAGGGCGAGGAGGACGGCGACGAAGGTCACCGGAACCCGCCACTCCGGCGGCGGAAGGAGGATGGCGAGCAAGGGCAATAGCGCGCCGAGGGTGAAAGCGATCGCCGACGACATCGCCGCATGCCAGGGATTGACGAGGTCGTCCTGGTCGATGCCGAGTTCGACCTCCAGGTGCGCGGCGAGGGCATCGTGCGCGGTGAGCTCTTCGGCCACCTGTCGCGCCGTCTCGTCCGAGAGCCCCCTCTCGCGATAGAGCTGCGTGAGTTCATCGAGCTCCACAGCGGGCATCGTGCGCAGCTCCTCGCGCTCTTTCGCGATGAGGGCACGTTCGCTGTCTCGCTGACTGCTCACCGAGACGTACTCCCCGAGGGCCATGGAGATCGCTCCGCCGACCAGGCCGGCGATACCCGCCGTGAGGAGCGCCGCGTTGTCGGTCGTGGCACCGGCGACCCCGACCACGAGGGAGGCGACCGAGACGATGCCGTCGTTCGCTCCGAGAACTCCCGCACGCAGCCAGTTCAGTCGCTGACCGAGACCGGCACCGTGCGGTTCACCTTCATGCGCTGTCATGCCCCCAGTGAAGCAGACGGTGGCCGGAGAAGGAGGAAGTCCGCGACGGGCATTACGGAAAACCCGAAGTCGAGTGTCTGGTTGACTCGGTATCGAGCCCATCCGGCCCGCCGTACCTTGGAACCATGACCACTCAGACTGCGACTCCGACTCCCGCAACGGCGGTGAAGCCGCCGTTGCGCATCTTCCTCACGATCCTGCATCTGGCAGGTGTCGGCATCCTCGGTGGTGCCATCTTCGGCATGCTCGGCGGGCTCTTCGGCACGGGCCTCGGACTTCTCTTCGCCGCCGGTATCGGGCTCATCATGCTGGTGGGACTGGTCTACGCGCTCTACGGTGTGGGCTGGTTCGAGGTCGCTCGTGTCGGTGCGCTGTACCGCACGCCGATCCCACCGCTGCGTCTGCAGCCGCGCGACCGTCCCGGCTTCGTCGGTTGGTTGCGAGCTCTCGGGCGCCAGGCCATCGACGGGCGCATGTGGCGCGCGGTCGCGAACTTCGCCATCTCTGCGCTTCTCGGCTGGCTGGTGCTCCGCCTGTTCTGGGGTCTGGTGTGGTCCATCATCATCTCGTTCGCTCCCCTCACCGCGGCGGATTCGGTCATGGGACCGTTCGGTGGGGGAGGCATCCCTGTCGCATGGGCGCCGCTGATCGGCATCTTGGGAATCGCGGCCTGCGTCGTCGGGACCATCGGCTTGGCGCTGCTGCACCGCACGCTCTCGCTCGCGATCGTGATCCGCAGCAAGGAGACCGAGCTCACCGAGCGCGTGCGCACCTCGACCGCGCAGCGGGAGGGCGCCGTGCGCGCAGCCGACGTGGAGCGCACCCGCATCGAGCGCGACCTGCACGACGGTGTCCAGCCCCGACTCGTGTCGGTCGGCATGACGCTCGGCCTCGCGCAGCAGAAGATCGACAACGATCCCGAGGCCGCGAAGGAGCTCATCAACGAGGCGCACACCTCGACCAAGGCGGCCATCACCGAGCTGCGTCAGCTGGCTCGGGGCATCCACGCCTCGATGCTAGATGACAGAGGCCTCGACGCTGCACTGTCGGCACTCGCTGGACGCTCGCACATCCCCGTGCACCTGGATGTGCGCATGGACGGGCGGTGCAGTCGCGAGGCCGAGGCTGCCGTGTACTTCTCGATCGCCGAGTCGCTGACCAACGCGGCGAAGCACTCGAGAGCCAGCGAAGCCCGCGTGATCGTGCGGCTTCGAGAGGGCAACACGCTCTGGGCACGCGTCGAGGACAACGGCATCGGCGGCGCTCAGGTGCAGCCCGGCGGCGGGCTCGACGGCATCGCGAATCGCATCCTGGCCGCAGGGGGAACCTTCCGCCTCGACAGTCCCCAGGGCGGGCCGACGAGCCTGGAGGTGAACGTACCGTGCGCATCCTGATCTGCGAGGACTCGGTCCTCCTGCGCGAGGGCCTGGTCCGTCTGCTCGAAGACGCCGGCCATGAGGTGGTCGCCGCCCTCCCCGACATCGAGGGTCTCGACCAGGCCGTCGCCACCACGACCCCCGACCTGTGCATCCTGGACGTGCGTCTCCCCCCGACGTTCACCGATGAAGGCATCCGGGCCGCTCTCGGTCTGCGCTCGACGCATCCGTCTCTCGCGATCCTGGTGCTCTCGCAGTACGTCGAAGAGCGGTATGCGTCGGATCTGATCGCGGCGCAGGGTGGGCCCCTCGGCTACCTGCTCAAGGATCGGGTCGCCGACGTCTCCGAGTTCCTCGCCTCGGTGCAGCGGATCTCCGAGGGCGCCACCGTGCTCGACCCCGAGGTCGTCGCCCAGCTGCTGACCCGCCGCAACCGCGACGATCGAATGCTGCGGCTCACGGAACGCGAGCGCACCGTGCTCGCACTGATCGCCGAGGGCAAGTCGAACCAGGCGATCGCGGGGCTGCTGTTCCTCTCAGAGGCGAGTGTCGAGAAGCACATCACCTCCATCTTCCAGAAGTTGGGCTTCGAGCAGGACGAGGCGGGAAACCGTCGCGTGCTCGCCGCCCTCGCACACATCGAGAACACCGGCGGCCCGACGCCGCCGACAGGCCAGACAGGAGTGGCACGATGACCACCGACAACAACGGCACCCCGGGCGAGCACGCCCCACTCACCCCGCCGCCGCCCTCCCCGCCCCAAGGAACGGCCCCGCAGGCGGGTCCGTCCTCTCCTGCCGCGCCTTCTACAGGCGCGTCCACTCCTTTCGCGCCGACCAACGGGCGCACCCCAGGGGCGACCGCGGTCATGGTGGTGACGGCGGTGGTCGGGGGGATCGCGCTTCTCGGGGCCGGCGGCACGGCTGCTGCCGCGGCGGCCGGGACCATCGTGTCGTCGAGTCGTCCGGACTCCGTGCAGAGCGTGGACGTCGAGGGGCTGGACAGCATCGACCTCGCCGCCGATGCCAGCAGCATGCGGGTCGAGTTCGGCGACGTCGACGAGGCCACACTCGCCATCACGAACGGGCGCGGTACACCGTGGACGTTCGAGCGCGATGGCGACGAGCTGGTCGTCCGGAGTCCACAAGGAGTCTTCGGGTGGTGGCTCGGCGGCTGGTTCGGTGATGAGGAGATCGCCGTGCTCACGCTCCCGGAAAGTCTTCGCGACGCAGGACTCGACGCCGACCTGAACCTCGATGCGGGCAGCCTCGACGTGAACGGCGACTTCGGTGTGCTCGACGTCAGCGTCAACGCCGGAGCGCTCGACGTCGAAGGGGCCGCGAAGGAACTCGATGTGCAGATGAGCGCCGGCCGCGCCGACATCCTCCTCGACGGCGTCTCCCAGGCGGACCTCGGCGTCTCCGCCGGCGATCTCACGGTCGAGCTCACGGGTACTCCCCCGACCCGGACGGCGATCGACGTGAGCGCCGGCACCCTCGATCTGACCGTTCCCGACGTGGAGTACGCGATCTCTCAGGAGATCAGCGCGGGCACGCTGAATGCCGAGGTCGACGAGGCTTCGAGCGCGCGGAGGACGATCGAGGTCTCGCTGTCGGCCGGCACCGCGACCATCCGACCGGGCCGCTGAACACGCTCGAGGGGGAGGACACTCCCGGGTGCTCCCCCTCGATTCGGATTTTCCGTATTTCTCCGGTAAAGTCTTGGAGGTTGACGGGGCTATAGCTCAGGCGGTTAGAGCGCTTCACTGATAATGAAGAGGTCCCAGGTTCAAGTCCTGGTAGCCCCACTCCTTAACTCAAGAAAATCCCTCACGGGGCCTTAGCTCAGTTGGTAGAGCGCCTGCTTTGCAAGCAGGATGTCAGGAGTTCGAATCTCCTAGGCTCCACAGGATCGAGAAGCCCCCGGCCCCCCGGCCGGGGGCTTCTTCTGTTGAGGCGGGTGTCGACCCATCGCGTCTGCCTGGTTGTGCATCTCCGCCCACGGGGGGACGCGAATCGTCCCGGTGGACGACGCGAGGGAGTGAATACTTCACGTAGCGTGTTACCCATGTAGAGCTTGCCTCGTGCTGAGCTGCTTCAGATCAATGTCGCCCCCGCACATGGCAGGGCCGGCTCCAGCTCGCAAGACTCAGGAGACACATGGACATCCTCGAATGGGTGAGGACGACCGCATCAGCCCTTCCCGACCCTCTGGTCTGGGCCCTCGGCGGATTGTTCGCCTTCCTCGAGAACGGCTTGGGCCTCGGCTTCTTCCTGCCCGGTGAGACGATCGTCGTCTTCCTCTCCGCTTCGCTCTCCGACGTCTGGGCGGTGGTGGTGATGTTCCTCGTGGTCGTCGTCGCGGGAAGCGCGGGAGACCACGTCGGCTATCTCCTCGGGCGACACTTCGGCGTCGGCATGCGTGACCTCAAACTGGTCAAGCGACTCGGGATCGATCGATGGGATCGGGCCGTCGAGATCCTCCACCGGCGCGGTGCGATCGCCGTCTTCCTCACACGACTCGTCCCTGTCGTTCGCACGTTGACCCCGGCTGCTGCGGGCGTTGCGAAGGTGAGGTACCCGTCGTTCCTGCTCGCCTCGCTCGCCGGAGCAGCGACCTGGGCTGCGATCTACGTCAGCGTCGGGTTCCTGTTGAGGGCATCCCTCGACGCCGTCACCAAGGCGCTGGGACCGATCAGCAACGTGCTGCTCCTCGTCGTGGTCGCCGGCGTCGTCGTCTTCTTCGCGGTGCGATTCATCCGCACCCGGTCGCTCGCACGCGCCGTCGATGCGACCGATGATGCTGCGCCCATCCAGCCCACCGTCGTCGACCGTCTCTTCCGTGAAGACGAATGGCGCACGTGGCCCAACCTCATCACCGGGATCCGCCTGCTCCTGCTGCCGGTGTTCCTCTGGCTGATCACCGCCAGGATGCTGTGGGCCGCGCTGGTCGTCATCGGCCTGGTCTTCCTGACGGATTGGCTCGACGGTTGGCTCGCGCGGCGGACGAACAGCGTCTCCGCCCTCGGCACCTGGCTCGATCCGGTCGCCGACCGGATCACGGTGGTCGTCACGGCCGTCGCCTTCACGCTCGGGCATCTCATCCCGTGGGAGACGCTCGTGCTGCTGCTCATCCCCGACGTCCTGCTCGGATCGGCCGCCCTGCTCTTCTTCCGAGGAAACCCGGCAGTCCCGGTCACGATGGTCGGGAAGGTCCGGACGGCTCTGATCTTCGTCGGACTCCTCGGCGTCCTCCTCGGCAGTGCGCTGAGTGAGTCGGGTCTGGAATCGCTGAGCTGGATCGTCGGGATGTCGTTCCTGCTGTTCCTGATCGGGATCGTCGGTCACTACATCGCGGCGTCCCAGTACGCCCGTGCCATGATCACGCAGAAGCTGAGTGTGCGCGAAGGCTGAAGCTCGTCAGGCCTCGGTGCCCGTCTCGAGGTCGATCTCGTAGTGGATCATCCCCGAGCGGGTGGCGAGGCGGTCGTAGAGTCCGCGCGCGGTGGTGTTCGTCTCGGCCGTGAGCCAGTAGACCTTCGCCGCGCCCTGCTGCTCAGCCCATGCGCGGACGTGCGCGATCAGAGCCCGGCCGACCCCGCCACCGCGCACGCCGGGTGCGACGAACAGGTCTTCGAGGTAGCAGTAGTCCGTCGTCGCCCACGTCGAGGGGTGCGTCAACCAGTGGACGATCCCCACTGCGGTGCCGCTCTCGTCGCGGGCGAGCGCGCCATGGACGCCGGAATCGGCGTCGATGAGGCGTTCGAAGGTGGCATCCGTGGTCGCGGGGTCGAGGGCTTCCTCATAGAAGGACAGATAGCCGCTCCACAGGTCGTCCCACTCGGCACGGTCCTCGGTCGTGATCGGTGCGATCGTCGTCATGACTCGAGAGTAACGAAGTGGTGCGGAGGTTCACTCGACGGGTCGAAGGCTCCGCAGGATCGTGGCGTGACGAACCAGGAACGTGCGTTCGTCGAGCTTCTTGCGCCGCAGCCAGCCGGTGACCTCGTCGTTGTGCTTGCTCGCGTTGCACGAGGCGCACGCCGGGACGACGTTCTCGAGCGTGTAGCGGCCGCCGCGCGACACGGGTTGGATGCAGTCGCGTTGCAGGGCGGCACCGTCCCCACCGCAGTACGCGCACCCGCCCCAGGCATCCATCAAGTCGTACCACTGCTCGTCGGTGAGGTCGTTGTCGACGCGGGCGAGCCGGTTCTGTCGGCGCTTGGCATAGCGGGCACGGGTCGCCGGCGACGCGGTGGCGGAAGAGACCTTGCGGCGGCGGCGCATGGGCCGATGCTATCGCGGTGAGCGCTCGACGCGCCTCAGCCCTGGCCCACCGAGGTCAGCTCATGTGGCGCGAGATTCAACCGCTCGCCGCCGACCGCGGTCACGACCACGATGTCCTCGATGCGGGCACCCCAGGAGCCGGCGAAATAGATACCTGGCTCGATGCTGAACGCCATGCCCTCGCGAAGCACCAGGTCGTTGCCCGGAGCGATGTACGGCTCCTCGTGCACCGAGACGCCGATGCCATGGCCGGTGCGGTGCAGGAACGCCTCACCCAGCCCGGCGTCGGCGAGAACGTTTCGCGCCGCAGCATCCACCTCCGCCGCGGTGGCGCCAGGACGCACGGCGTCCACTGCTGCCTGCTGAGCGCGCACGAGCACCGCGATGCGCTCGGCGGCAGCGGGGTCGGGAGTGCCGACGACGTAGGTCCTGGTGCTGTCGGAGTTGTAACCGCTCGGCACTGCCCCTCCGATGTCGACCACCACGATGTCGCCGTCCTCGATCACGCGGTCCGAGACCTCGTGGTGCGGATCGGCGCCGTTCGGGCCGGATCCTACGATGACGAACTCCACCGTGCGGTGTCCTTCGGCGACGATGGCATCGGCGATGTCGGCGGCGACCGCGCGCTCGGTGCGTCCGGCCCGAAGCCACTCGTGCACGCGGCGGTGCACCGCATCGATCGCCTCTCCGGCGCGGCGAAGCTCGGTGATCTCCTCGGCGTCCTTGACCATGCGGCCCTCGCGGAGCACGGGCGTCGCGAGTTCGAGACGCACACCCAGTCGCTCACCGATCGGGATCACGTGCAGGGCGGGGAGGGCATCGGAGACGCCGACGCGCGACACGGTGCCGACGGATGCGGTGATCAGTGCGTACGGGTCTTCGCCGTCGACCCAGTCGGCGACGGCGAGTGCGAGCTCTCCGACCGCCGTGGTGCGCACCTTCGCGAGCTCCATCCGCGGGACCACGATCGTCGGCGCGACGTCGGGGCCGATGACCAGCGCAGTGAGTCGTTCGATGGTGTCGCCTTCGACGCCCACCAGATACTGCAGATCGGGACCCGGGCCCACGATGATGGCGTCGAGCCCGGCCTCGGCGGCGAGGGATGCGGCACGGCTGAGGCGGGCGGCGTACACGGAAGCGGGGAAGGGCAATGTGCTCACGGGCTCCACGCTACTGCGCGGGTGCTCGCAGGGCATCCGATTCGCGGTTCGATCCGCTCCGCGCGCACGGTCGGGGCTGAGCGACTCGCCCCGGTCGCAATGCCGCAGATCATCGACGGCTGAACGGAGGGGGCGCGGTCGTTCAGCCGCTCCCCCTCCGCGGTGGTCAGCTGATGGCGACGCGGATGCGCTCGGCGAGGAACTCCAGATCGGCCTTCGTGAGGTCGGTCACCGCGTAGGCAGTAGGCCAGACGGTGCCGTCGTCGAGGTTCGAGATGGGCTCGAACCCGAACGTGCCGTAGCGCACCTTGAATTTGCTGGCCGGCTGGAAGAAGCAGAGCACCTTGCCGTCGCGGCCCCATGCCGGCATTCCGTAGTAGGTGCGCGGTACGAGCTCCGGGGCGACCTCCGAGACCAAGGCGTGCAGCTTCTTCGACAGCGCCTGGTCTTCGGGAGTGAGCTTCTCGATCGCCTCCTTGATGTCGGCCTCTCCCGCCGCTCGAAGCTCTTCCGGGGACTTCTTCGCGCGGGAGCGCCGGGTGCGGGCCTCCTTCGCGGCGGCCTGCATGGCCTCGCGTTCCTCAGCGCTGAAGTTCTTCTCTTTCTCGGCCATGATCGGTCCTCTCGACGTGCGTCCGGTGTGCAGATCACACTACGGACGCCGGGTGGCGATGCGCTTCTCGATTCGTGATCGATCTCGGCAGGACGCACGGTCATCGACTGTCGTCGCCGACGGATAGTGTGTGATCCATGGACCTGCGTGTGGCGGCGTACGCGGTCGTCACCGATGACGACGGGCGGTTGCTGCTGGCGCGCTGGACCGAGGGTCGCCGGGTGGCATGGACGATGCCGGGCGGCGGACTCGAAGCGGGAGAGTCTCCGGAGGATGCCGTGCGTCGTGAGCTGCGCGAGGAGACCGGTTACACGGTCAAGGTCGGTGAACTCCTCGGCATCCACTCGCGGGTGATCCCCGCCGGTCGACGCGTGCAGAAGGCTGCAGATCCGCTGCATACCCTGCGGATCCTGTATCGGGCCGAGGTCACGGGCGGCAAACTGCGCTTCGAGACCGGCGGCTCGACCGACATGGCGGAGTGGTTCCCCCTGAAGGCGGTTGCCGAGCTGCAGCGCGTCAAGCTGGTTGACATCGCCTTGCGGATGGCCGGCATCCTCTGACAGGAGCTGCGCCGCCGCCCGGGATCAGCGCTCTTCGGGGACGGAGATGTCGGCGACGGTGGCGCCGTAGGCCGCGAGCAGGTCGTCGGCGTCGACGAACAGGCTGTATCCGTGAGCCCCCGCACCCATGGCGATGCGCTGACCGACGATCGACTCGTCGGCGTAGATCGGCCAGTCCGTGGTGCTGCCGATCGGCACGATGGTTCCGCGTTCGTAACCGGTTGCCGCGAGCGCCAATTCGGGCTCCGGCAATCGCAACTTGTTCACCCCGACCAGCGCGCGCAGCTTCGGCCAGGAGATCGAGCGGCCGCCGGGTACCAGGGCGAACAGGAAGGTGTCATCGGACCGCTTCACCACGAGGGTCTTCACGATGCCCGACGGAGGGATGCCGAGGAGCTCGGCCGCCTCGAACAGGCTGCCGGCGGCGGGACGTTCACGGATCTCGATGTCGAGCCCTCGAGCGGCCGCCGCGTCCCGCACCCGTGCATGCTGATCGCCTCCGTCACCGGAGGCGACGGAGGCGGGATCAGACGGGGTCACGCGTCGGGTGCGGCGAGCGGGTCGTCCGCGACCCAGAGCTCATCGTCGGCGCGCAGAGTCTGCCACGCGGCGTAGAGCACACCGACGGCCGCAGCAGCGCCGAGGATGATCGCGATGACGGAGCCGAGGCCCGGTCCCGACTTCTGCGGCTTGGTCGCCTTGCGCACCTGCACGGCGACGCCGTGGCGCTTGGCGTTGGCGACGTCCCACGCGCTGAGTGCCGAACCGACAACTCCGCCCACGATCGGGACGAACTTGTCGTCGACGACGTGCTTGCCGATCTTCACGCCACGGTCGACGACCGGGGCGACACGGCGGTTGTACGTGTCCTGGATGACCGGCACGACCTGCTCACGATTGAGGTTGCCGAGCTGACGGCCGGCCTCACGGGCGACATCGGCGGCGTGACCGACGAGCACCTGCTGGTTCTCCCAGAGCTGGTTCGCGTCGTTCTGAAGACGACGCAGTTCCTTCTTCCGCTTGCGGCTGAGGCTCACGATGCTCTCCTGTCCATTGGAGTACGGGTTCCCCATCTTGCCACGAGAGGCTGGAAGCCGGGCGGGAATCGCCCGGCCCTTGCTTCTTCGCCTCATCAGGGGTAGATACCACGGCCAACTCACCGGAAGCTCTGCGAGAATGAGGACATGGCTCACGCTTCTCATGTCGCAACCCTGCACACCAACCACGGTGACATCGTCATCAACCTCTTCGGTGACCACGCCCCGAAGACGGTCAAGAACTTCGTCGGCCTCGCCGACGGCACCCAGGAGTGGACCGATCCCGCCACCGGCAAGCCCGGCGAGGGACCCCTCTACAAGGACGTCATCTTCCACCGCATCATCCCGAACTTCATGATCCAGGGCGGCGACCCGCTCGGACAGGGCGTCGGCGGCCCCGGCTACAACTTCGACGACGAGATCAACATGGAGCTCAACTTCAACGAGCCCTACATCCTCGCCATGGCCAACGCCGGTCTCCGCCGCAACGCCATCACCGGCAAGCCCGAGGGCACCAACGGTTCGCAGTTCTTCATCACCACCGACCCGACGCCGTGGCTGCAGGGCAAGCACACGATCTTCGGCGAGGTCGCCGATGACGCTTCCAAGGCCGTCGTCGACGCGATCGGCGCCGTGCAGACCGGTGCGGGCGACCGTCCCGTCGAGCCGGTCGTGCTGCAGTCGATCGACATCGTCGCGGCCTGACGACAGCTGCGGCCGATCCGGATGACCACGCCTGAGTTCACGAGCAATCGCGACAACTTCTGCTACCGGCATCCGGATCGGCAGAGCTTCGTGCTCTGCCAACGGTGCATGCGCACCATCTGCCCCGAGTGCCAGACGCAGGCGCCCGTCGGCGTCATCTGCCCGGAGTGCATGAACGCCGACCGCAAGAACCGCACCCCGGCCCAGAAGAAGGCGGCCCGTCGTTGGGGCGGCAGCGGTGGAGCGAGCATGGCGATGGCTCGCAGCGGCAAGCCGGTGGTGACCTACGCGCTGCTCGCGGTCACGTCGTTCATCGGACTGCTGCAGCTGATCCCTGGTATCGGCGAGCAGATCACCGGCCAACTGCTCTTCGCGGCGCCGTATCTGTATCCGAACCTGTCGCCGCTGCCCTTCGAGCCCTGGCGATTGCTGACCGCGATCTTCGCCCATGGCGGCTTCATCCACCTCGCGCTCAACATGCTGGCCCTGTGGATGCTCGGACAAAGCCTCGAGCCCATGCTCGGTCGCGTTCGCTTCCTCGCTCTCTACCTCATCAGTGGTCTCGGCGGCTCGGTCATGGTGGCGGTGCTCGCGCCGCTGACCTCGACCGTCGGTGCCTCCGGCGCGATCTTCGGCATGATGGCCGCTCTACTCATCGTCGGTCGACACCTCGGTGCCAACGTCACGGGTCTTCTCGTGATCCTCGGCATCAACTTCGTCTACGGCCTGGTATTCGGCGGCGGACGGATCTCCTGGCAGGCGCATCTCGGCGGCCTGCTCATCGGAGCCCTGGTGGCGTTCATCTACGTCAAGACGAAGCGACGAGACCAGCGCACCCTGCAGATCGTGCTGCTCTCCGCTCTGGTCGTCCTGTTGATCGTTGTGGTGGCGTTCGTGCCGCCGCTCATCCTTTTGTCCTGATCCAGAGTTGTTAACAGGGTTGTTAACCCCTGTGAATAACAACGGTGTAATTCTCCCCAGGCTGTGGAGAGGGCTGTGGATAACTTTCGCTCTGGGTGGCTTGTGGGGCGGGAACGGGGCCGTTCCCTTACGTGAGTCGTACTTCGCTGCTGACATGAGAAAGGCCCTCTCGCATCGCGAGAGGGCCTTTCTGGAAGAAGGAGTGAGGCGTCAGCGCCAGCGGGTGGTCATCAGGAATCCGATCAGCGCGATACCGAGTCCGATCGCCAGGTTCCAATTGGAGAGACCCGGGATCGGGTACTGCATGCCGGAGATGTAGAACACCAGGATCCAGGCGAGACCCAGGAGCATGAACCCGATCATCACCGGCTTGAACCACACGGCGTTGGGAGCGGCGTCGCCTTCAGCGCGCTCGACGGCGGGTTCTTCAGTCTTGCGGTCACGTGCCATTCCGTCATTGTACCCATGAGACCTGTCTCGGACGAGGTCGAGCAGGCCCTGGGACAGAGGGCGAGACGGTGACGCCACGGCATCCGCCCAGCGTTCCCGGATATGATCACCGCATGACTGCATCCGTCGCGCCTGGGGGGCGACGTCCGCGCCGGCAGCGACCACGCTCCCGTGCGACGTTCGCGAGCGTACTCGGCGAGCTCCTTCTGACGGCAGGCGTGGTCGTTCTCCTCTTCGTGGCCTGGCAGATGTGGATCGGCGACATCATCATCAGTGCACAGAAGAACGACGAGGGTGCCGCCGTCTCCCAAGCCCTCGCGCAGGCGGAGGCACCCGCGCTCCCCCCGGTCGTCGAGGGCGAAGACGGCACCTCCACCTACATCCCACCCGTGCCCGCAGCCCCGGCCGACGCGCAGTGGTTCGGCCAGATGCACATCCCCCGTTTCGGAGCCGAGTACAACTTCGGGATCTTCGGGGGCACGAGCCGTGCGCGCACGCTCGATCAACAGGGCATCGGAATCTACACGAACTCCAAGATGCCCGGCGAGGTCGGAAACTTCTCCCTGGCCGGGCACCGCACGACGTGGGGCAAGCCGTTCAACCAACTCGACAAGCTGCAGCTGAACGACGCGATCGTCGTCGAGACGCCCGACGGCTGGTACACCTACCGCTTCCGTACGCTCGAGTATGTGAAGCCCTCGCAGACCGATGTGCTCGCCGATGTGCCGCAGATGCCGGAGCAGCAGACCGGCGAGCAGTACATCACCCTCACCGCCTGCTCGCCTCTGTACTCGCTGGCGGAGCGCATCGTCGCCTACGGGGTGTTCGAGAGCTTCCAGCCGCGGGCCGAGGGACCGCCGACCGCGCTGACCGACCCGCCGCCCCCGCCGGCCGCACCATCCGTGTGATCGTGGACCGTCATAAGGGAGAAGACTGATGTACGCCGCACTCTGGCGCCTGCTGCCCGGACCGTGGTGGCTGCGTGTGCTCATCCTCGTGGTCGTCATCGCCGCCGTGCTCTATGGCCTGTTCTGGTACGTGTTCCCCTGGGTGAGCCCGATCATCGCCCCCGGTGAGGTCGACGTCGAATGACGCGAGTTCTCGTGGTCGACAACCACGACAGCTTCGTGCACACACTGGTCGGATACCTGAGCGAGCTCGGCGCGCACACGGTGATGATCGAATCCGATGCCACGGATGCGGCTCAGCTGGAGCGGATCCTTCCCGAGTACGACGCGTTGATGCTCTCTCCGGGCCCCGGTGCACCCGTCGACGCGGGGGCGTCGCTCGACGCGGTGCGCATCGCCGCTCGCCTGCGGGTGCCGACGCTCGGGGTGTGCCTCGGGCATCAGACGATCGGCGAGGCGTTCGGGGCTCCGGTCGCCGCAGCGCCCGAGCTCATGCACGGCATGGTCTCGGCGGTGACGCACGACGGCTCCGCGTTGTTCGCCGGGATCCCTTCGCCGTTCGACGCCGGTCGCTACCACTCCCTCGCGCTGGCGGCCTCCGATCTGCCCTCCGAAGTCGTCGTGACCGCCTGGACCGAGAACGGAACCGTGATGGCTCTGGCTCACCGCGATCAGCCCCTCTGGGGCGTGCAGTTCCATCCGGAGAGCGTGCTCACCGAGGGAGGCTACCGGCTCCTGGCGAACTGGCTGGAGCTGTGCGGCGACGAGAACGCCGTCGGGCGCGCTGAGGAACTTCACCCGCTGGCTCGCTGAACAGCGTCGGGCGGGGGCATACGCCCGACGGTGCTATCCGGTGCAGAAGAAGATCTGGACCGAGGAGCCCACCGGAACGTCACCCGGCGCCACCGACATCGAGTGGACCGTGGTCGGCTCCGTCGCGGGGCACTCCGCGGTCTCCGTCGGCACAGCGACCAGACCGAGGTCCGCGAGGTTTGTCGTGGCGGCATCGACGGTCCAGCCGACGAGGTCGGTCAGCGTGACCTTGCCGCTGGCCACGACGAGATTGACGACGGTTCCCGGATCCAACTCCGCATCGGCCTTCTCGCTGGCGGAGATGACCGTGTTCGTCGCCAGGGCCTTGTCGTTGCGCTGGATGACGGTCCCGAGTTCGAGGCCGGCCGCCGTGAGGGCCTTCGTGGCATCGTCGAGGGCCATCCCCTCGATCTTCGGCATCACCACGGTCTCCTCGCCCTTGGAGACGTACAGGGTGATCGTGGAACCCTCTTCCACCGACACTCCCGCTTCGGGGTCGGTGCGGATCACGTTCCCCTCCGTCACCTCGGAGCTCGTCTCGATCACGATCTTCGATGAGAGGTCGAGTGCGGCGAGGTCGTCCTGCGCCCGTTCCGAAGACACGTTGACGAGGTTGGGGATGGTGCGCGACGTGCTCGACACCTCAGTGGGCCGCATGCTAATCGTGACGACCCAGAACAGCACGGAGGCCAACAACACGGCGAGCAGCGCCACGCCCGCCCAGATCCAGGCGACCGGAGGACCGGACTGGGTTCTGGTCATGGTCGTGTCCGTGCTCAACTGGCGAAGCGATCGCGCGGTCTCCTGCGCCTGCCGCGGGCTCGCCCCGTACAGCTCGCTGGTCAGCGCACCGAGCTCCTTGCGGGTCGGAGCGTTTCCCGTCATCGCGGAATCGAGCGCCGCGCGGAAGTGCGCGGCATCCGGATAGCGCTGGTACGGGTCCTTGGCGAGCGCGCGGAGCACGATCGGGTCGAGATTCCGTGGGGCGTCCTCGTTGACCTCGGTGGGAGGAACGGGAGTCTCGCTGACGTGCTGATAGGCGACCGCTACCGGCGACTCGCCACGGAACGGCTGCCGCCCCGTGAGCAGCTCGTACAGCACGACACCGGTGGAGTAGAGGTCGGCACGAGCATCGACGGGTTCGCCCTTCGCCTGCTCCGGTGAGAAGTAGGCGGCGGTCCCGATGATCTGGGTGGTCTCGGCGACGGTCGACGACGAGTCGGAGACGGCTCGGGCGATGCCGAAGTCCATCACCTTGACCTGACCCTTGTCGGTGACCATCACGTTGCCGGGCTTGATGTCGCGATGCACGACACCGGCGCGGTGCGAGTAGTCGAGCGCCTCGAGGATTCCGTCGACGTAGCGGACCGCATCGGTGGCCGGCACCGGGCCGGCGGCGATGATGTCCTTGAGGAGGGTGCCCTTGACGAGCTCCATCACGATGTACGGCGGTTCCGTGGAGCCGATCTCGCTCGTCGAAGGGTCGCCGGCGTCGAACACGCGGACGATCGACGGATGCGACATGCGCGACGCCGCCTGGGCCTCGAGGCGGAACCGGTTACGGAAGGTGGTGTCGCGCGCAAGGTCGGCATCGAGGATCTTGATCGCGACCTCGCGCCCGAGCGTCAGGTCGTACCCGCGGTACACCTTCGCCATTCCGCCATGCCCGATGAGCTCGTCGACGCGGTACCGACCCGCGATGACTTGTGGCTCTGTGGACACGGAAGACCCCCCTGGAAACTACGCTTGCTGAACTGGAACTACAGATTACCCGTCGGTGCCGCTGTTCCCATCGCCGGGGTCGGTGGCCGCCGTGATCGTCACCGAGAGCGGCGGAGACGCGGCGGAGGTGCGCTGGTCGCCGCCGGAGCACATGCCCTGGTAGCTGACGATGAGCTGCTGTCCCGCGGCGTCGGCGATCTTCACCTGCGTGTTGCGCTGCGTCGGCTGGAAGTTCGGGCCGCCCGAGACGAAGGTGCCGTTCTGGACCGACACGACGTAGCCGGAGAGAGTGGTTCCGCTGGGGCAGGTGAATCCGGTGCCCCAGGAGATGGTCACCGTCGAGCCGGCGACAGGGTTGCCCGTGATGGTCGGGGCGTCGGTCGGGGTCGGCAGACCGGCACGAGCGGCGTAGACCGTGAGGGTCATCGCCTGGGTGGTCTCCACGTTGCCGGTGGGAGCCACGCGGTAGACCTTTCCGACCTCTTCATCGCTGGGTGCCGGGTCTCCGTCGACACAGGTGATCTCGCTGTTGAAGCCGGCGCCCTTGAGCGTGGAGGTGGCCGCGCCGCAGTCCATGCCGTTCAGGTTCAGGGCGGTCACATCCACTCGCGTCACCTCCGGCGTCGGGGTGTTCGGCGGTGGAGTCGTCTGCGTCTGGGTCGGCTTGCTGCTCGGCGACCCCGTGGGGTCGGCGTCGCCGCCCTGGTTCGCGAGCATCGCCCACACCGTGCCGCCGAGCACGATCACCAGCAGCGCGATCAGAGCGATCAGCGGCCAGGTCCAGGGGCTGCGCTTCTTCTTCTTCTCCTCTTCCACGGCTTCCTCCGTGGGAAGCTGAGCGGTGGTGGGAAGGATGCGCGTGGTGCCGTCGTCGCCGGAGGCATTCAGGAGTCGGGTCGCGTCGTCGCCGCCGGCGATACCACCGGTCGCGATCGCCGGCACAGCGATGGCCGCGGAGTTCAGATCGCCCCGGCGAAGGGCCTGGGCCGCTCGTGCCACCGTCGCGGACGACGAGGGACGATCGCTGGGCTTCTTGGCGATCATCGCCATGACCAGGTTCTGCACCGGGATCGGGACGGTCGGAGGCAGGGGCGGCGGCTGCTCGTTGATCTGCGCCATCGCGATGGCCACCTGCGACTCGCCCGTGAAAGGACGCTTGCCCGCCAGGCACTCGTACGCGACGATGCCGAGCGAGTAGGTGTCGGTCGCTGGCGATGCCGGGTGACCTGACGCCTGCTCGGGCGAGAGGTACTGCACCGTGCCCATGACCTGGCCGGTCGCGGTGAGAGGCACCTGGTCGGCGATGCGGGCGATGCCGAAGTCGGTGATCTTGACGCGGCCGTCGGGCGTGATCAGCAGGTTTCCCGGCTTGATGTCGCGGTGCACGAGACCGGCCGCGTGGGCTGCCTGCAGCGCGGAAGCCGTCTGGGCGACGATGTCGAGAGTCTTGTCGGCGCTCAGCGCACCATCGCGCTCGAGCACGGTCGAGAGCGCCTCGCCCGGCACCAGTTCCATGACGAGGTAGGCGCTGCCGTTCTCCTCGCCGTAGTCGAACACGCTGGCGATGCCCTCATGGTTGACGAGAGCAGCGTGCCGCGCCTCGGCACGGAAACGCTCGAGGAACCCGGGGTCCCCCATGTACTCGTCCTTGAGGATCTTGATGGCGACGGTACGTCCGATGACGTGATCCGTCGCCTCCCATACCTCGCCCATGCCACCGATCGCGATACGCGACTGCAGCTCGTAACGACCACCGAACGACACACCCTGCGTCGGCCTCATCTGCCCAGCACCGCCTCTATGACCTTCTTCGCAATCGGAGCCGCGATGGTGTCGCCGCTCCCTGATTGTCCCTGTCCGCCGCCGTCTTCGACGACGACCGCTACTGCGACCGCGGGGTCGTTCGCCGGCGCGAAGCCGGTGAACCACAACGTGTGCGGCCTGTTTCCGTTCTCTGCGGTGCCCGTCTTACCGGCCACGTCGATCCCGTCTATTCTTGCACCCTGGGCCGCGCCCGTTGCGACGCTCGCGACCATCGCCGCGGTCACGTTGTTCGCCACATCGGCCTCCATCGCACGTCCGAACTCACTGTCCTGGAAAGCCTTGATGACCGAGAGGTCGTTGCCGATGACGGCGTCGACCATCCGCGGGTTCATCACGATGCCGTCGTTCGCCAATCCGGACGAGACCATGGCCATCTGCAGCGGGGTCGCCGTGACCTTTCCCTGACCGAATCCGGTCAGCGCGGTCTGGGCGTCGTCGAGACCGCGCGGGTAGCTCGACGGCGTCGACGTGAGCGGCGTGTCGAACGACTGGTTGAAGCCCAGCTTGTCCGCCATCTCGCGGATGGTGTCGTCACCGAGCTCGACGGCCAGCTCGGCCATCGGGATGTTGCAGCTCAGACGGATCGCCTCGGCGATCGTGACCGTCTCACCCGGACCGCACGTGCCCCCCCAGGCGTTGGAGACGCGGTTGCTCGAACCGGGAAGGGTATACGCGATCGGGTTGGGCAGCGTGGAATCCGGAGTCCATTTGCCGGTCGCATAGGCGGCAGCCGCGACCACGACCTTGAACGTCGAGCCGGGAGGGTTCAGGTCACCGGCGATCGCCCGGTTGGACAACGGCTTGTTCGCGTCGGCGACCAGCTGATCGTAGGTCGCGTTCGCAGCGTTCGCATCATGCGTCGCCATCAGGTTGGTGTCGAAGCCGGGAGTCGAGACCATCGCGAGGATGCGTCCGGTTTTCGGGTCCATGGCCACGACCGCGCCCTTGAGGTCGCCGAGGGCTTCGTAGGCAGCCCGCTGCGCCGCAGTGTTCAGAGAGAGCTCGACGCTGTATCCGCGCTGCGGCTGGCCGGAGAGGATGCGCTCGACCTCGCCGAGGAACGCGTTCGACCCCGTGCCGGAGAGCTCGGCGTTCATGGCCTTCTCGATGCCGGTGCTCGAGCCCAAGGCGGGGTTGAAGTAACCGGTGACCGGTTCCCACAGCGCCGCATCCGTGTAGACGCGCTGGAACTGGTACCGGTCGTCGCTCGGCACCGAGTTGGCGATCGCGACCCCGTCGACGATGATCGATCCGCGTTGGATCTCGTAGCTGTCGAGGCGCGTGCGCTTGTTGTTGCTGTTCTGGGCCAGCGCATCCGCCTCGACGACCTGGATCCAGCTGGTCGCGGCGAACAGTGCGATGAACATGAACAGCATGATGATGCTGAGGCGACGGAGTTCCTTGGTCATGTCAGCCGATCACCACCCGGGGCTGACGGCGCACACCGTCGGAGATGCGCAGCAACAGCGCCACGATGAGCCAGTTGGCCACGAGGGAGGAGCCCCCCGCGGCGAGGAAAGGAGTGGTCAGACCCGTCAGCGGGATGAGGCGGGTCACGCCGCCGACCATGATGAACACCTGCAGAGCGATCGTGAACGAGAGTCCGGTGGCGAGCAGCTTTCCGAAATCGTCCTGACCCGCGAGGCCGATGCGCATGCCGCGGCTGACGAACACCATGTAGAGGCAGAGGATCGCGAACAGCCCGATCAGGCCGAGCTCTTCGCCGAGGCTGGTGATGATGTAGTCGCTGTGGGCCAGCGGGGTGACCTCGGGACGGCCCTGACCCCACCCGGTGCCCATGAGTCCGCCGCGTGCGAGGCCGAAGAGTCCCTGCATGGGCTGGTAGCCGGCGCCGTCGGGATCGACCTGGTCGGCGTCGAAGAGGAAGAGCCAGTTGATGAAGCGTCCCTGCACGTAGCTGAGGATCTGCGTCGCGAGTGCCACGCCGGCGACCACGAGGGCCAGGCCGATGAGCACCCAGCTGGTCTTCCCCGTCGCGACGTAGAGCATCGCGACGAACATCCCGAAGATCAGGGTTCCGGTTCCGAGGTCCCGCTGGAACACGATGATCCCCAGCGAGATGAGCCAGACGACGAGCACAGGTCCGAGCTCGCGCATACGGGGCCAGGTGATGCCCAGCACCCGCTTGCCGACCGACGTCAGACTCTCGCGGGTGCGCACCAGATAGCCGGCGAAGAAGATCGCCAGGCAGATCTTGGCGAGCTCGCCCGGCTGGAAGGCGAAGGCACCGCCGAGCGACACCCAGACCGCCGCATTCGCATCGGGGATGCGCAGCCCGGGGACGAACGGCAGCAGCAGGAGCAGGATTCCGGCGAGGCCGAAGATGTAGGTGTACCGGAACAGCACGCGGTAGTTGCGCAACAGGATGACGACCGCGATCGCACCCGCGAGCGAGATCGCGGTCCACGCGAGCTGCTTGGTCGAGTAGGCGTTCCAGCCGGTGTTCTCGAAGGCGATGTCGATCCGATAGATCATCGCGATGCCGAGGCCGGTGAGGAGGGTCGCGATGGGCACGACGAACGGGTCGGCGTCGGACGCGACGAAGCGGAGCACGATATGCAGGGCGAATGCGAGGGCGGCGAGACCGCCGCCGATAGCCAGGATCATCGGGTCGATCACGCCGAGTGCGCCCAGCTGCACGAGCGTGAGGGCGGCTCCGCTGATCGCGCAGGCGAACAGCAGCAGCCAGAATTCGCGATTGCGCTGGTTCTGCGGCATCCGGATGCGCTTGAGCGCCTTGATGACGCTGGTGTCGGCGGCGACGTCGGTGCTCATCCCTCACCCCCGGCCGGCGTGTCGACAGGAGTCGGCATGGGGGTGGGCAGCGGGGTCTCGATCGTGTTCGCGTCGGCCCCGGCGCGGAGCCGGTCGACGATCGCCATCGCATCGGACAGAGATCGTGCGGTGATCGTGCGCTCGACCGAGGCGCGCTGATACGGAGGCAGATTCGCGAGGAGGATGTCGGTGTCTTCGACCGGAGTCGACAACGTGATCGGACCGATGTTCTGCTGCACGCCTTGGAAGATCACGACGCTGTCCTCGTCGGCGCCGATGAAGTAGCGCGTCTGGGTCCAGCTGTAGGCGGCGAAGGCGGCGACGCCGAGCATCACGATCACCACGAGGGCACCGGCGATCCAGCCGAGACGACGGCGCTTGGCGCGACGGCGATCCTCCTCGATCAGCTCCTCGAGGTACTCGGGAGCCGGCTCGAAGTGGCTCGGCTCGTTCGCGGCCTGGCGCACCGGGTGCAGCCAGTTGCCGCGCGGAGGTCGGACCGGAGGCACGTAGACGCCGTCGGGGTTCGATGCCGAGCCGACGATCGTGGGCGTGCCCGAGTGGATCGGATGCTGCCCGCCCACGTCGACGAGGACGATCGTGACGTTGTCGGGCGCGCCGCCGTCGAGAGCCTGCTTGAGGAGGTTGTCGGCGGTGCGGCCGGGCGCGAGGCCGAGCTGCATGGCCTTGAGGATGTGCGGTTCGTCGACCACGCCCGAGAGGCCGTCGGAGCAGAGCAGCCACCGGTCGCCTGGTTGCGTGTGCATCACGAACATGTCGAGCTCGGGATCGGAGTCCATGTCGCTGAGCACGCGCATGAGCACGGAACGGCGGGGGTGGTAGCGCGCCTCCTCCGGCGTGATGCGGCCCGAATCGACCAGACGCTGCACGAAGGTGTGGTCGGCGGTGATCTGCGTCAGTGCGTCGTCGCGGTACAGGTAGATGCGCGAGTCGCCGATGTGGCCGATGACCGCGTATTCATCGACCATGATGATCGCGCTGACCGTGGTGCCGAGGCCGGCGAGTTCCGGGCGGTCCTTCGCGGCGCGGATCAGGTCGCCCGCTGCGGTGGTCGCGGCGGCCTGCAGCGAGGCCTGCGCGTCTTCGGTCGACGCATAGGGCTGGTCGAGGGGCTCCAGACGCTGGATCGCGATGCTGGAGGCGACGTCTCCGCCGGCGTGCCCGCCCATCCCGTCGGCGACGACGAAGAGATTCGCACCAGAGTATCCGGAATCCTGGTTGTTGGAGCGGACCTTCCCGGTGTGGGAGATCGCGACGCTCGAGCCCTCGAAGACCATGCCGGCGTCAGGCTCGCAGCTCGAAGGTCGTGGCGCCCACCTTGATCGGGGTGCCGAGCGAGAGGGCGACGGGCGAGCCGGAGACGCGCTGGCCCGCGACGAAGGTGCCGTTGGTGGAGTCCAGGTCCTGGATCGCCCAGCTGTCGCCGCGCAGCATCAGGCGCGCGTGGTGACTGGACGTGTAGTCGTCGCGGATCACGAGAGCGGACTCGCTGGAGCGGCCGATCGTGAGAGAGTCGGTGCTGAGCGGCAGCTCGAGGCCCGCTTTGGGGCCGGAGGTGATCACGAGCCGCTTGGCGGTCGCGACCGTGGCCGGACCGGTGGAAGGGCGAGCGGATGCCGGTTTCGCCACCGGTGCTGCGGGGGCTGCGACCGGCGCGGCGGCCGACCCTGCCGCCGCCTCTGCGGGGAGCTTGCGCACTCGCACGCCGAACAGGTCGGCACGCAACGAATACACGACCCCGAACACGAAGAACCACATCAGGATGAGGAACCCGATGCGGAGCAGAAGGAGGATCAGTTCACTCACCCGAGGGCTCCGAACGCTCGGGTGGCGTCGTCGCCCCGGGGTGCAGGACGCGAGGGTGACGCGACCGGGACGACGCGGAACACCAGATCGGTGCGTCCGATCGTGATGGTGGTGTCGCTCGGGAGCGCGGCTTCGCGCAGCTTCTGGCCGTTGACCTTCGTGCCGTTGGTGGAGCCGAGGTCGCGCATCATGGCGCGCTCGCCATCCCACAGGATCTCGGCGTGCTTCCGACTCGAACCGGCGTCGGCGATCGTGATGTCGGCATCCGAGCCGCGGCCGATCACGGTGCGGGCACGGGAGATCGAATGACGACGGCCGTCGACGTCGACCACGGCCTGCCAGGTCACACGACCTTCGACCGTTCCCGAGCTCACACGCACCGTGCCGGTGGCGACCTTCTCATCGGCCTCGAGAGTGATGGCGAGCGGTCCGGAGAAGCTGTATCCCTGGGACTTGGCGTGTGTGGTGAGAAGAGCGTGCAGCTCGTCCGTGAGGGCACCACCGAGCCCGCGCATCCGTTCGGCGTCGTCGGCGCTGAGGCGCACGACGAAGCTGTTGGGCGCGATGATGCGGTCGCGGCTCACGACCGCAGCCTTCGTATCGGCTTCACGCCGCAGCGCCGAAGCGATCTCCACTGGCTGGATGCCGCTGCGGAAGGTCTTGGCGAACGCGCTGTTGACTGCGCGTTCGAGACCCTTCTCAAAGCTGTCAAGTAGTCCCACTGGGCTCCTCTGGCATGCCGACTGGTAGACACATCGTAGCCAGGTGTCCTGGGGGAACGCCGCCGATGACCCTCCAGACATGTGCAACGAGGCCGAAAACGCATGATATCTTTGGGAAGTTGAGTTCTTCGGAACGAGACACACGCGCGAGTGGCGGAATGGTAGACGCGCTGGCTTCAGGTGCCAGTGTCCGTAAGGACGTGGGGGTTCAAGTCCCCCCTCGCGCACAGGGCTGGTTCACGAAATTCCGTGAATCAGTTCATGAAATGCGAGTGCGGCGGTCAGCTTCGATGAAAATCGAGGCGGCCGCCGCTTCTTTTTGCTCACGAGCCTCACATTGGACGTCCGATCCGCGCTCGCCGCAGTTTCGGTCCACGACCAATAGCCCCTTGAGGGGCTACGCAAGGTAGGCGAACGCCTACGAGACGAGGGGGGGAGACCTTGACGACCGCACGCGACACTCATCAGGCTCTCGGCCGCCTGGTTCAAGCCGTGGCGGCCGCCGTTGGAAATCAGCCTCGCTGCGTTGAGGCAGTGGCACTGTTGGTCGCTCTCGCCGAGCAATTCGGGTTCGAGCTCGAACCTCGTGCCGTGTCTTTGGTCGGGCAGGAGCTGCGAAGGCCCGAGCGCACGGTGGTCACCGGACGCATGGCACAAGACTTCGTGGCATCGCACGGCGGCGCCAGTAGCGGGGTGGAGGTCGTCGCTGCGGCACCGGATGGCAGCGAATTCCAGCGTGCGGGTCACCTCATCGCCGTGCACGCCGGCTCCGATCCGGGGTTCCTGCTGGATCCCTCCTTCGGACAGTTCGCACGAGCCGGCCTCCCTGACACGGTCGTGGTCGACGCGTTCGATCCGGTGGAACCGGACTGGCGGGTCGACATCAACGGTCAAGCGACAGTTCTATACCTCATGGACCCGACGAACCGCGGATGGCAAGAAGCCTTCGACGCGATGAAAACACGGTCTGAGGCAACAGCAGCCGAGATCGCGCGTCACCTTCGTGCTGGAGGTCAGCCGCACACACATGGCTTCATCCTTGAGCCGGGATCAGCGACGCCCACCACCTGAGCCCGCACATGCGGGTGCGTGTCGGTGTCGTCCTCGACGACGTCGCGCATAGAGGGGCCAACGCCATCCCCTCACAGTCAGGACCATCGTGACCGCAGAAGCCCCTACCGTCCAGCCGCTCGCCGCCGAGAATTTCGCCATTGGGGACATCCTGGTCTCGTCCGGAGGATGGGAGCAGACGAACATCCGCTTCTACCAAGTTGTCGCCATCACGCCGAAGACCGCGCTGATTCGAGCAATCGCTTCGCGCGTCACCGCGACGGTTGGATGGGCACACCAGATGAACTTGCCCATCCCGGACGCGTTCGTTGGGGGCCCGTTCCGCCGCAAAGTGACGAGCACCGGTGTCGACCTCTGCGTGCTGCCGACCTCGTTCGAGGTCGCTGTCCCCTGGGATGGGAGTGCCATGATGTCCACGCACTATGCCTGACCCTCGGGGCAGTTGTCGCAGACTGCGTGCTGCACGTGTCGTCTAGTTGACAGTGCCCCACGTCGTGCGCGGAACAGCCCACGATGTCGGCCAGGTGACGAAAGCCTCCGGGTCGAACACGGAGTCGAGCACCTCGACGCTGTGGATCTGTGTCGCGGGCAGCGACAGAACGTGAGGCTTGCCGCTGTCACTGTCGAAATCCCAGAAGTGGTATCTCGGCGTCTGGTCGTGAGCCCTACGGCTCGCTGCGTAGTCCATCGGTGCGCAGTCTCGGGTGAGTGCTACGCCGCCGTCTTCTTTGGAATGGAACCGAACGCGGACTTCGCGGCGATGTTCGATTGCGTGGATGATGTCATCATGGTTGGGCAGTTGCATGTGTTTCCTCATCGTCGATGAACCTGGATACGACTCAAACTAGTTGTTGGGAGCGTGAGGAGCGGGGCCCTTCGACGGATGCGATGCCATACGTTCAGGTGGTCTTCCCCACGTCGTCACCAGTTGCGTCCGCGTAGCTTCCTCTCGACGAGGCGTATCCAGCCGAGTGACTCCTGGGCTACTCGTCGTGTCAGTGACGAGGTGCGCATCGGCGTCGGCGCGAGGATCGAGGCGTTTCGGGCGACGCCCCCAGTGCCAGGGGCGGGTCGGGCCCACCGGTTCACAAGAACTCGGAGCAGTCGGGAAGGGCTGCATACGCAGCTTCGACTGCGGCCGTAGCCTCAGCTGGTGTGTCCTCATCGTGAAGTTGGCGCGTAGCTCCGTCGCTCGTCAACACCATAGGTGGCCACCGTGTCACCGTCCCCGGTGAATACACACGCACGGCTATGGCCTGGCCCACGTCGAGCTCGACACCGGTGTCGATATCCGTCTGTGTGTTGTCCTCGACGCGGGTCCACGCGAAATGGTCGCCCTCGCTGTTCCCGTTCCAGACGTTGACGATGGTGAGGGGGAGACGTCCGGTGTTCGTTATGACCGTGTCTACGACGGTGGACGGAGTGATGCTGCGAATGCCGTCATCAATGCGCACGGATGGGCCCATCGGAGCTGTGAAGGTTGCCGCCAGATAATCCCTCGCACTCGTGTCAATCGCCAATGCCAGAGACGCTCCCGCAACAACAACGGCCGCAGTCGAGAGCAGCAGGGTGATGATGTTCACTGTGAGCCGAGCCCCGAGCCGCTTGGGCTGCTGTGCGGCGGGGGCGGTCCGCACAGCTTGTGACTCGCGTTCGACCACGCGCAGTATCGGGGCGGTCGCAGTAGCGACGGCAGTGTGGACGGTGCGCTCCGTGATCGGGACGTTCGAGGGAGTGACGGACTGAACGGGTGCGCGCCGGCGCCGTCTCTTCGGCGCCTACAACACCTCTCGCATAGAGCGCACATGGTTCAAGAAACGATGACGCGATACCATTCGGGGTTCCTCGTGTGGGGGCTTCTGTTCGTGGCCGCCGCAACGACAACATGGATCTTCTCGTGGCTCGAGTACTCCCTGTATTTCCAGATGATCCCGGCCGAGCCCACACGCGGGTCGCACCTGCTGCAGGGGGGCGCTGCTTGCGGGCGCCGGAATGCTGTTGCTGCTCACAGCAGCTGCCATGCTGTCTCACACCACGGCGAGCCTTCTCTACTATCGGCGCGTTCGCCACCAGGTGTAACCGGTGACGCTCGCCTGGCAACTCCTTAGGCGCAGCCCCCTCGTAGCGGCGATAACGAGGAGCAAGTCCATCCCTGGTCGCAAGTCTCGCCCGATGGGGACAAGGCTCCTTCCGGGCAGGCTACGGGCGGTGGTCTGCCATCCACGAGTCAAAGTAGCGGAGCGGCTTGCGGTTGGTGAGCTCGTTCAACGGCGACCCTGACGAGCACATCACGTTGAAGTCCAACATCTCGTGCGTCGCCTCCTGAAGCTCGTCGTCGAACACTCCGCTCATCGCGAGGCGGGCAACCTCCCGTCCGACGCCCGCGACGACGTCAGCGATCTGAACGCGCGTATCCAGTCGAGAGTCGATCATCTGAATTCCTCGTAGGTCGGCGCGGGGTAGCTCGACCGAGCCGACCGTCAACGGAACGCGGGATGCCCGAACGACGGCGTCGCGAACATCCTCCGTCAGGAGGCTGTAGTTGTCGACGAGGAAGGTGAACGGTTCTCCCCTCAGCCGAAGGTGCCAGGTCATCGACACTGAGGCGAGGGAGGGCGCCATCGGATCCAGCACGCGGAGATCCACCGGACTCGCACCTTCATACTCCAGCGCCAGGTACCGGGCGGCCCACAGGCCGTCGAGGATGTTCCGAACAGTCGGATCGGTGCAGGCGACGCGGGCAGCCCTGAGCGCAGCGAGGAACGGCTGGATCGTGGGTGGATCGTCATCTTCCCGAATGTAGGAGCGGATCACCGCGTTGTAAGTGCTGAGTAGTGCGTCCCACTGCTCCACGCCCACGGCCGCGGGACCAGCGTCGTGCAGGTGCTCGGCGAGGCGTCGTCCGAGTCCGGAGCCTGCCACATCGATGTCGTCATCGGTATCCATTTCCGCGATGAGCAGGTCGATGAGCTTCCCGACGATGAAGTACGACTTCTCCACGAAGTAGATGTTCGCCTTGTTCTCAATTGCTCTCATCGCGTCCAACAATGCGCCCCGGTTCCGCGGCGCGAGCGCGGTCTTGGACTTCATTTCCGGAGCCTGCGCTCGCATTGCGACACGCATCTCGTCGCGAAGCTCCGTTGCCTCCTCGAGGGACAGGTTGACACTCCCGTGGACGAAAACCGGGTGGGTGCTCATCATGAGGTTCTCGCCTTCGGATGCCGACTCGTCGCACGCGATGACCCTCACCCCGGAGCTTTCGGGTGCCTCGGAGTCGACGGTCACTGCAACCATGCCGCGTCCATCGGCGGGCGACGGAAGCCCTCGCGGTCCCACATGCGGGCAGCTGCGCGTTTGAGTCTCTCGTTGCAGTGGACTCCGCATACGTGACGGTCCCGGTGCACCCAATGGATGCTCCGACCGACTGGTGCCTCGCACCAGATGCATGCTTCACCGCCGACCGCTCGACCGCTCGGGTGCGCGAGAGCGGCGTTGAACCACTCCCAGTAGTCCTCGCCCGGTCCGCTTCCTGATTGTGCGGTGACCCAATCGGGGAGCTTCCGTCGGGACATGCCGGCACGGGAGATCCGGTTGCGGAGGGCTTCCTCGCTGAGTGAGAGTCGCGCGATGAAATCTTCCTCGGTGATGATCTCCAATGCTTGACCGTCATCGACCAGGTCGAACGCCTTCTGCAGCTTCGCGGAGAAGTTCGCGCCGGGACGGAACGTGCGGGCGTCGAAGTCGCCGGTGACGAGTACCGTCGTCTTCTTGTTCACGCCAGACTGCGCCAGACCCCCATGTTCCACGACGAGGCGTCGAGCTTCGTCTCGGATCATGATGCGCAGGGCCCCCGTGAAACACACCGCTTGGTCGGAGAAACCGGTCGCGATGAGCGGGTCGGGCGAAGAGTCCAGTTCCGATGCGACGGCATCGAGCTCGTCGACGAAGGTGGGAGCAAGTGGCACGCTGAGCACGTCCACGAGCGCAGATACGGTGCTGCTGCGGTGAAGCTGAGCGAGCGCGTGGAGCACGCGGGCCGTCATCCGTGCATCGGCGAGCGGGTCATGGTGATCGAAGTCCCCGAGCCTGAGATGGTTCGCCACCCACGGAAGCGAATAGGACGGGATGCGGAGGGCGGCCCGCGCGAGCTGCAAAGTGCACAGGGTGTTCAGCTCTGGCCAGGGCAGGTCGCAGACGCCCGTCGCGTTCAACAACACAGACACATCAAAGCGGGCGTTGTGACCTACGAGGAGGTCGCCGTCGATGAAGCGCATCAGTTGCGGATAGACGATGTCCCACCCGGGAGCACCAGCCACATCCTCGGCGGTGATCCCGTGAACGCCGACGTTGCCCTCTTCGAACTCGTCGTACCCATCCGGAGGTGACACCAACGTATGAAACTCATCGACGATGACGCCGTCACGAACTCGAACCGCACCGACAGCGCACACCGACGCGCGTGAGCGATTGGCCGTCTCAAAATCTACGGCTGTGAAATCTAAGCCCGCTGATGGGACGAGGGTGGTCATGAGGTGAGGCTATCGATTCGCGAGGCATCCGTCGCACCGTTTGGATCGAGGTCTGTCGCTCGATCTTCCGCGCAGCTGTCAGAATCGCGTGATGCGCGCAGCTGTCAGAGTCAGGTTGCGGCCCGCGACCACGGTCGGCAGCCTCGTGTGAGTCTTGATCCACATCTGAAGGTCCGGATCGATGTATCCGGCGAGTTCGCACATCAGCTCATGGTCGACCATGAGATCTCTGGCGTGGATGGGCTCGTGGTGTGCGGCTCGGTTGCGCAGCAGCCTCAATCGTTCGAAAGACTCGTGCAGATAATCTCGTCGCCTAGTTGTGGGGTAGTGCGGGAACGCATTGTCGAGACCCGCCTCCCAGAAACGCGCATGGTTCCTGTTCGCGAGTAGTCCCACCCAGAACGCGAAGCGCAGTTCTGCGACGACGTGCCCTGGAGTCCAGACGTTCCGCTTTCGCTTCTCTATTTCAGCCAGAGCCTTTTCAATGAGGTCGTCGTCCCCTCCAGTGAACTGAAGATGGCGCCACCACGAAGGGCTGGATGCCTGGGCTGAGAGCTCGCGATGGAGGGCGTTCCTCAACCCGACCTCGAGCGCTGCGAAGGCTCCGAGGAACGCCGCGCTCGCTTCGACGTTCCAGCTGTACAGTCGAAGGGCTCGCCCCCGATCTCCGTGGCACTTGTCGAGGTACTTCTGAAACCGATCCTGGCCAATCATGGACGGAAGACCGGACAGAGAAGCAGGATCGACATGGACCATCCCACCAGCGGGAGAACTTGACACAGGCACGGTAGAAGAGCCTATTATGTATGCGTACGCTCTAGACGAGGCAGAGAGATCCTCTCGGTCGGCGCGCTAGGGTAATTACCAGATTTTGGGGCGTCTCGATCATCGAGACGCCCCACTTCTTTTTCCCGCGGACTCGGAACGCGTCGACTCAAGGGGTGGATGGCTTCGCGGCCACGACTGCCATTGCCGTCACGCCCCTCAAGCTGCGTGACGGTCGAGCAAACGCCGATGTCGGTGCCTCCCCATAGTCTGAGGGTCCTGACTGCTCGACCAGCCACACGAGTTTCCTGGGGAGGAACATTGTCTGTTGACCTGCACGCGCTACTCGAGAAGATCCACGACGATATCGACGAGGAGCTGAGCTCGACTCCCGACGTGGTTGTGAAGAGCCCGGACGCTTTCGACGTCGACAAGCTCCCGATCAACAAGCGTGAATGGCACCGCCTGGACGACGTCGTCGCCGTCGCCGTCGACCTCAAAGGCTCCTCCAAGATGAGCACCGGCAAGCATGCGGCGTCGACGGCCAGCATCTACGAGGCGTCAACGGACAACGCTGTCCGTGTACTGCACGACTTCGAGGCCGACTTCATCCAGATTCAAGGCGACGGGGCGTTCGGGCTGTTCTGGGGTGAAAACCGATACGAGAGGGCGATCTGCGCAGCCATCACCGTGCAGACCTTCAGCGAGTACCTGACGAACAAGATCGCGGACAAGTGGAAAGGTGCGCCGGCCACCGGCTACAAGGTAGGTGTTGCGAGTGGGCGCGTCTTGGCCAAGCGCATCGGAACGCCACGGAACCCCGCGGAGCAGGAGCCGATCTGGTCGGGGAAGCCCGTCAACTACGCCGTGAAGGCCGCGCAGACCGCCAACGCCGGTGAACTGATCGTCACGGGTGACGTGTGGGATGAGATCGAAGACAACGACTTCCTGACCGCCTCATGCGGGCACAGCGGTGGCGAGCCCGGGGCGGTCGCTGAGCTCTGGCACAACGTCAGCATCGAGAACGTTCCCGATGACGCCCGCGACGGCCGACTCCTCCGGTCCGTCTGGTGCGAAAAGTGCGGCGCGGACTTCTGCAACGCCATCCTCGCTGGGGAGACATCACGCGAGGATGCGAAGGCGGTTGCCGAGAAGTCCCGACAGGCGGCCCAGCTTGCTGGTGGCCTCAAGCGAGTGCGTGAGAAGAGGAAGAAGCTGCGGGACGCCCACCGCATCGGACTCCGACGGTGATCGTCGTAGCCGCCCAACTAGCCGAGTGACTCCACCCACTCGTTCATCTCGGTGATGATGACGTCGCCCGCGTACACGGTGCCATGACCGTTGAGCCACATCGATCTCAACAATGATGCGTCGCTATCCGGAAGATTCTGGTAGATGTCGCCCCCGACGTAGATCGGGAAGTTAAAGCCACGCCCGGCCTCGTGAGCGAGGTGAGCGGCACTGTTGACGACGTCTCCCATGTAGACGACGTCGTTGATCCCGCTGCCGCTAAACCCCGCTTTGATCATCAGGGCGCGTCCATCATCGACACCGATCCCGACTTCCAGAGGATCGATCCCCTTCTTCGCGTAGTGGTGGTTGAGGAGGTGCAACAACGTTCGCGCGGTGCACGCGAGGGCGAAAACGTCGGCGACGTCCGTCTTGGTTCGGGTGTTGTACACGCCCCAGACGCAGTCGCCTACGATGTTGACCTCGCGGACGAACGGTACGGCGTTCAGCACCGCGACCATCTCTGAGATAAACGCTCGGTAGATCTTCGCGAGCGTGGGCCGCTTGTACTTGGTGGTCAAGGCCGACGAGCCGCGGATGTCGATGAAGATCGCTGAGCTCGTGCCGTAGAAACCATTGGTGAAGGTGAGCTTGTCGCGGTCTGGAAGCGTATCGACCTCCTCGAACGAACCGGACGGCTGGTTGAGGATCGATGCGATCCGGTTCGAACTTGCCACGTAGTCGAAGGGCTTGAAATTGCCGTCCACGATGCCTCCTATACGTTGCTGATACCGATAATGATGGCGATGACCGATACTGCCGCACCGGTGGAGAGGGCGGATCGGATTGCCCATCTCACCCACCGGTTCTTGACGGTGGCGATCTGTGCGTTCGTGTGTATCTGGTCGGAGAGGTCCCGAGTCAGTTCCACCGGATCCGCAGTGAGCGTGTGCATAACGTCGCTGTACTGGCGTCGTTGTCCCTTGAAGCCACTGCTGATGCTGGCATAGAACAGTCGATTCACGACGACTTCCTCGACGTTCGAGTCCTCATCCTTGTCCTTGTCCGTGAAACGAGGGACGAGTGTGAGGCCGCACAGAGCTCCGGTGGCCACGACAAGCGCGCAGGCAAGCACAACCAACACGTCGAAGAGCAACGAACGGGACTGGAAATCCTTCACGAGATTGAACGTCATCGTGGCGAGCACACCCGTGAAGGCGAGGGTCACAGCAGCCTTCGTGTCGGCGTGACGTATCCACTCGTTCACGAGCGCCAGCGCCTTCCATGCGTGATCCGGGTTGGGGTCGGGCGCCACGTCCACGGGATCCTCTGGACCAGTCGCGGACAGCTCCTCGCGCAGCTCGCGCTGTCTCGTCTGCCGGCGTCTGAACATATCGAGGAGGTTGCGCACGCGGCCAGGGTATCGGGTACGCGGGAACCGCGGTCGGATGAGGGGTAACTGCGGTCGTCGCCACGGGGCTGAACCGACCGTCACGCAGGAGGTCCTTCAAGACCGCTCCAGGCAGCTACGCAGACTCGGAGGTTCGCGGTCATTCAGCCGCCGTGTACATGGATAGGGTTACGCTGAAGATGACGCATAGGGGATGCGTCGCAACACCTGGCGGAAAGGGGGAGGCACATGCCCGAGATGGTGTACGAAGCAGCACGCCGTGCAGCCGCAGACCTTCTGCGTCGTCACTGGGACGGTCATCTGCCCATTCGCCTCTCTGAGATCTCGGAGTCGTTGAACGCGTCGAAGTATGAGGCCGACCTCGGCGGGACGCTCTCCGGGATGGTGTCGAAGACTCCGGGCTCCGGGCCCCGTATCGCGCTGAACTCTCGCCACAGTTCCGCCCGTCGTCGATTCACCTGGGCACACGAGCTCGGGCACGTTGTCGAACGCAAGCAGCTCGCTGACGACCCGGAATACTCTTTCACTGACGCGCGCGGCGCCAAGTACGACCTCCACGAGTTCTTCGCCGACGAGTTCGCCGGTTCGCTCCTCATCCCCGCCGATGAGCTGCGCCGACTGCGCAACCTGGGGTACACGACCGGTCAGCTCGCGCGTACATTCGGAGTGTCCGTCGACGCCATCGACAAGCGCATCGCGCGGCTCGAGGTTCACCCGGACGAACTCGCGCATGCCTGACCCTACGACCCCTGCGACGAAGCTCACCGAAGAGAAAAGCGCGGATGCGGACGCGGTGACGTTGACCGCGGAGTTGGCGCGGAAGCTGAAGATCGCGAATGATCACCGCGTCAACCTCTTCAACTTCGTTCTCTGCATCGTTGGCGCGTCACTGCTCATCGTTACCGTCATCGTCACGCTCGTCGGAATCAAGCAGTTGACCCTCGCTACCCCGGTTCTCGTTGCGTTCATCGCCGCGCTTGCGGTTCAGTCGTTTGTCTTGATCGGTTTCCTCGCCCGGGGGCTGTTCATTGAGAAGGGCGCTCCCGCGGCTGCGCCGCCCGAGGTCGACTGAAACCGAGCAAGACGCGCGGCCGTTCTCGCAGAGGTTGCTCCGGTGCAGCATCAGCCGGATGGGATCATGAGGTGTGACCACCTTCGTTGAGCAGGTTCCTTCGCATGATTCGGACGCGGCTGATGCCACCAGCGTGTTTCAGATAGGGCTGGCTGCGATGGTACCTGTCCTGGGACCAGCTATCGCGGATGGCTGGAGGCACGCGGAGGCAAAGCGGGCGTTCGCCGCTCAGCATGAGTACAACATGACCGTCGCGCGGCGTCTGGATGCGCTGAATGCGGCTGGCCACGCCCCTCGACAGGTGACCATGCAGGACCTGCTCGAGTCGCAGGAGTTCCTTGCTGGGTTCCGAAAGATGCAGCGAGAGGCCCTCGAATCGGCCGCCGCCTCCCGCCAGCGCCGGCTTGCCGCAGCGGCCGCTCAATCAGGCGACTGGTCGCGTTTCTCGGTCAGTCAGCGGCAACAGTTTGCGCGGCTCGCGGTCAACCTCGACGAGCTCCACGTGTTTCTTCTGCAGTACTTCATGAACCCTCGGGACTGGCTCGAAGCCCACGGCCACGGGGAGAAATGGGCGAGCGAGGAGTTCGGTTCGGGGTCGCCTCTGTCGCCCTTCCGCGACATCTTCGGCGAAGATCAGACGCTCTGGGGAGCGCCTGTCAGGCAAGCAATCGACGATATGGAGCAGGCGGGTCTGATGGCCGAGGACTTTGATCCGGACCATCCGTTCTCTGATGAAAGCTACCTCGACGCGTTCACGAGCCCGAAAGGCCGCGACTTCCTCGAATACGTCGACGAGATTGACCACGTCGAGGCGTTACCGCCCGTACTCTAGACCTGCTCGAGGCTAGGCGACCGGGTTGTACCGGACGCGAGGACGCAACTTCGGCCGGGTACATGGTCGACATGTTCGAGGAGACCGCGCATGTAGGGGTTGTGACCCACCCCGAACTGCCCGCTGGTTATGAGCATGGCACCACGCGTGCCTACGCTCACTGCCGCCCTGCGTGCGCCGAATGCAGAGCCGCGAACACCGCGGCGGCCGCTGCGCGCCGAGCGAAACGGCTAGCTGCGGGCATGCCCGAGTCCGCACACGGGACGCCGAGTGGATACACGTTCTGGAACTGTCGCTGCAGGCAGTGCAACAAGGTGGCGAGGACGTCGTCGAAGACCCGAGCCCGAGGACAACGCGTCAAACGCGACCTGGAGCAGATGCCGCCGGAGGAGCACGGAACCACGCGCGGATACAACAAATGGAGCTGCCGGTGCGCACCCTGCCGCGAGGCCGGAGCGATCCGTCGGGCCGAGGTCAAGGCGGAGCGGCGGGCAGAATCTGAGGGCGCGGTTCAGATCAAGCGCTTCAGCTACCGGATCTATCCGGAGCCCAACACTGTGAGCGACCTCCGCCGCGTCTTCGGATCGTGCCGCTTCGTGTACAACTCGTATATTGCTCTCGCCCGTGAGCGGTACGCCACTGGTGCGAAACACCCGTCCAGCTACGACGCGGCGAAGACGCTCGTTACCGAGGCTCGACGTAATCCGGACAACGCGTGGCTCGCCGAGGTGTCCTACACGGCGCTGGCAGCCGCTGTTCACGATGCCGCGGACGCCTACCAGCGCTACTTCGACTCCGCCGCAGGCAGGATCAAAGGCCGCAGAGTCGGACACCCGAAGTTCAAGACACTCCGTACTGCCCGCAAGTCCGCTCGGTTCGCTGAGGACTCCTTCACCATCCGTGGTGGATGGCAGAACACCGGGCAGGGTGGCGGTCGCCTGCACCTTGCGAATATCAACCAGGACATTCAGGTCAACTGGCACCGGCCCTTGCCCGGATATCCCAGCGCCGTGACTGTGCGTGAGGACCCGGACGGCGCGTTCCGGGTATCGTTCGTCGTTCGCGTGCCGGTCGCAAGCTCGAAGCAGCCCACTCGTGCGTCACGCGCCGCCGGAATCGACGTCGGCCTCAATGACTACGCCGCCATCGCCTACTCCGACGGCAAGCGCGAGAAGATTGCCAACCCCCGTCACTACCGTCAGGCCGAGGATCGCCTGAGGCGGACGGACAAGAACCTCTCCCGGAAAACCCCCGGGAGCAACAACTACGCGAAGGCGAAGCGGGCCCGAGCCCGAGCTCATCGACGCGTAGCGAACCTTCGTGAAAACCATGCCCGTCAGCTCGCCTCGAAGCTCAGCCGTGAGAACCAAACGGTCGTCATCGAGACACTGAACATCGCGGGGATGGCACGCACGAACATGGCCAAGAGCATCAACGATGCCGGCTGGGGGCAGCTCCTCAGGTTCCTCGAGGAGGCGTGCACCCGCAAGGGCGTCGGCCTCCTCAGGGCACCAAGGTTCTTCGCCTCGACTCAGATCTGCTCGGCATGCGGTGAGAACGGCGGCAAGAAGCCGCTAAACGTCCGCAGCTGGACATGCGTCTGTGGCGTCACCCTGGACCGCGATTACAATGCGGCAACCAACATTCTTGCCGCGGGGCCCGCGGTCTATGCCTGTGGACGAGACGTGAGACTCCGGCTTGCTGGAGCCGTCTCGGATGAAGCAGGAAGCCACCGATCCGAGGGTCTTCCTCGCAGGCGGAAGCGTGCTCTTCGAGGGCGCGTGCAGGCAAGTTCAGATCCGCGGAAACTCAAGGGTTTCCGGGGACTCGTGGAAAATCGGGGAAGTTAGCGTGGAAAGCGCTGGAAACCCCCTTCTGCGAGCCCTACTCCCGACTGGGATCGGAGATTTCATGAACCCCCCCACAGTATGTGCGTATCGGAAGTTGATCCGATCCGAGTGCGAGAATGGCCCGGTTCCGTTGAGGAAGCCGGGCCTTCTCTTTTGGATCAGGTCCGTGGACGCCGCGCCCACGGGGCCGGCGCCGGAGGTGCGGTCAGCCCCCTCACCGCACGGGCAGATACCGGTTCAGGTGCGCGAGCGGCGGCTGCGACGAGAGGTGCGACACGGCCGCGGATCCGACCGCACAGGCGGCTGCGAGCGCGTCGGCCGGCGAATGTCCGGCGCGAAGCGCGAGCACGAGAGCCGCACAGAACGCATCGCCCGCGCCGACGGTGTTCACGGCCTCCGCACGGACGCCGTCGGCCCGTGCGATCTCCTCGCCCCGGCGATACAGTGCCGCGCCGGCCGCCCCATAGGTCACGGCGACGAGCTCGGCATCGGCGAGCTCGGGCATGAGCTCGCGTTCGGTCTCGTTCACGATGAACAGGTCAACGCGACGCAGCAGGGCCTCGGGCAACGGCTGGGCGGGGGCGGCGTTGACCGCGACGAAACCGGTGGCGATGGCGGCCACCGCTTCGACGACGGCGAGTGCGATCTCCAACTGCATGAGCACCGCCTCGTCTTCTCGGAAGGTCACCCCGTCGAGGGCCACGTGGTCGTTCGCTCCCGGGCAGACCGCGATCTGGTTCTCGGCGTCGGAATCCACCACGATCAGGGCCGTTCCGGTAGGTCCGTCCACGGTCCGCAGATCGGCGACGTCCACTCCGGCCCGGATCATCTCCTCTCGCGTCCAGGTCCCGTCGGCGTCATCGCCGACGGCGCCGACCATGCGCACCCGTCCCCCGAGCTTCGCGGCGGCGACGGCCTGATTCGCGCCCTTCCCGCCCAGATCGCGGGAGAGTCGTCCTCCCGCCACGGTCTCACCTGCGGTGGGGAGGCGATCGACGAACGCGGTGACGTCGACGTTCGCACTGCCGACGACGACGAGAGACGGAAGAGCGGGAGTGACCATGGCGGCAGCTTTCGGATCGAGGAGGCGGTATCGGGGAACGTCGGCATCGTGGTCGACTTGACGTTCCCGTGAGAAAGTGTAAACGTTTACGCACGCACATCTGCAAAGGAGCACCATGACCACTCCCGTCCTTCTCGACTGCGATCCGGGCCACGATGACGTCTTCGCGATCTGGCTCGCAGCCGGAAACGACGCCATCGACCTACGCGGGGTGACCACTGTCGGCGGCAACGGCTACCTCGAGCACACGACCCGGAACGCGCGGATCGCCCTCACCGTGGCCGGGGTCGAGAACGTGCCGGTCGCCGCGGGTGCCGACAAGCCGCTCACCCGTGAGCTCACCCCGGGAGCGTGGATCCATGGGGAGAACGCCCTGGGTGGGCCCGTCCTGCCCGAGCCCACGGTGCCGCTGGACCCCCGTCACGCGGTCGAGTTCCTCGCCGACACCCTCGCCGCCTCGCCGGAGCCGATCACACTGATCCCCACCGGCCCCCTCACCAACATCGCGCTCCTGCTGCAGCAGCACCCGGAGGTCGCGCCCCAGATCAAGGAGATCATCTGGATGGGCGGCTCGACCGGCCGCGGCAACGTCGGCGCGTACCCGGAGTTCAACGCCTGGGCCGACCCGGAAGCCGCAGCGGTCGTGTTCGCCTCCGGGCTGCCGCTGACGATGGTCGGGCTCAACATCTCCCATCAGGCGCTGATCACCGAAGAGGTGATCCGGCGGATCGGTGCGGTCGGCAACGAGACAGCGGCCTTCGGCGTGGAGCTGCTGCGCTTCTTCTGCAGCACCTACGAGAAGGCGGAGGGAATGCCCGAAGGCCCTCTGCACGATCCCATCACCGTGGCGATCGCGATCGACCGCGCCGTCGCATCGATCCAGCGCTGCCACGTCGACATCGAGACCACGGGTGAGTTCACGGCGGGCGCGACCTGCGTCGATCTGCACGACATGCTGGGCAAGGAGCCGAACACCGACGTCGCGATCACCCTCGACGTGCCGAAGTTCTGGAACCTGGTGACGGATGCTGTCGCGGCACTGGCCTGACGTTCAGCGCGGCGCGACGAGCGTCGTCGACTCGGCCACACGCAGACTCGGCGCGAGGCGGCTGAGCACGTACGGGGCCTCGGGATCGTCCATTCGACGCACCAGCGCCTCGGTCGCCTCCCGGGCGAGCTCGTCGAACGGCTGCACCACGGTCGTCAACCGCGGTTCGCATACGTCGGCGAGCATCGTGCCGTCGAAGCCGGTGACCTGCACATCGGAGGGCACGCTCTTTCCGGCGCGCTTCAGCGCCGCGATGGCCCCGGCTGCGACGAGGTCGTCCCCGGCGATGATCGCATCGGGAAGCGGGCCGCGCGCCAGCAGCTCCTCTGCAGCCCTCTCGCCGAAGGCGAGCAGGTACTCGCCGAAGATGTTCTGTTCGCGGGGCATCGATCGGCTGCGCACCGTGGCCTCGAACGCCGCTCGTCGTTCACGGCCCACGGAGGTGACGTCGTTGCCCGAGACGAGCACCACACGGTGTGCACCCCGGGAGGTGACGTGCTCGACGGCGAGATCGATGCCGGCGTCGTTGTCGACACCCACGAAGTCGGCAGGAAGATCGAGCACGCGACGGTCGAGCTGCACGAGCGGAACCCTTCGCGCGGTGTCAGCGACGGCGTCGAACGAGAGCTCGGCGTCGGAGGGGACCACGAAGATGCCCTCGACGCGACGCTCGACCAACATGCGGAGGCGGTCGCGTTCGCGGTTGACCTCGCCATGGGAGTCCGCGATCACGAGGTCGAAGCCGCGGCGCTGCAGATGGTCCTCGAGGCGGTGGATGAGTTCACCGTAGAAGGGGTTGCTGATGACCGGGACCACGACCCCGATGGTGGCGCCGGTGCCGGCGCGCAGGCCGCGGCCGATGAGGTTGACCCGATAGCCGAGTCGCTCGGCCACCTCGGCCACATGCTCCGCGGTGCGACCGGACACCCGGTCCTTGCCGTTGAGGGCTCGCGAGACGGTCGCGATGGACACACCGGCGGCGGCTGCCACCTCGTGCAGCGTGACGGACGCCTTCTTCACCACGACTTCCCACCCTGACCGGTGCCGCCGTCGACACCATCAGTCCAAGATAGGGCGTGCGTAAAGGATTACGCACGCGAACAGCCAACGATTCGACACGAAGAAGTGAGCAATGACCAATCAAGTAGATGCGGTTCGCACCCGGACCAGCGTGGTGTCGCTGATGATCGCCCTCCTCGCCGCGTGCCTGGCCTTCCAGCTCAACGCCAGCATGCTGAGCCCCGCGCTGGTGACGATGGAGCGCGAGCTCGATGCGACGTCGACCGAGATCGCCGCGACGCAGACCGTCTTCTTCACGGCCGCCGCGCTGTTCACCCTGTTCCTCCCCCGCCTGGGTGACCTGATCGGGCGCCGACGCGTCCTGGTCGGAATGCTCGTGGTGATGGCGATCGGCTGCGTCGTCGCGGCACTGGCCACCAACGTCCCGATGCTCTTCATCGGTCGCCTCATCCAAGGCGTCTCGGGGCCGGTCGTGCCGCTCTGCCTCATCATGCTGCGGGCGGCCGTCAAGGATCCGAAGGCGTACGGGACCCTCCTCGGTGTCGTCACGGCGGTCAACGGAGGGATCGCCGGTGGAGATGCTCTGCTCGGCGGATATCTGGCGACGAACCACGGCTTCGCCTCCATCTTCTGGACGATGGCGGGTGTGGCGATCATCGCTGCGCTCACCGTGCGATTCCTCGCCCCGGAGACGATGGCCGACGACCGTCCGCGTATGGACTGGTGGGGATCACTGCTGCTGGTCATCTCGGTGGGGTCGATGCTCGTCGCTCTCAACGAACTGGGCGCGCTCGCCGAGGCGAACCTGGTGCTCGTGATCGTTCTCGCGGTCGTCGCCGTCGTGGCGTTCACCTCTTTCTGGAAGCTCGAGGGCAGGATCGACGATCCGCTCGTCTCGACGGCCCAGCTCAGGCAACGAGCCACCTGGGCGCTCAGCGCCACCTCGCTGCTCACCCTGTCGGGGATCTTCGCGATCATGAACGGAGTGGTCCCCGCCCTCGCGCAGGACACGGCGATGAACCTCGCGATGAGTGCCGAGGAGGTCTCATTGTGGATCCTGATGCCCTACGCGCTCGCCGGCCTCCTGATGGGACCGCTCAGCGGCAGGCTCGCCGCCACCGTCGGGTACCGCACGATGCTGCGGATCGGGCTGGGCGGCACCGTCGCGGTGCTCGCGCTCATGGTCGCCAATGTCGAGACCTCATCCCGGCTCGTCCTGCTCCTCCTCTCCATCGCGGTCGGCGTCACCTATGCGGGGATCGGCAACATCATGCTCAACGGCCTGGGCGTCGTGCTGTCACCGAAGGACCGCCCGGGATCGCTTCCCGGCCTGAACACGGGCGCCATCAACCTCGGGGCGGGACTGAGCTTCGTCGTCATCTACGCGGCGCAGACCTCGTTCGCCTCCGGAGCAGGCGATGCGACGGCGGGATACGTCGCGGCACTGATCACCGGGGCGGTGGTGCTCGTCGGCGCCCTCGTCTTCTCGATGTTCATCCCCAAGCCCGTGACCGCCGAGCTGTCGCGCTAGTCCTCGTCACAGAGGGCCCCTCGCCCGCCCCGGGCGGGGGTCCTCGTTATCGAACACTCGGGAAACATCCGTCCGTAGTACGACGCCGCCGCTACCTTCGGCCGATGCTTCCCCGTGCCGTCCCGGCGACGATGGAAGTCCACCCTCCTCAGAGAAGACGTTCTGTGACCTCACGCACCCCCGACCCCCGTTTCGCTCTCGCTTTGGCCGCCGTCGGGCTCAGCACCTCGGCGCTCGCGCTCGCCGCGTGCGCTTCGGCTGCCTCCCCCGCGTCCCCCTCCACCGCCCTCGACCCCGCCACGGGGGAAGATGTGCCAGCCCACCACGGCGGAGACAAATCGAAGGCTGCTGGTTAGTCTGGCCGGTATGACGGACGAGCCGAAGCCCTCGACGAAGGCCCGTCCTCGTACTCTGATCCGCGATCAGGTGTACGCGCGGTTGGCTCAGGAGATCGTGACCGGACGCCTGGCTCCGCTCGAGGAGATCCGCGATCAGGACCTGCAGGCCGAATACGGCGTCTCCCGCACACCGATCAGGGAGGCCCTCATCCGGCTCGCCGACGTGGGCCTGGTCGAGATGAGCTCGAACCGCTTCACGCGGGTGGCCCCCATCGATCTGCGGGCACAGGCGGATCGCGCCGAGGCCGCTGGCGCGCTGATCGCCTACGCAGCCGCGAAGGTGGTGCCCGCCCTCACCGACGCCCAGCTCGACTCCCTCGATGCCCGCGTGCAGGCGATCCTGGACTCCGACCTCACTCGCGGAGGGATGCCGGACGGGCTGCGGCTCTGGTTCGCCCTGTGGGTCGAGGTGATCGAACTCGCCGACAACGCGATCGTGACCGAGATCCTCGATCGCAACCTCGTGCTGCACCTGAGCCGCTCGGTACAGGATCGCCCTCTCCCCGAATGGCTCGGACAGCAGCAGCGCGTACTCGTGGAGCCGCTGCGGGTGGCGTTTCGAGCGCGAGACGGCGCGGCCGCACGGGATGCCGTCTTCGAGCTCTTCCGCGTCACCACGGTCGAGCCACTGCGGGCGGCGCTGACCGGCGAATGGCGGCATCCCGGTGAGTAGCCCGGAGTCGGAAAGGCGCGCGGGTGCTCCCTCGTTCCTGTCGGTCGAGATCCTCGACCTCGTCGATCGGAAGGATCTGGACGCGCCGAGACCTGTGGCCACACGGCTGGAGTCGGTCGTCGAGGCACTGACCCGCAAGATGGAGACCGGCGAGCTGCCCCCGGGAGCCGCGTTGACGGTCTCGACGCTCGCGAAGGAGCTCGACGTCGCCACGAACACCGTGCGCGAGGCGATATCGATCCTGACGGTGCAGCATCTGGTCGAGGCTCGTGCGCACAAGTCGTCGGTGGTGGCGACCCCCACACGCGCGTGGCTCGCGGCCGTCGTCACGGAATGCTCCGGGCTGTCGACTCTGGCCGCGACTCTGGGCATCGCGCGCGCGACCCCGAGCGAGCGCCGGGCGTTCCGGGTGGCCGCCGAGCAGGCGATCACGGCATGGCGGGCGCAATCCGTCGATCACCGGGTCGCGTCCGGCTTGACCTGGAACCTCTTCCAGATGCTGGCGTCCTACTCGCGAAATCAGTACCTCGAAGCGATGCACGCCGCCAAGCGTCCCGCCCTCGTGCTCGGGTTCACGCACCTCGGGCGCGAGCGCAACGCCGCGATGGTGACGGGCGCGGTCGCGGATCTTCTCGAAGCGGTCGACGACGGGGCCGCGCACGAAGGGGCGGAGATCGTCGGCGACCTCTACGTCTACGTGCTCGATGACCTCATCCTGAACTGACCGCGCACCGATATTTCACTGGGCCGGTCGGAGAGTGGATACCGTTCAGTAGTCGCCTTCTGATGGCGACCGCCCAGCATCCCTGGCTTCCCCGCCGTCACGGTGATCGTCCCCAAGATCACCATCGAGGGGTGCTGCGCCTCGTTCGTTGGCCGCCGTTCCCCACGGCGGCCGGCGGACGTCCATCCGGTGATGAAGAGTGTGAGCCGACCGCTGCCGGATCGTGAGGAGAGCGCGGCCGGCGATCGGGACGGCCGTCAGCCCAGCGGCCCCTCGAGAACGGTGAGCACGTCCACCTCCTCGAACCCGACCGACCTGTTGAGGGCGAGCATCGGCTCGTTCGTCAGCGCCGTGTACGTCTGCAGGAAACGCGAGCCGGCACTCTCCGGAACGCTCAGGAGTCGGCGGAGGTTGGCGACCTTCAGCGCACGCCCGATGCCGCGAGCTCGAACCCGCTCCTCGACGAAGGTGTCGTCCTGAAGGGCGATCGTCGGATCGGGCCGAGAGAGCAGGATCTCGGTGTAGCCGACGGAGTGCCCGTCGATGCGAGCGACGCTCCGCACCAGGGCATACCCCTGTTCGGACATGCGCTCCTCGTTCCGGCGGACGGCCGCGACATCGACGGGCGCGGCAGTGCGTGTCAGGTCGCCCATCGGTACGTCGTCCGACATGTGCGCGCGCAGCCGAGCCCAGTCGTCGAGAAGCTCCTCCGGACAGGCGTCCACCCACGAGATGACCTCGACGTTCGACGGCGGGCCGGGGAAGCTGTCGAGGATGCCCTGCGGCAGCGGGAGATCGACCACCTGCCGGCTCTCGCGGACGCCGATCCGCATGCCCTCGGAACGTGCGAACGAGACGCCGGCATCGGAGTACGTCTCGGTGCGCATCACCGTGGCGGTGCCGCGCAGGGTGTTCCGCACGGCGTGGAGCAGCGCACGGGCGACTCCGCGTCGACGGAACGCATCGAGAACGGCGATCTCGACGTCTGCCGGTTCGCCAGGGTGCACGTGCGCCTCGGCCGCGCCGACCGGCACTCCGTCGATCTCCGCGAGCAGCAGCACCGAGCTGCGGGTGGGATGGGGGTTCTGGAACTGCAGGCGCGTGGCCTCGTCGCTGCGGGACCACGCCTTCTGACGGCCGAAGGCGCACCCGTCGCGGAGGATGCCGTTCCACCGCAGCAAGAGGGTGACGTTCTGCGGATCGACGGGTTCGACGCGGATGCTCATCGCGGTCACGACGCTTTCGGGGGTTCGACGACGGGCGGGTGCATGACCAGGGTGCCATGCCAGGGAGGCGTTCATCCCTTTTCGCGCTGTCGCGGAGCCTCTGAGAGGGTGGAGGCAGGACCTGCCCTGAACGATGACGAGCGGTGAGCGATGAGTGGACCTGAATCCCCGATGGTCGCGGTCGAGGGCGCATCGACGCGGTGGTCGCCATGGTGGCTGGCCTCCGGAGTGCTCTTCATCGTCTCGGCGCTGCTGGCCGCGTTCCGCAGTCTCCCCGGGTCGCTCGTGGGGAATGCTCTCGTCGGCATCTCGACGGCGGCGACCGTGGCCTTCAGCCTCGCGCTCGCCGCGGCCGGGGTCGGAGCTGCACGTCGTGACGGCACCCTGCGGCTGCCGAGGTCCGCGGTCATCTCCCTCTTTCTCCTGGCGGTCTGGCTGCCGGTCGGTCCCCCGTCGCTGGCGGCGTCGTTCGACATCACGTCGGCTGCACCGATCTACGTGAACGCCCTCGTGGAGTTGGGGCTCAGCGGAACGATCGTGGCAGGTGTCCTCCGCAGTCCACTCGCGAAGCCCTGGAACGTGGTCCCCGCGGGCGCGCTCGCCACGGTGATCCTGGGGTCGTTGATCGAGGTCGCCGTGATGTCCGGCAGCGTGACCGATCAGAATGCGATGATCCTCGTCTCCCACGTGCTGACGCTGACACGAATCCTCGCCACCGGAGCGATGGGAGCCGTGGCCATCCAGGCCGCGCGCTCGCGGACGCGATCGGTGGTCGTGTTCGGGGATTGACCCTCGTTCTGCGCATGTCGGTCGCCCCGCTCCCGCCGGGCGACCGACGCTCCCGTCAGGCGGCCGACACGTATCCGTTCGAGGAGTCGTCCTCGACGAGGACGTACGCGAGCAGGCCGTCCGTCTGCGGTCGTGTCCGCCGCCACACTCGCTCGTGTCCACCGGTGGCGTAGTCGAGCACGATCCATTCGGGAGCGTGCGGATCGCGCCGTCCGACCACGTATGACGTGCTACCGAGGCCGACGGATCCGAGCTGGGCGACGAACTGATCGTCGTCGAGGGAGGCGGGCGGTGTACGGCAGAGCTCGGTCGAGCGGATGTGCATGGTCTGCGCGGCCTGCGCGGCTCGCCGTCTCATGCGAGGTCACCGGCTCGGACGCCCAGCTCGCTGGTGTCGCGGAGACCGTGCGCGTCGAGGTAGGCGCGGATGGTGTCGTGGACGATGCGGATCTGCGCCTCGTTGCCCATGGCGGCCTGCATCGTCCCCATCGTGGGTGCCGGCTTGCCGTTCACGCGGTCGAGCGCCTCCCAGACGATGTCCTCGCGGGAGCCGCGGCCCATCGAATGCGGCATCGAACTGAACACCGGGTTCGGTTTCCAACCGGTTCGGTTCTCCTCCATCAGTGATTCCTCTCCTGTGTCTCCTGGCGCCGTCGAACGCGGGTGCATCCGTTCTTGCGCGTGGGCGCGCCGAACACCCCCTGGGGCCAGAGACCCCCGACGGACGGCGCGCTGTCCTGCGGCCAGGAGCCTTCCCGCAGAGCTGTCGGATGCCGACGGAGGGAAGGACGGTCTGGCCGTCTGGTTCCCTACGACAGTAACACTTATTTTTAGTCATTCAAAATAAGGAAGTGGTCCGAATGGGGCGGAAGCGCCGAGAAGGCCCGATCCACGGGGGACCGGACCTTCTCGCGGGGTGGGTGTCAGGCGCGCGGAGCGTCGTTCCAGGACCAGATGTCGTCGCCGCGCAGCACGGCGTCGGCGCCGCCGTCGCAGTAGATGGTCTGACCTGCCATATGGGTGTTGGCCGGGCTGGTCAGCCACACCAGCAGCTCGGCGATCGACGATGCGGGCTGGTGGTAGTTGAGGGGCATCGGCACGGCGGCGTCGACCTGCGCCAGGCCCTCAGGGCTCGACAGCAATCCGGCGGTCATGGCCGTGGTGACCGTGCCGGGCGCGACGGCGTTGAGGGGGATCCCCGCTCCGGCCCAGGCGTCGGAGACCGACGCGCGTCGCACCCAGCGCGAGAGGGCGCGCTTGCTCGAGGAGTAGTTGAGGAACCCTCCCTCAGCCGTGGCGGCGAGCTGGTCGCCGATCTCGAGGGCGAGGGGCTCGTCGCCGCTCAGTGCCGCGTCGACGAGCTCGGCCGAGACGGGCTGCAGCGATGCCATCGACGACACCACGGCGGCGCGCGGCTGGTCCGCCAGGCTCAGGTTCGGCAGCAGCGCGGTGAGGAACTCGGTCACACCGAAGTAGTTGATCGCCATGGTCTTGGCGATCGGCGCCGCGATCCCCGCGCACGCGATGATCGCGTCGATGCCTCCGTCGGCGGTGGCGAGCACGGCGTCCGCGGCGGCAGCGCGGCCTTCGGGAGTCGAGAGGTCGCCTGTGACCTCCACGCCGGCGAGGTCGACACCGATCACGGTGTGTCCGTGTGTGCGAAGCAGCTCGGCGGTCGCGGCGCCGATGCCGGATGCGGCGCCGGTGACGACATAGGTGCGGGTCATGATTCCTCCTGGGGTGATGAGACGGCATCGGACGGCGACCGCGATACGGTCGCCTGCGTCGCCCCTGGCAGGGCGGCGACGAAACGGCTGAGGTGAGCCTGGAACTGGGCGATCTCCTGTGTCGACCAGCCGGCGAGGGCGCCGCCGACCATCTGCTGCCCGGCGGCGACGAGTCGTCCGTAGGCTTCGCCGCCCGCGTCCGTCAGGCGCACATCGACCGTGCGGCCGGAGCGGACCCGGTCGAAGAAGCCCCGCGCCGACATTCGCGAGACCAGCTTCGACGTCGTCGGGCGCGACAACGCGGCTCGATCGGCCAACTGACTGAACCCCAGGGAGCCGCCGCTCATGCCGACCAGGTACAGGCTGCGCACCTCTGCGGCATCGAGGGATCTGTCGACGCTCTCGGCGACCTCTAGCTGCAGCTCGCTCTGCGTCCACTCAGCGACGACGCCGACCAGCGCCTCACGGATGTCTTCGATCTTGCCTTCGATCGCCACAGGTTCATCATATCAGCTCAGTTGCGTGAGGCAACTGTTGGAGCAGGGCTATCCGTCAAGAGAGGTCGGCCGCCGTCGCGACGACCGCGGCGTACAGATCGGCGATGCCGGCGAGGGCTGCGCGGTGCAGCTGCGCGGCCGACACGTCGCCGACGACCGAGGGGAGGCTTCGCGTCGCGGTGGCGGCAGCGACCACCGTCGGACGGTTTCCGCGGAGGAAGGCGCCCTCGGTCGTGTAGGTGACGCACATGTGCGTCATGAACCCGGCGATCACGACATCGTCGTGGCCTGCGGCGTCGATGAGGTCTCCGAGCTCGGTGCCGACGAAGGAGTTCGGAGCGGTCTTCACGACGACCGCCTCCCCGTCGGCCGGGGCGACACGTTCGTGGATCGCGCCGATGTCCTCGCGGATGTCGTATGCCGAGCCGACCCCGCCGTCGTGCTGCACGTGGATCACCGTCGCACCGGCGCTGCGGGCCCGCATGAGGAGGTCGGCCGCGGCGTCGAGGGCGGCGTCCCACCCGTCGAGCTCCATCTCTCCGCGGGTGTAGGTGTTCTGGAAGTCGACGAGGATGACGGTCGAGGCCGCGAGGGCGGCAGGGGCGTCGACGATGCCGCTCAGGGCGCGGAGTGTGGATGACGTGGTCATGAGGTGTCCTCTCTCGGGTCGTCTGTAGTCTTGTTGACCCGAACGACTCTGAACAGCCGGATTCGGGTCAGCCGTCGCCGTGATCGGCTCGCCCCAGGGATGGAGGGACGCGCAATGAGCGCACCGCGTGTGACCGTGATCGCCATGGACGGCATCAGCCCCTTCCACCTGTCCGTCCCGTCACTCGTGTGGGGAGGCGAGACGCCCGTCGGCGAGATCGATCCATGGCCCATCCGCGTCGCGGCGCTGCGCGCGGGCACGCTACGCACCTCCGCCGACTTCGACATCGACGTGCGACACGGGCTCGAAGCGGTTCGCGGTGCCGACGTCGTCGTGGTGCCGTGGTGGGGCGAGCCCGACCGGGCGGCGCCGGATGAGCTGTCGAACGCGCTGCGGGACGCGCACGACGAGGGAGCCGAACTGGTCGGACTCTGCCTCGGCGCTTTTCCCCTCGCCGACAGCGGCGTGTTGGAGGGTCGCACCGCGACCACGCACTGGAAGTGGGCCGACGTGTTCCGGCACAGGTTCCCCCGCGTCGCGCTCGAACCGGACGAGCTGTACATCGACGAGGGGCAGATCGTCACGGGAGCAGGCGCCACGGCCGGGATCGACGCCTGCTTGCACCTCCTCGCCCGCCGAGAGGGCCAGCTCGTCGCGAACCGGGTCGCCCGGAGGATCGTCGCACCGCCCCATCGCTCCGGTGGACAGGCGCAGTTCATCGAGCGGCCGGTTCCGGACGCGGGAGGAGACCCGATCGCCGAGGTGATGCGATGGAGTGCCGCGAACCTCGATGCCGATCTGTCCATCGACGTCCTCGCCGCTCGAGCCCATCTCAGCCGGAGTTCGTTCACCCGGGCATTTCGGGCGCAGACGGGGTCGACGGTGGCGAAGTGGGTGCTCGCGCAGCGGCTGGCGGCGGCTCGGGAGCTGCTCGAGGCCACGTCGCTCCCGGTCGACACGGTCGCATCGACGACCGGGTTCGGCGGGGCGGCGCTCTTCCGCCAGCACTTCGGTCGTGCATTCGGTGCGACTCCGAGCCAGTATCGGTCGGCGTTCCGAACCACCTGAGTGGATGCACGCCGCCCCGCGGAGGCAGGGGGCGGATCATCCTCCCCCTGCGCCCGCGGGGCGCTGTCGGTGTCGGGGCCGATCTCACACGGAGACGGACTCCTCGGACGCCTCGCTCCGTGCCCGCGGCTTCGTCATCCAGATCGCGGTGACGATCGCGCCGACAAGGGCGAGGATCGCCGCGCCCAGGAAGGCGGCGGAGTACCCGCGCGTCAGGTCGGCCGCCGTCGGAGCGGTGCCCGAGATGCCGTAGACGATCGCGGTGAGGACGGCGAGCCCGAGGGCCGATCCGATCTGGTAGCTCGTGCTCACGAGTCCGGAGGCGACGCCCGTCTCCATCGGAGGTGCGGCGTTGATCGCGGTGCCCAGCGACGGGACGAAGGCGAGCGACATCCCGAGCGCGGCGAGGAGCGACGCCGGCAGCACGTCCGCGGCGTAGTCGCCGTCAGGGCGGACGAACGACAGCCAGAGCAGGCCGCCGGCGAGGATCAGCAGGCCGCTGACGATCATCGACCTGGCTCCGAACCGCGCAAGGAGGCGAGGGGCGAGGGCGACCATCACCAGGACGACCAGGCCCGTCATCGGCAGCAGTGCGGCACCCGCGGCGAATGCGCTCGCCCCGAGGACCTGCTGCAGGTAGAGGTTCAGGAAGAACCACATCGACACCCAAGCCGCTCCGAGGAGCAGCTGGGCGCTGTTGGCCGCGGCCAACAGCGGTGCACGCAGCAGCCCGAGGCGCAGCAGGGGGTTCCGGCTGCGTGCTTGGATCACGAAGAAGATCGCGAGCAGGACGATTCCGGCGCCCACGAAGGTCAGGGTCGACCAGGTGAGCCATCCGACCTCGGGGGCATTGACGACGCCGTAGACGACGGCAGCGAGACCGAGCGTGACGGTGAGAGCACCGGCCACGTCGATCGATCCGGCGGCCGTGCGGACGGTGCGAGGGAGGGTGGATGCCGTGAAGGCGAGCACGAACAGCGCGATCGGCACCGTCACGTAGAACACCCACGGCCAGCTCGCATACTCGGTCAGCACTCCGCCGAGGAAGACACCAGCCGTGCCGCCGATGGGGGCGGCGGCGCCGTACACCGCGAACGCCTTGGGAAGGTCGGAGGTGCCGCCGAACAGCATCATGAGCAGGGTGAGCGCGGCGGGAGCGATCAGAGCGGACCCGGCACCCTGAATGGCACGACCGGCGATCTCAAGCCCGACGTCGGTGGCGGCGCCGGCGAGGAGCGAGCCGATGATGAGGACGATCCACCCGCTCACGAAGATCTTCCTCGCGCCGAACGCGTCGGCCAGGCGTCCGCCGAGCAGCAGCAGACCGCCGAACGCCACGACGTAGGCGTTGAACACCCACGACAGTGATTCCGGAGTGAAGCCCAGGTCGCGCTGGATATCGGGCAGAGCCACTCCGATGATCGAGGTGTCCATGATGACGACGAACTGCGCCGTGGCGATGAGGACGAGCCCGAGCCAGCGCTGGGCTCGGGAGATGGGCGGGCGGGACATGGGTTCCTCCTGAGGGTGCGTGCCGGTGGGTCCGGTCAAAGATCACCATATACCTATAGGGGGTAGGGGTATTCAAAATGTCGAAAAGAGGTCCGTTCGCGTCGAGACCTGACGAAAGGCCCGGCTTCCAGGGGCCGGGCCTTCACAGAGTCTTGCGTGCCGGTCGTCCGTCGAGACTCAGGTGCACACGCCGTCGATGCTGCACGCCTCGCCGGCCTCCGACATCGAGGCGGAGACCGACGTCATCGATGGTGTGGTCGGTTCGGCGAGAAGACGCCCGAGGTAGGTGCCGAGGGCCAGTTCATCGACTGCGCCGAATGCGATCTGACGTACGCGCCCCTCCCGGTCGACGATGATCGTCGACGGCGTTCCCCGGAGTCCGTATCTGTGCATGGTCGCCGGAATCGCCTGACCGTCGAGCGGCCGATCGATCGCCACCGGGAACTCGATCCGGTATTCCGACAGGAAGGCCTCGAGCGCCTCGCGGCCCATCACGGCGTGATGCTCGAACACCGTGTGCAACCCGAGCACGACGAGCTCGCGGGAATCGAACATGCCGTGGAGACGCTGGGCAAGCGGGAGGCCGTGGCTCACGCATCCGGGGCACAGCATCTGGAACGCTTCGACGACCACGACGCGTCCGCGGAGCGATTCCGGGCTGATCGGGGCACTGTTCACCCACTCCGAGACGTCGAGCGCGAAGGCGTCGGCCCCGAGCAGCGGCTCAGGCACGGGCTTCCTCCTCACGCTCGGGCAGCCGCGCGGCGACGTACTCGGTGAGGTCTGCCAGGCGGTTCGAGTAGCCCCACTCGTTGTCGTACCAGGCCGAGACCTTCACCTGGTCGCCGATCACACGGATCAATCCCGCGTCGAGGATCGAGGAGTGCGGATCGGCGACGATGTCGGCGGAGACGATCTCGTCCTCGGTGTAGCGGAGGATCCCCTTGAGCGGCCCTTCCGCCGCGGCACGGTAGGCGGCCTTCACCTCTTCCACGGTCACGGGGCGCGATGCGGTGACGGTGAGGTCGGTGATGGATCCGGTGAGCACCGGCACGCGCAGCGCGAACCCGTCGAGCTTCCCGTCGAGTTCGGGGATGACGCGCCCGATCGCCTTCGCCGCGCCCGTGCTGGTCGGGACGATGTTGACCCCCGCCGCCCGAGCGCGCCGGAGGTCCGAATGCGGGCCATCCTGCAGGTTCTGGTCGGCCGTGTACGCGTGCACGGTGGTCATCAGGCCGGCCTCGATACCGAAGGCTTCGTGGAACACCTTGGCCACCGGGGCGAGGCAGTTCGTCGTGCAGGAGGCGTTCGAGATGATGTGGTGCCGCTCGGGGTCGTAGGTGTGCTCGTTCACGCCGAGCACGAACGTTCCGTCGTCTCCGGTCGCGGGCGCCGAGATGATCACCTTCCGCGCCCCGGCCTCGACGTGCTTCGCGGCGAGCTCCGCCTTGGTGAACAGCCCGGTCGACTCGATCACGATGTCGACGCCGAGGTCTGTCCAGGGAAGGCGGAGTGGATCGCGCTCGGAGAACACGCGGATCGCCTGACCGTTGACGAACAGGTGCGCGTCGTCGTGCTTCACGGGCCCCGGCAGGGTGCCGTTCGCCGCGTCGTACTTGAGCAGATGGGCGAGCGTGCGCGTGTCGGTGAGGTCGTTGACCGCGACCACCTCGAGATCCGAGTGCTTCGCGAGCAGGGCTCGGAAGTAGTTGCGCCCGATGCGCCCGAAGCCGTTGATGGCGATCTTCGTGGACATGATGCTCCCTCCTGTGCCGGATTCCGGCGGTGATTGACTTTTGGCCTATGCCAAAAATATCACGCGAGAAGAGGGGTGGGGTCAGTGGAGGTTCATCGCCCCGCCGGCCCAGGATCAGCTGAAGAGCACCACCAGGTAGACCGCGAACGTCACCAGGTGCGCGGCGCCGTGCATGGCGGTCACGCGCTTCGCGGCGAACGTCGTCACCGACAGCAGCAGTGTCACGCCCAGCATCAGCAGGTTCGCCGGCGACTCCGCCAGAACGATGGTCTGACCGGTGAACATGCCGATGATCAGCACCGCAGGAATGGTCAGACCGACGGTGGACACCAGCGCGCCGAGGCCGAGGTTGTTCACGCGCTGGGCCTCGCCGCCGAGAGCAGCACGCACTGCGGTGATCGACTCCGGCAGGAACACGATCCCCGCGATGAGCACGCCGGCGAGGGCGATCGGCGCTCCGAGGCGGCCCAACCCGTCGTCGAGCAGCGCAGCCATGTCGTGCGACAGGAGAACGATGGGGATGACGGTGATCACGAGCAGCGCGAGGCGGACGAGGATCTCGGTGCGGTGCTCGGCCAGCACCTGGCGGATCCCCCCTGTGGCTTCCGTCTTTTCCTGATGCTGCGCGGTCTGGAGCAGGCGCGGGTCGACCTCGGTGAAGTCGCTCGCCTGCGCACCCATCTGCCGGTAGAGGAAGAAGGCGTAGAGCACGAGGGTGAGCACGATGATCGGGATCTCCTGCGCCGTCGTGTACGAGCCGTCCGTGCCGATGAGGGCGGGGAGGCCGAATGCGAGTGCGACGAGCACGACCAGCATCGACAGGTACGCCGAGGTGCCGGTGCGGTTGTGGGCCATGCCGCGATGGCGGAGGCCGCCGAGGAGGAGAGCGAGGCCGATGACGAGGTTGAGGATGATCATCGAGACGGCCATGACCGAGTCGCGGGCGATGGTCGCGTGCTCTCCCGGACCGAGCATGACCGCGGAGATCAGGATGACCTCGATCAGCACGATCGACAGGGTCAGGACGAGCGAGCCGTAGGGATCGCCGAGCCGGTGCGCGAGGGCCTCGGCCTGCTTCACGACACCGAACGCGCAGACGAGGATCACTGCGATGATCGCCCCGAGCGCGATGATGAGTACCGGGGTGGGCACGGGGGGTTCCAGCACCGGGTGGAGGAGGAGGAGAGCTGCGAAGGCCCCCCATCCCAGGATGACGCGGACGATGTCCGTGACGCTGATCAACTGCTTACGTTCCGTGCGTGACATCGCCGGACTCCTTCGAGCTGGGGCCGTCCCCGAGTGGTGACCACGACCGGGTCGTCCCGGTCGCAGCGCTGTCTCAGCGCACTGCATCTGATGGTACGCGGCGTTCGCGGCGGATGGCCGGCGATCGACGGCGGTGGCGTCACTCCGGAGCGGAGGAGCGGGAGAGCGCGTGGATGTACCGCTCGACGTCGCGGCGGAACGCCGATTCTCGATGTCGACGACGCTCGACGCAGACCCACTGCGCAGTGGCCCAGACGAGGAATCCCGCCGAGAGGAGGAGTTCCAGCCAGATCCCGCGCACGCCGACGGACAGTGCTGCCGCGCTGACCATGGAGAACGAGACGAAGCACAGCACGAGCGTGGCGCGTGCGGCCCGAGGTTCGCGGGATACGACCCAGAGGGGCCAGGTGGACGAGTGATTCACGGGAGACTCCTGTCGGGGTCGTCCCCGGTCTGTCTCTCCGTCGGAGGTCGTCCTCCGTCGTTGTTCCGCTCCCAGAGTAGCAAACCCGTTCGCCTCGCCGCCTGCTCGGGTTCCTCCTCGGCGGATTCCCGGGGGTCGCCAGGGCTTGTCGCGGGCACCGTCGCAATGTGTCGCGCATGAGATGTTTCACTGAATATTCCGAAAACGGCATGAGCCTGGCGACGAAGATTTTTCCCGTTCAGCGGGAAATTTGACTTCCCCTGGTTCCGGGCTATGGTCGGAGGTTACGCCAGCCACCGAAGGGGAAGCGAGTAACCATGTCCGGAAAGTCCATCCAGGGTCGCGACAGCAAGAAGGCGCCGCAGCTCTCGCTCAAGGAGAAGCGAGCTGCCAAGCGGGAGAAGAACGCACCGGCCGAGTTCATCAAGCCCCGCAAGGGCGCGAAGGGCTGAGCCGGTTCGACCCATGGGCGGGCACATCCGCGCTGCGCGAGATGCCCGCCCACCGGCCGAACGCGATCTGCCGAGCGTTCGAGCGTGGCATCGATCGTGCCCACGGCTCGGCCCCCACTCGGGAATGCGGCCTGCCGATGTGACAAGCTCCCACACATCGCTGATCGGCGCCGGAACGAAGATGGAGCGTGTGCCCGACAGCTCGTCGCTCCGGCTGCGTGCGTGAGGGAGTCGTCAGGCGTTTCCGGCTCGCATGAACTCCTCCGCCGCGCGCACCTGCTCCGCCGACGGACGGATGCCCGTGTAGAGCACGAACTGCTCCAGTGCCTGCAGGGTCGCGACCTCCGCCCCCGTGATCACCGTCTTGCCAGCCCTGCGCGCCGCATCGATGAGAGGTGTCTCCGCGGGGAGGGCCACCACGTCGAAGACGACGGATGCCGCCCCGATCGCCTCTTCCGAAAACGACAGCGTGTGCTCTTCCGCGCCCCCGGCCATGCCGATCGGCGTGACATTGACCAGGATGTCCGCCCTGGCATCGTCGAGCCCAGCGGTCCAGGCGAAGTCGTACAAGTCGGCAAGGGGGCGCCCGTTCGCCTCATTCCTGGCGATGATCGTCACCCGCGTGAAGCCGGCGTCGCGGAACGCGGCGGCCGTGGCCTTCGCCATGCCTCCCGATCCGCGCAGCAGCACCGAGGCCGTGCGATCGAGACCTCCGCGTTCGATGAGCTGCGCGATCGCGGAGTAGTCGGTGTTGTAGGCCGTGAGCACGCCGTCGTCGTTGACGATCGTGTTGACGGAGTCGATGGCGCTCGCCGAGGGATCCATCCGGTCGACGAGCGCGATGACCTCTTCCTTGTACGGCATGGAGATCGCGCACCCACGGATGCCGAGACCCCGGACACCTGCGATGGCCTGCGCGAGGTCGGTCGGCGCGAACGCCTTGTAGATCCAGTTCAGGCCGAGCGCCTCGTAGAGATGATTGTGGAAGCGTGTTCCGTTGTTGCTCGGGCGCGCGGACAGCGAGATGCAGAGCGTCATGTCTTTGTTGAGCAGAGTCACCGGATCAGGCTACTCGCGCGCCGATGAAGGTCCGTGGCGAGAACGTGGATCCTCCCCTATGGTGAAGGTGCGTGCACATGGGGATCGATCGTCTACGTCTCTCCCCAGGAGACGGTGGCCCACCCCAGGGGCAGACGATCCGTGCATGCGATTGGGCCCTCTCGAGTAGTTCAGTCCCCAATGGGCTACTCGAGGGGGCCGCTGTCGTTCGTCTCGCAGAGAAGTTCAGATTTGTCCCCCAAAAGGGGGACAAGAGCATCGAAAAGGGGCTAAGCTGTCTCTGACGCACCCTCCGGTCGTCTTCGGCCCTCATCGCTCCCCCCGCGGTGAGGGCCACACCATTTTCTGGGCGTTCTCGTGCGCCCCGCTCCCGCGCTCGCGCGGATGACGGCCGGATGCCGCTCGTGCAACATTTGGATTACCTTCTTGCGGCGGCTATTCCGCTCAGGGCCTCCTCCACTAGCGTTAGCGATGTCGGGGCATCCCTGCGTCGGCTTCTTCACCAGCAGAACAGGCAGTACATGAGCACCCAGGGCACGGTCAAGTGGTTCAACTCGGAGAAGGGCTTCGGCTTCATCTCCCCCGACGACGGAGGCGCTGACGTCTTCGCGCACTACTCCGCCATCCAGTCATCCGGCTACCGGTCTCTCGAAGAGAACCAGCGAGTCGAGTTCGATGTGGCGCAGGGCCCGAAGGGCCTGCAGGCAGAGAACATTCGCCCCGTCTGAGACGGGCGAGACACCGAACTCCCCACCGGATCGCGTCCCCGATGCGTCATCCGGAGGGGAGTTCTGTGCTTTCTGAGCGATGATGAGGGCGTTCAGGCGTTCAGGCGATCAGCAGCGCACGCAGCTCTTCGACCGAGGACACGCGGAACGCGGCCTCGTCGCCCTCGTGCGAATCACTGAACCCCCACTCGACGAAGATCACGGGAACGCCGTTGGCGTTGCCACCCTCGACGTCGTGGTGCCGGTCTCCGACCAGGACGGGACGCGAGGTGTCGGCGCCGAGCTCGCGCAGCCGACGAAGAGCCTCTGCCACGATGTCGGTCTTCGAGGCGAGGGTCGACTCGTCCGGGGTCGCCCCGACGGTCGTCAGGAATGCAGGGCGCAGACCGAAGTGGTCGACCAGTGCGTCGACCTGGTTCTCGGGCTTCGAGCTGGCCGTCGCCTGGGGCACTCCGGCGGCGTGCAGCTCGTGGATGAGGTCGACCACTCCCGGGTAGGTCGCGACGTCTGTGGTGTAGCCGTCGGCCTTGCCGAGGGTGCGGTAGAAGGCGACCGCCTCGGCGGACTGCTCCGGCGTCATGCCGGCCTGATCCTGGAAGGACTGGAACATGGGGGGACCGATCCAGTGCACCAGCTCTTCGCGAGTCGGCGCCGGTCGGCCGAAGTGGGTCAGCGCGACATTGAGCCGGCGGAGGATGCCGACGGACGCGTCGACGATAGTGCCGTCGACGTCCCACAGCACGCAGGAGTAGGGGGAGTGAGGCATCTCTCCAGCCTATGGGCCGAACGGAGGGGGTCCGCTCTTCCTGCACAGGTGTGCAACGCAAAAGCTTGTGCACACCTCATGTGGGCACCGTCTGTCCCCATATAAGGTCGTGACATCGGCGGATACGCGGGCGAGAATGGGGGCATGTACGTGTCGGTGGAAGTCATCACGATGCTGGCGACAGCAGTGACGCTCCTGGTGGCGATCATCAGCGGTTTCGGCTGGATGATCAACCGGATGGACGCGCGATTCGCGGCGCAGGATGCAAGGTTCGATGCGCGGTGCGATGCGATGGAGACGAAGTTCGATGCGCGGTGCGATGCGATGGAGACGAAGTTCGATGCCCGGTGCGATGCGATGGAGACGAAGTTCGATGCCCGGTGCGATGCCCTGGACGCGAAAATGGATGTCCGGTGCGATGCCCTGGACGCGAAAATCGATGTCCGGTGCGATGCCCAGGATGCGAGGTTCGATACCCGGTTCGACACGATGGAGACGAAGTCCGATGCGCGTTTCGATCGCGTCGAGCAGCAGATCTTCGAGGTGAAGATCGCGATCGCGCGCCTGGAGGGGCCGGCACCCCGGCTCATCGCCGCGCGCTGAGAGGTGACGCCTCAGAACAGTCGGGGGATGCCCGACTCGATGCCCTTCATGTCGTCGTAGTCGAGCACCAGGCAGCGGATACCGCGATCCTCGGCGAGCACGCGTGCCTGAGGCTTGATCTCCTGCGCGGCGAAGACGCCCTGCACGGGGGAGAGGTGCGGGTCGCGGCCCAGCAGTTCGAGATAGCGGGTCAGCTGCTCCACGCCGTCGATGTCGCCGCGGCGTTTGATCTCGACCGCGATCGCGGCGCCGTCGGCATCGCGCACCAGCAGGTCGACGGGCCCGATGGCCGTCGGGTACTCGCGGCGTACGAGCGTCGCGCCCTCGGAGATGCGGTCCACCTGTTCGGCGAGCAGCCGTTGCAGGTCGGCCTCGACGCCGTCCTTCTGCAGCCCGGGGTCGATGCCCAGCTCGTGGGAGGTGTCGTGGATGATCTCGTAGATCTGCACGCGCAGCGCATCGCCGGTCTTCTTGTGGGTGACGCGCCAGACCTCGACGACGCCGGCGCTGGCTTCTTCCTCGCCGGGGGTCTCGCTCGAGAGCGAGCACGGCGGGCTCATCCAGTTCAGCGGCTTGTAGCTGCCGCCGTCGGAGTGCACGAGCAGACTCCCGTCTCCCTTGTGCACGAGCAGACGCGTGGCAAGCGGGAGATGGGCGTTGAGCCGACCGGTGTAGTCGACCGAGCAGCGGGCGATGACGAGACGCACCCGTCGAGCCTACTTCGTCGGAGGTGCTGAGCGGTCGCAGGCGGTGGGCGCGGCGGTCATCGGTCGAGGAACGACCCGATCGCCTGAAAGAGACCGAGCTCGGTGGCGGCGGAGCGGGCGATGAGGAATCCGATGATGCCGATGATCCAGGCGGTGTTCTCCGCGCCGGTGCGCTCCATCCAGGCCGCGAAGCGTTCGAGCGGCCGCCGCACCAGGGGGGCGGCGACCAGGCGCAGGACGAGCAGCACGACAGCGGGCAGGATCATCAGCGCGCAGTACCCGACGAGCGACAGCACACGCAGCGGAGTGTCGATCCCCGCATCCGCCAGCATCGTCATCGCGACGATGTACGGGAGCATGGTGGCGATCTCGACAAGCCCGGCGGCGATCGCGACGGCCATCACGGCGGTTCCGCGAGTGCGCGGGTCGAGCAGTCGCTCGCGCCACCGGGTGATGCGACCGGGGCGCGGCGCGGCGTCCGTCGTCATCGCGCGAGCCGGAGGGGGTGGCGTCGTCATCGACGAGCTGTGCGCAGCCGACCTCGTCGGCATCCCCGTCCACGCCGAGACCTGCGGGGTCGTGGGTCCCGACGTGGGGGTCGTCGACGTGGGCTTGGCGCGCTTGTCACCGGTTGGCATCACGAAGGCCGTGATGAGGAGCGCTCCTCCGACGAGCAGGCGGATGACCAGGCCGGCGGGCGAGGCCAGGAAGTCGGACGCCACGTCGACGAGATTCACCAGCCCCCAGAGGAAGAGGAGCCCGACGAGCAGGTAGAACGCGGCGATCGTCACCAGATACAGCAGGATGCGTCCGGCGCGCACCCGCCCCGGATGCAGGAGCAGGAAGACGGGGATGAGGAGAGTGCCGACGCTCAGCCCATCTATCAGCGCCAGGAGGGCGAGGGAGAGGGGAAGCGGCATTCCGCCGAAGAGTTCCATGTCTCCACGTTCACGGAACGGGGGACGGCTGCGGATCGGGCGAAAGTATCGTCTCCTTCGGCTCCCTCATCCCTTCGTCGGATGCGCGAGTGCGCGCGCCGTGGTTGCATGAGGGCATGCACGAGCAGGTCGAAGGCGGGTTCGGAGCCTGGTACCGCCGGCACCGCTGGTGGGCGGATCCGCTCGGGATGGCGATCCTGGCGGTCGTCATGGCGGGCTTCGGGTTCCGCGGCATCTGGGGTCCGTTCTCGATCCTCGAGACCTCCGTCTCGCCGTGGTGGGCACTGGCCCTCGCGCTTCCAGCTTGCGCGCTCGCCCTCGTCAAGCGGCGTATGCCCGTGACGGTCCTCGCGCTGGTCACGCTCCTCTTCGTGGTCGATCTGCTCACCGTCGGCGGCATCGGCACGCTCGTGGTGCTGCTGGACGTGTTGTGGACGGCGGCGTTCCTGGCGGGGCCGCAGGGGAGGCGGGTGCTGCTCCTCCTGCTGGGCGCTTCGACGATCATCTTCTTCCTCGCCGCCTGGTTCTTCACCGACGTGCCGTTCGCCGTGGCCTTCCTCATCGGCGTGCAGTTCGGCGCGATCTTCGGCACCGACTACTGGTGGGCGGTGGCGGTCTCCCAGGCCCACGAACTCGCCGAGCTGCATCGTCAGCGAGCGGAAGAGGCCGCCGCCGCCGCCGAGCGGGACCGCGTCGAAGCGGTGCAGCGTGAGCGCGAGACGATGGCGAGAGAGCTGCACGATGTCGTCGCCGGTCACGTGATGGCGATGGCGATCCGTGCCGAAGCGGCTTTGTCGTCCGCACCCGACCGTGCCAGGGATCGAGAAGCCCTGCAGGCTGTGCGCGACGCGGGACTCGATGCTCATGGTGCGCTGCGATCCATGATCTCGGTGCTCCGTCGCGGCGACGGGACTCTGGCGCCCGCACCGCGCTGGGCGGATCTCGGCGGAATCGTGCAGGAGGCGGAGCGGGCAGGGCTCGTCGTGCATCTCGTCGTCGATGACATCGAGGACATCGGTGCGGCACGCGAGCAGGCCGTCATCCGCATCGTGCGTGAGGCGCTGAACAACTGCATCCGCCATGCGAGCGGCGCCGTCGTCGACATCACGGTTCAGGAGCAGGACTCCGAGGTGCGGGTCGAGGTGCGCTCGCGTGGCGGTGCGCCCAGCCGCGCGGCTGCACACGGCGACGAAGGCTGGGGGCTGCAGATGCTCCGGGAACGCGTCGGCGCGTTGGACGGCGTCTTCTCCGCGGGGCCGACCCCGGGTGGATGGGCGGTCGAGGGGCGCATCCCGATGGAGGTGCGGGCATGACGGCGCCGACCGTGCTGCTGGCCGATGATCACAGCGCGATCAGGGCGGGCCTGCGCATCATGCTCGAGACACAGGGCATCTCGGTGGTCGGAGAGGCCGCGGATGGTGAGGTCGCTGTCCGCAACGCCGCGGCACTGCGCCCCGACGTCGTGCTCATGGATGTGCGGATGCCGGGGCGCGACGGGATCTCGGCCACCAGAGAGATCGTCGAGCGCGGTCTCGGCGACGTCCTGGTCCTGACGAGCTTCGACGAAGACGACCTCGTGTTCGGGGCCATCCGCGCCGGGGCCGTCGGATTCCTGCTCAAGACGGTCGACGCCCCTACCCTCGGGCAGGCTGTCCGCGCGGTCGCCGCGGGCGACGGCGCTCTGGATCCGCGGGTGACGAGACGTGCGCTCGCCGCCGTCGCCGAGAACGCCGCGCTTCCCGTGCCGGTGCCGGATGCGGGGAGGCTCGCGAATCTGACCGGCCGGGAGCAGGAAGTGCTCGAGGGGATCCTGCAGGGGTGGTCGAACGCTCAACTCGCCGCACGGCTGTGCATCTCGGTGCCGACGGTCAAGACTCATGTCTCGAATGTGCTCACGAAGCTCGGCGCGCGCAGCCGTTCACACGCGGCAGCGCTCGTCCGCGGTGGCGAGGACTGAACCTCCCTCCGACGCCGTGATCACTCCGCCGCCGTGATCACCCCGTCGCCGTGGTCAGCCCTGTGGAGTCGTCGCGGCCGGCGTCTTCTCGTCGTCGCGGAGCGGGCGCGCGGCGCCGGAGAACAGCCCGGACATCACGACCAGTGCGACCAGGATGAACAGCGTGTTGAGCAGACCGATGTGCTCGCTGATGACGCCGAGCACGGGAGGTCCACCCAGGAACGCGATGTAGCCGATCGTGGCCGCAGCGCTCACCCGGGCCGCTGCCTTTGCCGGATCGTCGGCCGCCGCCGACATGCCGAGCGGGAAGCCGAGGGAGGCGCCGACGCCCCAGAGCGCCGCCCCGACGAGCACGAGCGGGAAGGTGGGCGCGAGGATGAACAGCAGGATGCCCGATGCCGCCGCGACCGCGAGGATGCGCAGCACCAGCACGCGGCCGAAGCGGTCGACGAGCGGACCTCCGAACAGACGCACGACGGTCATGCCCACCGAGAACACGGCGAGCGACACGGCGCCGGTACCCTCGGCGAAGCCGTGCCCCTGCTCGGTGCCCAGGGCGATCCAGTCGTTGGCGCCGCCCTCGGCGAACGACATGCCGAGCATGACCACGCCGATCAGATAGGTGCGCGGTTCGCGCCATGCCTCGAGCGCGGTGTGCATGCGTGCACGGAAGGCCGGCTTCTCGTGCGCCGCGGGATCGAGGGCGGCCTCGCGCACCGGCACCTGGAAGAAGCAGACGATCGCGATCACGGCGATCAGTGCACCCATGACCGCGGCGTGGGCGGCGACGTTGATGGAGAGCTGCGCCGCGAGGGCGCCGATTCCCGCGCCGATGACCGTGCCGAAGCTGAAGAATGCGTGGAAGACCGGCAGGATCGTGCGGCCCATCTGCTGCTCGATCGCCGTGGCCTCGACGTTCATCATCACGTCGACCGATCCGTTGCCGAAGCCGAACAGCACCATGCCGATGATGACGACGGGAACGGAGCCGAACACATTGGCCCCGAGGCCCACGAGGACGATCCCGGATGCGAACATCAGCATCGTCAGGAGCATGCCCCGCCGGGCACCGAGGCGCGCCATCACGGCGGGACCTGTCGAGATGCCGATGATCGATGACACGCCCATGCCGAGCAGGATGAGGCCGACCTGCGCGTTGTCGAGCCCCAGCGCCTCCTTGATACCGGGCACGCGCGACGCCCAGGTGGCGATCGACAGCCCGCTCGCGAGGAAGATGGCGAAGATCGCCGCGCGCCAGCGCACGAACTGCGAACGGGAGAGGGCTGTTTCCATGCCGGACAGCCTATCGAATCGATTCGACCGAAGGGAACCGTGGGGAGCTATCCTCGAAGTATGAGCAGTCAGGAGACGCCGCGTCGGCCCACGATCGCCGACGTCGCACGTGAGGCGGGCGTGGCGACGTCCACCGCCTCGGTCGTCTTCAGCGGCAAGGCGAATGTGGCGGCCGCAACGCGGGAGCGTGTGCTCGCCGCGGCGTCGGACCTCGGATACGCGGGTCCGGATCCCCGCGCGGCGTCGCTGCGTCGCGGACGCAGCGGCATCGTCGCCGTCGTTCTCGAGGGGCATCTGCGCGCGGCATTCCTCGATCCGGTGACGACGGCCATGATGGACGGCCTCACCGACGGTCTCGCCGACCTCAGCGCGGGCATCCTCCTGATGCGCGACGAACCGGGGGAGGAGGGGGCCGCCATCACGAACGCCCCCGTAGACGCCTTCGTCCTGATCGGATGCTCGGGGCGCACGAAGGCCTCGCTCGAGGTGGTCGTCGGCCGTGGTCTGCCGGTGGTCGTGATCGAAGGAGATGCCGGTGAGGATATCCCCCGCATCACGCTCGACAACGTCGCAGCGTCCGCCGACGTCGCGCGGCACGTCCACGACCTCGGTCACCGCGACGTGGCGCTGGTCACGCTCTCGCTCGACAGCGAACGGGAACGGGCACTGGTGACCCCCGAACGGATCGCGAACGCGACCGTCGACGTCTCGGTGCATCGCCTCGAGGGGATGCGTCAGGTGTTCCCCGATGCGCCGGCGATCTCGGCGTCCGGCAGCCTCATCGACGAGGGCGTGCTGGTCGGACGGATGCTTCTGACCGACCCCGCCACCCGCCCGACGGCCGTGCTCGCCCAGAGCGACCTGCTCGCGGTCGGGGTGATCCGAGCGGCCGAGGAACTGGGGCTCCGCGTGCCCGAGGACCTCTCGGTCGCCGGTTTCGACGGGATCCCGCTCGACGGCTTCGGGGATCTCACCCTCACCACCAGCGTGCAACCGGCGGTCGAGAAGGGTCGCGCGGCGGGGGAGCAGGTCGCCCGCATGCTCCGCGGAGAACCGGGCGAGACGCAGCATCTCACCTGTGTGTTCCGCGCCGGCACGACCACCGGCCCCGTTCCGCGCTGAGCGGCGCCCGCTCAGCTGCGCTGCGGACCGAGCGGCAGGCCGTTCTCCCCGAAATCGAGGATGCGGTAGCGCCCGCAGTCGATCACCTCGTCAGGGATGACCGGTGACGAGAGGCGCCAGGGGACCGTCTGGGCGTCCTCCACGAGGAATGACACCTCACCGACATCGAAATCCGCTCGGTTCACGAGCCACGCGTAGCCGTTGAGCTCATGATCGACCTGCACGAGACGGGCGGGATCCTCCAGATGCAGCTTCGGCAGGCGTACCGTCCAGAACTGGCCGGCCCCGACCCGGCCCGACGCATCGACCCAGTCGGTCACACAGGCGAGATCGGCATCGGGGGCGGCGCTCGCAGCGGCGAGCCGGGGAACGCTGAGCGTGCCGCCGATCACGAGCACCACGGTGGCGGCCGCCGCGAGGAGAGCACCGGCACGCCGCGGCACCAGCCAGGCACGGGGAGCCGCCACCAGGGCGAGCACCGGCGCGAAGACGAGGGGCTGCAGGTACCGCGCGGCGTGGGTGCCGAGAGCGATCGCGCCGATCGCGACGAGCACGGGGGTGACCCACGCGACGGTCGCGACGAACCGCGTGCCGGGATCGCCCGCTCGCGCCGTGCGCGCGATGGCCGACGCGATGAGGGCGAGCACGATCAGGGCGCCGATGATGCCGGCGGGCGTCGCCGTGCGGTCGAGGAGAAGGGTTCCGTAGTAGCCCGCCGACTCCGGCCAGAGTTCGGGCTGGGCGTAGCCGGCTCCGGTGTTGGCGATCCATGCCCGAAGAGGAATGCGACCGAGGGAGCCCATCGCGGTGCCCAGGACCAGCACGACGAGCATCGTCGCCGTGCGGGTGCGTCGAGGCGACCGGATGAGCATCACGGCGAGGAGAAGAGCGATCGGAACCGTCGCCCAGGCGGCGAACAACGGGTTGGAGAGGGTGGACACGGCGGCCGTCGCGCCCAGAGCGACCAACGACCCGGTTCCGCCCTCGTCGCGGTCGATCACCCGACGCACCAGACCGACGGACAGCACGACGGCGATCACCGTCGAGCAGTAATACGTGGTGGTGAGCAGCAGGGAGGCGAGTTCGAGCGCGTCCCGAGAACCCGAGACATCGGTCATCGCCAAGATGCCGAAGACCGCGAGCCCGAGGAGTGCCCAGCTGACCGGGGCGGTGTCGTCGCGTCGACGGCCCGAGACCAGCCGGAGGGCCCCGTAGAGAGCGAGCATGTTGATGACGGCATTGATCGTGAGCAATCCGTTCACGTCGACGGGCAGCACCGCATCGAGGCCGGCGAACACAGCAGACTCGGGCAGGAACAGCACGCTGGACATCGCCCAATCCAGCGGAGCGCCGGACAGGACGGATCGTGCGAACATCGCCACGACCAGGGAATCTCCATCGCGGAACAGCAGGTCGGCGCGAGCGGATGAAGCGACCTGCGCCACCGTGATCATCGCCACGGCCAGTGCCCCCACCCAGCCCGCGAGCTCTCGAACCCAGACCCGCCGCATGGGGCTACTCTCGCACGATCGTGCAAACGTGGACCGCAGGAACCTCTCGCGCCGGTAAACTGGTCTGACACCCGCCCGCCTGTGCCGAAATGGCCGACGAGCCCTGAGGGAGCCGCGTATATGCTGATGCTCCTCGCTGTATTCCTCCTCGGGTCGCTGTTGATGCCCGTTCTGGTGCGCTGGCTCGGAGCTCAGGCTTTCGCCATCGCCGCCCTCGTCCCGGCCGCCGCCTTCGTGCATGCACTCGTCATGACGCCGCAGGTGCTCGACGGGCCGGTACCGTTCGAGTCGGTCGAGTGGATCCCCCAACTGGGTCTGAACCTCTCCATGAACATGGACGTGCTCGGCTGGGTGCTCACCCTGATCGTCACGGGCGTCGGGGCACTGGTTCTCCTCTACTGCCGTTGGTACTTCTACGAGGACTCGGCGGGCGTCGGACAGTTCGCCGGCGTGCTGTTGGGCTTCGCGGGCGCGATGTACGGACTGGTCCTGACCGATGACCTCGTGATCCTCGTCATGTTCTGGGAAGTCACGAGCATCCTCTCGTACCTCCTCATCGGTCACTACCGCCGCCGTGCCGCCAGCCGTCGTGCGGCGCTGCAGGCTCTGCTGGTGACGACGCTCGGTGGCCTCGTGATGTTCGTGGGCGTCGTGCTGCTCGTGGTCGACACCGGCACCTCGAGCATCCGCGAGATCCTCGTCATCGCGCCCAGCGGACCTCTCGTCGATGCTGCGATCGTCATGCTCCTGATCGGGGCGATCAGCAAGTCGGCACTGTTCCCCTTCCACTTCTGGCTCCCCGGTGCGATGGCCGCGCCCACGCCGGTGAGCGCGTATCTGCACGCCGCCGCGATGGTGAAGGCCGGCATCTACCTGATCGCCCGGTTCGCGCCGATCTTCGCGTTCAGCACCACCTGGCGGCCGATCGTCATCACCCTGGGCATCATCACGATGCTGCTCGGGGGCATCCAGGCGTTGCGTGAGACCGACCTCAAGCGCATTCTCGCCTTCGGCACGGTCAGCCAGCTCGGCTTCTTCGCGATCGTCGTCGGCTACGGCACGCAAGCGGCGGCGCTCGCCGGTCTCGCCCTGGTCATCGGGCACGCGCTGTTCAAGTCGGCGCTCTTCCTGATCGTCGGCGTCATCGACCGTCAGCTGTCCACCCGCGACATCAACGAGCTCTCCGGCGTCGGTCGGCAGGCGCCCGTCATGGCGACCGCGGCATTCATCTCCGTGGCATCGATGGCGGGCATAGCGCCGACCATCGGCTTCGTCGCCAAGGAATCCACGCTCACCGCCCTCCTCGACGACGCACAAGGCGGATCCCCGTGGGGACTCGTCGCCCTCATCGGTATCGTCCTCGGATCCATGCTGACTGCGGCATATGGGGTGCGTTTCCTCTGGGGCGCGTTCTGGAAGAAGCGCGATGAGCAGGGCCAGCAACTCCCCGACACAGCCTGGCCCGACCCGCCGGTCGGCTTCCTCTCGGCCCCGATCATCCTCGCCGGCGTCACGCTCGCGGCGGGGATCGGCGCCCCCGCTCTCGACACGGCTCTGCAGGGGTACGCCCTCACCGCGACCCCGGGGCTCGACCATGCGGGCGAAGCCGTCGAGGGCCCCGGCCATCTCGCGCTGTGGCACGGCTTCGAGCCCGCACTGGGCATCTCGATCCTGTCGATCCTGCTCGGCATCGGGCTGTTCCTGGTCACCCGCAGGACCGGATGGGATCGCAAGCCGCGGATCCTGCGATTCACCGCGGCCGACGTCTACTACTTCGTCATGCGCGGCGTCGACCGGCTCTCGGTGCTCAGCACCACGCTCACCCAGCGGGGCTCGCTGCCGGTGTACGTCGGCACCATCTTCGTGGTGTTCGTCGCCGCCGAGGTCACGGCCCTCATCGCGAGCGACATCGATCGGTACAACCTGTCCCTCTGGCACACCCCGGCGCAGATCGTGGTCGCGCCGATCATGGCGATCGCCGGCATCTTCGCCGTCCGTGCGCAGAAGCGCTACACCGGCGTGGTGCTCGTCTCGGTCACCGGACTCGGCATGGTCGTGCTGTTCGCGACGAGCGGTGCACCCGACCTCGCGCTGACGCAGATCCTGGTCGAGACGGTCACGATGGTCACGTTCGCGCTGGTGCTCCGTCGCCTCCCCGCGCGGATGGGCGAGCACAACGCCTCGGTCGGGCGCATCCCCCGCGCGCTGCTGGCGATCGGCGTGGGCGTCACGATGGCCTTCGTCGCCGTCGTCGCCACCCAGTCGCGCATCGCCGACCCGATCTCGGAGGCGTTCCCGAAGCTCGCGTACGAGATCGGACACGGCAAGAACGTCGTCAACGTGGCGCTGGTCGACCTGCGCGGCTGGGACACCATGGGCGAGCTCTCGGTGCTCGTGCTCGCCGCGACCGGTGTGGCCTCCCTGGTGTTCGTCACGCACCGCGCCGACCTGCTCGCCGCCACCAAGAACCTTCCCCGGGCGACGCGCAAGGCCGCACGCAGCCGCCCGCTCGTCGAGACGACCGAGGGCATCCGATTCCAGACCTCCGAGAACGAGAGCAGCCCGCGGGCGTGGCTCGTCGGCGGTCAGAAGATGAAGCCCGAGAACAGGTCGATCCTGCTCGAGGTGATCGTCCGCATCCTGTTCCACACCATCATCGTGGTGTCGATCTTCCTGCTGTTCTCCGGCCACAATCTGCCGGGCGGCGGCTTCGCCGGCGGTCTCGTCGCGGGCATGGCACTCGTGATGCGCTACATCGCCGGCGGACGCTGGGAGCTGGGCGCCGCGGCCCCCACGGATGCGGGACGACTGCTCGGCACCGGCCTGATCCTCGCCGTCGGCACGGCGGTCGTTCCCCTGTTCTTCGGTCTCGCGCCCCTGACCAGCACCTTCTGGGAGTGGGAGATCCCCGGCATCGGACACATGGAGTTCGTCACCTCGACCATCTTCGACATCGGCGTGTACCTCGTCGTGATCGGGCTCGTCCTCGACGTGCTGCGCAGTCTGGGCGCCGAGGTCGACCGTCAGGCGGCGCTGCGCACCACACCGGGTCCTGAAGGATTCCTCTCCCGGGGCGGGAGGAGCAGCTGATGGACGTCTCCCTCACCCTGATCGTCATCATGGCCATCCTCTTCGCGTGCGGCGTGTACGCGATGCTGGAGCGCAGCCTGACCCGTGTGCTGATCGGCTTCCTGCTGCTCGGCAACGCCACGAACCTGCTGCTCCTGATCGTGATGGGCGTTCCCGGCAACGCGCCGTTCTTCGGGACGGAAGGGGAGATGAGCGACCCGCTCCCGCAGGCGCTCACCCTCACCGCCATCGTCATCACGTTCGCGGTCTCGGCTTTCCTGCTCGCCCTGATCTACCGCTCCTGGCAACTGGGTCAGGCCGACACGGTCGAGGACGACGAGGCCGACATCGCGCTCCGCGAGCGCACAGATGCCGACGAAGACCTCATGGACGACGAGTCCGAGACCGACGACGACGAGGCGACCACCGACTTCGTCGGCGTGCAGACTGCGCCGATCACGGTGCTGCACATGCGCGATCATCCCTCGATCCACGACGATGCTCCGTTCGACGCCCCGACCGGGTGGGGGAGCGAGCCCTCCGAACCGTCAGAACCCTCCGACGAGGGCCGTGAACCGCGCCCCGACCAACCCCATGACCGCGACGAGAACGAGGAGGGCAAGCCATGACCGCCCTCGTCCCGCTCCTCGTCGCACTGCCTCTGCTGGGCGCCGCGGTCACCCTCGTCTTCGGTCGCAATGCGCGCCTGCAGGTCGTCGTCACGGTCGCCACTCTCGCCGCCGTCTCGGTCATCGCCGCCGTGCTCCTGGTCGTGGTCGATTCCGGTGCTCCGCTGGCGGTGTCGGTCGGCGGCTGGCCCGTGCCGTTCGGCATCGTGCTCTACGTCGACAGGCTCGCCGCCCTCCTCGTGCTCATCTCCAGCATCGTGCTGCTCGCGGTCCTGCTCTTCTCCATCGGCCAGGGTGCCGCAGACGGCACCGACGAGACGCCGATCTCGATCTTCAACCCGTCGTACCTGATCCTCGCGGCCGGCATCTTCAACGCCTTCATCGCGGGCGACCTGTTCAACCTCTACGTCGGCTTCGAGATCCTGCTCGTCGCGTCGTACGTGTTGATCACCCTCGGCAGCACCGAGTCCCGCATCCGTACCGGCGCGGTCTACATCGTGGTGTCGCTGGTCTCGTCGATCCTGTTCCTCGCGTCGATCGCGATGATCTACGGCGCACTCGGCACGGTCAACATGGCCCAGATCGCCGAGCGCATGTCGGAGCTCCCGCAGGAGACGCAGCTGGTGCTGCACCTGATGCTCGTGGTCGCCTTCGGCATCAAGGCCGCCATCTTCCCGGTGTCGTTCTGGCTGCCGGACTCGTACCCGACCGCACCGGCCCCGGTCACCGCCGTGTTCGCCGGCCTGCTGACGAAGGTCGGCGTGTACGCGCTGATCCGCACCGAGACCCAGCTCTTCGCCTCGAACAGCATCGACACGCTGCTCTTGATCATCGCGCTCGCGACCATGATCGTCGGAGTGCTCGGTGCCGTCGCACAGGCCGAGCTCAAGCGAATCCTGTCGTTCACACTGGTCAGCCACGTCGGCTACATGATCTTCGGCCTCGCGATAGCGACCCCCGCCGCGATCGGCGCCACGGTGTACTACATCGTGCACCACATCGTCGTGCAGACCACCCTGTTCCTCGCCGTCGGGCTCGTGGAACGTCGAGCCGGAAGCACCTCGATCCTGCGGGTCAAGGGGCTGCTGAAGGTCGCCCCCCTGATCGCCGTCCTCTACTTCGTCCCCGCGATCAACCTCGGCGGACTGCCGCCCTTCTCCGGCTTCATCGGCAAGTTCGCCCTCTTCGAGGCGGCGGCCTCGGTCGGCACACCGATCATGATCGTGCTGATCTTCGGCGGCATCGTCACGTCGCTGCTGACCCTCTACGCCCTGATGCGCGCCTGGAACCTCGCCTTCTGGCGCGAAGAGGAGGACTCCACCGAGACCGAGGGACGCATCTCGTACCTCGGCAACGCGCCGGCGGCCGATGAGCAGCAGGAGCGCCGTCGCATCCCGAAGATCATGACCGTGGCGACCGGCGGCATGGTCGCGGTCACGCTCGCGTTGACGATCTTCGCTGGTCCTCTCTACGCCCTCTGCGACCGCATCGGCGCCGCACTGCTGCAGCCGGTGAGCCTCGTGCAACTGGAAGAGGAGGTGGGCTGATGGCGCGCGACACCCGACGTCACCTCTGGCGCGACATTCGCGTGCAGCTGCCCTTCCTCGCCTGGCTCGTGGTGCTCTGGATGCTGCTGTGGGCGCAGTTCACGGTGCTGTCGTTCCTCACCGGACTCGTCGTCGCGATCTTCGTCACCCGCGTGTTCCGCCTGCCGACCGTCGCGCTCTCCGGCCGCATCAACCTCTGGTACGCCGCACTGTTCGTGGTGCAATTCCTGTTCGCGGTGCTGAGCGGTGCTCTCTCGGTCACGGTGCAGGTGTTCGACTTCCGTCGCCAGCCCGGCACGGCCATCATCGCGGTGCCGCTGCGGTATGCCGACGACCTGGTGATGACGCACGTCGCCGTCGTGTCGTCGCTGATCCCCGGGTCTCTCGTCGTGGAGACCGACCGCGACCGGCGGATCCTGTACCTGCACGTGATCGGGGTCCGGAATCTCGACGACGTGGAGAAGCAGCGCGCCGGCGTGCTCCGGTGGGAGCGACGCGTGGTGCGTGCGCTCGGCGACCCCGATCAATATCGTGCCCTCAAGGCCGACGAGCGCGCGGGCCTCGGAACGATGAAGGGCGGTGCCCGATGAACATCCTCCTGCTGCTGATCATGGTGGTGTTCGGCATCGCCGCTGTGCTCGCGCTGATCCGCATCGTGCGCGGACCGTCGATCCTCGACCGCGCCGTCGCCTCCGACGTGCTGCTCACCGAGGTGATGTGCGTGATCGGCGCCGAGATGGCGATCAACGGTCACACTCGCAACATCCCCGTGCTCTTGATCATCGCGGCGATCGGAGTGTTCGGGTCGATCGCCGTCGCCCGGTTCGTCGCGAGAAGGGACAACACGACACCATGAACGTGTTCGGTCTCATGATCCCGGATGCCGTCATCGACGTGGCGGTCCTGGTGCTCATCCTGCTCGGAGCGCTGCTGTGCCTGTCGGCGGCGGTCGGTCTGCTGCACTTCCGCGATGTGCCGTCGCGACTGCACGCGGCGACCAAGCCTCAGGTGCTCGGACTGCTGCTCATCTGCATCGCGATCGCGCTGTCGCAGCGGTCGGTCGGCGGCATCCTGATCGGGTTCGTGCTGGTCGCCCCGGTCGTGCTCATGCAGTTCGCCACGGCTCCGCTCTCGGCGCACATGGTCGGACGGCAGGCGTATCGCAACGGCACCATCGAGCAGCGCGGCCTCGTCGTCGACGAGCTCTCCGAGTCGAAGCAGACCCCGCCCGCTGCGGGCTGACATCGAGCTCTGATCCTGCCGGCTGCGCCGGGCGCTCGATGCCGGCGCGCCTGATCCCGCGGGCCGCTCATGAGGAGGGCCCGGGGCGTCAGAGGCGAGCGGTGAACTCGTGGATCAGGCGCGCCGCGGGTTCGGAGTCGCTGATCAGCGTGCCGTGACCGTGGTCGGGGATGACTTCGAGGTCGGCGCCGGGGATGGCGTCGATGATCTCGCGGCACCAGCTCATCGGAGCCAGCGGATCGCTTTCCCCGCGCAGCACGAGCACGGGGCACTGGATGCGCACGAAGGCGTCTTCGGGCTCGTGCACGATGGTCGCACGCATCTTCCGGAACAGGTGGGGGCCGCCGCGGAGGTACTCCCGGGCCCCGCGCCAGATGACCAGGGGGCGTTCGCCGATGAGGTCGGTGAGCAGATACCGCGCCTGCGCGCCGATGTTGCGCGCGGCCTTGTTCACGGTGGGGCCGGCGAGCACCACTCCCTCGACCAGGGACGGATGCCGCGCGGCGAGCTCGGCGGCGATCTGACTGCCCATCGAGTGCCCGATCACGACGACGGGGCCCGAGTCGACGTGCTGCAGGTAGGCCGCGACGAGGTCGGCATGCCGTTCCATGGTGAGCGTGCGGGTGGGCTCGGGCGCCTCGCCGAATCCGGGCAGATCGAGGGCGATGACCCTTCCCTCGAGACGTTGCACGATATCGAGATAGACGCTCCGCCCCATGCCGATGCCGTGCAGGAGCAGATACGTGTGCGGGCCCTCACCGAACGTCTCGGCGATGAGGGTCGCACCTGCGTGCTCGAACTCCAGGAGCGTGACGGGGGTGCCCTTGGGGGCGAGATAGGCGGATGGCACCCGTCAACGCTAGCCGAGCATCCTGGGGCGCTGCTTCAGATGCCCAGAGAGCCGTCGTTCAGCCGGCCGGGGTGAGCACCAGGGTGTTGACCGCCGCTGCCTTCACGGCCTTCGCCGAGTACGCCCACGGCTTCTGGATGCCCGCTGCCCAGTCCGCCGTCTGATCCGTGTAGTGCTCGTTGTACGCGTGACCCGAGGCGCCGGTGAGATGATTCCAGGTCGAGGCGTCGAAGTCGGAAAGGTCGACGACCATGCGCATCGACGGCACGGTCGTGGTGGCGTACGAGACCCCGAGCTCCCATCCGGTCGCGTTCACCACCGAGGCCCCTCCGCTGACCGGGAAAGGTCCACGGTTGAAGAGTGCTTCGATCGGCGCGATGCCCGAGGAGCCGAGTGTCTCGCTGGTGAGGGTGATCGCGTGCAGGTCGCCCCAGTTCCAGCGTGAGACGGTGGTGCCCTGCAGGGCGGCGAGCTCGTCGTAGGCCTCTTCCGCCGACAGCGCCAGCATCCGCTCCATCCCGTCGACGTCGATCTGCGCGTTGACCCAGAGCGGGTCGGAAGGGTCTGCCAGCATGTCGGAGACGACGGTGAAGAGCCGACCTTGGCCGTCGATGGGGAGCGGCTGAGCGCGCTCGGCGAAGATGTTCTGCACCAGGTTCGACCACAGCACGTTCGCGTAGGCCGCAGCCGCCGACGATGCGGAGTTCTGCCCGTCCCACCCCTGCAGCAGTTCCACGGCCGCGGTCGGGCCTGCACCGGACACGTCGACGTCGGCCATGGCGGTCGCCAGCTGGGTGCCGATCCACATCTCGTTGTCCATCTGGATCTCGCGCATGTCGTCGGCGGTCAGCGGTGCGACGGCCGCGCGTCGCTCGATGAGGTGTGCGATCCGGGCGGCGCGGTAGCCGTAGTCCCAGTCGCGCGAGAGGAAGTAGGCGTAGTCGTCGGTGACGATCGCGTTGTTCGCGGTCACGATGTAGCCCGAGGTGGGGTTGTACGAGACCGGCAGCTCCTCGAACGGGATGAACCCCGTCCAGTCGTAGCTGCTGTCCCACCCGGGCTGCGGCATCCATCCGTCGCCCGCGCCGCGGATCGGAAGGCGGCCGGGTGTCTGGTAGCCGATGTTGCCCTCGGTGTCGGCGTAGATGAGGTTCTGCGCCGGCACGTCGAAGAGCGAGGCCGCGTAGCGGAAGTCGTCGAAGTCCTGCGCGGTGGAGAGCGCGAAGATGGCCGTCGCAGCCGTACCGGGATCGAGCGCGGTCCACCGCAGACTCACGGCGTACTCGGCATCGTCGGAACCGGGGGGTGCGGACGCCGGGGCGATGGCTTCGGCGCCGAGGGCGGGTTCCGGGGCCCCCGCGATCGCCGTGAAGTCGTCCGTGAGTCCGGAGATGAGGGGCCCGTGGACGGTCGAGCGGATGGTCAGCTCGATGTCGTCGCCGCCCGCGACCTTGATCGTCTCGGTGCGCTCCTCGAGAGGCACCAGTGCTCCGTCGCGCCAGTACTGGTCGCCCTCGACGCGCTCGATGTAGAGGTCGGTGACATCGGTGGTGAGGTTCGTGAACCCCCAGGCGACCTTCTGGTTGTGGCCGATGACGATGCCGGGAAGGCCGGAGAACGAGAAGCCTCCCACGTCGAACGGGCACTCCTCTCTCACCGTCGAGCACTTCAACTGCACCTGGTACCAGACCGAGGGCAGCGAGGCCCCGAGGTGCGGATCGTTCGCGAGCAGGGGCATCCCGGTTTCGGTGAGGTCTCCGGAGACGACCCAGGAGTTCGAGCCGATGCCCTCGCCGACATCGCCGACCAGCACACTCGCCGCTTCGATCACGCTCGAGGTCTCCTCCCACTCGACGGTCGTCGATGCCTGCTGCGCCTCGCCGTCGGTCTCGGAGGTGGGGTAGACCGCAGGCTCCGCATCGGTGCCGAGTGCGGGAACGGTCGAGATCTTGGGCACGATCACGGGGTTCTCGTCGAACGGGTAGTCGGGGTAGAGCTTCGCCAGCAGGTCACCGGTGGCCGCGTCCTCTGCCCCGTCCGCGCCTGTGCTCAGCTCTGCGGCCAGCAGCGAGCGTTCGGTCTCGTCCTCGATGTTGCCGCGCAGGTCCCAGGCCATGGCCTTGAGCCAGGCGACGGAATCCGCGGGTTCCCACGGCTCGGGAGCGTAGTCGGGGTTCTGCAGTCCGATCACGGCGTACTCGAGCGACAGCTCGGCGCCGGAGCGCGAAGCCAGGTAGGCGTTCACGCCATCCGCATAGGCCTCGTAGTAGCCGCGCGTGGTGTCGTCCATCGCCTCGACCTCGGCCTCCGCGACCGTGCGCCATCCGAGCGTGCGGAGGAAGGCGTCGGTGCCGGCCTGCGACTCCCCGAACATCTCGGCGACGCGGCCGGCGGTCACATGGCGGCGGAAGTCCATCTCGAAGAACCGGTCCTGCGCGTGCACGAAGCCCTGCGCGTAGAACAGGTCGTCGGTCGAGTCGGCGGTGATCGTCGGGATACCGCGGTCGTCTCGCTGCACGGTCACTGCGGCCGCGAGACCGTCGAGCTCGATCGATCCCTCGGTCTGCGGGAAGGAACGCTGGATGGTCCAGGTCACGAAGAACGCCGCAGCCACGGCGATCACCACGACGGCGGCCACGACGAGGAACGCGATGCGCCCGATGCGAACGCCCAGCGGGAGGCGGGAAGGGGCAGCGGACTCCTGCGAATCGGTCATCATCGTCGAGAACACTTTCGGGTAGAAAGGTGGAACTCAGTTCCACCGAGCCCCAGCGCGCGTTTCAGGGCCGCGCCTTCGCATCATATCCGCACCGGCGCTCGCCACGAGGCGTTCCGCGACGAGCACCGGGTCGATCATCCGATCAGGCTCGGCTGCAGATCGCGCAGGGTGCGCCGATGTGTCATCCGCGTCACCCCGATCATCGCGAACAGCAGCGCGCTGACGAGCCACACGCCGAGCACGGCCAGATCCCCGCCGGCACGCGCGAAGTCGCCGCCGTACATCAGCTGTCGCATCGCATCGACGACGTAACCCAGCGGCAGCACGTGATGCAGGGCGGCGAGGGGAGCGGGCAGCGTCTGCCACGGGAACGTGCCGCCCGCGGTGACCAGTTGCAGCACCATCAGAACCAGGCCGAGGAACTGCCCGACCGATCCGAGCCAGACGTTCAGGGCGAGGATGATCGCCGCGAAGGTCGCCGACGCGAAGACCATGATGCCGAGCGTGCCGAGCGGATGGTCGAAGGTGAAGCCGAGCGTGATGGCGAGGATGCCCATCAACCCGAGCATCTGCACGGCACCGAGCATCGCCGGGGTCAGCCAGCCGGCCAGCGTGATGCGGATGGGGGAGTGCAGTGCGGTGATGGCGCGCCGGGAGATGGGCTTCACGATCAGGAAGAGGGCGTAGATGCCGATCCAGGCGGAGAGCGCGGCGAAGAAGGGGGCGAGTCCGGCACCGTAGTCCTCGGCGGAGGCGACCTTGTCGCTCGACACCTTGACCGGGTCGGCGATCGTGTCGGCCTGAAGCGAGCGCAGGTCGGGGGTGGAGGCGGGAATCGCGTCGACCCCCTGGGACAGTCCGTCGCGCAGCTCGGCCGTGCCGGAGGCGAGCGTGGCGAGTCCGTCGCGCAACTGAGAGGCACCGTCGTTCGCGGCGGAGGCACCCGTGGCGACCGCGCCGGCACCGGTGGCGAGTTCCGAGGCGCCCGAGGCGAGGGAGGCGGCACCGGCGGCGAGCTGGTCGACCTTGCCGACCGCGGCCTGCACCTGAGTGTTCCCCTCCTGCAGGTGAGCGCCGAGCGGATCGAGCGTGGCGAGCACCTGGTCGATCTCGTCGGGCGTGAGGCCCTGCTGCGTCAGGGCGTTCGCGATGTCGGTGCGCACCTGCGGCAGGGCGTTCGCGGCCTGCTGCACCGCGGATCCTGCACGGTCGGCGACGTCGGCGAGCTGACGGTTGCCCGCGCTCACCTGCTGCGCGCCGTTCGCGAGGCTCTGCGCCCCCGTGGCCAGTTGCGCCGTTCCGTCGGCGAGCTTCGCGGTGCCTTCGGCGAGCGTGGAGCTGCCGGAAGCGGCGGTGCCGGCGCCGTCGGTGAGCTGCGTGGCGCCGTCCGTCGCCGTGATCAGCTTGTCGCGCACGTCGCTGAGGCCGGTGAGCAGGCGCTCTGCGGCCTGGCTGCCGACCATCTGGGCGACCGAGCTGCGGATCTTCTCCACGGCCTGCGTGCCCATCGATGAAGCGAGGTAGTTGTTCGCGTCGTTGGTCTCGAGGTCGATGCGCGCCTGGTGCGGGTCGCTTCCCGCGGCTGAGGTGAGGGCGGAGGAGAAGTCGGCCGGGATCGTCACGGTGAAGTCCACAGTGCCGTGTTTCAGGGCTTCGGAGGCTTCGTCGGCCGACATCAGCTGCCAGTCGAAGGCGTTGCCCTTGATGAGGTTCTCGGCCACGTCCTCGCCGTAGTTCACGGTCTCGCCGGTCGCGGGTTCGGTGCCGGTGGTGGGCGCGGGGGCGCCTTCGTCGTCGACCACGAGCGCGACAGGGACCTCGGGGAACTTCGCGTACGGATCCTGGTTCGCCCAGAGGTAGAGACCGCCGTAGAGGATCGGGACGCAGATCAACGCGACCAGGGCGATGATGCCCATACGGCTCGCGGTGAGTCGCCGCAGCTCGGCGGCGATCATGGCGGGAACCTTCATCGCGCATCTCCGTTCTCACTCGTGGCGGGCGTCTCGTCGGCGGCGGGAGATGCGGGCTCGTCGATCGCGAGCGGTTCGACAGGCCCGGAGGCGTTGATCGCGTCGAACTCCTGCATCCGCTCCAGGGCGATGGCTGCCGAGCCTCCGATGATCACGAGCATCGCGTAGCCGCGGTCCGCGAATTCGCCCGCGATGCGCCACCAACCGTCGGGGCTTCCTCCGTGGCGGTCGGGCGACACGAGCACGATGCCCTCGACCCCGGATCGGAGCACCGCGAGTTCACACAGGATGCGCACGCGTGCGGCGGGATCGATGGAGCCGAACGGCACGCCGGCCAGCTCGGTGTAGCCGAGCCGCGCGAGCCAGCGTCGTGCGTGCAGCGGAGTGGCGCCGAGTCCGGCGAACATGAGCTCTTCCTCCACGACGCCGACGAGGGCGACGTCGGGGTGCGGGTCGCTGACGGCGGGGGCGTCGACCAGAGCCACGCGACGACGCAGTGCCTTCGGATCGTCGGCGGCGTCGATGCTCACGCGGCCGGTGTCGGGGCGCATGCGACCGCTCGCGATGAGTCCGAGCACCGTCGGTCGCTGCTCCGTCTCGGCCAGGGCGAAGCGCACCGAGCCGGTGTGGAACTCGAGCGAGATCGCCGGGAGTGCTTGGCCGTTGCGGCCTTTGCTCACGTCGTGCAGAGAGATCTTCATGCCCGGTCCTCCGGGGTGTTCGGGGGTTCCGTCGGGGCTGCCGCGGATGCGGCGAGGTCGGGGTGCGATGCGAGCAGCTCGTCCGCTTCGCGCCAGGAGAGTCCGGCTATGCTCAGCACCGTCCGCACGGCGAGGTCGGCGGCCCCCGTGCTGGCCGCATCCGTGCGGGAGATGACCGTGCGCGCCATCTCTTCGATGAGGCGAGCGAGGGTGGGGGCGGCGAGGTCGGTGCGGAAGCTGCCGTCGTCCTGTCCCCGGCGCACGAGCGCTGCCACAGTGCGGCGCAGGGGAGCGAGCGCGGTGGCGGTGTGTTCGACGTGCGTCTCATCGAGAGCGAGGGCGGCGGCCACCTGCACGTGCGCGGCTTCGTGCCAGAGGTGGGCGGCGAGGCGGGCGAGGGCGAGGCGGGCGTCGGTGTCGTCGATCGAGGCGGCGATGGCGTTGAACCGCTGCGCGCCGCTGGAGATGAGTTCGCGGATGAGGGCGTCGCGATCGTCGAAGTGTCCGTACAGGGTGCGTCGCGAAAGCCCGGCGCTGCGCGCGATGACGTCGACGGAGGCGTGCGGGTGCAGCGCCAGGGTCGCGCGGGCGGCGGAGAGGATGCCGGCGCGATTCTCGACGGCGTCGCGACGAGGTGCACGGGTGGTCATGAGTTCACGATAGGGATCATGCACATGAATGTGCAAGGTATGGCGTGCGGATTCGTGGAGAGCGCCCAGGCAGGCGTACAGCGCTGATCGAGGACTGCTGTGTTATGTTACGCGTTGCGCGCTGGTGCGCGCGGGGGATCGCACCGGTTCCGGACACGGGGGTTGTTCGGTCCGCGCGTGCCGACCGTTTCGAGTGGTGGGGGACCCGCTGTGGTCGAGGGAGAGTGTGATTTGGCAGGCATCGATGTGGCGCTCGAGCGCCGGACGATGAGTGAGGACGTCTATCGGCGGTTGCGAGATGCGATCGTGGACGGTGAGTTGCGACCGGGGGAACGCCTTCGCGACACCGAGCTGGCGGAAGATCTGGGCACCTCCAAGACGCCCGTGCGTCATGCGCTGGCGCGACTGGCCGAGCAGGGTCTCGTCGAGATGCAGCGAAATCGCTTCACGCGCGTGGCGCCGCTCGACCTGGACCGGATCCGCGACGCGATCGCGCTGTTCGGCGACATCTGGATCGGATCGGTGCGGCATGCGATGCCGCTCGTCCGACAGGATGACGTCAGCTACCTCGTCGACCTGACGGAGGACATGTCCGACGCGGCGGTCGAGCGCGACGTCCTGGCCTACGGCGTGGCTCTGCGTGCCATCGCCATCGGCTTCGCTCGTCTCGAGGGCAATGCCACGCGGGCGTCCGTGATCGAGCTGCTCGGGCCGCAGATCCGGCGCTTCACGCAGCATGCCGCCGGCTGGTTCGATTGGGCCGCGAGCGAGCGATCCACCCTCGAGATCAGGGACGCCATCGTCTGCCGAGATGCGACGCAGGTGCGCGCGGCCCTCGTGACCCTGTTCGACGAGGTGCTTCCCGGCATCATCGACCGGACGGAGGTCGGAGACCGCTGAGGCGGGACGCCGCTGAGGCGGGACGGGGGTCTGAATGCACGATGCGCCGACACCCGAGGGTGCCGGCGCATCGGTGTCGCTCGATGTGTCAGTCCGTGCCGGAGTCGAAGGCCGCGCCTTCGGACGCCGAGTCGACGGCGTCGGCCAGCGTCTCGTCGGCTTCGGAGATCGACCCGTGGACGGACTCGGTGATCTCGCTCGACTCGCCGGCGGTGACGCGGCCGACGAGCTCGCCGGTCGCACCGCCCACGAGACCGAGACCCGCGTACTGCTCGAGGCGCGCACGGGAGTCGGCGATGTCGAGGTTGCGCATGGTGAGCTGGCCGATGCGGTCGACCGGGCCGAAGGCCGCATCGCCGACGCGCTCCATCGACAGCTTCTCGGGGCCGTAGGAGAGGTTCGGCGAGACGGTGTCGAGGATCGTCCAGTCGTCGCCGCGGCGCAGGCGGATCGTGACCGTGCCCGAGATGGTGAGCCCGACCCAGCGCTGGATCGACTCGCGCAGCATGAGCGACTGCGGCTCGAGCCAGCGGCCCTCGTACATCAGACGGCCGAGGCGGCGACCCTGCTCGTGGTAGGTCGCGAGGGTGTCTTCGTTCAGGATGCCGTTGACCAGGCGCTCGTAGGCGATGAACAACAGCGACATGGCCGGAGCTTCGTAGATGCCGCGCGACTTCGCCTCGATGATGCGGTTCTCGATCTGGTCGCTCATGCCGAGGCCGTGGCGACCGCCGATCGTGTTCGCCTCCATGACGAGGGCGACCGGGTCGGAGTACTCGACACCGTTGATGGCGACGGGGCGGCCGGCCTCGAACGTGACGGTGACGTCTTCGGTGTCGATCGCGACGGACGGGTCCCAGAACTTCACGCCCATGATCGGGTCGACGGTCTCGAGCGAGACGTCGAGGTGCTCGAGCGTCTTGGCCTCGTGCGTCGCGCCCCAGATGTTGGCGTCGGTCGAATAGGCCTTCTCGGCGGAGTCGCGGTAGGGGAAGTCGCGGGCGACGAGCCAGTCGCTCATCTCCTTGCGGCCGCCCAGCTCGGTGACGAAGTCGGCGTCGAGCCACGGCTTGTAGATGCGCAGGCGCGGGTTGGCGAGCAGGCCGTAGCGGTAGAACCGCTCGATGTCGTTGCCCTTGTAGGTGGAGCCGTCGCCCCAGATGTCGACGCCGTCCTCCTTCATGGCGCGCACCAGCATGGTGCCGGTGACCGCGCGGCCGAGGGGCGTCGTGTTGAAGTAGGTCTTGCCGCCGGAGCGGATGTGGAAGGCGCCGCAGGAGAGGGCGACGAAGCCCTCTTCGACCAGGGCGGTCTTGCAGTCGATCAGACGCGAGGCCTCGGCGCCGTACTCCAGCGCGCGGCCCGGGATCGAGGCGATGTCGTCTTCGTCGTACTGACCGAGGTCGCCGGTGTACGTGAAGGGAACCGCGCCCTTCTCGCGCATCCACGCGACGGCGACGGAGGTGTCGAGTCCTCCGGAGAAGGCGATGCCGACGCGCTCGCCGACGGGCAGGGACTGGAGGACCTTGGACATGCTTCCCAGTCTATCGGCGGGCGGCGTGTAGCCCCGTGCTGCGTCAGATCACGCGCACATCGACGCCTAGCGCCGCATACGTTCCTATCGCGCGGCGATCGCATGTGACGAGCGTCACCCCGGCGGCCCTGGCGCACAACGCGACCAGGCCGTCGTAGACCGCTCCGCCGGCGATTCCAGCATCGGCGAGAACGTCGACGGCGGTGCGCGCGTCCTCTTCCGAGAGTGAGATCGATCGGGGGAATGCAGCCCGGATCGCGTTCGCCGCTGCCAGAGGGGTCAGGCGATTGGGGCCCGGCAGGCGCGTCAGCACGGAGTATGTCTCTGCTGAGGCGTGGCCGGCAAGGCCGAGGATTGCACCGGCGCAGGCGCTCTGGACCGCGATGTGCGCGGTGTTGTCTTCCACGAGGAGCGCGAGCGCCGCGCTCGTATCGAGGAGCAGGTCAGCGCTGGTCGGCAAGGCGCAACTCGCGGATGTCGTCGGGTGTGATCGCCATGCCGGACGACGCGACGACGAGACGCCCGTCCTTCTCGATGAGGTTGTCCGGGGCATCGATCTCGATGCGGATGCCGTTGCCGTCGAGGATGAGATCGATAGGACCAGGGATCAATCCGACGCGCTCGCGGAGCGCAGCGGGGATGACGATCCGTCCTGCCTTGTCCATGGTTGCCTTCATGCCATGAGAATACCATTCGAATGGCGCAGAACGGGGGCGAGGCGGGTGCTTCATATCGGTGTCCTCGTTCAGGATCCGCCGCTACATTGTGGCCATGCAGAGAGCAAGGTCGCGTAGATGGTGGTTGATTGCGGGAGGTGCGCTTCTCGCCGCGATACTGGTCGTGCTTCTCGTCCTGGCGGTCCAAGCCTTCCGCGGGTCGACGCTCGCGCGGCAGGACATGGCGGCGCACCTGTCGTTCCCCGCGACGTATCACGGCTTCGAAGAGGCCTCGGAACTCGCAGGTTTCACACTCAAGGAAGACGGATCAGCGGAGGTCTCGGCGCTGATGCTCGGCACCGAGGAACGGGAACTCGACGACGGGCGGGTGTGCCTCGATGGCGACGTGACCCCGGTCGTCGGGAAGGCCAGCTGGCGGACGGACGATGCGGGGTGGGTCGTCATCGAGGCGGGTGAACGGCAGACGCGCCTGAGCCAGGACGATCCGATGCTCATGGGCTGGGGTTGGGGCAAGGTTTATGTCCTGACGCCCTGCACCGAGGAGTACACGGCGACGTTCGTCACCCCGAACGCCGACTACTCCGACTGAACGACATCTTCATGGCGTGCCAGGCGCAGTGGGGAGAAGAGCACGATCAGTGCAGCCACGACGAACACCACCACGCCGACCGAACGCGAAGGCGGTCACGGCGCCCGTGAACGCGCCGAGCGTCGACGATGACCAGAAGAGTGCGAAAGCAGGGATGCGCAGAACCTCGACCGGCCTGTCGCTCATCGCCGCCTCGCTGGGTCGCCCGCCGCTCCCGCTGTGGTCATCCTATTAGCGCCCCTTTCTGGAGACGGGTGGGTCGACCCGGATGGCGGGCTCGGAGGTGGGAGAGTAGGCCCCACGGAGGTCGGACATGGGTGGAGCAGTCCTGTGGGGTCTGGTCGCGGCTGCGCCGCTGTTCATCGGCGCGGTGCTTGCGCTGCTACGGAAGTGGCCGCCGCGCTGGCTCGGCATCGTGCTGGGATTCGGTGCCGGCGCGCTGATGGCTTCGATCGCGTTCGAGCTCTGGGAGGAGGGGCTCGACCTCGCCGGTCCCGTTCCCCTCATTGTCGGCGTCGCGGGGGGAGCGATCAGCTACTACATCGCCGACCGCATCCTCGATGCGCGTGCTGCGAAGACCAAGGAACAGGCGGGTGGAGGTCAGCTCGCCGTGGGCGCTCTGCTCGACGGCATCCCCGAGCAGCTGGTGCTCGGCATCGGGCTCGCATCCGGTGAGCCGGTGAGCATCGCGCTCGTGGTCGCCATCCTGGTCTCGAACCTGCCCGAGTCGATCGGCTCGGCCGCCGACCTGCTCGAAGGCGGCATGGCGAAATCGCGGGTGCTGCTGCTCTGGGCGGGTGTCGCGGTGCTGTGCGCGGCCGCGACCGTCGCGGGCTTCGGTCTCGCGAGCATCACCGGCGATGAGTTCCGTTCGGCGGCGAGTGGTTTCGCCGCCGGCGCCCTGCTCGTGATGCTGGTCGATTCGATGATCCCCGAGGCGCAGTCCAAGGCCAAGGAATCGACGGGACTCGCGACCGTGCTGGGCTTCGCGCTCGCCGCCGGCCTGGCCCTCGCATCCTGAGCGACTGAGCGACGACGGAGATCACCCGGAGAGGGCGCTCAGTCCTTGCCGCGGAACTGGTCCCGTCGCACGGTACGGCCGGTGATGCTCTCGATGCGGAACGACAGCGGAAGGCTCCGATCCTCCCCCGCCCACGGATGCACGCGCGCGGCGTCACCCGCCGCTTCGTCGTCGGGGACCCGCGAGAGGGGGCCATGCAGCAGCACGCTCCATGCCGTGTTGCCGAGGGGGTCGTGGTAGTCCACCTCGAACGCGACCGGGAGCGGCTCGGAGGTCAGGGCGGCCAACACGCCGTCCGGGGCGGTGCGAAGAAGCAGGTCGTGACCGGAGACCGCGAAGTTCACGGGAAGGATCTGCACCCGGTCCTCATGGACGAAGCCGATCCGGCCGATCGTGGTGGTGGACAGCAGTTCGTAGGACTGCTGCTCGTCGAGTGCTCGAATCATGCGCGCATCCCTTCCCTTTGGCGCCAGGCTATCCAGCGCGACACGCGCCATCAAGGGAGTCGTGTGACGCCGGAGCGGAACAGCCCGCCATCCGGCGGATCGGAGACGTCGGATCCGCCCGCGCTGGCGGGTTACTCTCGGGAGCGGCGTGCGGGAGGCTGGCGGAACACCGCCGCGATGGTGGCCGAGGACAAAGGAGTTCCGATGACTGACACGACCCTGGCGCGACCGCCGTTCGATCCCGAGCTCGAGGCTGCTCTCGCCCTCGTCGGCGACCAGCTGCCGTCGACCCTGACGCCCGAGATGATCCCGCTGATGCGCCAGTCGCCGGTGAGCGGCGACCAGGAGATCTTCACCGTGCTCGACGACCGCGGCTTCACGCGCCGTGACGTCACGATCGCCGGATACGACGGAGGCGAGATCGTCCTGTCCGTGATCGAGAAGGAGGGCCGGACCGGCACCGGTCCGGGCTTCTTCCACACCCACGGTGGCGGCATGATCATCGGCAACCGCTGGCTCGGTGTGGTCGGCTTCCTCGACTGGGCGGAGCGCTACGACGGCGTGATCGTCACGGTCGAGTATCGGCTCGCCCCCGAGTTCCCCGACCCGTATCCGGTGGAGGATTGCTACGCGGGTCTGCTGTGGACCGCCGAGCATGCCGAAGAGCTCGGGATCGACCTGTCGCGCCTGCTGATCTGCGGCGGCAGCGCCGGGGGAGGTCTGGCTGCGGGCACCGCGCTGCTCGCCCGTGACCGGAAGGGCCCCGAGCTGATCGGCCAGCTGCTCATCTACCCGATGCTCGACGACCGAGACGAGTCGGTGTCCACCCGGCAGATCGACGGGATCGGGGTCTGGGATCGCGGGTCGAACGTGACCGGATGGACGGCGTTGCTCGGCGACCGCAAAGGTACAGACGACGTCTCGATCTATGCCGCTCCCGCGCGGGCGACCGATCTGAGCGGACTGCCCCCGGCGTTCATCGATTGCGGCAGCGCAGAGGTGTTCCGCGACGAGGACGTCGCCTATGCCACGAAGCTCTGGGAAGCCGGGGTCCAGGCAGAGCTGCACGTGTGGGCCGGCGGCTTCCACGGCTTCGACATGTTCGCCCCGCACGCCGCCGTCGCTCAGGCCATGCTCGCCGCGCGGGACAACTGGGTGCACCGCCTGCTCTCCTGAGTCCGGATTCCACCCTCCGGGGCCGCGCGCCGACCCCGTAGGGTGGAATCCCCGCGCGATGGAGCCGACATGCAAGATCTGCTGGGGCGTCTCACCGCCCTCGACCCGGATGCCAGCGAGACGCTCAAAGTCGTCAGCTACTTCGATGCCCTCGTCGCCCGCTCCGTGGGTGTGGAGAGCATGCTGCGGGGTGCGGCGGTGCTGAGCGGTGCGACCGTCGGCCAGCGCGACGGCCGGCACATCGTGCGCGTGCGGGCAGATGGGGTGCGCATCGATCCCGTCGAGCCGTCCCCCTCCTGGCCCGTCCGGGAGAGCGGGCCGGATGCCGTCGCCTGGATCGAGCGGGAGGGCGATGCGCATTCGAACGACGCGATGATCCTGGAGCGGCTCAGCCTCGCCCTCGGCATCATCCGGGCGCGACGCACGGTCGGCCCCGAGAGCGCGGTCGAACTCGCCATCAGTTCCTACGCCGGTGCCGAGGAGCGGGCGGCTGCGCTGCCGCGGCTCCGGCTCTCCGCGGGCATGCTGCGACTGGTCGCGTCACCCCCGGAGCCCGCACCGTTGCCGACGCACCCCACGGCTGTGGTCGCCACCCGGCACGGACTCACGCGCGCGACGATCATCGACGCGCAGACGGACGTGCGGGAAGTCTGGCCCGATACCGCTGCTCTGCGGTTGGGCGTCGGTCTCGCCGGACCGGGAGACCAGCTTCCCCAGTCGTGGGCATCGGCTCTCGTCGCCGTGCGTCTGACGAGTCCGGGCGAGCCGGTGGTCGATGCGGCCGACCTCGGAGCGCTGCTCCTCGTCGCCGACGCCGCCGAGTCGAGCCCGTTGCACCCGGATGCCGCCGCGCTCGCGGCCCTCGACGCCCGTAGTCGGGAGCTTCTCGACGCGGTCGCCGAAGAGCAGAGCGTGCGCGCCGCCGCCACGCGTCTCGGCCGCCATCATTCCAGCGTGCAGGAGCGTCTGACGGTGCTGGTGGAGACTCTGGGCTACGACCCGCGCACCTCCCGCGGCCACGCCCGCTACGTGCTGGCCCGGATGCTGCTGACGCTCGGCCCCTGACGCGCATCGGCCCACGGCCCGGCAGGGCTCCGGCACCGTCTCACTCGAAGCCGGGGTACTCCTGCAGCTTCGTCTGGAACTCTTCGCGATGGGCCTCGCTCAGCACTCCGCTGGCGATCACGGTCAGCTGCAGGCCTTCGAGGGGTTCGCCGGTGCGGGCGTTCTGCGCCTCGCGGGCGGCCAGGAATCCGCCGTCCCGATCGTTCGAGAGGTCGTTGATGGTGGCGTAGAAACGCAGCGGATCGGGGAAGTTCTCGGTGTAGTACTCCCACGTCGTCTGCGTGCGCGGGTCGTCGCTGCCGTAGAGCTTCGCGATCATCGCGGGGTCGATTCCCGAGACCGAGGGATCGTTGAAGGAGTAGAGGTCCCACAGTCCGTGCTCGACGACGACCTCGTTGACGACACGCATCACGTCGAGCTTGCGCTCGTCATCCTGGATCGGTTCGTTCGTCGCCCACGCCGCGGAGGTGAATTCGACGAGCATCGACTCGCCGCCGTAGCCGTTGCGTTCCGGACGCAGGTCGTCGTCGCCCACCTGCACCCAGGTGTAGCCGAACTCGTCGGTGAGTCGCGTGCGGATGTCGGCGAACATGGTCTCGGCCTGCGCACGCACCTCCTCGAGCGACTGCTGCGAGAGGGTCTGCTGGGGGTCGGTGCCCTTGATCGCGGGATAGGCCTCCGCGTGCTTCTGCGCGGCCGTCTTCGTACCCTCGTAGTTGCCGGAGGCTGAGGTCTGCAGGGCACTCATGCCGCCCACGGTGGCGACGTTGAACAGGATCGCCACGACGAGCGCGATCGCCCCCAGCTTCCGTCCGCGTGCCGAGAACAGGGCGGCCGCGATGACCGCGACCACGACGAGCTGCAGGGCGAGCATCGTGACGCCGTAGAGCAGGTCGGTGCCGCCGGCGATCAGCGTCCCGAGCAGGATCAGCGCGAAGAGGATGGAGGTGGTGAGGGCGATCCAACCGAGGGCGTTCGACGGCTTCCTCGGCTCTTCCGCCGGGGCGATCGTCGCGACGTTCGGGCGCGGTGCGGATCCGAACGCATCGCGCCGCGCTCCTCGGTAGCCGCCGGGTGGGGGCACGGGTGGAGCGCCCTCGGTGCCCGCGATGTAGCGCGCGCGCTGCCTCTCGTGATCGCTCACCACGGCTTGTCCGTCTCCGAACCGCCCTGGTCGTCGCCCTGTTGCTGATCGCGTTCCTGCGTCCCCTGCTCGAGCTTGTCCTGCAGGCCCTTCAGCTTGTCCTCCGACGGCTGTTCCTTCTCCCCCGGTTGCGGCTGGGGTGACGGCTGCTGCTCCTCCTGCTGCTTCTGCTTGAGACGATCGGCGGTGCCGTCGAGAGAATCGGCCATGTCGCGCTGCGGGTCGGACGACTGCTGCCGGGCCTCTTCGCTGCGGCACTCCTCCGGCGTCTCGACCGTGATCGTGAGCGCCTCGCCGTAGAGCGCAGCAGCGCCCGCGCCGTCGCCGTCCGCGCGTGCGGCGTCACCCATGCGCTCGACCACCAGGGCGAGATTGATCCGTACCCCGCATACCTCCAGTCCGGTGGCGAGGTCGAGTGCCCTTTCGAGCTCGGCCCGCGCCTCCGGCAGCTGCTCCGCCGCACCGAGCGCGGTGCCGATGTTGAACGGTGCCTTGTACGGCTCGAACCAGTTCAGGAGGTCTTGTCCGCGTGCGGATGCCTCCGACCCGGCGAAGTCGTCCACCAGGTAGGCGGTGATGGCCTGATGTGCGAAGGCGTACATGCTCAGCAGCTTGCCCACGAACAGGAGCGCGGCGAGGGTGAGCGGAATCGTCCCGATCGCGACCCAGCGGCGGACGCTGCGACGACGGCGGTTGGACCGGAGGAGGGCGGCGGCGCTGTCGGCCGTGCTGGCGGTGGTGGTCGAGGACCCGAGCTCGGTCGCCGCGGGTGCCGACGGATGTGTCACGTCCAACCCCCTTACCGATCGACCACTGCTCAGCGCGGGGAATTCTGGTCCCCGAAGCGGCAGGACGAAGCGCTGAACATCCTATCCGGGGATCCTCCGGATACGATTCAGCCGACCTCGAGTGCCGAGGTCGGCTGAATCATGGTGAGGGACGATGCCCGTCCCCGGGCGCTACTCGGCTGCGGTGACGCGGAACGTGTCGAAGGCCACGCCGAGTGCCGCGGTCGAGCTGCCGGAGCGGTTGCCGCTCAGGCCCACCCCGCCCGCGGGCTGCAGGGGCGTCGCATCCGACGCCTTGAGCTGCCAATCGGCCGGTTCCGTCGCCCCGGTCGCCCAGATCTTCGCGTTGATGGACGCCTGCGCGGTGCCCGTCACCGTGACCTTGAGGGTGTACGAGGTGTTCGCCGCGAAGGCGAGACCCGAGACGGCCCGGGTGGCCAGGACGGTTCCGTCACGGTGGGCGACGAGCCAGATGGTTCCGTCGGGACGGAGCCATGCGCGGACGAGATAGCGTCCGGCGGCGGAGTCGCGTGCGATGACTCCGATGTACGCACCACCGGTGGTGGCCCCCTGATCGACGCGGAAGGTCGTCTCCAGAGCCGGGCTCGGGACCGACGTCGCGTTCAGCGTGGCGTGTCGGGTGTCGCCCGCGGCCAGGTTCAACCGTCCGAAGCCGTCGGCGACCGTGGCCGCCGCCTGCGAACCGCCCGCGATCGTCCAGGCGCCGCCCGCGACCGCGTTCCCCCAGCCGCGGCTGGATGCCTGCTCGAAGTCGTCACCCGCGAGCGGCGCGGGTTCCGCCACGACGGATTCGCGGGTCGTGGTCGCCGAGCCGCCCACGTTGTCGGTCACGGTGAGGGTGACCGTACGTGTCCCCGCCGTCGAGTAGGCGTGGCTGGCGACCGCACCCGCACTGGTCGTGCCATCGCCCCAGTTCCAGCTGTAGCTGCTGATGGTGCCGTCGGTGTCGGTCGATGCCGCTGCGTCAGCCGAGGCGGTGAGACCCGATGAGGAGAGGGTGAAAGACGCGGTGGGCAGCGCATTGGCTCCCTGCACGACCACCGGCTTCTTGACCGACCCCACGAGCCCTTGGCTGTCGGTGATCGTGAGCTTGACCTGGTACGTGCCGGGCGCCGCATACGTGTGCGAGGGCGTCTTGCCCGTACCCGTCGTCCCGTCGCCGAAGTCCCAGCGGTACGCCGCGACAGTGGCGGATCCCGGCGGGACCGACGTGCTCGCGTCGAATGCCACAGCGAGCCCGACCGGGGTCGCCGTGTACGCCGCGACGGGCGCCGTGGAGCCCTTGGCGACCCAGAAGTGCGTCTTCACCTGCCCGGCGCTCAGCCCGTACGGGTAGATGGCGAACTGGTTGACGTTGCCGGTGAGGGACACCGACGTCGGGATGTTCGGCCAGTTGACCAGCTTGCCGCTGCCGATCTTCCAGAAGCCCTCGTAGGCCTGACCCTTGGTCACACCGGTGATCTGATCGTTGAGTTGGCCGTCGACGAAGAGCTTCATCCCCTCGGGGCTGACGGACGCCACGACCTGGTGCCACTGGTTGTCGTTGTACGCAGCCTTGGTCGTGATGACTCTCGTGCCGTCGCTGTACACCCCGAAGTTCAGGCGTCCGTCGTTCGACATGTAGACGTTGCGGTCGTAGTTCTTCGAGAAGCCCGCTGCTGAGCTCTCGAAATCGAACAGCAGTCCGCCGCTTGTCGTCGACGTCTGGAACCACATCTCGGCGGAGTACGCGGAAGGTGCGGGCATCTTCGTGGTGGTGTCGACGCGTCCGGTCTCGGTGCCGTCGAGGGCCGTCGCGCCCGTGCCCTTCGACGTTCCCGACGGCAAGAGCTTCGCCCCTGCGCGGAAGATCGGGCTGTTCGCGCCGGCAACGTCCTGGCCGACGGTTCCCAGCGGGTAGTAGAGCTGGGGTTCATCGGCGAGCACCGCGTTGGAATACGGTGGCGTCGGGTCGGCCACCGTCACGGTCGCCGTCTTGCTCGAGACGGTGTTGCCGTTGCCGTCTGTGGCGGTGAAGGTGTACTGCTGCTGCGAGCCGGCCGGAGCCGTCGTGTCCTCGAAGCTGACGGCGGGCAGGTTCCACCAGGTGGAGTCCACCTTCGTGGTGAGCAGAGGAGTGGTCGAACCGGCGCGGCGCAGCTCATAGGTGAGCGTGAGGTCGTCACGGTCCCAGTTGGCCGGGATCGACACCTTCACCCGACCGGGGGTGAGAGACGTCGCGGTCGGCTGCCACTTGTCTCCAGAGAGGCGGGGGCCGTCTTTGGGGCCGGCGGGAGGAGCGGTCGAGAATCGCACGAGTCCCTCGAACTGGCCGTTGTTGACGGAGCGGAACTCGCCTCCGATGGAGATCATGTTGCCCGTGCCGGTGATCGACAACCCGGCCTGGCCGAGTCCGGTGGTGACACCGACCGCCCAGTCGGGAGACCACGCATACGGCGAAGGCGCGGGAGTTCCGCCCCAGTCCTTTCGGCCCGGTGCCGCCGGCTGAGGTGCGAGGGTCCCCCGGGCATCGGCCGTGTATGCCTCGGAATAACGGTGCACGCGCGGGGCCTGTTCCGGGTGGAGACCCAACGTCTCGCAGGTATGGGTGTGGCTCGTGGTGTAGACGACCTTGCCGGTCGAGTAGACGCCGTAGTGGTCGCCGATGCAGTCCGCGATCCAGCGGACCTTGCCGGTGCCGGCCTCGGCCGCGAAGGTGCCTTCGAGGTTGCCGGTGGCAGCGTCGGCATAGCCCCAACCGGTGCCGTAGACGCCGGTGGTATCGGTGGTGAGGCTGAAGGTTCCGGCTTTACCGGCGTAGATGCCGCTACCGGCGCCGTTCTTCACCGTCTTGGCCAGCTCCCACGCGGTGTTCAGCGTGCCGGTGGTCTTGTCGACGGCTCCGCTGCCACGCATCTCGGTGTCGCCGTTGATCTGCGAGAACCGTCCGCCGATGATGGTGTCCTTGCCGGCGGGGTCCATCACCATCGCATCCACCTGCAGGTCGGTCTGCGGGGCCCAGGGCAGGAGCGCGCCGTTCGCGGTGTTGAACGCGGCGAGGTTCTTCCGTGCGGTGCCGTTGGCCTGGCCGAACAGGCCGCCAGCGTAGACCGCGGTTCCGGATGTCGTGAGAGCGTAGACGCCCGATCCGCCGATCGACGGGACGAACCCGGCGACCAGCTCGCCGGTCTTCGCGTCGATCGCGGCGATGTTCCAACGGTCCTTCCCGTTGACATTGTTGAACGAACCGCCGATGTAGATGCGGCTGCCGTCGGGAGATGCGGCGACGGCCTTGATGACGCCGTTGACCTTCGGTGCGAACGGCAGCAGTGCCCCGGTGTTGATGTCGTAGGCGAGAACGTTCGACCGCGCGGTGAGGGCAGTGCCCGGAGCGGCTTTGGGCTCGCGGGCGTTGTCGAACTTGCCCACGGCGTAGACGGTGGAGCCGATGGTGGTCTGTGCCCAGACGTAGCCGTTGTCGATCTGCACCGTTGGAATCGGGTCGGATGTGACGACGTCACCGTCGCGTTGCAGCAGTGGCGGCAACGTCGGCGCGGCGTCGGCCGCCACGGCGGCTCCACCCCCGAACGACACCAGCCCCGCCACGACCAAGATGCCGACGACGACACCAGCGGCCGCGGAGCGGGCGCGCTCAAGAACGTGATTGTTCCCCATGATTTTGTTTTCCCCAGTGATCTGATGCCGACGCGAGCGCCGACACGACATCGCAGTCACGCGCCGCGGAGGCTTCCCCAAGCCATGTGTTCCGCGATCGTCATGCATCTGCGAACCCCTGCCGGGACCAAGACAGTCCTCGACCGGTAAAACATTAGCAGCTGATATCGACGAAGCCTGAGTGTTAGATCTGGGTGCGTGAGCGGACGCGCTGTCGTGGCGCGCGCAGCTGCCGAAGTCGCGCGATCAGCAGGGCGGCACGGGTGAGCTCGACGCCGAGGATGGCCAGGGCGACGAGCGCCGCGATCCAGTAGAGCTCGATGACGTTGCCGACCTCGCCCGAATCGGCGTAGTCGGTGGTGGTCGACGGGGCCTCGGGAAGGGAGGGGGCGGCATCCGCCGTCCGAGTCGCGTACGTGACCCCGAGCTGGTCGGCGATCGTCTCGAGGTTCGACTCGTCGATCACCGAGAGAGCGTCGGCGCCCTGGTACTGGATGTAGTCGCCGCCCTGATCCGAGACGCCGCCCGTGGTGATGCGCATCGGCCCGCCCTCGGCGGTGCCGTAGCCGAACACGGCTCCCGAATCGGTGTACTTCTCGCTCGCGCTGAACGACTCCGGCGCGGTGTCGACCGTCTGCTCCCCGTCGCCGAAATAGAACACCATGCGCGAGCGGTCGGGAGACGATTCGGCTGCCGAGGCGAGGGTTTCCGACAGCAGGGGGGCGGCGATGCCGATCGAGCTGCCGCGTGACTGGCTGGTGACCTCGGGGCGCAGCACCCCGAGGGAACCCAGGAGTGCCGTGGTGTCCGTGGTCAGCGGCATCCTCAGCTCGGCCGCGGCATCCGAGGTGATGAGGGCGAAGCGCGCTCCCGGATACTCCTCCACCAGAGCGCGCACGTCTGCACGGATGCCGTCGAGCCGCGGTTCGCCGTCGTCCCAGTCCTCAGCCACGATGCTCGCCGTCGTGTCGACCACGAGCACGATGTCGGTATCCGTCGCGAGGGTCTGGGTCGCTCCCCCGGGGATGCCCGGACGCATGAGCATCGCGAAGCAGGCGAGCACCAGAAGCAGCCGCATGGCCCACAGGGCACGATGCCCGGCCAGCGCGCGACGATCGGTGACCGGCACCCCGGCGGACTTCGGCGGACGCACCAGCACCCAGACGGCGGCGACGGCGACGGGGGCGCACAGCAGAGCAACGAGCAGCGGGTTGAGCACGGGTTGGAGGATCACAGTCGCACCCTCCACAGCACCACGACGAAGCCGAGCAGGCAGATCGAGAGCAGCACGATCCACAGGTTCGGGGTGTCGGTCCAGACCACCTGCGCCTCCCCGCGCAACTCGGTCGCCTCCTGTTCCTGCACCTGGGTGACGATGTCGGAGACGGTGGTCGTGTCGCGCAGGCCGAATGCGGCGCCGCCCGTCGCCTCGGCCGCAGCGCTCAGCTCGGCGCTGACATCGGCATCCTTGCCCTGGACCGGGTTCAGCGCGAAGACTCGCACGTCCTTCGAGGCGGCGTAGGCGGCGGCCTCGTCGAGCGTGACGATCGAGGCGCCGTTGACCTCGTTGTCGGTGGCGAAGATGACGGAGCGTGAGCGCTCGGCGTCCGGGTTGTCGAAACCCATCGTGCAGGCGGCGAGACCGTCGCCGATCAGGGAGGCGCCGTCGCCGTTGAGGGTGCCGACCCAGTGCTCCGGGACCTGATCGACGTAGTCGAAGCTCTGCGTCATGCTCTCGATGTGCTCGCGCACGAAGTCGTAGTCGTCGGTCAGGGGGAAGATCTGCACGGGCGAGCTGTTGAAGATCGTCAGTCCGATGCGTTCGCCCTCGAAGCTGTCCAGAAGCTCGTCGAAGACGTTCAGCACCTCCACGTCGACCTCGGTCATGGAACCGGAGACGTCGAGGCACAGCATGATGTCTCGGCTGGTGTTGACGGGCTGGATCGTCTGCGCCGACATCGGCCGCGCAGCCACCACGCCCGCGACGATGGCGGCGGTCGCGCCGAGGGCGAGGATGCCGGACAGCGCGAGTGCTCTCCGCGTCAGTGCGCGGCGGAAGGAGGGCAGCGCGCGCACGCGCTCGGCACGGGCGACGCGCGCGGCGTCGGTGCCTCGGCTCGGGCCGCCCCGCCGGAGGCCGACGACGAGACCGATCGTGATCGCGAGCACCACGACCGCGACCGCGGCCGCGAGCATCCAGACGTTCGCTAGTGCCACGTGCGCACCACCGTCCTGGCGGCTTCGGCGCCGGCCACAGGATCGATCACCGGTCCCTGGCGGAAGATGCTCGGGTAGTAGTGCCTGCCGAGCGCATCGATGAGGGCGGGATGCGCACCACGGGCCACGAGATCGTCGAGTGCGAGCACCGGCGCCTCCAGGCCGCTGTACTCGTTCACGAAGGTGCGCACGGTGCGGCTCAGCTCGAGATTCGCCTGCCGGGCGGACATGCGGCGTTCGACGTACTCGGTCTCGATCTGCTGGATGCGCGCCAGGTACTCGGTGCGCAGCTGCGAGAGCACGTCGATGACCAGCGGTGCCTGCCCGGCGTTCGGGTCGGCGACCGCCAGGGTGCGCCGCGGTCGGGTGAGCACGATCAGCAACCACGCCCCCAGCACCAGCAGAGCCAGGATGCCGATTGCGAGCAGCATCCATCCCCAGCCGTACTGCGCTGGCGGATAGAGGTCGTCAGAGCCGGGCATTCGACCTCCGATTCAGCAGCGTCAGCAGCTGAGCGACGGCATCGTCCTGCCCGTCCAGCGTGGAGTGGCTGATCTCCATCCGGGTGAGGAGCTCGGCGAGGTGTGCGGCGTCGGCCTCGCGTTGCGCGGTCAGCTCCTGCACGATCTCGCGGTCGCCCTGCACGAATCCCGGCACCTGCCAGCGACTGTCGACGTCACTGCGGATGTGTCCGGTGGCGTGGTCCAGCACGGGCTCGGCGTCGCGCAGCGTGAGCCAGAGCACGTCGTGCTGCACGCGCAGTCGCCGCAGCATCCGTTCGGTCTCGCCGGTGACGGGGGCCTCGTCGGTGATCACGACCACGATCATGCGACGCGCGATCGTGCGGGTGACGAACGACAGCAGGCCATCACGGTCGCTCGGTGCGTCGCTCTGGTCGACGGCCCGATCGATCGTGCGCAGCGCGTGCTCGAGCGCCCCTTCGCTGCGGCCCGGCGCGAGGCGGCGCACCTTGGCGGCATCGCCGTACACCGTGGTGAAGTCGTCGCCGTGGCGCAGCGTCAGCACACCGAGCACTCCGGTCGCCAGGATCGCCAGGTGCTTCTTCGACTGCTCGTCTGCGGCGAGTGCTGACATCGAGCGCCCGGTGTCGACCACGAACAGCACGGTGTGCATGCGGGTCGCGCGCGAGCGCTTCACCAGGGGCGTTCCCAGCCGGGCGGTCGCCCGCCAGTCGATGTCGCGCACCTGATCGCCGTACTCGTACTTGCGCAGGTCTTCGAAGTCGAGGCTCCGCCCGCGCAGCAGCGACGCGTAGGCGCCGTCGAGCGCGTGCAACGACTTGCGCGTCGAGTGGATGAAGAGCTTGCTCTTCACCTGCGTGATCAGGCTGGCCATGGAGATGTCAGGGTGTGGGGACCGACGCGAAGATCTGGTCGATGATCTCCTCGCTGCGGATTCCTTCGGCGTCGGCCTCGAACGTCAGCAGCACCCGGTGGCGCAGCACGAGGTGCCGGAGCTCGCGGATGTCTTCGGGCAGCACGTGCGTGCGTCCCTTGAGCAGAGCCAGCGCTCTAGAAGCCTGGAGGAACGCGATGCTCGCACGCGGACTCGCGCCGTACTTGATGAAGCGGGCGCGTTCTTCGCCGATGTACGGCGCCGGGTTGCGGGTGACGTAGGCGATCGACACGATGTAGTTGCGGATCGCGGGGTCGACGTAGATGCGGCTCGCGACGTCCTGCAGCAGGTGAACGTCGTCGAGGCTGACGGCGCTGGCGACGTGCCGGTCGGGGTCGAGCACACCCGAATCGATGCGGCTGAGCACCTCGAGCTCTTCGGCCGGGCTCGGGTATTCGACGATCTCTTTGAGCAGGAAGCGGTCCATCTGCGCCTCGGGCAGCTCGTACGTGCCCTCCTGCTCGATGGGGTTCTGCGTCGCGATCACGAGGAACGGCTTCGGCAGGTGGTGGATCTCGCCGCCGATCGTGGTCTGATGCTCCTGCATGGCCTCGAGCATGGCGCTCTGTGTCTTGGCGCTGGAGCGGTTGATCTCGTCGAGCAGCACGAAGTTCGCGTGCACCGGGCCGAGCACTGTCCGGAACGATCCCGTCGCCGCGTCGTAGATCTGGTTGCCCGTGATGTCGCTCGGCAGCAGGTCGGGCGTGCACTGGATGCGCTTGAACTGCGCCTTCACGGTGTCGGCGAGAGTGCTGGCCGCAGTGGTCTTCGCCAGTCCCGGCACGCTCTCGAGCAGAATGTGGCCGCCGGCGATGAGCGAGATGAGCAGGCTCGTGCGCAGCCGGTCCTGACCGACCATCTTGGCGGAGTAGGAGGCGGAGATGACCCGCAGCACCTCGGACGCTCTGGCCATCTCGGCGTCGGTGGGTGCACCGTTCGCCGTGGCGGGTGGGGCTGTGGGGGCGGGGGCCTGCGCGGGAGCGGGCGGAGGCGGAGGTGCCACCGGCTGCGGGGATGCGGCGTTCAGGTCGTGCATGCTCTCTCCTCCTGGGGAGCGCGGCGCTTCTCCCCCCAGCCAGGGTAGCCGCCGCACCGAGGAGGAGAGCTGAGCGCCGTCACTGGCCGAACATGGACGAGGTCGCCGCGATCCATCCGAACGTGAGGGCGAGGATCGTCACGATGATCCAGATGCTCATGGCGATCGCGTTGAGGGCGATCCCCCATCCCGCCTGTGTGCGTGCGCGCGGCTCGCCTCGCAGCGAGACGATCCCGAGGATGAGTCCGATGGCGGGCGCGAAGAACGTCCAGCCGGCGAACACGGAGCAGATCCCGAGAACGAGACTGGCGGTGCCTTTCGCGGTCGACGTCGCAGCGACGGACGGCGCGGTGGTGGCAGGAGTGGTGGCGGGGGCGGGTGCAGAAGCAGTTGTTGACATGACATCCACGCTATGACGGGGTCTGTCGGCGGTCATCGGACTGGAGTACCCACGTCGTACGTCCAGCGGATGATTGCGCCGGTTCTCAGGTACGGGCGTCGGAGCGTGTTCCGGCAGCGTGGGCCGCTACGCCGACCGCCGGTCGAGGAACAGCAACTCGAGCGGTGAGGCCAGCAGCGCATCCACTCCCTGCGCGAATGCCTGGAAGTGAGGTGTGGCGAAGTGGGTGTCGAGCGCAGCCTGGTCGTCGAACGCCTCGCGCATGTAGAACGTTCCTGGCTCGCTGCGCGATTCGAACAGCACGTAATCCTGGTTGCCGGGCTCCGCGCGGGTCGGCTCGATCAGGCGCTGCAGGGCGGTGAGCAGTGCGTCGCGGCGACCGGGGAGGGCGCGCAGGATGGCGAGGCTGTACAGAGGGTCGGGCAGGGGTGAAGACATGATGTGGTCTTTCTTTCGTGGGATCGAGCACGGCATGCTGCCGCGAGATCATTACTACTCGAAGGGGAGCAGTTACCCGCAAGGACCGCTGGTAACTTTCGGATACCATGAACGGATGACTTCCCTCAGCACCTGCGCCGCCGGCAGGCCCCATGATGTCTACGACGCCCAGTGCCCGTGCCGGGGCATCCTCGATCTGCTCGCCGACAAATGGAGCGCGCTCATCCTCGGCGCACTCGAGGGCGGCCCGATGCGGTTCGGTGAGCTCAAGCGCAAGCTCGAGGGCATCAGCCCGAAGGTGCTCACGTCGTGCCTTCGGCGACTCGAAGACCGCGACCTCGTCGCCCGCGAGATCTTCGCCGAGGTGCCGGCTCGCGTCGAGTACTCGCTCACCGCCCTCGGCGCCGACGCGGCGAAGCCCCTGCAGAGCCTCCGTGATTGGGTCGAGTCGAACATCCAGCGCTTCCCCGATCTCTGAGATTCCGAGAGTGGGGTGGTTACCCGGAGGTGACTTGCACCCCTTGCGGGAAACCAGGTGCTCGTCGATACCGTCCTCGCATGACAGATCAGACACAGGCAACGAACGACCCGTACTACGCGCTTCCCGAGGTGCCGAGCTTCGAGCTCCGCAGCTCCACCGTCGCTGACGGAACACCCTTCGCCGAGGCGCAGTACTCCGGAGTCTTCGGCGTCCCGGGCGGACGCGACATCTCTCCCGAACTCACCTGGTCGGGGTTTCCCGACGACACCCGGAGCTTCACCGTCACGGTCTTCGATCCGGACGCTCCCACCGGATCGGGATTCTGGCATTGGGCCGTCGGCAACATCCCCGCGACCACGACCCACCTCGTCGAGGACGCTGGCTCCGAGAGCCGGGAGCTGCTTCCCGCCGGTGCCGTGGCTTTCCCGAACGACGCCGGGCTCGCGCGCTACATCGGCGCCGCTCCGCCTGCCGGATCGGGCGTGCACCGGTACCACATCACCGTGACCGCGCTGGATGTGGCGCGGCTCGATCTGGACTCCGGTGCATCCCCGGCGCTCCTCGGCTTCACGGCGGGCCCGCACACGATCGCGCGAGCCACGCTCGTCGCGTACGCCGGGGAGTAGACCTCGGGCTGAGCACCCCCGTCCCGGGCGGGATTCTCCCTGTCGGGCGGAGCTTTCGTCTCGAGATCTCCGCCCGACGGCGAGAACTCCGCCCGTCGCGGGGCGTCCATTCGTGAGCAGGAGTGGGCGGAAGCAGCTGCGGGGTCAGGCTGGGTGTCAGGCTGCGGCGATGGTGGCGTCGGCGGTCGAATCCGAGACGACCGCCCGGCGACGGCCCACCCACACGACGAGGGCGGCGGCGCCGATGATGATCGCGGCGATCAGCAGCACGTAGAGGGCGACGCCTCCATACCCGCCGGGCTGGGCAGGGTTGAGGAACGGGTACGGATACCACGACGGCTCACCCGATGCCGGCGCGATCACGAGGTTCGCCCGGATCAGCGTGTAGATCACCCAGACGATCGGGAAGATGGCGGCGATGCCCACGGCGCTCCAGCCGAGAGCCCGCCGTCTCGGGGCGAACAGCACATCGGCCAGCATGATGATCGGCACCACCACGTGGAGCACCTCGTTCGACCAGCCGACCGTCGAGCCCTGGGGCAGCTCGATGCCGCGAAGCAGCAGGTTGTAGACCACGCCGGTGACGATCATGTAGGTGCTGGCGCACATCAGCAGGATCGCGAGCCACCGCGGTTCCGCCGTCGTGTCGCGATGGGCGAGCGCCCAGAACCCGCCACACGCCAACGCGACCACGGCGAGGACGTTCGACTCGATCGTGAAGAAGCTGAAGAAGTTCGAGATGACGGTCGGCAGATGCGCGCCCCACTCGGTCGTGGCCGCAGCGGCGATCTCGAGGGTGCGGATGAGCTGCGCGATGATCGCTGCCGCGGAGAGCACGGCTGCGGCGATGCGCACGTAGGGCCACCAGGTCGTCATGTTCGCCTCCGGTCGCAACTGTAGTGGCAGATTTCCGTAGACCGCGGCACCGATATATCGATATCGTCGAGGGGCTCGCCGCCTCCCGGCGTCAGGTGCGGCGACGCCACCGCAGACGGGTGATGAGCACGCCGAGCAGGCACAGCGCCCCGCCGAGGAACATCAATGGCGTCGGCACCTCGCCGAGGATCGCCCACGACATCAGGATCGCGATCGCCGGCACCACGTAGGTGGTCGCCGAGGTCTGTCCCGCGGTGCTGCGCTGCAGCACGTAGGCCCAGGTCGTGAAGGCGATCGCGGTGGGGAAGATGCCGAGGTAGACGACCCAGAGCGTCGCATCCAGAGGTGCCGTTTGGAGCGAGCCGATGAGGTTGCCGATCCAGGGCAGCAGCGCGATGGTGCCGACACCCGCTCCGAGCCAGGTGAGGGTGGTCGGGTCGACGCCCGAGGTGAGCAGCCGCTTCTGCACGAGCGTGCACCCGGCGTACATGACCGCGGCGAGGAGGGCGAGCAGCAGGCCGGTGATGTCGGGGCCGGCACTGGTGGACGAGTTCATGCCGATCAGGACGACGCCGAGGAAGGCGATGGGTGCCCCGATGACGAGCGGTTTCGGGAACCCCTCGCGCAGGAAGAGCCCGCTGAAGACGACGACCATGAGCGGTGCGAGGTTCACGACCATCGCCGCGGTGCCGGCGTCGAGCGTGAGCTCGGCGCTGTTGAGGGCGAGGTTGTAGACGCAGAACCAGCCGACGCCCCACACCGCGATCATCAGCCAGTGCCGACGCTCCGGCATGCGGATGCCGTGGCGCGCGGCGATGATCGTCAGCACGACGGTGCCGACGGCCATCCGCAGCAGGGCCAGTGCGCCGGGGTCGTAGTGCGGGCCTGCACCGCGGATGCCGATGAAGGCCGAAGCCCAGAGCACCACGGTGACGAGCGCCGCGACGAGCACGAGCGCGCCCTGCTTCTTCGGTGCATCGGTGCTGTTGGTCGCGCTGGTGCGCGTGTGGATTCCGGGGTCCCCGGATGCGGCTTCTGCCATCCTTCGATCCTGGCAGGGGCGTCCGACATCGGTCGAGCCGTCGAAGCGACATCCGCCGATGCATTTCGGACGATCCGAGACGATGGCCCGTGAGCGGAGATTCACGAGATCTTCCCGACCGGTTCACGTATCTCTCCCGAGTGGAGAAAAAGTTCCGTTCGATCACCTTCCTCATCCGTGGATATTGTGGCGTCGTATGAACGCGGAAACCCGCACTTCACAGGGAAAGCCCAGCGTCAAGTAGGCCATTCGGGGGACAGACAAGACTCACAGCTGACGGATAGAGTCCCGAGCGAGTACCGCCGCAAGCCCACGGTCGAAGCGTGACGGTCCTGTTTCGAGGTCGTGGTTTGCGTGCATCCTGACGTGCGTGTACGCGCATATGCGCATGCGCCGCGACTCGTTCTGGGGCGCCATCGCAGCGTCGTGATCTTCACGCGGTCCGATCCCTCTCGTGTCCTCCTGGAGAAGAGTCCTGCGATGAAGACCAGACCTCACCGTCGGCGCCTGCGTTTCGCACCGGCGCGGCGGCTCCCGTTCGCGTTCGCCGCCATGCTGATGACGACCGTCGTCGCGGTCGGTCTCTTCCAGCCGCTCGAAGCGTCAGCGGCGACCGCCGCATCGGCCGCGCGGACGCAGGTGTCCGCGCCGGCGGGTCTCTTCACCCCGTCGACGGATGCCGCCGGTGTGGTCACGCAGTTCACCGATGGGGGTCCGGCTGTCCAGGAGGCGGCGAGGCAGGCGCTGCTCAAGGGTGGGCAGAGCATCGAGAGCTTCATCACCACGGGGCAGCACGAGGCGATCGCACAGGACTACCGCCTCATCGCGCTGCGACTGAGCCTCGCGGGCGGGCGCGCCGTCCGTCAGCAGGCGGAGGCGGTGCTGACGGCGAACAATCCGGACCAGCTTCGTGCCTTCGTCACAGAAGGGTGGAAGGACGCCTGGGAGGTCGACGACCGCTCGGCGGCGTATGTGCTTGCGGATACCGGAACGCCCACCGTCCAGCGAGAGGCCAACAAGGCGCTGGACTCGGATGATTCGAGCGCCGTCTCGCAGTTCCTCCTGATCGGTCAGTACGACGCGAAGATCATCGACGACCGCGCGGCGGCCTACGTGCTCGCCTCCACGGGATCGCCGAGCGTGATCGCCGCCGCGGAGGCAGCGCTCGATGCGACGCTCCCGGACGGGTCCGAAGACGCACAGGCCGTGGCGGATTTCCTGCGTTACGGGCAGTTCGTCGCCGGGGCGCGCGACGCCGAGGCGGCGACCATCGCCCAGCTGACGAACCAGGTGATCGCGGCGAACATGGTCGCTCAGGAAGAGCGTCGCAACGCCGACAGCGCCTCCGCGCAGGCGGTCCTCGCGGCCAAGCTCGCGAAGGAGGCCACGCAGCGTGCCGCGCAGCAGGCCGCCGCCGCGCAGGGCAACGCCGAGCAGGCCAGCGCCGCCGCGAGCAGGGCGGCCGGTCTCGCCCGGCAAGCCGCCGACGCGGCAGATCTCGCCGTGCAGGCGGCTGCGGCAGCGCATCAGGCGATGAACGCGTCGATGAGCGCGGCGGGAACAGCCGCATCCGCGGCTGCTCGCGCCAACCGGGCGGCGGCGAACGCTGATGGTGCGGCGGCGAATGCGGCGGGCCAGGAGGGCATGGCGGCCGCGGCACGGGCAGAGGCGGAGAAGGCGCGCGACGCCGCAGACAAGGCGGCGAAGGCCAAGCGTGCAGCGGCCGAGGCGGAGACGGCGACGAATGCGGCGAACCGCGCTGCGCAGGCTGCGGGCGCCGCGGCCGGCTACTCGGGCGAGGCGGCCGGATATGCGATGGAAGCCTCTCAGGCGTCGGGAGTGTCATCGGCCGCTGCCGCGCAGGCGCGGGCTGCTGCGGCCAAGGCGAACGCGGCCAAGAACCGCGCGGCATCCGCCACGGCGCGGACGGACCGCCTTGCCGCCGAGACCTCGGCTGTCGCTCAGCAGGCCCGTGATGCGGCCGGGCGTGCGGCCGACAACGCCAACGCCGCGGCGATCGAGGCAGACACGGCCGCGGCCCAGGCCGGTGTTGCGCAGGGGGCTGCTGCTCGGGCGACCGCTTCTTCGGCGAAGGCGGCGGCCGCTGCTGAGGCCGCGACGAAGGACGTCGAGCTGGCGAAGACCATCTTCACTCTGGCGCGGAAGGCCGATGCGGAGCGTCTGGCCGCAGAAGAGGAATTCGGGCTGGCGCAGGCGGAGATCGCCGCAGCAGAGGAAGCCGAGGAGAAGGAGCTCAAGGACGAGGCCAAGAAGGAGGGCGCAGCCGCCGTTGCGGAGAGCAGCGCGTTCCTGAAGAAGATCACCGCTCCGGATGCGAACCTGCAGGAGCTGCTGCCGGAAGCGCGCTCGGCCATGCTCGCCCTGATCACGTCGGGAACCCCGTGGATTGCCGCTGCGGCCGAGCAGGCTGTCGTCGGCAATGACGAGGCCGTCGTCGAGTTCTTCAAGAACGGGTACGGCGTCGCGCTCGAGCAGGATCAGTGGGACGAGGCGAAGGCCCTGCTGTATGACGGCGACAACACGATGCTGCAGGACGAGGCCTATGACGTCCTCGAGAACGGCGAGGAGTACGTCGCGGCGTTCCTCAACGAGCGGCTTCCTGAGATCCGCGACCTCGAGAACCGCCAGATCGCATTCGTGCTCGCCACCGAGGGGGGACCGGCCATGCAGCGCGCGGCGAACCTCGCGCTCGATGCCGACGACCCCGCGGTCCTCGCCAAGTTCATCGCGGAAGGACAGTACGACGCGCTCGAGGTCGACCAGCGGGCGGCAGCCTTCGCGCTCAGCACGTCGGGCGGCCCCGAGGTGCAGGCGGCCGCGAACATCGCGCTCGAAGGTTCCCAGACGGCGCTGAAGAGGTTCCTCGAGCAGGGCCAGTACGAAGCTGCCAAGCGCGACAACGACACCGCGGCTCACGTGGCGCAGATGCAGAGCATGTTGCACCTGGCCGACCAGCAGGCCGCGGCCGCGCGGGAGGCGGCTGCGCTCGCGGAGAAGGCGGCGGCGACCGCGCGGCAGGCGGCGGCCGAGGCCCAGGCCAGCGCCGACCTGGCCCGGAAGTATGCGCAGGAGGCGCAGGGATGGGCTGCGCAGGCGGCCACGTCGGCCAACCAGGCGACTGCTTCGGAGAACGAAGCGCGCCAGTCGTCGCAGCGAGCGCATCAGGCGCTGACGGCCGCGACCGCCGATGCGAAGAAGGCCAACGGGTTCGCCGCGCAGGCGACGTCGTCGGCGCAGTCAGCCAGCGCTGCGGCGTCGCGGGCCAACGATGCCGCGAGCCGTGCGGCCACGTCGGCGACGAACGCAGGGCTGGACGCGGAAGCTGCAGTGAAGGCCGCGACGGAGGCTCGCGAGATCGCGGCATCGAAGCAACGCGCGGAAGATGGGGCCGACAACTACCCGCCGCCTGCCGGCAAAGAAGGGGAGCTCACCCAGGCGCAGATCGATGCCGCGTACGCGCTCGGTGGAGACGCAGAGGTGCAGCGGCTGAAGGACGCCCACGCGTTGACACAGCCTGATGCCCTGCTGAACTTCATCATCCAGGAGGGCGGCAAGGTTCTCCTCGACCTCATCGGTGTGACCGACATCATGGACTGCGTCACGAAGGGCGACATCGGTGCGTGCTTCATGGCGCTCATCGGGTTCGCTCCATGGGGCAAGCTCGCCAAGCTGGTCGAGTCGATTCCGCTGATCATGAAGCTTGCCGACAAGGTGGTGGGCTTCGTCAATAAGGTCGGCGACGCGTTCAGCCTCCTCAAGAAGAACAAGACCAAGACCGACGAAGTCGCCGGTGAGTGCATGGTTCGACCCGGTTGCGATCCCATCGACGCCTACCGGTTGACTAATCCGCCAGGTGCAACAGCGAACGAAAAGGGTCAGCTGGGTGAGTATGCCGCCGGTATCGTCATCGGGTCCCCGAAAGAGGTATTTGACAAGGCTTTGTATGGCACCACGCGAACGCGAATCACCGACTACGCGAACGAAACCATGATCATGGAGGTGAAGAACGTCGCGACACAGCACTACAGCACCCAGATCAAGGATCTACTTAAGATCACCGGCGCTACGAACAGGTCAGAGTTCGTGCTGGTGACGAGGCCCGATACTCATCTGACTGCTCCCCTTATCAAAGCACTGTGTCGAGCCGACCTCGGATTCGAGGTGATGGTCAAGCACCTCCCGATCGTTGTCGGTGGGGAGTTGTCCACCAACAAGCTGGTGTGCCCAGGGGGTTGAGCGCGAATGTCCTACGATCTTCACATCTACGGCCGGGAATCGCTTCCGCCGGACGAGCTGTCCGGGGTGGTCGCCCAGGTCGACGGCCTGAAAGCAGAACTCGATCAACCCTCAGGAGTCGTGACAGCGACGGTCAAGAGGCGATCCGGGCTTTGGTCTTCTCGCGAGCAGTGTTTCACCGTCGATGGACCGTTTGACCTCGATGCCGAAGACGTCCCCGGGCTAGGACCTTCGACCGGGCCCGGCGTGATGTACTCAGTCTCCGTGGATGGCGGCGGTCCCGATGACATTTCCCTCGCGCTGTCTTTCGCCGAGGTTCTTGCTCGTCGACTTGGAGGATCAGTAGTTGATCCCCAGAGGGCGGAGGTGCCACCTGCATCTGTGGCTTCGCAGTCTGCAGCGGGAGCGGCATCCACACGAAAGCTCTGGATGCACTTCAGCTGGTTCCGTCTCCGGGATGGACGTGCGGACCTTGCCGGCGAGTACCTGCGGGCGGCTCGGCGTTCTTTTGAGCTGGGTGTTCCTGTTCGCTTCGGATCATACGAGCCGATGCAGGGTCGCTTCCCGCGGGACCCGGACGAGAGATTCACCGAGACGTATGAAATGGAGTGCGACGCAACGCCTCTCTACTTTGCGAACAAGTCGATCTCGGAAGGAAGCATCGCCGGATGGTCGCTCGATGGACGGATGCGCTACCAGAGTGCTCAGCTCTCCGTTCGCTTCGAATCAGTGCAAAAGGCGAGTCTTGTCGCGGCCTCGCGCGACTTCTTCGTAGACCTGGCGCGGCGGTCTCAGAGCTTCTTCGGCTTCGTCGAGCTGAACGACCGTCAGGACGCAGACGCAGGGGTCGGGCACTTCGAGGGTGGATGGGGAGGGCTACCAGCCGACCCGCAATGGATGACGTGGTACGGGTCGGAATACGGCGAGATGGTGCGTCCTTACCTGGACGAGCGTGGGACCTTGGAGGAGTTCGAAGGCGGCACGCTCCATCGTTGGACCGAGCATCCTTGCGAGGCGAAGGACATTCGTGCGCAACTGGGCCGTCGCGGCTGGTTGCGCCCCGACTTCTTCGCGGTCGTGGAGGGGAGGACAGTGCGAGCGCCGGCAAAGAGGATGCCTCCGTCACTGCGCCCGCCCGAGCCCGGATCTGCGGAAGCCCTGCGTCTTGAAGCACTGTTTGCTCACAAGAGGGCACACAGGCGTTGGACGTCATGAGACGACCGAATCTCTTGAAAGGCATTGCATGTTCTCGTTGAAGTCTCGCCGTCGTGCGCGCATCAGCGCGGTTGGCATCGCGTCCGCGTTGGTGTCGGCGTTGCTCGTCTCGGTTCCGGTGTCGTCGGCGGTCGCTGATGACGCTCCGGGGTTCCTGGTGGAGTCGGGGGCGTATCCGGATGGGTCGTCGGTGGGTGCGGCGAACGGCATCGTTCTGAAGGACGGGAACGGTGGGTTGCGTGTCGTGACCTGTCCGGTCCCGATTCCGGTCGGTGCCGGGCTGGTCGAGGTCGAGTTCGAGAAGTCGGGTAAGCGCGCGAAGGTGTGCTTCGAGACGGTGTTCCGTCCGGCCGTGTTGAACCTGGAGATCGCGGCGTCGTTCGGGGTGAAGGCCGGCAAGCAGCCGATGGATGTGACGTATTCGGTGGCGGGTGGTCCGGAGGAGGATATCTCGGTGCCGGCGGGCGGACGTCGCAGTGTTGATACGGGCTTGACGGGTCAGTCGACGATCGTGGTGATCGAGGTGAAGGCCGACCCGGCCGTGGATGTCCCGGCGACGACGACCACGCATCCGCGGACGGCTGTCACGAAGATCCGCACGGGTCTGGGCTCGTGCACGGGAACGCTGGTGGACCGGTCGTGGGTGCTGACCGCGGCGAGTTGTTTCGCGGCCGACCCGGCAACGCTTGTCGCGGGTGCTCCGGCGGCTCCGGCGAGGGTGTTGTTCGGTCCGGATGTCGCGAACGACAAGACGATGAGCGGTGCTGGGGATCTGGGTGTGAAGATCACCCACGTCGAGCCGGCCGGCAACGGTCAGGACGCGGTGCTGGCGAAGCTGGAGACGGCGGTGGATGACATCACTCCGATGCCGGTCGCCACGACCGCTCCGGTCGCGGGCCAAGACGTGGCGTTCACGGGCTTCGGCCGCACGAACAACGTGTGGGTCCCTCTCGCGTCTCGCACGAACACCTACCCGGTCACGGCGGTCAACGCCGCGACCGTGACTGGTTCGGCATCCGGTGCTTCCCTCTGCCTCGGCGACGGCGGCGCCCCCGGCGTCCGCAACGTCGATGGAACCGACACGCTCGTCGCTGTCGCCTCCCAGTCGACGCAGACCGGTTGCTACGGCTCCGGCCTCCCCGCAGGCACCGCTTCGACCATCGCGACACGCGGCGACATCATCGCCGGATGGGTGGCCGCCACGGTCCAGAAGGGGCTCGACACGACCCCGGTCGCCGCTGCGGATCAGACCCTTGCGCAGCAGATCGTGGCCACCGGCCGCGTGAGCGGAACCGAGGCGCTCGCCCAGATCCAGGCGTATGCCGACGGCTTCAAGCGCGGCCACCTGATCGGCGGACAGGTTCGTGACTGCACGATCGACCCCGTGATCCTCTCCGCTTTGAAGAAGGTCGTCGTCGATCAGAACTTCTCGATCACGATCTCTTCTCTCAACGAGTACTGCACCACGGCGACCCCGTCGCCCACGAGCTACCACGCGAAGAACAGTGGCGGTCATGCTGTCGACATCAGCGTCGTGAACGGCGTCGCCGCGACCGGCAACACGGCGCAGGACCAGGCTCTGACGACCGCCATGTTCACCGCGCTGCCGGCACCGGCGGGCATCGGTCAGGTCACGTGCCGCCCGGCGCTCACGGTTCCGAACGGCTGGGCGCAGACCGAAGAGGACTGCACGCACAACCACTTCGAGTACCACGGCGTGCCGCTCACACCGGCCAAGCCCTCGTTCGATCTGAACAGCGATGGCAAGGCTGACGTGATCGGGATCACCTCGTCCAATTCGCTCTACATCTATCACGGCAACGGCAACGGCGGATGGACGACCCAGACCTCCGTCAGCGCAGGGTGGGCTTCGGCCAAGACCCTCATCCACGGCGACTACAACGGTGATGGCAAGGGCGACATGATGGTCGTCAACACCGACGGCACCCTCTGGTACTACCAGGGTGATGGTGCGCTGGGCTTCCCGTCGAAGGCGCTGGCTGCCCGCGGATGGGATACGAAGGGCCTGATCACGGGTGGGATCGACTTCAACGGAGACAAGAAGGCCGACCTCGTCGCCCGTGAGTCCGACGGCCACCTCTACGCCTACCCCGGCAACGGGAACGGAACCTTCGGCGCCAAGATGAAGATCGGCCATGACTGGGGTGGGATCTCTCGGGTCCTCGCCGGCGACTGGACCGGCGACGGCAAGGGCGACATCCTCGCCACGACGACGACCGGACTCCTTCGCATCTACCCGGGCAACAACGTGACGCTCACCGGCGGTCCGCAGGTCGGCAATGGCTGGAACAACATCTCGGCGATCACCGGCGGCGTCGACTACGGCCTGGACGGCAAGGCCGACCTGTTCGGTCGGACCGGCGATGGCGGACTGTACGTATACCCCGGCCTCGGCATCTCCGGTTTCGGCGCCTCCACACGCGTCGGCAACGGGTGGACCTCGCTCCGCCTGTTCAGCTGAGCCCAGTCTCGCGCACTCACATTCCTTGAAAGGCATTGCATGTTCTCGTTGAGATCTCCCCGTCGTGGTCGTGTTGCGGCTGTGGGGGTGGCGGCGTTGGTGTCGGCCTTGCTCGTCTCGGTTCCCATGACCTCGGCAGTCGCCGATGATGCTCCGGGGTATCTCGTGGAGGCGGGGCTGTATCCGGATGGGGCCGCGGTCGGTCCGGCCGCCGGGATCGTTCTGAAGGACGGGAACGGTGGTCTGCGTGTCGTCACGTGCGCGGCGGGGACTGGGCAGGTCGAGGTGGAGTTCGAGAGGTCGGGCAAGCGGGCGAAGGTGTGCTTCGAGGCGGTGTTCCGTCCGGCGGTGTTGAATCTGGAGATCGCGGCGTCGTTCGGTGTGAAGGCCGGTGCGCAGCCGATGGATGTGACCTATTCGGTCGCGGGTGGTCCGGAGAAGGAGATCCCAGTGCCGGCGGGCGGGCGTCGCACGGTTGACGAGCTGCAGACGGGTCAGTCGACGATCGTGGTGATCGAGGTGAAGGCCGACCCCGCGGTTGACGTGCCGGCGACGACGGCCACGCATCCGCGGACCGCTGTCACGAAGGTCCGCACGGGTCTGGGTTCGTGCACGGGAACGTTGGTGGATCGGTCGTGGGTGCTGACGGCGGCGAGCTGTTTCGCAGCTGATCCGGCGACGCTGGTCCCGGGTGCCCCGGCGGCTCCGGCGCGGGTGCTGTTCGGCCCCGATGTCGCGAATGACAAGACGATGAGTGGCACCGGGGATCTGGGTGTGAAGGTCGCCCACATCGAGCCCGCCGGCAACGGTCAGGATGCTGTTCTGGCGAAGCTCGACACCGCAGTGGACGACATCGCCCCCATGCCGATCGCGACATCGGCACCTGCCGCGGGTCAAGACCTCGCCTTCACCGGCTTCGGCCGCACGAACAACGTCTGGGTCCCCCTCGCCTCGCACACGAACACCTACCCCGTGACGGCCGTCAACACGGCCGCGCTGACGGCTGCAGCGGCCGGTGCTTCTCTCTGCCTCGGTGACGGCGGCGCCCCCGGCGTCCGCGACATCAACGGCACGAAGACACTCGTCGCTGTCGCATCCCAGGCATCACAGGCCGGCTGCTACGGCTCCGGCATCCCCGCCGGCACCGCAACCGTCACCGCAACCCGCGGCGACACCCTCTCCGGCTGGGTCGCCGCCACCATCCGCAACGGCCTCGACACGGTGGTCGTGCCGGCGGCGACCAAGGTCCTCGCTCAGCAGCTCGTCGACAGCGGCCGCATCACCGCGGAGCCGAAGATCATGACGCAGCTTCAGGCGTACGCGGCGGGCAAGGTGAGGGGAAACATCGTCGACAACCAGGTTCGCGACTGCACGATCGACCCGGTCCTCCTCGAAGCGTTGAAGAAGGTCGTCGTCGACCAGGGCTTCTCGATCACGATCTCTTCGCTGAACGAGTACTGCGTCACTCCGGGGGCTGCGAAAGCGGACTATCACTCGCGGAACGGCGGCGGATACGCCGTCGACATCAGCGTGGTGAACGGCGTGGCTTCGACAGGCAACACGGCACAGGATCAGGCGCTGCGAGCGGCGATGCTCGCGGCATTGCCTGCACCCAGCGGGATCGGACAGCTCAGCTGCCGCCCGAGGACCACGACACCTGCGGGATGGTCGCAGTTCGACGCCGCCTGCACGCACAACCACTTCGAGTACCGGGGGTCCGTCGCGGCTGCAGCGCCGGTGATCAAGCCCTCGTTCGACGTGAACAGCGATGGCAAGCCCGACGTTCTGTCGGTCTCGGCGTCGAATCACCAGCTCTACCTCTACCTGGGTAGCGGGACGGGTGGCTGGACCCAGCAGTCGACAGGCAGCGCCGGTTGGGAAGCGGTCACCGCGATCGTCCACGGAGACTACAACGCGGACGGCAACGGCGATATCGTCGCGACCTGGAATGACGGCAGCATCTGGTTCTACGAGGGTGATGGGGCGAACGGCTTCGTCGGCAGATCACTCATCGGCTCGGGTTGGCCCGGAACGGCGCTGCTCACCGGAGGCGTCGACTTCAACGGCGACGGACGCGCCGACCTCATCGGCCGCGGCACCAACGGGAACATCTACCTGTATGCGGGAAACGGCGCGGGGAGCTTTGCAGCCGGGGTGCATTTCAACGCCGGCTGGGGGCATATGACTTCTCTGCTCGCCGGCGACTTCAACGGCGATGGCAAGGGCGACCTCGTCGCTCGCGACTCCAACGGCCTGCTGTGGCGATTCCTCGGCGACGGCGTAAATCTCACGACGCCGACGCAGGTCGGCAACGGCTGGAACATCATGACCGTGATCACCGGCGGGCTCGACTACACCGGTGACGGCATCGCCGACATCCTGGCCCGCCAGACCACGGGTGCGTTCTGGATCTACCCGGGCACAGCCACAGGATTCACGGGCCCGACCAACCTCAACAGCGGGTGGAACGCTCTCCGTCTGCTCAGTTGAACGGCTGCTCTTTTTGCAGACAGACATCACTCACGCGTCCTGAACCCCAGGCTTCTTGAAAGGCATTGCATGTTCTCGTTGAGATCTCCCCGTCGGGGCCGCATCACGGCTGTGGGGGTGGCGGCGGCGTTGGTGTCGGCGTTGCTCGTCTCGGTCCCCGTGAGTTCTGCGGTGGCGGATGACGCTCCCGGGTATCTCGTGGAGTCCGGAGCGTATCCGGACGGGGGTTCGGTGGGTTCGGCCGCGGGCATCGTTCTGAAGGATGGCAACGGTGGTCTGCGTGTCGTCACGTGCGCGGCCGGGACCGGGCAGGTCGAGGTCGAGTATCAGATGGCCGGCAAGAAGGCGAAGGTGTGCTTCGAGGCCGTGTTCCGTCCGGCGGTGTTGAATCTGGAGATCGCGGCATCGTTCGGGGTCAAGGCCGGCGCGCAGCCGATGGATGTCACGTACTCGGTCGCGGGTGGTCCGGAGACGGAGATCCCGGTGCCGGCCAACGGACGTCGCACGGTCGACCAGAATCAGACTGGTCAGTCGACGGTCGTGGTGATCGAGGTGAACGCGGTGTCTACCGACGTCCCTGCGACCACCACCACGCACCCGCGGACGGCGATCACGAAGATCCGCACGGGTCTGGGATCCTGCACGGGCACGTTGGTGGACCGCTCGTGGGTGCTGACTGCGGCGAGCTGCTTCGCGGCCGACCCGACGACCCTCGCTGCGGGTGCCCCTGCCGCTCCGGCACGGGCGTTGTTCGGCCCGGATGTCGCGAACGACAAGACGATGAGCGGCACCGGCGATCTGGGCGTGAAGATCACTCACCTGGAGCCCGCGGGCAACGGTCAGGACGTGGTTCTGGCGAAGCTGGAGGCACCTGTCGATGACATCACCCCGATGCCGGTCGCGACGGCCGCCCCGGTCGCAGGCCAGGACATCGCGTTCACGGGCTTCGGGCGCACCGCATCCGTCTGGGTCCCGCTCACCTCTCGGACGAACACCTACCCGGTCACGTCCCTCAACACGGCCACAGTGACCACCGCAGCCTCCGGTGCTTCGCTCTGTCTCGGTGACGGCGGCGCCCCCGGCATCCGCGACATCAACGGCACGAAGACACTCGTCGCTGTCGCGTCGCAGGCATCACAGGCTGGCTGCCACGGCTCCGGCATCCCCGCAGGCACCGCATCGATCACGGCGACCCGCGGCGATGTCATCGCACCCTGGGTCACCGCGACCATCGAGAACGGCCGGAAGCTCGCCGGAATCAGCGCCGGTCAGGTGCTGGAGATCGAGAGCATCGCTCAGGCGGGCGCGTGCATGTCGACCAAGAACGCAGCGTCGAACTCTTCAGCGGGGCCTGTGGTGATTCCGTCGAGCTGCACGCTCATCGGCCAGATGCGTCGGTGGGAGCTCGTAGAGGTCACTCCGACCGTCTTCGCCCTGCGCAACTACGTCGACCGCGCGATGTGTGCCGCGAGTTCGGATGCCGCAGGCAGCGCCCTCGTGCAGGCCGCCTGCGCGCCCGCCGATCCGAAGCAGCAGTGGACGTTCCGCGAGCAGGCCGCCGGCACGGTGAGTGTCGTGAACATCGCGTCCGGCAAGGTTCTCGCAGCGCCCTCGACGACGGCCATCACGCTGAAGACGGATTCCGGCGCGAACGTCGATCGATGGAAGTACACGAACGTCGCGAAGATGCGTTACGACGCTGCCACCGTGGGAAGCTACGTATCGTTGCGCACGGCCGTCGGAGGCAAGTCCCTCACCGCGACCACCACCGCCCAGGCGAACGTCAAGGATGTCGTCGCGACGTCACCTCTCGCGTTGCGCCAGGAATCGACGTTCCGGGTCGTGAAGGGTCTGATCGATCCGCAGTGCGTCAGCTTCGAGTCGATCGCCTCGCCGGGCAAGTTCCTGAACATCTCCACGACGGCAGACGGAAACATCGTGCTGGTCGCGCCTTCTCCCACCAGTACGCGCAACGCGACCTGGTGTGCGCAGGATGCGGCGCACGGAGTCGGCTTCTCGTTCCCCGCGGCTCGCGATTCCTGGCGGATGCTGCGTTCACACAAGAACGGTCTCGTCTACGGCGGCGCCAGCTTCAATGCGGGCGTGCCCAACGGCGATGATCAGGCCGGCTACGTTCCCGATACCGCATGGGTCATCGGCGAGCCCTGGGCCGCGCCCACGTTCGCAGGAGGTCAGGTCTTCGAGATCGAGAGCATCGGCCAACCAGGCACATGCTTCTCGACGAAGAGCGCGGCCTCGAGTCCGAACGCCGGGGCTGTCCTGGCTCCTGTGGGCTGCACCCTGAACCCCCAGATGCGCCGCTGGGAACTGATCGAGATCACACCGACCGTGTTCGGCCTGCGCAACTACGCACATCACCCCATGTGCGCCGCGAGTTCGGATGCTGCGGGCAGCGGGGTCGTGCAGGCTGCGTGCGCTACGACTGACACTCGTCAGCAGTGGACATTCGCCGACCAGCCCTCGGGCGGAGTGAGCATCGTCAACGTCGCCTCCGGCAAGGTGCTCACAGCGCCGACATCGACGACTCTCACCTTGCGGGCCGCCACGGGCGCGAGCGTCGAACGATGGACGTACAAGAACGTCACCAAGATGCGTTCCGACGTCGCGACGATCGGCAGTTACGTTTCGCTGCGCACCGTCGTCGGTGGGAAGTCCTTGACGGCCGTGCCTGCCGCGGCGCAAGCATCCGTCGGCAACGTCACTGCCTCCTCACCGCTCGCTCAGCGTCAAGCAGCGACGTTCCGGGTAGTGCAGGGGCTGGTGGATCCACAGTGCTACAGCTTCGAGTCGGTCGCATCTCCCGGGAAGTACTTGAACATCTCCACGACGACGGATGGCTACATCGTCTTGGCCACGCCTTCTGCGACCAGCAGCCGTAACGCGACCTGGTGCGCAGAGGACGCGGAATTCGGCGTGGGACTCTCTTTCCCGGCCGCCCGTGATCCGTGGCGCAAGCTTCGCATGCACCAGAACGGTCTCGTCTATGGTGGTGCGACGTTCAGTGCGGGAGTGCCGAACGGCGACGACGCCGCCAACTACATCCCTGACACCGCATGGGTCTTCGGCGAGCCTTGGGTGACCGCACCGTAGGAGGCTCCTCGGACGGCGTGCCTCTGCTCTCTTCGTAGGCCCTGTCGCTCTCCGCGGGGGGAGTGACAGGGCCTGCGATCGGAGCGTGTGGAGCGCTTCCGGCAGGACGAGACAGACGAATCGAAAGGCGGGATAGGTGTCATACGACCTCGAGGTGTACGGGAAGGTCTCGTTGACGGCGAGGGACCTGGCGAAAGTGGTTTCGTCACTGCGCGGGCTGAAGGCTAAGGTCGATCGGCGATCGCAGACGATCTCGTCGATCGTCGACAAGCGCACCCGCGAGATGGCGTTCGAGCTCGACGGCCCCGATCGTGTGGAGCCGGAGGATATCCCGGCGGAGTGGACCGAGGTCGCGGATGCGACGGTGCTCTACAGCATCCACGTGTCGTACGACGTCACGTCGGGAGCGGGGTTCTCGTTCAGCGTCGACGAGACGAAGCTGGCGACGGCGTCGGCCTTCGCCGCACGGTTGGCGGAGCGCGTCGACGGCACGGTGATCGACCCGCAGACCTACGAGCCGCAGCCGGAACCGCAGCCGGAACCGCAGCCGCAGCGCCCCCGCTTCCTGCATCTGCGCTGGTACCGACTGCTCGATGACACACACGATAAGGATCTCGCCGCGATCTACCTCCGCACGGCGCGCGAGTTCTTCAGACCAGGGGTGCCGTCGCGATTCGGCACGCACGAACCGTTTCAGGGGAGGTTCCCCCGCGACGACGATGCGACGTTTGACGGGATGTACCGCGCAAACTGCTACCTCGGCGATCTCATCCTCGCGGGCAAGCCGATCGAGCACGGGACCATCGACGGCTGGACGAACGACCTGGAGCGCCGAACTCAATCGATCCGACTGAAGTTCGAGCTCGATCGGCTCGAGAAGCTCAAAGCTCTTGACGCCATCGAGCCGTTCTTCGTCGCACTCGCCGAACGGACCGGGGCCTTCTTCGCGTTCGCCGAGGTCAATACGAATCGGTACGGAACCGCCCACCCGCTCATGGACGTCAAACTCAAAGACCCGTGGAGCGGATTGCCGACCGCGCCGCAATGGATGACCTGGTTCGAGCCGGAATACGCCGAGATGGTCGCTCCGCATCTCGATCCCATCCGCACGAAGGCCAACGGCCAGGGGACTCTGCACCGCTGGACGGAGCACCCGGCCGAGGCGGAGGAGCTCCTTCGGTTGAGCGGCGATCCGTGGATCCCCGCCGGCTTCCGAGGGGTGCTCGATCCCGCAGGCGACGGGCGGTGCGCCGAGGCGGCCGCGGTCATGCCGGCGTCTCTGAGGTATCCCGCCCCCGAATCACCGCAAGCCCTGCGCATCGAGGCGCACTACGCGCGGGTGCGAGAGATCGAGGCCAACGCACGGAACCGAGCCGCCGAGGGGCGGCGATGACGCTCGAAGGGGGAGAGGTCGGCCCGACGTCGACCGCGAGGGGCTTCCTCTGGGCGACGGAAGGTCCGTGGGTGTACGTCGGACACGGCGAGCAGGGGCGCGAGAAGTGGATTCCATCGTCGTTCTACATGACGGCCGAGCTGGATGACGCGTGTGTGCGGACGCTCCGCGGGTGGAAGATGCGTTCTTACGAAGGACTGATGAACGAGTTCGGAGCCGCGCTCCAGTTCTTCGACGGATTCGGGGAGAACTGGTCGGCGCTGAGCGACTGCCTCCGATCTCTGGACGAGTGGCTGCCGGCCAAGGCCTACGTGCTCGTCGTCGAGCGCGCGGAAGAGGTTCTCGTCGACGATCCCCTTGATGTCGAAGCGTTCTTGCGCACGCTCCATTCGGCCGGAGAATCCTGGTCTGCAGCCGTGGACAGCCCCGAGATCTATGCGCGTCCGCCCATCCCGTTCCACGTGCTGCTGAACGTCAGCGATGCGCACCCGGAGGGCATCGACCGATTCGTCCGCACTGCCGCCGAGGCGCGAACCGACATCGCCTTGCGTGTGGGCCGTCGATGATGGGGCGAAACATGCAATCCCTGGTACTTCCACCCGGGTGACTTCTGTGCCCGCGCCGGCGGAGAGTGGGGAATCGACCACCCTGCGTGCATCCAGACGGATAGGCTCCTGTGCCATGACGGAGCACAAGAACCAGCGGCAGCATCAGCCCGAACTTCACGGAGGGGTGCTGAGCGGCGGTGGCAGCCCGGCGCTGTGGGGCGCGCTGATCGGACTCATCGTGTTCGTCTTCGTCGGTGTCCCGATCAGCGCGGCGGTGCGCTTCGCGACCCATCCGATGTCCCAGCAGCTGTTCGGAGGCCGACTGTCGGAGGCGACCGTCGGCGGCTATACGGCGTTCTGGTGGATCGTCGCGATCATGCTCCTCGCCCTTCCCTTCCTCGTGGGGTGGGGTGTCGCGAAGCTCTCGGCGCGAACCCTCACGATCATCGGCGCGATCGCCGTCGCGTTCTTCGTGGTCATTCTGATCCTCGGCCAGCTGTACGTGTTCTGACCGCCCCCGACGCTCCCCCGAAAGGCGCACCGAAGCCCTCCCGATAGGATGGGACCGCCCGAAGAGGGCCAGCTCATCGGCCGGTGCAAACCCGGCGAAAGCCAGGGGGTTACCCATGCCAGGAATCGTTATCGTCGGCGTGCAGTGGGGCGACGAAGGAAAGGGCAAGGCCACCGATCTTCTCGGTGAGCGCACCGACTGGGTGGTGAAGTTCAACGGCGGCAACAACGCCGGGCACACCGTCGTCGTCGGTGATGAGAAGTACGCGCTGCACCTGCTGCCCTCCGGCATCCTGTCTCCGGGCGTGACGCCCGTCATCGGCAACGGCGTCGTGGTCGACCTCGAGGTGCTGTTCTTCGAGCTCGAGGCGCTCGCCGCTCGCGGCATCGATGTCTCGCGACTCAAGGTCAGCGCCAACGCGCACATCATCACGCAGTACCACCGCACGCTCGACAAGGTCACCGAGCGCTTCCTCGGAAAGCGCATGATCGGCACGACCGGCCGCGGCATCGGCCCGGCGTACGCCGACAAGATCAACCGCGTGGGCATCCGTGTGCAGGACCTGTTCGACGAGAACATCCTGCGCCAGAAGGTCGAGGGCGCCCTCGACCAGAAGAACCATCTGCTGGTGAAGATCTTCAACCGCCGTGCGATCACCGCCGACGAGGTCGTCGAAGACCTGCTGTCGTACGCCGAGCGGCTGCGGCCCATGGTGGCCGACACCGGCTACCTGATCGCCCAGGCCCTGGACCGCGGCGAGGTCGTCGTGTTCGAGGGCGGCCAGGCCACGATGCTCGACATCGACCACGGCACCTACCCGTTCGTGACCTCGTCTTCGGCGACTGCAGGAGGCGCGGCGACCGGTGCGGGCGTCGGCCCCGGTGCGCTCGACCGCATCGTCGGCATCGTCAAGGCATACACGACCCGCGTCGGCTCCGGCCCCTTCCCGACCGAGCTCTTCGACGAGCAGGGCGAGTGGCTGCGCAAGCAGGGCTTCGAGTTCGGCACCACCACCGGCCGTCCGCGCCGCGTCGGTTGGTACGACGCTCCCATCACTCGCTACGCGACGCGCATCAACGGCATCACCGACCTGGTGCTCACCAAGCTCGACATCCTCACGGGTCTCGAGCAGATCCCGGTGTGCGTCGCCTACGACGTCGATGGCGAACGCTTCGACGAGGTGCCGGTCAACCAGACCGACTTCCACCACGCGAAGCCGATCCTGGAGTACTTCCCCGGCTGGAACGAAGACATCTCGGTCGCGCGCACCTTCGAGGACCTGCCGCAGAACGCGCAGGACTATGTGCTGGCGCTCGAGAAGATGAGCAACACGCGCATCTCGGTGATCGGCGTCGGCCCGGAGCGCGACCAGGTCATCGTCCGCCACGGTCTGCTCGACTGACCCGCGCCCGTGACGCGCTTCTGGCTGGGCGGCTACGGTGCCGCGATGGACGGCTCGGCCGACGGCATCGGCCTGCTCGCGGGGGATGAGGGCCGCGAGGCCTCGACTCTCGCCTACCGCGGTGCCGTGGTCGAGACGCCGTCGCCGTCGTGGCTGGCGCAGCATCCGACCCTCGATGTCGTCTACGCGGCACTCGAGGGCGACTCCGCGGTGCAGGCGTTCTCCCGCGCGGGGGAAGCCGCCCTTGCGCCGCTGGGTGCGCCCGCGTCGGTCGGCCAGTACGTCTGCCACGTCGCGGTGGCTCCGAACGGTTCGGCCCTGATCGCCAGCTGCTACGGCGACGGTCGCGTGGTGCGGTTCGACCTGGATGCGGAAGGCCGTATCGTGCCTCCGAAGCCGGATGCCGCGGCGGCGCTCCGCGCAGCACTGTTCGGTGACGCCGACCCGGATGCTCCCGCTGCGACTCCGCCCGGCGACGGCGTCGCCGCGATCGACCCGTACGGGGTGGGCGGCGACCGCGTCTCCCACGCGCACGCTGCCGTCTTCCTGCCCGACGGACGCGTCGCCACGACCGACCTCGGCTTCGACCTCGTGCGGTTCTGGCGGCAGAGCGGCGGTGGGCTCGTGCTCGACCACGAGGTCGTGCTCCCGCTCGGCACCGGACCGCGGCACATGGTCCTGCACCCTAGCGGGCACCTGCACGTGGTCACCGAGTACTCCTGCGAGGTCTTCACCCTCGCGCGCGCGGCAGACGGCATCTGGAGTGTCGTGTCGGTGACCCTGACGAGCCCGATCGCCGAGGTGGGGACGGACTTCCCGGCAGAACTCGCACGTACGCGCGACGGACAGTTCCTCTACACGGCTCTGCGCGGCAGCAACACCATCGCCGCGCTGCGGGTGCGGGGTGGGGGCGAGTCTCTGGAATCCGTGGCGCTCGCCGATTCTGGTGTCGACTGGCCGCGGCACCATCTCGTGCACGAGGGCAAGATGCTCGTCGCCGGTCAGCGCTCCGACACGATCACGCTGATCGACCTCGACGAGCGCACGGGCGCGCCCCTCGGTATCCGTCACGAGGCGCAGGTTCCGACCCCGACGCACTTCCTTCCCGTGCGCTGACCTCGCCGCGATTCAGTCGTTCGCGGTGAACATCAGCGCCGCGTTGTGGCCGCCGAAGCCGAACGAGGTCGACAGCACGGTGCGGACCGGATGCGGTCTTTCCCTGTCGCGTACGAAGTCCCAGTCGTCGGCACACGGATGCGACAGATTCATCGTCGGGGGCAACACCTGATCGCGGAGCGTCATCGCGACGATGACGGCCTCGGCGACGCCGGCCGCGCCGAGCAGGTGTCCGGTCGTCGACTTGGTCGCGGTGAGGGGAACGGACGATGCTCTCCGGCCGAGCGCCTGCGTGAGCGCGACCAGCTCGGCCTCATCGCCCAGGACGGTGCCCGTGCCGTGCGTGTTCACGTGGTCGACCTCTGCAGCGTCCGTGTCGGCGTCGGTGAGGCAGGCGGCGATCGCTCTCGTCGCCCCCGCGGCGGCAGGGTCGGGCGCGGTGGCGTGATGTGCGTCGCTGGTCGCGCCGAATCCGGCGATCGTCGCAAGCGTTCGAGCGCCGCGCTCCCGTGCGGCATCGGCGGATTCCACCAGTACGGCGGCCGCGCCCTGCGCCATGACGAAGCCCGTGCGGGCGCGGTCGAAGGGGCGTGAGGCCGACGAGGGGTCGTCGCCGAAGCCCGTCGCGACCGAGCGGAGGTTCGCGTGGGCAGCGAGATGCAGCGGGCCGAGGCAATCCTCCATCCCGACGACCAGCACCCTGTCGGCATACCCGTGACGGATTCGGCGCAGACCTTCCCCGATCGCGACCGCTCCACTCGCGCAGGCCGCGGCGACCGCGTGGGTCTGACCGAGGAATCCGTATCGTCTGCTGAGCACGCCGGCGATCGCATCCGCCGTTCCGTACACCGTGAGCCCCGGCGGCACCCGACGCGCCCCGTGGTCCCGCAGCGCGCCCGCGGCTCGCACGGTCGCATCTACCGGCCCGGAACCGGTCGCGACGATCACCTGCCCGGCATCCGCCTGCCACGGCTGCCCGGGGACGCCCGCGTCGGCGAGTGCTTCATCGGCGGCGGTGATCGCCCACTGCTGCATCGGTGTGAGGTGCCGGGCGAGCGATGCCGCCAGATCGACAGGGGTGGTGAAACCGCGCACCATTCCGCCGACCTGCACAGGGCCTGAGCCGGAGATCTCCGGAGGGAGGCGGGTGATGCCGCTTCGTCCCGCGCGCACAGACGCCCACGACGCCGATACCGTCAGTCCGCTCGGTGTGACCGCGCCGACACCGGTGATGACCACGGATCGCCTGCCGTTCATGCTCGCTCCTTTCCGAGCGCGACGAGATCCGCGACGGCGGCGCGACGGATCTTCCCGCCGGAGGTGCGCGGAAGCTCCGACAGTGCGTACCAGCGGCGCGGAACGGATGCCGAGGCGAGATGCTGTTTCGCCCACCTGCGCAGCTCCGCGGCGGGTGGGGCGACGCCCTCGACGACCAGCGCGATCCGCGTGCCGAGACGCTCGTCGCTCTCGGTGATCGCGCAACAGGCGCTGAGGCCGGGCATCCCGTCGAAGGCGCGCTCCACGTCGTCGAGTGCGAGGGTGTGCCCGCCCGTGGTGACGACGTCGCCTCTTCTGCCGACGAACGTGAAGTCGCGCCCGCGCAGTCGCCCTTGATCGTGCACGCTCGCCCAGCCGTCAGCGTCCGTCAACACCGTCGGTGTCGTCCCTGGGAGGTAGTCGGTCGAGCAGGAGGGCGAGCGCACCCAGAGACTGCCGAGCTCGCCGGGAGCCAGGTCGTCGCCGTCATCGCCACGGACGCGGGCCTCGACCTGCGGGTAGAGCCGGATGGCTTCGTCGCCGGCGCGATCGTCGCCGATGAAGCCGAGTTCGCCGGTGCCGAAGTAGCCGATGCTCCGGGCATGGGGGAGCGCCTCGGCGACGTCGGCTCGCGTCGATGCGGAGAGCGCCGCCCCTCCCGTGACGATGAGCTCGATGCCGTCGTACCGTCCCGGATGGCGGAGGGCTGCGTCGACGAGTGTCGTCACCGCCGCGGGGATCGTGACGAGGCGCGTGATGCGCTCGTCGTGCACGCGGGAGGAGAGCCACAGCTCGTCCAGGCCGTCGGCGACGTGCAGCTGACCGCCCGTGGCGAGTACCTCGAACAGTGTGTACAGGGTCAGGCTGTACGACATCGGCCCGGGTGCGAAGGTCGTGACGCGGTCACCCGCCCCCAGGTATTCACGCGACACCTCGATGTTCGCCGCGTACTGCGCTCGCGTCTTGAGGAACGCCTTCGGCGCGCCCGTCGTACCGGATGACGTCAGCAGCAGGAACGGGGTGTCGATCGGAGGGCCGTCGGTCGGAGCGTCGTCGGTCGGTGCCCCGGGCGCGGATGATCCGTCGTCCAGCAGGTCGGCGAGGTCGAAGACCAGACCGGGCCACCCGCTCGCGCGCAGAGCGTGCCGGAGGTGAGGAACATCCGTGATGATGGCAGCCATCCCGGATGTGACGATCGACTGCATCTGCAGAGCGACGGGCCACTGCGCGTCGACGACGGTGAGGATGCGGTCGCCCGCCTCCACCGCGACGACGGCGCGCGCCGTGTCGAATGCGGCGGACAGGCAGATACCGACGATCGGCGGGTGGGTCGAGTGGCCGTCCGCTCCGGACGTCGAGGGGATGCTCGCGAGCATGCCACGGAGGGCAGCGGAGATTCGGCGCGACTCGGTGTGGAGCTCGCCGTACGTCAGGTGGGCATCGCGGCCGACGATCGCCGGGCGGTCGGGGTCGTCGGCGGCGATGCGGCGCAGCGTCGGGGTGAGAGACGTGAGGACTCCTGGGCGGGTTTGCGTGCGGAGGGCGGGCGTCCCTATTTTAATGAACACCGTTCAGGTGAACGGCGTTCAGGAGGATTCATGACCAAGCCCCGCGCCACCGACACAAGCGCCTCGCTCGGCCGCATCGCGGTCTTCGCCGCACTGATCGTCGTGCTCGGCACGGTGATCGTGCCCCTTCCGAGCGGCGTGCCGATCACGGCGCAGACCCTGGGGGTCATGCTCGCCGGACTCGTGCTGGGGCCGCGTCTCGCGCCACTCGCCGTGGTCCTGGTGCTCGCGCTCGCCGCGGTCGGACTTCCGGTTCTCGCGGGTGGTCGTGGAGGCCTCGGCGTGTTCGTCGGACCGAGTGCCGGGTACCTCGTCGGCTGGATCGCCGGGGTCGTCGTGATCGGCCTGCTCATGCGCACGGGTCGCTTCACCTGGTGGCGCTCCGCGATCGCCGCTTTCGTGGGAGGGGTGCTCGTCGTCTACGCATTCGGCATCCCTGTGCAGGCGCTCGTGACCGGCGTGCCGCTCGGACCCACCGCGCTGTCGAGTCTCGCCTTCCTGCCGGGAGACCTGATCAAGGTGGTCGCGGCGACGCTGGTCGTGGTCGCACTCCGACGGGCCTACCCGCGTGCGTTCGCCGACGGCCGGCGGGTGCGGACGGTTTCTGCGGTCTAGGAATCCGCGCAAGCTCGAGTGACGAACGGTGGATACACCACCGTCACGGGCGGAGTGTCGGTCGCGGGTTCGCCGAATGACTCGACGATCACGACGGTCACCGACCTGCTCGGTCGGACCGTGAGCTACACGGATGTGTGGGGCACGGTCACCACGCCCACATACGACCCGGCTTCCGGGCGTGTGACGCAGATCTCCACGACTCCTGCCGGTGGTGCGGCGTCGGTGACCGCGTACACGTACGATGCCGACGGCAAGGTGAAGACGGTCACGGTCGATGGGCAGCAGCTCGCGTCGGTGACGTATGACGCCCTGCAGCGGTTGCAGCAGATCGCGTATCCGGACGGTTCGGCGCTGAGCAGTGTGGGTCGTGATGCGGCGGAGCGGGTGGTCGGTCAGGAGTGGCTGGTCGGCGGTCAGGTCGTATCGGATGCTGTGGTGCGTTCGCAGTCGGGTCGTGTGGTCAAGCAGCAGTCGTCGATGGGGTCGACGTCGTATTCGTCGACGTATGGGTATGACACGGCGGGCCGTTTGGTGTCGGCTGTGATTCCGGGGCATGAGTTCACGTATGGGTTCGGGTCGTCGGGTGGGTGTGGTCCGAATGCGGCGGCGGGGATGTCGGGGAACCGGACGGGTCTGACGGATGTGTGGACGGCGCCGGGCCAGGCTGCGGTGTCGACGTCGACGTCGTATTGCTATGACTGGGCGGATCGGTTGTTGTCGTCGTCGGTGACGGGTGCGGTCCCGGGTGCGACGGCGGTGGCGGATGGTCTGGCGGCGTCGGAGATTGTCTATGACGTGCGGGGGAACACGGTTCGTCTGGGCGATATACAGTTCTCGTACGATGCCGCGAACCGGCACATCGGGACGACGTATGACGATGGCACGACGGTGCGGATCGTGCGGGACGCGACCGGACGGATCGTGTCGCGGTCGATGGATCCGGCGGGTGCCGATGCGGCGGTGACGACGAGCTACCTGTATGCGACGCGTGGTGACACGGCGTGGGGGCAGAAGTCCGGTGCGGAGTTGACTCGGAGCGTCAGCCTGCCGGGTGGGGTGTCGTGGACGAACGAGGCCGGGGTGGTGACGTGGTCGTTCCCCGGTTTGGGCGGACACGGCTTGGTGACTCGCACCGGCGCCACGACGAGCGGGTTGTTGTTGTGGGATCCGTTTGGTCAGCCGGTGGATCCGGTCTCGTTCGCGGTTGGGACGGTGTCGTCGGATGACTCCGGGCAGGTGGCGGGGAACACGCTATGGCATCAGGGGGCGTTGAAGCCTGCCGAGTCGGCCGGGTCGACTCTGGTGGTCGAGATGGGGGTGAGGTTGTATGTCCCCGCCCTCGGACGGTTCCTGCAGGTCGACCCGATCGAAGGCGGTGTGGACAACGACTACGTCTGGCCCACCGACCCGATCGGAAGCGCCGACTTGGACGGTGAGTTCGATTGGCTCTTCGCGCTGGACGTGGTGTCGACAGCGATAATGTTCGTACCTGGAGTTGGGACGGCTGCTGGTGCGGCGATCAAGGTCGGGCTGCTGGCTGCGCGACTGGTTCTTGGTGCGGTGCGAGTCAGTAGTCAGGCCGCGAAGCTGACCAGAGTGGCATCGCTGGTTGCTCGTGCAGAGACGCGCGTCTTGCGTGAATACGGCTATCAGTCAGTGATCAGAGCTCGACCTACAGGTAGCGCCTTGAAACAGGACAGCTGGCATGGGTATGGCAGTTCTGCGTTGATTCGGAAGTCGATCAGAACTAGCGCTACCGTAACCAGAGGCCGGGGTGGCGACGGCGTGAGGACTACCTTCGTGCGTATGCCCATGTCCACTAATGGCCGCCCGGGAACACAAGAGTGGTTCGTACGTGGCGGGAACCTGACACACCAGCTTTGGAGGGGGTCAAGACGGTGAACTACCTTGAGATTTTTGGACCTCATCTGATGACAATGGGGGTGGTCGCAGAACTCCATCATTTCGGCGAACTTGGCATCAGTGACGTAGTCGAAGTCGAATTAGCAAGGATCAAGGCGGGAGCCGCAAGCGCCGAGGAAGAGGAGATCGGACTCCTGCTTTCAGACGACTATGAGCGGGGGCATGTGATCCTGGAGAGCGAGTTTGAGCAGAGTTTTCCCTCTGAGATCGAACGCGAGACGCTTCTTATCGCGGATCTAATCCGAATTCGCAATAACTGGACCGAGCTGGACGACCCGCCTTCTGAAGTGGAGGCCGCGCTAGAGGCTCATGCGCTGGATGAGAGATACGGAAGCCTGCGGCTCCTGGCGCCAATGCGAAGATCAGATAAGACTCCCCAAAAGTACCTGGAGCGGGTCGACGGCGCTATCTCTACCGGACTGACGCGCCTACGTGGCATCTCGAATCAGCGCGAGGCTGGCGCCACGGAGTGACTGTATGCGGCGGGTGGTGATGCGGCGTGGGGACAGAAGTCTGGTGCGGAGTTGACCCGGAGTCTGGGGTTACCGGGTGGGGTGTCGTGGACGAACCAGGCCGGGGTGGTGACGTGGTCGTTCCCCGGTTTGGGTGGACACGGGCTCGTGACTCGCACCGGGGCCACGACGAGTGCGTTGTTGTTGTGGGATCCGTTCGGTCAGCCCGTGGACCCGGTGACGTTCGCGATCGGCACCACTGCGTCGGATGACATCGGGCAGGTGGCGGGGAACACGCTGTGGCATCAGGGGGCGTTGAAGCCTGCGGAGTCGGCCGGGTCGGCGCTGGTGGTGGAGGTGGGGGTGCGGTTGTATGTCCCCGCCCTCGGGCGGTTCCTGCAGGTCGACCCGATCGAGGGTGGTGGGGCGAACGACTACTCCTGGCCCACCGACCCCATCAACGGACACGACCTCAGCGGGAAGAAGTGGTCTATAGCTCCGCGCGAAGATGGTGGCAGAAAGTCGATAACGAAAGTCATCAAACGGCAACTGAGCTACTTTAAGAGAATAGAGCTAAGTGCTGAACGATCACGGAAGGCGCTCTGGAGCAATCAGCAGGGTCGCGAATGGGATACGCTCGTTAGCGATATCGCGAAAAACTCGAAATCTGGTTGGGCGGCTACGGGCTGCTTCGCAATTTGTGCCGAGATTGGTAACGACCACTGGGGTGTCGGTGTTGGACCGAAAGGTTCGTTTACTGGTTCTGTATCATCGGGCGTATCATTCAACGGGCCCACAACCAGAACCACGTCGATTACCGGAAATTGCAGTGCTGCCTTTGGGGCAGGAGGATACGTGGAGGGCTCGGCTTATGGGACAGATCCCGACGGATTGAATACTGGCTTTTCTGGAGGATTCGGAGCCGTGGGTGGGCTCGGAGCAGGCTGCGCCATCATGTTCAACTTCTATTGGTAAGGATAGTGATGGACTCCAGTTGTGTTCCGTCCGGAGCTTCGTATCTCGTCGCCTTTGGATTTGGAGTTATTGCAGTCGTGCTCAGCTCCTGGCTGGTATTGCTGATGCGTGCTGTATACCGGCACGACAAAGGCTTCCGCCGCGGTCTCATGAACGCCGCGCCCCTTTGGATGGTAGGTTTTACCGGCTTCATCGTGTTGTTCGCCAGCGGAAGCTCATTGATTGGATGGGCAGATTCCTGTCTTCCCGCTGACAGCTGGAGCGGATTGGGTGCGGCGTTCATTTGGCTTGGTGTTGCGGTGGCTGCGGCCGCGGTGGGCCGGCTGATTTACAACCGTGTCCGGGTGGGAACGACAAGCGAGCCGGTCGATAACGGGGGTGAGACCGGTTCTCTGCCTTCGTCATCTGATGAGGCGCCCGCAGAGAAGCGTCCGCGAAACCTGCCCGTCGAGCGCCGGAGAGTGATCGTCGAGTACGCCGTTACGTACGGAGCCGCGGTCATCGTCATGGTCATCGGAGCCGGTCTGGCGTGGGTTTGAGGAGGTCCAGAATCGAGCCTGGTCGGAGCAGTGCGGTTCGCGCGCGATGCGATCGGGCGCATGGCATCGCGGACGATCGATCCGGCGGGTGATGCCCCGGCTGTAACTACCAACTACTTGTTTGCGGCGGGTGGTGATGCGGCGGGGGCCAGAGGTCTGGTGCGGAGTTGACTCGGAGCGTCAGCCTGCCGGGTGGGGTGTCGTGGACGGACCAGGCGGGGGTGGTGACGTGGTCGTTCCCCGGGTTGGGTGGGCACGGCTTGGTGACGCGCACCGGGGCGGCGACGAGTGCGCTGTTGTTGTGGGATCCATTTGGCCAGCCGGTCGATCCTGTGTCGTTCGCGATCGGGACGACAGCGTCGGATGACACCGGGCAGGTGGCGGGGAACACGTTGTGGCATCAGGGGGCGTTGAAGCCGGCGGAGTCGGCGGGTTCGGCGCTGGTGGTGGAGATGGGGGTGCGGTTGTATGTCCCCTCCCTCGGACGCTTCCTGCAAGTCGACCCCATTGAGGGTGGCGTTGACAACGACTACGTCTGGCCAACCGACCCTATTAACAAGGAAGATCTCACTGGGAAAGCGGAGTGGTGGCGGGTCGCGCTGAACGTTGGAATCGTTGTCGGCGGCATAGCCGCTGGTCTCGCCTGCGCCGCGTCAATCGTCTGTGGCATAGTTGCGGGTGCAGCAACTGCAGCACTGTCGTATACCGCACTCAATGCGGGTACACGAACCTTCAGCTGGAGTGGTCTAGCAGCGAGTACCGCATTGGGTGGTCTTGGCGGTGGTCTTGCAGGAGGTGCAATGAAGCTAACGTCGTGGCGCTACCAGAACATTGCCGGTACCGGAACTGGCGTGCGTTTCTCGGGAGGAGGCGGTCGCGGTACTGACTTCCTGTTCAGAGGGCAAAGAGCTTTCGGGATCCACAGTCACCGTATGCCCACATCTGTATCAAGGAACCCCATCGTTCGGCGGCTACCGCACTACCACTTTCGGAACCCCGGGGGCGGCGCGGGCAGCGGTATTGGGCGACATCGGCCGTTCCAAGGCTGGTGGTGAGTGGTATGGATGTTCGTTGGCCGGTCATCATCTTTGATGATTGGTTGTCACCTGCGGTCGTTCCGGATGTTGACAAGGCTTACGACTATGTTGAGCCGTCTCTCTACCCGAATCGACGTATCTCCTTCGATCGATCTTTTGCGATCGTTTCCTTCGAAGCATCGGCTGGCGAACAGGGCTTCCTGCCCCGATTGCGGGACGGGGTGCCGGAACCTGCGAGGTTCCGGCAAGTTGCAAGAGTTTCGTATCGTTTGCATGGTCCGCGAGCGGTATGGAGGCGGGGTCGACTTTGGCGCTCTGACCAGACCGACACTCGCGGCCTAGATGCTGATCAGCTATGGGCGGCGCTGGCGGAGTTGTTCACTGTGGAGTAGACGACCGAGACGACTCGGGGCGGCGTTGGCGCGCACACTAAGGTCAGTGACCCGCTCGGACGGACGCATTGCGTCGCGGCCGACAGATCCGGCGGGTGTGGATCCGGCGGTGACGACGAACTATCTGTATGCGGCGGGTGGTGATGCGGCGTGGGGTCAGAAGTCGGGTGCGGAGTTGACCCGGAGTCTCGGGTTGCGGGTGGGGTGTCGTGGACGAACCAGGCCGGGGTGGTGACGTGGTCGTTCCCCGGTTTGGGTGGACACGGTCTCGTGACCCGCACCGGGGTGACGACGAGTGCACTGTTGTTGTGGGATCCGTTCGGTCAGCCCGTGGACCCGGTCTCGTTCGCGATCGGCACGGTCGCGTCGGATGACACCGGTCAGGTCGCGGGGAACACACTGTGGCATCAGGGGGCGTTGAAGCCCGCGGAGTCGGCAGGGTCGGCGCTGGTGATCGAGATGGGGGTGCGGTTGTATGTCCCCGCCCTCGGACGATTCCTGCAGGTCGACCCCATCGAAGGTGGTGGAGCGAACGACTACTCCTGGCCCACCGACCCCATCAACGGACACGACCTCAGCGGTGAAAGGTGGATGCCCTGTGGCGTAGAAGGTGGATGCGGAGGGATTCCTAATCTCGCGACGCTGCGGGCGCGGTTGGGGCTAACCACCCCAACCAGCACAAGCTACTTCGGTACGCGATCCTCGACGAACACTAGGGGACAACACTCAGAACGAATCAACAAAACGGCAACGCATTTCGCGACAAGATCAATAGGCAGAATCTTGGTTCTAAGATCGAGCAGACCTTTACAGTGCCGGGGCTGGGGATGCGAAGAATCGATGTGCTAACTTCGGGACGCATCGGGATCGAGACGAAGGTCGGCTACACCTCGCTGACAAGCTCCGTTAGGCTTCAGGTCCGGAAAGACGCGGCGTTGGTTGCGTCCGGCGATCTCACAAGCGTCCGCTGGTACTTCACAGCGAGTCCCACGACAGGACTTGCGGGCCCTAGCGGTCCTCTAAAGAGCTTCCTTACTCAGAACGGAATCCGGTGGCAGGTCATACCATGAACAGTTGGGCGGAGTATCCGTTGAACGAGTCAATGCCGTGGTGGTCGCTCGCTGAGCTGCCGCGTTCTGTCGCTCGCGCCGAGTTCGAGCAGTCGATGCGGCAAAAGCCCGATCGCATTGCGATACTTCACACGCTCTTGGCAAATTCTGGTATCGAATTCGACGGCAGTGATAAGTCGGTGCAGTCGCTGAATGACTGGTTTATCGAAACGATGGTGCCTGTCGCTGACAGTAATCACCTCGATCGACGCTCACAGTCCGTGTGCGAAGATGTTGCGTTGCTGCTGGGTGACTTGATGATCGATCGCCATCCAGAGCTGCGATGGGACTTCTTCGTCTGGGGAAAGAAGAACGTCTCGTACCAGTCGCATGTGATCATGGGGTTCTCACTTGAGGATCCTAAGTGGCACTCAAATCTTGGTCTTTCGCGGATCGTCTATGGGTACGGGATTCAAGTACTCGACTCTCGTCGAGGCTTACCTGTCGACGTGCGCTTGCCAGAGGATCATCCTTTGTTCGGAGTTCAAATTCCCGTCGATCCGCTCAATTATTCTGAGTTTCTCACTCTGCTGGATAAGGTAGCTCGACGGTGTCTATCTTGAGAAGCACCAACTGATTATCCTCATCACGCTGACTGCGCTCATCACGCAACTAGCCATACGAACGAGAGACCACTCAGGTCGCTGGCGCTGGGTACAGATGTGTCACGAGTGGCGCGGCATTTGAAGGCTTGACGAACGATTCGACGGTCGCGTCGGATGACACGTGTGGAGTTGCAGCAGGTCGCGTATCCGGATGGGTCGGCGCTGAGCAGTGTGGGTCGGGATGCGGCTGAGCGCGTGATCGGCCAGGAGTGGCTGGTCGGCGGGCAGGTCGTGTCGGATGCTGTGGTGCGTTCGCAGTCGGGTCGTGTGGTCAAGCAGCAGTCGTCGATGGGGTCGACGTCGTATTCGTCGACGTACGGGTATGACACCGCGGGACGACTGGTGTCGGCTGTGATTCCGGGGCATGAGTTGTCGTATGGGTTCGGGTCGTCGGGTGGGTGTGGTCCGAATGCGGCGGCGGGGATGTCGGGGAATCGGACGGGTTTGACGGATGTGTGGACGGCGCCGGGGCAGGTTGCGGTGTCGACGTCGACGTCGTATTGCTATGACTGGGCGGATCGGTTGTTGTCGTCGTCGGTGACGGGTGCGGTCCCGGGTGCGACGACGGTGGCGGATGGTCTGGCGGCGTCGGAGATTGTGTATGACGTGCGGGGGAACACTGTTCGTCTGGGCGATATGCAGTTCTCGTATGACGCCGCGAACCGGCATGTGGGGACGACGTATGACGATGGCACGGTGGTGCGGATTGTCCGTGATGCGTCGGGCAGGATCGTGTCGCGGTCGATGGATCCGGCGGGTGCGGATCCGGCGGTGACGACGAGCTACCTGTATGCGGCGGGTGGTGATGCGGTGTGGGGTCAGAAGTCCGGTGCGGAGTTGACCCGGAGTGTCGGGTTGCCGGGCGGGGTGTCGTGGACGAACCAGGCCGGGGTGGTGACGTGGTCGTTCCCCGGTTTGGGTGGACACGGCCTCGTAACCCGCACCGGGGCCACGACGAGTGCACTGTTGTTGTGGGACCCGTTTGGTCAGCCCGTGGACCCGGTCTCGTTCGCGATCGGCACGGTCGCGTCGGATGACACCGGTCAGGTGGCGGGGAACACACTCTGGCATCAGGGTGCGTTGAAGCCGGCGGAGTCGGCCGGGTCGGCGCTGGTGGTCGAGATGGGGGTGCGGTTGTACGTCCCCGCCCTCGGGAGGTTCCTGCAAGTCGACCCCATCGAAGGCGGCGGTGCGAACGACTACTCCTGGCCCACCGACCCCATCAACGGACACGACCTCAGCGGGAAGAGTGGTGGAACCCTTGGGTTGGCGGTTCACGGGTTTGACGGATGTGTGGACGGCGCCGGGGCAGGCTGCGGTGTCGACGTCGACGTCGTATTGCTTTGACTGAGCGAATCGCTCAAGCATCCGCAGGCCGCCAGAAGCCGTTCATGATGGGCGTCGTCGGCGCATTCGGCGTACTCATTGGGCTGCTCATGCTGACCGGCGCGACGATAGGAATGGTTCAGCACTTCACCTAGATCCGCGTCTACACCTCCCCCGCGCCACGCCGCCGGGAACAACTCACCCGTGACTCGACGTTGCTCATGAGCGAGACTGGGCCACGTAACCGGCTCACGGAGAGGTGCGACGCATGAACGCTGCGGAGAAGACCGACGAGTACGACCTGATCGTGTTGGGCGGTGGTCCGGTGGGCGAGAATGTCGCCGATCGCGCCGTGCAGGGCGGACTCACCGCGATCATCGTGGAGAGCGAGCTCGTCGGAGGCGAGTGTTCCTACTGGGCGTGCATGCCGTCGAAGGCGCTGCTGCGTTCGGCGCAGGCGCTCCGTGCTGCGCAGCACGTGGGAGGCTCCTCCCAGGCGGTGACCGGAAAGCTCGATGTGCGCGCGGTGTTCGACCGTCGCGACTCGTTCACCAGCAATTGGTCGGATGACGGTCAGGTCAAGTGGCTCGACTCGGCCGGCATCGACCTGGCCCGCGGCCACGGCCGCATCACGGGTGAGCGCGAGGTGACCGTGACGGATGCCGACGGCGCGGAGCGCGTGCTCAAAGCTCGGCACGCCGTCGCGATCAGCACCGGATCGGACGCCGTCATCCCGCCCATCGACGGACTGCGCGAATCCACCCCGTGGACCAGCCGCGAGGCCACCAGCGCAGAAGAGCTTCCCGAGAGCCTGGCCGTCATCGGTGGAGGCGTCGTGGCCGTCGAGATGGCGACCGCCTACGCCGCACTCGGCTCGACCGTCACCGTGATCGCCCGCAGCGGCCTGCTCGGCGGGATGGAGCCCTTCGCGGGCGAGCGTGTCGCCGCAGGCCTCAAGGAACTGGGCGTCGATGTGCGCACCGGCACGGGAACGACATCCGTGCATCGCGGCGCGAACGGCGTGGCCATCACCCTCGACGGCGGTGAGGAGATCACCGCGACCGAGGTGCTCGCCGCGACGGGTCGCTCACCCCGCAGCGGTGACATCGGCCTCGACGTGGTGGGACTGGAACCCGGCCGCTGGATCGAGACGGATGACACGCTCCGCGTCCCCGGATCGGACTGGCTGTACGCGGTCGGCGACGTCAACGGGCGCGTGCTCCTCACCCACCAGGGCAAGTACCAGGCGCGCGCCGCCGGCGATGTGATCGTCGCCCGCGCCCAGGGCGAAGATGTCGACGACGCCCCGTGGGGCCGTCACGTCGCCACCGCCGACCAGGCCGCCGTCCCGCAGGTCACGTTCTCGATCCCCGAGGTCGGCTCCGTGGGGCTCACCGAGGCCCAGGCGGTCAAGGCCGGTATCGCGGTGAAGGCCGTCGACTACGACCTGGGCTGGGTCGCCGGCGCGAGCCTCTACGAAGACGGCTTCGAAGGCCAGGCGCGGCTCGTGGTCGACACCGACCGCGACGTCGTGATCGGTGCGACGTTCGTCGGTCCCGAGGTGGCCGAACTCGTTCATGCGGCCACCGTGGCGATCGTCGGCGAAGTCCCGATCGCCCGCCTCTGGCACGCGGTGCCGTCGTACCCCACGATCAGCGAGATCTGGCTGCGACTGCTCGAGGGGTACGGCCGCGACTCCGCCTGATCGACACTGGGGCGTGACCCGCATCGGGGTCTGATCCCGCCGTCCGTGGCAATCCGTTCTTCCGATCGCGTCGAACAGGATCCGGATTGTTTCTCATATTGACGGCCGCGGCGCAACCCTCACCCCCGATGTCCGCACCGTCTTATACGCTCATACCCACATCCGAGGAGGCAGGACCATGAAGGCTGTACTCGCAGGAACCGTCATCGCCGAAGCCGACGAGAGTGATCTCGCCCGCATCGAGGGGAACTGGTACTTCCCACCGGCGTCCATCACGCCCGGAGTGCTCGTCGAGAGCCCCACGCCCTACACCTGTCCGTGGAAGGGGGCCGCTCAGTACTACTCGGTGCAGACCGAGGGCGAGCTCCACACCGACTACGCCTGGTCGTATCCGAATCCCTACCCCTCCGCCTTCGATCGGGTGGGCAAGGACTTCTCCGGGTTCGTCGCCTTCGATCCGCGCGTCGAGGTCGGCCCGTAGCCATCAGAAGAGCCCCGTAGACATCTGAAGAGCAATACTCGTCCGCTCGCACATCGATCGACCGACTGGAGACCAGCCCATGATCGAGTTCCGCAACGTCACCAAGCGCTTCCCCGGCGGCGCCCTCGCCGTCAATGACTTCAGCCTCGTGCTGCCCTCGCGCAAGACCACGGTGTTCGTCGGCTCGTCCGGCTGCGGTAAGACCACTCTGCTCCGCATGATCAACCGCATGGTCGAGCCGACTTCCGGCGAGGTCGAGATCGACGGCGAGAGCGTGCTCCAGGGTGACCCGGTGGCCCTGCGTCGACGCATCGGCTACGTGATGCAGAACTCCGGCCTCATGCCGCACTTCACGGTCATCGACAACGTGGCCACGGTGCTGCGCCTGACCGGCGTGAAGAAGGCTGCCGCCCATAAGCGCGCACGGGAACTGCTCGACACGGTCGGCCTCGACCAGGCACTCGCCGAGCGGTACCCGAGCCAGTTGTCCGGCGGTCAGCAGCAGCGCGTCGGTGTGGCCCGCGGCCTTGCCGCCGACCCGAACATCCTGCTCATGGACGAGCCCTTCGGTGCGGTCGACCCCATCGTGCGGGCCGACCTGCAGCAGGAGACCCTGCGGCTGCAGCGCGAGCTCGACAAGACGGTCGTGTTCGTCACGCACGACATCGACGAGGCGTTCCTGCTCGGCGACCAGGTCGTCATCCTCGACAAGGGCGCGCGCATCGTTCAGGTGGGCAGCCCCAGCGAGATCATCGAGAACCCGGCAGACGACTTCGTCTCGGCGTTCATCGGCGCCGAACGCGGACGCCGTGCTCTGCACCTCAAGCAGACGCCGCACGGCACCGTGGTGGTCGACGGCGAGGGTCGCACCCAGGGGGCGATCATCGATGTTCCTGATGCCGTGACCGACGCGCTTCTGAGCGAGGAGAGCGCGACGAAGGGCGCTCCGTGAACTGGATCGGCGACAATCTCGGCCTCATCCTCGAGCTGACCGGGATCCACCTGCAGCAGAGCGCGATCGCCATCGTGCTCGGCTTCGTGCTGTCGCTGCCGCTGGGGTGGGTCGCATGGCGTTATCAGCTGGTGAAGGGGCCGGTCATCGTTCTCACCGGACTCCTCTACACGATCCCCTCGCTCGCGCTGCTGATCCTGCTCCCGTCCGTCGCCGGATATCCCGCCCGCAGCCCCGTGAACCTCATCATCGGCCTCACGATCTACGCGGTCGCGATCCTGGTGCGCGCGGTATCCGACGGCCTCGACTCGGTCGACCCCGCCATCCGGCAATCCGCCACCGCGATGGGCTACGGCGGCTTCCGCCGGTTCTGGACCGTCGACTTCCCGCTCGCCGGACCCGTCGTGCTCGCCGGTCTCCGCGTGGCAGCCGTCAGCACCATCTCCCTCGCCACGGTCGGCATCCTGGTCGGGGTGAACAACCTCGGCTACCTGTTCACCAACGGCCTGCAGCGTCGCATCCTCGCCGAGGTGTTCGCCGGCGTCATCGCGGTGGTCGTGATCGCGCTCGTGATCGACCTGCTGCTCCTTCTCCTGGGTCGCGCACTGATGCCGTGGACGCGCGCGGCGAAGACACCGTCGGCCGCACGACAGGCCGCCACCCTGAGGACCGCCGCATGAACGTGTTCACCGACGCCTTCGCCTGGCTCTTCTCCCCTGACCGCTGGGAGGGGCCGTACTCGCTGCCCATCCTGTTAGGCCAGCACATGTACTACACGCTGATCTCGGTGCTCATCGCCGGCATCATCGCGATTCCCCTGGGGTGGCTCATCGGTCACACCGGCAAGGGCCGTGAGATCGCGGTCGCGGTCTCCGGCGCGGCACGTGCCATCCCGTCTTTCGGTCTCATGGTGCTGCTCGTGCTGATCCTGGGCGTGCTCCGCGTTCCCGAGGCCGCGATCATCACGTTCGTGCTCCTCGCGATCCCCTCGCTCCTCGCCGGCGCCTACACCGGCCTCGAAGCCATCGACCGTCGCGTGCTCGACTCCGCGCGTTCGATGGGCATGACCGAGTGGCAGGTGTTCTGGAAGGTCGAGGTCCCGCTCGGTCTCCCGCTGCTCGTCGGCGGCATCCGCGCGGCTCTCCTGCAGGTGATCGCCACGGTCACGATCGCCGCCTACGTGAATCTCGGCGGACTCGGTTGGCCGATCATCCAGGGCATCCCGCTGCGCAAGTTCGACCAGGTGCTCGGAGGGGCGATCCTCGTCGCGGTGCTCGCCCTGGTCGTCGACCTGATCTTCGCCCTGCTCCAGCACGCCGCCGTCCCCGCGGGGGTTCGCGCACCGACCACCACACGTCGCTCGCGCGCGGCCGCTGCCTCGCCGGCACCGGCCACCGCCTGACGCCCATCATCCGACTCATCCCACAGCCCTCACACCGTCCCACAGCACCATCCCCGTTGTCCCAGAGAAGAGGAAGTCCTCATGTTCACAGCACGTAAGTCACGACTCGCCCTTGCCGGTGGTGCCGCGCTCGCCGCGGTGCTCGTCCTCGGCGGTTGCGCGAACAGCAACCCGCTCGACGCCCCGAGCGAAGGCTCGAGCTCCGGCGGCGACACGATCGTCATCGGCTCGCAGGCGTATTACTCGAACGAGATCATCGCCGAGATCTACGCGCAGGCTCTCGAGGGTGCCGACATCAAGGTCGACCGCCAGTTCAACATCGGACAGCGCGACGCCTACATGCCCGATATCGAGTCCGGCGCGATCGACCTGTTCCCGGAGTACACCGGCAACCTGCTCGAGTACCTCGACAAGGACGCGACCGCCACCAGCCCGGAAGACGTCTACGCCGCTCTGAAGGAAGCTCTGCCCAAGGGGCTGACCGCTCTGGACTACGCCGAGGCCTCTGACCAGGACACCTACACCGTGCTGAAGAGCTTCGCCGAGGAAAACGGTCTCACCACGATCGGCGACCTCTCGAAGGTCACGACCCCGGTGACGATCGGTGCCGCTCCGGAGTTCGAGCAGCGTCCGTACGGTCCGGCTGCGGCCAAGGAGGTCTACGGCGTCGATCTCGGCTTCTCGGCCACCGGCCCGACCACGCTCGAGTCCCTGCTCGCCGGTGAGATCCAGGTCGCCGACATCTACTCGGCAGACCCGGCCTTCCAGACCGAAGACATCGTCGCGCTCGAAGACCCGGAGAACATCATCCTGGCCTCGAACGTCGTGCCGATCGCATCGAGCGACGTCGCCGACGAGATCTCCGACGTGATCAACGCGGTCAGCAAGAAGCTCACCGCCGAGGAGCTGGTGGGGCTGAACGTGCAGAGCACGGTCGACCAGAAGTCGGCAGAGGACATCGCCAAGAAGTGGCTGGCAGACAACGACCTCAGCTGAGTCGTCACCACGCAGAAGCGCCCGGGCCCCTGAGGGTCCGGGCGCTTCTGCGTTGCGGGCGGGTCAGATCCGGGCGTCCTGCTTCGGGACGAGAACCTGTTTGATGATGATGAGGATCGACGCGGTCACCGGCACGGCGACCAGCGCCCCGAGCAGACCGAGCAGCGTGCCGCCGGCGAGAGCACCGATCACGACGAGAGAACCCGGCACCGAGACCGCCTTGTTCATGACGCGAGGGGTGATCACGTAGGCCTCGATCTGCATGTAGACGAGGTAGATCGCCGCGAAGATCAGGGCGGCGATCGGGTTGGTGAACAGCGCCAGGCAGGTGCCGAGGATCCAGAACAGCACCGAGCCGACCAACGGGATCAACGTGATGCAGAAGGCGATGGCCGCCATCAGCGGGGGGAACGGCAACCCGAGGAAGAGGTAGAGCAAGAACGCGAGCGTCGCGTTGCAGAACGCGAGCACGACCATGCCCATCACGTAGCCGCCGACCGAGTCGGTGATCTGGTCGGTGATGTCGCCGGCACGAGCGCGGTCGCGGGCGGGGGCGAGACGCAGCAGACCCTGCTTCATCGAGGGCAGCGACGCGAGGAAGTACAACGTCAGCACGAGCACGACGATGGCTCCGGAGATGCTGGTGGCGATCGAAGCGCCCACGGCCAGGGCGCCGCCGCCGATCGTCGCGAGGTTGCCGAAGTCGGTGAGGAAGGACTGCACCTGGGTGACCAGTTCTTGGAACTGGTCACCGAACTGGGCTTCGAGGGTCGCGTAGATGTCGCTGTGTGTGAAGTCCTTGATCATGCCGGGCACGGACTGCACGAAGCTCACGATCTGATCGATCACGACGGGAACGATCATCCAGAGCACGAGGGCGAACACCACGATGAGTGCGAGGATCGTGATGACCACCGAGATCACACGCGAGAGTCCACGGCGTTCCAGGAACCGTACGGCGGGGTCGAGTCCGAGCGCACCGAACAGGGCGAGGGCGATGTAGATGAGCACGGTCGACAGGTTCGACAGCGCGAGGCCGATCACGATCGCCCCGAGTCCACCCAGCGTCACGAGGAAGCCGAACACGAACGGGCGGTCGATGCGCGTCCAGAACGAACGGCTCGGCGTCGTCGGCTCGATCACGACCGGGATCGGAGCGTCTGCGACGGCCGGCACGGATGCGGGTGCGGCCTTGCGACGGCCGGTCGCCGGCGCGGCGGGAGTCGCGGCGGATGCGTCGTCGTCGTGGGGCGCGGATTCCGGCGGCTCTTCGTTGCTCATGTGCTCACGATAGCGGTGCCATGGATCGAAACCAGGATGTCACGCGGCTCTAGAGTAGGGGCATGACCGCCGCCGAGGACCCGAAGGCCGAACTGCTCCGGCTTCGCGCCACCATCGACAACATCGACGCCGCACTGATCTTCATGCTGGCCGAGCGATTTCGCGCGACTCAGCAGGTCGGGCATCTGAAAGCGGAGCATGAGATGCCGGCATCGGACCCGAATCGGGAGGAACAGCAGGTCGCCCGGCTGCGTGCTCTCGCCGAGGAAGCGCACCTCGACCCGGAGTTCGCGGAGAAGTGGTTCAACTTCGTGGTGGCAGAGGTCATCCGTCACCACACCGAAGCGGCCGAGAGCCGCTGAGGAGGAGGAGCCGGACGGGCGACGGTGTGTGCAGCACTCGCCCGTCCGGAGCTTTGTGAGATTCATTGACCAACTAAGTTCAATGAATAAACTTAGGGAGAGACTACGGATCGCGCCACGATCTGTCAACAGCTCGCGACGGGCGAGCGTCGGAACGGGAACACATGCTCAGCACGGATGACGGCCTCGACACCCAGGCGTCTGTTCGGCGTGCGAACCTGCGCCGGGCTCTGCAGCTGGTCTTCCGGAATCCGGGCACGCAGACGCGCGCGGGCATCGCGAGGTCGACCGGGCTGACCGCCGCTACCGCGTCATCGCTGGTCGCCGAACTCATCGAGAACCGGCTGATCGTCGAAGGGGAGCAGGCGGCGAGCACCGGTGGCAAACGGGCGACCACTCTGAGCGTCGATGCGGACCATCACCTGATCCTGGTGCTGGTGATCCAGCCCCTGCACGCCGACATCGCTCTCGTGGCGCTCGACGGCACCGAGGTCGACCTCCGTCGCGTGAGCTACACCGCCGAGAACCGCGACCGCACCCTCGACGAGGCGGTGTCGGCCGTGGCGGAAGAGTTCGGCGGACGGCTCCTCGCCGCCGGCGTGCAGCTGCCGGGCACGACCGATGGGCGGTCGGTGCTCGAGAGCGTGCAGCTCAAGTGGCAGAACGTCCCCCTCGCCGACCGGTTCGAGCGTGTGCTGGGAGCGCCCGTGCTGCTGATCAACGACGTCGACGCCGAAGCCATCGCCGAGGCGGGTATGGAGGAGTCGCCGTCCGGCTACCGCCTCTTCATCCATCTCGGCGGCGGTGTCGGCGCGGCCGTCACCCTCGACGGCGAGCTGGCTCCCGGCCCCCGAGACCGCGCGGGTGAGATCGGACATGTGCAGGTCGTGTTCGGCGACGCCGCGCGCGCCTGCCGATGCGGGCAGCGCGGCTGCCTGGAATCGGCCGCCGCTCTCGGGGCGATGCTCGGCGACGAGTTCTCCGACGCCATGGATGCCCCGGAGATCCGCGCGCTCGCGGCTCAGGCCGACGAGGAGCAACTCGATGAGGGGGCTCGCGCGCTGGCCAGAGCCGTCAAGCTCATCGGCGCGCTGCTCGACCCGATCGAGGTCGTCATCGGCGGCCCGGCAACCGAGCTCGGACCGCGCTTCCTCGATCGCGTGCGCCGTGAGACCGAGTACCCCGCCCGCGGCACGGCGCAGGTTCCGGTGCGCTACGCCGATCCTCGTGTGTCGCTCGCCGCCGGAGCCGCCCAGGCCGCACTGACGTCGGCGCTCGGCGTGCGCTGGAATCCCGAGCAGCTGCGCGCGGCATCGACGTCGCGCTCCTGACCGGCAGACGCACATCCGCCCGACGGGTGCTCCCATCGGGCGGAAGCCGTCAAGCGGATGTCGACGCGCGGATGCGGAGGGCTACTTGACGCTGCCCGCCGTCAAGCCACCGACGAGACGCTTCTCGATGAGCATGAACAGGATGACCACCGGCAGGATCGCCACGATCGAGACGCCGAACACGTACTGCCAGCTCGTCTCGTACTGACCGACGAACTTGGTCAGAGCGACCGACAACGGCTGGTTCTTGTCGGTCGACAGGATCACGAGCGACGCGGCGAACTCGTTCCAGCAGGCGACGAAGGTGAAGACGATCGCGGTGACGATGCCCGGCCACACGAGCGGCAGGTTGATCTTGAACAGCACGGTGAAGCGCCCGGCGCCGTCGATCTGGGCGGCCTCGTCGACCTCTTTGGGGATGCCGGCGAAGAACGAGTGCATGATCCACACCGCGAACGACAGGTTGAAGGCCGCGTTGATGAAGATCATCGCGATCCAGGTGTCGCCGAGTCCGAGCACGGTGAACTGGCGGAACAGACCCGAGGTGAGCACGGCCGGCTGCAGCATCTGCGTGACGATGACCAGGAACAGGAACACCATGCGGCCGGGGAACTTGAAGCGCGCCGTGTAGTACGCCGCCGGAAGCGAGACCAGCAGGACCAGCAGCGTCGCGAACACGGCGATGACGATGGTCGAGATCAGGTTGTACGGCAGGGGCGTCTCGGGGGTGGACCACATCGAGATGTAGTTCTCCCAGTGCCACTCGATCGGGAGGTAGGTCGGATCGACCGACCGGATCTGCGACTTGGTCTTCACCGAGCCGAAGAACATGATCAGGTAGGGCAGCACGAAGATGGCGAGCACCAGGAGACCGGCGACGGTGCGCAGGATCACCCGGGGCAGCGTGACCTGGTCTTCGGTGTAGCGGCGCTTGCGGCCGGGTGTCGGCGGCATGCGACGACCGCGGCCTCCGGCGGTGGTCACGAGCTCGGTCTCGGTCATGGTCATGATCAGACCTCCTTCATGGGCTTGACGATCTTCACGTACGCCGCGACGATCACGATGACGATGAGGAACGCGACCACCGACAGGGCGCTCGCGACATCGACCTTCTTCTGCAGCTCGATGTACTTGAAGATCAGGGTCATGATCGTGTCGGCGCCGTAGCCGGGGATCGACCCGGTCATCACCTTCAGGATCGGCAGCGAGTTGAAGACGTTGATGATGTTGATGAGGATGGCCACGGCCAGAGCGCTGCGCAGCTGCGGCAGCACGATCGACCAGTAGGTGCGGGCAGGGCCGGCGCCGTCCATCTTCGCCGCCTCGATCGCGTCGGCCGGGACCGACTGGAGTCCGGCGAGGATCGTGTAGGTCGTGAAGGGGAGCGACACGAAGATCGCGATCACGATCGACCAGGTGAAGGCCGTCGCGGGGTTCTTCGTCCAGCCGTAGCCCACCGCGTCATCGGAGAGCCCGATGTCGTAGAGGAACTTGTTGAAGATGCCGAAGTACGGCTCGAGGCTGTAGTAGAACACCATGGTCGTCATCACGACGGATGCGGCCCACGGCACGATCACGGCCATGCGTACGAGCTGGCGCCCGGGGAAGGCCTTGTTCAGGATCTGCGCCAGACCGAGCGAGATCACGACCGTGAGGGTCACGACCGCGACCACCCACACGATCGTGCGGAAGAAGATCGGCCAGAACTCGGTGAACGTGAAGACCGTGACGAAGTTGTCGAAGCCCACGGACCCCTTGTCGAGGCCCGACAGGGAGATGTCACGCGTCGAGTTGAAGAACATCACCCCGGCGGGGAACAGCACGACGCCGATGATGAGCAGCAGCGCCGGTGCGATCCACGGCAGCGCTTGGAGAAGATCCTTTCCGCCCGGCCTGCCACGCGTGGCATCCGGGGTCTTCGGAGTGCGGGGGCGGCTCGTCGCCGCCCCCGCGAGGTTCGAGGACTCTGTCTTCTGGCTCATTCGGGTACCCGAACCTCTCCGATCAGCGGGCTCAGCCCGCGTCGACCTGTGCCTGGATCTCGGTCAGCACGTCCTGTGCCGGCTTCGACTGGATCTGACCGAACAGCGACTTGAACGCACCGTCGGCAGCGGACCACTTCGGGTTCGTCGACGGGTAGAACTGCGCGTCGGGCAGCACGTCGAGGAACGGCTTGAGGGCCTCTTCGCCGGAGAGCTGCTCGGCGCCGGACTTGGTGACCGGCAGGAAGCCCTCGGCCTGCACCCACGGCACGTAGACGTCGGCGGAGTAGTAGTAGTCGAAGAACTTGGTGATCGCCTCCTGCTTGTCACCATCGTTCTGGAACGCCATCAGCTGGTCCATGACGCCGAGGGTGAAGGGCGAGCCGTCCTTCGTCGGGATCGGAACGATGGAGTAGTCCAGGTCGGGGTTGTTCTCCTTGATCTGGCCGACCGTCGGCGGGAGGCCGACCTGCATGCCGATCTTGCCCTGGATGAAGATGTCCATCAGGGGGGAGCGCTGCGTGGAACCCGGGTCGGCCTGCGTCGCACCGGCGTCGATCATCTTCTTGATCTGCTCGGCACCGGGGAGGTTCTCCGGGGTGTCGATCGTGATCTCGGAGGCATCGCCGAACGATCCGCCGCCGCCCCACAGCCACACGGCCGCTTCTGCCTGCGCCTCTTCCGATCCGAGCGGCATGCCGTAGCCGGCGACACCGCCGCCGAGTGCGGACACCTTGGTGGCGGCATCCAGCAGCTCATCCCAGTTGGTCGGCGCCTCGACGCCGGCCTGGTCGAGCAGCGCGTTGTTGACGAACAGGGCGCGCGCCGAGGCGATCATCGGCAGCGCGTAGGCGGTCCCGTCGACCTCGGCGTTCTTGAGGAACGACTCCTGGAAGTCGGAGTAGGTGTCGTCGGAGACGACGTCCTTCGTCGGGTAGAGCAGCTCATCGCCGACGAAGCCCGCGAAGGGTCCGCCGTTGTAGATGTCCGGTGCCTCGCCGGCCTGGATCTTGGTGGAGACGACCTTCTCGAGGTTGTCCCACGACTGCACCTCGAGCTTGACCTTGATGTCGGGGTTGGCCTTCTCGAACCCGTCGATCACCGTCTCCCAGTTGGCCTTGGTGCCGTCGGAGTAGCTGGGGACGAGGAGGTCGAGGGTGGTCGAGCCGTCCCCGCCTCCGCTGTCGCCGGACGAACCGCCGAACCCGCACGAAGCGAGCGAGAGCGTGGCGACGGCCGCAATGGCGGCGGCGCCGAACCGCAGTGACTTCTTCATGTGTATTGCATTCCTCACTGTGATGTCCGAACCCTCGGCGGCAGGGCCGCTTCGGGAGGGGGTGTGGTGCACAGTCGCAAGCACATCACGCGACAGTGCGTGGGTGATCGTTTCGCCATGAGGCAGCCGCGATCGTTCAAGCCGGGGCTCGGGGCTCTCGACTTCGGCCGGGGTCGACGTCGAGGGTGGAACTCGTCTGATTATTTGTCAGGAGAACAAACAAATCAAGGTAAAGCTGCTGGTGTTGTGATTCGACGCCATACTATGATCGAATTAGGCTTCAAACGATCACAAGTCTGCAACTTATCGCCAGAAAGGCACCTCGATGTCCGAATCGCTGCCCGGCGCACACATGCGCGAAGAACTCAATTCCCAGCCGGAGATGTGGGCGCGGGCGGCCGATCTGAAGGCCGAGCAGGCTCTGCTCCCCGCATCGGGGGCCCGCATCGCCGTCGTCGGATGCGGCACGTCGTGGTTCATGGCGCAGTCGTACGCCGCGTTGCGCGAGTCCGCCGGTCAGGGTGAGACCGACGCCTACGCGGCGTCCGAGGCCTTCCTCGACCGCGGATACGACGCCGTCGTCGCCCTCACCCGTTCCGGGACCACGAGCGAGGTGCTCGAGCTCGTCGACCGCATCAAGGGGCGCATCCCGACCATCGGAGTGATCGGCGATCCGGATTCGCCGCTCGTCTCGCTCGCCGACGAGGCGGTGCTGCTCCCGTTCGCCGATGAGCAGTCGGTCGTGCAGACGCGATTCGCGACCACCGCGCTGGCGCTCTTCCGGGCGTCGCTCGGCGAAGACCTCTCCGGCGCCATCGCCGATGCCGAGGCCGTGCTCGCCGAGGACGGCGACGACGAGCTGCGCGACGCGGAGCAGTACACGTTCCTCGGACGCGGATGGACGATCGGCCTCGCCCACGAGGCCGCGCTGAAGCTGCGAGAGTCCTCGCAGTCGTGGACCGAGGCGTACCCCTCGATGGACTACCGGCACGGTCCGATCGCGATCGCGGCCCCTGGCCGCGTCACCTGGCAGTTCGGCGAGGCTCCCGAGGGACTCGCTGCGCAGGTCGAGGCCACCGGCGCCCGCTTCGAGCAGCGGTCGATCGACCCGCTCGCCGACCTCGTGCGCCTGCACCGCACCGCGCTCGACCGCGCCGTCGCTCGCGGCCTCGACCCCGACCAGCCCCGCAACCTCACGCGATCCGTCATCCTGGATGCATGACGCAACCCGCCGCCGGAGCTGACCATGACCCGAGCTGACGGGACGGATGCCGTTCCCGACGTCGAGCGAGACGCGACCGGTGAGAAGCTCGCCGCCGTGCGCACGCTCGGCGTCGGTGCCCCCGTGCTGGCGTTCGACGTGGGCGGCACCGACATCAAGTCGGCCCTGTTCGACGCCGACGGCACCGCCCTCGGACTGCGCCGCACGCCCACGCCGATCGCCGAGGGCGACCGCACGCAGGTGCTGCTCGAGCGTCTCGAGGTGCTGGCCGAGGAGCTCCGCGCCGCGCACCCCTCTGTCGTGCCGCAGGCGGTGGGACTCGTCGTGCCCGGGATCGTCGATGCGGATGCCGGCTTGGGCGTCTTCGCGAGCAACCTCGGCTGGCACGACTCGCCCTTGCGCGACCTCGCCGCTGAACGCCTCGGGCTGCCCGTGGCCTTCGACCACGATGTCCGTGCCGCCAGCTGGGCGGAACGCCGACTCGGTGGCGCGCGCGACTACGCCGATTCGGTGGTGCTCGTGATCGGCACGGGGATCGCCGGTGCGCTGCTGGTCGGGGGCGTCCCGTACACCGCCGGCGGTTACGCGGGTGAGATCGGGCACTCCCCGATCGCGGACGGGCCGATCTGCGCGTGCGGCGCACGCGGTTGCCTCGAAGCCGTCGCCTCGGCCGGTGCCATCGCCCGGCGGTATCGCGAGGCAACCGGGATCGCTCCGGACGGAGCGAAGGACGTGATCGCCCGCGCGGCGGCCGGCGACGAGGTGGCCGCGGAGATCTGGAACTCCGCGCTCGACGCGCTCACGATGTCTCTGGCTCAGCTCACCGCCGTCGTGGCGCCGGAAGCAGTGGTCATCGGCGGCGGACTCTCCCGCGCCGGCGGCGCCCTGTTCGATGAGCTGCGCACGCGCCTGGCCGCCCGGCTCAGCTTCCATCGCATCCCGGCGCTGGTCCCCGCCGAGCTCTCCGGCAACGCAGGGCTGCTGGGCGCCGCCCTCCGCGCACGGGAGCTCACATGATCCTCACCGTCACTCCGAACCCCGCCCTCGACCTCACCTGGCGCGTCGATCGGCTCGTCGAGGGCGGAACGCACCGGGCGGATGCCGGGGCCGCTCGTGCCGGCGGCAAAGGACTCAACGTCGCGCGGGTGGCGCACGCCGAGGGTGCGGACGTGCTCGCGGTCACCACCGTGGGCGGTCGGGTCGGCGAGGAGTTCGCCGCGGAGCTGCGCACGAGCGGTGTGCCGAACGCGCTGGTGGCGGTCGCCGCGGAGACCCGCCGCAGCATCGCGGTGGTCGATGAGGCGCTCGGCGACACCACGATCATCAACGAGCGGGGTGCGAATCCGACCGATGCCGAATGGGCGGCGCTGCTCGCCGAAGTCGTCGAACGGTTGTCGGGTGCGCGTGTGCTGGTCGTGTCCGGCAGTGTGCCGCCTGGCGCGCCGGAGTCGTTGCTCCCCATGCTCATCGCGGTGGGGAAGGACGCCGGAGTGCCGGTGATCGTCGACACCTCCGGACCCGCTCTGCTGCGCGCGGCGGAGGCCGGAGCCACAGTGCTCAAGCCCAACGCGGCCGAGCTGGTCGAGGCCACAGGCATCGCCGACCCTGTCGAAGGGGCCCGATCGCTGATCGCCCGGGGCGCCGAACTCGTGCTGCTCTCGCTGGGGGCCGAGGGCATGCTCGCGGTCACGGCGTCCGCACTCGTGCACGCTCGCCTCGACGAACCCCTCGCGGGCAACCCGACGGGCGCCGGTGATGCCGGGGTCGCCGCCTGCGCCGTGCTGTACGCCGAGGGGGTGCGCGATCCCGAGCAGATTCTCCGCCGGGCCACCGCCTGGTCCGCCGCCGCGGTGCTGACCCCGCTGGCCGGCGACATCTCGTCGCGCTGGACGGAGCTCGAACAACAGCTCCGCATCTCGCATCCCCATCCTGAATCGTTCCGGAAGGACCCTTCGTGACCCTCGTCTCCGCTCGCGACCTCGTCTCCGCCGCTGCCGCCGAAGGCACCGGCATCGGCGCCTTCAACGTGATCCACCTCGAGACCGCCGAGGGGCTGGTGCGGGCCGCCGCCCTCGCGCAGCTGCCCGTCATCCTGCAGATCTCGCAGAACTGCGCCGACTATCACGGCGGGCTCGAGCCCATCGCGCTGGCCACGCTCGCGGTGGCCAGGCGTGCACAGACGCCCGTGGCTGTGCACCTCGATCACGCCGAGCGGCCCGAACTGGTCGACGAGGCCATCGCGCTGGGCTTCGGCTCGGTCATGTTCGACGGCGGCGCCCTGCCCTACGACGACAACGTGGCTCTCACGGCGGCGGTCGCTGCCCGTGCGCACGAGGCCGGGGTCTACGTCGAGGGCGAGCTCGGAGAGGTGGGTGGCAAGGACGGGGCGCACGCTCCGGGTGTGCGCACCGACCCCGACGAGGCGCGTGCGTTCGTCGCGGCCACCGGTGTCGATGCGCTCGCGGTCGCGGTGGGTTCCTCGCACGCGATGACCGACCGCACGGCGTCCCTCGACCTCGACCTGATCGCACGACTGCACGAGGCCCTGCCGGTGCCGCTGGTGCTGCACGGGTCCTCCGGCGTCGCGGATGCCGTGATCGCCGACGCCGTGCGGGCGGGCATGACGAAGATCAACGTCTCCACGCATCTGAACGGGTTCTTCACGCGGGCGGTGCGCGAGAAGCTCGACGCCGATGAGCGTCTCGTCGACTCCCGCAAGTACCTCGCCCCCGCCCGCGACGCCCTCGCCGGTGAAGCGGCGCGGATGCTGCGGCTGTTCGCGCTGCAGCCGGCGGAATCGGTCGCCTGATGAAGCGGGCGGCTCGGCTGAACGCGATCCTCGACCTCCTGGCCGCGAAGGGCGAGGTCACGGTCGAAGAGCTGGTCGAACGGTTCGAGGCCTCGTCGGCGACCACACGCCGAGACCTCGACACCCTCGCCGAGCAGCGCCTGCTCACCCGCACCCATGGCGGTGCGGTGGCGCAGACCGTCGCCTATGAGCTGCCCATCCGCTACAAGAGCCACCTGCGCACGCACGAGAAGGCGAGCATCGCGCAGACCGCCGCCGGCCTGGTCGCCCCCGGCATGGTCGTCGGACTCTCGGGCGGAACCACCACGACCGCCATCGCCGCAGCGCTCGCCGCGCGCGACGACCTCTCGGGCAACGGCGGCATCACGGTCGTCACCAACGCCGTGAACATCGCCGCCCAGCTCGCCACCCGCCCCGACATCAAGGTCGTCGTCACCGGCGGCGTCATCCACTCGCGCAGTTACGAACTGGTCGGCCCGTTCGTGGAGCAGCTGCTGCGCGGGGTGCGGCTCGACATCGCCTTCATCGGCGTGAACGGGATGGACGCCGTCGCCGGTGCGACCACGCAGGACGAGCGCGAAGCCGCGGTGAACCGGATGATGGCCGAGCGGGCCCGGCGTGCGGTCGTGGTGACCGACGGCAGCAAGCTCGGCGTGGAGGCGTTCTCGACGGTCGGCGGCGTCGACCTCTTCCCGACCGTCATCACGGACGCCGGAGCGGATCCCGAGGTGCTCGCCGCCCTCCGCGCGGCCGGATACGCGGTGCTGGTCGCCTGAGCCCGGACGCTGTCGGACACCCCAAGGGCCCCGACGTCCCCAGATCGTCGAGGCCCTCTGAGGGTGTCGCGGCTGCATGCCGCGACGCCCCCGAGCAGATGGTGTCCGTGTCGTACTCGCGCTCCCCAGTGCGCCTGATCCCCAGATCCGACTGCGCCTCCCTCGCGCCTCACCCTTCGAGGCCCTTCGCATGGCACCTTCCGAAGAACAGGAGCGTGCGGCATCGGTTCTGATACACCGAATGGAGGAAAAGTCAGAATCCGTTTCCATGACACTGGAACGGCGCGTTCACGCCGGTGTCGACCGCGGCCCTCGCGAGCGCGACGGCCGGTGCGGCACCCGCGGAGAGACCGGTGTGCACAGCGCTGAGCAGATCGCCGGCCACATCATCGGGGACCGCGACGGGGGCGGCGATCACGCAGTCGGCACCGGCGTGCAGCCACACCCGCGTCATGCCCAATGCCTCCTCGCCCCAGCGCACCGACGAGCGTCCGAGCTCACAGGCCGAGAGGATCACCGTCGCCGGGACCCGCGGAATGAGATCGACGTCATAGCCGAAGAGGATGCCGTCGGCGAGCTCGAATCCGGAGAACAGCGGGTTGTCCACCGCGTGCCTGCCGTGCGCGGCGATGTGCAGCACATCGGTGGCTGCGGCGAGTTCTGTGACCGCGGCGACCGTCGCCTCCCCGGTCAGCAGGGTCTGCGGTGCCACCCCGGCGCGTCGCCAGGCCGCCGCTGCCCGTTCGACCTCGTCACCGGCGCGAGCGACACGCGGACCGGCGGCGAATCCGACCGAGGCCGGCCGCGTGATCGTGCGGGAGGGGCCGGCCAGCAGGCGCGAGACGGATGTCGCGAGCGTGAACGGGGTGCCCGACATGCCGGAGAGCATCGCCCACGGAACTCCACCGAGCGCTCCGGGTACCGTGATGGCCAGTCTCGCTGCGGACGGCGCGGCGAGCAGCAGCGGCGCGAGGAGCTCGGCGTCGAGGATCGCCAGGCGCGAGGCGAGCGCCCGTTCAGTGACCTCGCCCATCAGGCCGCCACGGGTCAGGGCGGCCATGTCGAGGTCGGCGCGGAGGCCGTCGAGCGCCGACTGCACCCGCGACCAGGACAGATCGACGACGGTCGCACCCGCGGTGGTCACCAGGACCGCATGCAGATCGGTGCCGGTGAACACGTATGACAGGACGGCAAGGTCGGGATCGAGCAGCGCCATCGCCTCCGTGAGTCCGAGCCGTTCGCGCGTGCCGCCTGAGCCGGTCGCCGCCCACTGTCGTTCGCGCACCCGATCACGGAGGGCGCGCACCCTCGCATCCGTCGTCCAGTCGGCGCCGGCCAGCTCGGCACGGAGCATGCGCAGTTCCGCCAGATCGACCGCGAGGGATTCGTCGTGCGGGGGGCGCACCGGGGCGACCTGCTGGCTGAGGTGCCGCGCACGCTCCGACCACTCGAACAGGAGGGCGGGGTCGCGCCGTCGAGCGGCCGCGGAGAGTCCAGCGAACATCAGGTCGCTGCCGTGCATCGCGACCGACGCCTGCAGGTCGAGAGCGCCGAACGACTGCTGCCAGGCGGTGAGCAGATCGAGGCCATCGGCGGCTGCCCGGAGGGCATCGCGGTCGCGACCGGCGGCTGCGGCGCGAGCGGCGCGCACCTCGTGTGCACGCAGGCGCAGGGGCGTCGGGGCCGCATCGTCCAGCCGTGGCAGCCGGCCGGAACCGTCACGCCGAGCGCTCAGGCGGAGTCCTGTCGCCTCGGTGTGGAAGCCGCCCTGGTCGAGCGCCTTCGCGGTGCGCGCGAAATCGTCGCCGTCGATGGGGCGGTGCGGCTTCGCCCGCTGCTGCGCCTCGAGGCGCACCGCTTCGGCACGCGCCGCCCACCCGTGATTCCCGAGTGCGGTGAAACGTCGGGCGGCGCTGCGGGCCGCCCGCTCTGCGGCGGCGGGATCATGTCGCAGCAGCGAGCGGGCGAGGTGGAATTCGGCCTCGCCCCTGGCTTGCCGCATCCGCTGCGCGCCGAACTGGGCGGCGACCTGCTCGAGCAGTGTCTCGGCCTCGGTCGTGAGGCCCGCGTCGCGCAGCACCTCCGCCCGATCGAGGTCGCTGATCGCCGCGGCGAGGTCGCTGATCGCGGCGAGCTTCGGACGGGAACGGGTCATCAGGGTGAGCGCGGTGACGAGGTCGCCCCCGAGCAGCGCCGCATAGCCGAGATTGTGCCGCGCCTCGGCCAGGGGCTCGTCATCGTCGTTCGCCTCGTACACGGCCACCGCGCGCCGCAGATCCTCGACGCAGGTCTCGAGCTCGCGCTGCTGCATCCGCACCACCGAACGGTTCATCAGACAGTTCGCGAGCTCGGTGGTCTCGTCTCCGATCGCCGTGAGCGTGTCGATGGCGCGGGTCAGTTCGACTTCCGCCTCGGCCAGCCGTCCGCCGTGCATGAGAAGTGTGCCGAGCTGGCCGCTGAGCACCGTGATCGTCTCCGCACGGAGGCCCGTTCGGCCGAGGGCCTCGCGGCACAGCTGCTCGGCGGCCGCGGGCTCTCCGGTCTGCGCGAGCACGTAGGCGACCGTGCCGTCGATGCGCGCGCGGAGGTCGGGGTCGTCGGTGCGGGTGGATGCCGTGTCGAGCGCGCGTCGTGCCTGCGTGAATCGTCGGGCGTTCGCCGCTTCGACGCCGCGCCGGTGCAGCTCGATCGCGGACAGGGGCATCCCTCCAGAATGCCGTGCGTCGGGTCTGCAAGGGAAGAGCCCGGATTCCGCGGAGCACCCCGCGCACCAGGACGGGCCGCCCGCATCGGTACGGACGGCTCGTCCCGGGGGTACATCAGGCCGGGTGCATCAGGCGCGATCGATCAGGCGGAGTCCACGGGATCCGGAAGAGACTTCAGCACCGCGGCGACGGCTTTCGCCGCGGCTCCGGGGCTGACACCGCCGACCGGCACGGTGCCGAGCTGCGCGGCGACGCGCGCGGCCACGTACGGGGCGGAGAAGGAGGTGCCGCTCCAGATCGCGAATCCGCCGCGATAGTCGTCGGGGTCGATCGTCTCGCGGCGGAGACCGTCGACGTCGGCCCTCGTCACCGCCTGGGTGCCGCCCACGAACGCGGGTGACGTGCTCACCACGGCCGCGCCCGGTGCATAGACCCGGACCCAGGGGCCGATGTTCGAGAAGAGGGCGACCGACTGCGCCGACGGATTGAGAGCTCCGACCGACACGAGCGGCGCGTCCTTGTCGGGGTGGATGCCGTTGTCGGCACCAGGCCAGGGCCAGAGCGACGCGGGGAAGGAGGGGCGGTCGATCGCGTCGTTCCCGGCCGAGCACACCACCACGCATCCGAGCTCGCGCGCCTTGGCGAGCAGCTGGTACAGCGTGAGACTGAAGAGTCCGTCGGTCGGTGTCTCGTGGTAGTAGCTGAGCGACAGGTTCAGCACATCGATCGGGAAGCCCGTGTTCGGATCCTCCCGGTGGCGGGCGAGCAGCGTCACGACCTGGGCGACGGTCTCGAGCAGGGTGCTCTCGTCGACCACTCCGAGGGCTCCGGCCACCCGGATCGAGAGGATGTCGGCATCCGGGGCCGCCTGTCGGACGAGCCCGGCGATGAAGGTGCCGTGCCCGGCGACCGCGTCGATCTCGCCGTCGAGCTGCCCGTACAGGTCGGGGTAGCGCTCCGGGTCGGCGTCGTCGGTCAGCCCCACCGGCACACCGTCGAGGTCGACCGTGCGGGTGACGATGTCGGCGGGCAGCCAGGCGTGTTCGCCGCAGCCGGTGTCGAGCACCGCGACGACGGGCCGCCGTCCGCGCTTCGGAGCGGGCCCGCGCACCGGAGCGGGGCCCAACCAGGTGACGGGCTGTCGCGCGCCGCGTCCGGGCTCGAGGTAGTCGTCGCTGCCGCCCGCGCCCCCTCCGGCGCCGCGCACCGGGTTGGTGCGCGTGAACGGGTTGGTGCGGGTGAACGGGTTCGTCCGGGTGAACGGATTGAGCCCGACCGGGTCGATGGACAGCACGTGGTCGAGGCTCGTGCGCGGCATCGTGGAGCGGGACATGCGGCGGGCGCGCTGGAGCACGCGCCAGGCGTCGGGTGCGACGGGCGATTCGCCGCGGACCGGTTCGTCGGGGGTGCGCAGCCGTGCGCGCAGGAAGCCGGGGACTCCCGGAACCAGCTCGCCGTCGAGTGCCGAGCGGGTGCCGTCCTCGATCTCGAGCTGCCATCCGAAGGTGTCGGCTGCATCACGCAGGGTGCGCACCTCGCGGTCGTAGGCCTCTTCGTCGCCGAGGGCGCGGGTGATCAGCAGCCGCTCCGGCAGGTACGCCGTCGGAAACGCGCGGATGCCGTCCACCGGTTCCGTGCTCGGGTCGAGTGCCGTGCCCCGGCGGATCGATCCCTCCGCGCGGTCCTGCCAGGTCCATCCCTTGGGCTGATCCATGCGTCATCCTCTCCGTGCGGGTCACCCCGCGTCCTCATCGACGGGCGGTGCCCGCGATCACAGCTCGAACTGCGGGGTCGCGAGGGTGCGCGTCTCGTCCCCGATCACGGTCGTCAGGCTCACGCGTGTGAGGCCGGGAGGCACATCGTCGAACACGAAGCGTCCTGTCTCCTCCGGCGAGACCGACCGTGTCTTCTCGCCCTGCGTCAGCACGATCTCCGCGGCAGCGGTGTCGACCCAGCCGTCGACGCGGCGGTGACCGGACGCGGTGGTCGTCACGTGCAGCAGGATGCTCGTGGAGCCGTCGCTGAACTGCAGGGTGAGCGCATCCGCTTCGCCCCGCACCGCGCCGAACTGTCCCTCCACGAGGGTCAGAAGCGCGTACTCGCGGTTCAGGCCGTCGGCGGCGACCGCGGCGACCATGCGATCGATCAGGCCGGCGGGCATCGGATCGATCTCGCTCCACAGGGAGCGGAGCCGGGCGAACATCTGGGCATCCTCATGCTCGGTCATGCGAGTCCCCCTGTCTGCGCTGTCGGCGGCGCGTCCAGCAGGGCGCGCAGCTTGGCGAGGCACCGATTGCGTGTGGGGCCGATGCTTCCGATGGGCATGGCGAGGTCGCTGGCGATGCGCGCATAGTCGGGGCGATCCTCGAAAGCGATCACACGCAGCAGCTTCTGGCAGCGTTCGTTGAGGCGGCGCACGGCCGACCACAGGCGACGGTTCTCGTCGCCGAGCGCCGCGTGCTCCTCAGCCGAGGCCTGCTCGGGAAGAAGCGTGTCGAGGTCGTCTGCTTCGGCCGTGTCGACCTTGCCATGCGCCTTCGCGACCTTCCAGGCCTCGCGGCGCGCGGTGGTCGTGAGCCAGGCAGACACGGCGCGAGGATCGCTGATCGACCCGTGGCCGCGGACGAGCTGCAGCCACGTGGTCTGCACGACGTCTTCGGCGAGCGTGCGTTCGAGCCCGTACGCGCGCACGACGTGCCAGAGCACGGGCGTCATCAGCCGTACGAGCTCGTCCATCGCGCGGCCGTCGCTCTCGCGCCATGCACCGAACAGATCCGCGGCGCGCTCCCAGCGTGCGCGCCCGTCGTCCGAGGCAGGATCGTGAGCGGTGCCGGGTGCACCGTCGATCATGAAGCCCATTGTGATCACACCTACCAGGAGCGCGGCAAGGGCTTTCTGATACATGTCTGCATCCAAGAATCCCGCGGCTCCCCGGTGGGTCGCGCGCATAGGTGACGCCGATAGCGTGGAGGGGTGATCCCCCTCGCCGTCGTGCTCTTCCTCAATGCCGCCTTCAACGCTCTCGTCTGGCCGCAGTTCTACAAGCGCGTCGCCAAGGATCCGCGGGCGCGGGATGAGAACGGCAGGGCCACCGCGTTCCTCAAGGTGCACGCGGTGCTCATCGGGATCGCGCTCGTGCTCGCCCTGGTCTCCCTGCTCGCCGGTATCGCGGCGCTGACCGGCGTTCTCTAGGCCGGAAGAGTCGGGCCTCGCCGCCGCGCGGCGTCAAACCGTCTCGTACTGCTTCGCGTGCGCGGCCCAGCCTGACTCGACCGGGAGCGCCCGCAGCGCACGGTTGCTCACGGCGAGCACGACCGAGATCAGGCACAGTGCGGCGCAGATCAGGATGGTCCACTCCCTCCCGATCCACGCGAGCCCGAAGCCCGCGATGAGCGGTGCGAGCGGCATCGCACCCATGCCGAGGACTCCGGCGGCGCTGTTGGCGCGACCGAGCAGATGGCTCGGGGTGGCGACCATGAAGTAGCCCATCATCCCGGCGTTGAGCGCGGGGATCAGGAGGACCGAGGCGCCGAGCACCACCGCGATGGCCCAGGGATCGGTCACCATCGAGAGGGCGATCGCGCCGATCGAGACGACCGTGAGTCCGGCGATGGTCAGGACGCCGGCCTTGATCCTCGGCACGAGCAGCGGTGCACAGACCGCGCCCACGAGCATCACGGCTCCGATCGACGCGCTCAGGGTGCCGATCAGCAGCTCGGAGTAGCCGTCCTGCTGGAGGGCGTAGATGATGGTCGTGATCGTGGCGTTGAAGCCGAGGTTGATGACCGTCGTGATGAGCAGCACTCCGCCGAGGTCGGGGCGGGAGAGCAGCCAGCCGAATCCCTCGCGCAGTTCCGCCCAGGCGTTCGGCTTCACGGCCACACCGGGCTCGACGACGGTACTCGGCTCGGCGACGTCATCCGCACCCGTGTCGATCATTCCAGCACGGCGCACCTGACGCCCCAGCATCCACGCGGTCAGGGCCGCGATCGCGTGACACAGCGTCATGACCACGCCGACGAGCCATCCGCCCACGCCCAGCAGCAGGCCGCCGAGCGGACCGCCTGCGAGCTGGAGAGCGGCATCGCGTCCCTGGTTCGCGGCTTGGGCACGGCCCATCGCGTCGTCGGGCACGATCTCCTTGATCGCACTCTCGCCCGCGACGTCGAAGAGTCCACTGCGCGCGGCGAGCAGCACGTCGATCACCAGCAGTGACCCGAACGTCATCGCATCACCGAGGGCGAGAAGGGTGAAGCCGCCCGCGAGCACGATGCCGATGAGGGAGCCGAGGAGCATCAACGCGATGCGGCGGTGGCGGTCGGCCAGCACGCCGCCGGCCAGGGTCATGAGGAGTCGGGCGACCATGCCGGCACCGCCGATGATGCCGGCCTGGGCGGGATCGTTCGTCACGATCAGTGCGAGCAGGGGGATGGCGAAGCCGAACAGCGAGGCCGCGAGGCCCTTGCTCGTGTCGCTCACCAGCCAGGTGAGGTATCGGGTGTTGCGCCACAGGCGGTGGGGCGCGGTGACGGTGGTCATGTCTTGAGAATAGATGCGCAAGAACTATTGCGCAACTCTTATTGCGCAATTCTGGGTGCGGGTAAGATCGGCACATGACGGAGGACACCGCGAAGAGCACCAGCGACGATCCCGTCTGGATGACCTCGGCCATGCTCAAGGCCTACTCGCACCCACTGCGGCGCCAGATGATCCGGCTGTTCTCGCGGCGGGAGTTCCTCCGCGCCGCCGACATCGCCGCCGAGCTCGGTGTGCCGGCGAACAGTGCGAGCTTCCATCTGCGCGCGCTCGCCGACGCCGGGCTCATCGAAGAGGCGCCCGACAAGGCCCGCGATCGGCGCGATCGTGTCTGGACCGGACACAAGGGTGCGCTCAACGTCGGAGGGCCCGAGAGCCCCGTCGCCGACGAGGCTCTCGGCTCTGCGGTGATCGCCGCCCTCGTCGAGGACCATCAGGATCTGATCCGCCGGGTGATGGCCTGGACCCCGGAGTACGTGGCCGGGCGCACGGCCGAGGTGCACGCTGCCTTCACCCAGCGCACCATCCGGCTCACCGAGTCGGAGTTCGACGATGTGATGGTGAAGATCAACGACGTCTTGAGCGCTGCCGATGATGCCCACGACAGTTCCGACTCCGAGGGCCGGTACTGGCAACTGGATCTGATCGCCGCCGACGACACCATCTGACGCGGCTCAGGCTGCTACTCCTCCGCCGGGGCGGGCGTCCCGCTCAGGATCAGGATCCGCCGCAGATGCATGGCGGTGAGCACGCCGGGTCCCATCGACCGCCGGACATCGATGGTGCGGTCGTCGACGGTCTCGAGAAGCAGTCGGATCGCACGGGCCGCCTCTCCGCGAGCGCGGTGATCGTCACTGGACGAGGCGTCACCGCGAGCGATCACGTCGGCGACCGCGTGACAGGCCGCGGACAGGGGATCCGGCAGGGCGGGGTCGAGCGCCAGGCCGGCCGGCCGATCCCAGATGGTGTCGGCGATCTCGTCGGAGATGTCGCGGATGAGGTGCGCGATGCGGTCGAGGGCGGCGAGTTCATCGTGGCTCTGCTGGATCCGGGTGCGATGGCCCTTGGCGCGAGGGTTGCCGCGTCTGCTCTCGTCCGCCTCCGTCAGAGCCGAGCGCAGCGCGGAGGACGTGTCGGCGAGCGAGGCCGCATCGTCGGCCCATTGCTCGTGCTCCGGAGGCCACGACTCCGAGACCGCGGAGCCGATGTCGTGCAGGTGCGCGGCCAGTTGCTCCCGGAAGGCCGCCACCCGCCCGGCTGCCGCGACGGTCAGGGGTGCCGGCGCGATGATGAGGTTCACCAGCAACCCGACGATCACCCCGACGGCCGTCTGGGTCAGGTAGCCGAGCGAGTAGTCATCGGCGTCCTGCCCGCCGATGATCAGCACGAACAGCGCGGCCATCGGCACGTACTCGCGACCGACACCGAACCAGCCCGTGCCGGAGAGCAGCACTCCGACCCCGACCACCAGCGGGATGCTCCACCAGGTCGGGCCGATCGTCAGCACCACGATCGTGGCGAGCCCGATGCCCGTGGCGAGGCCGAGCAGCGTCTGCAGACTCGACTTCGCCGAACCCATCAGCGTCGGGTACATGCTCAACAGGGCCCCGAGCGGAGCGTAGTAGGGGTACTCGTCGGTGACCCCGGGCATGTGCGGGGCGATCATCCAGGCCAGTCCGACCGCGAGGGTCGTCTTGGCCACGAGCAGGAGGCGGGCGGGGCGGACGGCGTCGTGGAGTGCGCGTTGGACTCCTGCTCGTCGTACCCGGAGCCGGGTGCGGGTCTGGGGCACGGCGTCCTCTCGGTCGGGGGGCGGCGCGGTCGGGGTGGGCGCGGTCGGGGTCGGCGCTGTCGGGGCGGGTGGTTCCGCGAGCCTATGCGTCCTGTGCGTCGGGGGCGAGCGGGTTGCGTCCCCGGGCGCCTACGGGTAGCGCGCACACGCGACGCCGGCCGCCCGGGAGGGCGACCGGCGTCGACGAGGAGGTCGGGTCTACGGGATGGCTCTGCGGAAGGCGAGGAACGAGACGCCCATGAGGGCCGCGGTGACCACGAGGCCCCACAGCGCGAGGCCGAGGGCCCCCAGATCGCCGATCCCGGTCCAGACCTGTCCCCACAGCTCGAGCCTGGTCACGAGGTACACGATTCCGACGAGGATCAGTGCCAGCGCGATCCACGTGATCGTCAGGACCGTCAGCCCCCAGCTCTTGTAGATCGTGGCGCCCGTGAAGCCGACCACGAAGAAGAACAGCGCGAGCGTGAAGTAGACGACGAAGGCCCCGAGCGGACCCGCCTCCCACAGCCAGGGGATGTGGAACACCCACCCGTTCACGCCGTAGCCGTTCGTGGCGACTTCGATCCCTCCGCCGATCAGGAACAGGATCCCCATGAGCGCACTGGCGATGATGGCGGTGAGCATGGTGCCGAGGAAGAACTCGCGTCGCGTGATACTCATCGCCTGAGAGAACGGGAACGTGAGCGTCATCGCAGAGATGCCGATCGCGAAGAAGTACCACAGGGGCGCCTGTCCTCCGCCACCGTAGATCGCGATGTCGTCGGGGATCATCCCGTAGATCAGTATCGAGATCGCCGTCGCTGCGCCGAGGATGATTAGCGGGACCCAGATGAACGTCTGTCGATTGATCATCTGCAGGCGGATGACGTTGAGCGTGCGTCGCATCAGCGCACCTCCTCTTTCGTGATGGCCGATCTGGTGGAGTCGGCCTCGGCCTTCTGGGTGAGGCGCACGATCAGTTGCTGCAGCGAGACTGGCGCGAGGTCGAGCCCGGAGGCCGTGATCTCCGCACGCTCCGCCGGGGACACGGCACCGAGGACGGTGACGGAGGCCACGCGGCCGAGCGCCTCACGGTGCAGCACCTCGCGGGCTCCCACCCAGGCGTCGACCTTCGCGGCGTCACCCACCACGGTCACGGCGCGGTCACGCACCGCATCCGTGTCCTCGTTCAGGAGGATCCGGCCGTTGTCGATCACGATGACCTTCTCGATGAGGTTGGACACCTCGTCGATCAGGTGCGACGAGAGGATGACGGTGCGCGGGTGCTCGGCGTAGTCCTCGACCAGACGGTCGTAGAAGATCTGCCGGGCGACGGCGTCGAGGCCGAGGTAGGGCTCGTCGAAGAACGTGATCTCGGCGCGCGAGGCGAGTCCGATGATGACGCCGACCGCGGAGAGCTGTCCGCGGGAGAGCTTCTTGATGGTCTGCTTCATCGGCAGCTGGAACTCGGCGATGAGCTCGTCGGCGAGCGACTGGTCCCAGTTCGGGAAGAACAGGCTCGCAGCCTTGAAGGCGTGCTTGGGGTACGCGTCGTCGGGGTACTTCTGGCTCTCGCGGACGAAGCAGATCCGGCTGAGCACGTGCGCATTCTCATACGGGTGCTCGCCGAACACCTTCACGGTGCCGGACGATTCGAAGTTCTGGGCCGTGAGGATCGACATGAGTGTCGTCTTCCCTGCCCCGTTGCGACCGAGGAGGCCGTAGATGGCGCCACCCTCGATGGCGAGCGACACGCTGTCGAGGGCTCGCTTCTCCTTGTAGCGCTTGCTGAGGTTCTGCACCTCGATGACGGTGGTCATGCGGGGGTCTTCCCTTCTGCGTCGGTGGTCAGTGCGGCGCGATGCCGGAGCAGGGCCGCGAGGTCTTCGGCGCCGAGCCCGAGCGTGCGGGCCTCGGCGAGGAGCGGGTCGATGTAGCGGTCGGCGAAGGCGGCACGGCGCTCGCCGAGGAGCAGCTCCCTGGCGCCGTCGGCGACGAACATGCCGATGCCTCGGCGCTTGTAGAGCACTCCCTTGTCGGTGAGCATGGCGACTCCCTTGGCTGCGGTGGCGGGGTTGATGCGATAGAACGCGGCCAGCTCGTTCGTGGAAGGGGCCTGCGCCTCCTCGGCGAGCGAGCCGTCGACGATCGAGTCCTCGATCTGCTCGGCGATCTGGAGGAAGAGCGGCTTGCCTTCTTCGATCACGAGTCCTCCGCTGGGTTAGTGGGTTACTTACTCGACTAAGTAACCATGCAACCCGCGCGGGTGTCAACCCTCGTCGTCTCGCGTGCGAAAACCCAGAGCATTCGTCTCGGGCTCGGCGCGTCGACGCGCGGCACGCCGGAGCGCACGCGGATGGTCTCCGTTTCGGCCGACGGGTGGATGCTGCGGTCAGTCGCCGTCGCGGCGGTGCTCGCGCCAGTCCTCGACGATCTGCAGCATGCGCACGGAGAGGAAGCGGAAGAATTCGGCCAGTTCGACGGCCCGGTCATGCGCGCCCCGGTCGTCGTCGTGCGCGGCGGCGATGTCGTCGATGTACTCCGACAGGCGCGAGTACACCGGCATGTTCCCGACGATCGAGCTGTAGAACGGATCGTGCACGAACTCGTAGCGGTCGCGCCGGTCGCCGGGCCGTGAGCGGCGCTGGATGAAGTGCAGCTGCTGCAGGTAGCGCACCGCACCGGAGACGGCGGCTGCCGAGACCCCGAGGCGCTCGCCGAGCTGGGCGGCGGTGTATCCGCCCTCGGGGGCGGCGATCAGCGCCATCATCACGCGGGCGGGCATGCGTGGCATCCCGGCCGCGGTCATCATGGCCGCGGCCTGCTCAGCGGGTTCCATCCCGCGGTGGGAGTCGCTGTGGCGAATCGACGCCTCGGGGTCGAGGTCGTCGGTGCTGTCGTCGGCCATCGGAGTCCTCCTATGCTCCGGGGGCGAGTTCGCGCCGCCTCATCAGGGCCAGGGATCCCGCGGCTCCAGCGGCCAGCGCGAGCATCAGCCACCACAGGCCGCGCACGTCCACGCCGCTGCCGTCCACCACGGGGGTCACGGCGAACGGGGAGAGGTTCGCACTCCATTCCGGCAGACCGAACAGGGGGGCCGAACATGCCGAGCAGGGCCGCGAGCAGCACGAGGCTCCACGCCACCGCTGTCGTCGCCCGGGGGAGGAGCACGAACACCAGCGCAGTGAGCACCGCGAAGATCGCCGCCGCGACCGCCTGGCCGAGCCCGGCCACCGCGACGATGCGGTAGAGCGACGCGTCGCCGCCGTTCGACCAGACACCCGCCCAGCCGGCGAGCACCGCGGCGGCGACCACGATCAGCACCGCGACGATCCCGACGATCACGAAGTCGGCAAGCCAGCGCACGCGACCGACCGGCGTGGCGAGCACGGCCTCGGCGGTGCCGTGGGCCTCCTCCTGTCGTGCGCGCACCACCGTCTGTACGGCACAGCACGCGGCCAGGATCCCGAGCAGGGTGAAGAATACCGTGACGACGACCTCGTCGAGTCCGCCCGTCGCGCCTCCGATCTTCTTCAGAATGTCGGCGACGGCCGGATTCTCGCCCGAGATCTGGTCGACCAGCCCGCTCAGCGTGGTGGCGAGGATACCCGTGATGGCGCCTCCGATCGCCCAGCCCACGATCGAGCCGGAGGTGAGCCGCCACACCAGGGCGTGGGGCGAGGCGAGGGACGGTCGTGCCGAGACCCGGCCGAGGCGCTCCGCGACGAAACCGGCATCGATGTCGCGCAGCGACTGCAGGGCGACGGCGGCACCGGCGAGCACGAACCCGAAACCGAGCCCGAGCAGCATCGGCCAGACGATATCGGTGTCGTACGGGCGGGTCTGCTCGACCCAGCCGAAGGGGGAGAGCCAGGCGGGCCAGGCGCTCGTCATGCTCGTGAGGTCATCGCTCGGGGTTCCTGCCGCGTTGCCGATGCCGCGGATCAGGAACGTCGCCACGAGCACCCAGACCGTCAGGGAGTTCGCCCCGCGCGAGGTGCGCATGAACTGTGCGGCCAGCAGGCCGATGCCGAGGAATGCGATGCCGCACGACGCGGCCGCAGCTCCGGTGAGGAGCGATCCTCCCGCCGGGAGTCCGGTGGCGACCAGCGCGAGCGTTGTGAGCGCGGCCAGCACGACGTTCGCCAGGATGCCGTGCACGATGGTGGCGATCGTCGGCAGGCGGCGTCCGGCCGGAGTCGCCCACACGAGCTCGGCGCGCCCGGCCTCCTCATCGCCGCGGGTGTGCCGCACGGCGAGGAACGTGCTCATGAGCGCGGCGAGCAGCGCCAGCCACGGCAGCACCTCGAAGGCGAGGAAGGCGCCCTCGGATGTGCCGGAGGGGAGGCCGCGGAACATTAGGATCACCGGGTTCGCGAGCGCCGCGGCCAGGATGTTCTGCCGGTCGGCGAGGGTGGCGTACGACTGGCTGACGCCGGCGTACCCCGCGAACGCCATCAGCGCCGTGCCGACGATCCACAGGGTCAGCTGCAGCCGGTCACGCCGCAGCCGCTGTCGGAGCAGCACTCCGAAGGCGCTCATCACGCACGCTCCTTCTGCGCACGCCGCTCGCGGCGGGTGGAGGGGCTCGCGTCGTCCGTCCGACCGTCCTCCGCGGCCTCGAGCGTCGCGAGGTCATCGCCGTAGTGGCGCAGGAACAGCTCCTCGAGCGAAGGCGGCGCGACGCGCAGGTCGCTGATGCCGAGGGCCGCGAGCGCGGGGAGCACGGTGGCCGTGCGGTCGCTGTCGACGGCGAGGCGGATGCGGTCGCCCTGCTGTTCCGGGCTGTGCACATCCGGGATGCGGGCGACCTGCTCGAGGGTGGCTCCGGAGGGGGTGAACGACACGTCACTGCGCGTGAGATGCCGCAGCTCCGTGAGCGTGCCGGTCTCGACGATGCGGCCGGCGCGGATGATCGACACCCGGTCGCACAACTGCTCGACCTCACTCATGATGTGGCTCGACAGCAGCACGGTCGCACCGTTCGCATGCGCACGGGCGACCTCGCGCTGGAAGATGACCGCCATCAGGGGATCGAGGCCGCTGGTGGGCTCGTCGAGGATGTAGAGGTCGGCGGGCACCGCGAACGCCGCGATGAGGGCGACCTTCTGCCGGTTTCCCTTCGAGTAGGCGCGGCCCTTCTTGCGCGGATCGAACTGGAACGCGTCCATCAGCCGCTTCTTCTCGTGCTGGTAGGCGGGGTCCTTGGTGTGCGCTCCCCGCAGCCGGGCGAGCAGATCGACGGCCTCACCTCCCGACAGGTTGGGCCAGACGCTGACGTCACCGGGAACGTACGCGATGCGTCGATGCAGCTCGACCGCGCGATTCCAGGGGTCCTCACCGAACACGGTCGTCTCGCCCCCGGTGCGCCGCGCGAGGCCGAGGAGGACGCGGATGGTGGTCGACTTGCCCGCACCGTTCGGGCCGAGGAAGCCGTGCACCTGGCCGTGTTCGACCGTGAGGTCGAGGCCGTCGAGAGCGTGCACGTGGCCGTAGTGCTTGGTGAGGTTCCGGGTGGTGATGACGGTGGTCATGCGCGGGAGCGTACGCCCGATTCACAAACTTGTGAATCGGGCGAAAACAACGCATGCGAAATCCTTACGGCCGCCGCGTACAGTGGGCTGGTGCCGGAGTTCCCCTACAGCCGCCTGCGCCGCTGGCCCGACGTCGAGGCGGACAACCTCCAGGCTCATGACGCGACCGATCTGCTGCTCGTCGAACGGGCGCTCGCGCTCGATGTCGCCGGCTCCGAGACCGTGGTGATCGGTGAGGAGTACGGTGCGATCACCCTCGCTCTCGTCGCCGCCGGGAGACACGGCATCCGCGTACATCAGGACCTCGCGACCGGTCGGCGGGCTCTGCTGCGCAACGCCGAGGAGCTCGGACTCTCCGTCGCGGACGGCCGAGACGGAGACGAGGACGCCCCGGTGCGGCGCGTCGCCCCGCAACACGCCGAGGGTAAGTCGGATGGTCTGGGTTTCGGCCGACCGTTCCACCTCCGCGAGCTCGATGCCGAACTGCTCACCGGCGCGAAACTGGTGCTGCTGCAGCTGCCGAAGGCGCTCGCGGAGCTCGAGGAGATCGCGGATGCGGTCGCCCGCTGGGCGGCTCCCGACGTGGTGCTCGTCGCCGGAGGGCGGGTGAAGCACATGACCCTCACGCAGAACGAGGTGCTGGGACGCAGCTTCGCGCGGGTTCAGCCCCAACGCGCCGAGCGGAAGTCGCGTCTGATCGTGGCGTCGGAAGCCCTGCCGGTCCCGGTCGATCCGCCGTACCCCGTGACCGCGCAGCATGACGGGCTGACCTTGGTCGCCCATGGCGGAGCCTTCGCGGGCGCGCGCCTCGACATCGGCACGCGTGTGCTGCTCGACGCGCTCCGTGCTCAGCCGCCGGCCGCCGCGCCACGCGTGCTCGATCTCGGCTGCGGCACGGGAGCGCTCGCCGTCTCGTACGCGCTCGCTCACCCCGATGCACGTGTGACGGCGACCGACCGATCCGCCGCCGCTGTGGCATCCGCGCAGGCGACGGTCGCCGCGAACGGCGTCGCCGACCGGGTCACGGTCACCCATGACGACGCGGCCTCCGAGCTGCCGGACGCCTCCTTCGACGTGATCCTGCTGAACCCGCCGTTCCACCTCGGCGCGAGCATCCACACGGGGGCGGCGACCCGCCTGTTCGAGGCCGCGGCACGCCTGCTCCGACCGGGCGGCGAACTCTTCACCGTCTACAACTCTTCGCTCGCGTACCGCCCCGAACTCACCCGGCTGGTCGGTGCGACGGTGCAGGTGGAACGTACACCGAAGTTCACCGTGACACGCAGCATCCGCGGCTCCTGAGAGGGCGATTCCGGCCTGCCGCCAGCCACGCGGAGGGATTGTTGAATACCCGTGCAATTCCCCGGTCAGCGACGGAAACCCGAGCGCGCCGCGGACCCAGGATTTGCCCCTGATCGGCCATTTCGTTACGTTGGAACGTGGGCCTGACGGCCCGAAGACCAGTCCGCGACCACGTCCTTCTTTCGATGAGCTGTGCTGCGAAGAGGCGTGGACGTACGGTCGATGCTCTATCGCGGCGGATCCGAAATCCGCCGTCTGTGCCGCCACAGCGAACACGTCGAACGGCCCCGAGAGCCTCACCCGGGCGTAACCGAAGCAGGCTCAGCCACCCGAAGGCGAGCCGCGGGGGAAACGTGTCCGAAATCGCTCTCGAAGCGCGCCATCTGTACAAGGTTTTCGGTAAGAATCCGAACACCGCCGTCCGTCGATTGAAAGCCGGTGAGAGCCGTGCCGCCGTCGCGGATGCCGGTACCGCGGCGGTCATCGACGCCAGCTTCACCGTCAACCGCGGTGAGATCTTCGTCATCATGGGGCTGTCCGGATCGGGCAAGTCCACCATCATCCGCATGCTCAACGGCCTGCACGACGTCACCGACGGCACCGTCACCGTCAACGGCGACCCGATCACGGGCATCCCGTCATCGAGGCTCCGCGAGATCCGTCGTGACCGCATCTCGATGGTGTTCCAGCACTTCGCACTGCTGCCGCACCGCTCGGTCGCCGCGAACGTCGCCTACCCGCTCGAGCTCAAGGGCACTCCCAAGGCCGAGCGTCTGGCCAAGGCGGAGGAGATCCTCTCCCTGGTCGGCCTCGAGGGCCAGGGCGAGAAGCTCCCCTCCGAACTCTCCGGCGGAATGCAGCAGCGCGTGGGCATCGCCCGTGCGCTCGCCGCCGACAGCGACATCCTGTTGATGGACGAGGCGTTCAGTGCCCTCGACCCGCTGATCCGCCGCGAGATGCAGGAGCAGCTGCTCGAACTGCAGCAGAAGCTGCAGAAGACGATCGTCTTCATCACCCACGACCTGAACGAGGCCATGTTCCTGGGCGACCGCATCGCGGTCATGCGCGACGGCCGTATCGTGCAGATCGGCACGCCGGAGGACATCCTGATGGACCCGGCCAACGACTACGTCGAGCAGTTCGTGCAGGACGTCGACCGCGCTCGCGTGCTCACCGCCGCGAACGTGATGGAGCGCCCGCGCCCCGTCGTGCCGCACACCGCCGGCCCCCGCACGGCGCTGCGGCAGATGCGCGACGCGTACATGTCGGCCACCTACGTCGTCGGCCGCGACCGGCAGCTCGTGGGCGTCGTGACCGACCGGGATGCGGTCAAGCTCGTGCGCAACGGCGCGACCACCCTCGATTCGATCATCAAGCCCGTGCTGCAGAGCGTGCGCGAGGACGACGTGCTGATGAACCTCTTCGTCCCCGCCGTCGAGTCTCCGCTGCCGCTCGCCGTGATCGACGCCGACGGCCGTCTCGTGGGTGTGATCCCGCGCGTCACCCTGCTCGCCGCCCTCGGCCCCGGGCCCGGCGCAACCGAGGAGATCACCCTGCCGATGATGCCGATGCCCCAGGCCGAGATCGATGCCGTGCTCGATGACGGGTGGACCGCCGACCCGGTCGACGCCCCGACCACGGAGGAGGTGCGCTGATGGATGGCTTCCGCATTCCCATCGGAACCTGGATCGAGTCCGCTGTCGACTGGATCAAGGACAACCTCGACGGCCTGCTCGATGTGATCTCGTTCGTGATGAGCTTCCTCGTCGACGGTCTCACCCGAGCGCTCCTCGCCCCGAACTTCGTGGTCATCATCGTGATCGCCGCACTCATAGCCTGGGTCGTGCGCTCGTGGCAGCTCGCGATCGGCACGATCATGTCGTTCGCGCTGATCGTGGGGATGGACCTCTGGGTCCCCGCCATGCAGACTCTCGCCTTGGTGCTCGTCGCCGCCGTGATCGCGGTACTGATCGCCGTGCCGCTCGGCATCTGGTCGGCGCGCAACGCCACGGTGCGCGCGGTGCTCAAGCCCGTGCTCGACTTCATGCAGACCATGCCGGCGTTCGTGTACCTGATCCCCGCGATCGTGTTCTTCGGCATCGGCGTGGTGCCAGGCCTGGTGGCCACCGTGATCTTCGCGCTGCCTCCGGGCGTGCGCCTGACCGAGCTCGGCATCCGTGGCGTCGACTCCGAGACCGTCGAGGCGGGACAGGCCTTCGGTGCGAAGCCCGGCCAGATCCTGCGCGGTATCCAGCTGCCGCTCGCGATGCCGACCATCATGGCCGGCGTCAACCAGGTCATCATGCTCGCACTGTCGATGGCGGTCATCGCGGGTATGGCCGGCGCGGACGGTCTCGGGAAGATGGTCGTCGAGGCGATCTCGACGATCAACATCCCGAAGGGCGTGGAGGCCGGCCTCGGCGTCGTGCTGATCGCGGTCTTCCTCGACCGCGTCACCGCGGCGCTGGGCGCGCCGGGCGAGAACCGGTCGTCGCTGCTCGGCATGATCGAGCGTCGACGCACTCCGAACGGTGGCGGAACAGCATCCGCTCCCGCTCCCGAGGTCATCGAGCAGCAGGATGCCGCGGCTGCGGCGGAACGTGCCGAAGTCGCTCCGCGACGCAACGCCGTCGGTGGCGGAGTGCACTGACTCACACCCCTACGAAACAACACCCATACGGAACGCAAGAGAGAGAAATCACATGAAGAAGAAGATCCTCGCAATCACAGCGCTCGGTGCCGCAGCGGCGCTCACCCTCGCCGGATGCAGCGGCGACGGCGCGGGCGGCACGGGCGGCGGCGACGGCTCGGCCGACGACAAGGGCACGATCACGCTGGGCTTCCTGCCCTCGTGGACCGACGGCCTCAGCACCGCATACCTGCTGCAGGACCAGCTCGAGAAGATCGGCTACACGGTCGAGATGAAGACGCTCACCGAGGCGGGACCGCTCTACACCGGACTCGCGCAGGGTGACGTCGACATGTACCCGTCGGCGTGGCCCGAACTCACCCACGCCTCGTACATGGAGAAGTACGGCGACGACATCGAGGATCTGGGCAAGTACTACGAGAACGCCAAGCTCACGCTCGCCGTGCCCGAGTACTCCGAGCTCACCTCGATCGAGGACCTCGTGGGCAAGGGTGCCGAGTTCGACGGCAAGATCTACGGCATCGAGCCGGGCGCCGGTCTCACCGCCCAGACCCAGAAGATGATGCCCGAGTACGGACTCGACAGCGAGTACGAACTCGTGACCTCGTCGACCGCGGCCATGCTCACCGAGCTGAAGACCGCGACCGACAAGCAGGAGGACATCGTCGTGACGCTGTGGCGTCCGTTCTGGGCCAACGATGCCTTCCCCGTGAAGGACCTCGAAGACCCGAAGGGCGCCATGGGCAAGGCCGAGGGCCTGCACTTCCTGGGCACCAAGGGCTTCGCGGAGGAGTTCCCCGATGCCGCTGAGCTGATCGAGAAGATCAAGCTCGACGACGCGCAGTACGGCGCACTCGAAGACCTCGTGGTGAACGAGTACGGCGAGGGCAAGGAAGCCGACGCGGTCGACGCGTGGCTGAAGGAGTACGGCGACCAGTTCGACTGGGCCGTCACCAGCTGACGCGAACCCGCCTCAGAGGTGTGCTCCGGTCGCACTTCCTGCCGCTTCCCGGTCCGCCGGGCGACAGGAAGGGCGACCGGAGCTTCTGCGTGGGGGCTCAGTAGCCCAGTCGTGCCCGAACGTCGTTGAGCAGCTGTGAAGAACGCAGTGCCGCATCGGGGGCGACGGCGGAGATGCCCTGGACCAGCACGTCCGAGATCAGGATCGCCGAGAGGCTCTCGGAGGTCAGCCCTGTGGGGGTGTGCGGTGCGGTCAGGATCGCGTCGACACGGGAGGAGAGCCTCTCGTGGAGCTCGTCGGTCACGAGGATGACGCCGGCGCCCATCAACTGCGCGTGGTCCAGGAGCACATCGATGTCGCGGGTGACCCGTCCAGGCGCGAAGATGACGAGGACGTCCTTCGCCCCGAGGTTCAGGACCTCGTCTGCGAGGCGGAATCCGTCGGTGCTGAGCCGTCGAGTGGAGAGTCCCGTGCGTCGTAGGCGCAGTGCGAGGTTCTCGGCGGCGATCCCGGAGGCGCCGAGGCCGTAGCAATAGATGCTCTCGGCGCGCATGAGCAGCGTGATGGCGGCGGAATACGCGTCGTCGTCGTTCGAGCTGCGGGCGAGTTCGATGAGCGACGCCGCCTCATCCCAGGTCTCCTGCTGGATGCGGGCGAGATCCTGGCCGATGTGCTCGATGCGGGTCTTGAGGCGCACCTCGGGCGAGACGCTGCTCGAGAACGGAGCGGCCACCTCCTGCTTCAGATGTGAGAGGCCCGAGTATCCGAGCTTCTGCAGGGTGCGCACGACGGAGGCGTTCGAGGTGCCGCTCTGGGTGCCCAGTTCGGCGGCGCTCGCATAGAGGATGTGCTCGGCTGACGTCGATGAGAGCACGCGGCAGACGGCACGTTCGGATTTCGAGAGATCGTTCCACGTCCTGGTGATGCGCGCGCGGAGGCCGGAGAGCGCGGGGTTCTCTGTATCGCTTGTTACAAACGGTTCCATTGCTGTATCATTCTGTTCGAGAGGCGCATCATCCGTAACGGATGATTCAATCATCTCGGGTGCAACCACATTGCGCAACAGGCGCACCTGACAGGGAGGTCACATGGCGGCCATGACACCGATCCGCACGATCGAGATCAGTGGGGCGCCCCGCGAGCGCGGGCGCCGATACGGCGAGGCCGCCGCCGACCTCATCGCCGGCTCGATCGAGTACTACACGGAAGCGCTGACCCAGCAGACCGGCATGAGCTGGGCCGCGATCACGGATTCCGTCTCGCGATGGGTTCCGATCAGCGAGCAGATCGCGCCGCACCTCGTCGAGGAGATGCGGGGGATCGCGGAGGGGGCGGGTGTCGCCTTCGCCGAGATCGTCACGCTGAACGTGCGCGGCGAGTTCGTCTACGACCACCAGGGACCGTCGCGAGTCACGAGCACCACGGCCCGTGCCGCCGACGACGAGCGCGACGACGCCGTCGACGGATGCACGTCGTTCTTCCTGACGGGTGAGGGCAGCGGCACCGGTCACACGCTCGTCGGGCAGAACTGGGACTGGCGCACGCGCACCGCGGGAACGACCCTCATCGTCCGCGTCGTGCAGGATCCGCTTCCCACGGTGATCATGCAGGTGGAAGCCGGGCAGGTGGGACGCCACGGTGCCAACTCCGCCGGCATCTCGTTGAACGCCAACGGGCTCGGGGGGAGCTTCGGAGCGGCGGTCGGCGTGCCGCAGACCCTGATCCGCCGACTCGTGCTCGATCAGGGCGATATCGCGAGCGCGCTCAGGATGCTGGTCAAGACCCGTCCCCATATCGCGAGCAATGCGCTCCTCGCCGACCGCAGCGGATTCGGCATCGACCTCGAGACCACGCCGAGCGGCGTGGACTGGATCTATCCCGAACGCGGCGTGATCGCGCACACCAACCACTTCCAGGCGTCCGTGCCGCCGCAGCTCGCCGGGTCCTACCTTCCGGTGGCAGCGGATTCGCTGCTTCGTCTGCCGCGTGTCCAGGCCGGGCTGGCGGCGGTCGCTCGTGCGGAGAACCCCGAACAGAGCTACGCGCTCGTGCGTGAGGCGATGTCGGATCACCTCGGCTTCCCCGAGGGTGTCTGCACGCATCCGCATCCCGACTCCCCCTCGGTGAAGCAGTGGTCGACGCTCCTCTCGAGCTGTGTCGACCTCACCACCGGCGAGTACCGCGTCGCGAACGGATTCCCCTGCGAGACCGAGTACGAGGTGCTGCCCTGGAACCTCTACGACGGCCCGCACGTCGAACTCCCCTCCCCCTGACCGACAGATTGAGAACCCGAGGAGATAGCGTTCAATGAAGAAGCAGCATCACCCCATCACCGTGACGATCGGCGTGCTCGCCGCCTCGGCATTCGTGCTCGCCGGATGCAGTTCGGGCTCGAAGGGCGAAGACGGCGACGCCGCGCTCGACGTGCCTTTCGGCGCGACGACACCCGCCGCCTCCGGCCCGCTCGAGAGCGTGACGTGGATGCTCGGCGGAGAGCCGACGACACTCGATGCCGACATCGATGCGACCACCGCCGACGACACGGTTCTCGCGAACGTCTGCGACCGGCTCATGCAGGTGCAGCCCGACCTGACCCTCGGCCCCGGGCTGGCATCGGACGCCGAGTGGACCGACGACACCCATCTCGTCTTCACCATCAGGCAGGGGGCGCTGTTCCACGACGGCAGCCCCGTGAGCACGGCGGACGTCGTGTGGAGCATGCAGCGCCACTCCGAGGACGGTGCCGCCGAATCCGACGAGTACCGGAACGTGGTCTCGATCGAGCAGACCGGCGCCGACCAGATCACCGTCACGACATCGCAGCCGGATGCGATCCTGCTCCAGGCGATGGCGGGCGATGGCGGTATCGTCTGGAACCCGCGTGTGATCGAAGCCGAAGGAGAGGATTTCGGCAGCCCCGGTTCGGCCTCCGCGTGCAGCGGGCCGTACCAGGTGACGTCGTGGGACGCGGGGTCGCAGCTCACCATCACCAGGTTCCCCGACTACTGGGACTCCGACGTCGACGCCCTCACGGACGAGGTCGTCTTCCGATGGGCCGACGAGACCGCGATAGCCAACTCGGTCACGACCGGTGAGGCCCAGGGGTCGTTCCTCGAGAACGCCGGCGCCGCCCGGAGTTTCATCGGCAGCGCCGACGTGTCCGTCTATCAAGGACCCTCGACGAACGCATGGGTGCTCGAAGCGACCGATCGCGGCGCACTGACGGATGAGCGCATCCGTCAGGCCCTCTCGCTCGCCCTCGACCGGACCGGTGTCGCCACGGCTGCCTTCGGCGGTCTCGCCCAGCCATGGAAGACACCCGTCGGTTCGGGAGCATGGGGATACGAGGTCGACACCTTCGAGCAGGCCTACGACGCTCTCGAGGGCGCGCCCGCGAAGCCGAGCGAGGCCGATCTCGCGGCGGCCAAGGACCTGATCGCCGAGGCCGGCGCCCCTTCCGCCCCGATCGTCGTCGCCTCGAACGGCTCCTCGACGCACAACGTGATCGCGAATGCGCTGGTCGCCGCGGCGCAATCGATCGGGCTCGAGGCGGAGATCACCGTGATCCCGCAGGTGCAGTACGGCGACTTCTACTCCGACCCCGACCTCCGAGGCCAGGCCGATCTGTGGCCCGACGAGTACTACATCTCGAAGAACGACCCCCTCGGCTTCTACAAGAACGGCGCGTCCGATGCGAGCGTGAACTTCGGCGTCTTCTCCGACCCGGAATACGATGCGCTGGTGGACGAGGGCTACGCCGCGACCGATGACGTCGAGCGCGCCGAGATCACGACAGAGCTGCAGAAGCGCTGGGTGGAGCACGCGGTGTGGATCCCGGTCGTCGCGACGCCGTCGACGCTCATCATGTCGAAGACGGTGACGGGTGTCCCCGCCTCTGCGGCGTTCATCTACTACCCGTGGGCCGTCGATCTCGGCAGCGCGAAGGGGTAGTCACGATGCCATTCGCGCTCCGCAAGCTCGCCGGCATGGTCTTCACGCTGGTGATCGCCTCCTTCATCATCTTCGCTGCGATGTACGCAGCGCCGGGTGACCCGGTCACGTTCCTCATCGGCAACCCCGAGAACCTGACCCCGGAGCGGATCGCGAGCGTCCGGGCCCAGTACCACCTGGACGAGCCGATGCTCGTCCAGTACTGGCACTGGGCCTCCGGAGTCCTCACCGGCGACTTCGGACAGTCGTTCCAGTACCACCAGCCCGTGAGCGCGCTCCTGGCGGCGAGGGTGCCCATCACCCTGTCGCTCGTCGCCTACGCGGCCGTCGTGCTCATCGTCGTCGGCATCGGCATCGGCATCGTCGCGGCCGTGCGCCGAGGAAAGGCGGCCGATACCGCCATCATCGGATTCACGACTCTCGCCGCGAGCATCCCCTCCTTCGTGCTGGGAATCGCCTTCGTCGCGTTCTTCGCCGTGGAACTGCGATGGTTCCCCGTGGCAGGTGCGGGGTCCGCTGGACTCGATCGTCTGTATGCGCTCACACTCCCGGCACTCACCCTCGCCATCACCGCGCTCGCCATCGTGAGCCGCGTGACACGACAGTCCATGATCGAGCAGTTCTCCTCGGAGCACGTCGAGGCCGCCCGTGCCTCGGGTCTCCGCGAGCGGTACATCGTGCGCGATCACGTCCTGCGCGGGGCCTGGGGACCCATCATCACCATGGTCGCGCTCGTCATCGCGAGCATGATCGCCGGAACGGTCGCGGTCGAGACGGTGTTCGGGATCTCCGGCGTCGGCTCGCTCCTCGTCGACGCGATCAACACGCACGACTTCCCGGTGGTGCAGGCGGTGCTCCTGTTCATGGTCGTGGCCTACATGATCGTCACGACGATCGTCGATCTGCTCCTTCCCGTGCTCGACCCCCGTATCCGACGAAGGACGGTGTCCGCATGACCTCCGTGATCCTCCCGCGGGTGCGCCGCCGTCGGCGGTCCGGATCCGACCTCGGTTTCTGGATCTCCTGCGGCCTTCTCGCACTCATCGCGGCGGCGGCCGCGTTCGCCCCGCTCCTCGCCCCCTACCAGGCCGACAGCGTCGACTTCGCCGCTATCTGGGAAGGGCCGAGCGCACAGCACCTGCTCGGCACGGACCAGCTCGGACGCGACCTCTTCTCCCGGCTCCTCATCGGAGCGGGTGAAACGCTCGTCGGGCCGGTGGTGCTGCTCGCGCTCGCCACCGTGCTCGGAGTGGCGATCGGTGTCCTGGCGGCGTGGCGGGGCGGATGGATCGATACGGTCCTGGCCCGCGCGACCGACGTGATGTTCGCGTTCCCCGGGCTGCTCTTCGTCGTGCTCGTCATCGCCGTGTTCGGCAAGGGGCCGGCCACGGCGATCGTGGCGCTCGCGCTCGCATACGCGCCGGTCATCGCGAAGTACACGCGCAGCCTGGCCCTGAGCGAGATGACGCGGCCCTACATCGACGCGTACCGGGTTCAGGGGCTCGGCGGCCTGACGATCTGCGTGCGCGGAGTCATCCCGAACCTGCTCCCTCCGCTCGTCGGGTATCTCGTCGTCCTCTTCGGCGAAGCCCTCATGAGTCTCGCGACGCTCAGCTTTCTCGGGTTCGGGGCGCAGCCTCCGAGCTCGGAGTGGGGCCTGATGGTCCAGGAGGGGCAACCCGGAATCATCCAGGGGGAGTTCCTTCCCACGCTCGTCCCCGGTGCCGCCATCGCCATCGTCGTCATCGCGGTGAACGTCGCCGGGGTGCGCGTGGCCGACCGACTGCTTGCGAAGGGATGAAAGATGCTCCTCGACATCCAGGACCTTGACCTGGCCTTCGGCGAAGGAGACGACGCGGTTCGGATCCTCGCCGGTGTCAGCCTCACGGTGGACCGCGGTGAGCTCGTCGGACTCGTGGGAGAGTCGGGCTCGGGCAAGTCCACGACGGCTCGCGCCGTCCTCGCGCTCTACGGCGATGAGGCGTCGATCGAGGGGAGCATCCGCGTCGACGGCACCCAGATGGTCGCCGCCGATGGGAGCACCCGGCGCCGAGTGCGCTCCGATTCCGTCTCGCTGGTGCAGCAGGATCCGCGCGCCGCGCTCAATCCGGTGCGCCGCATCGGGGACTCGCTCACCGAACGACTCGTCCGCGTGCACGGCTGGCGACGAGGTCGCGCCGAGGCGCATATCGTCCAGCTCCTCGCCGCGGTGGGACTCACCCACCCGGAGCGGAGAATGCGACAGTACCCGCATGAGCTCTCGGGCGGCATGCTCCAGCGCGTGGTCATCGCTTCCGCACTGAGCACCGATCCCGCGCTCCTGCTCGCCGATGAGGCGACGAGTGCGCTCGACGTGACGACGCAGGCCGAGATCATCGCGATCTTCCAACGGCAGATCCGCGACCGTGGTCTCGGCATGCTCTTCATCACCCACGACCTGGCGCTCGCCGGAGCGATCTGCGATCGGATCCATGTGCTCCGGCAGGGCGAGATCGTCGAGACGCTGACGACACCGGGGCTGTTCGCGGACGCCGTCCATCCGTACACGCTCTCGCTGATCGCCGCGGCCCCGGTGCTCGACACGAAGGAGGCGTCATGAGTCTGGTGGAGGTCTCCGAGCTGTATCGGGCCTTTCGGATGGGTCCGGGAGCCGAGCGCGTCGTCGCGGTGAACAAAGTGAGCTTCGCCATCGAATCGGGTGAGGCGCTCGGCCTCGTCGGTGAATCGGGTTCGGGCAAGTCGACGATCGCTCGGATCCTCGTCGGTCTGGAACGCGCCGACGCGGGGTCGGCGGTGATCGACGGTGTCGACCGCCTGAGCAGGCCGCGGGGCAGAGCCGAGCGCCGTGCGAGGGCTCGTGCGGTGCAGATGGTGTTCCAGGACCCGAACGGTTCGCTCGATCGACGGCTGACCGTGCGCGAGGCGTTGCGGCGCACCCTGCGTCTGCGGGAACAGGGGGCGGGCGCGCACATCGACCGCACGATCGGAGAGCTGCTGGATCGCGTGCGGCTGACGGAGCGGCACGCCGACGCGAAGCCGCATGAGCTGTCGGGCGGTCAGCGGCAGCGCGTCGCGATCGCGCGCGCACTGGCGGTGTCTCCGCGCCTCGTCGTGCTCGACGAGGCCGTGTCCGCACTCGATGTCTCCGTGCAGGCGCAGGTGCTCGAACTCCTCGCCGAGATCCAGCGCGAGTCGGGGGTGAGCTATCTGTTCGTCAGTCACGACCTCGCCGTCATCCGCGAGCTCTGCTCCCGCGTGCTCGTGCTGTTCCGCGGCACGGTCGTCGAACAGGGAGAGACCGGCCAGGTGCTGAGAAGCCCGCAACACCCGTACTCGCAGCTCCTCATCGCCTCGACGCCCGGCCCGGGGTGGGACCCGGAGCGGGTCGTGCAGGACCGGATGACCTTCACGCAACGCATGGAGGTCGTCGGTCGGGGCGACCGGAGGTAGGTCGGGTCAGAGCGGGAGGACGATCGCGGCGATCAGGCCGCCGCCCTTGCGGGCGCGCAGACGCACCTCGCCGCCATGGGTCTTGGCGATGCTCTGCACGATCGCGAGTCCCAGCCCGGTGCCGTCCGGGCCGGCCGAGGTGCGACTCGCATCGCCGCGGTAGAACGGCTCGGTGAGCAGCTGCACGGTGGCAGGGGTGATCGGCGTCCCGGTGTTCTCGACCTCGATGACGGCTCGTCCGCGTTCCCGCCGGCATCGCACCCACAGCTCACCGCCGGGCACGTTGTGGCGGATGCCGTTCTCGAGCAGGTTGCGCACGGCCCTGGCCAGCAGCACCGCATCGCCCTCGACCGTGAGGTCGCGCAGGTTCGCGTGCACCTCGATCTCCTGGGCGTCGAGGTCGTCGACCTGGTCCTCGATGAGCGTGCTCAACTGCACAGGTTCGACCTCGTCCAGCCCGGTGTGGGCCCGGGCGAGGGCGAGCAGGGCCGTGATGAGACGCTCGCTCTGCTCGGTGGCCCGCAGCGCGCGCTGCATGTTGGCCTGCAGGTCCGCCGGCACCGCCCCCTGTTCGAGCGGGATCTCCAAGGCGGTCCTGGTCGTGGTCAGCGGGGTGCGCAGCTCGTGCGAGGCGTTGGCCACGAAGCGATCCTGCGCGGTGAACGCCGACTGCAGCCGGTCGAGCATCCCGTCGATCGTGTCGCCCAGCTCCTTGATCTCGTCGTCGGGGCCCGGCAGATCGAGGCGGCGCCCGAGGTCGCGCTCCGAGATGTCGCGGGCTGCGGCGGTGACCTCGCCGATGCGGTCAAGTGAGCGCCGTGCGAGCCAGAACGCGATCGCGGCGGCGACACCGGTGAAGGCGACGAGCACCACGATCGACCACAGGAGGAGCCCGCTGCCGACCTCGTCCGCGAGGAACGTCGACTGCTGCAGCACCGCTCCTTCCACGGCGTCGAGTGCGACGGTCTGCATCGGCGTGGCCACCGCGAAGCCGGTGACATCGGCGGTCTCGGCGAAGTAGGCGCATCCGGTGCCGGTCGTGCCGTAGAGGAGATCGCCGCTCTCGGTGAGCGGGGAGACGCCGCTCATGTCGGTGCTGTCCGCGGCCGGCGTCCCCGGTGCGACCTGTGTGACCGAGAGTGCGGGCACGCACGTCGCGGCCGTCGTGTCGATGGCCGAGGCGAACAGCGACTGCACCACCAGGTACTGCACCGAGAGCAGTGCGGCACCCGCGGCGATGAACACGGCCGCGATGGTGACGACCAGCCGGGTGCGGAAGCTCATGCGTCTCATGTCGTCCCCACTCGATACCCGTGCCCTGCCGCGGACTGGACGACCTCGGGAGCCCCGAGCTTGCGGCGCAACGTGTGCACCACGATCTTGACCACGCCTCGGGTGCGCTCGTGCGGCTCGTCCCACACCTCGTCGAGCAGATCGTCGGCGCTGACGTAGCCGCCCTCCGCCGCGAGAAGCGTCTCGAGCACCCCGAACTCCTTGAGCGTGAGGCGGATCGGCGTGCCGTCGCGCTCCACGATGCGCCGCACGACGTCGAGGCGCACCCCGGCGAATTCGAGCACCGCACTCGCGCGCGCGGAGTGTCCGCGGCGGCCGAGAGCACGCAGGCGCGCGAGCAGCTCGACGTACGCGAACGGCTTGGCGAGGTAGTCGTCGGCACCGAGGTCGAGGCCCTCGACGCGGTCGTTGAGGGTGCCGGCGGCGGTGAGCATCAGGATGCGCGCCGGGTACTCCTGCGCCACGAGGGTGCGGCACACGGCATCGCCGCTCAGCACGGGCAGGTCACGGTCGAGCACGATCACGTCCACATCGTTCGATGCGGCGGCGGTCAGGGCGCTCGCCCCATCGCGCGCCACGTCGACGAGGTATCCCTCCCGGCGCAGGCCGTCGGCGAGGGTGTCGGCCAGGTCGGCCTCGTCTTCCACCAGCAGCAGTCGCATGGCACCTCCCGTCTCCGAGGGTGCGCGGTGCGCGGTTAGTTTCCGGTTAGGCGCCGTCATACCCCCAGCAAACCAGCGCATCCGTAGAACTGACTGCACGTCGCGGACGAGCTGCGACCGCGAGAAAGGGAAAGTCATGTTCGACTCGAAAGCACGCCGGTCCATGGTGGTGATGCCCGCTGTCGTGGCGCTCTTCGCGCTCTCTGCGTGCACCGCCCCGTCCGGGGACGACAAGGCGAAGAACGGCGCGAACGATGCGGCCGCTGCGCGGTTCGTGAGCTGCCTGACCGACGAGGGCCAGACGGCGAAGATCGTCGAAGGCGGTCAGGTCGGGCTGCTGATGCCGGATGCTCCCGGTGACGGGGCGATGGGCACGCTGAGCGACAGTACCGCCTCTGCCGGCGCCGGAGAGGAGATGGCGATGACGATGATCTTCACGGACGACGACGGCACGTGGATGGCCTCGACAGCTGCATCCGGCTACCCCGAGGACGGCGGCCAGCGCGCGGCGTGGGAGGCGTGCGAGGAGAAGGTCCCCGAGTTCACGCAGCCGGAGCCGGACATCTCGATGAAGGCGGGCGCCGAGACGCAGATGATCTCCCCCGAGGAGCTCACGGAGGCCGGGCTCGCCTTCGCGTCGTGCGCACGGGACAACGGCTTCACGGACTTCGCCGACCCCGACTCCGACGGCATGTTGACGCTGCCGACGGGCATCACCGAAGACGAGGCGCGCACCCTCCTCGAGGCGTGTGCGGAGAAGGCGGGCGACATGCCGCCCATGTTCACGCAGGAGAGCATCGAAGCCGTCGACTTCGACTGGTTCGCCCTGATGAGCGAATACTTCGAAGGCGCCTTCACCGCGGCGACCGTCATGCCCTCCGGAGGCGAAGAATGAGCCGCCGGGTGACGAAGGTGCTGCTGCCGGTCGGGGTGCTGCTCGTGGCCGCGGCGGTGGCACTCGCAGTGCTGCAGCCGTGGAGCTCGGTGGCCGAGTCTCCGGACGACGCCGAGAAGCCGGTCACCGCCACGGCCGAGCTCACCACGCTGACCTCCGACCTGCGGCTGAACGGCACCCTCAGCTACGGAGCGTCCATCGCGCTGCCGGGGCGCGGGGGGACCATCACACGCCTGCCCACCGCGGGTGAGGTGATCGGCGTCGGCCAGGCGATCTACGAGGTCGACGGGAAGCCGGTGATCGCGATGCGCGGCGACCGTCCGTTCTGGCGCGACCTCGGCGTCGGCGTCGAGAAGGGCCCGGACGTGCGCCAGCTGGAGCAGGCGCTCGCCGACCTCGGCTTCGGCAGGAACATGACGGTGGACGACGAGTTCACCGCGGTCACGGAGACCAACGTCAAGGCCTGGCAGAAGTCGCTCGGGGTGCCGCAGGACGGCATCGTGAAGCTGGGAGACGTGGTCGCGATCACCGCCGCATCGGTGCGCATCGAGTCGGTGAAAGGAAAGCTGGGAGACCCCGCCGGGACGAGTCCGCTGACCTACACCAGCACCACCCTGCGTGTGGTCGCCAAGCTCACCGACGCGCAGGCCCGCGAGATCCTGCCGGGGACCCGGGTGACCGTGGTGCTGCCGGACGGGACGGAGGTGCCCGCGACGGTGACCGCCGTCGACCCCGGTGGTCAGCCGACCGAGAAGGAGGGCGAGACCACGCCCGCCACGGCGAACGTGGAGTTCGACGATCCGGCCGTCGCCGAGGGCATCGGACTGCGTGCGGTCAAGGTCGTGTTCGCGACCTCGGAGGTGAAGGATGCGCTGGTCGTGCCGGTCACCGCCCTGGTGGCGACGACCGACGGAGGCTATGCGGTCGACGTGCTGCGCAAGGGCGGCAAGGTCGAACGGGTCGCCGTGGAGGTCGGACTGATCGCCGACACCAAGGTGCAGGTCACGGGCGGAGACCTCGCTGCCGGCGACGCCGTGGTGGTGGCGCGATGACGCCGGACACCGTGGTCGAGCTCGTCGACGTGATCAAGGAGTATCCGGGAAGTCCGCCGTTGCGCGTGCTGCACGGCATGAGTCTCGCGATCGAGAGCGGAGAACTGGTGGCCGTGGTCGGGGCATCCGGATCCGGCAAGAGCACGATGCTCTCGATCATGGGCACGCTCGACGATCCCACCAGCGGCACCGTGCTGATCGACGGGACGGATGCCGCAGCCCTTGCCGAGCGCGAGCGGGCGGTGCTGCGCGCTCGCCGCATCGGTTTCGTGTTCCAGCAGTTCTTCCTGTTGCCGGCGCTCAGCGCGGTCGACAACGTGGCGCTCGGACTCCTCTACTCGGGAGTGCCTGCTGCGGAGCGCGCGGTGCGTGCCGCGGCCGCCCTGGAACGGGTCGGTCTCGGCGCCCGCATGAAGCACCGGCCCGGGCAGCTTTCCGGCGGGGAGCAGCAGCGGGTGGCCATCGCCCGCGCGATCGTCGGGAATCCGTCGGTGCTCTTCGCCGACGAGCCCACGGGGGCGCTCGACTCCACCACGGGCGACCGCATCCTCGAACTCCTCACCTCGATCGCCGACTCCGGCACTGCGGTCGTGATCATCACTCATGACCCGCACATCGCGGAGCGCACGCAGCGGCAGGTCGGCATCCACGACGGACGCATCGTGAGCGATACGGGCTCACCGGATCGGGAAGAGGTCGCGGCATGAGGCGCCGAGGGGAGCGGATGCCGCGGCTGAGCGTCGCGGACAGCATCCGTACGGCGCTCATCGGACCGCGCAGCCGCAAGATGCGCACGGCCCTGTCGGCGCTCGGCGTCGCCGTGGGCATCGCGGCACTCACCGCCATCACGGGCATCGCCGCGTCGAACCAGGCGGAGCTGCTGGCCAAGCTCGACGCGCTCGGCGCCAACATGATCGTGGTGCAGCCGGGGTACGGGCCGGACAACAAACCGGTCGCACTGCCCGAGACGGCCGGCGGGATGATCGAGCGGGTGACGGGGGTGGAGCAGGTCGGGGTGCTCGAGAAGGTGCCGGACGGTACCGGCGTGTATCGCAACGACCTCATGCCGAAGAGCCAGGGCAACGGGCTGACCGCGTATGCGGCGAGTCCCGACTTCCTCTCGTCGGTGGAGGGATCGGTCGCGAAGGGGTCGTGGTTCGACGAGACCGACCGCTCCCTGCCGGTGACCGTGCTCGGGTCAGCGGCAGCTGCGCGCATGGGCATCACGGAGCCGGGCGTGCGGGTGTGGATCGGCGAGCAGTGGTACACCGTGATCGGGATCCTCGACTCGGCCGGGCTCGCGGAGGACATCGACGCGAGTGCCTTCCTCGGCGATCATTGGGCGGCCGAGCACGTGTCGGCGAAGGGCGATGACACGATCGCCTCGATCTACGTGCGCATGGCCGACGGCGGCACGGGCGAGAAGGTCCGAGACGCGATCGCGCGCGCCGCGAATCCGTCGTCCCCGTATGTGCAGGTGACCGGACTCGGCGACCTCGCCGGGGCGCGGGACACCGCGGATGACTCGCTGTCCGGCCTCGCGGTCGGTCTCGCGGCGATCGCGCTGCTGGTCGGAGGGATCGGCATCGCGAACACCATGGTGGTGGCGGTGCTGGAGCGGCGTGGCGAGATCGGACTCCGGCGGGCGCTCGGCGCGCGTTCGGGTCAGATCGCGGGTCAGTTCGTGGCGGAGGCGATCGTGCTCGGCGGCCTGGGGGGCGTCGCCGGTCTGCTGCTGGGGGCCGCGGGGGTGTTCGTCTACGCCGGCATCCAGGGGCAGGCGGCGACGATACCCCTCGTGGTGCTCGTCGGGGGCCCGGCCGTGGCGCTGGTGGTCGGTGTGATCGCGGGGCTGTATCCGGCGATCAGCGCCGCCCGCCTCTCGCCCACGTCGGCGCTGCGCACGGTGTGAGTGCGCGGTGGGAGGAGATCTCGCGTTCGGGAGGAGATCTCGACCTCGAGGCTCCTCCCGACGCGGAGACCTCCTCCCGACGCGGAGACCTCCTCCCGACGCGGTGCAACCCCCTGACCCGTTCACGAGCCCGGGCGTAGCCTGTGGCCGTGGACGGGTTCGCGGCGGTCGACTTCGGATTCGCGCGCGAGGTGCTGCAGCGCGGCATCGCGGCGCTGTATCTCGTCGCGTTCGTCTCCAGCCTGAACCAGTTCCGGCCGCTGCTGGGCGAACACGGACTGCTTCCCGCGCCGGCGCTGCTCGAATGGGTCGGCCGCGACAAGGCGAGACGACGGATGCTGCATCCGACCCTGTTCTCGCGCATCCGCTATACCGACCGCCGCCTCGTGCTGCTGTGCGCGGCCGGCATCGTGGTCGCGGCACTTCTCGTGGTCGGCATCCCGCAGTGGGGGCCGCCGTGGGTTCCGATGCTGTGCTTCCTCGCGCTGTGGCTCGGGTACATGTCGATCGTCAGTATCGGGCAGACGTTCTACTCGTTCGGGTGGGAGATGCTGCTGCTGGAGGCGGGGTTCCTCGCGGCGTTCCTCGGCTCGGGCGATCAGCCGCCGCCCACCGTCGTGATCGTCCTGTTCTGGTGGCTGGTCTTCCGGCTCGAGTTCGGTGCCGGGATGATCAAGATCCGCGGCGGACGCGAATGGCGCGACCTGACGGCACTCATGTACCACCATGAGACGCAGCCCATGCCGGGTCCGCTCAGCAGGCAGGCGCATCTGCTGCCGCGCTGGTTCCATCGCGGCGAGGTGCTGGGCAACCACTTCGCGCAGCTGGTCGTGCCGATCTTCCTGTTCGCGCCGGTCCTGGCGCTGTGGGTGCGCGGCCCGGTACCGCAGGTCGTCGGTGCGGTGGCGGCATCCATCGTGATCCTGACGCAGCTGTGGCTCGTCGTCACCGGAAACTTCGCGTGGTTGAACGCGGCGACGATGGTCATCGCGTTCTCCGTGATCGGGCTGCCGGGAGTCGGGATGCCCGTGGCCGCCCCGCGGACCGATCCTCCCTGGATCATCGACGGGATGCCGCTGGCCTGGGTCGTGGTCACCTCGGCGGTCGGGCTGCTGTATGTCGTGCTGAGCGTGCCGGCGCTGCGCAACCTCTTCGCGCGGCGGCAGCTGATGAACGCGAGCTTCAACCGCTGGCAGCTCGCCAACGCCTACGGCGCATTCGGCACGGTCACGAAGGAGCGCATCGAGATCATCGTCGAGGGCTCAGCCGACGAAGAGGGGGTGGAGTGGCGCGAGTACGAGTTCCGGGGCAAGCCCGGTGATGTGCGCAGGATGCCGCGACAGTTCGCTCCCTACCATCTGCGGCTCGACTGGCTGATGTGGTTCCTTCCGCTCGGGCATTCGCTCGACGACTGGTTCACCGCTTTCCTGGTGCGGTTGCTGGAAGCGGATGCTCCGACCCTCGCGCTGCTGCGCATCGACCCGTTCGAGGGCGAAAGACCGCGGTGGGTGCGTGCGGTGTCGTACCGCTACCGCTTCGCCACCCGCGCCGAGAAGCGTGCCGATGGTGCGGTGTGGGTGCGGACGGACCGCCGTGTGGTGCTCGCGCCCTTCGGGCTCCGGTGACGCCTCCCCCAGTCCTCGGTCCCTTCCCTCCAACTCCGTCCCCTCCGGCGCTCCCGCTCCCTCGTTCCGGTCGCACTTTCTGTCGTGCGGGCGGCCTTTTGGCGACAGTAAGTGCGACCGGAACGAGAGGGCGGACGGGCCGGGACGCCGTCAGGGTTCGGCCGTGACCAGAGGGTCGGGACGACGCCGGGAGACGACCCCGGACGACTCGACCTCGAAACCGTTGCGCACCCAGTACTCGTAGCCGCCGAGCAGCTCGCGCACATCGAGCCCGGCGGCGAGCAGCACTCGGGCGGTCGAGGTGGCGCCGTTGCACCCGGGGCCCCAGCCGTAGACGATGAGCGTGCGATCGCGGGGAAGCGTCGCGAGCCGTGCGTCGACGTCGCTCGTGGGCAGATGCACCGCCCCGGCGATGTGGCCGTGATCCCACGACTCGAGGCGCCGCGTATCGACCAGCACCGCCTCTCCAGTGGCCACGGCTTCGCGGGCGGCGACCACATCGATCTCGTACGCGAGACGAGCGTCAACGTGGGCGAGCCTCGCGTCGAGAGAGCTCATCGCCGCGCGCCCGCACCGAGCAGCGCGGCGAGCTGCGGCAGCTGCGCGGCGTCTTCCAGCGCCGAGCCGACGGCGACGACATGGGCGCCGGCGTCGAGGTACTCGGCGGCGTTGGCCGCGTTCATGCCACCCGTGGTCACGAATCGTGCCTGGGGGAAGGGGCCGTTCATCGCCGTGAGCCACTGCGGACCGAGTACGGACGCGGGGAACGCCTTGAGCCAGGTGAGTCCCGCGGAAGTGGCGGATTGCACCTCGCTGGCCGTGGCGACACCGGGAAGGCTGAGCATTCCGGCCTCGTGCGAGGCGCGCACGACGTCGAGATCGAGCCCGGGGCTGACGGTGAACGTGGCGCCGGCGGAGAGCGCCTGCGCGACATGCTCGGCCGAGACCACGGTGCCGGCGCCGACGGCCTTGCCGCGCGTGCGTCCGGCGGCGGCGACCACGCGCAGCGCCTCGACGTCGTCGGGGGTCTGGATGGGGAGTTCTACGACGTCGATCCCGAGGTTCCACGCGGTGGTCGACAGGGCGAGGCTGCGCTCCGCCCCCATGCCGCGCAGGATCGCCATCAGGCGCGTGCCACCGAAGATCGCATCAAAGCCGGAGTTGTCCATCATGTTCCCTGTCGGTCCTGTCATCGCGTCCTGGCCTCTTCGAGGTACGAGTAGGCGGTCACCCGGGAGATGCCCAGGCGCTTGGCGATGGCCTCCACCGACTTGCGCATCTGTGTGGCACCACGCTGATCCAGCCGCTCCAGCACGGTGATCTTGTCATCGCGCGACATGCTCTCGAGGGGTCGCCCGATCTCGCGGATGGCTTCGGTGATCATCGAATCCATCACCGACACGAGGTCGGCGCCGAAGTGCTCCTTCGGAGCGTTCGCGGGTACGGGCGCCGGGAGGAGCGCGTCGAGCGTCTTGCGGGCGAGGAGCAGCGGGCTGAGGTCGACATTCACGCACAGCGACGCGATGATGTCGCCGGCGCCATTGTGGAAGTAGACCGAGGAACAGCGCAGTTCCCGCCCGTCGCTGGTGTAGCCGGTGTAGCCGAAGGCGTCGTGGTTCCCCCGGCGGTCCTTGAGCACGTCCAGACCGAGAGAGGTCGAGGGGCCCCCGACAGCGCGCCCGGTGACGTGCCCGTTCTCGATGGCCATGATCGTGTGACCCAGGTCGACGTCGGTGCCGTCGAGATTGTGGAGCACGACTTCGACGGTCGGTCCGGCCGCGGTGGCGAGGGCACGGAGCACGGGTCGATAGAGGCGGAGGACCTCTTCTGCACTCTCGTACGTCTCCCGTGCGAGATCATCGGCCAGGGCTGCAACCGCGTTCTCTGCTGTCGTCGATGTCGACATTCTGTGACTCCAATCCGGAGCAACGATACAGGCGTACAAAAAATACGAGTGATAGACAGATTGTCTATTCCGCTGTTAGTTTATCCACGCCCAGACGATCCGTCGAGGCCGGACCGCAACGTATGCGGCCCTGCATTCCCCGAAGAAGGAGCCCCGGATGGCCACTGTCGCCTCATCTGGCCTGACCCCGAAGCAGCGCAAGACGATCGCCGGTGGGGCGATCGGAACGCTGATCGAGTACTACGACTACTACCTCTACGGCCTCGCGGCTGCGGCAGTGTTCCCCGCGGTGTTCTTCTCCTCGAACGACCCCGTCATCGCCCAGCTGTCGTCGTTCGCGACCTTCGCCGTCGGATTCTTCCTCCGTCCGGTCGGCGGCATCATCTGGGGTATCGTCGGCGACCGCCGGGGACGCAAGGTCGTGCTCATGAGCACGGTCATCGGCATGGGGGTAGCGACCACGGGCATCGGCCTGATCCCTTCCGACCAGATGATCGGCATCGCTGCACCGCTGCTGCTGTTGTTCTTCCGGCTCTGCCAGGGCTTCTTCGTCGGCGGCGAGATGGGCGGTGCGGCCACGATGGTCGTCGAAGCCGCGCCGACCGGCAAGCGAGGGCTCTACGGAGCCTTCCTCATCAGCGGTGCGGGTGTCGCCAACGTGGTCTCGGGCGGTCTGATGGCAGGTCTCGGGCTCACGCCGGAATCGTGGTTCCTGCAGTGGGGGTGGCGCATCCCGTTCGTCTTCTCGATCGTGCTCGCGATCGCGGCAGTGCTGCTTCGTCGCCAGCTCGAGGAGTCTGAGGCGTTCACCGACACGCAGACGCTTCTCCTCGCCACCACGGGCAAGAAGCCCAACCCGCTCATCGAGGTCTTCCGTCACCCGAAGAACGCGATCATGGGCATCCTCATCGGGTTGCCGCAGTCGATCGCCGGCTACGTCATCCTCACGTACGGTCTGGCGTTCATCGTGTCGAACCAGCATCTGCCGGCCTGGATGGGGTTCGCCGGCACCATGCTCGTGGGTCTGCTGCAGATCGTCGTCGCTCCGCTGTGGGGTGCGATCTCCGATCGCATCGGCAGGCGGACGGTCTACATCATTGGCTGTCTCGGCTTCGCGGCCATGGTCTATCCGGCCTTCATGATGTTCAGCACGGGGAACATGTGGCTGATCTGGCTCGGACAGATCCTCGGGTTCGTCGTCTTCGGCGTTGCGATGCAGGCGACCCTCTCGACGATGCTCGTGGAGATGTTCGATCCGGAGGCTCGGACGACAGGCGTGAACATCGGCTACCAGATCTCCAACACCCTCGGCGGCGGCCTCGCCCCGCTGATCTGCACGGCACTGGTGGCGGCTGCCGGAGGCGCCTTCTGGCCGGTCGTCGTGTACGCGGCGGTGATCGCGGTGGTCGGTGTGATCGCCACACTGGTGGCCTCGGTCCAGCCCGATGTCGAGGGTGCGGGGCGCCTGCACGAGCTGAAGACGAGCACGCCGGTGAAGACGCGATGACGATGGATGACGCAGGAGTGCTCACCGCGCGCGACAAGGGCCTACCTGGGCGTGCGGCCGGATTGACGGTGACGGAGTTCCTCGCGACAGCCCCACGACTCGAGGAGTTCTGGACTCCGCTGATCGTGCTCGACGACGCAGCGATGACGGCGAACGTCGCCACGATGGCGCAGTGGTGCGCGGAGCGGGGCCTCGCCCTCATGCCCCACGGCAAGACCACCATGGCGCCTGCGCTGTGGAAGCGGCAGAGGGATGCGGGCGCGCTCGGCATCACCTTCGCGACCATGGGGCAGGTTCGTACCGCCCGCGATCTGGGCGTCGATTCGGTGATGCTCGCGAACGCCGCCGTCGATCGGCCGGCGCTGGCGTGGCTGGCGCAGGAGCTGGCGGATCCGGGTTTCCGGTTCGTGAGCTGGGCCGATTCGGTTGCGACGGTCGAGACGATGGAGGCGGCTCTGCTCTCCACCGCGACACCGCGCCCGGTCGACGTCTGCGTCGAGCTCGGCGGCGAAGGGGGTCGCACGGGTGCGCGGTCGATCGCGGAGGCCGTGCGCGTGGCTGAGCGCATCGCCGCATCCTCCGTGCTGCGCCTCGCCGGAGTGGCCGGATACGAGGGGAGCCTCGCGCACGATCGCTCCCCCGCGGCTCTCGCGGCCGTCCGCGCGTACCTGCAGTCCCAGCTCGAACTGCACTCCGCGATCACGCCTCTCTACGACGCCGGCGAGCTCTTCGTGACCGCCGGCGGCAGTGCCTACTTCGATGTCGTCGCTGACGTCTGGGGGACGACCGCGCGCGATGACCGTACGCATTTCACCCTTCGCTCCGGCGCCTACATCGTGCATGACGATGGTTTCTATCGAGGCATCTCGCCGTGCGATGAGGGGGCAGTGCAGGCGGAAGACTCTCCTCGATTCCTGAACGCGATGCACGCGATCGCGCGCGTCGTGTCGGCGCCGGAACCGGGACTGGCTCTCGTCGACGCCGGGAAGCGAGACCTGCCCTACGACGAAGGTCTGCCGATCCCGCGCTCCTGGTCCAGAAGTGTCGCCGGGCCCTGGCAGCCGCTGCACGGCGAGGTCTCGGCGATGAACGATCAGCACTCGTACGTCCGCTCGGAACAGTCTCTCGCGATCGGCTCGGTCGTTCGTCTCGGGCTGTCGCACCCCTGCACCGCCTTCGACAAGTGGCGCGTGTTGCCGGTCGTCGAGTCCGCCGGATCCGACGTCGTGACCGGCCTCGTCCGCACCTATTTCTGAGGGGAGCGATGATGATTCGATCAGTTCTCCGCGGCGGTTCAGTCGTCGACGCGACAGGCCCGATGCGCGCTGATGTCGCGATCGAGAACGGGCTCGTCACGAAGGTCGGTCGGGTCGATGCGCATGACGGCGACGAAATGATCGACGTCTCTGATCGCCTGGTGATCCCCGGATTCATCGACGTGCACTCGCATGCCGATGGCCTGTTGAACGATCCGGACGTCACTCTCGCTCTGCTGCGACAGGGGATCACGACCGTGATCGCCGGCCAGGACGGAGTGTCGTACGCGCCGGGCAGCGGTGAGTACGCGTCGGAGTACTTCGCCGCCATCAACGGGACGCACCCCACCTTTCGGGGCGGGGGCGTGGACGCCTACCTCGCCTCCGTCGACGGGATCTCAGCAGTGAATGCCGGCTATCTCGTACCGGCGGGCACCGTGCGCTTCGAGGTGTGTGGGCGCAAGGCTGGTTCAGCGAGCGAGGACGAGCGCCGACGCATGCGTGCTCTGGTCGCGCAAGGCATGGCCGACGGCGCCCTCGGGCTCTCGACCGGTCTGGACTACACGCCCGGTCTCTTCCAGGACGCGGCGGAGATAGCCGCCCTCTGTGAACCGGTCGCGCGTGCCGGCGGAGTGTACGTGACGCACATGCGCGGAGGATATGAGGCGAACACGGCTGCCGGTATGGAGGAGATCGCGGAGATCGCCCGGATGGCCGCTGCGCATGCGGGATCTCCTTTGTCCGTGCACATCTCGCACTTCCACGCCGACGCCGACATCGTGCTGGATCAGCTCGATGCGCTGGGTGCCGCCGGTGTGGACGCGACTTTCGACGCCTACCCCTACACCCGCGGCTGCACGCTGCTGGGCATGCCGCTGCTCCCACCTGCGGTGTCGGCACTGCCGGTGGCGGCGGCGGTTGCGGTGATCGCGGATCCTTCTCGCCGTGCCGAGCTGCGCGAGCTGTGCACGCTGCGGGCGGAACGCAGCGCCAGCCTCGGCCCGGAATGGGCGGACATGATCACACTCGCTCACCTCGCCGCGCCCGAGTGGGCGTGGGCGCACGGGCTCACGCTGCGCGAGGCGGCCGCCCGTGCCGGCGTCGCACCGGTCGACTTCGCCCTCGATGCGCTCGCCGCCTGCCGTCTGGAGTGCAGCGCGGTGATGGCAGTACGCAGCCCTCGCTCGGGAGCGGAACTCGCTCGCATCTTCCGGCATCCCGGGCAGATGGGCGGCTCCGACGGGATCTTCATCGGCGCCCATCCCCATCCGCGAGCGGCCGGCTCGTTCTCGCTTTTCCTGCGCGAATACGTGCGGGAGCGGGCGAGCTGGACGTGGTCGGATGCGGTGCACCACCTGTCGGCGCTGCCTGCGCGACGCTTCGGTCTCGGGCGTCGGGGCGCCGTCGTGGCCGGGGCGATCGCCGACCTCGTGGTTGTCGACCCGGAGACGGTCACCGATACCGCCACCTACGAGAACCCTCGGGGTCGCGGTGCGGGTATCGACGACGTGTTCGTCGCCGGTATCCGTGTTCTCGCTGACGGGTGCCTGACCGGTGCCCTGCCGGGCCGCGGGCTCCGCCGTTCACCTCAGACCTGAATCGTCAACGAAAGGAAAAGAAAGATGCCGAAGACCGGATTCTACGCAGACGGGGCACCCACGCCCGCCGGCCCCTACAGCCACGGAGTGGTCGCGAACGGATTCCTCTACACTGCGGGGTTCGGACCACAGGATGCGGCGAACGACCACGCGGTTCCCGCGAGCGTGGGCGACCAGACCCGCCAGGTGCTCCGGAACATCCAGAAGGTGCTCGCGGTGCACGGGCTGACCACGGACGACGTCGTGAAATCGACTGTGCATCTGCAGGACCTCGCCGATTTCGCCGAGTTCAACGAGGCCTACGAGGAGTTCTTCACCGCGCCGTACCCCGTGCGCACAACCGTGGGCTCGCAACTGGCGAACATCCTCGTCGAGATCGACGTGGTCGCGGCTCTGCGCCAGGCGTGATCCCGCGCCTCCTCCCGGGCGGAGTTCTCCGCGTCGGGAGGAGCATCCGGGCGGAAGGATCCTCCCGAGAGGGGGAACTCCTCCCTACGCCGAGGTCCGAAGCTACGCCGAGGTCCGACACCTCGCCGAGCGCGGCGAAACGCCCCGGCCGGGTCGAGTGACCCGGTCGGAGCGTCCCGTCTCGCTGGGCGAAGATCAGCTGACCTTCTTCCGGTACGAGATGATCGCGAACACGTAGGCGACCACGAGGATGCCGACGCACCAGGCGAGGGCGACCCAGATGTCGTCGCCGACGGGCTTCTCGGCGAAGAGCGCCTGGATGGTGTTGACGATCGAGGTGACCGGCTGGTTGTCGGCGAACCACTGCACCGGAGCCGGCATGGTGTCGGTCGGCACGAATGCCGAGCTGATGAACGGCAGGAAGATCAGCGGGTACGAGAACGCGCTCGCGCCGTCGACCGTCTTGGCGTTCAGACCCGCGATGATCGCCAGCCACGTGAGCGCCAGCGTGAACAGCATCAGGATGCCGATGACTCCGAGCCAGGCCCAGAAGCTCGCCCCGGTGCGGAAGCCCATCAGGAATCCGACGCCGAAGATGATCGCCAGGGTGATGGCGTTGGCCGTGAGAGACGTGAGCACGTGCGCCCACAGCACGCTCGATCGCGCGATCGGCATGGAGTGGAACCGCTCGAAGATGCCGCTCTGCATGTCGGTGAACAGCCGGAACGCCGTGTAGGCGATGCCGGATGCGATCGCGATGAGCAGGATGCCGGGCAGCAGGTAGTTCACGTAGTTGTCGGTGCCGGTGCTCTGCTGGAGTGCACCGCCGAAGACGTAGACGAACAGGAGCATCAGCGCGATCGGGGTGACCGCCGTGGTGATGGTCGTGTCGGGACTGCGGAAGATGTGCCGCATGGAGCGGCCGGTGAGTGTCGCCGTATCGGCGGCGAAGTGCGTGCTCATGCTGCGTTCTCCTTTCCGGAGGCCTTGGGGCCGATGAGGGTGAGGAAGATCTCCTCGAGGGTGGGCTGCTTCTCGACGTACTCGACCTTGGCGGCGGGGAGCAGCCGCTTGAGGCCGGCGAGGGTGTCGTCGGCGATGATGCGACCCTCGTGCAGGATCGCGATGCGGTCGGCCAGCTGCTCCGCCTCGTCGAGATACTGCGTGGTGAGCAGCACGGTGGTGCCGCTGTTCGCGAGCTGTTTGACCACGTCCCACACCTCGATGCGGGCTTCGGGGTCGAGGCCCGTGGTCGGTTCGTCGAGGTAGATGACCTCGGGGTCGCCGACCAGGCTCATCGCGATGTCGAGCCGGCGACGCATGCCGCCGGAGTAGGTGCCGACCTTGCGGCCGCCGGCATCGGTCAGACGGAACGTCGCCAGCAGGTCGTCGGCGACCTTCCCGGCGTCGGGCAGGTGCCGCAGCTTCGCGACCAGCACGAGGTTCTCGCGTCCGGTGAGGATCTCGTCGACGGCGGCGAACTGTCCGGTGAGGCTGATGCGCTCACGGACGCCGACCGGGTCGGAGGCGACATCCACGCCCTGCACGGTCGCCGTGCCGGTGTCTGCCTTCAGCAGGGTGGAGAGGATGCGCACCATGGTGGTCTTGCCGGCGCCGTTCGAGCCGAGGAGGGCGAAGATGCTGCCCTTCTCGACCTCGAAGTCGACGCCGCGCAGCACGTGCAGATCCTTGTACGACTTCTCGATGCCGCGCACCGAGATGGCGGGGTTCGTCATGATTCGTTCTCCTTCTTCTTCGCGTCGTCGAACGCCTTGATGAGGCGTGCGCGCTCCTTGTCGATCCACTGCGTGCCGCCGTAGGCACGGGCGTAGTCCTCGGCGTACTCCACGGGGTCATCGCCCACGATGGCGCTGACCGGGGTGCCGTCGACTGCGGCGCGCTCCCACAGGTCGGCGAGGTCGAGGAACATCGTGACGATCGTGTCGCCGTCGGTGATGCCGCCGTAGTACAGGTAGTACCGGTACTGGGCGTTCGCCACCTCGCGGTACGGCGAGGGGAGGGCGTCGATGCGGGCCTTGGCCTGCTTGTACTGCTTCTTCTGCTCGAGCGATCCGGTGAGCGCTTCGATCCACTTTGCGGCCATGATCAGTTCTCCTTGTTCGGGGTGGTGCTCGTGTTGTCGGTGTCGGTCTTGTTCAGCTGTGCGATGTGCTGCGCGAGGAAGTCCCAGGTCTTCCAGAACTCCTCGAGCTCCTGCCGGCCCTGTGCGTTCAGGGTGTACACCTTGCGCGGCGGACCCTTCTCGCTCGGGACCTTCTCGACGTCGACGAGGTTCTTCTGCTCGATGCGCACGAGGAGTGCGTAGATCGTGCCCTCGGCGATGTCGGTGAACCCGTGGTCGCGGATGCGTGTGGTGATCTCGTACCCGTACGCCGGCTGCTCGGCGAGGAGGGCCAGAACGATGCCCTCCAGAGTGCCCTTGAGCATCTCGGTCATCTGCTTGCCCATCAGGTCCTCCTTTCGTTTCGGTTGGTACTCAGTGTTGCTGGGTACCGGTACAAAGTAACACCGAGTACCGGTACTTAGCAACACCGAATACCAAACTTTTTCGGACGAGATCCCGAAGCGGTTCCGGGCGCGCGAGAACGACCGTCGACGGCGAGGGTGGAGAGGCGAGGCGTGGAGAGGGGAAGCGCGGAGAGGGGGAAGCGCTGCTACGGGAACATGCGGCGCAGCAGCGCCAGGTCGTCGATGCTCAGGGCCTGTGAGATCACGGCCGCCGTCTCCGGGGGCATGTCCTTCTCCAGCCGCTGCCACAGCCACCGCGCGGCACCCAGGTCTGCGGTGGCGACAGCGGTCGAGAACGCTGCCACTCCGTCGTAGTAGGGGATGGTCGAAGACCCGGGTTCGGCGTTGTACGGCGAGTAGATGTCGACGAACGGAAGCGTCGGGTCCGGTCGCAGGTAGAGCACGTCCCCGGGAGCGATCGGCTCACTGCCGCGCACGTGGTTGAAGCTGCCGACGGTGACGTAGTCGACGCAGAAGCGCTCGCCGATCGCGATGAGGCTGTCTCCGGCCTGCACCTCGTAAGAGAAGATCTGGCCGTCGGCATCGAGGGTGACCGGCCCGCGTGCCAGTTCCGACGCGCCCATGTCGACGAGCTCGCCCAGGAGCTTCCCGTGGGCCGGGGAGCCGTCGTCGCTCCCGATGTTGATGAACGCGTTGGTGGTGCAATCACCCGGTCCGCCGGCGGGAACGCTGATGCCGTCGCCCAGATCGACGTATCCGACCGGATCAGAGGCGTCGGCGGCACTCGTCGGGGCCGTGGAGGGTTCGGCGACCAAGCGTTCCGACGCCCACGAGGCCGCGTCGACGACGGCGGGTGCGGCGCTGATCACGGCGGGAGCGGCAACGGCGACCAGCCCGGCGACGGCCACGACGACGACGGCAGTGGTGATCTTGGTGTTGCGCTTCATCCCCGACAGCATGGCATCGCTCGGCACCGCGGCGCCAGAGCGGGCGTCGTCAGCTGCGCAGGTACGCGAGCACGGCGAGCACACGCCGGTGGCCGCTGTCGCTTGCGGCGAGGCCGAGCTTGGCGAAGATGTTGCCGATGTGCTTGCTGACCGCGGTCTCGGTCACGAAGAGCCGTTCGGCGATGGTGCCGTTGTCGAGCCCCTCGGCCATGAGGCCCAGCACCTCGCGCTCGCGGGGCGTGAGGGTCTGCACCGGATCGTCGGCGCGACGGCGGCTCATCAGCTGCGAGATGACCTCGGGATCCATCACCGTGCCGCCGGCGGCCACGCGGTGCAGGGCATCGATGAAGGCCGCGACCTTGCCGACACGCTCCTTGAGCAGATAGCCGAGGCCGTCGGCTCCGGCAGCCAGCAGCTCACCGGCGTACCGATCCTCGACGTAGGCCGACAGCACCAGCACGGGGAAACCGGGGCGGCGGGCTCTGGCTTCGGCCGCGGCCTTCAGCCCCTCGCTGGTGAAGGTGGGCGGCATCCGCACATCGACCACGGCGGCATCGGCCTCGTCGAGCCGGGCGAGGAATGCCTCGGCGTTGTCGACGGCCGCCACGACCTCGAACCCCTCGCTGCGCAGCAGCAGCGCCAGCCCCTCGCGGAGCAGGGTGTCGTCTTCGGCGATCACGATCCGCATGGCAGCTCCGCTCTCAGGATGGTGGGGCCGCCGACCGGGCTGGACAGCTCCAGCCCACCCTCGAAGGCCTCGAGGCGACGACGGATGCCGGCCACGCCGCCGCCCGGGCGTTCGGCTGCTCCGCCCACGCCGTCGTCCTCGACCGTGATCAGCAGCACCTCCCCCTCCCGTTCGACCCGCACCGCGGCCCGCGTGGCGTCGCTGTACTTGCTGACGTTGGTCAGAGCCTCGGCCACCACGAAGTAGCTGGCCGACTCGACGGCGGCCGGGACGCGTCCGACCTGCGACGTCTCGATCGTGCAGGGCACGGCGCTGCGCCCGGCCAGTGACGCCAGCGCCCCCTCCAGCCCGAGCTCGTCGAGGATCGGCGGGTAGATGTCGTGCACCGTGCGGCGGAGTCCGGCGAGCGCATCGCTGGCGGCATCCTGCGCTCGCCGCAGCGGTTCGAGCACGTCGCCGCCGGTCTCCTGCGCGCGCTCGGCGATCCCGAGCATCATCACCACGTTGACCAGGCGGTTCTGCGCACCGTCGTGCAGGTCGCGCTCGATGCGCCGCAGTTCGGCCGCGTGGGCATCGAGCGCGGCGGCGCGGCTGAGGGTCAGGGCGTCGACCCGTGCGGCGAGGCGCGACTTCTCCGGCGTCGCGAGCAGCGTCGCCGACACGTACGACACCAGCCGTGCGACCGCGGGGATCAGGAGGATGGACAGGATCGCGTACGCCGCCGCGAGCAGCGGCATCGTGGCCGCGAGCTCCCAGGACGTGACGGGGTACACCGAACCCACGGGGTCGTCGGCGGGAGCGAACTGCCAGTAGTAGGTGATCGCGAGGGTGTTGACCGCCGCGACCGGCAGCGAGATCGTCAGCAGTGAGACGAACAGCACGGGGAGCCCCTGCACGGCGAGCCACAGCACGTCGCGGCCGGTGGCGCGCGAGAAAGCGAAGCGCAGACGATCGTCGATGGTCGAGGCCGGCGGGAGCACGTGGCCGATCGGCGTCAGCTCCTCGCCCCGGTAGGCGCCGACACGACGGCGGTTCAGGTCCGTCCAGCGGTGCAGGCTCTGCACGGTCTCGGGCATCAGCAGCACGCCGCCGGTGAGGATCATGAAGGGAAGCAGGACGATGCCCAGGCAGAGGAACACCACGGAGGCGATCGAGACTCCGGCCTCGACGGCCAGGTATCCCCACGCGCGCAGCCATCGCCGCATCCGTCCGTCCTTCACTCTCACAGTCTGCCCGAGCGGTCGGAGCGGCACGGTATAGCCAGCACCACCATCGAAGCGGCAGCGGGCGGGATGGGATGCCGTCCGCCCCGTCCCTAGCGTCGGATCATGACCTTCACCCCACTCTCCCCGGCCGTCGACGCGCGGCCCTCCGAAGCACTGCGGCTGCAGTCCGTCGTCAAGACCTACGGCACAGGTGCCAGCCGCGTCACGGCCCTCCGTGGCGTGAACCTCGCCATCGCGAAGGGCACGTTCACCGCGATCATGGGCCCTTCGGGCTCGGGCAAGAGCACCCTGCTGCACAGCGCCGCAGGACTCGACCGGCCGAGCAGTGGCACCGTGCACCTCGGCGGAACCGAGATCTCGGGGCTGAAGGCACGCCAGCTCACCGCCTTCCGCCGCGATCACGTGGGCTTCGTGTTCCAGGCGTACAACCTGCTCCCCGCACTGAACGTCGAAGACAACATCACTCTGCCGCTGCGACTCGGCGGCCGTCGACTCGAGGCGCAGTGGCTCGACTTCCTGCTCGACGCCGTGGGGCTCATCGAGTACCGCCGTCGTCGCCCCTCCGAGCTCTCCGGGGGCCAGCAGCAGCGGGTGGCGATCGCCCGCGCGCTCATCACCCGGCCGCATGTGGTGTTCGGCGACGAGCCGACCGGCGCGCTCGATTCCCGCTCCGGCAAGCAGGTTCTCGACCTGCTCGCGCACACGGCGCGCGAGCTAGATCAGACGGTCGTGGTCGTCACGCACGACCCGGTGGTGGCCGCGCACGCGGATCGCACCATCTTCCTCGCCGATGGAGCCTTCGCGGGATACCTCGACGGTGCCGACCCCGCGCAGATCAACGCCCGCATGAGCGCATTGGGGGAGTGGTGATGTCGGGCACGCTGGGCTTGAGTCGACTCGTCGGTGCCGATCTTCGCCATCACCGCGGGAGCTTCGTGGGAGTGGCGGTCGCGGTGTTCGTAGCGAGTGCACTGGTGACGGGCCTCGGAGTCCTCGTCGAATCCGGCATGCGCGGAGGCTTGGCGCCGGAACGCTATGCCGCGGTCGACGTGGTGGTCGGTGCGCCGCAGCAGGTCGATGTGCCGGAAGACCTGCCGGTTCCCCTGCGGGAACGCGTGCCGCTGCCCGCCGACGCAGCGCGCGACATCGCCGCTCTTCCCGGAGTCGACCGCGTCGTGGCCGACGTCACGATTCCGCTCTCACTGCAGGATGCCGGTGCGGATGCCGGTGCCGGCGGTTCCGTCCTGGTCGAGGCGCACCCGTGGCCCTCCACTGCGCTGACCGGCTTCGAGCTGCGCGAGGGTCAGGAGCCCGCGGCAGCCGACGAGGTCGTCGTCACCGCGGGCAGCGGTTTTGCCGTGGGCGACGGGGTCGTCCTCGCGCACGGCGGCGTCCCGTCGGAGTACCGCGTGGTCGGCGAGGTCGCGGCACCGGTGATGCCGGAGCGAGGAGCGCACGTGTTCCTCAGCGAGCGTCGCATCGACCAGCTCGACCCGCACGAGGGGGCCGCGCAGGCACTCGGCGTGTTCGTCTCGGGCGTCGACCCCGAGCAGACGGCCGGTGCGATCCGCGAGGCCTTCCCCGACCTGATCGCCCGCACGGGAGACGCCCGCGGCGACGTCGAGTTCCTCGACTCGGGCGCCGCGCGTTCGACGCTCGTGGCCATCGGCAGCGCGTTCGTCGGCACCTGCATCCTCGTGGCGATGTTCATCGTGGCGGGCACCCTGTCGCTGTCGGTGCAGTCGCGCCGCCGTGATTACGCGCTGCTGCGGGCCGTCGGGGCGAGTCCGTCCCAGGTGCACGCGCTCGTCGCCCGCGAGGTGCTGTGGGTCTCGGCCGTCGCGGTGCTGCTCGGCATCGCGCCGGGATACCTGCTGTCGACCGTGCTGCAGGCGGCTTTCGTATCCGGTGGCGTGATCCCCGGCGACTTCGCCCTGGCCACAGGTCCTCTCCCCGCCGTCGGCGCGGTGCTGCTCGTGCTGGCCTCGGCCTGGGGTGCGGCGCGCATCGCGGCGGCCCGGGTCGCGAAGCTCGATCCGGTCGAAGCGCTGCGGGAATCGGCGACGGGCGCTCCGGCCATCGGTCTGCCGCGCATCATCACCGGAATCGTGCTCGCCGCCGCGGGGATCTCGGTCTCGACGGTGCCGCTCGTCGTGCGCGGGCAGGTCGCCGCCGGCGCGGCTGCCGGTGCGGCCATGCTGCTGATCGTCGCGCTCGCGGTGCTCGGCCCGTGGCTGGTGTCGTTGAGCGTCCGGCTGGTCGGCACCGTGCTGCGTCGCTCGTCGTGTGCGGGCTTCCTCGCGTCGGCGAACGCCGCGGCGCACAGCAGGCGGCTGGCGTCGGCCATCCTGCCGGTCGCTCTCGGCATCGGGCTGGGCCTCGTGCAGATCGGGGCGCCGTCGATCATCGCCGCGGAGGCGGCGACCCAGGCCAGCGCCGGGGTGATCGCCGACCTGCGGGTGGCCGCGCCGTCGGGACTCTCGCCGGAGGCGGTCGACGTGATCCGCGAGATGCCGGGGGTGATCGAGGCGTCGGGGGTCGCACTCAGCGCGGCGGTGGTGGACTCGTTCGATTTCGAGGGCAAGCTGGAGCGTGCCGAGCATGTGCTGCAGGGCGTCGACCCGGAGAACATCGCGCACAGTCTCGATCTCCGCGTGCGCGAAGGATCGCTCGCCGACCTCGACGGCATCGCGACGGTCGCGGTGAGCACGGATGCCGCGCAGACGCTCGGGCTGGGTATCGGCGGCACGGTCGTCGGACACCTCGGAGACGGTTCGCCGCTAAAGGCCACGGTCGTCGCGGTGTACGAGCGGGGTCTGGGCTTCGGCGACCTCACCATGGCCGCCGAAGAGGTCAGAGCCCACACCACGACGGGTCTCGATTCCTTCGCGCTCGTGGCGGTCGACGAGGCGGCGACCGGCGAGGTCCGGGCCGCGCTGGAGGCGCGCGGTCTGCTCGTGACCGACGGATCGGGGCAGGAGGCCGCGGGGGCCGGAGCGCACGCCCAGAACGGGTGGGTGAACCTCGTCGCACTGCTGGTGATCCTCGGCTACATCGCGATCGCCGTGGTGAACACGCTCGTAATGGCGACGGGTGAGCGCTCACGGGAGCTGGCTCTGCTGCAGCTGATCGGATCGTCCCGCGGGCAGGTGCGCTCGATGATGCGGATCGAGGCCGTGCTCGTGGCGGTGATCGCGATGGTGTTCGGCGTGGTCGTCGCGATCCCTCCGCTCATCGGCGTGAGCATGGGCATCTCGGGGCAGCCGATCCCCGCGCTGCCCGTGCTGGGGTCGTTCCTGATCGTCGGGGCGATGGGCGCGCTGGCACTCGTGGCGATGTGGGTCGGGACCACGGCGACCATGCGCACCCGTCCCATCGACGAGATCGGGTCCCGGCAGTAGCCACGCTGCGGAGGGGCGCGCCGGAGTCGTCGGTGCGCCCCTCTTCGCGGGAACGGGGGAAGCCGTCGTACGGGGTGAAAAGGCGGGGTGAATTCTCCGGGATCGGCAGGATCGCGTCTCGGCCGACGGGCAGGCTGGCGGTGGCCCGGACCGAGTTCACCATGCCCGAATGGTGCTCGGCGGTCGCCTGAGGGGGCGGGGGCTTCCGTGCGCGAGTGCGCGCCGGGGAAGCGATGAATGGGGAGACAGTCATGGCGTTTCGTGTTGCCCGCAAGGACCGCACATCCGATGGCCTTCCGTCCGAGCGGCGCAGCCGCTGGCGGGGCCGCGCGAGAAAGCTGATCGGCGGCGCCGTGAGCACGGCGCTCGTCGCCTCGTCGATGGTCTTCATCGGCGGGACGCTGACGGCAGCGCCGGCAGCTGCGGCTGATCCGTTCCTCTGCACCCCCGGAGCGGTGTACGTGCAGAGCGCGACCGAGGTGCGCGAGTTCGTCGTGAACGAGCAGGGCGGTGCCCCCGGCGAAGGGGGAACGCTCGGTGCCACGACCCTCGGCGTCGACCACTCCAACAACGCCCTGGGCATCTCGTCCAGCGGCCAGTACGCCTACACGGTCACCAACGCCGCCGGAAGCAAGGTGCTGGCCAAGCACGACCGTGTGACCGACGTCACCACGCGCACGTCGTTCACCCTCAACTCGTCGGTGCTGCGTGGCGCCGTGCACCCCGACACGGGCGTCTACTACTTCGCCAGCGGCACGATCAACGGCGCGATCAACATCTACGCGTGGGAGGAGAACCTCACGCCGCAGACCTACGTGCAGGTCGGAACCCTCCGCCCGACCGCCGGCAGCAGCGCGTTCGGCGCCAACGGCGACATGGCCTTCAGCGCCTCGGGTCAGCTCGTCCTGGTCGCGGACAACTTCATCTACTCCGCCGACCTGCCCGCCACGGTCACGCCGAGCACGGCCACCATCGAGGCCAAGCAGGTGCACGACATGGGTACCGGTGTGCAGGGCAACGGCATCGCGTTCGGAAACCTCGGACACATCTTCGTCTCCGCGTCCGGTGGCGGAAACCGCATCATCGAGGTCGACCTGCCCCGCGGGCAGACCGTCAACACCACGTCGCTCGGGTCCTTCGCTCCCACCGACATGTCCAGCTGCACCTTCCCGAACACCCTCACGCTGAAGAAGGACCTCCCCGCGGGGCGCCACTCGGCCACCGACCAGTTCGCGCTGCGCGTGCAGTCGCCCGCCGGCTACCAGGTCGCGCAGACCGACGCCACCACGCGCGGAGAGCGCACGGGCCTGCAGCCCGATTACGCGGGCCCGATCTTCACCAACCAGGGCGACACCTTCCGCCTGTCCGAGGCGGCATCCGGCACGACGGATCGCACCCGGTACGCCGAGTCGCTGGACTGCGTGCAGGTGAACCCCAACGGGACCACGACCCCGGTGGCGGTGACCGCCTCGGGCGAGGTGACGCAGCCGTCGGGCTCGCGCGGCACCGACGTCACGTGCACGTTCACGAACGTGCGACTCGTGCCCGGCCTCGCTCTGCGCAAGACGTCCGACCCCGCCGACGGCCTCGCCGTGCAGGCCGGCCAGCGCCTCACGTACACGGTCGAGGCCGAGAACACCGGGAACACGGTCCTCGACCCCGTGCAGGTGAACGACGACCTCTCCGGCGTGCTCGCGTTCGCCGAGTACCAGGGTGATGTCGTCACCAAGATCGACGGCACGCCCGTGGCGTCTGGGGCCGCCACCGTCACAGGTGACGACCTCGCCTGGACCGGTGCGCTCGAGCCCGGTCAGGTGCTCACCGTGACCTACTCGGTCATCGTCGACGCCGGCGTCGAGGGTGAGCGGATCGCCAACAGCGTCACCGCCTCGGGCACCCCGCCCGGCACGCTCCCTCCGCCCGTCACCCCGCCCGTGACCACCGAGCACCCCGTCGCGGGCTTCACCGTCGCCAAGACCTCCACCCCCGCAGCGGGAACGGTCGTGGAGCCGGGTCAGGTCATCGAGTACACGGTGACCGGGACCAACACGGGGGCGACCACGCTGAACCCCGCGTCGATCGCCGACGACCTGTCCGGTGTGCTCGCGCACGCCGCCTACAACTCCGACATCGCGACCTCGGTCGCCGGCGCGCCCCTCACCACGGGCGCCGCGACCATCACCGGTGACGACCTCGCCTGGACCGGCGCGCTCGCCCCCGGGCAGGCTGTGACCATCACGTACTCCGTGACCGTGGATGCGGACGCCTCGGGAGAGATCCTGAAGAACTCCGTCACCGGCACCGCGACGCCGACCACGCCGAAGCCCGGTGATCCCGAGGGGCCGGAGGTGCCGGGCGAGCCGATCGTCCCGCCGACCGTCACCACCGAGCACCCGGTCATCGGGTCGGGCTTCACGATCAGCAAGTCCGCCGATCCCGCGTCGGGCACGGCGGTCTCGGCCGGTGACACGGTCACGTACACGATCACCGGCACCAACACCGGTGACACCGACCTCGACCCGGCCCGCATCGTCGACGACCTCTCGGGTGTGCTCGACGACGCCGGCTACAACGACGACGTCACCGCCGACCGCGGCTCCGTCACCGTCACCGGCAGCACGCTGACCTGGTCGGGTGAGGTGCCCCGCGGAGCCTCCGTCACGATCCGCTACTCGGTGACCGTCGACGCGGGTGTCCAGAAGGCGCTGCTGCACAACGTCGCCACCGGCACCGCCACGCCGCAGATCCCCGTCGACCCGACCGACCCCGCCGGTCCCTCGACCCCGGGAACGCCGATCGTCCCGCCGGCGGTGGAGACGAACCACCCGGTCGTGGACACCGGCTTCGAGGTCGTGAAGTCCGCTGACCCGGCCTCCGGTACCGCCGTGCGTGCGGGTGACACGATCACCTACACGATCTCGGGTGTCAACACGGGCAACACGACGCTCGATCCGGCGACGATCGTCGACGACCTGTCGGCCGTGCTCGCGCACGCCCGGTACGGTGACGACGCGACCGCTTCGACCGGCGCGATCGCCCTCGACGGCACCACCCTGACCTGGAAGGGGACGCTCGCTCCCGGCGCTCGGGTCGAGATCACCTACACGGTCACGGTCGACGAGGATGCCACCGGTGTGCTGCTGCGCAACACCGTCACGGGTGAGGGCACACCCCTCATTCCGGTCGACCCGACGGACCCGGGCAGCCCGACCACACCGGGAACCCCGGTGACGACGCCCCCGTCGACGACGGAGCACCCGGTCGCCACCCCCGGATTCACGGTGACCAAGTCGGCCGATCCCGTCACCGGGACGCGCGTCGATCCCGGCAGCGTCATCACCTACACGGTCACCGGCACCAACACGGGTGACACCGTGCTCGACCCGGCTTCGATCGCCGACGACCTGCGCGGTGCGCTGGCCCACGCGTCGTACAACGACGACGTGACCGCCACCCGCGGGGACGTGAGCGTGGCTCGCGGGGCCCTGTCCTGGAGCGGAATGCTGCGCCCGGGCCAGGACGTCGTCATCGTCTACTCGGTGACGGTCGATCCGACCGCCGGTGGCGAGACGGTCGCCAACACGGCGACGGGCACGGCGACTCCGCTGATCCCGACCGACCCGAGCGACCCCGACAGCCCGACGACCCCGGGCACGCCGATCACCCCGCCGCCCTCGACGACGGAGCATCCGGTCAACGCACCCGGCTTCACGTTCGCCAAGACGGCCGATCCGGCACCGGGCACCGCCGTCGACCCCGGTGACGTGCTCACCTACACGCTGACGGCCGTCAACACCGGCCAGACCGCCCTCGACCCGGTCGACATCACGGACGACCTGTCGAAGGTGCTGCCGTACGCGTCGTACAACGACGATGCCGCGGCCATGATCGGCGGGCTGCCCGCCGCTGCGGTGTCTGTCGCCGGAGCGAAGCTCCGCTGGTCGGGCGCGCTCGCGGTCGGCCAGACCGTCACCGTCACGTACTCCGTGACGGTCGGGGCCGACGGCGTGGGATCCGTGCTCGAGAACAACGCGAGCGCGACCGCCACTCCGCCGGGTGGCTCGGTCATCACCCCGCCGCCCGGCATCACGACGAACGCCGTCAACGTGCCCGGATTCTCGGTGTCGAAGAGCGCCGATCCGGCGGCGGGCACCGCGGTCGACCCCGGCAGTGTCATCACCTACACGGTGACCGGTGTGAACACCGGCGAGACGATCCTCGCCCCGGTCACGATCGTCGACGACCTCTCGGGAGTGGTCTCGCACGCCGACTACAACGGCGACGCGACCGCCAGGATCGGCACCACCGCGGCGACCGCCCCTGTGGTGACCGGTGACCGGCTGTCGTGGGATGGTGTCCTCCCCGTCGGTGCGACCGTCACGATCACGTACTCCGTGACCGTGCAGGCCGACGCCGGGGGAACGGTCATCGCGAACTCGGTCTCGGGCTCGGCGACCCCGCCGGGAGGTGTGCCGCCGATCGAGACGCCTCCCGCGACGACGGAGCATCCGGTGAACGAGCCCGGCTTCGAGGTGCGCAAGTCGGCCGACCCCTCCTCGGGAACCCGAGTCGACCCCGGCAGCGTCATCACCTACACGGTGACCGGCGTGAACACCGGTGAGACCGCACTGGCGCCTGTGAGCATCGGCGACGACCTGTCGGGCGTGCTCGCCCACGCCGCCTACAACGGCGACGCCACCGCGACGGTGGTCGACGGGTCAGCCCCGGCTCCTGTCGTGGACGGCGACGCGCTCACCTGGACGGGCGCTCTCGCCGTGGGCCAGCGCGTCACGATCACGTACTCGGTCACCGTGAACGGCGACGCGGGCGGTGCGACGATCGCGAACACGGTCTCCGGTGCCGCCACCCCGCCGGGTGGTGCGGTGATCACGCCTCCGCCCGTCACGACGGAGAACCCTGTCGGCACCCCCGGCTTCGCGTTCGTCAAGACCGCCGATCCCGGAACCGGTACGGCCGTCGCCACGGGAAGCGTCGTCACGTACACGCTCGTCGGCACGAACACCGGCGAGACGGGCCTCGACGAGGTCGTCATCTCGGATGATCTCTCCGGAGTGCTGCGGCACGCCGACCTCCGCGCCGGCGCGACCGCCGTCGTGAGCGACGGCACGGCATCCGCACGCACGGTGGCCGCTCCCACGGTGGAAGGCACGCAGTTGCGCTGGTCCGGCAGCCTCGCCGAGGGCGAGAGCGTCACGATCACGTACTCCGTGACCGTGCACGCCGACGCCGCCGGAGCGAATCTGCGCAACGTGGCCGTGGGGACGGCCACGCCTCCCGGTGGCGAGACGATCACTCCGCCGACGAGCGTGACCGAGAACCCGGTGCTCACGCCGCTCGCTCTCACCGGCGGCCTGCTGGCCCCGTGGGTGCTGGCTCTCGCGATCGCGCTGCTGCTCGGCGGTGCCGTGCTGCTGATCGTGCGTCGTCGCCGGGCGCAGGTCTAGCGGACACGGGAAAGGCCTCGTCCGTCGCATGCGACGGACGAGGCCTTCCGCGTTCCCGCGGGACCGCGGGTCACTCCGCGAGCAGGCCGTGGCGCGCCGCCTGCTCCATCGCCTCGGCGCGGTTGTGCGCGCCGAGCTTGCGATAGATGCTGCGGAGCTGGGTCTTGAGCGTGTTCTGCGAGACGCGGAGCTCGTCGGCGATCGCCGGCAGCGGCGCTCCCGACGTCAGGGCGCGCAGCACGATCTGCTCGCGGGATGACAGTCGTGGCCGGGTCGCGAACGACGGCAACGCCGATCGCAGCGGGAAGGTCGCCCGACCGGTGGGGTCGAGATCGGATCGCACGGCGCCGAAGTCCTCGGCGCCCAGGAGCACGAGCGGGGTGGTGAGTCCCCGGTCGGTGAGCTGGGCGTTCAGGGCCTCGCTCGACGGCTGCGCGGCCGCAGCGGACACCCGGTGCAGCGCGGCGCTGTGCACGGCCGCTGCTTCGGCGCGCTCTCGGGCGGTGGACGGGCGCAGGCGGGTCTGCCCCAGAAGCCGGACCACGTCGGCGGTCCTGCCGTCGACGAGTGCCAGACGCGCCCGTTTGAGGACCGTGCCGAAACGGTCGGGAAGCGTATCCCGCTGCACGATGTTCCTGGCGGTGCTCACATCACCGAGGGCGAGGTGCAGGAGCGTCCTCGGGCGCGACAGGGCGTGGCGCACGTGAGGTGCACTCGCCTCTTTTCCCCGGAGACGGACGAACGACTCCAGGCGCTCCAGTCCGGCAGCGGCCTCACCCTCGTGCAGAGCGATCCATGCCTCCACGGAGGCCATCGTCGTCCAGTGCTCGCTCGTCGCCCGGTACGGTTCGAAGAAGCGGATGTGCCGCTTCGCCGCGGCGATGTCGCCGTCCTCGACCGCGAGCATCGCCTCGGCCACCCGGTAGTAGGTGCCCCGATAGCTGTCGAGGAGCACCGGGTCCCATTCGCCGTCGCGGATGAGACCGACATAGTGACGCGCCTCCGGCAGATCCCCGTTCAGGGCGTGGACCCCGGCGAGGAGGCATATCCCGTGGAAGGTGTTGGTGCTCCCGTGCGCCGCGGCCAGGGCGGTGGCCTCCTCCCACAGCCGGATGGCCTCCTCCTGCTCTCCGCCGTAATAGAGCGAGATGCCCAGATGGGTGCACAGCAGCGGCATGTCGCGGGCGTACTGCTGCCACTGCGATTCGGGGGTCTCGTGGAACAGCGCCAGTGCGCGCGCCGCCACCTGGGCTGCCCGCTCCGGTCGACCGATGGCTCGCAGCGACGCGCTCTCGGCCGCCCAGATGAAGATCCGCTCTGTGGCCGAGAGCGTCGTGCGGCGGGCGTTCGCCGCCGCCACCGCCATGCGCAGCAGCTGGAGCCCGCGCTGGCGTCGGAGCCGGTTGGGTTTGAGGCACATCCCGAGCAGCATGGCCACGAGGGGCTCCCGCTTGAGCCGCGCCACGGGCACATCCCCGAGCAGCTCGACCACCGCATTCCGATCACGGTGGAGCAGCCGGTTCCATCCCGACATCGTGACGTGCGTCGCGAGGCGCAGGTCGTCGTCCTCCAGGGCGAGGCGGAGTCCCTCGAGCGGGAGGTCGCGGCGCACCGCACCTTCTGCCGCGACGCGCCGCAGCTGGGGGATCTCGTGCGGAGCGACCCGGCGGAGCTCGCGGCGCAGCATGCCTCGCGTGAGCGGCGTCAGGGCGAAGGCGCTGCGCCCGTCGGCGGCCCAGCGACCGAAGCCGAACGTCTCGGCCTGGTCCAGGGCTCTGGGGATCTCGGCGTCACCCGTCAGCGCCACCGCGAGCGGAACGTCGACCGACTCCGTGACGCTGATCCGCAACAGGCCCTGCAGGGTCTGCCGATCGAAGGCGCATTCGGCGAGCCGATCCTGCAGGTAGTCCTCGATCACGGTGGTGGCGGCGCGCAACGACACCGCGTCCGTTCCGGCGCCGCGGAGGGCCAGCGCACGGATGAGAGCGGGGAACCCTCCCGTCGCTTCGCGCGTGGCGATGGCCGTGTCTTCGTCGACATCGAGCGCCCGGCGGATCTCCTCGGCGTCGAACATGAGCTCTTCGGGGGCCAGGAGCGTCGTGTCGATCACGAGGTCGAGGCCCTCGCTGTCGAAGGGGCTGGGGCGGTTCGTGGCGACGATCAGGCGGGTCAGCGGGGTGGTGGCGACGGCTCGACACAGTGCGAACACGCCCTCGCGGTCGACGGCGGCCGCATCATCGAGCACCACGACCAGTGGACCGTCCACGTCGCACAGACGCGAGGTCACGGCGGCCCAGCCGTCTTCCGCGGCGGCGGAGTGCGCGGGAGCCGTGCCCGGCAGTACCCGCAGCAGCGCGCGGGCGAGGGCGTCGCCGGTCGCGATGGAAGGCGTCACGGTGATCCACACGACACGTGAGGTGGTCGCGGCCGCCCAATCGACGAGGGCGGTGGTCTTGCCCGACCCCGATGCCGACCGGACCAGCGTCAACGGCGTCTCGGTCTCGAGCGCGGCGATCAGTCGTGGACGACTGATCGCGTGCGCCGACACTCGCGGTATATGTCCGTCCCCCTGCGCGACAAATGCCGACACCGTACCTCCCCAGGTCCCCACCCCTACGATATTCCGAAATCTCAGAGGGGCAAGCCAGAGGGGCAAGCCAGCGGGAGGGAGTGCCGGTGATACCCGGGGGAGGGATGCCGGACTCTGCGCCGTCCGGTCGCGTCAGCGGTCGGCCGACCGACGCCACGGAGCCGTGAGCCGTGACCAGAATCTCGGAGTCGACGTGGTCTCGTCGGGCGCGGGCAGGGCCACGGCGAACTGCACGATCTCTTCCGCACCATGATGCACGACGCGGTACAGCGCGGTGCCGATGAGCACACCGAGGGCGATCGACATGACCGAGACGAGGGCCGCGACGAAGTCGGTGAGTCCGCCGTCGGTGGCGACCGCCTCGGTGAGTCCGACCAGACCGGCCGCTCCGGGGACGAGCAGCCAGAACGCCGGCAGGAACGTGAGCTGCGACGGCGCCCCGTGCCGGAGCCCCGCGATCCAGAAGACGACGGGGGCCATCACGAGCGCGCCGACGAAACCTCCGACCGTGGGGCCGACGAACTCGTTGCCTGCCCACTGCCCCGAATACGCGACGACCAGGGCGATCAGCACCCAGCCGAAGGTCGAGGGCGGCGCCGAGAAATGCAGATAGTTGCCGAGCGCGAAGACGAGGATGCCGATGATCGCCACCCACCACGGCAGGGGGGAGGTGGCCTCCAACGGTTCGTACGATCGCGACTCCACTCCCACCACGGTGCCGGCGGCGAGGATGCCGAACGCCAGGAGGGCCAGCTGCACGAAGCCGTAGACCAGGCGGGAGGCGCCGGAGATCATCTGTCCGGCCGCCAGCTCGACCGTCGCCGTGGTCAGCACGCCGCCGGGGAGGAACGTCACCAGCGGCGCGATGAGAAGACGGATCGGATCGCCGATCTCGATCACCTCGGCCAGGAGGAAGACTGCCGCCGCACACACGAACGCGGCGGCGATGGGCAGGATCAGCTGGAGTGTCGGCGACCGCACCAGCTTGAGCAGCCCGATACCGAAGCCGAGCACGAACGCGACGATCACGCCCTGCCAGGTCGGCGCGAGCAGCAGGGCGAGCCCGGTGGTGAGGATGGCGTGACCCAGGGTGCGCGTGAACCAGTCGAGCCGCGGGCGCATGGCTCCGATCTCGTTCAGCCGTCTGATGCCGTCGAGTGGCGGGATCGCCCCCGTCCGCGCCTGGCCGATCAGTTCGTACAGCGCGGCGATCTGATCGAAGCGGAAAGAGGCGTTCGTGGCGGAGCGGATCGCGACGCGGGCTTCCTCCGACTCCCCGGTCTCGACGAGGATGATCGTCGGCAGCACGACGAAGTCGGCGTCACCGCCACCATAGGCCTTCGCGACGTCGGTCATCGTGTCGCGGATGCGGTCGACCGATTCGGCCGAGGCGTTCATGCCCTGCGCCAACCCGAGCAGGAACTGTCGCAGTGCGGTCCGGTCGACGCCGTCGGTCATGTCGTGGACGACCGCTCAGCTCACGTGAACAGGAACGAGAGCGGCACGCCCACGATGATCGCCACGGCCACGTAGATGAGGTTCGGCAGTTGGAACGAGTGGTCGAAGACGAACTTGCCCATCTTGGTGGTTCCCGTCTGGTCGAACGCCACGGTCGCGACCTGGCTGCCGTTGGCCGGCAGCGTGTAGATGCCCATCGCCGCCGGCCAGAGCCCCACCAGGAGCGAGGCGGGCAGGCCGATCGTGATGCCGATCGGCACGATCGCGTTCGTGGCGCTCGACTGGCTGGTCGTGAGCATCGCGACCGCGAACAGCGCCAGCGCGAACAGCAGCGCGCCGAGGAAAGCCGAAGACCCGGAGACCACCGAGCCGAGTCCGTCGACGATGAGGGTCTGGTTCGCGGCGACGAACGTGTTCGCCAGCCAGGCGATGCCGAAGAGCGCGATGGCGCCGACGATGCCGGCGGGGAACGTGGGCTGCTTGGGCACGTCGGCTGCCTTCACCTTGCAGAAGACGAAGATCAGGGCGGCGATGATGCCCATCACGACCTCGATGATCACGGTGACGCTGAGTCGAACCGGGTCGCCGGCGTCGTCGGTGCCGATGACCGGACGCAGATTCTCGAACAGGCCGAAGAGCACGATCACGCCGACGCCGGCCAGGAACAGCGAGGCGGAGAGGACGGCGGTCGACGGCAGCTTCTTCTCGTGGGCGTCGGTCTCCGGCGGCTTGATCTGGTGGTCGGCCAGGCGCCTCTGGAACTCGGGGTCGTCCTCCAGGTCCTTGCCGTGACGCATCATGACGAGTGCGGCGACGAAGAGCCCGACGATCGAGGCCGGCCACATGATGAGCAGCAGCCCGCCGAGGTCGACTCCCTGAGGGGCGAGCAGCACCACCATCGAGGCGGTGGCTGCGGAGACGGGGGAGCACAGGATGCCGACCTGCGAGGCGACGGCGGAGACCGAGAGCGCCCGCTCCGGACGGATCTTCTGCTGATACGAGACGTCGTAGATGACGGGCAGCAACGGGTAGAAGATGTTCCCCGTTCCGGCACCCACCGTGAAGAGGAACGACATCGCCGGGGCGAGGAAGACCACGGATCTCGGCCTGCGTCTGATCACCTTCGCCGCGACCGACACCATCCAGTCGATGCCGCCGGCGGCTTGCATGGTCGATGCGGCGGTGATGACGGTGATGACGATGAACACCGCATCGACCGGCGCATTGCCGGGCGCCTCGCCGAAGAAGAAGATGAGGACGGCCACGCCGACCAGCCCCCACACGCCGAGCCCGATCCCGCTCGTGCGGGTGCCCATGTAGATGGCGCCGATGACGACGATCAGCTCGGCGACGAGGATCCACACGTTGTCGTTCATGACGACGGTCCCTTCACGATCGGGGCGTTCCCGGCGAGTACCGTCGTGGGGAGTTCGGTCTCGACGATCTTGCCGTCGATGGCCTCGACGCGCAGCGCGAGGGCGTCCTCCACGGGGCTGACCGCGGTCACGAAGGTGGAGTTCTCGAAGTGCAGGGACTGGAGGTTGCCGACCGCGTACCCGGTGGAGAGCTCGCCGCTCAGCAGAGAGGCGTGGAACAGCGGACGGCGCTGGTCCTCGGCGTCGTAGTGCGGGCAGAAGCTGCCGTGCAGGAACCCGAGTCCCTCGGGAAGGACCTGCAGGGTGGGACCGTAGCTGTCGGTGGTGCCGCCTTCGAACCAGCAGATGCCCCCGGCGCTGCCTCCGGTGAACACCACATTCGAGTCGGGGTCCTCCCACATCTCGCGCATGATCTCGTCGAGGCCCTGCCGCTTCCACACGTCGAGCATGTTCGCGGTGTTCCCGCCGCCGACGTGGATCACGTCGAAGCCCTTGACGAAGCCGGCGAGGTCGTCGACCGCGCGGTGGAAGAGCGGCAGGTGGTGTGGCGCGCACCTGTCGGAGTCGTAGGTGGAGTAGAAGCTCACGATGTACGCGCTGTCGTCACCCGTGGCCGTGCCGACGAAGAGGACGCGGGGTCGCTCCTTGCCGGTGAGCTCGAGGATGTAATCGTGCGTCGGGTCGTTCCGACGCTCCATCATGGCCTTCCCGGCCCCTGTTGCCACCACGTGAGACATGCCCCCACCTCTCCGACGACTGCGAATGCGCTCAACCTAGCGGGGGCCTGCGGCGGCGTCCAGAGGCCTTTCGTCCACCGAGGGTGAGGGCGTCCGAGCGGTCTAGCCGTTCAGCCGGGCGGTCGCGACCATTCCTTCGAGCAGGGCGAAGGTGCGCGCGCGGGGCCCGTCGGGGCGGATGCCGATCACGTGCGCGAGTTCGAGCGCGAGGGCCGCATGCCCTTCGGTGTTCGGGTGGAACGGATCGTTCATGAGCCCCCACGGGACGCCACCGGCGCCGATATCGGCGAAGCGGGCGTACTGGTCGACCAGGATCACGTCCTCGCTCGCGGCGACGTGCCGCACGGCATCGGCGAACTCGCCGATGCGCGCCCGCTCCGGGGCGTTGCGGGTGTCGATCGCGGGCGGGGTCTGCAGCACCGGGATCGCCCCGAGCCCGCGCACCCGCTCGACGAACTCCCGCAGCGACGCGGCGTAGTCGTCCGCCGTGATGACCTCGCGCGGTCCACCGTCGGAGGCGTCGTTCGTTCCGATCATGAGCGTGACGACGTCGGGGTGCCACGACGCGACGCGACGGTCCCAGTCGCCGAGGAGGTCGACGATGCGGTTGCCGCTGATCGCGGTGTTCAGCACGACGTCGCGCACGCGCTCCAGTTCGCCGCGGATCAGCTCGTGCAGGTGCTCCGGGTAGCTGCGCCCGCCCTGTGTGTGCACTAGCCCGTGGGTGATCGAGTCGCCCGTGATGACCCAGTTCAGCGGCTCCGGATCCGCGAGGGCCGCGGCGATGCGGCGGAGGTCGGAGGCGGCGGATGCGGAGACGGAGGATTCGGCGTTCGACACGGCACCGAGCCTATCGGCCGCTTCGGCATCGGCTAGGTTGGGACCGTGAGCCCTGAGTCCGACAGACCGTAGATCGCGGGTCGAGCGCCTTCCGCGCGCTCCCCGCATCCGCTGTCGACCCTTCTCACCCGCTGTTCATCGCGCTGTGCGATTCGAGCGGCGTCTTCGTGTCTGGATGCTCCATGCCCCTGCTCGTCCCCGTCCTGGCTCTGGCGATCTTCGCCCAGGGCACCAGCGAGTTCATGCTCGCCGGCCTCCTCCTCCCCCTCTCCGTCGATCTCGATGTCGATCCGTCGACGGCGGCCCTGCTGACCTCGGCCTTCGCGGTCGGCATGGTGATCGGCGCCCCGACCATGGCGGTCTTCGCCAGCCGTTGGGCTCCGCGGCGCGCTCTCGTGCTGCTGCTGGTGGTCTTCATCGCCGCGCACGTCGTCGGCGCGCTCGCGTCCTCCTTCTGGCTGCTGCTCGCGACGCGCGTGCTCGCTGCCCTGGCGAACGCGGGATTCCTCGCGATCGCTCTGGCGACGGTCCGGGCCGTCGTCGATCCGGCGACGGTGACGCGCGCCGTCGCCGTCCTCCTCTCGGGCACGACCCTGGCCACTATCGTCGGCGTCCCTGCCGGTGCGGCGCTCGCGAATGCGTACGGCTGGCGCTCGACCTTCTGGGCCGTCGCGCTGCTGTGCCTGCCCGCTGTGGTCGCCCTGCTGCGGGACCGCACTCTCGTCGCGGTGCCGCGTTCGCCGAGGATCGCCGTGCGTGCAGAGCTCGGGGAACTGAGGCGTCGCCCGGTGGTCGTCGCCGTGGTGCTCGCGGTGCTCGTGAACGCCGCGACCTTCGGCGTCTTCACATTCCTCGCTGTGATCGGTGCCGATGCCGGGGTGGAGGAGACCGGGATCCCCCTGCTGCTCGCCGCCTTCGGGGTGGGAGCCTTCGTGGGTGTCTCCGCGACCGGCCGATGGGCGGCCCGCTTCGAGCGGGGCTGGATCGTGGTGGGTGCCGCGGTGACGGCCACGGCCTGGAGCGTCTTCGCCCTGTCCGTCGATTCCGTGCCGGGGGTGTTCTTCGGCGCCGCGGTCGGGGGCATGCTGTCGTTCGCCGTGGGCTCGGCCCTGATCGCCCGCATCGTCGGGCAGGCGTCGGGTGCCCCGGTGCTCGGCGGCGCCTATGCCACGGCAGCGCTGAACCTGGGGGCGTTCGTCGGTCCCATGGCTGCCGGCTTCGCCTACGCGCAGGCCGGAGCGCCCGGGGTGCTCGTCGCGGCTGCCGCTCTGGCGGCCGTCGGTGTGCTCCTCGCTCCCCTCCTTCGCGCGCGATGACCGCCCGGGAACCCGGGCGATGCGAAAGACTGGAGGCATGACCTCGCCTGCGCTCGATTCCCTCCTGGCCCGCATCGTCGAGAGCGGGCTGCTCGAAGATCCCATCGCCGAGAACGGCCTCGTCTACGGACGGGCGAGCATCGACGCGGCGGGAACCGTGGTCAACGTCAACATCGACCCGGAGCTCGACGACGATGACGAACACGGCGACGACGTCGATCTCGATGTGCTGATCGCGGCCGTCTCGCGCATCCTCTCCGTCGGGGAATCCCGTTGGCGCGCGGTGATCGACGAGGTGGCGACCGACATCGATGATGCGGTGGATGACGAGTCCGTGGTCGAGCAGATCGACCTGCGAGACGACCTCGAGGCGACCTCGGTCGTGGTGTTCGCCGACGCCGTGCTGCTCGCCTTCGTCGCGCCGAAGCAGTTCCCCGAGTCGCGCATCCTCGTGCAGCTCGACGACCAGCTCGACGTCGACGGGGTCGAGGTGCGAGAGCTCGACGGTTCCGAGAGCATCGATTTCGAGACGCTCGACGAACTGCTCGACCACATCAGCGGTCCCGACGAGAAGTGACCGTCGGATGCCGCGGCGTGGGCCCGCGGCATCCGACGGTCGATCGGGGGTCAGGCGCCGGCGAGGGCGGTTGTCGCGTCGTCGATCAGATCGCAGATCGCGGCGGGGTGCGAGGCGAGCGAGGCATGGCTGGCATCCAGTTCCACGATCTTGCGCGGTGACATCCGCGCCGCCATGCGCCGCTCGTTGTCGGGGTGGATCATGCGGTCCTGGGTCGACACCTGGTACCAGGTGGGCTTGACCTTCCAGGCGGGTGCGGTGACGTCGTCGCCGAACGTGGAGGCGAGCGGTGCCTTCTGGGTGACGGCCATCACGAGCGCTTCGTCGTCCGTCAGATCCTGGCAGAAGCTCTCCTGGAACTTGTCCTGGGCGACCCAGAGGTAGCCGTCGCTGTCCGGTGCGATGTTCTCGAACGCTGCGGGCGGGTGCTCCGCGCTGATCTGCCCGGGGTTCTCGCCCGCATCCGGAGCGAAGGCCGCCACATAGACGAGTCCGACGACGTTGGGCAGGTCTCCTGCCTCGGTGATGACCGCCCCGCCGTAGGAGTGCCCGACCAGGAGGACAGGGCCGTCGACCTGCCGGATCATCGTGCGCGTGCGCTCCGCGTCGTCGGCGAGCGAGGTGAGCGGGTTCTCGACCGCCTGGATCGATTCGTACCCGCGTCGCCGCAGTTCGACGATGACTTTCGCCCAGTGGGCGGCGCCGCCCCAGAATCCGTGAACGAGGATGATCGTCGGTTTCGTGGTCATGGGAATACCTCCTGCGTGGGATCGGTTACCGTACTCCGACCATATACTTTCCACGGAAAGTAATCTAGGCATCGCAGGAACCGAGAGGGACACCATGTCAGCCGAAGAAGATATCCGCGAGCTGCTCGCCACCTACGAGCGGGCACTCAATATCGATGACACCGCGCTTGCCGTGTCATGTTACACGCAAGATGGCATGTTCATGCCGACGACGCTGCCCACGGCCGTGGGCCCCGAGCTCGCAGAGGCCTACGACGCCGTGTTCGCGGCGATCCACCTCGCGGTGGTGTTCACGATCGACGAGGTGACCGTGTTCAGCGACACCGCGGCCGCCGCGCTGACCCGCAGCAACGGAACCCAGACCGTCCGCGCCACGTCGACCACCACGCCGGAGTCGAATCGCGAGCTGTTCACCTTCGCCGTCGAAGACGGCCGATGGAAGATCAGCCGCTACATGTTCAACAAGTCCGCATAGCACCGACCGCACAAGACCTACAGGAGATCACCATGACCACCGCCATCATCGGAACCGGAAAGATCGGCAGCATCATCGCCCAGGACCTCGCGGACGCAGGAGAGGACCTGATCATCGCCGGCAGCGACCTGGAGAAGGCGGCGTCGCTCGCCGCCGCGGTCGGCGGGAGTGCGCGTGCGGCCGAGGTGCCCGCCGCGATCGCCGCTGCCGACATCGTCATCCTCGCCGTCTGGTTCGACGTGTCGAAGAAGCTGATCGACGAGAACCGCGACGCTCTCGACGGCAAGATCGTCGTCGATCCCTCCAATCCGCTCGGCCCGGACGGGAACGGCGGATACGTGAAGATCCTCGCGCCCGAGGAGTCCTCGGGGCAGATCCTGGCCCAGAAGCTCCCCGCCGGAGCATCCCTCGTGAAGGCCTTCGGAACGCTGGGCGCGGAATCGATGAAGGTGAGCGCTCGGCAGGATCCTGCGATCGCACTCCTCTATACGACCGACGACGGTGCGGCCGGGGAGGCCGTCGCCTCGCTGATCCGCTCCGCCGGTTTCGCACCCGTGAACGTCGGCGGACTCGACCAGTCCGTGCGCATCGAGGTGTACGGCGAACTGCACGAGATCGGTGGGCTCGGCCGGACCGTCACCGCGGAGGAGGCCCGCGCCGCCCTGTGATGGATCTTCCCGAACCCGCAACCGCACGAACTGCAACCGCACGAAGAGCAACAGAAGGAAAGCCGATGAACGAACAGAAGAAGATCGCGGTCGCCGGTGCGACCGGTTCCCAGGGCGGTGGCGTCGTGGACGCCATCCTCGCCGACCCCGAGCAGCGATTCGCCGTCCGCGCGCTCACGCGCGACCCGGCGTCCCCGGCCGCACGCGCGCTCGCCGCACGCGGAGTGGAGGTGGTGCAGGCCGACTTCGCCGACGAGCCGAGCGTGGTCGCCGCACTCACCGGCGTCGATGGCGCGTTCCTGGTGACGAACTTCTGGGCGCACGGATCCGCTGCCAGGGAGCTCGCGGAGATCGCGACGCTCGCCCGCGCCGCCGCCGCGAGCGGCGTCGGCCACGTGGTGTGGTCGACGCTGGAGGACACGCGCGATCTGCTGCCCCTGGAAGATCCGCGAATGCCTGTGCTGCAGGATCACTACAACGTGCCGCACTTCGACGCGAAGGGCGAGGGCAACGCCTTCTTCGCCGCGGCAGGAGTGCCGACAACCTACCTGAACACGGCATTCTTCTTCCAGAACCTCGCGGCCTCCGCGATGGGGGCGCGTCGAGAGGATGACGGTGTGCTGACGCTGACGCTTCCGCTCGAGGACGGGAAGCGGATGTCGGCGGTCGACGTCTCGGACATCGGACGGACCGCGTTCGCGATCCTGGCCGCGGGCGACGAGTACATCGGCCGGACGGTCGGGTTGGCGGGGGACCACCTGACGGGAGCCGAGTACGCGTCCGTGTTGAGCGACGTGCTCGGGGAACCCGTGCGATTCCGGTCGATCGCGTACGACGACGCGCGCAGGTCAGGCGCTCCCGGCAGTGACGAGTTCGGCAACATGTTCCAGTACTACGGCGATTTCGACGCCGAGTTCACCGGGGCGCGCGACCTGACGTCACTGCGGAAGATCGTTCCCGGGCTCAAGGACTTCCGCACGTGGGCTCAGGAGAACGTCGCGCTGCTGACGGCCGAGTAGACGATGAGCGAACACACGGTGACCGTCTCGACGGCTCGGGAGCTGCTGGCCGCCGTCAGCGCAGGTGTCGAGGACATCGAGGTGCGCGGGAGCATCGTCGGGGCGCCGGGATTCACCCTCGCGCCCGGTGTGAGTCTTCGCGGAGGGACCCTGCAGTTCGGGGCCAGGGGTGTGCGGCTGACCTCGGACAACACGCTCGAGGACATCTCGATCCTGACGGCCGATGAGGAGGCGGCGATCCTCAACGACACCGGGGTGACCGATCTCGGCACCCTCACGCTGCGCAACGTCACCACGCGGGGGCAGATCGTCATCCTGGCGGAGGACCGTGTGCGCGGCGGGCACGTGCAGGCCGAGAACGTGCGGGTGCTCACCGCCGACCTGCGTGGACGGTTCCACCGTCCGCACGGGTTCGGCGTGGACGTCCTGCAAGGAGGCTTCACGCTGTGGAACCGGCAGGCGGATCCCGAGGTGGAGCTGACGGCGGAACTGCTCGAGATCTCTGCGGGGACGGAGGCTGAGCCGGTGTACGGAAGCGGGATCTTCGTCGGGGGACACGGAGATCGGGACGGGCGCGGTGCGGGCGGAACCGTGCACGTCACCCGACTGCGCACCGGAGAGGTGCACACCGACGGGGCGATCCCGGCGGGGACGCCGGATCTGATCTCGGCCGGGGTGTTCGTGCTCAGCGGGGCGACGGTCGACGCGGTGCGCACCGCGGGGGCCGTCACGACGTACGGACCGAACGACATGGTGCTCGACAACTGGGGATCGGTGGGCACCTGGATCGCCACGGGAGAGGTCGCGTCGCACGGGCCGAGCGGTATCGGGGTCGTGAACTTCGGCGATATCGACACCCTCGACGTGCGCGCGCCGATCGTCACGACGGGGAAGGGTGCCCGGGGCTTCAACCTCTACGACGGCACGTTGCGGGAGGCGAGGTTCCAGAGCATCCGCACGACGGGCGACGGGTCGATCGGCATCCAGATCAGCAGGCCGATGGGGAGGCTTGCGGTGGATGGCGATGTCACGACGAGCGGCGGTGAGGGGCTGAGCCTCGTCAAAGGCGTGCAGATGATGCTCCCGGCGATCGCGCTGAGCGTGACGGGGACGGGATCCGTCGACGCGCTCCGCATCGGCGGACGGCTCGTCACCGCGGGGGCTAACGTGGTCACACTGGAAGTGGGGGGACGTGTGGGCGAGGTGTCGATAGCCGGTGGCGTCCGCGCCACGGGAGCGGGCTCGAGGGCCGTGTCGCTGCTCGACAGTGCGGACATCGACAGCGCGGACATCGGCCTCCGATCGTCCGGCCCGAGGGGATGAGGCGCCGTGGGGGATGAGGCGGGCGTCCGCATCGAGGACTACGCGCTGCTGAGCAACTGCCGCACGGCGGCGCTGGTGTCGTGCGCGGGCAGCATCGACTGGCTGTGCCTGCCGCGGCTGGACTCGGCATCGACGTTCGCGGCGATCCTCGGCGACGAGTCCCACGGGCGGTGGCTGCTGCATCCGACCGACCCCGCTGCGACGAGCACGCGACGCTACGACCGGGAGACCTTCGTGCTGGTCACCCGATGGGAGAGCGGCGATGCGGTCGCCGAGGTGCACGACTTCATGCCGATGGGACTCGATCCCGATGCGGCGATCCGGCGGACCGATCTGGTCCGCCGGATCGTGGGAGTGCGCGGCTCCATGGTCTTCGAGCAGCGGCTGAGCATCCGCTTCGACTACGCCAGGGTGATGCCCTGGGTGCGCCAGGTCGGGCCGGAGGGAGACCCCTGTCTGGTCGCGATGGGTGGCCCGGATGCCCTCGCCCTGCGCGGTGCACCGCTGAAGCCGATCGACTATCAGCACCGGGGCGAGCTGGCGGTCGACGCCGGAGAGGTGCGTGACCTGCAGCTGACGTGGTTCCCCTCGCACCTCGACCTCCCCCATGCGCTCGACGTGCAGAACGAGCTGGACGCCACGAAGGCCTGGTGGCAGGACTGGGCCGATCGGATCTCGCACGACGGCCCGCACCGGGACGAGGTGGTCCGGTCGCTGCTGATCCTGCGGGCACTCACCAACCACGAGACGGGCGGGATCGCCGCCGCGGCGACCATGGCCCTGCCGGAGGAGATCGGGGGCGTGCGCAACTGGGACTACCGCTACGTCTGGCTGCGCGATGCCGCCCTCACCCTCGAAGCGCTGCTCGCCCACGGGTTCCTCGGGGTGGCGGGGCAGTGGCGGGAATGGCTGCTGCGGGCCGTCGCCGGGGACCCTGCCGACCTCCAGATCATGTACGGCCCGGCGGGGGAGAGAGATCTCCTGGAGCGCGTGCTGACGAATCTCCCGGGATACGAGGGTTCCGCACCGGTGCGGATCGGCAACGGTGCGGCGGACCAGTATCAGGCCGACGTCGTAGGCGAGGTGCTGGTGACGCTGTCGGCCGCGCGGGCGGCGGGACTCAACGAGTCGGGCTTCTCCTGGCCTCTGGAGCGCGAGTTGGTCCGATTCGCCTCCGAGCAGATCGAGCGCCCGGATCAGGGACTGTGGGAGATCCGGGGCGAACCCCGTCTCTTCACGCACTCACGGGTGATGATGTGGGCGGCGTTCGATCGCGCGGTGCGCGCGGTCGAGGAGCACGGGCTCGAAGGCCCCGTGGAGCGCTGGCGCGGGCTGCGGGATCGGATGCGCGAGGAGATCGATCGCGACGGTGTCGTCGACGGTCACTTCGTGCAGCACTACGCGACCACCGAGGTCGACGCCTCGCTGCTCCTCCTTCCGCAGGTGGGGTACTGCCGGCCGGATGATCCCCGGATGCTGGCGACGGTCGCACGCATCGAGCAGACGCTGATGTCCGACGGGCTCGTGCGTCGGTATCGCACCGGTACGGGGGTCGACGGACTCTCGGGCTCGGAAGGTGCTTTCCTGGCGTGCTCGTTCTGGCTGGTCGAGCAGTACGCGTTGACGGGGCGGCGTGCGGATGCGCATGCCCTCATGGAGCGGTTGTGCGGGCTCGCGAACGACGTGGGGATGCTGTCGGAGGAGTATGACCCGGTGGCGGGGCGGCAACTCGGCAACACTCCGCAGGCCTTCTCGCACCTCGCGCTCGTGCGTGCAGCGGATGCGCTGGCCCTGGCGGATCTCGGCTCCGCAGAGGAGAGGTCGCGCTGAAGGGGCGGTCCCTCGGCGTCTTCTCACCCGAGCGCGCAGTTCCTAGGATGTGGACATGACGGAACCGATCAAGCGGCGGGACCCTCTGGTCCCGCGCCGACGGTTCTCCGTCAACGCGGCTCTCGACGACGTCTTCTTCGTGTTCGCCGGTCTCGCCGCGATCTGGCTCGCGTATCTCATCATCACGGAGGCGTTCTCGTGGGGCTGGTGGGCCATCGGGTTCGCGGTGGCGTTCTGGCTGATCCTCGCCTACCTCGTGCTGCCGAGACTGCACTCCATCCTCACGCGCATCTACGTGCCCAGCTACTTCATCGGGCGGGCGCGAACGAGCGACGGCCTGCTCGGAGACCCGGTGAACCTCGCCGTCCTCGGCACCGAGGAGCAGCTCACCCGGTGCATGGCCGAGGCTGGGTGGACACGCGCCGATGACATCACGGCCGCATCGACCTGGCGCATCGTGTCGTCGACCATGCTCAGGCGCAGCTACGACGAGGCACCGGTCAGCCCGCTCTTCCTGTTCGGGAGACGGCAGGATCTCGCCTATCAGCAGGAGGTCGAGGGCAACCCGGCCAAGCGGCACCATGTCAGATTCTGGCGCTGCCCTGACGGCTGGATGCTGCCAGGTGGGCACCGTGTCGACTGGGTGGCCGCCGGCACGTTCGACCGTGCGGTCGGGTTCTCGCTGTTCACCCTCCAGATCACCCACAAGATCGATGCGGACATCGACATCGAACGCGATCACATCGTCCGCACTCTTCGCGAGGCGCACACCGGGGTGCGCATCGTCATCATCCGTGACTTCTCCACGGGATACCACTCCCGAAACGGCGGGGGTGACAGCATCCACACCGATGGCGATCTGCCCGTGGTCGATCTCCGCCGCGTGGTGCAGGCGCGGTCGGCGGATGCCGCGGAGGAGGCCGTCGAGGAGGCGCCGGTCACCGAGCTGCGGGGTCTGTCGTGAAGCGTCCTCTGGCCACCGGCCTCGGCACGGTGCTGATGTCGCTCCGGGTGATCTGGGGGTTCGTCTCGATCCTCGTCTACGTGCTGAACTGGACAGCGATCAGGGAGGAGATCTTCTCCACCGGCGACGGAACCGTGCTGGTTCCGCCGGATGTCGCCGACATCCTCCTCATCGTCGGGTTCAGCGCGCTCGGCGTCTGGTACCTGTTCTACGGTGTGCTCGCCGGCCTGGTGTTCGCCGGGTCGAACTGGGCCCGCATCGTGGCGATGAGCTTCGCCTCGCTCAGCATCATCGTCGTCTTCCTCGACTGGTGGAACGCCGGCATCCCCGTCACGTTCCGCACCTCGCTCGCGAGCGTCGCGCTCGACATCCTCGTGCTGCTCGCCCTGTCGGCGCAGAGCGCCCGGAGCTTCGCCCGGCGCAACGACCCCCGCTTCATCAGCACCGGTGAGCCACTCGGGTGAGGCCGTCGGGTCAGAGCCACTTCTTGTACTTGAACACCCCGAACAGGCCGACGGCGAACGCGACCATCGCGCCGATGGCCATCGGGTAGCCGAAGGCCCAGTGCAGCTCGGGCATCACGTCGAAGTTCATCCCGTACACCGTGCCGACCAGCGTCGGGGCGAAGATGATCGCCGCCCAGGAGGAGATCTTCTTGATCTCGTCGTTCTGCGCGAGCCCGGCTTCGGTCTGGCGGCGTGCGACCAGCGCGGAGTGCACGGTGAGCGCGTTCTCGAGGATCGCCCGGAACGAGTCGATCTTCTCGTTGACGCGGATCGTGTGGTCGAGCACGTCGCGCAGCGAACGCTGCAGCTCCTCGTCGATGCGGTACTTCGCCGATCCCCGACGCAGCCACTCCAGCATCCCGTTCAGCGGGTGCACGGCGCGCTGGAAGTTGATGACCTCGCGGGACAGCTCGTAGATGCGGCGGGAGAGCGCGCTGTCGTCGTCGCCGTCGCCGAAGAGCTGGTCCTCGATCTCGTCGATGTCGTTCAGCAGACCCGCCACGATCGGCTCGTAGCCGTCGACGACCTCATCGAGGATCGCGTAGAGCACGGCCTCCGGCCCCATCGCGAGCAGTTCGGGGTTCGCCTCCATGCGTGCGCGCACGGCGGCGAGGTTGGGCGACTCGGCGTGCCGGATCGTCACCACGAAGTCGGGGCCGACGAACAGGTGCAGCTCGCCGAACTCGATCGACTCCTGCTCGTCGCGGTAGCGAGCCGGACGCAGCACCGCGAACAGGGTGTCGCCGTAGCGCTCCACCTTCGAGCGCTGGTGGCCTGAGAGCGCATCCTCGACGGCGAGGGGATGCAGGTCGAACTCGCGCGCGACGGACGCCACCTCTTCGGGGCTGGGCCGGTACAGGCCGATCCAGGCGATGCCCCCGGCGGCGTCCAGCATCCGGTAGGTCTCGTCCAGGTTCTTGGGGGTCTCCACGCGACGTCCGTGGACGTACACGCCGTTGTCGATGAGCGCCATGATGCGGCTCCGTTCTCGCAGGTGCACGGCAGCAGAGAGATCCGTGCGCGGGTTTCGTCAGGGGGCGGATGACGCCGCCGACGGCTGCGGAGAAGGACGTGCGAAAGCGGACCGGAAGGTCAACGCGCGAGCGCAGGGAGTCGCGACGCAGCGAAGGCGGCGTCGTAACTATCACCGGACATCGCCATCACCGCCTTTCGGGACTCTTCGGGCCGAACGACCCAACACGTCAGCATACTCCTGTCTGCTGTGAGGCTTCCCGGTCGCGCTCCTGCCCCCCGATCAGAGCAGTATTCTGCTCGCCGAGAGGTGGAGTAGCACGTTACCTGCTAGTAGCATCGGACCTCGAAGCGATGCGGAGAGTCCGGCGTCGCCCCTTTCCGCATCGATCCGTCCACTCCCGGCGCAGCCTCTTCGTGCGCCCGGTGTGTGCGGGCGATGCGCCGCACGAAGGAGACTCCATGTCCGCTGCCCTCAGTCGTCCTCGAGCCCGCGGTCTGCGGGGTGGGATCGCCGCCGTGCTGATGGTGTCGGCCGGGCTCGTCGGGGCCTCCATCGCCGCCGCACCCGCCGCTCAGGCGGCGCCGGTCCTGCAGTGCACGGGGTCGACGGTCTACGTCACCAACCAGGGTGCGGGTGACGGCGATCTCTGGCAGATCGATGCGACGACGGGGGCGGCGACCGCGCTGGTCGACCTTCCCGGTGACAACGTCGTCAATCAGCTGGGCATCGCGCCGGGAGGGGGGAACTTCCTGTTCACCAAGGCGGGGACCGTGTACGACTACACGCTCGCGACCGACTCCTTCGACTCCACACCGGCCCAGGTGCTCACGGGCTACTCGGCCGTCGGCGGGGCGGTGAGCCCGACGAGCGGGCTCTACTACTACGGGGGCATCGGCGCCGGCGGCACCGAGTACCAGATCGCCGTCTACGACCCCGTGACGAACACGAATCGAGGCGTCGCCTCGACGATCCGTCTGCCCGACGGCATCGCGCTCACCAACAGCGACTTCGCGTTCGACACCCTCGGTCAGATGTACATCGTGGGCAGCACACCGACCGGTGGTGCGCTGATCCGCGTCGACGGTTCGATCCCCTCGACGGGGTCGAACTCCGCACTCACCTCGTCGCTGCTCACGACGATCGAGCCCGTCGCCGGTGTGACCTATGCCGCCATCGCCTTCGGTGGGACCGGCGAGGTGTACATCGGTGGAGGCGCGGGACCGATCCTCCGGGTGAACGCCACCACCGGGGCATTGGTCGGGAACGTGCCGGTCTCGGGGGCCGTCGCCTCGAACATGACGGACTTCGCGACCTGTGGTGCGCCGCCGACCCTGACGGTGCAGAAGAACGTGGCGGGGCGGGTGCAGCCCACCGATCAGTTCGCCCTCTCGATCACCGGCGGCGGCATCGTGCCGGGACCAGGCAGCATCGGGGTCACCGAGGGGGCTGAGCCCGGGCTGCAGACGCAGTCGCCGGCCGAGACCGCCGGATCGGTGATCGTGCAGCCGAACGCCACCTACGACTTCGGCGAGACCGCCGCGGGAACGACGACTCTCGCGGACTACGGATCCCGCTGGGAGTGCGTCGATGCGCAGGGACCCGCGGGGGCCACGATCGGCTCCGGCACCGGTCCGTCGGGGAGCGTCACGATTCCGCAGATCGCCGGCGTCGCCGTGGTCTGCACCGTGTTCAATGACCCGCTCGTGCCCGGGATGAGCCTCGACAAGAGGGTCACCGGAGTCGTCGACGCCAATGGAAACGGCTACGACGATGTGGGCGACCGGATCACGTGGGAGTTCGAACTCACCAACACCGGCGAGACTCCGCTCGCGGGACTCACGATCGACGACGACAGGCTCGCTGCTGCAGGTATCGGAATCACCTGCGATCCGGACGCGCTCGCCCCGGCGGAGTCGGTGGTGTGCACGGCGGACCGGCCCTATACGATCACGCCGGCCGATCTCGCCGCGGGCGCGGTGGTCAACACGGCGACGGGGACAGGCACGCCCCCGGGTAAGCCCCCTGTCATCACCCCTCCGGACACCACGGAGACACCGGTCGGCGGCTACATCGTGACCAAGGAGTCGGACCCCAGGTCTGGCAGCTCGGTGGCGGCGGGTTCCGTCATCGCCTACACGCTCACGGTGACCCAACGCGGTCTGGCGTCCGTTCCCGGAGCGGTGCTCGAGGATGATCTCGCCGAGGTGCTGGACGACGCCGCCTACAACGGTGATGCCTCCGCTTCTGCCGGTGCCGCATCTTTCGACGTGGCCGCGGGGACGCTCTCGTGGAGAGGCGACCTGGCAGTGGGCGACGTGGTCACGATCACGTATTCGGTGACCGTGGGAACGCGCGGTGACGGTGACCTCGTCAACACGGTCACCAGCCCGGGGTGCAGCACCGCCTGCACGACCACGCACGACCGGGTCCCGCCCCCCGCTGCCGGCCTTGCGACCACGGGAGGCGGAGTCGCGATCGGCGGCATCGTGGGCGCCGTGCTGGTCATCGCCGTCGGTGCAGGGCTCGTCCTCCGCGGGCGCCGTGGGGCTCGCCACGACGTGAGCTGATCTGAACGGACACGTGAGCTGACGCGGACCGAGGCGGGAGCGTCGAGGAAGGCCAGTCGGGAGCGCTCCGACCGGCCGTTCGCTCGCGGCCTCGGCAGATGCATAGTCCGGTTCAGGGATGATCGCGTAACACGTTACGCATCACGCTCAGTGAGTGTCCATCCGGATGATGCGAACGTCGAGGACCGGAGGTCATCTCATGAAGACGAAGACAGCAGCAGCTCTCGGTGGACTGGTTCTGGCTGCGGGTCTGCTTGCCGCGTGCACCAGTTCCTCGGGTGCACCCGCAGGGTCGCCCACGGGGGCACCGACGAGCACGTCGGCGAGCACCCTCAGCACTGCGGAGCTCGCCATGTGCACGGCTCTCAAGAAGGTCGCCGCCGATGTGGTGCCTGATCTCGAGAGGGCTTCCGAACTCGTCAAGTCCGACCCCGCAGCTGCGGCTTCGCTGGTCGACAAGATCCGCGAGAGGTTCATCAGCGGACAAGAGGATGCGGACTCCGGTCTGACTCCCGACTACGCGACAGCCATGGACGGGTACGCGGTGGATATCAGGGCGCTGCCGGCCGGGACGGATGCGACGAAGATATCCCAGGAGCTTGCGGAGCGCGGGACCGCGTTCGCCTCCGACGTCGCCTACTTCTGCAAGGAGTAGACGACGCCAGACGGAGTGCTGTCGCACGCCGGGACCTGCACGATCAACCGTGACCAGGTTCACGAGCTCACCGCTCGGTTCGGGTGAGCTCGTGACGGCTGTGTCCGCGGCTGTGGTTATCGTCCGTCGCGAGGCGCGTCAGAGGGCGATGACCGCGCCGCCGCGGGCGGCGGAGGCCTGCGCGGCCGTGGCGATCTCGACCGTGCGGATGCCCACGCCGGCGTCGGGCTGCGGTTGGCGCCCCTCGCTCACGGCGCGCACGAACTCGTCGAGCAGCAGCGCGTCGAGGTCGGCGCCGACCGGGCTCCAGGTCTCGCCGTGCGCATCGTGCCCGGCGACCCCCTTGGCGAAGGGACTGACCGTGACCGTGCCGCGCTCGGCGACGACCTGCAGGGTGAGTCCACCCCAGGTGGCCGAGCTCATCGGCCAGCTCCAGGAGCAGTCGATCGTGGCGATGACCCCGCTCGGGTACCGGATGGTCACGAGTCCGCCGGTCTCGACGTCGAGTTCGCTCTGCGCGTGCAGGATGCTGTTGGACACGGCGCGGACCGACTGGGCGCGCTCACCCAGCAGCTCGTCGAGCAGGTCGGCGCAGTGCACGACGTGGTCGACCAGTGCGCCGCCTCCGGCCAGCTCCGGATCGGTGAACCAGGCACGATCCTGCGGCAGCTTGCCGTTGTTGATGCCGGTGACACCGAGGATCGTGCCGAGACGGCCGCTGCGCAGCTCGGCGATCGCCTCGCGCACGCTCGGCGCGAACCGCACCGGGTAGGCGACCATCAGGATCACGCCGGCGCGGTCGCACGCCTCGCGCATCGCGATCGCGTCGGCGACCGTCGTGGCCAGCGGCTTCTCGCAGAGTACGTGCACCCCGGCCGCGGCCGCGCGCTCGACGAGGGCACGATGCCGGGAGTTCTCGGCGGCGATCACGACCGCATCCGGTTTCCAGGCGAAGGCTTCGTCGTAGGTCTCGACGTAGGCGACGCCCAGCTCGGACGCGAGGTCTGCGCCGCGAGGGGCGTCGTCGGGAGCCGAAGCGCCGTCGGGGTCGGCCGCGATCAGCTCCACTCCCGGCATCGTCTGCAGCGCGTGCACATAACTGAGGGCATGCGTGTGCGCGAACGAGAGCACGGCGATGCGCAGCGGGGCGGAAGCGGTCATCGGGCGGCCTCCTCGGCATCGGGCGCGAAAAGTTCAGGAGCACGGTGTTCGGACAGCGCCACGGGGGCGCCGGAAGCGATCGACGCGTATGCGGCCTCGGCGACGGCGACCGCCTCGATGCCGTCTGCAGGGCTGACCCTCGCCTCGCGCCCCTCGCGCAGCGCGGCGACGAAGTCGGCGATCTCGGCGTAGTACGGACTCTCCTGCGGAGACATCGGCGGCAGGTAGTCGGCGTCGCCCGCGGGGAGCACGGCGTCGGTGCGCAGCGCTTGGTCCTCGGCGCTGTCGTAGCGGAGACGTCCATCGGAACCCGACACCTCGACGCTCGTGCGGAACGGCATGCCCGGAGCGACCCAGCTGCCGTGGATGTGGCTGATGACGCCGCTGCGGTGCGTGAGCACCACGTGCGACGTGACGGGGGCGGGAACGCGGTCGTCGATCGTCGGCGGGTTCTGCACTGCGTAGACGCTCGCGACGGGGCCGGCGAACCAGACGGCCTGGTCGATGTCGTGGATCATCAGGTCGCGGATGACGCCCCCGCCCGCGCGTTCGGAGAAGAACCACGGCGTCTGCGGGGCGGAGCCGGCACGGCTGAACCGCTGCACGGCGAGCGTGCCGATCCGCCCGGCGTCGATGCCGGCCTTGATCTGGGCGTATTCACCCATGTACCGCACGACGTGGGCCGGGAAGAGCCGTACCCCGGCCTCTTCGGCGGATCGGGCCACGGTCGCCGCGGCTTCGGCCGTCGCTGCGAGCGGCTTCTCGCAGATCACGTCGAGTCCCCGGGCGATGGCGCGCTGCGCGAAGTCGGCGTGGGTGCTGCTGGGGGTCACGATGTCGACGATGTCGACCAGCCCGATGAGGGTGTCGACGTCGGGCACGAGCTCGAATCCGTACTCCTCGGCGATCTCCTCCGCTCCGACGAGAGAGGTGACGTACCCCTCCGCCCCGAGTGCCCGCCAGGCGTCGGCATGCACGCGGGAGATGCCGCCCGCGCCGATGAGTCCGACCTTCAACGTGCTCACTGCTTCTCCTCGGTTGTGTCGATGACGGTGTCTTCCGCCCCCGCCGGTTCGAGCGGCAGTGGGGTGATGGGCGGCGCCGGCATGTCCTCGATGCCGTAGATCTCGGCGGCGTGCCGTTGGAACGCGTGCACGACGGCTCCGTGCGCGGCGGCTTCGGCGCCCAGCCGTGCTTCGGCGATCGGCACCTGGAAGGGCAGGCCCAGGTGGCCGGGCAGAGCCGCCCGGAGCGGATCGAGCAGCTGCTCGTGCGCGGCGGAGAGCCCGCCGCCGATCACGATCATGGCCGGGTCGACCGTCATGGTCAGGGTGGCGATGCCGTGCGCGAGCTCGTCGATGAAGGCGTCGAGCTCCTGCTGTGCGGCGGGATCGCCCCCGCGGGCCAGAGCGAACACCTCGGCGGCGGTCGGGGCGGTGCGCCACGTGATCTGGCCCGTCTCGGTGTTCAGCCCGCGGAAGGCGAGGCGGCCGATGTCGCCCGCGGCGTTGTGGATGCCGCGGCGCGGTCGTCCGCCGAGGATCAGTCCCATCGCGATCCGGTTGCCGACGGACAAGTAGATCACGTCGTCGACGAGTTGCGCGACCCCGAGATGGTGCTCGGCGACGGCCGCGAGCCGCACCCCGTTGTCGACCGCGACGGGGCAGCCGAACGCGTGCCGCAGCTGCGAGCCGATGTCGATGCCCGACCATTCCGGGATCACGACCGAGGTGGTCACGCGTCCCGCATCGTCGACGATGCCGGGGAGCGAGACCCCGACCGCTCGTACCTTCGATGCGGGGATCGACACGACCGAGAGGGTGCGGCGCACGTCGTCGATCACGGCCGCGAGCTTGGCTGCGCCGTCGAGCTGCTCGGCCACACCGGAGTAGCTGCGCTGCGCGATCACGACCCCTGACAGATCGGCGAGCACGACGCGAACGCTCGCGACACCGATGTCGACGCCCACGACGGTCCCGGCGGCACCGTGGAACGAATAGCGACGGGCGGGGCGTCCGGCACCGCCGCCGTTCTGGGCGGGGGCGTCGACGATCAGGCCCGAGTCGGCCAGCACGGTCACCGCGTTCTCGACCGACGTGCGCGAGATCTCGAGCGAGCGGGACAGATCGTTCACGGTCGCGGGCCCCGAGTCGCGCAGCTGCAGAGCGGATCGCGCGACGATCGAGAGCGGGCTGTTCACGGCCATGTGCGGTCCCTTCCTCATCTCCGTCGTCGGGTGCGATCAAATTAGCACACCCAATTCTCAGATCAAGCTTTGATGTTCTCGAACGGGAAACACGGCGGAAACATGGCTCTGAGAACTTGTACTTGACGAATTATCCCATTGCAGTGTCATAATGAACCGTACTCAGCACGGTATAAGCAAAGGAGCACCATGCGCGTCAGCAAGATCACCGGCGTCGTCGCGGGAATCGCGGCCGCCACCCTGTTGGCCGGATGTTCGGCCGGCGGAGGCAACACCGCAGAGGGAGAGCAGGACATCACCGTCTGGCTCTACCCGGTCATCGCCGACGAGGCGGTGCACAAGGACTTCTGGGACTCGACGATCGCCGACTTCGAGAAGCAGAACGAGAACATCAACGTGAAGTACGAGATCTTCCCGTGGGCGAACCGCGACGAGGCTCTCCAGACTGCGATCGCGGCCGGCAAGGGACCCGACGTGGTCTACCTGATCCCCGACCAGCTCGCGGCGTACCAGAAGTCGATCGCCCCGCTCAACGACCTGCTGAGCACGGAGCGTCAGGACGACCTGCTGCCCAACGTGAAGAAGTCGGTCACGCTCGACGGCGACATCCTCGGAGCCCCGATCCTCACCAGCGCGCAGCCGCTCATCTGCAACGCCGCCGCGTTCGAGGCCGCGGGCGTCACCGAGTACCCCGAGACCTGGGACGACGTCACCGCGATGGCCCCCCGGTTCACCGAGAAGGGCATGTACGCCCTGAACTACCCGGCATCCGCGGAGAACACCCTCAACCTCACCTACTACCCGCTGCTGTGGCAGGCCGGTGGCGAGGTCTACACGAAGGACGGCGACGTCGGCTTCGACAGCAAGGAAGGCGTGCAGGCGCTCACCTTCCTCACCGACCTGGCCGAGGCGGGTGCTCTCGACCCCGAGGCGCTCACCACCAACGTCCCGCTCGAGCAGACCGCCGTCGCCCAGGGCAAGGTCGCGTGCACGTGGAACAACGCGGTCAACGAGGTCGTGCCCTTCTGGGGCGAGGAGAACGTCAAGGTCATGGCGCCGCTGACCGAGAAGGAGTCCGTGGCCTACGGCACGGTCGGATCGCTCTCGGTGCTCAAGGGCTCCAAAGCGCAGGACGCGGCGGCGAAGTTCGTCGAGTACGCCACCGGCGCCGACGTCGTCGAGCCGTACCTGAAGGCCGCCGGCTACTTCTCCGCACTCAGCACCACCGAGCCGCTGTACGCGGACGACCCGCTGCTCGGCGAGGTCGAGAAGTATGTTCCCGACACGACGGTCGGCGAGCTCAACGCCTCGTCCCGTGCGCTGATGGGCGTGCTCGCGCCGGAGATCCAGGCAGCGCTCCTCGGCGACAAGTCGCCGGAGGACGCGTTGAAGGATGCCGCGACCGCCGCGGCGCCGCTGGCCAAGAAGTAACACCTCGGGGGCGTGCGGAGCCCGAACTCCGCACGCCCCCGCACCCCTTCACTCCCCCCACGTGAGGTACCACTGATGACGACGGCAACCACGGCGAAGAAGCCCGCAGGGCGGGTCACGCGGGTGCTCGCACGACGAGAGGCGCGGATCGCGTTCCTGTTCGTGCTCCCCGCCTTCCTCCTGTTCATCGCCTTCCGCTTCGGCCCGAGCATCGCCGGAGTCGCGCTGAGCTTCTTCGACTACGACATCACCGGTGAGATCTCGTGGCGGGGTCTCGACCACTTCCAGCGCATGATCGCCGACCCGCTGTTCTGGCGGGCGATGGGCACCACGCTCATCTACACGGTGTGCGCCGTGCCGATCGCGCTGGTGCTCTCGACCGTGATGGCCCTCGGCGTGCGTCGGGCCTTCCGCGGCGCACGCTTCTTCCGCTCGATCTTCTTCCTCCCCGTCATCACCTCGCTCGTGCTGGCCGGGTCGATCTTCGTCTGGATCTTCTCCGCGAACGGACCCTGGTCGGCGCTGATGGCACCCCTCGGTCTCGGCGGATCCTGGCTCGGCAGCACCGTCCTGGTGATCCCCGCGATCGTCGTCGTCGGCGTCTGGTCGCGATTCGGCTACGGGATGATGATCCTCATCGCCGCGCTGCAGGACGTGCCGCGCGAGCTCGAAGAGGCGGCGCTGATGGACGGCGCCAACGCCTGGCAGCGCTTCCGCTACGTGATCCTCCCGGTGCTGCGGCCGACGTTCTTCTTCCTGGCGGTGATCGAGACGACCGCCGCGTTCCAGGTGTTCGACGTCATCTACGTGATGACCCAGGGCGGGCCGGCGAACGCCAGCTACTCGCTCGTCTACATGCTCTACGACCAGGGCTTCCGCTACTTCGACTACGGCTACGCGGCCGCGATCGGTGTGGCCCTGTTCGTCATGACCCTCGTCGTCGCGCTCATCCAGCGCCTGGTGATCGGAAAGCAGAAATGACCGCTCTGTTGCAGCCGCCGACCCAGACCCCGGCGACGCCGCCGAAGACGTCGACGAAGCAGCGCCGCGCCTACCGCGCGCTGCAGCCCACCGGCTGGGGGATCGTGGGGCGATGGATCTGGCTGAGCCTGGCCGGCATCCTCAGCTTCTTCCCCTTCTACGCGATGGTCGTGCTGAGCCTGAAGCCCGGCATGGTCGTCGAGCTCCCGGGTTCCCTGCTGCCTTTCCAGGACATCTCGTTCGACGCCTACGAGCAGGTGCTCGCCGGGCAGAACATCCTCGGCTGGCTCGGCAACACCCTCATCTACTCGCTCGTCTCGGTCGTCGCGGTGCTGTTCCTCTCGGCGCTCGCCGGCTACGCGTTCGCCAAGAAGCGCTTCCGCGGCAAGGAGGTGATGTTCTGGTCGTTCCTCGCGATGGTGATGGTGCCGTTCCATGTCACCCTCATCCCGACGTTCATCCTGATGGCGAACCTCGGTGGCGTCGACACGTACTGGGGCCTGATCCTGCCGTCGCTCGCGAACGCACAGGCCGTGTTCCTGATGCGGCAGTTCATCCAGGGGCTGCCGGACGAGCTGTTCGAGGCCGCACGCATCGACGGCGCCGGGGAGTTCCGCATCTTCCTGCGGATCGTGCTGCCGCTGTGCAAGCCGATCCTGGCGACGCTCGGCATCTTCGTCTTCCTGTGGCACTGGAACGACTTCCTGTGGCCGCTCATCATCGCGAAGTCCAACGCGATGTTCACACTCACCGTCGGCATCTCGTCGCTGCAGCAGCAGAACGTGCCGCTGAGCACCATGCTCGCCGGATCCGTCGTGGCACTGCTGCCCATCTTCCTCGCGTACCTCATCGCTCAGCGGTACGTGCAGGAGGGCGTGGCCGGTACGGGCATCAAGGGCTGAGAAGAAGGGAAAGCACCACATGACTCAGCACCAGTTCACTTCCGAGGCGGAACTCGAGGAGGCGCTCGCGACACCGAGCGCCGCGCTGATCGCCGATCTCGCACGCGGTGCGGGCGACCTCGTGATCCTCGGCGCCGGCGGCAAGATGGGTCCGACCCTGGCGATGCTCGCGCGCCGCGGGATGGATGCCGCCGGACGCCAGGGCGACACGGTCTACGCCGTCTCCCGCTTCGGAGACGCCGCGATCCGCGAGCGCCTGGAGAGCGCCGGGGTGAAGGTCGTCCCGTTCGACCTGATCGAGAACGACGACTTCGCATCCCTCCCGGATGCCCCGAACGTGGTGTTCATGGTCGGTGCGAAGTTCGGCGCCGCGACCAACGCGTCGTGGGCGTGGGAAGTCAACGCCGCGCTGCCCGACCGCGTCGCCCGCCGCTACCGCGACAGCGCGATCTCGGTGCTCTCGACCGGCAACGTCTACCCGTTCCTTCCTGCGGCTTCGGGTGGAGCGTCTGAAGAGGTGCAGCCCGCACCCATCGGCGAGTATGCGCAGTCGTGCCTGGGACGTGAGCGCGTCTTCGAGTTCGGGGCGCAGGAGCGCGGCACCAGGGTCGCGATCATCCGCCTGAACTACGCCGTCGACCTGCGCTACGGCGTGCTCGCCGACATCGGCAGCGCCGTGCATGCGGGACAGCCCGTGTCGGTCGCCACCGCCAACGTCAACGTGATCTGGCAGGGTTACGCGAACGAGGTCGTGCTGCGCAGCCTCGTGCACGCCTCGACCGACCCCTTCACGATCAACCTCACCGGCCCGGAGCTGCTGAGCGTGGAATCGATCGCCCGTCGCTTCGGCACCCTGTTCGACCGCGAGGTCGAGATCGTCGACGAGCCGCAGCCCACTGCGCTGCTCAGCGACGCCCGCCGGTGCATGGCGCTGTTCGGATACCCGGCGGTCTCCGCCGAGACCCTGATCGGCCTCCAGGCCGACTGGATCGAGAAGGAGCTGCCGATGATCGCCAAGCCGACCAAGTGGGCCGTGCGGGACGGGAAGTTCTGATGACCGTTCCCCCTCTGCGCCCGGAGGCCGCGGCGACCCTCGCCCGTGGCGCCGTGATCCCGGCGCATCCGCTCGCCCTCACCGCCGAGCGACGCATCGACGAACGCCGTCAGCGCGCGCTCACCCGCTACTACCTCGACGCCGGGGCCGGAGGCATCGCGGTCGGGGTGCACACGACCCAGTTCGAGATCCGCGATCCGGAGCACGCCCTGTTCGAACCGGTCCTCGCGCTCGCCGCGGAGGAGCTGGATGCCCGCGCGGATGCCGACGTGGTGCGCATCGCCGGTGTCGCCGGTGGCACGACCCAGGCGGTCGCCGAAGCGGAGCTCGCCCGCGACCTGGGCTACGACGCCGTGCTCGTGAGCCCTCGCGTCGCCGGTGCCGACGAGCGGGCTCTGCTCGAACGCGCCCGCGCGGTGGGCGAGGTGCTGCCGGTGGTCGGCTTCTACCTGCAGACGGCGATCGGTGGACCTGTGCTCGATCGCGACTTCTGGCGCGAGTTCGCCTCGATCCCGGCCGTCGTCGCCGTCAAGGCCGCTCCCTTCGACCGCTACCGCACGCTGGAGCTGGTGCGCGGGGTCGCCGCCTCCGGCCGTGCCGACGAGATCGCTCTCTACACCGGCAACGACGACGCGATCGTGGCCGACCTGCTCTCCGAGTTCCACGTGGATTCGCCGACCGGTCCGCGCACCCTGCGGTTCGTCGGTGGGCTGCTCGGCCAGTGGGCCGTGGGCACACGTGCCGCCGTCTCGCTGCTCGAACGCGCACAGCGGGCGATGGGGGGAGACGAGGACGCCTACCGCGAGCTGGGCCTCATCGCCTCCGACATGGTCGACGTGAACCAGGCGGTGTTCGATCCGGGCAACGATTTCCACGGCGTCATCGCCGGCGTGCATGAGATGCTCCGCCAGCAGGGGCTGCTCGATGGCACCTGGTGCCTCGACCCCGCCGAGGGTCTCTCGCCGGGGCAGGCGGAGGAGATCGCGCGGGTGCGTCTCGCGTATCCCGATCTGAACGACGACGCCTTCATCGCCGAGAACCTCGAGACCTGGTTGAGGTGAGTGTTGCGGTGAGTGTCGAGATGAGCGTGGGCATGAGTGCGCCGACCGTGGTCGCGGTCGTCTCGGAGGAGCTCTTCACGGAGTTCTTCTCCGACGCGGATGCCGAACGCCTGCGTGCGGTCGCCGCGGGTCTGGGCGGCGGGTTCGCACGGGTCGATCGACTCGCAGAGGCAGAGCTCGGCGCCGCACGCGTCGTGATCACGAGCTGGGGCGTCGGCCCCTTCGACGCGGCAGTGCTCGCGGCGCTGCCGAAGCTCGAGCTGATCGCACACACCGGTGCGACGATCAAGCCCTTCGCGACCGATGAGCTGTTCGACCGCGGTGTCGTCGTGACCCAGGCGGGTGCGGGCATGGCGCGGCCGGTCGCCGAGGTGTCGCTCACCTTCACGCTCGCCCTGCTGCACCGGGTGCCCGAGATGCACAACGCCCTGCGCGCCGGCGACGGCTGGTACGACGCGGATGCCGTGGGCGTGCAGCGCGAGATCCTCGGCACCCCCATCGCGGTGATCGGGGCGTCCCGCACCGGGCGGGCCTACCTCGAACTGATCCGGGTGCTCGGCGCCGAGCCGCTGCTGGTCGACCCGACCATCGATGCGGAGGCGGCCACCGCTCTCGGAGCCGCACTCGTCCCGCTCGAAGAGGCACTCCAGCGTGCCCAGATCGTCGCGGTGCATGCCCCCACCCTGCCCGAGACCCACCACCTGATCGGTCGGCGGGAACTCGCGCTGATGCCCCACGGCGCGGGGCTCGTGAACACCGCGCGCTCCTGGATCGTCGATGAGGCGGCGCTGATCGACGAGCTGCAGCGGGGACGGCTGAGCGCCGCGATCGACGTGTTCGACGAGGAGCCGCTCGCCGCGGACAGTCCGTTCCGCGCGCTTCCCGGAGTGCTGGTCACCCCGCACCGCGCCGCCGGGACGACCCAGGGGCGACGGCGTCAGGGGCGGATCGTCGCCGACGAGGTCGAGGCCTTCGCCGCGGGGCGTCCCCTCGCGCACGCCGTCTCCCGCGACCAGCTGTCGTCGATGGCATGACCGGCACGCCGCTGCGTGTGGCCTTCGCCGGACTCGCGCACTCGCACCCCTACAGCGACGCGGCGAACGTTCGCGCGCTCGGTGCCGAAGTCGTCGGGGTGCACGATGCGGATGCGGGGGCGGCCGAGGAGTTCGCCCTGCGTTTCGGTGGCGCGGCGGTGGCCTCGCTCGATCTGCTGACGGCGCTGCGTCCCGACCTGGTCATCGCGACACCGCGCCCGCACGATGTCCGGGGCTTTCTGCACCTGCTCGGCAGCCGAGACGCTCCGGTGTTCGTGAACAAGGTGATCGCCCCCACCGGGGCTCGACTCGCCGAGATCGACCGCGTGCTGACGGCATCGTCGGCCCCCGTCGGCACGAGCTCCGTCCTGCGCTTCGCTCCGGCGCTCGTCGCGCTGGCCGGGCAGATCGGGGGCGAGGATGTGCTCGCGCTCCGCGTGCACGCACAGCACGACAATGCCGCCTTCCAACTGCCGGACCGGGCGTGGCAGGACGACCCGCGGCGCGGTGGCGGTACGGCCGTCACGGTCGGGGTGCACGCCTGGGAGATGGTCGATGTGCTGCTGCCCGGGGCGGCTCTCGTCTCGGGATCCGGCTGGACGCGCACGCGCCCCGGATCGACGACCGCGTCGGAGGATGCTGCGGGCATCGAGGGTCTGCTGCGGGTTCCCGGCGCGGAGCGCGAAGTGCCGGTGCAGGTGCTCGTCACGGGGACGCCGGGCGCGGATGCGTACGGAGCGGAGGTGGTGACGGCCGCCGGCATCCGTTCGGTCTCGCTCGACGTGGACGGCGATCAGGACGCGGTGGGCGATCAGGGTGACGGGCCGAACGAGACGCTGGGGTTCCGTGACCTGATCCACGCGTTGCTCGATGCGGCACCGCGCGGGTCGACCGTGGCTCCCTGGGGCGAGTCGCGGGTGGTCGTGGCGAACACGATCCGCGCGGCCGAGATCGCCCGGAGCGACGCATGAGTGCACCGATCATCCGTGCGGCTCGGGCCGAGGATCAGACCGCGCTCACCGCGCTGTGGGTGCAGGCGTTCACGCCGCCGCTCGCCCCCGACCAGTGGCTCATCGATCAAGAGCGGCTCGCGCACACACTCGTCGCCGAGGACGATGACGGCCTGTGCGGTTCGATATACGGTCTGCCCAAGCAGCTGCGCGAGTCCGATGGCGTCGCCGAGGTGCACGCGATCGGCAGCGTCGCGGTGGCCGAGCGGGCGCGAGGACAGGGCCTCGCCCGTCGACTCGTGGCGGCGACCCTGCAGACGGGCGGCGACGCCGACTGGGCATTGCTGTTCACCGGCACCCCGGAGGTGTATCGGTCCAGCGGCTTCGACACCTTCTCCATGGCGCGCACTCTGGCCGGCTCCTGGACGGCACCCGTGTCGGCCGGGACCGATGCGCGAGTCGAGCGCGCGACCGTCGGACTCGGGAGCTTCCGCCCGCTGTGCGAGGTCTACGAGTGCTCACGTGCGGGCAGGGTCGTGCTCGCCCCGGTGCGTGGTGACCGCGACAGGGCGATGGCGGAGGTGCGGATGCGGGGTGCGACGCTGTACTGCCGGACCGAGGGGTCGACGGTGCTCGGCTACGCGGTCGCCGAGCGTCGCGGCGGGATCGGCACGCTCCTGGAGAGCGCTGTGCTCCCGGGAATGGACGGCGACGAGGTGCGCGATGAGCTGCTCTCCGCCATCGCCGTCGACTGGCACTCCGCCGGGGTGACATCGTGCGAGCTCGCCGTTCCCGCCCTGCCGGAGGAGGATCGCGCACTCCGCGCCTTTGCCCCCGAGGCTGTGCGGCAGGACGACCGCACCGGGATGATCCGTGCGCTGCGGCGTGCGCCGCGGCTCGACGGCATCCGCCATTTCACGGCGGGCGACTACTTCTGAGCGCCTCGCTCGGAGAAGCGCTGGGGACGGGGGATCGATCGGATGATGCGGCCCGGCCGAAGGACCGGACGCCTGACCGCGGCGATGACGCCGCAAGGAGGATGAGCATGACCCAGAAGATGAGCACGACCCAGAAGGAGACGGCCGCTCTCGAGAGCCCGACCGCGACCCTGCGCAGCAGGCGCATGCTGCTCGCCGGCTTCGGTGCGGCGGCGATCGGAGGCGTGGCGGCCGTCAGCGCGCAGACTCCGGCGCAGGCTGCCGGCCCGATCGTGACGCAGGGAGATTCGGGATCGTCGTCGGTGGCGAACGGCGGCACGGCGACCACGCTCGTGAAGCGCAAGGGCAAGGACGGTGATCTGGTCCGCACGACCGGTTACGCCGCAGCCGGCGACGGGGGTGCCGGGCTGTACCGCTTCGTGAAGAAGGACGCTCCGGCGGCCAACGGCGGCACCGTGCTGGCGGCCCCGAAGGGCGGAGCGTGGCTGCTCGTGCACGGCGGGGTCGTGGACTTCCGGATGTTCGGGATCATGGATGCGAGCGTGAACGCCGACGACGCCCTCGACGCCATGGTGAACGACGCGAGCGTCCACCGCATCGAGGGGCACAGCCCCCTCAACTTCGTGCGCCGCCACACGTTCTCACGGTCGAACATCGCCTTCGACTTCGGGGGACACCTCATGACCACGGTCGGCATCGAGAACGCCGGCAAAGACGATCCGTTCGCGGCGGTCATGTTCTTCCGCGGCGAGGTGACCGATGCGGTGCAGGAGGCGAAGCTCGGCGAGGTGGTGCCGGATCTCGGCGACGTCTTCCCGGTCGCCGATTCGTCGTTCTTCGCTGTCGGCGAGTGGTACGCGGCAGAGGTGAACGCGCTGTCGGGTCGTTGGGAGCGCGAGCTGCAGCGCATGGTGCAGGTCACGCAGATCGTGGACGGCACGCACATCCGCATCAACTACAAGAACGGCTGGCCGCTGGGCAAGGATCGCACGATGACCTGGCGCCGGGTCGTGCCGGTGCAGGACGTGACGGTGTCGAACCTGAAGTTCCTCGGCACCGGTACCGACGAGTACACGGGATCGCACCCGCTGGCGTTCGAGTACGCGGTGCGCTGCGACGTCGACCACATCGACGGCACGGGGACCTTCTGGCCGCTCATCCAGCGCCGGTGGAACACCTACTATTCGACCGTGAGCTGCACGCTCAAGAACCCGACCTCGGTCACCTGGGGAGGGGCCGGCTACCTGACGCAGCAGATCTACTGCCTCTACGGATACGTCGCCAACTGCCACACCGCGAACGCCCGGCACCTGAACGACTTCACCGCGAGCGCCTACTGCCTGGTCGAGAACTGCCACGGCGACGGTGACGACCAGGGTCCGTTCGTCACCCACGGGCAGTACGAGCACGACCTCACGTACACCGGCAATTCCGGTCTCATGACGTTCGCGAACTCCGGTGCGGCCTGGGGCTCGGCGGCCAAGCGCATCACGGTGCGCAAGCACGTGTGCTCGTGGTTCGTCGCCCGTGTGCGCATCACCGACCTCACGCTCGAAGACGTGCAGGTGATCGGCAAGCCCTCGCTCGCCGGCTCCGGCATGCTGTGGATCAACGCCGACGGCGCGCAGCTGCGCGGGTGCACGGCATCCGACACCCTCGTGATCACGCAGGCGTCCGACAATTCCGCACGGCCGACGGTGATCGCCGACTCGCACTTCACGTTCGTCGCGCCGGGAGAACTCACCAACGCCACGGTGAAGACACCCGTCACGTTCGTCGACACGGTGCTCGACCGGGTCGGCGGCATGAAGATCGCGGGAGCCGGAGCGGTCACGTTCCGGGGATCGACGCTCACGGCGGCTGACGATGCCGCGCCGATCGCCTCGTCGTCGGAGCGTCTGCGGTTCGAGGGATCGACACTCCGCAACGCCCGTATCGCCGCGGCCAGAGGAGAGCGGCAGGCCGTCGAGATCGCGGGATCGGACGTGGCGGTCAAGGGCGGCACCGGCGTCTCCCGGACCGGCGACGGCGAGCTGCATCTGACGCTCTCCGACAGCACCTTCCGCGCGGAGGGGGCGGCGACGCACGTCGCGGTCACGAAGGGCGCGACTCACTACCGCGCGGTCGGCAACCGCTTCGAGGGCGGGGCGCTGGAGCTGGCGGACGCCGCGTTCGGCGCCTCGTCCACGTTGGTGCACACCGGCAACGTCGAGTCGGGCGTCACGCGCACGGCCTTCCCCGCCGAGGGCCCGCGCGTCGTCGACACGGCGAACCTCAGGGTCTGAGCCGGGCGCGCTTCCTGGCGCGAGTGCAGCGGATGCCGCCGAGCGCACGGGATGCTGCCGAGTGCACGGCTTCTCGACGTGAAGAAGCCGTGCGCTCGGCGAGCACCCGTGCACTCGGCGGGGTGTGGGGTGTGGGGGTGTCGGGTCAGAGGCCGGTGACGACGACCAGCTTGCCGACGGCGGTGCCCTGTTCCATCGCGGTGTGCGCCTCGGCGATCTGGTCGAAGGCATAGACGCGGTCGATCGGCACGGTGGCCTCGCCGGCCGCGACCGCATCGAGGAAGCCCTGGAGCACAGCCGGCGGCAGGTCGGCCGCGCCTCCGCCGTACGCGCTGAGGCGCACGCCGCGGGGGATGTACTCGATGGGGTAGAAGTCCTTCACGGTCCACTCGTTCGAGAGCATCCCGGTGAAGCAGACCACGCCGTGCACGCGCGTCGAGCGGAGGGTGTCCGGCAGGGTCGGCGTGCCGACCAGCTCGAGAGCCGTGTCGACGCCCTCGGGCAGGATCGCTCTGACCTGCGCCTGCACGTCGCCGTCGTCGATGAGCACGTGGTCGACGCCGATGCGGGTGAGCGCCTCGGCCTTGCGGGGGTTGCGTGTGGTCGAGAAGACCGTCATCCCGCGCTGCTTCGCGAGCACCGCGGTCGCCATCCCGATCGACGAGGTGCCGCCGCGGATCAGGATCGACTGGCCCGGCTGAGCGTCGAGCCCCACGGTGAGCGATCCGTACGAGGTCTGCAGCATCTCGGGCAGGGCGCCGAGGGTGCCCCAGTCGAGGTCGCTCTCGAAAGCGATCACCTGGGTCGCGGGAACGCAGGTGTACTCCGCGTATCCGCCGTCGTACGCGCGTCCCATCCCGCCCATCACCGCCACGACCTGCTGGCCGGGGGTGAATTCGCCCCCGGGCGCCTCGACGACGACTCCGGTCGCCTCGATGCCGAGCACGCGGGGAAAGGTGACGCCCTCCGCCAGGCCGAGTCGGGTGTGGAGTTCGGAGCGGTTCAAGCCGAACGCCTTCACCTGGATCAGCACCCAGCCCTCACTCGGTGTCGGGATCGGCAGCTCGCGGATGGTGAGGGCCTCAACGGGGCCGGGTGCGTCGAGCACGATCGCGCGCATCATCTCGGTCATGGGGTGACTCCTGTCGTCGGTATGGGCTTGCGCACCCGGAGGGTGGCGAGAGTGGTGGCGAAGTGCTGAAGGTCGTCGGCGGAGACGCTCTGGAACCACGGCTCCAGTTCTCTGCCGAAGGTCTGGGTCGCGATCGTCAACATGTCCTCGCCCGCCGGCGTGAGCGTGATGAACGAGGCCCGCCGGTCGTCGGGGTTCGGTGTGCGCTCGCAATAGCCCGCTGCTTCGATGCGAGCGACCAGCTTGCTGGTGCCGCCCTCGGTGATCGAGAGCTCGGTCGCGATGTCGGAAGCCCGGCAGTTCTCGATCCGGTCGATGGCCCGCATGGGCTCGAACCAGCTCAGCGGCAGGGAATGCTCGGCGCGGAGACGTCGGTCGACCGCCTCCCAGATCTCCATCTCGAAGCGGATCACATCATCGAAGAGTCGATGCAGGTCCACGGCGCATCCTTTCCACGAGCACTTACTTACTTTCCGTGGCAAGTATATGGGTGATTCGGTGGACCGGGCGCGAGAAGGGCGAATCTCACCTGCGGGGGAGGCGGCGGGAGAGGTGCCGGAGCGAGGTGGCGGGAGGATGCGGGACTAGGTGGAGGAGATGCCGACGAGCTCGGCGCTGCGCTGCCAGAGCGCCTCGGCCAGGGCCGCGTCATCCACCTGCGGATTGACCTTCGCGGTCAGCTGACGCTCGTCGTAGTAGGCGCCGGAGAACCATGTCTCATCGGGGGTGCCCTCGATGAACCAGCGCAGGGTCGCGCCACCCTTGTCGGCGCCGACGAGCATGAGGTGCTTGAGCGGTGTGCGGTAGAGCAGGCGCATGATGCTCGACGAGTCCGAAGCGAAGTTCGTCTGCACGGTGCCGGGGTGGAACGCGACCGCACTCAGCCCGTCGGCGTGGAACTTCGTGTGCAGGCTCTTGGCGAACAGCACGTTCGCGAGCTTCGCATCGCCGTAGGCCTTGTTCGCGCTGAAGCGGCGGTGATTGTCGAGGTCGTCCACATCGAGGTGGCCGAACAGGCGGTGCGCGATGCTGGAGGTGTTGATGACTGCGCCCTCGGCCTTCAACAGCTGAGGCCGCAACAGGTTCGTGAGCAGGAACGGCGCCAGGTGGTTGACCTGCATGGTCTTCTCGAAGCCGTCGACCGTGGGGGTCTGATCGCCGAAGATGCCACCGGCGTTGTTCGCCAGCACGTGGATGCCGCCGTCGCCGACCCCCTCCACGATCTTCGTGGCGAGCGCCCGCACGTCGTCGAGGCGTGCGAAGTCGGCGGTGAACCACGCAGCGCCCGTCTCCGCGGCGACCGCACGGGTCTTCTCCTCCGAGCGTCCCACCAGGATGAGCCGATGCGGGGACGACGCGAGCTGGCGGGCGGCTGCCGCGCCGATCCCGTCGGAGGCTCCGGTGAGGACGATCGTGCGCGCGGTCACGGGGTGTCCGCGTCGGTCGACGGGGTGATGCGCTCGACCGCCCTGGTCACGTGCGCGGCGATCACGGCCTGCGCCTGCTCCGGGTCACCGCTCGCGATGGCATCGACGATCTGTTGGTGGCTGCGCACATGCTCTTCCTGCTCGGCAGGGTCGAGAGCGGCGTTGGCGGCATGCAGGAAACCGGTGATGCGTCCGCGCAGCTGGCCGCTCAACTCGTCGAGGAAGCGGTGCTCGGCGAGGTCGGCGAGCGTCTCGTGGAACAAGCGGTCCTGGCGCAGCACCTCGTCGATGTCGCCGGGTGCCGCATCCGCCATCGCCTGGATGATGGCACCGAGTCGGGCGGCGGATTCCTCGTTCCACCGCTCCTGCACGCGGATCGCCATGAACTGCTCGAGCACGATCCGCAGGCTCGAGATCTCCTGGAGGTCCTGTGCGCTCAGCTGGGCGACGCGGGCGCCGCGGCGGGGCTCCCGGGTGATGAGGCGCTCCTCGGCGAGACGGGTCAGTGCCTCGCGTACCGGGATGTGGCTGACGCCCAGCCGGTCGGCGAGCTTGCGTTCGACGAGGCGCTCGCCGGGGGCGAGTTCTCCGGAATGGATGGCCGCGCGCAGCTCGTCTGCGACCTGTTCGGCGATGTTCTGATCCGAGACGCTGCGCATTCGGTGCCCTTCTCGATCCGCGGTTCCGTCTCGTCGAGCGGGCGCGCATTCGTTCGCTCGATGCTATGGCATTTTCCGGATGAGTGGACACGGCGAGGGTTTTGCTAGATGCTATAGCAAGCCAGTCCATCGATGACGAAGGAGTTGTCATGTCCGGGAACGGAATCGCCCCCGATACGCGCACGTCAGAGGAGGTCGGGGCCTCCGCCATGAAGAAGGCGATCTGGCGCCTCGGCCCGTTCCTCGGGCTGCTCTATCTCGTCGCCTACATGGACCGCAACAACGCGGGCTTCGCCAAGCTGGAGATGACGGCGGCGCTGCAGATCACCGAAGCGGCCTTCGGATTCGCCGCCGGCATCTTCTTCATCGGGTACCTGCTGTTCGAAGTGCCCAGCAACCTGCTTCTCGAGCGCTTCGGTGCGCGCAAGTGGATCGCGCGCATCATGGTCTCCTGGGGTCTGGTCGCCGCCCTGACGGCCTTCGTGCAGGATGCGACCCAGTTCGCCATCGCACGCTTCGTGCTGGGCATCGCCGAAGCCGGCTTCTTCCCCGGAGTGCTCCTGTACCTCACGCTCTGGTTCCCGCGGCAGTACCGCACGCAGGTGCTCGCGGTGTTCGTCTTGTCGAACCCGATCGCGAACGCGGTCGCGGCGCCGCTGTCGGGCTGGATGCTCGAACTGCACGGGATGTGGGGCCTCGACGGCTGGCAGCTGGTCTTCCTGCTGCAGGGCATCCCCGCGGTGATCCTCGCCTTCGTCGTCTTCTTCTGGCTGCCCGACCGCCCGCAGGACGCCCGCTGGCTCGACCCGACCGAACAGCGGTGGATCAACGACACCCTGGCCGCCGAGACCGCGGCCACCGAGCAGAAGCACGGGCGGCTGCGCCTGCGCGAGGTGTTCAGCAACGGGCGTCTGTGGACCCTGATCGTGCTCTTCTTCGGCGTCGTGTTCGGCGCGTACGGGCTGGGCATGTGGCTGCCGACGATCGTGAAGAGCATGGGCGACTTCTCCAACTCCACCACCGGATGGCTCGTCGCCCTGCCGAACCTGTGCGCCGCGCTCGTGATGCTCCCCTGGGAGCGCGCAGCCAGGAAGCAGGGCAACATCCCCCTGCAGATCGGCATCACGCTCACGATCACCGCGCTCTCGCTCATCGCGGCGGTCGCGGCCCAGGGCACGCCGATCCTTGCGCTCGCCGCCCTGTGCGTCGGCATGTCGGCCCTGTTCTCGACGACACCGCTGTTCTGGAGCCTGCCGCCCATGGTGCTCACGGGCACGGCGGCTGCTGCCGGGCTGGCCTTCATCAACTCGGTCGGCAACCTGGCCGGTTTCGCCGGTCCGTATGCGATCGGCTGGATCAGCGAGACCACCGGATCGGCGATCTGGGGTCTGCTCCTCATCGCCGGGCTCACCCTGCTCGGCGCGAGCATCGCGTTCGTGCTGAGTCGACGGGCGGACTTCACGGTTCCGGCCGAGGTGCAGTTGAAAGCGGACGCGACGTCCGGGGTGCGGTGATGTCCCGCGCCGAACTGGATGCGAGTGTGCGATCGACGGGTCGCCGCGCCCTCATGACCGGACTCGGTGTGGTCGCCCTCGGCGCTGCCGGCTCTCTCGCCGGTGCGACGACCGCTCAGGCCGCTCCCGTCGCGGCCGGTGCGAAGGACATCCTCCGCGCGGAGACGGTCTCCGACCTGTCCCGGTTGCGGGCACGCGACGGCGAGGTGGCCATCGTCGCCGGCTACCGGACCCCCGGCGACGCCGGGCTGCTCGTCTACGTAGGCTGCGGCGGGGCCGACGTCGCGGCCAACGGCGGCACGGTGATCGCCGGAAAGCGCGGCACCACGTGGCTGCTGCAGCATGACGGCACGGTCGACTTCCGGGTCTTCGGCATCACCGGGCCCGAGACGGCGGCCGATGACGCGCTCGACGCCCTGGTGAACGACCTCCGCGTCCGGCGGATCGAGGCGAGCACCGATCTGCTCTTCCAGCGGCGACACCGCTTCACCCGTTCCCACCTCGAGATCGACTTCGGCGGTCATGTGATCACGACGGAGGGTATCGAGGCGAACACCCACGACAACCCGTTCGGTGCGGTGATGTTCTTCACCGGGGCATCCCGAGACGTCACCGTCGAGCACACTTTGGCGGAAGCCTGGCCGGAGCAGACGGATGCGGTCGCCGTGCCCGATGCGTCCATGTTCGCCGTCGACACCTGGTGGGCGGTGCAGTGCGATCCGGTCGCCGGCGGTGGGGCCGATGAGCGCGAGCTTCAGCGATTCGTCCAGGTGACGCAGCAGATCGACGGCACCCACATCCGGATCGACTACCTCAACGGCTGGCCGCTCGACAAGGGGCGAAAGCTCGTCTGGCGGCAGGTGGATCCGGTCGCGGGGGTGCGCATCTCGAACATGCGGTTCCTCGGGGCCGGGCCCTTCGACGGACCGACGGACGGCTCCTTCCCGGACTCTCGCGAGCTCACCGGATCGCACCCGATCGCCTTCGAGTACGCGATCCACTGCGATGTCGCCGACGTGCACGCCAGCCACACCTGGTGGCCCGTCATCATGCGCAGATGGAACACCCACTTCACGACCGAACGCTGCTCGGTCGAGAACCCGCCCACGGTCTTCTACGGCGGTGCGGGCTATCTCACGCAGCAGATCTACAGCCTGTACGGTCGCGTGAGCGACTGCACGTCGTCGAACGCGCGGCACCTGAACGATCTGACGGCCAGCGCCTACTGCATCGTCGAGAACTGCCACGGAGACGGCGACGATCAGGGCGGGAACCCCTTCACCACGCACGGGCAGTACGAGCACGATCTCACCTTCATCGGCAACTCGGGGCTGATGGACATCGCCAACTCCGGGGCGCAATGGGGCACCGCCGCGAAGCGCATCACGGTGCGCGACCACGTCTGCTCGTGGTTCGTCGCCGGCACGAAGATCAGCGACCTGACGCTCGAGAACGTCCGGGCGATCGGACGATCGACGTTCGATCCGCAGGCGACCATGACGATCAATGCCGACGGGGCTCAGCTGCGCGGCTGCACCGCCGGGCTGCTGGCGATCGGCCAGCGATCGGCGCGATCATCGCGGCCGACGGTGATCGAGGACTGCACCTTCGCCCTCCCGAAGGATCAGGTGCTGATCCAGACGCCGGTCTCGGTGCCCGTCAGCTTCGTGCGATGCACGATCACCGGAATCGACGGGATGAAGGCACGAGGCGCCGGAGCCGTCGAGTTCGTCGACTGCCGGCTGAGCGGTCCGGCAACAGGTGCCCCGGCAGAGCTCGGTGCGTCGAGGGTGACCATCCGGGGCGGCACGGTGCGCGATGTGCAGCTCACCGTGACCGCGGTGCGGGACCAGGCCATCGCTGTCGAGGGGGTCGAGCTGTCGACCGAGCGCACCGACGGCGCTCTGCTGAGCAGGGCCGCCGGTGGGGGCGTCGTGACCTGGCGGGTGGGTGGCGTGACATCGACCGTGCCCAAGGGTGCTGCCCACCTCGACATCGGCGTGGGGGTCAACCACGCTCGCATCACCGGGAGTCAGTTCGTGGGAGGACGGATGCGGCTGGCCGAGGGCTTCGCCGCACCCTCCACGCTGCTCTACAGCGACGGCGTCGAGCGCGGCGTCGAGGTGACTCTTCCCGAGGCTGGAGCACGTGTGCTGATCGCCGACGTGCTGACGATCGCCTGAGCGGCGGCATCATGGAGAACATGGAGGACCAGGTTTGAACGACACGGCACCGGCCGCACGTCTTGGCGCCCGCATCCGCATCCCCCGCACGCGGGCGCGCATCGGTATCGCCCGACGCGACATCACGCCGCCGGTCGGCATCCGTGCCAAGAACTGGGGACCCGCCGACTGGGAGCGATCCGAGGGGGCGCATCGTCCGTTCGAGCTGACCGCGCTCGCCGTGATCGCCGCCGACGACCGCCCGCGCGTGCTGCTCGCGGTGGACGGCACCTGGTGGCGTCGCGTCGCCGATGAGCAGGGTGTGCGCGGAACGATCCTCGACGCTCTCGGCCTCGACCCCGATCAGCTGATGCTCTCGCTCTCGCACACCCACGCGGGTGCCGTGCTCTGTGCCGCGGATGCGCATCTGCCGGGGGGAGAGCTGATCCCGGGGTATCTCGAGGCGCTCACCGCCGCAGGGGTCGCCGCCGGGCGCGAGGCGCTCGACGGTGCGGTCCCCGGACTGATCGAGTGGACGACCGGCACCTGCACCCTGGCCGCCGATCGGGAGCTCGACGTGGATGGGCGGGCGTTGGTGGGGTACAACCCCGCGGCCACGGCCGACGACACCGTGACGATCGGACGCCTCAGCGTCGACGGCGCGGTGCACGGCACGCTCGTGAACTACGCGTGCCACCCGACCACGCTCGCCTGGCAGAGCCGAGAGGTGTCGCCGGACTACGTCGGGGCGATGCGCGAGATCGTCGAGGCGGCGACGGATGCGCCGTGCCTGTTCGTGCAGGGGGCCTCGGGTGAGTTGGCTCCGCGCGAGCAGTACACCGGCGACGTCGCGGTCGCCGATCGACACGGACGCTCGCTCGGGCACGCGGTGCTCGCGGCGTTGGACGCGCTTCCCGTTCCCGGAGAAGAGCTGACGCTCGACGGCATCGTCGAGTCCGGTGCACCGCTCGCGATCTGGACGGGCCGGACGGCGGACGGCGGGGAGGATGCGGCGGGTTCGGTCACGAGCGTCGAGCTTCCGCTGCGCGACCTGCCGACGCTCGACGCGCTCGCCGAGGAGTGGAAGGACATCGACCCGCGCTCGCGGGAGGAGCGTCTCGGTCGCGCGCGCAATCTGCGTGACGGATACATCGACGGTCCGACCGTGCAGCACCCTGTCTGGGCCTGGAGGCTCGGCGATGCCGTGATCGTGGGGCATCCGGGTGAGGCGTACTCGCGGCTGCAGACCACGCTGCGCGCGCGGTTCCCCGCGACGCCGATCGTGGTGATGAACCTCACGAACGGCCCGGGGTTCGTGTACCTGCCGACGCGCGATGCCTACGACCGCGGGGCGTATCAGGCGTGGCAGACGCCCCTGGCGCCGGGCGCGCTCGACCTGCTCGAGACGCATGCGGTGGCGGTCGTGGCGGAGCTGCTCGACCACTGACGGCGCCCCCGATACACTTGCTATAGCAAAACTCGAACCTGAGGAGAGCAATGACCGCCCCCACCCCTGCCGGCTCCGTCGCCGTCGTCACCGGAGGATCCGCCGGGATCGGATGGGAGATCGGCCAGCGCCTCGCCGCAGACGGCTACCTCGTCGTCGCCGCCGACCGGGTGCCGGGCCTCACCGCCGGCGACAACCCCGCCGGCATCCTGTGGCGCGAGCTCGATGTCACCGATCATGCCGGCGTCGACCGTGTGTTCGGAGAGATCGAAGCCGAGCTCGGGCCGATCGAGGTGCTCGTCAACAACGCCGGCATCCAGCGTCATCGCGGCATCGAAGACCTCAGTTGGGACGAATGGTCGGCCGTGGTCGACGTCAACCTGCACGGGGTGTTCTCGGCGCTGCAGGCGGCAGGGAAGCGGATGCTGGAGCGCGGCGATGGGCGCATCGTCAACATCTCCTCCATCTCGTCGCGCGGCTCGGCCGGTCGTGCGCCCTATGCCACGACCAAGGCCGCGGTGATCGGACTGACCTCGACCGCGGGTGCCGAGTGGGCGTCGCGCGGCGTGCGGGTCAACGCGGTCGCGCCCGGCTACGTCGACACCGGCGTCTTCCGTCAGGGCGTCGAGGCGGGCACCCTCAGCCTCGACACGATCCTGTCGCGCATCCCCGCGAAGCGCCTGGCCGAGGCGAGCGAGATCGCCGCCGCGGTCAGCTTCCTCGTCTCCGACCAGTCGCGCTACATGAACGGACAGACGCTCTACGTCGACGGCGGCTTCATGGTCGACTACGGTGTGCCGCTGGCGAAGAAGCCCGAATGAGCGCGATCGCCCGCATTGACACGGCCACGGCCGTGCTGCCGCTCCCGGCACCGTTGCACCTGGGGGCGATGACGGTGACCCGCCGCGAGTACAGCGCCGTGCAGGCGACGGCTGACGACGGCACGACCGGGGTGGCCTATTGCCTCTCGCGGGAGGCGCCGATGGCCGAGATCGTCGATCGCCTCGTCGCGGCGCACGCGGTGGGTGCGGATGTCGACGACCCCGCGGCGACCTGGGAGCGGATGCTGCGCGGCAGCGCGATCGTCGGACGGGTGGGGTTGGTGCGGCGCGCGATCGGCCTGGTCGACATCGCGCTGTGGGACATCGCGGCGCGGCGTGCGGGTGTGCCGCTGTGGACGCTGCTCGGCACGGGTAACGCCCCGCGGGAGTCGATGCTCGTCGCCGCGTACCCGTCTGCCGAGCGGACTCCCCGCGAGGTGGCCGATGAGGTTCTCGCGCAGGCGGAGGGCTGGACGAACGTGAAGATCTCCCGCATTCCGGATCCGGCATATATGCGTGAACTGCTCGCCCTGCTGAACGCCGAGCTTCCCGATGCGACCGGTCTGGTCGTGGACGTGGGCTTCGGCTGGCCGGATGCCGACACCGCGCTGGCCGAGATCGCGCGGTGGGGCGACCCGCATCTCGCGTGGCTGGAAGACCCCCTGCTCCCCGAAGACGCCGAGGGGGTCGCGCGCATCCGCCGGGAGTCGGGACTCCCGGTCTCCGTGGGCGACGAGGTCACCGACCCCGCTGTGCTGAAGGCGCTGGTCGATGTCGGCGGTGTCGACGTGCTGCGACTCGACGTCGTCGCGATCGGCGGCGTGACCCCTGCCCGCGAGATGATCGATTGGGCAGCCTCGCGCGGTGTGCCCGTGTCGGGGCATGTCTATCCTGAGATCACCGCGCACCTGGGCATCGGTGTGGAGACGTTCGCCCGGGGAGTCAACCCGTACGATCCCGCACCATCGTTCATCCTCGGCGGTCCGTCGTTCGACGGCAGGGCGCGGCCGACGGGCGCGGCGGGCCTCGGCTTCGCGCTCGATCCCACCGTCTTCCGATTCGAGAGGGACTGAGATGACAGACTCCCGCCGCAGCTCTGTGGACCGCAGCTCTGTGGACCGCAACGCCGTGCAGCGCAGCGTGGTCGTGACCGGCAGCGGAAAGGGCATCGGTCGCGCCATCGCCGAACGTCTCACCGCCGACGGGTGGATCGTGGTCGGGCTCGAGCGCTCTCCGGGATCCGGCACGGTCGAAGACGGCATCGTGGCCGAGGTCGTGCTCGGCGACGCCGTCGATCGCGTGGCGCACGAGCGTGCCGCCGCTGCCGCCCGCGCCCGAGCGCCCCTCGCCGGCTGGGTGAACAACGCCGGCATCACCAAGCGCACACCACTGCACGAGCTCGATGAAGACACCGTGCGCGAGGTGCTCGACATCAACGGTTTCGGCTACATCTGGGGCTGCTCGACCGCCGTCTCGGCCTTCGTCGACCAGGGCGTACCGGGCGCGATCGTGAACATCGGGTCGATCCACGGCCGCGCGTCCTTCACGGACCACGCGGCCTACGAGTTCACCAAGGGCGGCATCGACGCCCTCACCCGCAGCGTGGCCGTGTCGTACGGGGCCCTCGGTATCCGCGCCAACACCGTCGCTCCTGGTGGCGTGCGCACCCCGCACCTCGAAGCCCAGATCGCGCGCGCGGCCGACCCCGAGGCCGAAGAGCGTGCGCTCGCGGAGGGGCCGCCGATGGGGCGCATCGCCCGCGCCGAAGAGGTGGCAGCGCTCACGGCGTTCCTGCTGTCGGATGAGGCTCCGTACCTGTCGGGTCAGTCCATCGCGGTCGACGGGGCCTGGACGGCATCGTTCGGGGATATCGCGCTCGACCCGGGGTTGCGGGAGCGCTTCGACGCCTGAGGCACCTCGATAGGTGCAGGGACACGCGAGCAGGCATCTCCGGTGCTCGGCACGGGCGGAGAACTCTGTCCCGGGCGGAAGATCTGCGCAGGATTCTCCTCCCGACACCGAGTCTTCCTCCCGTCGGGGTGCGCCCCCGACGCGAGGGTGGCGCTCGTCACCGCAGGTACGCGTCCACGAACAGCGCCCCGCGGATGGCCCGCAGCTCGTCGATGATCCGGGCGATGCCCTTCGCGCTCACCGACGACAGCGACAGGTCGTGCGGACCGAGGGGTTCGAGCTTCCCGGTGCGGATGCGGATGACCTCCCAGCCCGCGGCACGGAGGGCGCGGTCTTTGCGCAGATCGGCATCTTGCCGCTTGCCGACGTGCTCGAGTCCGTGGCGACCGACGGTGTCGTATTCGAGTGCGACCCGCAGCTCCGGAAACACGATGTCGGGCCAGACCTCGGTGTGGCGGAAGAACGGGCGCGACACTTTCACGGCGTTCACGGACGGGTCGAAGGCGATTACCGCCCCGAGCTCCCTTCGCAGGCGGCCCTCGGTCGCGGATGCGGGCTTCGGGGCGCACTCGCTGACGAACGCGGAGCCTGCGGGAAGGTCGGGCGTCTTCGTGCAGAGCGCGGGGGCTGGGCGACGGGGTTTACGGGGGAGGGCGCGGGCTTCGCCGAGCACGACCGGCTGCGGACGGGCGAGCGCAGAGCACTCGGGGCACCATGCGGAGCGCCGCCGCACCTGTCCAGGACGCTCGCGCTGCTCGGTCGGGGTGGCGGCGAACCGATGCCCGACTGCGCACTCCCAGCAGAGCAGCACGTCGGCGGCGAGGGGGATCTGCGACAGGACGATGCCGTGGTTCAGCTCGGGGTGGTACTGCCGGATCAGCTCCGGATACGCCGCCCACCCGGCACGGTAAGTGCCCACCTCATACGGGACAGCGCGACCGCGGGAGAACTGCCGTCGCGCCCACCACTGATTCACCGGTTCCGGCACGCGCCGACGATATCCGTGAGCACCGACACCGCAACCTCCCGGGCGAGAGGGCGAAGTCGCCACCCATCCCGATGTCCCCGGTCCGTGCGACGATCCGCACGTCGACAGGAGAACGGGATGCGTGGGGAAGCGACGGTGCTGCACGCCGACCTCGATGCGTTCTACGCCTCTGTCGAGCAGCGTGATGCGCCCGAACTGCGCGGCCGACCCGTCATCGTGGGCGGTGGGGTCGTGCTGGCGGCGAGCTACGAGGCGAAGGCGCGCGGCGTCCGCACCGCGATGGGCGGCCGACAGGCGCGGGAGCTCTGCCCCGATGCCGTGGTCGTTCCGCCGCGCATGGAGGCGTACTCGGCCGCCAGCAAAGACGTGTTCGCCATCTTCCGCGACACCACCCCGCTCGTGGAGGGGCTGTCGATCGACGAGGCGTTCCTCGAAGTCGGGGGTCTGAGGCGGATCGCCGGCAGCCCCGAGCAGATCGCGGCACGGCTGCGCGAACGCGTACGCGCCGAGGCGGGACTCGCCATCTCGGTCGGGGTCGCGCGCACCAAGTTCCTCGCCAAGGTCGCCAGCGCCGTGAGCAAGCCCGACGGGCTGCTGGTCGTCGAGCCCGAGCGCGAGGAAGAGTTCCTGCTCCCTCTTCCGGTGGAGCGGCTGTGGGGTGTAGGTGCGGTGACGGCCGAGAAGCTGCACCGCTACGGCATCGGTACGGTCGGAGAGCTGGCCGAGCTGGAGGCCGCCACCGCCGAGCGGATGCTGGGCAAGGCCACGGGGGCGCACGTGCACGCGCTCGCTCGTCTGCGGGATCCGCGGCCGGTCGACACCACCCGGCGCCGCGGATCCATCGGCTCGCAGCGCGCTCTCGGCAACCGCCCTCGCTCGCCCGAGGAACTCGACCTCATCCTCACCCAGATCGTCGACCGGCTCGGTCGCCGACTCCGCGATGGCGACCGTGTCTGCCGCACCGTCGTGCTGCGTCTGCGCTTCGGCGACTTCTCGAAGGCCACCCGCTCCCGCTCACTCCGCGCTCCTACCGACCGCACCGCCGTCCTGCTCACCCTCGCACGCACGCTGCTCGCCGCGGCGCAGAGCGAGATCACCGACCGCGGCATCACCTTGATCGGCATCTCGCTGTCGCAGCTCGACCGCGCCGATCGCGTGCAGCCCGAACTGCCGATCGACTGGGGCGATGAAGCCCGCCTCGACACCGTGCTCGACACCCTGCGCGACCGCTACGGTTCGACTTCGGTGTCGCGGGCGGCTCAGCTGGGTCGTGATCCGGGCTGGTCGTCCCCGATCCTGCCCGAGCACGAGTGAGCCGCACCGCGTGGGGAGGAGAACTCCCTGTCGGGAGGACTCCTCAGCGTGGAATCTCCTCCCGACGGCGAGTTCTCCTCCCGGGAGGCCAACGGTTCGCTCTCGACGCCGGCTGTAGTGTGATCGCTATCCGGCACCCCCTCCCCGCAAGGAAGAAATGACCTTCGAGAACTACATCGCGATCGCAATCGGACTGGTCGCAGTCGGATGCGGGCCGTTGCTCGTCCGTCATCGAGCCAAGGTCTTCCGGGTCATCGCGGATACGAATCGCGCGTTCGGGGGCGCGGCGGGGCGCGAGGTGGGGAAACGGTCGAGCCCCTGGTGGATAGGTTTCTGCGGCGTGGGCCTCACCCTCATCGGCGTGGTCGCCGTTCTCGTCGGAATCTTCGCGCGGGAGTAGCCGACGATGAGTGCCTTTTCCCTTGCGAACCTTGCCGTCGGTGTTGCCGTCGTGCTCGTCGGTGCCGTGTTGCTCGTCTCGCGCGCGCGGGTGCTGCGCTTCGTCCGTGGGCGATTCGACAAGGTCTACCGCGAAGACCAGCTTTCCGAAGAGGAGATCGCGCGTCGGCTCCCGAAGATGAGCGCGGTAGTGGTGGTCGTCGCGTGCGGGTTCGCGGTCTTCGGGACTGCGCTGATCGTGATCGGCGCCGTCAGCACTCGCTGACGGAGGATTCGAATGCGCTTCCTCAAGGGCATCGGGCTGTTGCTGCTCATCCTCGTGCGAGGGTGCGCGCTCTGGGTGATGTTCCCCTTCGCCTTCGTCGCGTGGCTCCTCGTGCATTCCTGGGCGCAGAAGGCATCAGTTCGGCAGGCGCTCTGCTGGTATCACGCTCACCTGCTCGTGCTGCTGCTGAACGGCCCCTTCCGCCCCTTCTTCGCAGCTGACGAGCGACCGCACTTCCGAGACGTGCCGAAGATGAGTGCGGTCGAACCGCACAAGATTCGGCTCATCGGCATGGACGTGGTCTCGCTGGCCGGGTAGGCGAATCGAGTGAGCCGCACCGCGTGGGGAGGAGAACTCCCTCTCGGGAGGACTCTTGAGCAGGAAAGCTCCTCCCCACAGGGAGATCTCCTCCCGGGAAGCTGCCGCGCCTCAGGCCTTGAGCATCGACGCCCGGGCGATCAGCCCCTCGACCACGTCGAACGTCGCGATGGTCTCGGTCGCGACGCCCGCGTTGATGACCTGCTCCTGTGCGACGACCCACCGCGTGCCGAACAGCACGCTGGTCTCGATGACGCACGACAGCTCGGGGTTCTGCAGCCGAGGCTCGTAGAACGCGCGGATCGCGGCCGATCCGACCACCGGCTCGGTGGCGACGCCGGTGATCACGGCATCCTCGGCATAGGTCGCGACGAACGCGTCGAGGTCGTGCGCGTTGAACGCGTCGAGCTGTGCCTGGACGGTGTCGAGTGCGGTGCGGTCGCGTGCGGTGCGGTCAGTCAATGCGAACTCCTCCGTTGACGTCGTAGGTGGCGCCGGTGATGAACCGGGCGCGCTCCGACGCGAGTGATGCGATGATCCAGGCGACGTCTTCCGGCTGTCCGAACGCGCCGAGCGGGATGCCGGCTTCGAGCTTCTCGCGCCCCGCGCCCTGCAGCTGGTCGGTGATCGCGCTCGCGACCGGTCCGGGGGTGACGGCGTTGACGCGGATGCCCTCGGACGCGAGGTGCCGCGCGAAGCTGCGGGTGATCGCGAGGATCGCGCCCTTGCTCGCGGCGTAGTGGATGCCGGTCTGCAGCCCGCCGACCTGGCCAGCGATCGAGGCGATGTTGATCACCGAGCGGTCGCCCTCGGCGGCCCGGAGCAGCGGGAGAGCGCCGCGAGTCAGGAAGAAGGTACCGCGAGCGTTGGTCTCGAGGACCATGTCCCACTCATCGAACTCGATGTCGTCGTACGGGGTGTACGGGCAGACGCCGCCATTGTTGACGAGCACGTGGAGCGATCCCCACGCGTCCGTGATCTCACCGACCAGCGCGTCGATCGACTCGCGCTCGCGCAGGTCGAGGCGCGACACGTGCACCTCGGGCGCCCCAGCCGCACGGCATTCGTCGGCGACGCGGAGGGCCTCCGCCTCGCGTCCGGCATACGTGATCCAGAGGGCGGCACCCTCGCGGGCGAGTTCGAGGGCGGCGGCCGTCCCGATACCGGAACTGGCCCCCGTGATCAGTGCGCGACGAGTCATGGGGTCGATGCTATAGCAAATCTTGCGCCTGTCGAGCAGGCGTGCCCAGAGCGCCGAGGCGAAAACGGAGACCACTCGCGTCGCCTGCGGCGTGTTGTAGCGAGGCGCGCCCGAGCCGGAGCAGTTCGTCTGGGTTTTCGCACGCGCCCCCGCGCCCCGCGCCCCCGCGCCCCGCGCCCCGCGCCCCCGCGCCCTCGCGCCCCGAGCCCCGCGCCCCGCGCCTGGAGGGGTGCAGCCGCTTGCTAGATGCTATAGCATCGCATCCATGACCGCGCCATTCATCCTCGTCAGCGACTGCGACCTGCCGGGAACCGTCATCGAAGACACCCTCCGACAGGCGGGGCTGCGTGCCGAGCGCGCAGCTTCCGGCAGCCTCGACGACATCGCCGCTCACGGCTCCGACGCCGTGGGACTGGTCGTGCAGTGGGCGCAGATCACCCGCGAGGTGATGGACCGCATGCCGAACCTCCGCATCATCAGCCGCGTCGGCATCGGCTACGACATGGTCGACGTCGAGGCGGCCACCGCCCGCGGCATCGCCGTCGCGAACACCCCGAGCTACTGCATCGAAGAGGTCGCCGCGCACACCATCGCGATGATCATGACCCAGGGCCGCGGCCTCCCCGCCTACGACCGCGCCGTGCGCGCCGGCACGTGGAAGGCCGTCGACGCCCGCCCGCTCGCCGTGCGCCCCTCGGCCACCACGGTCTCGGTGCTCGGCTTCGGCCGCATCGGCTCGATGGTGGCCCGCGGTTGCCGCGCGCTGGGGTTCCGCGTGCTCGTCGCCGACCCGTACGCCTCCGGCGACGCGGTGCGCGAGGCCGACTGTGAACTCGTCGAGATCCCGGATGCCGTGGCGCGGGCCGACATCCTCACCCTCCACGTGCCGCTGAGCGACGACACCCGCCACCTGATCGATGCCGCTGCCCTCGCGACCATGAAGCAGGGAGCGGTCGTGGTGAACACCTGCCGGGGTCCGCTCATCGACGAGGAGGCGCTCGCCGCCTCACTCCGCTCCGGACACCTGGGAGCCGCCGCCCTCGACGTGTTCGCGGGGGAGCCGCTCGCCGCCGACTCCCCGCTGCGTGAGCTCGACAGCGTGCTGCTCACTCCGCACGCCGCCTGGTACTCGCCCGAGGCGCTGGCGGATCTTCCCGTGCACGCGGCCGAGAACATCATCCGGTACCTGGCCGGGGAATCCGTGCCGATCGTCAACCCGACCTCCGCCGACGCGCGCTGACCGAAGGATCGACGTGGAACTCCTGCGACTCGGCCCCACCGGCCACGAACGCCCCTACGTCCGTGAGGGCGGCGTCGTCTACGACCTCGCGCCCCTCACCACTGAGATCGACGGCGCCTTCCTCGCCGCCGACGGCATCGCTCGCGTGCGCGAAACCCTCGGCCGCGGCGAGCTCCCCACCGCCGATGTCGACGGTCTGCGCATCGGAGCCCCGGTCGCCCGCCCGACCGCGGTGGTTTGCATCGGCCAGAACTACGCTGCCCACGCGGCCGAGTCCGGATCGGAGCCGCCCGAGCATCCGGTGATCTTCTTCAAGCACCCGAACACGGTCGTCGGGCCGAACGACGTCGTGCTGCTGCCACCCGGTGCCGAGAAGGTCGACTGGGAGGTCGAGCTGGCGATCGTGATCGGCAAGACGGCGCGCTACCTGTCGTCGCCGGAGGCCGCACGCGACGTCATCGCCGGCTACACGATCTCGAACGACGTCTCCGAGCGCGCGTACCAGCTCGACGTATCGGGCGGACAGTGGTCGAAGGGCAAGTGTTCCGAGACGTTCAACCCGCTCGGCCCCGCGCTCGTGCCTGCGGACGAGGTCGACCCGCAGACGCTGCGGCTGCGGTCCTTCGTGAACGGCGAGCCGCGGCAGGACTCCTCGACTGCCGACATGATCTTCTCCGTGCTGCAGATCGTGCACGAGCTGAGCCACTACTTGGTGCTCGAGCCCGGCGACGTGATCAACACCGGCACCCCGCAGGGCGTCGCGCTGTCGGGCCGGTTCCCGTACCTGCAGGACGGCGATGAGATGACCATCGAGATCGAGGGGCTGGGACGCCAGCACCAGCGCACCGAGCGGGTGCACCTGCGCTGACCTGCGTCATCCACCCGGCGGCCTGTGTCCGGGGCACGGTTCCTTTCGCTGAGTGCACCGTGCCTCGGGCAGAGGCCGTCGGTGTTGCGGGGTCTCAGCCGGCGAACGGCGTGACGGGCATGCCGTGCACGCCCGGTCGCACGGCGAAGAGCGAACCCGCCTCGGTGCCGTGGTCGGGCGAGAGGTCCTGTGCCGACGTCGTGATGTAGAGCGTGCCGAGGTCGTCGTCACCGAACGTGCAGGCGGTCACCTTCGGCACCGGCAGCTCGATGCGCGCGATCACGGCGCCGGTCGCGTCGTAGCCGTGCACAGCGCTCCCGTCCCACAGGGCCACCCAGACGCTGCCGTCGGATGCCACGGTGAGCCCGTCCGGCATTCCCTGCCCCTCGGGGAAGCGCACGAAGGCGCGGCGTCCTCGCAGCTCCCCCTCGACCACATCGAACACGTCGACGCGATGGGTCAGGGTGTCGACGTAGTAGGCCCGCCTGCCGTCGGGAGAGAAGCCGATGCCGTTCGACACCGTCGTCTGCGGCAGCACCGTCGTCACCGACAGGGAGGCGTCGATACGCAGGACGGTTCCGGCATCCGCTGTCGCGTCGTAGGCCATCGATCCGGCCAGCAGGCGACCGCGGGGGTCGCAGCACCCGTCGTTCATGCGCACACGGGGGTCGTCGACCAGCGCCGCGACGGCCCTGGTTCCGCCGTCGACATCATCCGCGAGATAGAGCGTGCGGGCGCCGACGGCCACGAGCCCTCCGCTGGAACGGGGGCGGGCGAAGGCGAGGTACTCGTCGTCGATGTGCTGGCGGGTCACGCCGTCGGGGCGCAGCGTGAGCAGGTCGCCCGCGGTCCCGTCGACCCAGCGCAGTCCACCCCAGCCCGGCCACCAGACGGGGCCTTCGGCATGGTGCGCGACGGGTCCGGTGATGTTCTCCGGGGTCATGCGTCTTCGCGCGGCAGCGTCCGCGGTGGTGCCGGGCGCAGGGGATCGGTGATCGGCAACGGCTGGGCCTCCGCCGCGGGGGCGGGGGCCGCATCGGTCGATGCGTCGGTGGAGGTGCTCGCCTGGGCCGGCAGCTCCCGGGCCACCTGCTTCTCGAGTACCGTGACCGCATCGTCGGAGAGCAGGATGAGCCCATCGAGCTCTTCGCGCACACGCTTGTACGCGACGTTGCGCTCGGCCTGCGTCGCCGATTCGTCCACCGCGACCTTCAGGAGCTGCTGTGCGCGTTCGAGTCTCTTGCGCTCCGGCTCGGTGAAGGTGGAGTCGCGCAGACGCCGGGCATCCTTCTCGGCGATCTCAAACGCGACCGCGTAGTCGCCGACGGCCTGCAGGTACTCGGTGACCTGCTGCTCGGACACCTTGGCGTCGGCAGAGGAGGGACGCAACGCATCCGCCGTCTTCTTCGCGCGCAGGAACGCGGCGGTCAGGGGCTGGCGCCCGTCGCTCATGGCGGGGAAGGCGATGAGCTTCGCGACGTCGAGTTCGTAGTCGAGCCAGCGGGCGGTGATCTCATCGTGCTCGGTGAAAAGGCGTGCGACCAGATCGTTCGGCGCGACGGATGCCGTGGTGTCGACGACCGAGGGTCCGCGTTTCGCCTGCCGGGTCAGCGCGCGCGCCTCGATCTCGGCGGTCTTCAGCTGCGCCTTGACCTTGAGCGTCTCGAGGCGTCGCTCGTGACGGCGCTTGGAGCCCCGCTCCCACGCCTTCGCGGCCCCGCCGGCCATTCCCATGATCGGGAAGATGAGCCACCAGAAGTTGCCCGCCCACTGGAAGAACTCTTGCATGATGCGTTCAGCCTACTTCTCGGCGGGCTCCCCGAGAGGGCGGCGGTACCGTTTACGCATGTGGGATGACGACGCGGACCGGTATGCCGTCGTGGTCGCTGCCGAAATCGCGCTCCTCTCCTCGGAGGTACGGACCGACGCAGACCGGGTACAGGCCCTGCTCGCCCCCGATTTCGCGGAGATCGGGGCATCGGGGCGGCGATGGCTGCGGACGGAAACCGTCGTCGAGCTTTCGAACGAGGACAGCAGGGCCGTACCCGAGACCGCGGATTGGCTCTTCAACGAGCTGTCCCCCGGCATCGTCCTCGTGAACTATCGTCTGATCGCCGAGGGGCGGGAGAGCCGACGGTCATCGATCTGGCAGCTGTCCGATTCCGGGCCCGTTCTGCGCTTTCATCAGGGGACGGTCATCCCCGGGTGACGGGTCAGCTCTTCGTGAGGTCCTGCGCGAACATCACCAGGATCCCGCTCGGGCCGCGCAGATACGTGAGCTTGTACACGTCCTGGTAGTTCGCGACGCCGCGGAGCGGGTGGTAGCCGTGGCGGGCGGCGATCGCGAGCGACTCGTCGATGTCGTCGACCGAGAAGGCGATCCGGTGCATGCCGATCTCGTTCGGCAGGGTCGGTTCGGTCTCGATCGCGTCGGGGTGGATGTACTCGAACAGCTCGATCTGGCCGCGTCCGTCCGGAGTCTGCAGTACCGCGATCTTGGCGTGGTTGCCGTCGAGCCCGACCGCGGTCGCCGCCCACTCTCCGCTGACCTCGTCGCGGCCGAGCACCGTGAGGCCCAGGTCGGTGAAGAAGGAGATGGTGGCTTCCAGATCGCGGACGGCGATGCCGACGTTCTCGAGTGTGATGGGCATGGGTGGGATGCTACTCGCGATCGGCCCTCGCGTCAGGGCTACCGTCCGAGCTTCTCGGCGCAGGAGACGCAGTACTCCGCGAAGGGGCGGGCTTCGAGGCGGCCGGCCGGGATCGGTCTTCCGCAGTTCGCGCAGAGGCCGTAGGTGCCGGCATCCAGCCGCGCCAGCGCCTCGTCGACCTGGTGCAGCTCGGATGCGGCTGCTTCTGCGAGCCCGGTCAGGCGAGACCACTCCGACGACAGGGTGACGCCCTCGGGGTCGTGCTCGTCGTCGTCGTTCGAGCCCGCGCGGTCGTGGGTGAGTTCATCGAGGGTCGCCGCCGTCGCCTGCACCCGCGCCTCGGCCTGGGCGCGCAGTGCGAGCAGGCGTTCCCGGGCTTCGGCAGTCATGCGCCCACTCTAGGCACGGCCTCTGACGTCGGGGTCGTGCTCCGTGCGGGGCACTGTGTCGGGGCTTCCTGTCGGGGCTCCCTGTCGGGCGGAGAACTCCGTGTCGGGCGGAAGCTTCGCCCCGAACCCTCCTCCCGACACGGAGAACTCCGCCGGGCGAGGTGTCTCCGAGATCCCGATCAGGCGGATGTCTCCCGCGTCGGCACCGAGTCGGTCGTGGTCGGAACGGCCACGGCCTTCATGCCGGGGTGGTCGCGTTCGAGCGCCGCTCCTTCCATGTCGACGTTCGGCAGGATGCGGTCGAGCCAGCGCGGCAGCCACCAGGCCGATCGTCCGAGCAGGTGCATGAGCGCGGGCATCAGCAGCATGCGCACCACGAACGCGTCGAGCAGCACGCCGAACGCGAGACCGAAGCCGATGGAGCGGATGATCGTCGACTCCGAGAAGATGAACCCGCCGAACACCGACACCATGATGAGGGCGGCGGCGATCACGACCGAGCGGCCGGCGCGGAAGCCCTGGGCGACGGCATCCCGCGCCGAGGCGCCGTGCACGTACGCCTCGCGCATGCCGGAGGCGAGGAACAGCTGGTAGTCCATCGCGAGTCCGAACAGGATGCCGACGAGGATCACGGGAAGGAAGCTGAGGATCGGCCCGGTGCTGTGCAGTCCGATGATCTCGGCGCCCCAGCCGAACTGGAACACCGCCACGATCAGGCCGTACGTCGCGAAGAGCGACAGCACGAACCCGCCGGTCGCGATGATGGGCACGAGCAGCGACCGGAACACCACGATCATGATGAGCAGCGAGAGCCCGACCACGACCACGAGGTAGAGCGGCAGCACTCCGGCCAGCGCCTCGGAGATGTCGATGTTGATCGCGGCCTGTCCGGCGACGCCCAGAGTGATGCCGTCGCCGATCGCGGGCATCGAGCGCAGGTCCTGCACGAGCTTCTCGGTCGAGGCGCTGTTCGGCCCCTCCTTCGGCACGACCTGGAACGCGAGCAGCGTGTTGTCGTCGGACGTCGCGATCGGCGCGACGGCCACCACGTCGTCCTGGTCGGCGATGGCCTGGGCGATCGTGACCTGCGTGGAGAGCAGGTCGTCGTCGCTGACGGCATCGTCGAGGGTCGCGGTGACCAGCAGCGGTCCGTTCGCGCCCTCGCCGAACTGCTCGTCGACGGTCTGGAACGCGCGGTAGCTGGTCGAGTCGCTCGGTTCGCTCGATCCGTCGGGCAGCCCGAGGCGCATCGACATGGCGGGGATGGCGATGATCAGCAGGGCGACCACGCTCACGAGCGCGGTGACGACGGCGCGGAGGGTCGACATGCGCTTCACGGGCTTGCCTGCCGCGTGCTCCTGGCCGATCGTTCCCCGCGCTCGTCGGCTGAGCAGGCGCGTGCCGACGAGGCCGAGGATGGCGGGGGCGAGGGTGATCGCGACGAGCACGGCCACCGCGACGCAGACCGCACCGACCGTGCCCATGAGGCCGAGGAAGGGCACGCCGGTCACGTTGAGGGCGAGCAGTGCGACGATCACGGTCGTGCCGGCGAACACGACGGCCGTGCCGGAGGTGCCCGTGGCGAGGCCGATGGATTCACGCACCGGCACCCCGGCGAGCAGCTGTTTGCGGTGTCGGTTGACGATGAACAGCGAGTAGTCGATGCCGACCGCGAGCCCGAGCATCACACCCAGCACCGGGGTCACCGAGGCCATGTTCACCACGCCGGAGAAGGCGAGGGATGCCGTGACGCCGACGCCCACACCCACGATGGCGGTGACGATCGGGAGGGCGGCGGCGATGAGGGAGCCGAGCATCACGATGAGGACGATCGCCGCGAATGCGAGGCCGACCGCCTCGCCGATGCCGAAGATCTCCGGGACGCCCTGTGCGATGTCGGTGCCGAAGTCGACCTCGACACCGTCGACGGGGGAGGATGCGAAGTGGTCGATCGCGCCCTGCTTCACCTCTTCGGAGAGTTCGAGGCGCGGGTCGACGAACGAGATGTTCACGATGGCGGTCGATCCGTCTTCGGAGACCACGCCGATGCCGTCGGCCAGATCGAGGAGGGTCGAGCCCAGCTCTACCTGATCGGCGTTGTCGTCGAGGGTGATGCGCGACTGGTCGAGCTCGGCGTTCTGGGCCGCGACCTGCGCCAGCTGGGCGTTCACCGCGGCGATCTGCGCGTCGAGGGCGGCGAGCTGTGCGGACCCGGCACCGGACTGCTCGGCCTGGGTGCGGGCCGCCGTGAGCTGTGTGAGTCCGGCTTCGAGCTGCGCGCGTCCGTCGTCGAGCTGGGTCTGGGCGGCATCCAGCTGCGCGCGGCCGTCGGTGATCTGGGTCTGGCCGTCGGTGAGCTGCTGCGCCTGCTCGTCCTGCTGCTTCTGCGCGTCGAACGGATCGATCACCCCGGCGACGCCGTCGAGATCCTCGGCGCTCGCGGCGAGGTCGGAGATCTCCTTCTTCTGGTCGTCGGTGAACGGAGACCCGTCTTCGGTCCGGTAGACCACCGTGCCGGTGCCGCCGGCCGTGTCGGGCAGCTTGTCGGCGAGCTCGTCGGTGACCGCGCCCGAGGCGGTGCCGGGGATGTCGAAGCTGTTGCTCAGCGTGCCGCCGAGGGTCAGGAAGGCTCCCACGCCGATACCGAGGATCAGGACCCACGAGACGATCACCGTCCACGCCTTGCGTGCAGCGAACGAACCCAGACGGTACAGCAGTGATGCCACAGTGGTCTCCTTCAGACTCAAAGATCATACGGCACGTCTCGTCTAGAGATCTGTGGCTATCCTGAATCCATGGTCAACGAGCACCGGAGCGGGCCCGTGCGCAGCACGGCGGCGCGCGAGGCGATCCTCGATGCGACCTCCCGACTGTTCCATGCGCAGGGGTACGACCGGCTCACGATCGAGGGCATCGCGAAGGAAGCCGGGGTCGGCAAGCAGACGATCTACCGCTGGTGGCCGTCGCGCGGTGCGCTGATCGCCGACTGTCTCGTGGACGGACGTCTCATCCCGGTGGACTTCATCGTGCCCGACACGGGCGACCTGTTCGCCGACGTCGAGACGTGGTTGCAGTCGGTCTTCACGATCCTCGCGAGCACGCAGGGTCAGGCCCTGCTGCAGTCGCTGGTCGCGGCTGCCGCCGAAGATGCTGCGGTCGGTGCGCACCTCGGTGGAAGCCTGGGCGTCGAGCAGCACCTGTCTGAGCGCTTGAGGGGCGGGATCCGCGACGGTCAGCTGCCGGAAGATGCACCGATCGCGCAGATCGGTCGGGCGATCCTCGGCGCGATCATCGTGGAGTCGCTCGGACGGGAGAGCCACGGACCCGACGGGATCATCGAGCTGACGAGGTACCTCTTCACACGCTGAGCGGCAGGTGCTGTCCCGTGTCTCAGCCGAGGAGCAGGGTCAGCACGGTCGCGCCGCCACCGCCGAGGATGAGCGCGATGATGACGGTCCAGGCGACGATGCGGATGCGCCGGTTGCGCTTCTCGCCGAGGTCGCCGTAGTCCTCGTCGTTCGGGTTCTGGCGGCTGACCTCGCTCATGCGCTGACCTGCTCCGTGACGGTCGGGCCGAAGTACGACGGGAGGGTGGCCTGCGAGCGCTCACGCAGCTCGGCGGCCGACACGGTGAAGACGCCCTGCACCTCGAGCTTCGCGCCCTCGCTGTCGGTCACGCCGATGCGCATCACCGGGTAGTCGCGTCCTTCGCAGAGGCCGCGGAACTTCACGTCATCCTCACGGGGCACCGTCACGATCACGCGGCCGGTCGACTCGGAGAACAGGGCGGTTGCGGCGTCCACTCCGTCGCGCTCGATGATCTCGTTCAACCAGACGCGAGCTCCGACGCCGAAGCGCATGACGCCCTCGGCGAGCGCCTGCGCGAGGCCTCCCTCGGAGAGGTCGTGCGCCGAGGAGATCAGCCATTCGTCGCGGGCTGCCGACAGCAGACCGGCGAGGCGCTTCTCGCCCGCGAGGTCGACCTTCGGGGGCAGACCGCCCAGGTGCTGGTGCACGACCTCTGCCCATGCCGAGCCGGAGAGCTCGGTCGAGGTGGTGCCGAGCAGGTAGATGTTCTGGCCCTCGTCCTGCCATCCGGAGGGGATGCGGCGCGAGACGTCGTCGATGATGCCGAGCACGCCGACCAGTGGGGTCGGGTGGATCGGCACGTCGCCGGTCTGGTTGTAGAACGAGACGTTGCCGCCGGTGACCGGGGTGCCCAGCTCGTAGCAGCCGTCGGCCAGGCCGTCGACCGTCTGGCCGAACTGCCACATGACCTCGGGGTTCTCGGGAGAGCCGAAGTTCAGGCAGTCGGTGATCGCGGTCGGCACGGCGCCGGTGACGGCGACGTTGCGGTACGCCTCGGCCAGGGCCAGCTGTGCGCCCGCGTACGGGTCGAGCTGGCAGTAGCGGCCGTTGGCATCGGTCGAGACCGCGAAGCCGAGACCCGATTCCTCGTCGACGCGGATCATGCCGGCGTCGTCGGGGAACGAGAGGGCCGTGTTGCCGAGCACGTAGTAGTCGTACTGGTTGGTGATCCAGCTCGTGTCTGCGAGGTTCGGCGAGGCGACGAGGTTCAGGAACTGCTCGCGCAGCGTCTCCGGGTCGGTCGCGCGGGGCAGGTTCTCGGCGGCATCCGCCTGGAGGGCGTCGATCCACGTCGGGTAGGCGACCGGGCGGTCGTAGACGGGGCCGTCGACCGCGACCGTCGAGGGGTCGACGTCGACGATGCGCTCGCCCTGCCAGTCGATGATGAGGCGTCCGTCACCGGTGACCTCGCCGAGCACGGAGGTCTCGACCTCCCACTTGTTCACGACCTCGAGGAAGGCATCGAGCTTCTCGGGCGCGACGATCGCCATCATGCGCTCCTGCGACTCCGACATGAGGATCTCCTCGGCCGTGAGCGTGGGGTCGCGCAGCAGCACGTTGTCGAGCGAGACCTTCATGCCGCTGTTGCCGTTGGCCGCGAGCTCGCTGGTCGCGCACGAGATGCCGGCGGCACCGAGGTCCTGGATCGCTTCGACGAGCTCGCCGCGGTACAGCTCGAGGCAGCACTCGATGAGCACCTTCTCGGCGAACGGGTCGCCCACCTGCACCGCGGGGCGCTTGGTCGGGCCGGTCGAGTCGAAGGAGTCGGACGCGAGGATGCTCGCGCCGCCGATGCCGTCGCCACCCGTGCGCGCACCGAACAGGACGACCTTGTTGCCGACGCCGGTCGCGTTCGCGAGCTTGAGGTCTTCATGACGCAGCACGCCCACCGCGAGGGCGTTCACGAGCGGGTTGGCCTGGTAGACGGCGTCGAAGACCGTCTCGCCGCCGATGTTCGGGAGTCCCAGGCAGTTGCCGTAGAAGCTGATGCCGCTGGTCACGCCGTGCACGACGCGGGCGGTGTCGGGGTGGTCGACTGCACCGAAGCGCAGGGCGTCCATGACCGCGACCGGGCGGGCGCCCATCGAGATGATGTCGCGGACGATGCCGCCGACGCCGGTCGCCGCACCCTGGAAGGGCTCGATGAACGACGGGTGGTTGTGCGACTCGGCCTTGAAGGTGACGGCCCAGCCCTCGCCGACGTCGACGACGCCCGCGTTCTGACCCATGCCCACCATCAGGCGTTCCTTCATCTCGTCGCTGACCTTCTGGCCGAAGCGGCGCAGGTAGTTCTTCGACGACTTGTAGGAGCAGTGCTCGCTCCACATGACGGAGTACATCGCCAGCTCGCCCGAGGTGGGGCGGCGTCCGAGGATCTCCTTGATGCGCGCGTACTCGTCGGGCTTGAGTCCGAGGGCCGCGTACGGCTGCTCCTTCTCGGGCGTCGCGATCGCGTTCTCGACGGAGTCGGGGACGTGCTGGTGGGAAGGTGCAGGGGCGGTGGTCACGCGCACTCCAAAGGAAGGGGCCGGCGGGGCAGGTCCAGTCTACCGGCGTGGGTGGGGCCGCTCTTCCGCGGGATGCGGAGTCAGAGTCGGTCGATGAGGACGGCGGCGATGTCTCTCCGCGTGTGAAGCACGCGGTGCACTCGTACAGCATCAGGGTCGTCGGTGTAGAAGACGAGGTACGGGTGGTTCCGAAGAGGGAAGGCGCGGATCTCGGGAATCTCCGTCACCACTTCGCAGCGCGCCGACCCGAGCGAGGGGTGCGCAGCGAGCCGACTCATCGCGTGCTGGAGTTGGCCGCGTCGGCGTGGTCGTCCGGCTTCGGCATGCTCACCGACCGCTTCGGCGTGACCTGGGTGCTCGACGTCGCCGGTTGAGCCTCGGTTCCGGGCGCTGTCCCGGGAGTCGCGTGCACAACTCAGGAGAAGTTCTGCAGATTCGACTCTGGGAGGGGATTCGAGCCACCTGCGGGGCGAGTCTCCGGAGTTGTTCACGCCCCGGCCGGGTCCCCGTCGGCTGGCCGTCCCTCGGCGGGGCCCGGAATCGCGTCACGGATGGAAACGCGAAATGCGACGGCGCAGCGGTGTCCGTAGATTGGTCGGAGCCGTTGCGAATGGAGTCCCCGTGTCCGAGATCCGCGTCCTGCACGCGTCCTGTATCGACGCCGTCGGCTGAGCCGGCGGGCACCCAGATCATGACCACGGACCGTTCCTCGCAACCGTCGCATCCCTTCGATGCGCGCACCCGTCTCTTCCTCGATCGGCCGCAGAGTCGCAAGTGGAGTCTGCATCCCGGTCGCATCGGGGCGTGGGTGGCGGAGATGGATTTCGGGGTCACTCCCGAGATCGCCGAGGCACTGCATCGCGCGATCGACGACGAGAATCTCGGCTACCTCTCCCCTCCGCAGGCCGCGGAGCTGGGGGAGGCGACGGCCGAGTGGATGCAGGATGAGTACGGCTGGGCGGTCGACCCCGAGCGTGTGCATCCGGTCTCGGACGTGATGGCGGCGCTCGGTGTCGCGGTGCAGGAGTATGCGCCCGCGGGGTCGCCCGTGATCGTGCCGACTCCGGCGTACATGCCGTTCCTGACATACCTGCCGGCGATCGGGCATCCGGTGATCGAGATCCCCGGCGTCGAGATCGACGGGCGCTGGCAGCACGATCTGCAGCGCATCGACGAGGCGTTCGCTGCAGGGGCGCGGACGCTCGTGCTCTGCAATCCGCACAATCCGACCGGCACGATCGTCGGACGTGAGGAGCTGGAGGCGATCGCCGAGATCGTCGAGCGGCACGGCGGGCGGGTTTTCGCGGACGAGATCCACGCGCCGCTGCGTTACGACGGTGCGCCGTTCGTGCCCTACGCGTCGGTGTCGGCGGCGACGGCCGCGCACACGGTGACGGGCACGAGTGCCTCGAAGGCGTGGAACATCCCGGGGCTGAAGACCGCGCAGCTGATCACCTCGAACGATGCCGACCAGCAGCTGTACAAGCGGTTCGGGTTCGCGGTGCAGCATGGCGCGGCGACCCTCGGCGTGGTGGCCTCGACGGCGGCGTATCGGGCGGGAAAGCCGTGGCTGACGGAGGTGATCGCGTACCTCGACGGATCGCGGCACGAGCTCGCGCGGCTGGTGGACGAGCATCTTCCCGGGGCTGTGTATCGCGTGCCCGAGGCGACGTACATCGGGTGGATCGACACCTCCACGCTGGGGATCCCTGAGCCGCCGGCCGAGTTCTTTCGTGAGCGGGCCGGGGTCGTGCTGACCGAGGGGCGGCTGCTCGGGCGTGGCGCCGAGGGTCATGTTCGGGTGGTCTTCGCGACACCGCGTCCGATCCTCGAAGAGGCGTTCGTGGCGATGGGTGATGCCGTGCGCCGGGCGGGTCTCAGGGTCTGAGCCGGGGGTGCTCGGGCGGCGCCGTGGATGCTGTCAAGCCCCTCTGTCGTGTCGGTGGTCTCACGTAGAAAGGGATACGAGAGAAGGGATCCCGCCATGGCTGCAGGCGACATCGAGACGTTCCACCGCAACGGCATCTGGTTCAACCGCATCGAAGGGGAATCGCAGACGTTGGGGAGCAGTTTCGAGAGCGAAGCCGAGGCGGTCAAGGTCGGTCGCAGCGCGGCGGTCGCACGTCAGGTCGAGCACACGGTGCGGACGGAAGAGGGCCCGTCGGCCGACTCCTCCGCGTACGACCTGCACCCCCGCGAGCTGATCGGTCGATGACGGTGGTGTCGGACTCCGACCCTCCTGCCCGGTCTGCGCGTCGGATGCAGTTGCAGGTATGTGTCAACGGCGCCCGTGATGCGGTCGAGCACCCGTGGCTGAGCGCGGATGCCTCGGTCGTGGCCGACGACGCCGCGCGTGCGGTGGCTGCGGGAGCGCAGGAGGTGCACGTGCACCCGAAGGATGCGGCGGGTCGTGACAGTCTCACCGCCGACGATGTCGCGCGGTGGGTGCGGGCAGTGCGGACCGCGATTCCCGGTGTGCCGGTCGGCGTGACCACGGGGGCGTGGGCCGAGCCCGATGTCGCGCGTCGTCTCACCGCGATCGAGTCGTGGACGGAGCTGCCCGATCACGCATCGGTCAATTGGCACGAGGCCGGTGCCGACGATGTGGCCGCCCTGCTGCTGAAGCGTGGAGTCGCGGTCGAGGCCGGTCTGTGGGACGCGGCCGGTTTCGAGGTGTGGAAGCGTTCGCCGGTGAGAGGTGAGTGCCTACGGGTGCTGATCGAGCTTCCCGATGAACCGACCGAGCTGCTGCGCGACCACGCCGAGGGGATGATCGCGCACGTCGAGCTCGAAGAGCCCGACCTGCCGATCCTGCTCCACGGCGAAGAGGGCTCGACGTGGCCCGTGTTCGACCTCGCTGTCGAGCTCGGGCTGGCCTCGCGCATCGGGTTGGAAGACACTCTGCTGCTCCCCGACGGTGCGCCCGCGCCCGGGAACGCCGCGCTGGTGCGGGCGGCCGTGGCGCGGATGCGGGGAGTCTGACCGGGCAGGTGCACGGGGTGCGGCATCCTGGGGCGATGTTCTCCGACTCGCTCGTACCCTTCATCCTCATGAACCTCGCGTACATCCTCATCGGGATCCTCGTCTCCTGGCTGGTGATCTATTCGGCCGTGCGCGCGGCGCTGACATCGCACCGTCAGGCGATGGCGAGAGACGGGCGGCCCGGTCAGGTGTGACCGGAGAGCGTCGAGCACCGCCACCTAGACTCCCGCCATGCCGTTCTCCGACTACGTCCAGTCCATCCGCGCGCGGATCGGTCATGATCTTCTGCTGCTGCCGGGCGTGACCGCGGTGATCCGCGAGGGCGATCGCTTCCTTCTCGCGCGCGCGGCGGGTTCGGAGCAATGGGGTCTGATCGGTGGTGGGGTCGAGCCGGGGGAGGATCCGGACGAGGCGATCGCCCGAGAGGTGCAGGAGGAGATCGGCGCCCGCATCCGCGTCACGGGGATCGTCGGCGCCTTCGGTGGCGAATCGCTCGTCGTGACGTATCCGAACGGGGATCGCGTGTCGTACGTGTCGACTGCGTTCGCGTGCGAACTGCTCGATCCGCCTGTGCCCGATCAAGACGAGGTCGTCGAGGTCGGATGATTCACCCGCGCCGAAGTCGCAGAGCTGCCGCATCCGCTCTGGGTCGACCGGATGTTGGCCGGGGCCGACTAGGGCGTGCCGTCAGAAGCGGTCTGTCGGAAGCAGGTCCGCGAGACCTTCCCGTCCCGCGGCGGTGAGCCGCACCGCGCGGGTGCTGGATGGAACGTGTTCGATCCATGCCTTCTTCTTGAACGTCGCGAGGAGCATGTCTGCGGCGAGCCCGGCCAGGTGTTCGCGGCGTTCGGTCCAGTCGAGGCACGGACGGGTGAGAGTGCGCTTCGGATGCTTCGGCAGGTCGATACCGAGCGACGTCAGCCAGGCTAGTCCCGGCGGGGTGAGTGAGAAATCTGACTCGATCAAGCCCTTCGCGTGCATACCGTCGGTGAGTGCGACGCCGAGTCTGCCCGCGAGGTGGCGGTAACAGGTACGAGCCTCCCTGATGGTGTGGTCGCGGTGTTGGGCGTCGAGTGACTGCTTGGCAGGCCGGACGCGACCGGAGAATGCTGCGAGCGACTCGATCAGTTCAGCGGCGGGGGTGCCGGCGAGCCGGAGGTAGCGGTGCCGTCCCTGCCGCATCTCCTCGACCAGCCCGGCGTCCAGCAGCCTGTCGGCGTGCTCGCTCGCTGACGACCGAGCGATGTCGGCGGTCTTGGACAGTTCAGTGAGCGTCCATGCCCTTCCATCGAGCATCAGGAGCAGCATCGACGCGCGGGCGTCGTTGGCGAAGACGGCGGCCGTCGCCGCCAGTTCCGGACTACTCGTTCCTTTCATCGCAAGAACTTTATCGCCGGCATTGTTCGGTCCAGCCCGAAACGTTCCCGCCACAGACTGGACCTCATGAACCCGACTCTGGCAATCGAACCCTCCGTGTTCTACTTCGGGACTCCCGTCGCCCTGCTCAGCACGCTGATGCCGGGAGACGAAGCAGCGAACATCACTCCCATCTCCTCGGCCTGGGCTCTGGATGACACCTATGTCTTGGGGTTGAGCAATTCGGGCCGGGCGATGCGCAATCTCCGCGAGAACGGTGAGCTGGTCATCAACCTGCCCGACGCCGCGCTGTGGGAGTCGATCGAGAGGATCGCCGACACCACCGGGGTTGCCGAAGTCCCGCGCCACAAGCGGGAGAAGTACAGGTATGAGCCGGACAAGTGGACGCTCGGCAGATTCACTCCACGGCCGAGCGGGGTGGTTCTGCCCCCGCGGATCGCCGAATGCCCCGTTCAGATGGAGGCCCGGGTCACGAACATGACGCCGTTGGGTGAGGACGGAGACGCCACCATCGTCCACGCGAAGGTCCTGCGCACGCACGTGCATCAGGCGCTGACGGTGCCGGGAACCTCGCACATCGACCTGGACGCCTGGAACCCGGTGTATTACACGTTCCGGCACTACTTCTCGCAAGGCGAGAGGGTCGGGGTCAGCTTTCGCGCGGAACAGTGAATCGTTCGGTCCGGAATGTGCGACAGGTCGCGCGGATGGCCCGAGGCCCGATTCAACGTCTGCCGCCCCAGCCCGCCCAGTCGGGCCGGTCGACGATGCAGAAGCGGTTGCCTTCGGGATCTTCCATGATCACGTAGTCGGCGTCGGCCGGGCGGCCGTCCCAGTGCACCTCGCGTGCGCCCAGGTCGAGGAGCCGTCGCACTTCGGCGCTCTGGTCCGCCGCGTAGATGTCGAGGTGGATGCGCGGAGGCAGTATGCGCTCGGAGTGGTGGGCGTCGAGGGCGATGCAGGGAGCGTCGGCGTCGCGCGGCTTCAACACGACCCAGTCGTCTTCGGCCGGATCGCGTTCGACGTAGTCCAGGGCTGCCTTCCAGAACGCGGACTGCGCAGGGAGGTCGTTCACGCGGATCACGACCGACACGAGCTTCAGCATGACGTCGAGTGTAGGTGGAGGGTGCGGACGCGGCTATCGGGAGATGTCTGATACGAGAAACGCCCCGCCGTTCGGGTCGGCGGGGCGTTGATCTCGCGGGTGCGGGCTTACTGCACCGACCATCCGCCGTCCGAGGCGAGGATGGCGCCGTTGATGTTCACGGCGTCGTCCGACAGCAGGAACGTGATCGATGCCGCCAGGTGCTCGGCTGTCGCCACGGTCGGGATGGCCTGCTGGAACGGGGCCAGGCGGCCCGAGCCGTATTCGGACATGTGCGGGGGCATCGGGATGCCGGTGGCGACGCCGCCCGGGGCGACGGAGTTCACGCGGATGCCCTTCGGCCCGTACATGAAGGCCGCCGACTTGGTGACGCCGATGATGCCGTGCTTGCTGGCCGTGTAGGCGTTGCCCGAGGCGTTGCCGCGCAGGCCCGCCTCGCTCGAGACGTTGAGGATCGCGCCGCGCCCGGCCGCCTCCATGACGGGGATGACCGCGCGCATGAGCTTGAACGGAGCGGTCAGGTTGATCGCGATGACGCGGTCCCAGACGGCATCCGGGGTCTCGCCCGCGGGGGAGAAGTCATCGTTGATGCCGGCGACGTTCGCGAGGCCGTCGATGCGGTCGCCCGCGGCGGCGAGGACGGCGTCGATCGCATCCTGCTTCGTGAGGTCGCCCGCGACCGTGACGATGTCCGCATCCGGAAGCTCGGACTTCAGGGCGTCGAGCTTCTCGGCGGCGATGTCGCTGGCGATCACGCGTCCGCCTTCCCGGGCGATGCGGGAGGCGGTGGCCTTGCCGATACCGGAGGCGGCGCCCGTCACGATCACGGTCTTGCCGGCGAAGCGGCCGGACGTGGGCTTCTCGGTCCAACCCTCGGAGGCGTCGTCTTCGGGGATCTCGCCGCCGTTGGCCGCGCGCACGAGGTCGTCCACGACCGACTGGGGAAGCTGGCCCTGGCTCATCGCGACGAGCTGCTGCAGGGGGAGTCCGAGCACGGGGGTGAGGAGCTCGGGGTCGGCGCCCGTCTTCTCGAAGAGTCCGCGGATGAGAGGCCCGCCGGTCGGGTCGTTCATCCAGTCGCCGATGGTGGAGTGTGCGGTGAGGGCCATGCTCTTTCTCCTTGTTCGGGTCCCGTGCAGGTTTCGCAACGGTGCGTCTACTTATGTTCCAGTGTACGCCTGGGGGTGTACTGCGGATCGGTCAGCTCACGACGGACATTGGTCGCCCACGACGAGGCGTGTGTTCCGGCCATCGGTCACCACGGAGACGGTGCGTGACCTCCCGGGAACGGCTCGCTGTTGCGCAGCCGACACGTGTCGGCACCGTGTGCATGCCCGACGCGACGCGGGATGGTCGACGTACGGCGCAGCGACACCCTGATTCCACTGACCCCCTGCGCACACCATGACAGTGTCGGTCCGACGGAGGAAAGGCGCGAGTGCTTCCCACGCCGGTTCGTGATGCCGCTTGTCCGAGCCGTGGTGAGGCGCGGTCGAGATGCTGACGAGGTTGAGGAGATGGCCGATCCCCGGCGTGCGGTCCACCCACGCCCCGGTGCTGTCGCTCCACACGATCGCGCCGCCTTCCAGCCAGCCGTGATGCCACAGCACAGGGCAGAGCGCCCGTTGGTTCTGGATCGTCGCGAGGGCCCGGAATGCGACGTCGGCGATGGAAGGGGTGGAGAACTGGATGGGCTCGACCTCGATGGCGTTGGCGATGGAGACCAAGTAATGGCCGGCGCTCTCCATCCACGGGTAGTACGCGTCGGCACCGGGGACGTGATCGCCCGAGAACAGCCGAATAGTCACCCCGTGCGAGGTCGCATCACTGAGTATCGTTCCGAGGTTGTCGACGCTCGCTTTGACCCGGCCGGCGATCTTCTCGGGTTCCCCCTCGGCGAACTCGGGAGGGACCAGGGGATCCTGCCTCTTCGCGAACTCGTTCATGTCTCGGCTGATCCGCCAGATAGCTCGGGCGAGTTGCCCCTCGTCGATGTCCTCTGAGGCCCCATCGTCTTCGGGTGCGCGGCTCCAGGGGGTGCTTTCGGCGGGGAATCGCCGCGCCGGCGCGAAGTCAGAGCGCAGTCGCTCGGCCATGCCGTGAATGTCGATTTCGGGGTCCACTCGTGAGCGCCCGCGGCTCAACGCATCGTAGGAATCGAGGAGTGCCGCCCATTCGTAGGGGATCCAGAGCTCTTGCAGGATCGCGAGTCCGAGCGGCGCGAAACCCCTCCAGCCGTCTATGTGGTCGAGGTCGTCGTGGGTCAGCACGAGGATCGCAGGCGCGGCCTGCGCGACGAGGCGTCCGAGTTCCGCGCTACGTCCCACATCGACGCCGACAGCCACTCGACGGACTCCGCGTCCGGTCGGCGTGGACCACACCAGCGCTTCTCCCGGCTGGGCCTTATCGGCGAGACCAAACGCTGTCAGCGTGCTGGGCGCCCTCACGCGAGACGTCCGAGTCGGATAGCCGAGACGCGTGCGGGAGAGGTTCCATAGGTGCAGCCCATGGCTCGGACAGTAGCAGTAGAGCGCGGAGGTCTCGTTCGCACCGACGACGCCCGCGCCTTACGCTCGAAAGGTGCCCCGTCCTCGAAGTGAGAAAGCCCGCCAGTCCGTGCTGGACGCGATGCGGCGTGCGCTCGCCGCAGACGGGTACGAGGCCGTGACGATCGAGGGTCTGGCCGCCGAAGCGGAGGTCTCGAAGCAGACGATCTACCGGTGGTGGCCGTCGAAGGCCGCGATCCTCGGAGAGGCGCTGCTCGAGGGGGCGCTGCCGGGAGCCGAGGTGTCGGTGCCGATGACGGCAGACCTCGGAGCGGATCTGCGGGCGTGGTTCTCGGCGATGAGTGCCGGACTGGCTCGCCCCGAGGGCGTGGCGCTGGCGCGGGCGCTGATCGAGGTGACCGCGGCCGATCCCCAGCTGGGGTTGGTGTTGAACGAGCGGCTGGCGGCGCCGATCCGTGAGTGGGTGGCCGAACGTGTGTCGCGCGGGCGTGCCGACGGGGACGTGCGGGCGGACGTGGATGCGGCCGCGATCGCGGATCAGTTCATCGCGATGGCGTCGTATTCTGCGCTGATCGGGCAGCCGTTGAGTACGGAACGCGTGGAGGAGACGGTGGTGCGGTTGCTGCGGGGGATTGCGGCGTAACTAGTCCGTGGCCGGGGTGAACCGAAGCACGTTGGTCTCACGCCTGCGGAACCCGACGGACTCGTAGAGCCGCAGTGCGGATTCTCGGGATGGGCGGGATGTGAGATCGAGCGTCCGCAGTCCTCGCTCTTGCGCGAGCTGGGTCATGCGCTCCAGGAGGAGTCGCGCGATGCCGCGACCGCGTGCCGCCTCGTCGACCACGACGTCTTCGACGTGCCCGCGGAGCCCGGTCAGGGAAGGTGCCGTCGATGGTCAGGGGCGGCTCGTCCATCTCGGTACCGTAGCCCGATTCGGGGCGGATTGCCGCGCCGCGAACGGTGTGCTGACAGGCGATGGCCCCGCCACCCTGACTGGTAGCGAGGCCGAATGAGCAGAGCTGTAGGCTCTTGGTCACTCTTTTCGGAACAGAATGCTCCCAAACCCGACGAGCATGAGACACGCGCCAAGCAGACCAGTCAGGGCAGCAGGTGCGAGGTTTCCCGTCGTGTGCTCCGCGTCTGAGATGTAGCCCTCGGCAATCGCCATGACAATGGCGAGGACGATGACGGCGGCACCGACGAATCCCATGCTGGCCATTGCTCGTCTCGTTCGTTGCTTCACAATCGCTCCTCCGGTCAGTGAATCACTCTGTCGGAGGAACAGCTTCTGTGTTGCTTCGCGCAGCTCGCCACCGATTCATCATGTGGGCGTACCACGTGGCGGCAAGGAGTCCCGTGGCAACGAAGAGCCAGGAGCCGATCTCGGGGAAGCGGACGGACAGTACCGTGGACGCCACGATCAGCAACCCCATCGCGACTGTCATCGTCAGCTGGTGGCCGGGTTCCGTGATCACGCCGAACCAGGTTCGAGGTTCGTTCCTCATCTACAGGTCCTCCGCTGTAGGTGTCGACCCACCGCGCTGGCCGCGGAGGCTGCTGTGAACGGCATGATGCTGATCGCAGCGAGGGCGACTAATGCGCTGGTTCGATGATGCCTCACGATGGCTCCTCCTGGACGTTAGAATTGACCCCCGCCTGTCCCATACAAGGCCACAGATGAAGACGAAAGCAATATATTCGAGGTGTTGCTTTCGGCGCGATGCGCCGTGAGTCGGCCCGATCTTCGCAGCCGCACGCACGCACTGGCTCACAATCAAAGCCCTCAGGGAGCCGGAGGGGCGCAGGCTAGGTCGATGCCGACGCGATGTCGTCAGCGTGCTGGAAGTATGACAGCCGCTCGCGTTCTGTCGGGGCGGCGCGTGCGGCATCGCGAAACGCTGAGCTCGCTTCTTCGACGCGCTTGAGGCGCTGCAGGAGATCTCCCCGCACTGCTGAGTAGAGGTGGTGTCCTCCCAGCGAGCTCTCGAGCGCCTCCGCCAGCGCGAGGGCTTCGTGCGGTCGTCCCGCGTTCGCGACGGCGACCGCACGGTTCAGGCGAACGAACGGCGATGCATCCACCTGCTCCAGCACCCCGTAGATGTCCGCGATGCGGGCGTGGTCGATCTCCATCCCCGGGGCGGGGCGGACGTACTCGGCCGCGGCGGTGGCGCGGATGAGGTGCCGCCCGCCGTGGATGCCCGTCCGTGCTGCCTTCTCGACGGCGTCGTCGAGAAGTCGCAGCCCCTCCTCGATCTCGGAGACATCCCACAGTCCGCGGTCCTGCTCGTCGAACGGCACGGACAATCCGTCGGGTGTCGTGCGTGCCGCGCGGCGGGAGTGCTGAAGAAGAAGGAGGGAGAGAAGCCCCGTGAACTCGAGTCGAGCCGGGGAATCCGAGGGGAGCAGCTGTCGGCACAGCCGAGCAAGTCGAATGGCCTCGGCGCCGGGATCGGGCTGGAGCGTCGGATCGGAATAGCCGATGGTGAACAGGGCGGACAGGACCTCGCAGACGCTCGCGCTCCGGCTGTCGAGCTGCGCGGCGTCCGGAACGCGGTACGGGATGTTCGCGTGCGCGATCTTGGCCCGAGCCCGCACGAGTCTCTTCTCCATCGTCGCGGGGGCGACGGCGAAGATCCCGGCGAGCTGTTCGATCGGCACGTTCAAGACGGTGCGGAGCGTCAGCGCCGCGCGGGCTTCCAGGGTCAACGCGGGGTGACAGGCGGTGAAAATCAGCTTCAGCCGCTCGTCCCCATGTGGGAATGCGTCGTCGGCCTCGTGGGCGTCGGTGCCATCGTGCGGCTCGTGCTCCAGGCGGGCCACCGCCCGGCGCTCGGCGTCTGCGTGCCGCACGAGGTCGATCGCGCGTCGGCGGGCGACGGTCGTGACCCAGGCGGCGGGGTTCGCCGGAACCCCGCCGCCTGGCCACCGCTCGACGGCTCGAGCCAGTGCGTCTTGCACGGCGTCTTCGGCGAGAGTCCAGTCGTGGACTGTGCCGATCACGCTCGCGACCACACGGCCGTACTCGATCGATGCCACGTGCCGGACGGCGGCCATGGCATCCGAAAGCGTGCTCGCTGGCTCCTCCGGTGTGGTCACATCGTCGACCCGAGCGGCCACACGGGTCGCACCTCCACCAGGCCGAACCGGGCCATCGGGTGCGCGGCGGCGATCTCGATCGCGGCGTCGAGGTCGTCGGCGTCGATCACGTCGAACCCGGCGATCCATTCGCGGCTCTCGGTGAACGGTCCGTCGGCCACGATCCGCTCGCCGGCTCTGACGCGCACGGTCGTGGCGTCTTCGACAGGACGCAGGCGGTCGCCCAAGACGTAGGAGCCGCTGTCCTGCAGCGACGCCACCCACTCCCCGGCGTTGTCCTCGGCTTCGACATAGGGCTCAGCGGTCGGGTCTGTGCAGATGAAAAGTACGTAGCGCATGTGTGTTCTCCTCAAGGTCTTTCTACATCCACTTACCCAGACGACGGACGACCACGAGCCCGCAGGACACAGAACCGGAAAATGATGGATCGTGTCGACGGCACTGAACTCCGACGGATGAACCTCAGAAGTCCCCTTCGGCCACCTGGAAGCAGACCAGTCCGCGAGACCGCCACATCTCGACCACGCTGCGGCGGTCGTCGACCACGCCGATCACGGTGAAGTGCGGTTCGATGTGGGCGTCGTAGATCTCGGCCTTGACGATGTCGTCGGCGCGCTGGTCGCCGGTGCGGCGGAGTAGGAGGCGGTCGAAAGGGATCTCGTTGAACGTCAGCCACGCCTCGGTGGCGCGGCGGGCGGTCTCATCTCGACCCGAGACGACGATGAGTGCGTCGACGTCGGGGTGCGCGGCGAAGGCTTGGGTGGCGACCACGACAGGGTGGTTCGGGGTGTCGATCGACACCTTGCGCATGTCGTACGGCGAGCGGTCGCCGATGAGGGCGAGGGTGCCGTCGACGTCGAAGATCCAGGCGCGCGGGCGATCGGTGAGCATGGTGTGAGGGTAGTGGTTTCTTCGGTGGTGACGAGGTTCAGGACTCGTCGGAACGTCGTCGTTCACGCCGGGTGACGCTCACGAGCAACGCCGACGCACCGACGATGAGGACGAGGGCTGCGAGCCAGAAGACCCACACCAGGTTCTGGAACACCGGCAGGTTGGCGACCACCGGGAGCGCGGCGCTGATGAGGATCATCGCCACGACGGTGGCTCGCTCGCGCGACGTGCCGCGGGCGTGTTCAGCCGTCACGAGACCGTCTCGTTCGCTGTGTGCTGGCCGGCTGTGCCCGTTCTCGGCTGATCTCTGAGTTCTGCGATCTTCATCACTGCTCCTTCACCGACCATCCCCGCCGTCGTGTAAGACGTTACTCCTGCTGCGCACGCCGTCTGGCTTCGACCGGTCCGGCGGAGGGCGCGGCGGAAGCGGGGTTGCCAGGTGCGCTCAGGTGTATGGGGCGCGGGTCAGGGGGAAGGGGGTGAGGCGAGAGGCTTCGCTGCATCCGTCGCCCATCCGCGAACCGTGCCTGGGCCCGGTCATGACGCTTACCGACGGGCACGAGCTCGGTGGCCTTCGGCAGCCCCATCGGCTTCGTCGAGACGTAGACGCTCTCGGCGGTGTCGACGCGGAAGGTCTCGTGCCAGACGCCCACCGCTCCCGGAGCCTTGCGGGCTGCGCGGTTGAAGGCGGTCCAGGCGGGGCGGTGCTGCTGGTTCGGGCTGGACGCGTAGGCGTAGAGCTTGTCGACGGATGACCAGTACTGCACGACGTAGGGTCCGCCCGAGCCGAAGAGCAGGTGGTAGCCGAGCATGCCAGAGTCGGGGTCGGCGCTGAGTTCGCGCAGCATCCCCGGCATGGCGAAGAAGGCCGGCATCCACAGGTCGGGGCGCCACCAGTGGTTGATCTGCATCCCGATGTGGAACACGACGAGCTCGCCCTCGTGGCGGTGGGTCATGCGGCCCGTGATGACTTTCGACATGATGACTCCTTGGTTGGATAGTGTCACTATCCATAATGGATAGCGCTACTATCGAAGTCAAGAGGTGGCCATGAGAATTTCCGAACTGTCAGCCCAGACCGGCGTGACCGTGCCGACGATCAAGTACTACCTGCGCGAGGGACTGCTACCCGAGGGGGAGAGGTCGTCCGCGACTCAGGCCGCGTACGGCGAGAAGCACGTGGAGCGGTTGCGGGTGATCCGGGCGCTCCTTGACGCGGGCGTGAGCATCGCCGAGACGCGGCGGGTGCTGGGGGCGCTGGACGATCCGCCGGAGAGTGCGCATGATCTGCTCGGGACGGCGCATGCGGCGATCACTCCGCCGGTGGATGAGTCTCTGGACTTGACGGACGCTGAGGCTCTCGTGGCAGGGCTCGGGTGGAAGCCGGGGATGTGCGACGAGGCGGTGCTGCACGCGGTCGCGCGAGCACTGCAGGGGTTGGAGCGGGTCGGGTTCACCGTGCCGGATGCGGCGATGGCGGAGTATCTCGCGAGCATGCGGCGGATTGCGGATGCGGAGATCGTCGGGGTGCCGGAGGAGTCTGCGGAAGCGGCGGTGCGGTACGTGGTGCTGGGGTCGGTGTTGGTGGAACCGTTGTTGCTGGCGTTGCGGCGGGTGGCGCAGCAGGTGAGTTCGGGGGAGCGGTTCGGTGATCAGGCCGCGTGATCGATGGGCCTCGCGAACCAATCTTGATCACTGACCAGCGGTGTGACGGCGCGACTGTCAGAAGGCTCCGCCGCCGGGCTGGTGCGCCACGATTCCCCTCCTGCTGCCTGCGAGCTGGCTGACCAACGGCGTCAACTCGCGTCTTAGATCGCCGAGGTAGCGCGCATAGAAGTCCGGCGACGCAGCGCTGAGCTCCAGGTATCGGTTGCACGCGCGAGTCATCTCCGAGAGCGGTCCCTGGAGCGAATCCACCTGCCGAACCCGGTCTCGAGTGGAACGGATCTCCGTCCGCATCGAAACCACACTTGCGTTGGCCCTGACGAAATCAGGGAGCTCTTCAGCCCCTCGTATCACTGGTTCGGGCCCTTCGGCGATCGCTCGCCGACGATGAAGCTCATCAATCAGCGACTGAATCGCCCGCTTCTCATCGAGGCGAATTTTGAGCATGTAGGTAACGAGGGCGATCAGCACCGTGAGCAGGGCGCCGACGAAAGCAACTACGACGTCTGGAAAGAAAGAGTCCCACATGCCGATACCCTGGCAGACACTGCGTCCTCTGTCAGCGCATTTGTCGAACTACCGCTCGAGAATGCCTCGGATGAGTGCTCGAAGCGGCAAGTCACACACATAGACGTAGGTTCCGCGCATCCCACGCGTTAGCAGCACGCCATAGATGTTCCGGATGAACGTCAACAGATCATCGTCCCCGAACGCATCCTTCAGGTGCCCGGTGTTCTCCTTGCCCTTCTTGTCGCGATAGCTCTCGCGATCAGCGACGATCTGACCGGTTGCCGGGTCGAGGCGGAGGTCAGGCCCGATGATGACCCCGGCGTAGTTCAGGTCGTAGCCCTGAACGGTGTGGATCGAGCCGACCTCTTCGAGCGACCCGTTCGAGTTGATCCAGTCCTTATCCGTGCCGTTCCACCGCAGACGCTCACCGTCCAGCTCGATGTCGAATGCGTCCGAGTTCTTCCTCGAAACCCAGTCCCACGCGTAGCCTGCGACGAGGCGGGAAAGACCGACCTCAGCATCCTTCCGTCGGATGGCATCGCGCATGTCTCCGAGATCGTCGAAGAGGCGGAGTTCATACTCGCCGAGGTCGGGGAGTGAAGGTGCTTCATCCCGCAGTAGCGCGCGTACGAACTCGACATAGTCTGCGCCAGCCTGCACGCGCATCTGGGTCGTGAGGCGGAAAAAGCGATGTGCATCCTTGGCCCCACTGATTTCGGCGTTGAGCGCCGCCGGAGAGAGATCATGAGGCCGCACGCTCTGCTCACCATCGACAAGCAGGAGCTGATGCTTGCTCCGAGCCTTGATCCAATCGAGCTGGGTGTAGCGAGGATCATCGCTTCCGAACAGAGCTTCATTGATCTCGCGGAACTTCTTGTTCTGCACGCCCGACGCCTGATTGGCGCGCTGCCCGAGTCGGTGGGTCTCGTCAACGAGAACGAGGTCATACGCCTCGTCCGATTCACCGAGTTGGAACGGTGACATCACCATCGCAGCATCAAGCTTGGGCGTCTTCTTGAAGACCTTCTTCACCGACTCCCGCAAGGACTGCTGCGGAATCACGAGCGCCATGCGAAGTGTCTTGAGCAGCTCGCGATTCTCGGGGACGAAGAACTCCGAGAACATGGAGTCAGGCTCGACGTCGTCACGGTCTTGATAGTCGCGGATGTCGGCGAGCAGCTTCATCAGGAAGATCGCGATGATCGTCTTCCCTGTTCCCGGGTTGCCCTGGACAACGAGCGTTGATCGAGCGCCCGGGTTCTGAAGATCTTCGAGCAGTCCCTCCAGGATGTCCATGATCGCGATGCCCTGATCGTCTGTCAAAGCTTTGAACGGCGAGAGCTTGAAGAGATCGGAGTTCTCGATCTGGGGGATGCTCCGCGAGAAGAGCCCCTCTGCTCGCAGCGCTTCAAAGACGTCGCGGAACGACTCGCGGTAGAGGGCGCGGTCGTAGTACTGAGCATCTGTCAGACCGTCGTTGCCATTGAGGATGCGGTACTGGCCGTCGCCCGAGACCCAGCGAATGAGATGCGATTCAAGGTCGAGACAGACGGACTTGTTGAACGTGTGATCGACGACGACGCGGATCGATTCGAGGGACTCATTCTTCTTCGAGCCGGCGAGGTGCTGACGCATCCGAGTGGCGGCGCTCACGGTCTCACCGACATAGAGCCCCGGCGAACTACGCTGCGGGTCGCCTTCGATCACGTAGACGACCGGCCAATTGGTGTGCCGGGTATCGTCCCGCGCCCACCTATCAACAGCGTCACGGCGGAAAGGAAGGCGCTGGATGCTGAAATCTGTCATTCCGGTGCCTCGGAGAGCTTGGTGTACTTCGTCATGCGGCCTTTGGCCAGCTCCACGGGGTACTTCGCCTTCGTCGACTCCAACTTCTTCATGACGATTTCGTCGAGGTCGACGCCGATCTTGTTCGCGAGGTGGATGCAGTAGGTGACAACATCCGCGAGCTCCGCCTCTACCTGTTCTTGGTCGAGGTCAGCGGACCACTGGAAGCACTCGAGGAGCTCGCCCGCCTCGATCGAGATGCTCTTGGCGAGGTTCTCCGGCGAGTGGAACTGGTCCCAGTCCCGTTCGGCGACGAAGGCGCGAAGGGCGGCGAGAGTCTGCGGCGACGGCATGATGCGACGCTAGCAGGGTCGGGGAGAGCGCCCGAAGACACTCCCTGTTAGCGTGCTCACGGAGGCATCCATGAGCGAGAGCCGCGTTATCGAGGTCGTTGCAGCAGTCATCGAGCATGAAGACAAGATCCTTGCCTGCCGCCGCCGACCGGAGAAGGCCGCTGGAGGGAAATGGGAGTTCCCCGGCGGCAAACTCGAAAAGGGTGAGACGCACAGCGAGGCTTTGGTGCGAGAGATACGCGAAGAGCTCAGCACCTCAATCGAGGTCACCGCCCCGCTTCGAACGGATGACACAGTGGTCGGCGAAAGCACCATCCGCCTCATTTGTTTTCGAGCCAGGTTGCTCGGAGAGCCACCGACCCAGAGCCTCGATCATGATGAACTGCGCTGGGTTCGTCGTAGCGATCTGCCGGATCTCGATTGGGCCGCCCCGGACCTGCCATCTGTCGCGGAAGTTGCGGCCGGATCGCCTACTCGATGACCAAGAAGCCCTCGTCGCCGCGGACGATCAGGAGAATTCCCAACTCGGATAACAAGGCCTCGAGATGTGCGATCGGTCGACTGGGAAGTAAGACGACGGGAACCGCGGGCCTGCCGGATTCCCGAGCGAGTAGCGAATAGTCGAGGACCTGCCCAATCGCGGTGCGGACATATTCGCGAGCAGGCGATTTCTTCGCTTCGACGACCCAGCCAGACTCCGAGACATAGAGATCCGGCTCGATCGTGGCTCCTGCGGAGCTCAGGCGAAGGCGCTGAGGAGTCTCACCACGGGACTCGATCCACTGCCCGAAGTCCTTCTGCAACTCAAACTCGATTCGGGAGACGACGCGCTCACCAGGGATCAGCGGTGCTCCGACGGCGTACGACGACGATTCGGGAGGCGTCCAGGACGAGGCCTGTGCACTTTCCGTAAGGGGCGTGGAAGGCGCATCGAGTGCTTCCACATCGGCGTCAACCGGCACGAGCTTGAAGATGATTCCTTCGCGAAGATTCCCGTCCGAGTCCGGAATCGTCTCAATGCTGAACGCTGGCTCGCCTGTCGTGAACTCCCCCACATAGGTGACGTAGGCGCCTTGCTTCGTCATTAGGCGGATAGGGCGCCCACTCTTGGCCGCGTCTCGAAGCGCGGTGTTCCCACGCGCGAACGTTTGAGGACCGCGCTGACCCTCGCCCGTGTAGAGAAAGGAGCCGTCCTCCTGCAGTCCTTCAAACGCGTCATACCCGTGCCTCGCTCCGCTCTCGGGGCTCGTGATGACGAGGATGTCGGGAATGGACCTTGGGGTGATGATCCCACCCTGTTCCTGGCCCCCGTAAGCGGCGTGGATCTCTCGTCGTAGCACGGTGTCGCCGACCTCTAGTGTCCAGAGCGTCGGATCGGGGGCTCGGAGCTGCCGAGCGAACCGAGTCCGCACAGCGTCAGCCTGACTGTCCTCGAGTTCCCATCGAGCGGCGCCTTCGGGCAGCCTGCCGTACTGCTCGCGGAGGAAGTCGCGAATGCGCTTCTGGTTGACATTCAGTTCGAGCGAGAGTCGGGCCGGCGTCATGGTGCTCACGCGACGCAGCATATCGATATGCCGCTTCGTCGACGCTTCGCTCCGAGGTCCGCTATCGTCTGGATTAAAGCGTGTTCAACGAAGAGCGGAGTAACGGTGGAGTTTTCAGAGCGTCTCGATTCCCTCGCAACGAAGGTGAAGAACCAGGCGACGGCGATCGGGACCGAGGAGGCGACGAAGAACGCTTTCGTCATGCCGTTCATCTCGACGATTCTTGGCTACGACGTCTTCGACCCGCTGGAGGTCGTTCCCGAGTTCACGGCCGACGTCGGGACCAAGAAGGGCGAGAAGATTGACTACGCCATCATGCGCGACAGCGAGGTTCAAATCCTCATCGAGTGCAAGCCATCGATGGGATCCCTCAAGATCGAGCACGCTTCGCAGCTCTTCCGCTACTTCGCCGTCACGAATGCGCGCATCGCAGTTCTGACGAACGGTGTTGTCTGGCACTTCTACACAGACCTCGATGCTCCGAATCGCATGGATGCAAAACCGTTCCTTGTCCTCGACCTGCTCGACATCGACGAGACTCTGATCCCAGAACTCCAGAAGCTGAGCAAGGAGAGTTTCGACCTCGACTCGATCATCAGTGCGGCGGAGGAGCTCAAGTACATTGGTGCTCTGAAGCGAGAGATCGCGAGCCAGTTCCGCGAGCCGACTGACGAGTGGATCAAGTTTTTCGCAACGCGTGTCTACGACGGTTCGTACACGCAGAAAGTGCGGCAGCAGTTCACGGGGCTGGTCGGCAAGGCGGCCCACCAGTTCCTGAACGAGCGCGTGAATGATCGCCTGAAGACTGCCCTCGGCGTGAGCGGAATCACCCACACATCGGACCCGTCTCCTGCGACGAGTGCAGAGGTCGCGGAAGCAGACCTCGACCGCGACACGGAAATCGAGACCACTCTTGAGGAGCTCGAGGGTTATCAGATCGTGAAGGCGATCGCCTGTGGCGAGGTCAAGCCGCAGCGCGTCACGCACCGCGACGCGAAGAGCTACTTCGCCGTGCTGCTCGATGACAACAACCGGAAGCCTGTAGCGCGTCTTCACTTCAATGGAAAGCAGAAGTACCTGGGGCTGTTGGATGAGGACAAGGTCGAGACGCGCCACGCGATCGAAGAGCTTGATGAGATCTACGCGCACGCCGACGGGATTCGCGAGGCAGTCCGTCGCTACAAGGACTAATGCGACAGGCGGTAGCAGCGCATCGGTTGGGAGTGGAAGTTAGCGGATTCCGCTTGCTCCGCGGTGGGGATCGGCCTCGAAACCCTCGTCAGCCCCGCCCGCCACTCACCTTCTTGAACCACACGCCGACCTGCGTCTGGAACAGCTCGCGCACCAGGTTGCTGTCGAGCGCGCCGTCGACACCTCGCAGTCGACCCTGCGTGAGCTCACCGCAGACCACTGCCCATGCGTATCCGATCGCCAGGGTGAAGGTGCTGGCGACGGTGCCCGAGATCGCACCGCCGATAATGGTTCCCGCTCCGGGGATGAACTTCAGGAGGCCGGCGACGGCGCTTCGTCCTGCCGCCGAGACGGCGACTGTTGCCGCGGTCGCTGCGATCGTGGCGGTCTCGACTCTGACGCCGTAGATCGCCGCGACCCTGGCCATCATCCCGAGCTGAATGGGGATGAGCACACCGGCGTCCGCAACGGGGATCGGAATAGCTCCGACCGTCAACGCCGCCGTGGCAGCCGCGCGGACAGCTGTTTGAGCTTGCTTGCGCTTTCTTGCCAGATCGACTTTCTGGGCGGCTGCGAACGCTGCTTCAACACCCTCGGGAGCAGCGCGAAACGTGGCATCCACGAGCTCCGTGAGCCCGTGCTGAACCTGGCCGGTGAACTCATCCGCCGTCGACATCACCAGGATCGGACGGCCTCCCACGATCGGCAGATCGAGCCCCGCGATGTGATCCGCCAGGGTCAGAGCGTCGGCGTGATACTCGCCGTTCCGCGACGGCACCTGCGTCAGGACGGCGACGACGGGCAGGCCGAGGTCGTGGAGCCGGCGGATGAACTCTGCTTCGGTGTCTTCGAACCTTCGGTCGGTCGCCCGGACGCAGTACCAGGCGACGTGGATCTGCTCGGAGAGCGGCCGTTGGCGCATCTTCTTCAGGTAGTCGCCGAGTTCGCGGATCAGCTCATCGGTGTCCTTGCCGATCTCGAGACCACGGGTGTCGAGCAGGCCCAGGAAGCCGGAACGATGGATGTAGAGATGCTCGTCCATCGTCACGGGCTCGCCGACGCCGGTGGGAGCGACCTCCTCGCCGAAGATCGCGTTGATCAGCGTCGACTTCCCGACACCCGTCTTGCCGAAGATGGCGAGGTTGAAGCGGCCGATCTCGTCCGCCTGCTCTTTCCACTGACTGCGGAACTCGTCTTCAGAGAAGGTCTCTCCCGTCATTGCGCACTCCCTCTGAGGTCGTAGCCCCGGTCCCCGAGGCGTCGCGCCCCTCGCTGGGGACTAGCGTATCGAGAGGTGGTAGCGCAGGCCCTGTCTCAGGCGCAGGCGATCCCGTCACCGTCGCGGTCGAGGTCGTACACATCCGGCCCGACCACCTGCAGCGGCCCGTGCACATACGCCGGCCCGTTCCCGCTCCCACCCGCGCAGTCCACATCCGACGCGATCGGCACGCACACCCCGGCATAGCTCGAGTGGCACTCGGCGGCGGGCTGCACCAGAGGCACGGGTGCGGGAGCAGGCTGTCGTGTCCCGTTCGACGTGACTTCATTCACCGGCGCGACGGTGACGACCTCGCCGAGGACTTCGCGCGACACTTCCACACCATCGACGTACGTCACGCGGTAGGTGGTGACCTTGGTTCCGTCGACACCGACTGTCGTGATGGCGGTCTGTCCGACGTCGAGCTGCGGATCGTCGGCCGTCGTCCGCTCGAAAGGAACCACCGTCGACTCTTCGACCTCCTCAAAGGTAGTGGGCTTGGGAGAGGGGGTCGGCTTCTCTGTCTGTGCGGACGCGAACGGCTTGGCCTCCGACGACCCTGAGCTCGTGGTGTCCGAACCAGGGCCGCCGAGGGCAGCGTTCGCTCCGGACCCCGCGAACATCAGAACGAACGCGATCCCCAGAGCTGCCCATGCCGCTCCGCGCGAGCGCACGCGAAAGAGCTTCGCCGAGCCACGCACGATCCCATAGATGGCGACGAAGAAGAGCACCAACCCGGCGAGCATCATGATCACGCCCAGGCTGCGGGTGAGGAGGAGGATCGCGAGCACCACCGCTCCCACTATGAGGACGACCTTCATCCGAGAGGACTTCACCTGGGCGGGAGCGGCATCGACGGGGGTCACGGCGACAGCCGCAGTCGGCGCTTGCCCCAGGGGTGCGGTGTGCACCGTCCATTGAGTGCCGTCCCACCAGCGCTGCTGCTGTGCGGGGTGCTCGGGGTCGGCGTACCAACCCTGGGGTGCTGCAGGCATCTTTGCCATCCTTCTGCTCAGGCTCTGGCCGAACACTACCGATATTCCAGCAAGCAGGGGAGAGTTCGATCGCGGGCGCCAGCACCCGCGCTCTTTCCTCTCTCCACCCGCTGCGCCATCATGAGACGACCACCCCCAAGGAGGCCCTCATGTCGCTCGCACCGACCACGCCGGCAACGGCCGCCGCCGCAGGCCTCCCTGGCATCGCGATCATCGAGGAGATCCGCCGCGTCCTGGTCACAGCACTGCTCGCTGTCTTCGTGTACTCCTCAGTCATGGTCGCCAGCAGGAGCTATTGCCCCGGTGGCTTCGACGGGAGCGGCGGCTTCATCGACTCGGAGGGACAGCCGACCGACCAGGCGCCCGTGTGCATCGATCTGGCGCTCCGTCCCAGCCCCCTGATCTACATCGGCATCGCCGCGATCGTGCTGATCACTCTCGGACGTGTGATGAAGGCGAGCGACGAAGCCTCTGCCCTCAAGGCACTAAACCGAGCAGCCATCGGAGTGGCGGCGCTTGTGGGCCTCGCGATCGTCGTCTCCCACGTCTGGTTCTTCCAGATCCCCATGGAGGGATTCACCTCCGGGTCGTGGACGGTCTTCAGTCCCTTCCCCTTCGGCAGCGTCGACGTCACGACCGCGCCCCTGAGCGCCGGGTGAGGCAGGAGAATCATCCGGATCCGCCGGCGCAGTCGCGCGACACGCCCGGCGGTCGAGCTTGATTTGCTGGAACCCCGGAACCCACGTAAGTTATTACCTGTTCGCCCCAAACGGTTGAGCGGAGGTCCTCGGACCGGCTCCCGTCAAGCAGCTAACACCTCCCGAATCCCAGACACTCACCGAGTGAACAGGATGAAGGTGCTGATCCGTTCCCACGGTCAGGCCGAGAAAAACTCGGACTTGACAACGGAAACGAGATCGGTAAGATAGAGAAGTTGCCCTTCGGGCCTGGCTGTGATGGCTGGGTCGTGGGAGCATCCGATCCTTGAGAACTCAACAGCGTGCACTTGTCAAATGCCAAATTATCCTCGTCTAGCTTCGGCTAGTTGAGAATTCCTTTGGATCAAAGACCAACCTCCTTGTGGGGTTGGCAATGGATGAAGTCAGCAATGAATTTGTCTCTTTGGTCAGCATCAAACTCGCTGCGTCACCGTTTTCCCGGTGGGGTATGCATTTCTTTTTTACGGAGAGTTTGATCCTGGCTCA